>NZ_CP041387.1:0-1405000 GCF_007005445.1 Rhodopseudomonas palustris | reverse complement strand
GCCGACACAGAGCAGCCCCCATCCCTTCTCCCCGAGCTGATCGAGGACGCCGCCCGATGACTTACGCCTACGAACGAGACGGCGACGCGATCTATCGTCAGTCGTTCTCCATCATCCGCGCCGAAGCCGCGCTCGATCGATTCACGCCCGACGAGGAGAAGATCGCGGTGCGCATCATCCACGCCAGCGGCATGGTCGAAGTCGCCGGCGACATCGCGTTCACGCCCGACTTCGTCGCGGCGGGCCGCGCCGCGCTGCAGGCCGGCGCGCCGATCCTGTGTGACGCGCAGATGGTCGCCAATGGCGTCACCCGCAAGCGGCTTCCGGCCGACAACGAAGTGATCTGCACGCTGAACCATCCTGACGTTCCTGCCCTCGCTGCAAAGCTCGGCACCACCCGATCGGCCGCCGCCGTCGATCTGTGGCGCGACCGGATGCAGGGCGCTGTGGTCGCGATCGGCAACGCGCCAACCGCGCTGTTCCGCCTGCTCGAAATTCTCGCCGAGCCCGGCGCACCGCGGCCCGCGGCCATTATCGGCATCCCGGTCGGCTTCGTCGGCGCCGCCGAATCCAAGGACGCGCTGCTGACGGACTCACCCTCGCCTTGCGTGATCGTGCGCGGCCGGCGCGGCGGCAGCGCGATGACGGCTGCGGCGATCAACGCGCTGGCGAGCGAACGCGAATGAGCACACCGACGATCTACGGCGTCGGCGTCGGCCCAGGCGCACCAGACCTGATGAGCGTCCGCGCTGCGCGGCTGATCGGTGGCGCCAAGGTGGTGGCGTATTTCCGCAAAGCCGGACGCCCCGGCCACGCCCGCCGCATCGCCGATGGCCTGCTGCCGGAGGGCGTGATCGAAGAACCGATGGACTATCCGGTGACGACCGAGATCGCACTCGACGATCCGGCCTATGCGGCGACGCTGCGCAGCTTCTACGAACAATGCGTCGCGCGGCTCGCCGACCACATCGCGCAAGGCCGCGACGTCGTCGTGCTGTGTGAAGGCGATCCCTTTTTGTACGGCTCGTTCATGCATCTGCACAGCCGGCTGGCGCCGCGCATCCGCGTCGAAGTCGTGCCGGGCATCTCCGGCATGGCGGCATGCTGGACTGCGAGCGGCACGCCGATCACCTATGGCGACGACGTGCTCTGCGTGGTGCCGGCAACGCTCGGACCAGCGCGGCTGAAGGCGGCGCTCGCCACCGGCGATGCAATCGTGATCATGAAGCTCGGCCGCAATCTGCCGAAGGTGCGCCGCGCGCTCGACGACGCCGGCCTGCTCGATCGCGCGATCTATGTCGAGCGCGGCGCGATGGACGATCAGGTCGTGATGCCGCTCGCCGACAAGACCACCGACGACGCGCCTTACTTCTCGATCGTGCTGGTCCACGGACAGGGACGACGGCCATGACCGGATCTGTCGTCGTCGCGGGCCTCGGGCCCGGCGCGCAGGAACTGATCACCCCCGAAGTCAGCGCAGCGCTGGCGCGCGCCACCGACATCGTCGGCTACGCGCCCTATGTGGCGCGCGTCGCTGAGCGTGAAGGCTTGCAGCGGCACGCGTCTGATAACCGCGAAGAGCTCGATCGCGCCGGCTTCGCGCTGCGGCTGGCGGCCGAGGGTCGCCATGTCGTCATCGTCTCCTCCGGCGATCCCGGCGTGTTCGCGATGGCGGCGGCGCTGTTCGAAGCGATCGAAGCCGGCGATCCGTCGTGGCGCGAGCTCGACATCCGCATCCTGCCCGGCATCAGCGCGATGTTCGCCGCCGCGGCGCGGATCGGCGCGCCGCTCGGCCACGATTTCTGCGCGATCAACCTGTCGGACAATCTCAAGCCGTGGGAGACCGTCGAGAAGCGGCTGCGCGCCGCAGCGGAGGCCGATTTCGTGATCGCGCTGTACAACCCGATCTCGAAGGCCAGGCCGTGGCAGCTCGGCCGCGCCTTCGAGCTGCTGCGCACCATCCATCCCGCGTCCGTGCCGGTGATCTTTGCGACCGCTATCAGCGATCCACGCGAACGCATCGACGTGGCGCCGCTCGGCGAGGCGGTGCCGCGACGCGCCGACATGCGCACGCTGGTGATGATCGGCTCGTCGCAGACCCGGATCATTCCGCGTCGCAGCGGCGCCGCTTTCGTCTACACCCCGCGGTTCTCCGGAGCGGTGTCGTGACCGAGCCAGGCCATCACATCGGCGACCGTCGCGACGCAGTGCCGATCCGGCACCGCGGGCCGCTTCACCATGATCACCGGCAGCCCGAGTTCGCGCGCCGCGGTGATCTTGGCAACAGCCGCATCGCCGCCGGCATTTTTGGCGACGACGATCTCGGTGCGGTGCGCCCGCAGCAGCGCGCGGTCGCCGGCGAGATCGAACGGTCCGCGCGCCACCACGATATCGACATTCGGCAACGGCAGCGGCCCGCGCGGTGGATCGACCAGCCGGACCAGATAGGCGTGCTGCGGCTGCGCCGCGAACAGCTCGAGGTTCTGGCGGCCGATGCCGAGAAACACCCGCCGCGGCGCTGCGCCGAGCGCGCTCACCGCCTGAGCGAGATCTTCGACATCGACCCAGCGATCACCGGCGACCGCCTGCCACGCCGGCCGCTCCAACGCCAACAGCGGCACGCCCGCTTCGGCGCAGGCGATCACCGCGTGGCGGCTCATCTGCGCCGCGAATGGATGCGTCGCATCGACGACGCGCTCGATCCGCTCGGCGCGCAAGTAATCGACCAAGCCGCTGATGCGGCCAAAGCCACCAACGCGAAACGGGATCGGCGGTGGCTTCGGGTGATCGGTACGGCCGGCGAACGACAGCACCGCGTCGACGGCCGGCTCGGCGGCGATCGCCCGGGCGAGCGCCGAGGCATCGGCAGTGCCGCCGAGGATCAATACGCGCGAGCGATGCGATGAAGGGAGCGTCATGATCACCAGCGATGACACGACGCAGCCCTGGCTGTCCATCGTCGGAATCGGTGAGGACGGCCTCAAGGGGTTGTCGGCGCGCGCACGGGCGCTGCTGGACACCGCCGAGCTGATCGTCGGAGGTGATCGCCATCTCTCCCTCGTCGCCGCATTGAACAAGCCCACAATGCCGTGGCGCGTGCCGTTCGCGGCCTCGCTCCCCGACGTGCTGGCGCAGCGTGGCCGCCGCGTCGCCGTGCTGTGCTCCGGCGATCCGTTCTGGCACGGCGCGGGATCGGTGCTGGCCGATCATCTCGCGGCAAATGAATGGACCGCCGTGGCGGCGCCATCGACCTTTGCCTGGGCCGCTGCGCGGCTCGGCTGGCGCCTGGAAGACGCGGTGACGCTCGGCCTGCACGCGCGCCCCGTCGCGACGCTGCGTCCGCATCTCCGCCCGCAGGCGCGGCTGATCGTATTGGTGCGCGACGGCGCCGCGGTCGGCGAGATCGCCGCGTATCTCGCGGCGAACGGTTTCGGCGCGTCCGAACTCACCGTGCTCGAAGCACTCGGCGGCCCGCGCGAGCGCGTGCGGCGAACCACCGCCTCGATCTTCGCTTTCCCCGACGTCACCGCTCCAGTCGCACTCGGCATCGCCGCAGCCGCGGAGCCGAATGCCGTGATCATGCCGTGCGTCAGCGGCCTGCCGGACGAGCTGTTTCAGCACGACGGCCAGCTCACCAAGCGCGAGATCCGCGCGGTGACGCTGTCGACGCTGGCGCCGCGCGGCCATGAGCTGCTGTGGGATATCGGCGCCGGCGCCGGCTCGATCGGAATCGAATGGCTGCTGGCGGCGCGTAGCAATCGCGCGATCGGGATTGAGACGCGCGCCGACCGGCTCGCCACCGCGCGCGCCAATGCCGAGGCGCTCGGCGTGGCGCAGCTCGATCTGCGGCTCGGCGCAGCACCCGAGGCGCTCGCCGGCCTCCCCACGCCCGACGCGGTGTTCATCGGCGGCGGCGCCAGCCGTCCGGGGGTGATGGACGCGGTGTGGCAGGCGCTGCCCGCGGGCGGCCGGCTGGTGGTGAATGCGGTGACGCTGGAGACCGAAGCGCTGCTGATCGACTGGCACCGCCGTCATGGCGGCGAATTGCTGCGGCTCGGCGTCGAGCGCGCCGCGCCGGTCGGCGGCCTCACCGGATGGCGCGCGGCGATGCCGGTGGTGCAATGGAGCGTCCGCAAATGACCGCGGTCGTCATCGGCATCGGCTTCCGCGCCGCCGCCCCCGCATCGGCGATCATCGACGTGATCGAGACTGCGCGCCGCGCCGCCAATCCGCACCAGCCATCGGCGTTGGCAACCGCTGCGGACAAAGCCGATCACAGCGGCCTGCGCGAGGCCGCAACCACCACCGCTCTCCCCATCTTGCCGATCGATGCGACTGCGCTCGAACAAGCCACCGCGCGTATCACGACGTCGTCTGCCGTGGTCGCACATCACCGCGGTGTCGGCAGCGTCTGCGAGGCCGCGGCGCTCGCCGCCGCCGGACCGACGGCGCGGCTGATCGTATCCCGTTTGATTTCACAGGATCGCCTCGCGACGGCCGCGGTGGCGATCGAGGAGCCGCTGCCATGACCGTCCACTTCATCGGCGCCGGCCCCGGCGCGCCCGATCTGATCACCGTGCGCGGCCGCGATCTGGTGATGCGCTGCCCGGTGTGTCTCTATGCCGGCTCGTTAGTCCCGCGCGAGATCGTGGCGCTGTGCCCGAAGGACGCGCGCGTCGTCGACACCGCCCCGCTCGACCTCGACGCCATCACCGCGGAGTTCGTCGCCGCTACCGAAGCCGGCCACGACGTCGCCCGGCTGCATTCCGGCGACCTGTCGGTGTGGAGCGCGATGGGCGAACAAATCCGCCGCCTGGAGCAGTACGGCATCCCCTACACCGTTACGCCCGGGGTGCCGTCGTTCGCGGCGGCCGCCGCCGTGCTCGGCCGCGAACTGACGTTGCCGGAAGTCGCGCAGACCGTGGTGCTGACGCGCACCTCGGGCCGCGCCTCGGCGATGCCGCCGCGCGAGACGCTGGAAGCCTTCGCAGCCACCGGCGCGACGCTGGCGATCCATCTGTCGATCCACGTCCTTCCCGACGTCGTCGAACGGCTGCGCCCGTATTACGGCGACGACGGCGCGGTCGCCGTAGTGGTGCGCGCGAGCTGGCCGGAACAGCAGGTGATCCGCGGCACGCTCAGCTCGATCGCCGCGCAGGTCGCAGCCGAAGGCATCGACCGCACCGCGTTGATCCTGGTCGGGCCGTCGCTCGCCGCCACCGATTTCCGCGAGAGCTCGCTGTACGCCCCCGACTACGACCGCCGCTATCGCCGCTCGGCGGAGGACGGCCGTGACCGTGACTGATCATGTACTTCCAACAGCGACGAACGGCCGTCCGCCGGGGCTGATCATCGCGGCGCCGTCGACCAATAGCGGCAAGACGACGGTGACGCTGGCGCTGAACGCGGCACTACGCCGCCGCGGCCTCACTGTGCAGCCGTACAAATGCGGGCCCGATTATATCGATCCGGCGTTCCACGAGATCGCCGCCGGTCGGCCCTGCTACAATCTGGATTCCTGGGCGTTCGGCCAGGACCACATCACCTCCCTGCTCGATGCCGCGGCCGGCGCGGACCTCTGCCTCGCCGAAGGCGTGATGGGGCTGTTCGACGGCGGCAGCGCATCTGGCGCCTGGGGCAACGGCGCGACCGCCGATATCGCCGCGTTCACCGGCTGGCCGGTGGTGCTGGTGATCGACGTCGCAGGCCAGGCGCAATCGGCCGCCGCGCTGGCGCTCGGCTTCGCCCGCTATCGCAGCGATGTGCGCATCGCCGGCGTCATCCTCAACAACGTCGCCAGCCCGCGCCATGAAGCGCTGGTCCGCGACGGTTTCGCCGCGCACGACATTCCGGTGCTGGGCAGCTTTGAGCGACAGCGCGATCTCACGCTGAAGAACCGCCATCTCGGTTTGGTGCAGGCACGCGAGACCGCGAGGCTCGACACCCGCCTGCAGCAACTCGCCGACAGCGCCGTGCGCGGCATCGATCTAGACGCCCTGATCCGCGCCGCGCAGCCGGCGCGCCCGATCGCATCGTCGATCCGGCCACTGCCGCCGCCGGGTCAGAGCATCGCGCTGGCGCACGACGATGCATTCTCCTTCATCTATCCGCACCTCACCGCCGGCTGGCGCGCGGCCGGCGCCGAGATCGTGCCGTTCTCGCCGCTGAACGACGAGGGCCCAGATCCGTCCTGCGATGCCGCGTGGCTGCCTGGCGGCTATCCCGAACTGCACGCAGGACGCCTGGCAGCGGCGACGCGGTTCAAGGCAGCGCTCGGCGCGTTTGCAGAAACCCGCCCGGTGCACGGCGAGTGCGGCGGCTACATGACGCTGGGTGCCGGCCTGATCGATGCCGACGGCACGCGCCATGCGATGGCGGGACTACTCGGCCTCGAAACCGACTTCGCCACCCGCAAGCTGCATCTCGGCTACCGCCGCGCAACCTTGCATACCGCCGCCGCCGGGTACGCCGCCGGCAGCGTGCTGCGCGGCCATGAATATCACTACGCCCGCGTCGTCACCGTGGCGGACGATCCGCTCGCCGAGATCCGCGATCCCGCCGGACAGCTCACCGATGAGACCGGCAGCCGGCGCGGCCACGTCACTGGCACCTTCTTCCATCTGATCGATGTCGCCGAGGAGGCGATCGCCTGATGTCCAACTTTTTCGAAAGCGCCGCTGCACCCGGCCGCATCACGCTGGTCGGCGCCGGCCCGGGTGATGCCGACCTGCTGACACTGCGCGCGATCAAGCGGCTGCAAGCCGCCGACGTCGTGCTGTACGATGATCTCGCCGGCGAAGACTTCATGGCCTATCTCGATCCCGACGCCGAGCTCGTCGCCGTCGGCAAGCGCGCCGGCCATCCCTCGCCGCGCCAGGATGAAGTCAGCCGCCTCGCGATCAGCTACGCGCTGCGCGGCAAGCATGTGGTGCGGCTGAAGGCCGGCGATCCGACCCTGTTCGCCCGCGCCGACGAAGAGCTGCGCGCGGCGCGCGACGCCGGCATCGCGGTCGAGATCGTCCCCGGCATCACCACCGCGACCGCCGCCGCGGCTGCGATCGGCGCGTCGCTGACCAAGCGCGGCGTCGCCCGCCGGGTGCAGTTCGTCACCGGCCACGATGTCGACGGCCGCCTACCGCGCGACCTCGACCTCGCGGCGCTGGCGGACGCGACGGCAACGACCTGCGTCTATATGGGCAAGGCCACCTTCCCGGCCCTCGTGGCGCAACTGATCGCCCGAGGCTTGGACGCAGCGACGCCGGCCGTGATGGTCGAGAGCCTCGGCTCCGACACCACAAATGTCGAACGCGGCACCGTCAGCGAGCTTGCCGCTCGCCTCACCGCCGACCGGCCGGCCGGCCCCTGCATGATCCTGTACGGCGCCGCGCTGGAAGAAGGCTGAGAACCGGCGCGCCGGACCGAGCTGTCACCAAGCTTCGTTCAATCGTGTGCCGCGGCCGAAGCAACGCCGTGCCTCCGGCTGATCTGCTCGATCGCATCCGACAGCCGATCGAGCGCGGCCGGCAGCATCGGACCGCCGCAGACCGTGAGCTGATCGGGGACAACGATCCGCCGGGATTGCGGATAGGCCTGCTGAATCGCCGGATGCAGCAGCAAAGCCTTGCCCTGATCCTCAGCCTGCGGCTGCTGCTCCGACACCAGCAACAGATCCGGCCGCGCCGCGACGATGGCTTCGAGCGACGCGAAGCCGCCATAGCTGAGGCCAAGATCCGAGGCGGCATTCGACAGCCCCACCGTGTGCAGCAGCGAGCTGAGCAGACTGTCGCCGCCGGTCACCCAGCCGCGCCGCGACAGCGCCAGCACCCGGCCCTGCCAGCGTGACGCCGTTTGCCGCGCGCGCTCGGTTGCCCGGTCGATCGCAGCGATCATCGCGTCCGCCCGCTGCGGATGGCCGACGAGCTCGCCGGCCCGAAGGATCTGCGCCTTGACCTCGTCGATCGTCCGCGGCACGTCGAACTCCTCGAGCGGGACGTGCTGCGCGCGCAGCAGTTCGCGGGTGGCGCGCTTGCCGTAGCGGCCGGCCAGCACCACGTCGGGCGCCAGCATCAACAGATCCTCCGCCTCGCCGGACAGCGACGGAAACCGCTTTGCCTCGTTCGCGAGCCAGGACAGCCGCGGGTCACGCGCATAGGGCCCAAGGCCCATGATCTGCTCCGGATCGGCCAAGGCGATCAGCAACTGATCGGTGCACATATTGATCGAGGCGATCCGCTTCGGTGCGGCGAACACCGGCGATGACAGCAGGCCGATCACACCGAGGCTGATCAGGCCGATGACCGGCAGCGCCAGATGGCGTAGTAGCCAAGGGGTCGACCGTTGCTCGCCCGAAACGACGGGCGCACGAGCGCCGCGATGCCGCGCAGTTGTTCTGGTCAAGACGACATCCTCCGCCGGCCCATCGCCGAACGAGTTGCACACTTGTACCGGCCGGTCTCCTGGCTCGCGGATATCCGGCGCGTCCGCCTTCCCGGCCAATCCGGCCAGTGGCATTCGAGGACGCTCCGATCCGCCCACAGTTGCGAGGGCAGCCGCGGCATTGGGGCAACGAGACCCCGCACCGCATTCCCGTTTCACCCCTCGTGCGAGGGGCACCGGTACTGGCTTCGGTTAAGCACGCCGCCCCGGGCCGCACAAGGCAGACGATCCGCCGAATGGTCACCCGCCAGGGCAAGCCACTGCCGGTGGCACCGTCTGGCCGCCCGACAGCGAAGCAAGGGTCGCGGCCTGCCCCCTGTTCATGACGCTTCCGCGCCCTGGGACGCCCTGACATAGGCGTCGTACAGGCGTGCCTCCGTGGCATCGTCCATGGTCTGATCGAGCAGCGGCAGCAGTGCCATCTCCTCCTTCTGGACGTGCACGACCATGCGTTGCACCAGCTCGGCGCCGGCGCGGCTGAACTCGCGCCAGCTATCGGCGTCGAAGCCGTTTGCCTGCGCACGCCGGGCCTGCGCAATCAGCTTTTCGCCGAGCGGCCGCATGAAATTGTGCTCCTCGGTGAGATGGTCGCCGATCAGTTGATCGCCGACCGAATCGAACATCGTGAACAACTGCGTCTCTTCGAAGTCGAAATGCCGCAACGTATCTGCTTCGATCGCCGCAGAGAGATCGGCGAGCAGCCGCGCGCCGGCGGGATCGGCCACGCTGATCGGCTGACGACGCGAGATCGCCGCCTCGAGCCGCTCCATCAGCGCGATGGTGGCGCGATGTTCGTCGTGCAGGGTCTGGCTGATGCGGTTGGCAAACATGGCAGGCTCCTTGAAACTAACAGTTGCGGGTGCGGCCCGAAGTGAGCGACGGCAGAATGCTGGCGATGTAGGCGGCGAAGGCGAGCGCCCCGGCGGCGCCAACCACCGCAGCACCGGCAGCGAGCTGCGCACTGTCGAGCACGATCGCAAACCCCAGCGCAGGGATTGCGATCAGATGGGCGACGGCGTGAATTTTGAGCGGGGCAGCGACGCCGAGGTCGGTCAGCAGCGGCGGCCCGCCGCTGGCGCGGCTGACATGCATCGAGGCCAGAAACGGCACGATCCGCTGCAGCACGCCGAGCAGGAACGTCATCAGCCAGCCGCCGAGCGCCACCAGCCCGAACAGCGTCGGCCCGCCGAGGCCGGCCCAGCCCTGTAGCGCAGCAAGCGCTGCAAGCGGCGTCAGCGCCAGCATGACCCAGGAGAAACGGATCAGCACAAACGACAGGCCGAGGCGCTTGCGCATGCCGCTCGCCAGCGCGACGCGCATCAACCCGAGATGCAGGCCGACCGCGACCGCGCCGACCACGCAGGCCGCAATCTGCAGTGCGACGACATCGCCAAGCGCACCGATCGTGCCGAGCGCCACGGTGGCGGTGGCGGCGCCGAAGCCGAACCATGCCGTCCGCTGATCCGGCGCGTTCGACAGCGCGAACATCGGGATCAGCACGTGGCTGAAACCGAGCGCCAGCATTCCCATGAAACCGAATCCACCGAGGATCATATGGGCGCGCGCCGCCGCGGCGTGATCAACGAAAACCCCGAAGCGATGGTCAAGCGACAGTGCGAAGCCCAGCGCCACGAGCGCGATAAGCGAGGCGAGTGCCGCCCAGCCATAGGCGCGTACCACCGGCATACTTCCGGCGCGCCGCAGATTGTCGGCCAGCAGCACGGCGAACAGCAGCAGTCCCAGCGTCGTCGCCGCAGCACCGCCGATCATCCAGATGCTATCAGCAGCCGCCATCCCGGCGATCAGCACCACCGCGCCCGGGATCAGCAGCCAGGATGCCAACCGGATCGGCCACACCGCCGCCAACGGCCGCGTCGTCGCCACCGGGAGAAGCTGCACCGCAGCGCCGACCGCGGTGAATGTCAACACGCCGAGCGTCAACAGATGCACCGCGGCCAGCGACGGACCCACCCCGCCGCGAAACCGCGGAAAGTCGTCCGCTGCCAACAACACCGCGCCCCACAGCAGAACGTGACACACCGCGGCGGCGGCGAAGAACCGGAACGGAACCGAAGCCGGCAGCAGCCGGCTCTTGGCCGTCCCGAGAAATCCGCTGGCAGCGATCATGCGGGGCCTCGCTGGATCTCGAGCAGCACCTCGCCGTCCCGCAGCGGCATGTCAGCGGCCGGCGTCACCATGCGATGGCGCCAGCCCCGCGCGTCGAGCTCCGGATACAACAGCAGCGGCTCCTGACTGACGAGCGCCGTCAATCCGTCCCCCGCCTCGCCGCCGTCGATCAGGCGAAGCACCGCCACCAAGGGCTCGGGACACGGCAGGCCGCGGACGTCGACATGCAGCCGGTCGCCGACGTACCAGCGGCGTCCTCGTTCGGTTCGTGCGTTGCTGCGGCTCATCGCGGCTCACTCCATGGCTCAGCCGACGCTAACCGAGCGGCCCCAGCCATCGTTGTTCTGTCGCAAGCTCAATCGCGAATGGCGGGTCAGAACAGCCCGTGCACACCGCCGACCGCGCCGAGCACGGTGATCAGCGAAATCGTGCTCAGCACCCGATGGCCGCGAAGCGCCACCCCGAATGCACGGTCGGGATCGCGCCGCGCCCGCGCGTCGAACCACGCGTGCAGAAACAGCGGCTCGGCCACGAATAGCATCACGATGAAAATCGCCCACAGTCCGAGCATCGCGCCGAGCCACCAATATTGCGGATCAGCGAGCTGATCCCAGCGGTCATAGGCGTACAGCATGTAGAAGCCGGAGATCCCGACCAGCAGCGTCGAGATCCGCGCCTGGGCGGCAAAGCGACGCTCCAACGCATCGAACAACGGCAGCCGCTTCGTCGCTTCCATCTCCAGAAGGCTCGGCAGGATCACGAAGGTGACGAACAGCAGTCCCCCGATCCAATGCACCACGCCGAGCACATGGATGATACGAAAGACGGTCGGCCAATCCAGCATCACGACATCACCGCGGCGTCAGAGCAGCACGCGCTTCCTTAGGCGCGCAGCCACTGCACGCTCCCCTCTGCATCCGCCAGCAACACTTCGACGCCCGCCCGCGCGCGAAGGATCGCGACGATGCGGCTGCGGTCGAGCACGCTGAAGGCGGTCGACAGCGCATCGGCCTCCGTCGCGGTTGGCGCGACCACGCTGACAGAACGATACGACGAGGGGCAGCGTCCCGTCGATGGATCGAACAGATGCGTGAACTGACCCGCCGGATCGAAGCGAAAGCCTGCGCCGGATGACGTTGCGATAGCACGATCCACCAACTCGACGGTACCAAGCTCGACGCCGGCTTTCTCCGGATCGGCCAAGCCGACCCGCCAGGGCGCACCGTCCGACTTTGCGCCGATCGCCCGGATCTCGCCGATGTCAACCAGCGTGGCGGTCATGCCACCCTTCCGCAGCAGATCGACCACGCGATCGGTGGCGAAGCCTTGCGCGATGCCGTTGAGCGTGATGGCGGCGCCCGGTCGTTTCAATGCGATGCGATCAGCCGACACCAGCACATCGTGGTAACCGACCTTGGCCAGCGCGCTTGCGACCTCCGCCTTCGCCGGACCGGCAGGATCAGCTCCGGACCGCTCGAAGTGGCTTCGATAGAGTTCCCACAACGGCTGAACAGTGGGATCGAACGCACCGCCGGTCCGCGCAGCAAGATCCAACGTCGTCCGCAGCAGCGCCACCATGTCCGGATCCGGCGCAACCAACACCCCGGATCGATTGAGCACGCAGATCGCCGAGTCCGGCCGGTACAGGCTGAACATCTGCTCGAGCCGGCGCACTTCGTGCACACTGGCCTCGACCAGCCTCGCCGCGGCGACGCGATCAGGATGGTGGATCTCGATCGACACCTGTGCGCCGAGCGCCGAACCGCGCCAGCGCACCGGCCCGCCCGCCTGCGACGGCACCGCACGCCCGAGCATGGCGACGCCGAACGCGCTGGCAGCGATGGTGACGAAGCGCCGCCGGTTGAGTGCTGACTGCGTCATGGCATTTCTCGCTAATTCATCCGGGTCTCGGTCGCACCGTGATGATCGCTGGCGGACGACGCATCGCTGCCGAGGACGTAGTTGCTGGGAATAGCATCGAAGGCGACCACCCGCCCTCCGTTCGCGGCGGCGAAGGCCTCGGCGGCGCCACGGTCGCTGAACGGCACGGTCTCGGCCGCCCCCATCCCGCCGCGCTTGCGGCTGTCGATCACGAAGAACGCCTTCCTGGCATCGACCCAGTTGGTTTCGCCCGGCTGATCCCAGTTCGGCGCCCGCCCCATGTCCGAGACGTAGATCGCGCGGATGTCGCGCGGCTGATCCGGCATCAACGTGAAGGCAACCGCATCGCGCGCCGAGGAAAACCAGTACGGATCGATCCGGCTCGCGGTGATGATCTGCCCCTTCGGACCGGGATGCTCGACGAGGTTCATGCCGCAGAACACGCCCATCGCCTCGTCGTTCAGCGCCACCGGCGGCGGCATCACGGCCGAACCGGATTTGTCGTTGCAGCCCGCGAGCAGCAGCGCGGCCGCGAGCAAGACGATACGACCTGAAATTCTCATAGCTCCCTCCGGGCGAATACCAAGATGGCGAGGCCGAGCGGCACCGCGACCCATGCCGCCATGCCCGCAAGCAGGCTGACGAAACTGGGATGGACGGTGCCGGCGAGGCCCGCCATGCCGGCGAACTGGCTGACATTGGTGCCGGTCAGATTGCTCAGCCGGTACAGATCGGTCGGATTGAAGAACAGCAGCACGTTGAGCACGCCGCTGGAAATCAGCCGGCCCTGATCGACCACCAGCACGCCGAGCAGCGCCATGTCGAACACCAGCACCAGCAAAAGCCAGATCCCGACCGCGATGCCGGCCGCGGTGCCGCGCTGGCGTACCAGGCTGGACGCCGCATAGCCGAGCGCGACGAACACCGCGCCGAGCAGCACCGAGGTGCCGAGCATCGCGGCAAAAGCAGCCCAGCTCTGCGACGACACCGGCGTGCCGCTGATCACCAGTGCGAGCGCCGAGACGCCGTAACCGACCAGCGTCGCGAAGCTCAGGATGGTGACGTGGCCAAGAAATTTGCCGAGCACGACGTGCGTGCGTGCGACCGGATAGCTCAGCAGCAAGATCATGGTGCCGCGCTCCATCTCGCCGACGATGGCGTCGTGCGAGATCAGCAGCGCGATCAGCGGCAGCAGGAAGATCGTCAGGCTCGACAGGCTGACGATCACCACGTCGAGCGCGGCGGCGCCGACATGGCCGGTCGGAGCGCTGCCGAGCAGCGTCAGCGACAGCGACAATCCGGCGAGCAGCAGCGTCGCGGCAAACACCCAGCGATTGCGCAAGCCTTCCTGAATCTCCTTCAGAGCGATCACCGCGATGGGCTTCATGCCGCCCGCTCCTGCCGCCGAAGAAAATGCGCGTACAGCTCGTCGAGGGTCGGCTCTGCAACGACGATATCAGCGACGGCGGGGTCGCCTGCCGCCTGCCGCAGCAACCGCATCTTGCCGGCGTGATCGACGACGCCGATCTCGCAGCGACCTTGGTCCATGACGACCTCGTTCGGGAACCAGACCGGACGTGCGGCAGGGTCAGCCAGCTTCAACCTGAGCCGGATCGGCAGCCCCGCCAGCGCACGCAGCTCCGCCAGCGTGCCGTCTGCGACCAGAATGCCGCGGTTCATGATCAGCACCTGTTCGGCGCGGCCTTCGAGCTCGTCGAGCGCGTGCGACGAGATCAGCACCGTGGCGCCGTCGCGCCGCAGCTCGTCGAGGATTTCGTAGAACGTCAGCCGCAGCGCCGGATCGAGCCCAGTGGTGGGCTCGTCGAGCAGCAGCACCCGCGGCCGACCGAGCAGCGCCTGCGCCAGCCCGAGCCGCTGTCGCATTCCCTTCGAATACGTCCCGACCAGACGCCGCGAAGCCTCGCCGAGGCCGACGCGCTCCAGCAGCGCTGCACCTTGCCTGGCGTCGCTCCCCTTCAGCCGCGCGTAGAACGCCAGCGTCTCGCGCCCGGTCAATGCAGCGTTGAACGCGACGTTCTCGGGCAGGAACCCGAGGCAGCGGCGACCTGCGAACTCGCCGGCCGCGGGGTTCTCGCCGAGCACGCGGATCGAACCGCCGTCCGGACGGATCAGGCCGAGCATCAGTTTGATCAGCGTGGTCTTGCCGGCGCCGTTGTGCCCGACCAGGGCGCTGAGCCGCCCAGGCTCGAGGGCAAACGACACATCGTGCAGCGCCCGCACCGCGCGGTAGCGCTTCTCGACATGCTCGATGGCGACAGTCGCGGTCATGGCGCCACTCCCGGCATCGGCCGCGGCGGCGGAGCGATCAGCGGGCGGGTATCGACCACGCCGCCCGGATACAGCGCTGGAAACTGGCTCTGCGCCCAGCGCAGCACCTGAACCGCCGGACTGTTGATCAGCAGCTTGGCGGCGGGAGCGGTCCACAGCACCCGGTCGACCAGATCGTTCGGCCGATACGCCGCGTCGGCGATGCCGTCGTTGTCGAGGTCGAACGCCGGATTGTCGCTCCAATAGTTGCCGCGCCCGTCCTTCGACCAGTCGAGGTCGCGGGTGCCGACGTATTTCACCTGATTGCGGTTGCCGATGAATGCATTTCCCACGATCTCGTTGCCTTCAGAGCCGGCGGTGAAATGCACGCCGATCTCGCAGCCCTCGAACCAATTGTCGCGAAACCGGTTCTTGTTGGCGTTGTAAATGAACACGCATTTGGTCGGACCGAACTGCGCATCTACCGCGCCGCGTTCGACCGGCGTCATGCCCTTGTCGGCGTCGACGCCTTCGAAATCGGCGCTGATTCCGGACAGCGGTCCGCCGACGACGCGATTGCGTTCAATCCGGGCGAAGTTCGCATAGTTGAACAGGAGGCCGAAATCGCGGTCGCGCTCGGAGACGTTGCCGAGGATCGTCAGCCGGTTGGAATACATGATGGCATAGCCGCCGTGATTGCCGATCGAAACGTTGCCGCTGATCTCGCTGTCGTTGGTGTACATGTAGTGCACCGCGAACCGCACCTTCTCGAACCGGTTGTTGATGAAGCGATCCTTGCTGCTCGTCACCGAGAAGATGCCGTCGCGGCCGTAGCGGATGGTGTTGCCGTCGACGACCACGTCCGGCGCGTTCCACACCCGCACGCCGTTGCCGGCATCGTTGAGCCGGACACCGCGCAGGCCGTCGATGATGTTGTGGGCGACCCGCGACCCGCGGGCGCCGTGGATGTTGACGCCGAACAGGTTGTCGTCGAGGCGGTTGCCCTCGATCAGCGACCGTTCGGCGGTCTGGGTCAGGAAGATCCCCGAATCCATCGCCTGCGGGTCGCGGCCCGAGCCGCGCACCGTCAGGCCCCGCACCGTGACGTCCGGCGCCACCACGGTGATGACGCTGCCCTGTCCATGCCCGAGCACGGCAGCGCCGGGCTGACCGATCAGCGCGAGCCTGCGCTCGATCCGGATCGGCCCGCGATAGTCTCCAGGCGTCAGCGCGACGGTGTCACCGTCGCTGGCGCCGTCCAGCACCGCCTGCAGGTCCGACGACGGCACGACGTCGATCCGCGCGGCCGAGGCCGCGCCGGCCGCAGCGACGCTAACCAGCGCCGCCGCCACCGCGATCATCGATCGCACCGTCATCGCCATGCTCAGACGCTCTTCGGCTCGACCAGCATCCGGCCCTTCATCTCCATGTGCATGGCGTGACAGAACCAGGAGCAATAGTACCAGTACACACCGGGACGATCGGCGGTGAACGACACCGACGCGGTGGCGTGCGGCGCGACCTCCATCTGGATGCCGTAGTTGACGATCGAGAAGCCGTGGGTGAGGTCCTCGACCGTGTCGATATTGGTGACGTAGACGGTGACGTGATCGCCCTGCTTCACGTCGAACTCGGTGAGACCGAAATTCGGCGCGGTCGAAACCATGTAGACCCGCACCTTGTCGCCATCGCGGATCACCTTGGAGTCTTCCTCGAGATTGACGCCGTCGGCCTTGGCCTGCTTCACCGCATCGGCGAACATCGGGTCGGCCCGCTCCCAGATCGAGATCGGGTTGATCTTCGAGCGATGAACGATGGTGGCGTCGTGCGGCTCAGCGAAGCTCGGGCCGTCGTGCACCAGCTTCATCTTCTCGCCGGAGATGTCGATCAACTGATCGTTCTCCGGCTTCAGCGGACCGACGTTGAGGAAACGGTCCTTGGAGAACTTGTTCAAGGAGATCAGCCACTTTCCATCGGCTTCCTTGGTCTGCCCCATCGACGAGTGATTGTGCCCCGGCTGATAATGCACATCGAGCTTGTCGATGATCGGATTGACCTTCTCGCCCTTGTAGGCGCGCCTGGCCAGATCGATGTTCCATTTGCAGATCTGGCTGTCGATGAACAGCGTGGTGTAACCGTTGCCCTTGCCGTCATAGGCGGTGTGCAGCGGCCCGAGGCCGAGTTCGGGCTCGGCGACCACGACGTCGCGCGGCTTGATCTTGTCGTCGAACAACTGATCGAACAACCGCACGTCCATCACCGTTGCGGTCGGCGACAGCTTACCGTTGGCGACGATGTGAATGCCGTCGGGTGCGGTGTTCATGCCATGCGGACCGTTGGGCACCGGGACGTAGCGGGTGTAGGGCGAGCCGTGGCGGCCGTCGATCATCGGCACGCCGCCCATCTCCTTGAAGTCGCCTTTCTTCACCGCCTCTTCGATCCGCTTCAGATTGAAGATCACCACCCAGTCCTGGTCGTTGGCGGTCATCTCCGCGGCGGTGACGCCCCCTTCCGAATTGTAGCAGGTGGCGAACGCATATTTTCCCTGGTAGTCGGCGTCGACGTTGTCGAGGTTGCCGTCGACCATCACCTGCCAGGCCACCTTCATGGTGTCCCCGTCGATCGCGGTGAACACGGCGTGATAGTCCTTGGTCTTGGTCAGGTTCTTGCCGTCGTTCGGCAGCGGCACGCGGTCCTCGCCGTTGCAGAACACATAGCCGGTGCGCGGATATTTCTGCACCCGGAGCCCGTGCACGGTGTGCTGGTTCGGCAACTGGATGATCTTGTCGCACTTCATCACGTCGAGCCGGACGCGCGCGACGCGGGTGTTGGCCTTGTCGTTCATGAACGCGTAGCGACCGTCGTAGGTGCCGTCGGTGAACGACAGATGCGGATGGTGGAGGTCGCCGTTGAGGTAGGTGCCGCCCCGAGTCTTCAGGAACTCCCGGGCCTCCGGCAGCAGCCCTTCGGTCAGCACCTTGAGGCTTTCGTTGGTCTGGCCCCAGCCGGTCGCGCTGCAGCGGTTGAACACCGGCACCCGCATCAGTTCGCGCATCGACGGCAGACCCACGATCCGCAGCTCGCCGGACTGACCGCTGGAGAAGAACACGTAGTACTCGTCGAGTTCGCCCGGATGGACCTCGGTCTTCTGAATTGCCGGCCGCGCCGGCAGACCCGGCTTGGTCTGCGCCTCAGCGGTCGCGATCAGCGTGCCGCCGGTGCCGAGGGCCGCACCGCCGACAATGCCGACGCCGGCAGCCGCCGCACTGGTTCCGAGTAGCGTTCGCCGGCTGAGGCCGTGTCCGTGATCCTGGTCGCCCATGTTGTTCTCCTTGGGTTTTACGGTGCTGGAGGTGACGAAATCGCGTCCGCGGTCGGGGTGCCGACTGGCTTTCCCCCGGCGAGGATCACGGTGGCGGGGCCCTTGCCGCCGCGCATCGATGTCGACGACAGCGCCTCGCGCTTCTCCCGCTTCAGCCGAAGCTGGATCATGTGCGGGCAGCGGTGGTCGTCGAAATACAGCTCCTGGCAGTGCATACAGTAGATGCACTCGTTGACGTTGATGTGGCCTTCCGGGTGGATCGCCTGCACCGGGCATTCCTTGGCGCAGCGCTGGCACGGCGAGCCGCATTCGGGCCAGCGTCTGAGCCATTCGAACATCCGGATCCGGCCGGGAATCGCCAGCGCCGCGCCGAGCGGGCACAGATAGCGGCAGAAGAACCGCTCGACGAACAGGCCGGCCGCGAGCAGCGTCGCCGCGTAGATTACGAAAGGCCACTCGCGCGCGAAATTGAGGATGATCGCAGTCTTGAACGGCTCGATCTCGGCGAGATGCTCGGCCGCCGCGGTCGAGTAGATCGACAGGCCGAACAGACCGAGGAACACGATGTACTTGATGGGCCACAGCCGCTCATGCAGCCCCCACGGCACATTGAACTGCGGAATCCTCACCGCCTTGGCGATGTTGTTGAGAAGCTCCTGCAACGCCCCGAAGGGACAGAGCCAGCCGCAGAACGGTCCCCGCCCCCAGAACAGCAGCGCCGCAGCCACCGATGCCCACAACACAAAAATCAACGGCGCCGACAGGAAGTAATCCCAGCTGAAACCGGCAATCAGCGAGTTGGTGAAGGTCAGAACGTTGACCACCGAGAGCTGCGCGTTGGCGTACCATCCGAGCCAGACCAGAATGAACGTCAGATACGCGCGGCGCACCCAGACATACACGGTGGGTCTGCGCACCAACTGGTTCTGGAAGAAGAAGATCAGCGTCAGCGTCACCAGCGCGACCGCGAGAATGCCGATCCGCACCAGATCGCCGCGCCAGATCCGCATCCACAGCGGCTCGTCCTGCTCGGCCACGGCCTGCGAGGGTGGCGGCGTTGCGGCCGCAGCGCTCGGCGTAGCCGGCGGCGTCACCGTCGGCGCAGGCGTGTCGCTCACCGTCACCGCCCGCTGCTCCCGCTTGATATAGCCGTCCGGCAGCGTGTAGCCGAGATCGAAGGTCAGGAACGCCTTGTCGCGTGCGCCGATCACGCGCTGCACCAGGAGCTGCAGCGACCACGGCTCGGTCGGATCGAAGCCGAACTCGAGCGGCACCAGGAATAGCCCGATCTCGGGAAAATCCGGCGCGCCTTCCGCCGCGAGGTCGCCGAGACGGGTGTGGTCGCGATCGCGGAAGCGGATGCTGTTGCCGTCCTGGATCAGTTCGATCCGATCGAAGATGCCGCCCCGAACATAGCCGGAGCCCTTGAACGAATAGGTCCCGCGGCCGGCGATCACCAGCGCCTGCTGCCCCGGCTTCAGTCGCGAGGTCAGCCGTCGATAGCCGTCGTCGCCGAGCAGGCTGCGTCCGATCGTCGGCACGGCGACGTCCGCCGCATAGAGTTCGATGAAGGTGTCGGTCGGCTCGCCGGGTTCGGGGCGATCCGCCGCTGCACGGTTGCCGGACTTTTCGAACGCCTGATCGACATCCGCATTGGTCAGCACCAGCCGGCGCACCGAGCCGTCACCGACCAGGCTCTCCCAGTCCCGCACCTCGCTCCTGGCGAGATCGATGGTCTTGGTGACGGGCGGTGGCTGCGCAACTTCGCTTTGCCCGCCGCCGATCCGGCCGCTCTTGATCAGCTTGGTGGCCGATCTGACCACGCTGTCGCCGATCACCAGCACGGTGACGGTTGCACCGCTGACGATGTCGACCTGGGGCGCCGCCGCCTTGCCGCGTGCCACCGGCGCCAGATCGGCACCGATCAGCTTGTTGATGGCGGCGAGGATCTTGGCTTCCGGAATCCCGACCAGAACGATCGGCTCTTTATGATCGACCAGCTTCAGGCCGGTGATGACACCGTTCGGATCGATGCCGACCAGCATCTGGATCGGCTTGCCGGAATATCCGGTGGCGTTGACAAAATCCGAATTCAGATAGGCGAAGCCGAGCAACCGGTCGCCTTGATATGCCGGCGCCAGCGCAGGATCGCCCTGCATCGATCCGAAGCGGTCCGCGCCCGGCACGAGTTCGGACGGTGTGGCACGGCTGAGATAATCGCCGAGACGGCTTGCGGCGTTCGCAACCGTGACGCCGCCCGCAAGAGCGAACACAAGCAAAAAAAGGGCAAGGATCGGGCGCAATCTGCTCAACGGTTCGGTTCCAAGTAGTGGACAGAACGCCGTTGTTCTGGATCGCGTGGTCAGCTCTCGATAGCAGCCGACAAAGACACCGATTTGCGCCAGCGCAAATTCGGCACATAATGACTAAACGGCTCAACCAGAGACGACCATGCGTAACACTCCGCTCTTGACATCGACACCGACGCACGCGGTGAAGGATCTTGCCGAGCTCTATGCCATTGCGCTGGTGCAGGCGGAGTGCGCCGCCACCAGTTACGATCGGATGGCTGCGTCGCTGACCGACGACAGCGACCACACCAAAGAGCCCGTTCGTTGCGTGTTCGAGACACTGCGCGAACGCGAACAGGATCGTGTCGCCGAAATCAGGCTACGTCGCTCCACTCTTGCTCGCAAGCGGTCTGTTTCCGAAGTCCCACCGGCGGCGATCGAGAATTTGGTTCCAGAGCAGGAACTCACCGAACTTGCAGATTCGTCGTTATCAACTCCTTTTCAGGCATGGGCGATCTCCGTCCGGCATCGCCAGCGCGCCTTCGTGTTCTGGACCTACGTCGCAGCGTACGCCACCGACCCCGAGCTTCGCATCGCAGCGGAGACCTTGGCGCGGGAGGCGTTGACAGATGCCGATCTGCTGCGGCGCGAACGGCGGCTGGCCTGGCGCGCTGAGCGGGCTGCCAAGGGAACGGACGCAGACGAACGGAACTTCGGCGAGATGTCCTCGGCCGCGCTGATCGAAAGCCTGCTGCTCAAGGAGATCGCACGGTGGGCACAGGTGTTGATGCCTCCTGAGCGCGAACGATTGTTGAGCTCGAGCGGCGTTGCGACAGCGGACCTCGCTGCGATCGGCGCCGAGCTTCCCGGCCTGCCGGACGGCGACACGCCGGCGGAGGTGCCGCGGCGCGTGGTTCGTTATGCCGAGCAACTGACGTCGATGTACCTCGACGAATCCGACCGCGCCACAGATCAGGCCGAACTGGAATTGGCGCAGACGCTGGCATCGTCCTCGATCGCACGACTGGCGCGCTTGCGAGCGTTCGCGAACTCGCTTCGTCACTGACCAGTTCGACAATTCTCAGGTCTTTGCGCCTCGACAACGAAGCCGCAGGCTGTTGCCTCGATGCTGCTCGGCATGAAACAACAGCAACTCGTCCCATCAATCGATGTCAGGACTCTTCCCCGCTCGTCGCGGCACCCGACCGTCTTCAGCCTGTTCGATCAGCTCGCGCCAGGGCATTCCTTGGAACTGCTGAGCGACCACGACCCGCGGCCGCTCCGCTATCTGTTCGACGTCAGGCGCACCGGGAGCTTCCACTGGGACTATCTGCAAGTCGGATCCACCGTTTGGCGAGTCCGCATCCGCAAACTCGCCGCCGCGTCCGACTCCGCCGCCGCAGCCGGGTGAAAGGCGTGCTTGGACTGATTCTGGGAAACGTCTGCCGTCCGCCCACCGCGCCCGCGGCTTTCCGCGTCGATCGCCGCCTCTTCAGTGAGTGGCGATAGCCCTGGCACCGGCGCCCGTCATTGCCGCTTCAACCTTGGCGGCATCCGCATGACTGCAGTCGATCACCACCTCGATGACGTCGTTCAGCTCGGCTTCCCCGTGCTTCTCGAGCCCGGGATGGCCGCTTTCCACGTCGGCGCCCGCGAGCCGCGTCCCGGCGCTGTTGGCCGCTCCGCGCGGCTGGACCGAAACCGCTGATCTCTCGACACCGAATTCCTGCACCAGTCGCTCTACGGCGAGCTCCGCCTCGCGCCTGGTCGAAAACTGGCCGGTGATCTTGCTCTGCATCGTCGTCTCCATCGGTTGTCGCGTTGTCCGCAACCCGGCTCGGACGAACCTGTTCCTGTCCACGACGACATCCGCTGCAACGGCCGCACACGGAAGCGCGGATTCCCGTTTCACCATCGTCGCGCTGCTTCAATGTCATCGAACCGATTTCAATCGCCGAACTGCGCCAAGCTCTGCACCGGCACGAGCTGCGCCACCATGATGAGGGAGGCGACGACTCCGACGAACACCGCGCTTCTCCAGCTCCACACCAAATGGAGCAGCATCAGCGCCAGCAATGTCCACGGCAGCGCCGCAATGATATCGGGCGGCATCGAGGTCACCCTCCTCTCGTCACTTCACCAGATGTGGTATTTTACGGGCGCCTATACGGACACCGAAACAAACAGCATCAGGCACCTCGCAAGGCTGCATCCGGCGAGGTTCGACGCTGGTGTGCCGATTGCGCGGCGATCGTCACGACAATCTGGCGCTCGCGAGCACGTTCCTAAGTCGGGGGAGCGTACCAAAGACGCACTGTGCAGATCGCTCGTTACGAGACTTCAATCTCGTCGTGCGAAAAGCCGGCGCAATCGCGACCCTGCGCCTCGATCAGGCTGCGGATCGCCCGCTTTAGTCCGGGCTTGCGGACCATCGTTGTCGCGGTGGTCGCATCCACCCATTGGCGCTGCCGCTGCAGCCGCTCAGGCCAGTTGTCGAATTCGGCGATCACCCGGAATGGAAACAGGTCGACCTTGCAGCGGATCGGCTGGCCATGCTTCAAGCGCTTGTTGGTGAAGCGGCCGACCGGGACCAGCGCGGCCTCGCCGTGCAGGCCGGCTTCTTCCATCGCTTCGATCTCGGCGGTCTTGTGCGGCGGATGGTCTTTGATCGGCCAGCCTTTCGGCACCGACCAGTGACCCTTGGTGCGTGTGGTCACCAACAGCACCTCCGTGCCGCGCGACGTGATGCGGAACGGGATTGCGCCGTACTGCTTGACCTTCATGCTGATCCATCCTCGAAAGCGCAAAGAACGCAGCGGCACGGCCGCAGTTCCTGTCCCGGCGCGACCGATCGGGGTCGGAAGTCCACTAGGAACGAGATCGATCGGTCGTTTCGCGGCGGAATAGGATGTAGAGCGCCGGCAACACCAGCAGCGTCAGCAAGGTCGAGGACACGATGCCGCCGATCACCACCGTAGCCAGCGGCCGCTGCACTTCGGCACCGGCACCGGTGGCCAGCGCCATCGGCACGAAGCCGAGCGAGGCCACCAGCGCGGTCATCAGCACCGGCCGCAACCGCGTCAGCGCTCCCTCGCGCACCGCCTCGACGATCCGTCGCCCTTCGGTCCGCAACCGCTCGATGAAGGTGATGATCACGAGGCCGTTGAGCACCGCCACGCCGGACAGCGCGATGAATCCGATGCCAGCGCTGATCGACAGCGGAATGTCGCGCAGCAGCAGCGCGAAGACGCCGCCGGTCAGCGCCAACGGCACGCCGCTGAACACCAGCAGAGCGTCGGCCGCCGAACCCAGGCTGATGAACAACAGCAGGAAAATCAACAGCAGCGCGATCGGGACCACGATGGTCAGGCGCTGCGTCGCCGAGACGAGCTGCTCGAACTGCCCGCCCCAGCCGATCCAGTAGCCAGCCGGCAGTTTGACCTTGTCGGCGATCAGTTGCTGCGCCTCGCCGACGAACGAGCCGAGGTCTCGGCCGCGCACATTGGCCGAGACCACGATGCGGCGCTTGCCGTCTTCCCGGCTGATCTGGTTCGGCCCCGGCGCCACCACGATCTCGGCGAGCTCGGACAGTGGCGCGTAGCGCATCTGCGCCAGCGATGAGATGCCGAACGTCGCCGGTGTCGGCTTGGCCTGCCCCTCGATCGGCGGCAGTGGGATCGGCAGCGCCTTGATCGCTGCTATATCGGTGCGGATCCGATCCGGCAGCCGGACCACGAGATCGAAGCGGCGGTCGCCTTCGAACACCAGCCCGGCCGATTTGCCGCCGACCGCGATCTCCACCAGATTCTGGACGTCAGCGACATTGATGCCGAAGCGCGCCAGCGCCCTGCGGTCGAGCCTCACGGTGAGCACCGGCAGCCCAGCGACCTGCTCGGTCTTGACGTCGGCGGCGCCTTTGACGCTCTGCAACACCGACTGCACCTGACCGGCGACCTGCATCAGCACATCGAGATCGTCGCCGAAGATCTTGACACCCACGTCGCTGCGGACGCCGGAAATCAGCTCGTTGAAGCGCAGTTGAATCGGCTGCGACAATTCGTAGAGGCTGCCAGCCACCTGCTCGGCCGCCAGTTCGATCTGCTGGACTACATCGGCCTTCGGCTTGTTCGGATCGGGCCATTGCGCGCGCGGCTTCAGCATCACGTAGCCGTCGGAGATCGATGGCGGCATCGGATCGGTCGCGACCTCGGCGGTGCCGGTGCGGGCGAACACCTTGCTCACCTCCGGGATCGCCAGGACGCGCTTCTCCAGCGCGATCTGCATGTCGAGCGACTGCGTCAGGCTGGTGCCGGGGATGCGCATCGCCTGGATCGCGACGTCGCCTTCGTCGAGACTCGGGATGAACTCGCCGCCCATCCGCGTCGCGGCGGTGCCGCTCACCACCACCAGCGCCACCGCGACAACCACAACGAAGCCGCGCATCCGGATCGCCAGATCGAGCAGCGGCAGATAGGCGCGGTGCGCCAGGCGCATGAACCAGTTTTCTTTCTCGGACACTTTCCCGGTGACCAGGAGCGCCACCGCGGCGGGCACGAACGTCATCGACAGCAGGCTGGCGCCGAGCAGCGCCATCAGCACGGTGAGCGCCATCGGGGTGAACATCTTGCCTTCGACGCCGGTCAGCGTCAGCACCGGCAGGTACACCACCGCGATGATCAGCGTGCCGAACAGACTCGGCTTGATCACTTCGCGCGAGCCGGCGATGATGGTGTCGAACCGTTCCTGGCGGCTCAGCAGCCTGCCCCGCCGCTGCTGCTCGTGAGCCAGCAGCCGCAGGCAGTTCTCGACGATGATCACGGCGCCGTCGATGATGATGCCGAAGTCGATCGCGCCGAGGCTCATCAGATTGGCGCTGACCTTGTTCTCGAACATCCCGGTGATGGTGAACAGCATCGACAGCGGGATCACCAGCGCGGTGGCGATCGCCGCTTTGAAATTGCCGAGGATCAGGAACAGGATCGCGATCACCAGCAGCGCGCCTTCGACCAGGTTCTTCTCCACCGTGGCGATGGTGGCGTCGATCAGGTGGGTACGGTCGTACACCGCGCGCAACGACATGCCTTCCGGCAGCGACTTCTCAATCTGCTCCAGCCTCGCGGCGACGCGTTGCGCCACGGTGCGGCCGTTCTCGCCGATCAGCAGCATCGCGGTGCCGAGCACGACCTCCTGACCGTTCAGGGTCGCGGCGCCTGTGCGCAGATCGGTCCCCTCCGCCACCTCGGCGACATCCATGATCCGGACCGGCACGCCGCCGCGCGAACCGATCACGATCTGCCGGATCTCCTCGATGTCGCTGACCTGCCCCGGGGTGCGCACCAGATACTGCTCGCCGTTCTTCTCGATATAGCCGGCGCCGACATTGGCGTTGTTGGCGGCGAGCGACGTCATCACGTCGCGGAAGCTGAATCGGTAGGCCATCAGCCGTGCGGGATCGGGCAGCACGTGGAACTGCTTGGCGAAGCCGCCGATGCCGTTGACTTCGCTGACACCCGGAACGTTGCGCAGTTGCGGCTTGACGATCCAGTCCTGCGCGGTGCGCAGATCGCTCGGCGTGAACGGCTTGCCATCCGCGCGCGTCGCGCCCTGCTTCGCCTCGACCGTGTACATGTAGATTTCGCCGAGGCCGGTCGAGACCGGCCCCATCGCGGTGTCGATTCCAGCCGGCAGCACGTCCTTGGCGCGCTGAATGCGCTCGTTGACGAGTTGCCGGGCGAAGTAGATGTCGGTGCCCTCCTTGAACACCACGGTGACCTGGCTGAGCCCGTAGCGCGACAGCGACCGCGTGTTGACGAGGCTGGGCAGCCCGCCCATCGCGGTCTCGATCGGAAACGTGATCCGCTGCTCGACCTCGAGCGGCGAATAGCCGGGCGCATTGGTGTTGATCTGAACCTGGACGTTGGTGATGTCCGGCACCGCGTCGATCGGCAGCCGGGTGAAATTCCATGCGCCGAACGCCGCCATCATCAGCGCGCCGATCATCACCAGCCAGCGCTGCCGGACGGAGAATACGAGAATCCGGTCGATCATGCGCGCCCCCCGGCCACCGGCAGTACCAATTCAGTGCTCATGCGATGCCGATCCCTTGCCGAGTTCCGCCTTGACGACGAAGCTGTTACCGGCCGCGTAGCGGTCGCCGTCGTCCAGGCCGGCGACAATCTCGACGTGATCGCCATCCCGGGCGCCGAGCTCGACGTGGCGACTCTCGAATGTGTCGCCGATGCGGACGAACACCACGCTGCGGTTCTCGATCGTCTGGATCGCCGAGGCGCGCACCGCGACCGGCACAGGCTTTGCCGAGAGGATCAGCCGCGCCGAGACGAACAGACCCGTGCGCAGACGCAAGCCGTCGTTGGGCACGACAGCGCGGGCCAGCGCGCTCTGGGTGTCGCTGCTGCCGACCGGCGAGATGTAGGACAGCCGCGCTTCGATCGGCGCGCCGTCGTCGGCGACATCGATCAGGATCTGGTCGCCGATCCTCACCCGCGGCAGATCGCTCCGATACACCGACAGGTCGACCCACACGGTGGAAACGTCGGCGACGATGAACGCCGGCTTCTGCTCGGAGGCGTATTCGCCGAGTGAGATCTGGCGATCGATCACCGTGCCGGAGATCGGCGCGCGCATCTCGTAGACGCTCAGGCTCTGATTGCTTTCGATCCGGGCGAGCAGTTCGCCCTTGTCGACCGTGTCGCCGATCCGCTTCTTGATTTCGCGGACCACGCCGGGAAACCGCGGCGTGACCTGAACCAGCGTCTCCTGATTGGGCTGCAGGATACCGTTCAGGACCAGCGAGTCGTGCAGCGTCTCGGCCTTGGCGGTGCGGATCTCGATGCCCGACGCCGCCACCTTGGCGTCGTTCATCTCCACCACGCCGTCCTCGCCGTGGCCATCGTGATCGTGGCCCTTCTCGCCCTCGCCGTGGGCGTGCCCCTTGGTGACTTTCGACTCCTGGTGCGGCGGATGGCCGAATCCGATCGGCGCGTAGGCGGACACGGCGGCGCCGAGCGCGAACATCGCGGCGGCGCCGCAGATCATCATCAACGGCTTCATCATCGCGCGCCTCCCCGCGCCAGTGCGAACGGATTGCCGACCAGCCCCTCGATGGTGGCGACGGCGACATGGAAATTCTGTTGCGCCTCCTGCTCGCGCAGCCTGGCCTGCGCGACGCTGGACTGTGCATCGAGTAGTTCGAGCAGCGAGTAGCGCCCCTGGCCGTAGCCTTCGGAAATCGCGGCGGCGGCATCTCTGGCTTTCGGGATCGCGGTGTCGCGCAGGATCGCCAGTTCACGCAGCGCGCCTTGCAGCGAGTCGTAGGCGCGGCCGGCGACCACGATCAGGGTGTTACGATTGGCCTGACGCTCGGCCGCGATCTTCGCCAGGTTCTGCTGCGCCGACAGGATGTTGCCCTGGTTCTGATCGAACAGCGGGATCGGCACCGATACCGACAGGCGGACGGCACTGTCACCGGTCTCATTGTAGCGGCGCAGTCCGGCCGACACGGTGACGTCGGGATACGGCTTCAGCCGCGCCAGCAACAGCTCGGCATTGCGCTGCGCGTACACCGCCTTCCAGCGCACCAGTTGCGGATTGGCGTCGATCGCCGCGACCACCGAGCTGAACGCCGGCGGCTTGCCGATCGCCTCCAGCCGTCCGGATACCGCGGCGAATTTCGGCGCGGTGTCGCCCATCAGGATCGCCAGTTCGCGGCGCGCGGTGTGCAGAGCCGATTTGGTCCGCTCGCGGTCCGCCTTCACCAGCGCGGAAGCAACCTCGGCTCGGCCGGTCTCGGCAACCGACGATGCCCCCGCTTCGACGCGGCGCTGCAGCAGCGGCGTGATGGCGTCGATCGCGGCGATCTGCTCGTCGAGAATCTGAACTCGCCGCTGCAGACCGAGCACGGTGACGAAGGCGATCGCGGTCTCCGACAGCACTTCGAGCCGCACCGCCTGGCGTCCGATCGAGGCTGCATCGAGCCCGGCCTGACCGGCAGCGATGCGGGCGTCGCGCTTGCCCCACAGCTCGAACATCTGGCTGATCTGCAGCGTCGATTCCGCCGAACGGGTGCCGCGATACGCGCCGGAACCGAACGAATTGTCCTGCTCGTAGGAGATTTCGGGATTGATCAGCGCGCCCGACTGGATGCGCTGGCCGCGCGCGATGCCGACGTCGCGTTCGGCGGCGGTGAGCCGCGGGCTGGCGTTGAGCGCGCGTTGCAGCGCATTGCCCATGGTCAGCGTTTGCGCGCACGCCTGTCCCGCCAGCACACAACCGGCGATCAAGACAGTCGCGCACGCGAACCGCGTGGCGATCGGAAACAGCATGATGAAGACCTGACGAACGACGGATTCAGGGCGCGCTGCGCCCGGCGGTCATATTCAGATCAGGGCTTTTGGTGGCGGGGGATCGATGACGCGCAGGATGCTGCGGCGTTCGGCATCTTGATGCCGCAGCGGCGCGCTGGTGAGCTCGGATGTGGTCGCCACAACGCTTGGGCTCGGCAGCGACACCGAGAAGCAGCCGTGGCAATGGTGCTCGCCCACGATCGCCTGGTCGGAATGATCGCCGCCGGAGGACGCCAGAGTCACGATCGCCGTGGCGGAACCGGAGGTTACATCGAGGTCGTGCACCCCGTGCACGGCGCCCGCGAACAGATACACCGCCAGCACGAACGCAGCGACGACTCTGCGCGAGATGCGCAGCAGGCGATGCTGAAAGATGTCGGCGGATGGCGTCACGATGGCTCTCACGGGTCGAGACCAGCGGATAACACGCGTTTTGCATCGCTGTCGATCCGCAATAACGTAACACATGGCGTCGGATCGATCTGTCGCAGCCGTGGAACCCGCCGCTGGCGATCAAACCACCGGAGGCGTGGTCGCCCCCGCGCCGAGCGATCGCTGCACCATCACCGTATCGGCCCAGCGGCCGTAGCGATAGGCGACGCCGGGCAGCCGCCCGACGGTGGCGAAGTCGAAGCTGTGGTGCAGAGCGAGCGAGGCGGTGTTGTCGGCGTCGATATAGCCGATCATCTGGCGGAATCCCGCGGCGGCGCAGGCATCGATCAGCTCGTGCATCAACAATCGGCCGATGCCGCAGCCAAGGTGATCCGGGTGCACATAGATCGAATGCTTGACGGTGTAGCGATAGGCCGGCCGTTTGCGGAACAGCACGACGTAGGCATAGCCGGCCACCGCCTCGCCACGGAGTGCCACCAGATGCGGAAAGCGGCGGTTGCGCAGGTTCTTGCGCCGTTCCTTCAGATCGTCCGGCTGAGGCATGCCGCTGTCGTCGATCCCTTCATCAAGCCCGCGACGGATGTAGTAGCGATAGATGTCGAGCATCGCCTCGACGTCGCCGTCGTGCGAGGAACGGACCAGGATCGGCAAGGCGCTGTCCACGGCAACTCCGAAAGTGGGACGAGTCTATTCGGCCACGACGTAAGTGTGGAGACACACCCGGCCGGCTTCGTCGAACTCGCGATAGACGCCTTGAATCTCGACGTCGAAGCCGGGGAATTCGTTGAAGCTGCGCTCGAACATCTGCAAGTAATCGAGCATCGGCTTGGCCCGCTCGCTCAGTCGCTCGCCGGGCACGATGGTCGCGATCCCCGGCGGATACACCACGAACGGCGTGGTGGCGATCCGGCCCGCAATCCGGCTGATCGGCAGATAGTCGACGTCGTTGCGGACCAGGCACCGCGCCGCGTCGTGCGGCGACATCGCGATCTCGGGCAGGTGTTCGGCCAGAAACTGCTTGGCTTGCAGGCCGCTGACATCGGCGTCGCGGAAGAACCGGTGCATCTGGCCGCACAGATCGCGCAGCCGCACGCCCGCATAGCGCGCCGGCCGGCGCCGGCTGAATTCCGGAATCACCTCGTCGAGCGGGGCATTGTCGTCGTGCAGCTTCTTGAAAGCGACCAAGCCGCTGATCAGCGTGCCGGCCTTGCTCGCCTCGACGCCGGGCGTCAGCAGAAACAGCAGCGAGTTGAGATCGTTATTCTCCGGCACGATGCGGTTCTCGCGCAGATATTGCGCCACCACCGGGGCCGGAATGCCGTGCTCGGCATAGCGGCCGGTGGCGCGATCAAAGCCGGGCGTCAGCAGCGTCAGCTTGTTCGGATCGGTCATGACGAAGCCTGGCGTCATGTTCGCGAAGCCGTGCCAGCTCGCGTCCGGTGCGATCTGCCAGAACGCCGGATGGGTCGCGAGCTGATCGGTGCTCACCGCCTCCCAGGCGACGTCGTGCACCGCGCCTTCGCGCGCGGCATCCGCAATCGTCACCCGATCGGGTACGAACGGATCGAAGAACCAGCGCCGCTCCGGCCTCGCCTCCTTCTCTTCGAACTCGCGCCGCACCGCGCGGATCTTCTTGCGCAGCTCGATGCCGAGCCGGATCGTATCGTCCCACAGCACCTCGCCGGAGCGGCCCTTCATCATCTGCGCACCGACATCGAGCGAAGCGAACAGCGGATAGAACGGCGACGTCGAGGCGTGCTGCATGAAGCTCTCGTTGAAGCGCCGATGCTCGACCCGCCGCTTCTGGCCGCGGATGTGGCGATCCTTGATGTGGATCTGCGACGCCTGCGAAAAACTGGCGAGCTGCTTGTGGGTCGACTGTGTCGCGATGATGCCGGGCGCGTCCTCGCCGAGATTAGCGAGCCCCATCGCGAAACGGCCCGCATACAGCGGATGAAACTTCATGAAGCCGGCCCAGGCTTCGTCGAACAGGATGTAGTCGCACAGATTTCCGATGCGGCGCAGGATCATCTCGGCGCTGTGGATGGTGCCGTCATATGTGCACTGCTCGACCACCGCGACCCGGAACGGACGCGGCTTGCGCCACGCTTCCGGGTCCTTGACCAGCGGATGGCTGCGGATGCGTTCGCGTAGCGCATCTTCGTCCAGCGCGCCCCATGCCATCGGCCCGATCAGGCCCCAGGCGTTGCGGACGGTGGGGATGTAAACCGGAATGCCGCCGGCCATCATCAGCGCGCCGTGATGCGCAGCCTTGTGGTTGTTGCGATCGAACAGGACGAGGTCGCCGTCGGTCACGAGCGCGCCGAGCGCGACCTTGTTGGAGGTCGAGGTGCCGTTGAGCACGAAATAGGTCTTCTCGGCGCCGAAGATTTGCGCGGCCTCCTTCTGCGCGCGCAACGCCGGCCCCTCGTGGGTGAGCAGATCGCCGAGATCGAGCACCGAATTGTCGAGGTCGTCGCGGAACACCGCCTCGCCGAGATGTTCGATGAACACCCGCCCGATCGGGCTGCGACTGTAGAACATGCCGCCGTTGTGGCCGGGACAGGTCCAGAGCTGGTTGCCCTCCTCGGCGTAGTCGACCAGAGCACCGAAGAAAGGCGTCTTCAGCGTGTCGGCATATTGCTTCAGCCGGCTGATCAGGTTGCGGGCGATGAAGGTCGGCGTCTCCTCGGACAGGAAGACGTAGCCGTCGATGAAATCCAGCACCTCGACCGGCACTTCCTCGAACCGCTTGCGGCGGATCAGCAGCACAATCGGGAAATCGAGACCGCGCCGCCGCATCAGGTTGATCAGCGCAGCAGTCTTGCCCTCGAGTCCCTTCTTGCCCCAGTCGACCACCATGCAGCCGATGGCAGCGTCAGTCTGCACCGCGATCTCGGCATCTTCGAGCTTGCGCGCCTTGACGATCTCGAAGCCGGACCGCTCGATCTCGGCGACGATCTGGTTGAACCGGATGCCCTCGAGATCATCCGCCTCGAAGGTGGGGGCCGAGAACAGGAAGGTGAAACGCCTGAAATAGTCCATGAGGGTGCCCACGTGAATCGCCGACACTCTCTCGCCGGGTTGTGTGACAGTGTGGTGACGTGAACCTTAGACGCGCAGGATGGCGCGAGGCCGGCCGCAACAGCCAACGGCGAAAGCTTCAGATTGGATCGACCCATTGGGCTTCTGGTGCGAGTTCAGGGCCTCGCAATGCGGACGATGGGCCTGCGGACTAATCAGCCGGTCCCATGGCCACCACGACGACCAAGTAAATCGCACGAGCCCCACGGGGGCGAGCATATCCGCGACACGCGTCAAGCCGTATTCGCTGAGCATCGAAAGAGATTGAGAAACCGGCTCGCACTGAAGATTGCGGCGGACACCACCTAAACCGACCCTTTGATTGCTATGTCTCGTCTTAAGGGTGGGCTTGGTGGGCGCACTAGGGCTCGAACCTAGGACCCGCTGATTAAGAGTCAGCTGCTCTACCAACTGAGCTATGCGCCCGCAGCCGTTTCGGCTGGGTCCCTTGCGGGGACGGCGTCGTTTAGCAAAGCCCACCCGGGATGTCCAGCAATGCGGACGACTTTTTTCGGTTCTGTGACGAGAATATTCGGCGGACGAAAATAGCTGCGGTTTCAGCGGGTTTTGAGCGCCCGAAGGCGGCCCGGGTGCGCGCTGCGGCGCCTCCCCGCTTCGCCGATGTCAAGACAGGCTACGTCGAGCGTTTCCGGCGCTCGGCTGGCGCTGCGCCGCAGGCGCATGGCGGGTCGCGGGGACAATGCCGTCACCGACCTGCGAAGAGAACATACGGCGCGCGCAGCGGCGCGCCGGATGTCATTCCTGCAGTCCGTCCTAGAGCCGGCTGGGGCCGTCGCCATCGTCCATCGGGCCGCGGCGATCCATCATCGGACCGCGGCCGCCGCGCTCCCAGCGCGGGCCGCGATCGTCGTCGCCGTCCCGGTCGCGATGCATGAAGCCGTGACCATGGTGGTGCCAGCCGAAGCCGCCGCCCTCCATGCGGGTGAGCACCCGCAGCCGGCGCTTCTGGCCGTCGTCGAGCGACTTGTACAGCGGGTCGGCGGCGTCGGCGACTTTCTTCATCGCGGCGGCGGTGGCGGCCATCTGTTCGGCGCGGTCGCGCAGCCTCGCCACCGGATCGATGTCGCGCGGATCGCGGTCGTCGTTGCGCGCCTTCATCCGCGCCTCGGCGCGGTCGATCCGCAGCTTGACCATATCCTTCACCGCGGCCTCGACCGGCGGCCACAGCCTTTCCTGATCCGGCGTGAGCTGAAGCCCGGCCTTCACCGCAGCGATCTTGGCATCGGCGAACGCGCTGCGATCCTGAGCGCTGAATGCGTGCCGGCCGTGACCGAACCAGCCACGGTGATCGGCGTAGGCGGCAGTCGAGCCGGCGAACACCAGCGCGGCGACGCCGGCGAGCAGAACCTTCTTCATGGCAACCTCCTTCGAAAAGGTGCCGCGAGGATCGTTCGGCGCAGGCCGGGGTGCAACTTAAGGTTTGGACAGAAACGGACGGATTACCTTTCGGTAACCCGGCCGCTTTCGAGACCATCGCGCGATCGGCGATCGACTAGATCATTTCAGCGCTGGACCGAACAACAAATCCGGCAGGAACGTCGAAATGATCGGGACGTAAGTGATCAGGATCAGGAAGCTGAGCAGCACCATCAGCCACGGCAGAGCCGCCCGCACCACCTGCATCAGAGGCATTCCGGTGATACCGGACGCCACGAACAGGTTGAGTCCCACAGGCGGCGTCACCAGCCCGATCTCCATGTTCACGACATAAACGATGCCGAGATGGATCGGGTCGATCCCGAGCTGCATCGCCGTGGGGAACAGGATCGGGGCGGTGATCAGCACGATCGCCGTCGGGTCCATGAAGTTGCCGGCGACCAGCAGGATGATGTTGACGATCAGCAGGAAGTGCCAGGGCTGAAGCTGCGCATCGATGATCAGCCGGGCGATGTCCTGCGGAATCTGCGCCGTGGTCAGCACGTGGCCGAACAGGAAGGCGTTGCAGATGATGAACATCAGCATCACCGACACCCGCCCGGAGTCGAGCAGCACCTGCGGCACGTCGACGATCCTGAGATCGCGGTAGATGAAGACGGCGGCGATGAAGGCATAGACCGCCGCCACCGCGGCAGCTTCGGTCGGCGTGAACACGCCGCCGTAGATGCCGCCCATCACGATGAAGATCAGCATCAGGCCCCAAAGCGCCTCGCGGAACAGCGTCAGCCGCTCGCGCCACGGCACCTTCGGCTGTCGCGGCAGCTTCTTGATCCGCGCGGCGACATAGATCGCCACCATCAGGGCGAGGCCGAGCAGCAGGCCGGGAATCACGCCCGCGACGAACAGCCGGCCGACCGACGACTCGGTCGCCGCGGCGAACACCACCATCACGATCGAAGGCGGAATCAGGATGCCGAGCGTGCCGGCATTGACGATCACGCCGGTGGCGAAAGCCTGAGAGTAGCCCACCCGCACCATGCCGGCGATCACGATCGAGCCGATCGCCACCACGGTCGCCGGCGACGAGCCGGACACCGCCGCGAACAGCATACAGGCGAGCACCGAGGCGATCGCCAGACCGCCGGGCAGATGCCCGACCGCCGCGATCGCGAAATTGATCATTCGCTTGGCGACGCCGCCGGTGGTGAGGAAGTTGCCGGCGAGGATGAAGAACGGGATCGCCAGCAGGGTGAACTGTTCGGTGGTCTGGAAGAATTTCAGCGACAGCGACGCCAGACTGTCGTTCTGGAACAGCAGGATCGTGAGAATCGAAGACAGGCCGAGCGAGATCGCGATCGGCATGCCGATCAGGAGAAAGCTGAACAGCGAGGCGAACAGAAAGATGGTGTTCATCGCTGCACCGTCGTGGCGTCGAGTTCGGGATGATGTTGCACGTGGTGAACCGCTTCGCGCGCCTCGTCGGCGAGTTCGTAGCCGCCGGAGCGGCCGGTGACGATGCGCCAGCCCATTTCGATCAGCCGGACCGCCAGCAAGATGAATCCGATCGGCAGGCACAGCGACAGGATCCAGCGCGCGACCGGAATGTCCTCGGCCTCGACGTCGATGATGAACAGCCGGTACACGTATTCGTAGGAGCCGTAGATCATCAGCCCGGCGTAAAGCAGGGCCAGCGCCACCACCAGCAGTCCGACCAACCGGCGCGGCGTGGGAGGCAACTGGTTGACCAGGGCGTCGACGCCGATATGGGCGCGAACCCGCACGCAATAGGCGATGCCGATCATCACCAGCCAGGCGAACATGTAGAAGCTCGCCTCCATCGCCCAGATGAAACCGGAATTGAAACCGTAGCGCAGCACGACCTGCACGAAGGTCAACAAAGTCATCGCGCCGAGGATGAAGGCGATAAGCCCCTCCTCGACGCGGTGGAAGATCTTCCGCAGCGTCACCGCGCGCCCCCTATGTCAGCCGAGACGAGGTCGGCCGCGGATCACCGCGGCCGACCGTTCGACTAGTTGGTTTTCGTTTGGTTGGATGCGACCGCCGCGTCGATCAGATCCTTGCCGATGGCGCCTTCGAACTTGGCCCAGACCGGCTTCATCGCGTTGACCCACTGCTTGCGCTGCTCGGGAGTCAACTGATGCACCTTGCTCACGCCGGAGGCCTCGATCTTCTGCTTGGCTTCCTCGTTGAGCTTGTTGGCGACGTCGTTGTTGACCTTGGTGGCCTCGTCCATCGCCTTCTTCAACTGACCCTGCATCTCCTTGGACAGGCCGTTCCACCACTTGGCATTGACGACGACCATGTAGTCGATCACGCCGTGGTTGGACTCGCTGATGTCCTTCTGCACTTCGTGGAACTTCTGCGAGTAGATGTTCGACCAGGTGTTCTCCTGGCCGTCGACGGTGCCGACCTGCAGCGCCTGATACACTTCCGAGAACGCGAGCTTCTGCGGCACGGCGCCGAGCTGCTGGAACTGCGCGGCGAGAATGTCGGACGCCTGAATGCGGAACTTGAGTCCCTTGGCGTCTTCCGGCACCAGCAGCGGCTTGTTCGCCGAGATCTGCTTCATGCCGTTGTGCCAGTAAGCGAGGCCGAGGAAATTCTTGGCCTCCATCGACTTCAACAGCTCCTGTCCGGCCGGACCCGCCTGGAAGCGATCAACCGCTGCGATGTCGTCGAACAGGAACGGCAGATCGAACAACTGGATCTTCTTGGTGAACTTGTCGAACTTCGACAGCGACGGCGCGATGAACTGCACGTCGCCGAGCGCGACCGCTTCCATCTCCTTGGCGTCGCCGAACAACTGCGAGTTCGGGTAGACTTCGACCTTGACCTTGCCGTCGGTGTACTTCTCGGCCAGCTCCTTGAACTTCTCCGCGGCCAAGCCCTTCGGAGTGTTGGGAGCTACTACATGGCTGAATTTGATGACGATCGGCGACTGCGCTGCGGCCGGTCCCACCAGCCCGAACACGGCGATCGACGCGAGTGCTAGAATGGATTTTCGCATGTTTTCTCCCGATTCCTTGTGAGGAACGCACCCGCGTTCCCGCCCATTCGATTACCAGCCGCACCAATACAGAGAAGCACTACGAAAGGCTATTGCCCCTTCGCAGGGGTGCCGTCAACAACTGCTGCAACGCGAAAGAAAGGGCGGTGCACAACGGCACCGCCCTGTTTGTCACATTCGAAAAGTTGTGGGTCGCGCGTCCGGTTGTGCGACCATTTCACACAATCAGCCGGCCACGGCCACCGCCGGCGTCTCCTCGCGCGAGCTGCGCTGACGCTTGGCGACGATCTTGTTGAGCGCCCCCAGATACGCCTTCGCCGACGCCACCAGGGTATCCGGATCGGCGGCGCGTGCGGTCATCGAGCGGCCCTCGTGGCTCAGCCGCACCGAGACTTCGGCCTGCGCGTCGGTGCCCTCGGTGACGGCATGGACCTGATACAGTTCCAGCTTGGCGTCGTGCGGCACCAACGCCTTGATGCAGTTGAACACCGCGTCCACCGGGCCGTTGCCTTCGGCTTCCTCGATCCGGATCGCACCGTCGACGTCGAGCTTCATGGTGGCGCGCTGCGGGCCGTGGGTGCCGGCGATGACGGTCAGCGACTTCAGCTTGATCTGGTCCTGGCCGAGCGTCATCTCTTCGTCGACCAAGGCCTCGATGTCCTCGTCGTAGACGTCCTTCTTGCGGTCGGCCAAAGCCTTGAACCGCACGAACACGTCCTCGATCTGGTTCCGCGACAATTTGTAGCCGAGCTCTTCCAGCTTGTGGATCAGGCCGGCGCGGCCGGAGTGCTTGCCCATCACCAGCGAAGTACCCTTCACCCCCACCGTCTCGGGGGTCATGATCTCGTAGGTCTGGGCGTTCTTGATCATGCCGTCCTGGTGGATGCCGCTCTCGTGCGCGAACGCATTCCGGCCGACGATCGCCTTGTTGTACTGCACCGGGAACGAGGTCGCCGCCGACACCGTCTTGGAGGCGTGGGTCAGCACCGTGGTCTCGATCCGGTTCCAGTACGGCAACTTGTCCTGCCGCACCCGCATCGCCATCACCACTTCTTCCAGGGCGGCGTTGCCGGCGCGTTCGCCGATGCCGTTGATGGTGCATTCGATCTGGCGCGCACCGCCCTCGACACCGGCCAGCGAGTTGGCGACCGCCAGACCCAAATCGTTGTGGCAGTGCACCGAAAACCGTGCCTTGTCGGAGTTCGGCACGGTCTCGCGCACCTTGCGGAACAGCTCGCGATACTCCTCGGGAACGGCGTAGCCGACGGTGTCCGGCAGGTTGATGGTGGTGGCGCCGGCCTTGATCGCCGCCTCGATGCAGCGGCACAGGAAATCGAACTCGGTGCGAGTGGCGTCCTCGGCGGACCACTCGACGTCGTCGGTGTGGTTGCGGGCGCGGGTCACCGACGAGATCACCATCTCGTAGACCTGCGTGGCCTCCATCTGCAGCTTGTACTTCATGTGCACCGGCGAGGTGGACAGGAAGGTGTGGATGCGGCCGCGCTCGGCCGGCTTGATCGCCTCGGCGCAGCGGTCGATGTCCTTGTGGGCCGCGCGGGACAAGCCGCAGATCACCGAGTTCTTCGAGCGCTTGGCGATCTCGTGTACCGCCTCGAAGTCACCGTCCGACGCAAACGGGTAGCCGGCCTCGATCACGTCGACGCCCATGTCGTCGAGCATTCGGGCGACGTTCAGCTTTTCTTCGAACGTCATGGTGGCGCCCGGGCACTGCTCGCCGTCGCGCAAGGTGGTGTCGAATATGATGACGCGGTCCTGTTCGGACTGGGTGGTGGTGGTCATGAAGAATGTCCTTTGGTCGGGGCGCCGCGCGGGCGCATGAGGGGCTGACTGTCGTGCGATCCCCTGAGTGCCCAGGCAAAACTGCCCAGACGGCGCTCAGGGGCGGCTAAGAAGCAGCAGCCCGCCAAGCGCGAGGGTTTCGAGCGCGAGGGTCGAGATCGGCGCGGTCGGAATCGCGGACGCGGCGGAAACCGCCGTTCCTTCCATCCCGATACTGGCGCGACCCATCGTCATTCCCGACACCTTCATGGCCCGATCGTCGTCGACTTCTGTTGAGAGAAGGTTGACGCAAGTGTCCGACGGACCGAACGATTAATCTTGTAAACGACCTCGCCACCGTTTCGCAACGCCAAATCATGATCAAAACCCCCGATAAAGCGTCAGAAACACTGACCTAAACCATGGTCGGGTTGGCGATGTGCCGCCGTGGGTTTCTTCACCCGCCGAAACCGCTTATGGCTGTGCACCAGCCGCACGACCCCGACCGGAGCACCGACGTTGAACTCGATCGACCTTTCCACGCTCGCCGCCGCCAGCCCCACCATCCGCCACGACTGGACCCGTGAGGAAGCCGCGGCGATCTATCATGCGCCCTTCGCCGATCTGATGTTCCGGGCGCAGACCATCCACCGCCAGACCTTCGATCCGAACCAAGTGCAGTGCAATCAGCTCCTCAACGTCAAGACCGGCGGCTGCGCCGAGGATTGCGGCTATTGCAGCCAGTCGGCGCATCACGACACCGCCCTGCCCGCCTCCAAGCTGATGGAGCCGGCCAAGGTGATCGAGGCCGCCAAGGCGGCGCGAGATGCCGGCGCAACGCGCTACTGCATGGGCGCGGCGTGGCGCTCGCCGAAGGAGCGCGACATGGCTCCGGTGATCGAGATGGTAAAGGGCGTCAAGGCGCTCGGCATGGAAGCCTGCATGACACTCGGCATGCTGACCGACGATCAGGCCAAGCAGCTCGCCGACGCCGGGCTCGACTACTACAACCACAACATCGATACCTCGGAAGAGTTTTACGCCTCGGTGGTGAAGACCCGCAGCTTCGGCGACCGCCTCGACACGCTGGAAAAGGTGCAGGACGCCGGCATCAAGGTGTGCTGCGGCGGCATTCTCGGCCTCGGCGAGAAGCCGACCGATCGCGTCGAGATGCTGCGCACGCTGGCCAACCTGCCGCAGCATCCGGAGAGCGTTCCGATTAACATGCTGATCCCGATCGAAGGCACCCCGATCGCCAAGACCGCGACGCCGGTCGACCCGTTCGAGTTCGTTCGCACCATCGCGCTGGCGCGGATCATGATGCCGAAGTCCGACGTCCGCCTTGCCGCCGGTCGCACCGCGATGAGCGACGAGATGCAGGCGCTGTGCTTCCTCGCCGGCGCCAACTCGATCTTCATCGGCGACACCCTGCTGACGACGCCGAACCCGGGAGACAGCAAGGACCGCATGCTGTTCAACCGCCTCGGCATCACCCCGCGCGACGACCTCGGCGTTCACGCCCACGGCTGAGAGGCGACGACGCTCCGATAAACGCGTCACGGCCGGGGTTTGTCCCGGCCTTGACGAACTCCTTGCGCGTGTAAGCTCATGGTTCGAGACGGCGCTTCGCGCCTCCTCACCATGAGGTAGCGTTGGCTGACCTCGCGCGCTCTGCTTAGTCCCTCATGGTGAGGAGCCTCGGCATCGCTTGAAGAGCGAGGCCGAGGCGTCTCGAACCATGTGGCCGCGGCGTCACCGCACTTTCTTACTCAGTCCTCGCCGCTCAGCAGCATCGTCAGGTAGGTGGTGACGAAGCGCGGCATCGTCGGCAGAAAATCGTCCTTCGACCGTACCAGGTGCATGCGGCTGAATTCCGGCTGCTCGTCCCGCGCCAGATACGCCTCGATCCGTTCTTTCAGCGCCTCGCCCGGCAAGTACACGTCGAGGATCCGCAGCATCGCCACCAGCGCGCCGGCCTCGACGCAGTGCCAATGATCCGCCGCGCGATAATCTGACCGCACCAGCCCGGTCTCCTCCTTGACCTCGCGCGTGACGCTGGCGGCGATGTCGAGGCGGTGGTTGCGAACGTCGGACAGATCGGGCGTGCCGCCGGCGAAATACACCTTGCCGGCGTTGGCGGTGTGGGCGCCCATCTCGCCCAGCACGATCGCGCCGTCAGCGGCCCGGATCACCCCCATACCGAAGCCGTTGAACACCGAGGGGTCGGGGAAGTCCCAATCCCGCCAGGACAGGAAGCTGGCGTAGTCGACCTCGAAATACTCGGCGCTGAAACAGCCGCCGTCGAACCGCGGCCGGCGGCCGAGCAGCACGCGGCCGTTCCACAGTTTCGGCTGCGCCTCCTGGCGCTCGGCAAAATGCGCGTCGATCTCGGCGCGGCGCTTGTCCGCGAACGGCCAGGCAAAGCCGCTGACCCACAGATCGAGATTGTTCACCCGGTGGATCGTGACGGGCCCCGGATCGATCACGCACGCACCTTCACTTCGAAGCGCCGGCACCCTTCGCCGCCTGCTCGGCGAAGGCGTTGGTGTAGGTCTTGGTGACGTCGATATTGGCCTTCGCCACCTCCGGCGAACTGGTGCTGAACACCGCGAGCACGGCGTCTGCGCCCTTCGGGTCCATCAGGCCGGTGGTCGAATACATCGGGATCGTGTTCTTGAGCGCGGCGACGTATTGCGCCTTGTCCTTGCCGACGATGTTCGGCGGCATCTTGTCGGCGATCTCCTCGGCGGAATGGCTGTGGATCCATTGCAGCGTGGCGAAGATCGCGTTGGTCAGGCTCTGCGCCTCCTTCGGATGCGCCTTGATCCAGGCCACGGTCGAATACAGCGCGCCGCCCGGATAGTCGCCGCCGAACACCTCGCGGGTGTCGTGTTCGGTGCGGGTGTCGCTGAGGATGCGCAGGTCGGCGTGCGCCGCCTGCAGGATCGTCACCGCCGGATCGAGCATCACCGCGGCGTCGATCTGGCCCTGCTGCATCGCCGCCACCGCGGTGGCACCGAGCCCGACGCCGATCACCGACACGTTGTTGGGATCGATGCCGTGCTTCTTCAAGAGATACTTCAGGAAGAAGTCGGTCGACGACCCCGGCGCGCTGACGCCCACCTTCTTGCCGGCGAGATCCTTGATCGACTTGATCTCCGCGGTGTGGCCGGGCGACACCACCAGCACCAGACCGGGATAGCGGTCGTACACCACGAACGACTGCATCTCCTGCTTCTTGGCGGCGAGATTGACGGTGTGGTCGAAATAGCCGGAGACGACGTCGGCGCTGCCGCCGAGCACGGCTTTCAGCGCATCCGATCCGCCCTTGAGGTCGACCAGTTCGACGCTGAGCCCGGCCTTGTCGTATTCGCCGAGCTGCTTGGCCAGCACGGTCGGCAGATAGCACAGGCAGGCGCCGCCGCCGATCGCGATCGTCACCTTGCTCTGCGCCTGCGCGGCGCCGGCGGTGAGCAGGAGCGCGGCGAGCGCCGCAACGAAGTGTCGAAAGCCGGCCTTCATGGCGTTGGTTCTCCCCAGACGAAGCGGCCAGGACAATAAGCCAAAGCCGCGCCCTGCTCTAGTCCGCCTGCTGCGCTCCGCTCGGCTGCGGCCGCCACACCAGCAGGCGCCGCTCGACCAGGCTGACCGCGAGGTCGATCAGGATCACGAACACCGACAGCACGAACATCCCGGCGAACACCCCGGCGACGTGGAAGGTGCCCTCGGCTTGCTGGATCAGATAGCCGAGCCCGGCCGCGGCGCCGAGATACTCGCCGACCACCGCGCCGACCACGGCGAAGCCGATCGCGGTGTGCAGCGACGAGAACATCCAGGACAGCGCCGACGGCCAGAACACGTGGCGCATCATCTGCCGCTCGCTCATGCCGAGCATCCGGGCGTTGTCGACCAGCGTCGCGCTGGTCTCCTTGACGCCCTGATAGACGTTGAAGAACACCACGAAGAACACCAGCGTGACGCCGAGTGCGACCTTCGACCAGATGCCGAGCCCGAGCCACAGCGTGAAGATCGGCGCCAGCACCACGCGCGGCAGCGCGTTGACCATCTTCACATAGGGATCGAACACCGCCGCCACCCGCGGCTGCCGGGCGAACCAGAACCCGACCAGCACGCCCGCGACCGAGCCGATTACGAAGGCGAGCAGCGATTCCCACAGCGTGATCAGCAGATGCTTCCAGATCATCCCGGAAGCGAACCAGGCGATCACCTGCTTGGCCACATCCACCGGCGTCGAGAAGAAGAACGGCGGCAGCAGCAGCCTGCCCGCGATCGGCACAGTGGTGAGCACCTGCCACACCGCCAGCGCGACGATCGCGACGAGGAACTGGAGCGTCAGGAGCTTTACGCGAGACACGGCAAGCCCCCTCTCACGTTTGCGTCTTCACCCTCCCCTGGAGGGGGAGGGTCGGCACGCAGCCCGCACAGCGGGATGCGTGACGGGGTGGGGTGAGACGCGGGCACGGCGGATGAACTCTTCGCCACCCCACCCCGCTCGCTGCGCGAGCGACCCTCCCCCTCCAGGGGAGGGTGACCCGTGCCGATCATCATCGTCATCACGCCACCGCCTGCCCGCTCTGCCCATACGCCTTCATCACCTGCTCGCGCAGCACGGCCCAGATCTCGCGGTGGAGCGTGTGGAAGTCGTGGGTCAGGCGGATTTCGAAGATGTCGCGCGGCCGCGGCAGTTCGATTCGCCAGTCGCCGACGATGCGCGACGACGGTCCGGCCGACATGATCACCACCCGGTCGGCAAGCGCGATCGCCTCTTCGAGATCATGAGTGACGAACAGCACCGCCTTTTTGTGCGCGCTCCACAGCTGCAGCAGCAGATTCCCCATAATCTGCCGGGTCTGGGCGTCGAGCGGGCCGAACGGCTCGTCCATCAGCAGGATCTTCGGATCGCGGATCAGCACCTGCGCGAGGCCGACGCGCTTGCGTTGGCCGCCCGACAGCATGTGCGGATAGCGCTGCGCGAACGCGCCGAGCCCGACCGTCTCCAGCCAGCCCTGGGCGCGGGCCAGCGCATCACCGCGCGGCGTGCCGGCGATCTCCAGGCCGATCGCGACGTTGTCGATCGCAGTCTTCCACGGAAACAGCGCATCGGCCTGAAACAGATAGCCGGCCTGCGGATTGAGGCCGTCGAGCGGGGCGCCGAAAATCCGCACCGCGCCGGCGGCGGGGCGGAGCAGCCCGGCCGCCACGTTGAGCAACGTCGACTTGCCGCAGCCGGTGGGCCCGACGATGGCAACGAACTCGCCGTCCGCCACCGTCAGCGTCGCATGCTCCACCGCCGTATAGGTCCGCGCATCCGCGAGCCGGAACGCCACCGTGGCGTCCTGCAGCGCCACCGCCGCACTGTCCGTCTGAATCACGCCCTCTCCCCGCTTGCCTGCTTGCTGCGACCATTCAACGCCGCGCGCCGACATGCAAGTCTGGCTTGCGCCCTGCCGTCTCCGGCAGCCATGCTGCGATCATGACGAACGCAGCTTCGCCGATGATCGCCTACGACAGTGTCGCCAAGAGTTTCGGCGGCGGCCGAATCAAGGCGATCGACGGCGTCTCGCTCGCAGTGCAGCGCGGCGAACTGCTCGCCATCGTCGGCGGCTCGGGCTCCGGCAAGACCACGCTGCTGCGGCTGACCAATCGGCTGATCGACGCCGACGCCGGCGCCATTGCGATCGATGGAAGCGATGTCCGGACTGCCGATCCGATCGCGCTCCGGCGCGGCATCGGCATGGTGTTCCAGAATGGCGGGCTGTTCCCGCACCTCACCGTCGCCGGCAATATCGGCATCACGCCGAAGCTGCTGAACTGGCCGAAGGCGGAGATCGCCGCGCGCGTCGACGCACTGCTCGATCTGGTGCGGCTCGATCCGGCGCAGCATCGGGACCGGCTGCCGCACGAACTTTCCGGCGGCCAGCGCCAACGCGTCGGCGTCGCCCGCGCGCTCGCGGCCAGGCCGGAGATCGTGCTGATGGACGAGCCGTTCGGCGCGCTCGATCCGCTGACCCGCGATGCCCTCGGCGAACACTTTCGCGCCCTGCACGACAGGCTGCAGCTCACCACCGTGCTGATCACCCACGATATCACCGAAGCACTGCTGCTGGCCGACCGCATCGCGGTGATGCATCGCGGACGGCTGCTGGCGCTCGGCACGGCAGCCGAGCTTGCAGCCAGCCGTGACGCTTACGTCGCCGAACTGTTGCGGACGCCGCGCCGGCAGGCGCAGCGGCTCGGCGCGTTGCTGCCGCGGGACGGCGCGGCATGAGCCTGTTTGCCGATCCGCGCTGGCGCGACGCGCTGGCCAATCTGCCTGACTATCTCGGCGCCCATGTCCGCGTCAGCCTCGCGGCGCTCGCGCTCGGACTGATCGTCAGCCTGCCGCTGGCGATCGTTGCCCGCCATCGTCCGGTGCTCCGCGGCACCCTGCTCGGCTTCGCCGGCATCGTGCAGACCATCCCCGGCCTCGCGCTGCTGGCGCTGTTCTATCCGCTGCTGCTGGCACTGGCGGCGCTGTCGGCGAGCGCCTTCAGCGTCAGTTTCTCCGCCTTCGGATTTCTGCCCGCGGTGCTGGCGCTGGCGCTGTATTCGATGCTGCCGGTGCTGCGCAACACCATTACCGGGCTCGACGGCATCGATCCGGCGCTGATCGAAGCGGCGCAAGGCGTCGGCATGACCGAACGTCAGGTGCTGACCATGGTCGAGCTGCCGCTGGCGCTCCCGGTGATCATGGCCGGCATCCGCACCGCCGCGGTGTGGGTGATCGGCACCGCGACGCTGTCGACGCCGATCGGCCAGACCAGTCTCGGCAACTACATCTTCGCCGGGCTGCAGACCCAGAATTGGATTCTGGTGTTGTTCGGCTGCGCTGCCGCCGCCGCGCTGGCGCTCGCGGTCGATCAATTGCTGGCGCTGGTGGAGATCGGCCTGCGCCGCGGCAGCCGCTGGCGGATCGGCTTCGGCACCGCAGGCATCGCCGCGATCGTGATCGCGACACTGATGCCAAGCGCAGCGGGGCGAACCGCCTATGTGATCGGCGCCAAGACTTTCACCGAGCAATACGTGCTCGCCGCGCTGCTGCAGCAACGCCTCGACGCCAGCGGTCTTGCGGCCACCACGCGTGCCGGGCTCGGCTCCGGCGTGATCTACGACGCGCTCAAAGGCGGCGATATCGACGCCTATGTCGACTACTCCGGCACACTGTGGGCCAATCAGTTCAAGCATCCCGGGATCGCCGCGCGGGACGAGGTGCTTGCGGACCTGAAGACCGACCTTGCCAAGGACGGCGTCACCCTGCTCGGCGAGCTCGGCTTCGCCAATGCCTACGCGCTGGTGATGCCGCGTGCCAAGGCCGAACCGCTGAACATCCGCTCGATCGCCGACCTCGCCGCCCGCGCGCCACAGATGACCATCGCCGGCGACTACGAGTTCTTCTCGCGGCCGGAATGGGCCAATCTGCGCAGCGCCTATCGGTTGGCGTTCAAGACCGAGCGGCAGATGCAGCCGGATTTCATGTATGGCGCCGTCGCCTCCGGCGACGTCGACCTGATCGCCGGCTACACCTCGGACGGGCTGATCGCCAAATACGACCTCGTGGTGCTCGACGATCCGAAGCAGGCGATCCCGCCCTACGACGCGGTGCTGCTGATCGCGCCGCAGCGCGCCGGCGACGCCAAACTGCGCGCGACGCTGACGCCCCTGCTCGGCCGCATCGACATCGACGCGATGCGCGCCGCAAACCTGCAGGTGGGATCAGTCGGCACGCCGGATTCGGTCGCGCGCGCGTTGTGGGACCGCGTGAAGCCGCGCTGAACCGCTCGGCGAGATGACGAACTAGATCTTCGGCTTCAACCCAAGCCTTTTCGCCACGACCTTGTCGACCCACCGCGGCGGCAGCTTGGTCGAGAGCCAGAACTGCAGCGGTCCAGGGGTGATGACGTCGTGCGCCTTCGGTGACGGCGCCGTCAGCGCGTCATGGACGTGCTGCGCGATCGTCTCCGGCGGCAAGCCGCTTTCGTCCATCTCCGGCAGCAGCGCGCGCAGCTTCTGCAGCGCGGGATAGAATGGCGAGTTCGCAAACCGCGACACGTCCTCCCGCTCGGCCTTGCCCCAGATCGGCGTCTTCACCGCGCCCGGCATGACCACCACGACATCGATGCCGAACAGCATCAGCTCGCGCCGCAGCCCGTCCGACAGCCCGTTCAGCGCGTACTTGGAGGCGGAGTACGCCGCCATCAGCGGATTGCCGAACTTGGCGGCGATCGACGACATCATCACGATCCGACCCGGCGCCCCGCGCAGCGACCGGTCGGTGCCGAGCAGCGGCGCAAACGCCTGGGTCGCGACGATCGGCCCGATCACATTGACCTCGAACTGGCGGCGGAATTCATCGGCGGGCAGATCCAGCACCGCGCCTGCCACCGCGATACCGGCGTTGTTGACCAGACCGGCGAGCGTTTCGCCGTCGAGCGCCGTCCGGACCTGGTCGGCCGCGGCTCGGATCGCGACCTCGTCGGTCACGTCCAGCACCAGCGGCGTGAAACCAGGCCCGAATTCGACGATCAGCCGCTCGGCATCGCTGTGCTTGCGCACGCTGCCGAACACGCGAAATCCCTTGTCCAGCAACATTTTCGCAATGGCATGGCCAATCCCGGTGGACACGCCGGTGACGACGACAGACTTCATGGCTCGCTCCGTTCGAAGGTGAGCATCCTATCACAGCAAAACGGGACCGCGTCACCGCGATCCCGTTGCTGAAAGTCGACCGGGCCTGCCGCGCGACCGAACCGCGCGGCGCCCCGAAACGTTGTTACCGCCCCGCTTCGGCCGCTTCGCCCTTGATGACGTCGCCGAAGCGCTGCCAGCGTTCGCCCTTGAAGCTCATCATCTGGAACTGATCGATCGGGGCGAAGTCGGTCGGCGAGGTGTTGACGGTGACGCCCGGCAGCAAGCCGTCGAGCTGGACGCCCTTCATGTTGGCCGCCTGCTTCATCAAATTGTCGCGGGACAGATCGTCGCCGCACATCCGAAGCGCCTGCTCCATGGTCTGGGCGATACTGTAACCGGACAGCACGGTGCTCTCCATCGCCTTGCCTTCGGGGATGTATTTCTCGACGAAGGCATGGAATTTCTTCATGCCGGGATCCTCGTTCCACTGCGGATCGGTCGGATCCTTGGCAAAGGTCGCGGACACCAGATCCTGCGCGTTATCGAGGCCGGCCGGCTTCAGCACGGTGCCGAGCGACGACGAAGCATTGGGCACGATGTGCAGCGGCTTCCAGCCGAGTTCGGCGACTTTCTTGATCGACTGCGCGGCGAACTTGCCGGTGGCGAACGAGAATAGCGTGTCGGCGCCGGACGCCTTCAGCTTGACGATCTGCGAGTCGATGGTCGGCTCGGCGACTTCGTAGCTGGCCTCGGCGACGAGCATCGACGCCGCCTTGTCACCCAGCCCTTCCTTCAGGCCGCGGATGTAGTCCTTGCCGAAATCGTCGTTCTGGTAGAGCACACCGATCTTGGCGGTCGGCTTCTCTTTCAGAAGATACTTGGCGTAGGCGTTGGCTTCGGCATGGTAGCTCGGCAGCCAGCCCATGGTCCACGGAAACTGCTTCGGATCGTTCCAGCGCGTGGCGCCGGTGGCGAGGAACAGTTGCGGGACCTTGCGGGCGTTGAGGTACTTCTGGATCGCGACGTTCGAGGCGGTGCCGACATTGCCGACGATCGCCATCACCTCGTCGCTCTCCACCAACTTGCGGGTCTGCTCCACCGTCTTCGGCGGCGAGTACGCGTCGTCATAGGAGATCAGGTTGATCTTGCGGCCGTTGATGCCGCCTTCCTCGTTGATCTTCTTGAAGTACGCCGCGTAGGTCTTGCCGAGGATGCCGTAGGCCGAAGCCGGACCGCTGTACGGCACGGTGTTGCCGAGCTTGATCTCGGTGTCGGTGACGCCGGCGCCGTTCTTCTTCTGAGCGAATGCGGGGGGCGCGGCCAGTATCGCGATCGCGGCCGCGAATGCAGCCACGGAAGTCGTCGTCTTACGCATTTTTGATCCTTCTTCTTGCGTTTCCTCGATGCGGCTGGTGCCGCGCGAAGCTCTCCCGTTGACCGGGGCTGTTGTGGCGCGTCGGCGACGCGCATGTTTCAGGTTGTATTCGTTTGGGTGGCGGCCGCACCGCCCTGCTCCGCCAGCGCGCGCACGTCGGCGGCGGCGGTTTCGACGTGGCGGCGTACCTGAGCGGCGGCAGCGGCTTCGTCGCGCGCTTCGATCGCAGCGACGAAAGCGCGATGATCGTCGAGCGAGCGGCGGCGGATCGCGTCGGACTCGAAGTACCGCTCCCGCCAGCGCCGGCTCATCAGCATCAGCGGCGTCAGCGTGCGCACCAGGATGCGGTTCTGGCTGGCGGCGACCAGCGCGAGATGGAATTGAACATCGGCTTCGGCCATATCGCCGCCGGCCTGGATCGTCGCCGCGTAGGCCTGCAGTGTTTGATGGAGCTTGGAGAGATCGGCGTCGGTCCGCCGCTGGCAGGCCAGCCGCAGCGCCTGCTCCTCGCAGATGATCCTCGCCTCGGTGACGTCCCGGGTGACTTGCGGGTCGAAGGTGAGCCCGAGGTCGGCCTGTAGCACCAAGGCATCGAGCCCGCCGTCCTCGACAGCATTGCGCAGATAGATGCCGGATTTCGGCCGGCGCTCGGTGATGCGCATCGCGTCCAGCACCGCCAGCGCCTCGCGCACCGAGCTGCGCGCCACCCCGAACCGCTCCGACAGTTCCCGTTCAGACGGCAGCCGATCGCCCTTCGCCAGCCGATGATGCTGCACGAACTCCAGCGTCTTGCGGACCGTATGGGAGGTCTCGGAATTGAGCGGGGTCGTCATAACTGACCCTACCAATCTGGTCAGACCAGATCAAGCTGGCGGGCTGCGGCGGATTGCACCGGCATCAAACGAAAACGGGACCGCGTCGCCGCGATCCCGTTCTGCTCAATAGGGCCGAATTCTTGCGCCGAGCACAGCGATCTCCCTCGCCCCGCTGTTGCGGGGAGAGGGTTGGGGTGAGGGACGATGCGAGCACGGAGTCTCGGCCGCGTTGAAACGCCCCCTCACCCGGATTGCTGCGCAATCCGACCTCTCCCCGCACGCGGGGAGAGGTAACTACCCGACTTAGTTCTTCGACTTGTCGACCAGCGCGCCCTTCTTGATCATCGAGATCGCGCTTGCGCGATCTCGCCAGAAAGAACCTGGATCAAGAAGATCAATTCTTCGACTTGTCCACCAAGGCGCCCTTCTTGATCCAGGGCATCATGTCGCGGAGTTTCGCGCCGACTTCCTCGATCGGGTGCGCGGCGAGCTTGGCGCGGGTGGCCTTGAACGAGGTCTGGTTGACCTTGTTCTCGAGCATCCAGTTGCGGGTGAAGATGCCGTTCTGGATGTCTTCCAGCACCCGCTTCATCTCCGCCTTGGTCTCGGCGGTGATGATGCGCGGACCGGTGACGTACTCGCCGTATTCCGCGGTGTTGGAGATCGAGTAGTTCATGTTGGCGATGCCGCCTTCATAGATCAGGTCGACGATCAGCTTCACTTCGTGCAGGCACTCGAAATAGGCCATTTCCGGCGCGTAGCCGGCTTCCACCAGGGTCTCGAAGCCGGCCTTGATCAGCTCGACCAGACCACCGCACAGCACCACCTGCTCGCCGAACAGGTCGGTCTCGCATTCCTCGCGGAAGGTGGTTTCGATGATGCCGGCGCGGCCGCCGCCGATCGCCGAGGCGTACGACAGGCCGAGGTCATGGGCGTTGCCCGAGGCGTCCTTGTGGATCGCGATCAGGCACGGCACGCCGCCGCCGCGCTGATACTCGGAGCGCACGGTGTGGCCGGGGCCCTTCGGCGCGACCATCAGCACGTCGAGGTCGGCGCGCGGCTCGATCAGGTTGAAGTGGACGTTGAGGCCGTGGGCGAACAGCAGCGCCGCGCCCTGCTTCATGTTGTCGTGCAGATGCTCGCGGTAGATATCGGCCTGCAATTCGTCCGGCGTCAGCATCATCATCACGTCGGCCCACTTGGCGGCCTCGGCAACGTCCATGACCTTGAAGCCGGCGTTCTCGGCCTTCTTGGCCGAGGCCGAGCCCTTGCGCAGCGCGATCGCGACGTCCTTGACGCCCGAATCCTTCAGGTTCAGCGCGTGGGCATGGCCCTGGCTGCCATAGCCGATGACGGCGACCTTCTTGCCCTTGATCAGATTCAGATCGGCGTCGCGATCGTAGTAAACTCGCATCCTCGTTCCTCTTTCTCGGCGGCCCGTCCCGCCCGTGCTGGTGCGATCGGGCCGTCGCGGCCGACCGTTGAATTGCCGCTGGTTTCTAGGGCGATGGATGCCCGGAAACAAGCCCGCGGCGGCGAATTGTGGCCCTGCGTCGCGGCCTCATGGCTGCCGCAAGACGGGATACAGCGAGGCGACCAGCAGGGCCGCCATCACCAGATTGAAGACGCGCACCGCCTGAGGCGATTTTACCAGCGATTGCAGGGTAGTGCCGAACAGCGCCCAGGCCGCGGAGGACGCGGTCCCGATCGCCAGCAGCGTCGTCGCCTGCACCGCGACGTTCCAGGGATAGGGCGCCACCGCCGAATAGGCGGTGACGGTGCCGATCGCGATCACCCACCCTTTGACGTTGACCCATTGAAATGCCGCGGCGCCCCAGAAGCTCATCGGCCGGCGCTCGACGGTGGCGTCCGGATCGGCCGGCCTGGCGAGGGCGATCACCCCGGCGAGCCAGATCAGATACGCCGCGCCGGCGTATTTGAGGATGATTTGCAGCAACGGATAGGCCGCGAACACCGCGCCGAAACCGAAGCCCATTGCGGCCACCATCACGGCGAAACCGATCGTCACGCCGGCGACGTGCGGCAGCGTCCGGCGAAAGCCGAAGGTCAGCCCGGACGACAACAGCATGATATTGTTGGGCCCAGGCGTGAACAGGGTCGCGAAGGCGAAGCCGATGAACGCGGCGAGCAGTTCGGTGGCCATCGTCGATTCTCAGGCGGTTTCAGGCAGTTCGGGCTTGGCGCGGCCGAACAACAGCATGATCGCCAGCCCGGCGACCACGATCAGCATGCCGGCCAGCCGCAGCGGGCCGAAGGTCTCCCCGAACACCAGGCTCGACGCCCCCGCCCCGATGAACGGCACCAACAATGCAAAAGGCACAACCTGCGCGGCGCTGTAGGCGTGCAGCAGCCGGCCCCAGATCCAATAGCCGATGGTGGTCGAGCCGATCGACAGCGACAGCATCGCCGCCATCACGCCAGGCGACAGATGGGTCAGCTCGTGCCAGATCGCCGGCCCGCCATCCGCCACCCAGGCAGCCAACGCCAGCGGCGGCAGCGAGGCCGCGCTGATCCAGGCGAACAGGTCGAGCATCGGTACGCCCTGGGCCCGGCGCAGCAGCAGATTGGAAAAAGCGAAGGCGATCGGCGCCGTCATCGTCACTGTGAAGGCCAGAACGGTGAAATCATAACCGACGGTGAAGCAGATCAGCAGCAGCCCGCAGGCGGCGACGCCGATGCCGATCAGTTGCGCCCGGGTCGGGCGCTCGCCAAGCAGGACCGCCGCGAACGCGATGGTGAAAAGCGCCTGGCTCTGCACGATCACCGCGGTGAGTCCCGCCGGCACGCCCTGCGAGATGCCCCAGCTCTGGGTGAGATACTGCCAGACCAGCAGCAGGCTGATGCCGATCCAAACCGGGAGCGCCAGCTTCGGCCGCGGCAGCACCAGGCACGGCAGCGCCGTGATGGCGAAGCGCAGCAGATTGAGCACCGTCGGCGACATTTCGGTCAGGGCGTAGCGCGTGAACACGAAGCCAAGCCCCCAGATCAGGGCAACGAGCAGCGCAAGCACGATGTCGGCCGGCTTCATTGGGTCTCCGCCCCGATTCCGCCGGCTCGAACATGCGGCGTTGCGCGGTTCCTAACCGATCCGCTGCCGCCCGATAACCCGTGCGGCGCGCGGACCTGCATCCCGCGCAATGATGACGCAACCGAAGGGACGGAACCAAAGAATCCGCCGACGGTTTCTTCCGCACGCGCACGCTACGCTGCGCCCATTTGCATGGAGGATCGTTCGACAGATGGCTCTCATCCCGCACAACACGCTCGTCGTCGTCGCCGATGGGCGCGGCGCCCTCCTGCTGCGAAACACCGGCAAGCCGGCCAACGTGACGCTGCGGCATGAACGCAAGTTGGAACCGACCAATCTGGAGAACGAGGGACCGTCCGGATCGCGCCCCGAGGACCAGACCCAGGCCCAGACCGACGAGGCGACCTTCGCCAAGCAGCTCAGCAACACGCTGAACAAGATGAAGCTCGACGGCGAGTTCGACCAGCTCGTACTGGTCGCCGATCCGCAGACCCTCGGCCAGATCCGTCCGATTCTGCACAAGACGGTCGAGGCCTCGCTGATCCGCTCGCTGGCGAAGGATCTCACCAACCACCCGCTGGATCAGATCGCCGAGGCGATCGCGGCTTAGCGCTCCGAGAGCGCTGCGTCGGGGTCAAAGATCAGTCTGCCACAGAACACAGCGCCACGAGCCGGCAAGTGCCGCGAACGGTTCCGCCCCTACATCCCCTCTGCGCCGCGGCCGATCGCGGCGACGCCGGTGCGGACCACCTCGACCAGGCCGAGCGGGCGCATCAGCTCGATGAACTGATTGATCTTCGACGAGTTGCCGGTGATCTCGAACACGAAGCTCTCGGTCGAGGCGTCGATCACCCGGGCCCGGAAGGCTTCGGCGAGCCGCAGCGATTCGACGCGGTGGTCGCCGGTGCCGCGCAGTTTGACCATCGCCAGCTCGCGCTCGATCGAGCGGCCGCTCAGCGTCATGTCGACGACGCGATACACCGGGACCATGCGGTCGAGCTGATTCTTGATCTGCTGGATCACCATCGGCGTGCCGGTAGTGACGATGGTGATGCGGGACAGGTGCTTCTGCGCCTCGGTCTCCGACACCGTGAGACTTTCGATGTTGTAGCCGCGGCCCGAGAACAGGCCGATCACCCGGGCCAGAACGCCGGGCTCGTTCTGCACGATCACCGAAAGCGTGTGGGTCTCGTTCGGATCGTGGCGCTCTTCCATGAAGTAAGCGGATGCGGGCTGGGTCATCTCAATTCCCTGTCAAACTCGGGTCCGATCGCATCGGACAATTTCGGTTGCGCGCGGCGCCGCCCCACCCTCTGCCGTCATCCCCGCGAAAGCGGGGATCCAGTATTCCAGAGCTTTGCTTGAACAATACGCGCTCTGCGATACTGGGTCGCCCGGTCGAGCCGGGCGATGACGGCGGAGCAAAAGGCACCGCCGTTGGTAACAATCACCTCAGGCCGTTATCCTCACACCAGCGCCTTGCCGCCGGCGAAGGCGGCTGCGGTGGCTTCGTCGGTGGCTTCGGCCGGCAGCAGCATTTCGTTGTGCGCCTTGCCCGACGGGATCATCGGGAAGCAGTTCTCCAGCGCGGCGACGCGGCAGTCGAACAGCACCGGCTTGTTCACCTTGATCATGTCCTGGATCGCGCCGTCGAGATCCGACGGCTTGATCACCTGCATGCCGACCGCGCCGTAGGCTTCGGCGAGCTTGACGAAGTCCGGCATCGCTTCGGTGTAGGAATGCGACAGCCGGTTGCCGTGCAGGAGCTGCTGCCACTGCCGCACCATGCCCATGTACTGGTTGTTGAGGATGAAGATCTTGATCGGCAGCTCGTACTGCACCGCCGTCGCCATCTCCTGGATCGTCATCTGCACCGAGGCGTCGCCGGCGATGTCGATGACGAGGCTGCCCGGATGCGCCACCTGCACGCCGAGCGCCGCCGGCAGACCGTAGCCCATGGTGCCGAGGCCGCCGGAGGTCATCCAGCGCTTCGGCTGTTCGAAGCCGTAGAACTGCGCCGCCCACATCTGATGCTGGCCGACTTCGGTGGTGATGTAGGTGTCACGGCCGCGGGTCGCCTCGTACAGCCGCTGGATCGCGTATTGCGGCATGATGACGTCGTTGTTCTTCTTGTAGGCGAGCGAATTGCGCGCACGCCAGGTCGCGACCTGCTGCCACCACTGCTTGGTGTCGGGCTTCTTGGCCTCGGTCTTGAACACGCTCAAGAGGTCGGTCAGCACGGTGGCGACGTCGCCGATGATCGGCACGTCGACCCGGATGTTCTTGTTGATCGACGACGGATCGATGTCGATGTGGATCTTCTTGGCGTTCGGCGCGAATGCGTCGGTGCGGCCGGTGATGCGGTCGTCGAACCGCGCGCCGATGCACAGCATGACGTCGCAATCGTGCATCGTCATGTTGGCTTCGTAGGTACCGTGCATGCCGAGCATACCGAGCCAGTTCTTGCCCGAGGCCGGATAGGCGCCGAGGCCCATCAGCGTCGAGGTGATCGGGAAGTCGGTGATCTCGACCAGTTCGCGCAGCAGCCGCGACGCTTCGGGGCCGGAATTGACCACGCCGCCGCCGGAATAGATCACCGGCCGCTTGGCGTTCGCCAGCAGCGCCACCGCCTTGCGGATCTGAGCGGGATCGCCCTTCTTGCTCGGCACGTAGGAGACGTGGACGTCGGCCTTGCGCGGCGGATGATAGGTGCCGGTGGCGAACTGCACGTCCTTCGGCACGTCGACCACCACCGGGCCCGGACGGCCCGAGGTCGCGACGTAGAACGCCTCGTGCAGCACCTTCGGCAGATCCTCGATCCGGCGCACCAGCCAATTATGCTTGGTGCACGGCCGGGTGATGCCGACGGTGTCGCATTCCTGGAAGGCGTCGTTGCCGATCAGATGGGTCGGAACCTGACCGGTGATGCACACCAGCGGGATCGAATCCATCAGCGCGTCGGCCAGCGGCGTCACCATGTTGGTGGCGCCCGGGCCCGAGGTCACCAGCACAACGCCCGGCTTGCCGGTCGAGCGCGCATAGCCCTCGGCCGCATGGCCGGCGCCCTGCTCGTGCCGGACCAGGATGTGCTGGACGTCGGACTGCTGGAAGATCTCGTCGTAGATCGGAAGTACCGCACCGCCCGGATAGCCGAAGATGTGCTCGACACCGTGATCCTTCATCGCGCGGACGATCATCGCCGCACCGGTCATCTGGTTCGGATCGTGGCTGTTGCTGTCGCTCATGTTTAGGCTCCGGGATGCGCCTCTGGCGCTGACGTTCGGGTGGTTCGGACAAGCTCGATTCAGGAGAACCGTGTTCAGGCAATAAAAAAGGGCCCGTCGAAGGCCCTCAGCGCACCGTCCGTTCGCGGGGTGGAGTCTATCCACCCCCGGCGGTGCGCCTGGGTACGATGACGAGAAGCAGGTCGGTAATTTTGTGTCGCATGTGGCCGGCTCGGCTTCCCAAAGGTTGCGCGCGGACCATACCCCTCAAACCCTGAATGTCAAGGCGGGGAAGACCCGTACGGATCAAACCTTAGCCGGATTCCAGAGTGGTCGCGAGCGGTAATAACAGGCAGTCGGCACGCAGCAAGCAGCCGCTGAGAGGTTCGCGCTACGCGCGCCCCCGAATGACATTGTCCAGCAATGCGCCCGCCTCCTCCGGCTTCACCCACCGGAATTCCGGCAACTGATGCCGAAACCAGGTGAACTGCCGCTTGGCATAATGCCGGGTGTCGGCGGCGCCGATCGCAGCCGCCTCGTCCAAACCGATCTCGCCGCGCAGATGCCGGATCAACGCCGGCACGCCGTGCGCCTTCATCGCCGGCAGCAACGGGTCGAGCCGGCGTTCGGCCAGCGCCGAAACCTCATCCAGCGCGCCGGCCTGCAGCATCGCGGCAAATCGGGAGTCGATGCGCTCGTACAGCGCCTCGCGATCCGGAGCCAGAAATACCGCCGCCACCTCGTCGGCAGGCAGCAGCGGCGGCGACGCTTGCCGGTGCCAGTCGGTCAATGGCCGACCGGTCGCCAGCACGACCTCCAGCGCGCGGGCGATTCGCGTCCGGTCGGCCGGCGCCAGCCGCGCTGCCGCCTCCGGATCATGACGCGCCAGCTCTGCATGCAGCGCCAATACCCCGTCCCGGTCGAGCCGCAGCCGCACCGCGTCGCGGACCTCGGCCGGCACCGGCGGCACCGCCGACAGTCCCCGTGTCAGCGCCTTGAAATATAGGCCGGTGCCGCCGATCAGGATCGGCAGCAGTCCGGCAGAGCGCGCCTCCGCCAGCGCCGCAGCGGCCGCCTCGACATAGGCTCCGGCAGAGAAATTCACCGCGGCATCGACCGTGCCATAAAGAAGGTGCGGCACCAGCGCCTCCTCGTCCGGCGTCGGCCGGGCGGTGATGATCCGGAGGTCGCGATACACCTGCATCGAGTCGGTGTTGATCACGGCACCGCCCCTCGCCTCGGCCAGCCTTAGCGCCAAGGCCGACTTGCCGCTGGCGGTCGGCCCTGCGATAAGCACGGCCGCCGGCCGCCGGCCGCGCCGTTCCGGACCCTCCGCTGTCATGTCGCTCGTCGCCACGCTCATCTGCAATCCGAACAATCCCGCGCTGGATTCGACCGTGATCGAGGGAGCGCGTGCGGTGCTGCCCCAGCCCAACGAAGCGGTCTGGCTGCACGACGAGATCGCCGCCGACATCTTCTTCGCGAGCACCGAAGATCCCCTGGTGCTGGCCGACCGGCTGCGCGCCGCGCGCGGCGACCTGCCGGTCGATGTCGTGGTGCAGCCTGCCGCGACCCGGCGCAAGAAGCTTTTTCTCGCCGACATGGATTCGACCATGATCGGCCAGGAATGCATCGACGAGCTCGCCGGCTTCGTCGGGCTGAAGGACCACGTCGCCGCCATCACCGAGCGGGCGATGCGGGGTGAGATCGAGTTCGAGCCGGCGCTGCGCGAGCGCGTCGCGCTGCTCAAGGGCCTGCCGCTCGAGGTGATCGGCCGGGTGCTCGACACCCGGATCACACTGACGCCCGGCGGCCGTGCGGTGGTGCAGACGATGCGCAAGCATGGCGCCTATACGTGCCTCGTCTCCGGCGGCTTCACCCAGTTCACCCAAGTGGTCGCCGAGCGGCTCGGCTTTGCCGAACACCGCGCCAATGAGCTGCTGAACCAGGATGGCAAGCTGACCGGAACCGTCGCCGAGCCGATTCTGGGCCGCGACGCCAAGCTGGCGACCCTGCTGGAGCTGCGCGAAGCCGACGATCTCGATGCGATCGACACCCTGGTGGTCGGCGACGGCGCCAACGATCTCGGCATGATCCAGGCCGCCGGGCTCGGCATCGCCTACCATGCCAAGCCGGCGGTCGCCGCCGCCGCGCACGGCCGCATCGACCATGGCGACCTGACCGCCCTGCTCTATGCACAAGGCTATCGCCGCGATGAGTTCGTCGGCGACTGACCTCGCTTGCCCAGCTTCTGCCGACGCCTACGGCAGCAGCTCGCGGCGATAGTGCTCGCGGAGTTCGGCCAGAACGACGCCTGAAGCCGTCATCACTGCGTGGATGTGAAGCACGAACGCCTGCGGCGGTGAGAAGCCGCGCGTCCGTGCAAGCCGCGCCAGAATCTCTTCGTCATCGAAGCGGTCGCAAGCGATATCGTCGGTGCGGAGCACAGTGGTGGTGACCCGCTTGGGTCGCAGGGCCGCCACCACGGCACCGTAAGGCCGCAGACCATCGGCAACAGCGTCCCGCATCGCGGGCGGCAGCCGCTCCGGAATATACCAGTTCTCGGCCTCCGACAGAACGCGATCGCCCCAATGCAGCCAGACGCGGCGGCGCCGCAGCGTCTCGCCGTCCCTGGGCCGCAACGGACCGTCGTAATCATCCGCAGGCATTGTCTCGTCGCCCAGCAGCGTGATCGCGACCGACTCTGCATTGCATGGATGATGACATCTGCACCATGCGATCAGCGCCGTGGTTGCGGTGTCATGATCGTGCAGGACCTTCAGAAACTCGTCGACGCAGGTCACAAATTCGGCTCGAATCCAGAACGCACATGCGGCATGCCAGACAGCAGCACGTGCCCCGGTATCGGTCCGTAAGGACGATTCCGCTATTCGCCGATCCTCCAATACGGCATCATGTCCTCCCGCCGGGCCGGCACCATTCGGTCGTCGTCCTTCCGATCATCGTCAACAGCGCGTTAATCCCGATCACGCGAGCGTCGTTCAAATGACGTACATTGTCGCGCGCGATTACCTCAAAACGCCGCTCAAACGACTTCGCGCACACGAAATTCGACCCATCGTCGAAAGGCCCAGCGCCGCTCACTTAACAGTTTCTCCAGCAACGCTGCCCATAGTCGCCCGCGACAATCCCTCATCCGTGAGTTGGGAGACATGGCAGAAGCTGTTGCTCAGGCGCCGTTCGGCAAGGTGATCTCGGTGCGCGGCTCAGGTGCGCGCGTCGGGCTGCTGCCGTCGAGTCGGCTGACGCCGTCCGCGGTTCGCGCCACCGTCGGTCGCTTCGTCAGCATCCGCACCGCAAGCTCGACCATCATCGCAATGATCACCGAGGTGTCGAGCGAGAATCTCGCCGATGCCGATGGGTACATCGCAATCGCCTCGGTCGATTTGCTCGGCGAGATTTTGCCCGGCCCGGTGCGTGCCAAATTCCAGCGGGGCGTCACCAACTACCCGACGATCGGCGACGGGGTCGAGCCGATATCCAGCGAAGACCTGCGCATCGTCTACGCGCCGACCGGCTCCGACCAGATCGACGTCGGCACGCTGCAGCAGGACCCGTCGGTGATCGCTTATGTCGACATCGAAGAAATGCTGTCGAAGCACTTTGCGGTGCTCGGCTCGACCGGCGTCGGCAAATCGACCGGCGTGTCGCTTCTGCTCAACGAGATCCTGAAGTCGCGGCCGTCGCTACGCATCTTCCTGCTCGACGTCCACAACGAATACGGCCGTTGCTTCGGCGATCGCGCGCTGGTGCTGAACCCGCGCAATCTGAAGCTGCCGTTCTGGCTGTTCAATTTCGAGGAGATCGTCGACGTGCTGTTCGCCGGCCGCCCCGGCGTCCCCGAAGAGCTCGACATCCTCGCCGAGGTGATCCCGATCGCCAAGGGCCTCTATGTCCAATACACCAGCACCGATCGGCTCGGCCTGAAGCGGGTCGATCCGAAGTCGATCGGCTACACCGCCGACACCCCGGTGCCCTATCGCCTCGTCGACCTGATCTCGCAGATCGACGAGCGCATGGGCAAGCTAGAAAACCGCTCTTCGCGCATCATCTATCACAAGCTGATCTCGCGGATCGAAACGGTGCGCAACGATCCGCGCTACGCCTTCATGTTCGACAACGCCAATGTCGGCGGCGACACCATGGCGGAAGTGATCAGCCATCTGTTCCGCCTGCCGGCCAACGGCAAGCCGATGACCATCATGCAGCTCGCCGGGTTCCCGGCCGAAGTCGTCGACTCGGTGGTGTCGGTACTGTGCCGGATGGCGTTCGACTTCGGACTGTGGAGCGACGGCGTGTCGCCGCTGCTGTTCGTGTGCGAAGAAGCGCACCGCTACGCCGCCGCCGACCGCGCCATCGGCTTCGGTCCGACCCGCAAGGCGGTATCGCGCATCGCCAAGGAGGGCCGCAAATACGGCGTGTATCTTGGCCTCGTCACCCAGCGCCCGGCCGAGCTCGACGCCACCATCCTGTCGCAATGCAATACGCTGTTCGCGATGCGGCTCGCCAACGACCGCGACCAGTCGCTGTTGCGCTCCGCGGTGTCGGACGCCGCCGCCAATCTGCTGTCGTTCGTGCCCTCGCTCGGCACCCGCGAAGTGCTGGCGTTCGGCGAAGGCGTCGCGCTGCCGACCCGGCTGCGCTTCAAGGAAGTGCCGGCGCATCAACTGCCGCGCAGCGAGGCCGCGATCTCCACCGTGCCGTCGGGCGCCGCCGGCAGCGACATGCACTTCGTCAGCGCAGTGCTGGAACGCTGGCGTGGGGCAACCTCGCATCGCGACGTGCCCAATGATCCGGGCTTCACCGAGCGACCGCTGGCACGCGCCGTGGATGCGCCGATGCTGCAACCCTCGCTCGGCCTCGACCCCGACCGCTTCTCGCTGCTGAAGAAGCCGCTGCGCTGAGAGTCCGAGATTTCAACCTGCGGAATAACAGCATCGCAATTCGGTTCGTGACCGCGCCACAGCATAGCTGGCGCTTTACGGTGCGCGCGTGGTTCGCCTAGAGTTTCGTCCGGCGCATGCCGCGCCTGTGCGGAACCTTCGATGACCACCTCTCCTGCCGTCTCCCGCTTTCCCGTCCCGTCGCTCGGGCAAATGCCCGACGACATTCGCACCCGCATCGTCGGTGTGCAGGAAAAGTCCGGCTTCGTGCCGAACGTGTTCTTGGCCCTGGCGGCGCGCCCCGACGAGTTCCGGGCCTTCTTCGCTTATCACGACGCGCTGATGGAGAAGGACAGCGGGCTCAGCAAGGCCGAGCGCGAAATGATCGTGGTCGCGACCTCGGCGGCCAATCAGTGCCAGTATTGTGTGATCGCGCACGGCGCGATCCTTCGTATCCGCGCCAAGAACCCGCAGATCGCCGACCAGATCGCAGTCAACTACCGAAAAGCCGATATCTCGCCGCGGCAGAAGGCGATGCTCGACTTCGCAATGAAGGTGAGCCGTTCCGCCGAGACCGTCGGCGATGCCGACTTCGACACCCTGAAGGCCCATGGCTTCAACGACGACGACGTCTGGGACATCACCGCCGTCGCGGCGTTCTTCGCGCTGTCGAACCGGATGGCCAACGTCACCGCGATGCGGCCGAACGACGAATTCTACCTGATGGGGCGGCTGCCGAAGCCGTAGCGCGCCGCTCCATGTTGAGACGGGAGGGACCTCGCTTTGCTGCCTTGGTGGGAGATCCTGCTACGTCTCGGCGTTGCGGCGCTCGCCGGCGGGCTGATCGGCCTCAACCGCGACCTCAAGAACAAGCCGATCGGAATGCGAACGCTGGCGCTGGTGGCGCTGGCTTCGGCGATGCTGGTCGCCCACGCCGATCATTCGGCGGCGAGTGATCAACTGTCCGATCCGGCCAGCCGGGTGATTCAGGGCATTCTCACCGGCATCGGTTTCCTCGGTGCCGGCGTGATCATGCGCAGCGGCAACCGGCTGGAGATCCACGGGCTCACCACGGCGGCCTGTACCTGGCTGGCGGCGGGCATCGGCATTGTTTGCGGCGCCGGGCAATGGCTGATCGTCGGGGTGGCGCTAGTGATCACTTTCGTCGTGCTGATCGGCGGACATCCGACCGAACGCGTGCTGCACCGTCTGCTCGGCGGCCGGAAGGACGAACGCAGCAGCGGCGCAGCTCCCGAAGATTGAATGCCGCACTGCAACACGAGAATTCCCGGGCCATGGTGAGACCGGCTCGTTCGGGAGGCCGGCAGCGACAGCCGAATGGATATCGTACATCCGGTCTATTGCGGAGTTTTCGCGGCGTCGTATCCTTACTAGGATGATGGGGTCGAACCCGTTCCGGGCGACGGCTGGGACCGGCAGCGATGAAGAATCAGCGCATCACCCTCCCCGATGACGATCACCGCGTGCTGCAATTCCGACTACGGGATGCGGCGCGTTTACCGACGACCGAGGACGGCGACGCGCCCACCGCGACCATCCTGCCGTTCCGACGCGACCTGCCGCAGGTCGACCACCTCCCGGAGACCGACGGCGCAGACCAAGCCCCGAGCGATTTCCGTCATCGCATGCTGACCAACATCGCCGCCCTTGTCCTCACCGCCGGGCTGGTGCTGGCCGGAATATGGCTGGCCACGAGCATCGCGGAGATGCGGCGGACCCAGGATTGCCTGTTGATGGGACGGCACGACTGTGCGGTGATTACGGCCCCGCGCTAGGCGATTCGCCGACAGCCTCGATCCGGATGTCGGGACCCGCGCGCCGGCCACGAATTGACCTGCCATTGAACTCGGGCCGACGCTCCGTTATACGGGCAATCGACTGTCACCATGATGACGGCTGAAGCCGCCGTAAATCGGCCATTTCCGACATAATATCAAAGGCTTAAAATGACTTCCACATTCGATCGGGTGGCCACCATCATCGCGGAAACCTGCGACATTCCGCGCGAAACGATCACCCCGGAAAGCCACGCGATCGACGACCTCGGGATCGACAGCCTCGATTTCCTCGACATCGCGTTCGCGATCGACAAGGCGTTCGGTATCAAGCTGCCGCTCGAGAAGTGGACCCAGGAGGTCAACGACGGCAAGGCGACCACCGAGCAGTATTTCGTTCTCAAGAATCTCGCCGCCCGCATCGACGAACTGGTTGCCGCCAAGGGCGCGTAGTGGCGCGGTTCAGAAGCCGCCCACGCCATGAACCTTGAATATTTCCACCTGATCGACCGCATCGCCGAGCTTCGCCTCGCCGACCGCAGCATCACGGTCGAGGCACGGGTGCCCGAGACCAGCACGATCTTCGAAGGCCACTTTCCCGGCTATCCGCTGATGCCGGGCGTGCTGCTGATCGAGACGATGGCCCAGAGTTCGGGCTGGCTCTTGATCGCGCTGATGCAGTTTCAGCGCATGCCGTTCCTGGCCGCGGTCAAGGAAGCCAAGATGCGCAGCTTCGTGACGCCTGGCGAGACGCTGTCGATCGACGTCTCGGTGGTGCACGAAGGCTCCGGCTTCACCATGACCGCAGCGAAGATCAAGAGCGGCGGCAAGCTGGCGTGCGATGCAACGCTGACCTTCCGCCACGTCCCGTTTCCGCATCCCGATCTGCGTGGGCATATGGAAGCGATGGCGAAGCAAATCGGATTTCCGGAGCAGATGATCCATGGCTGACACCGACACGTCCCGCGCCGAACCGATCGAAGCCTGGATCACCGGCATCGGCCTCGCCACTTCGCTGGCCGAAGGACTCGACGCCCATTGGGATGCGCTCAACGAACGCCGCGTCAACGTCGATACCAAGGGCTTCTCGCCCTACGTGGTGCATCCGCTGGCGCCGCTCAGCTTCGACAAGCAGATCCCGAAAAAGGGCGATCAGCGCCAGATGGAATCTTGGCAGCGGATCGGCACCTACGCGGCCGGACTCGCGCTCGACTCGGCGGGCCTCAAGGGCAACACCGAAATCCTGTCTCGGATGGACATGATCGTTGCCGCTGGCGGCGGTGAACGTGATCTCGCGGTCGACTCCGCGGTGCTCAACGCCGAGGGCTACGGCACCGTGCCGCCCGGCGCGCTCAACGAGCGCCTCATGAACGACCTGCGCCCCACGCTGTTCCTCGCACAGCTCTCCAATCTGCTCGCCGGCAACATCGCGATCGTGCACGGCGTCACCGGCTCGTCCCGCACTTTCATGGGCGAAGAGGAAGCCGGCGTCGACGCTGCGCGGATTGCGCTGGCGCGGATCGCGGCCGGCCAGAGCGACATCGCGCTGATCGGCGCCGCCCAGAATGGCGAGCGCAAAGACCTGCTGATGCTGTACGAGTTCGGCGACTTCAATCTGAAGGACCACTACGCGCCGGTGTTCGCGCGCGGTCCCAAGGGCGGCTTCGCGCTCGGCTCGGGCGCGGCGTTCCTGGTGATCGAGTCGAAGTCACATGCCGAAGCGCGCGGCGCAAAGCCGTATGCGCGGCTGAAGAACGTCGTCGCCGACCAGTCGCGCCGCCGCAACGCCGGCGACGTCACCACGTCGCTGGAAAAGCTGTGGACTGAGCTCGGCCCGGGCGACGGCGCGACCGCGATCATCACCGGTGCGACCGGCGCCGAGCCGGTGACCGCTGAGGAAACCGCGTTCCTGCGCAATCACGCCAACGCGCCGGTGCGCGGCACCGCGACGCCGTTCGGCCACGTGATGGAGGCGCAATTCCCGCTCGGCATCGCGCTCGCGGCGTTGTCGCTGTCGCGCGGCGCGCTGTATCCGCCGAACGACCCGACCGGGCTCGAAGTTGAAATGGGTACCACCCCCGACCAGATAGTCGTGATCGGGGCGGGCCACTGGCGCGGCGAAGGCATGGCGCTGGTCGAAGCCGTTCGGTAAGGGGGACGCAATGACCGTGACGCGGGACAAATTCGGCAGGCCGATCGTGGTCGTCACCGGCATGGGCGTGGTCACCTCGCTCGGCGCCGGCAAGACCGACAACTGGGCCAAGCTCACCGCCGGCGAATCCGGCATCCGCACCATCACCCGCTTTCCGATCGACGGGCTGAAGAGCACGATGGCCGGCACCGTGGACTTCGTCCCGGTCGAGCCGTTCTCCTCGGTCGTGCTCGGCGAGATGCTCGCCGACCTCGCCACCGAAGAGGCGATCGCGCAGTCGGGCATCGGCCGTAAAGGCGACTTCCCCGGCCCGCTGTTTCTCGCGGTCGCGCCGGTCGAGCTGGAATGGCTGCCGCGCCAGGAGCTGGCGCGCGCCACCGGCGCCAACACCGCGATCGACTACGACGCCCTGCTCCGCGTCAGCGGCGGCGGCGCGTTCTCGCAATATCATCGGCGCTTCCTGTTCGGCTCGGTCGCCGATCATCTCGCCGACACCTTCGGCACCAAGGGCTCGCCGATCTCGCTGTCGACCGCCTGCGCCTCGGGCGCGAGCGCGATTCAGCTCGGCGTCGAAGCGATCCGGCGCGGCGAAGCCGATGCAGCGCTGTGCGTCGCGACCGACGGCTCGGTCAACGCCGAAGCGCTGATCCGGTTCTCGCTGCTATCGGCGCTGTCGACCCAGAATGATCCGCCGCAGGCCGCATCCAAGCCGTTCGCCAAGAACCGCGACGGCTTCGTGATGGCCGAAGGCGCCGGCGCGCTGGTGCTGGAGAGCTACGAGTCGGCGGTGGCGCGCGGCGCCCCGATCCTCGGCGTCATCGCAGGCTGTGGCGAACTCGCCGACAATTTCCACCGCACCCGCTCGAGCCCGGACGGCAAGCCGATCATCGGCTGCATCAACAAGACGCTGGCCGATGCCGGGATGAGTGTCGATCAGATCGACTACATCAATGCGCACGGCACCGGCACGCCCGAGAACGACAAGATGGAGTATCACGGCATCTCCAGCGTGTTCGGCGACCGCGCCGGTTCGATCCCGGTATCCTCGAACAAATCGATGGTCGGTCACACATTGTCGGCCGCCGGTGCGGTCGAGGCGATCTTTTCGCTGCTGACGCTGGAGCATCAGCGGATTCCACCAACCATCAACTACGACGTGCCGGATCCGGCGATCCCGCTGGATGTGGTGCCCAATCAGGCCCGCGACGCCCGCGTCACCGCGGTGATGTCGAACTCGTTCGGGTTCGGCGGCCAGAACGCCTCGCTGATCCTGACCCGCGAACCGGCCTAGTCGCCTGCGAGTCGCAGTTCCGGCCGCCGCGGTTGACGCCGCGGCCGCCAGCGGCGATACGCAGGGCGCAAGCCTCCAACCGTTCGGACGAACCCCATGCGCGCGCTCACCCTCGTTGCCGACCGCAATCTCGTGGTCGCCGACCTGCCGTCCCCCCCGCCCCCGGCGGCTGGCGAGGTGCAGGTCCGCATCGCCGCGGTGGCGCTGAACCACATCGACGTGTGGGGCTATCGCGGCATGGCCTTCGTCAAGCGCAAGCTGCCGATCGTGGTCGGTGCCGAGGCCTCCGGCACGATCGAAGCGGTCGGTGACGGCGTCACGGCGTTCAAGCCCGGGCAGAAGGTCGTGATGTACGGGGCGCTGACCTGCGGCCACTGCAAGGCGTGCCAGGAAGGCCGCGACAATCTCTGCGAAAACGTCGGCGGCCTGATCGGCTTCCATGTCGACGGCTTCGCGCGCGAGCTGATGAATATCGCGGCGCGGCTGGTGATCCCGGTGCCGGACGGCGTCGACCTGCGCGACGCCGCCTGCGCGCCGATCGCGTTCTCGACCGTGCAGCACATGCTGTTCGACAATGCCAAGCTGCAGCCCGGAGAGACCGTGCTGGTGCACGCCGGCGGCTCCGGCATCGGCACCGTGGCGATCATGATGGCGAAGGCGATCGGCTGCACGGTGATCACCACCGTCGGCGACGATTCCAAGATCGAAGGCGTCAAGAAGCTCGGCGCCGATCACGTCATCAACTATCGCCAGGACCGCTTCGAGCACGAGTGCCGCAAGATCACCAAGAAGAAGGGCGTCGACGTGGTGTTCGAACACGTCGGCGCCGACACCTTCAACGGCTCGCTGCTCAGCCTGAAGCGCGGCGGCCGGCTGGTGACCTGCGGCTCGACCTCGGGCCCGACCACCACCCTCAACCTGATGCAGTTGTTCCAGCAGCAGTACAAAATCTTCGGCTCGTTCGGCGCGACGATGAAGAACATCGCCGAAAGTCTCGACAAGATGGCGGCCGGCATGCTGCCGGTGATCGACACCGAGGTGCCGCTCGACGACGTCGGCGCCGCACTGAAGCGGATGGAAAGCCGTCAGGTGTTCGGCAAGATCATCGTCCGGTTCTGATGAAGGTCGCCCTGTATCGCGCCAAGCTGCGCGCCCAGCGCGCGGCCAAGGACGTCGTTGGCAAGATCGTCGGGCCGGTGGCGATCGGCGCGCTGCATCTGGCGCGGAAGTTCGATCCCGACAAGAGCGCCCGGCTGTTCGGCGCGATCGCCCGCAGGTTCGGCCCTCGCCTGCCCGAGCAGAAGATCGGCCGCGACAATCTCACCGCAGCATTTCCCGAGAAATCTCCCGAAGAAATCGAAACGATCCTCGCCGGCGTCTGGGACAATCTCGGCCGCGCCGCGGCGGAATTCGCGCATCTGGACTCGGTGTGGGACTATGATGTCGAGCATCCCGAGCGCAGCCGCATCGAGGTGACGGGGCGATCGCTCGAACTGTTCGAAAAGCTGCGCGACGACGGCAAGCCGGCGCTGATCTTCGCCAGCCATCTCGGCAATTGGGAGCTGGCGGCGGTCGCAGCCGTCGCGCACGGTCTGGACACCGCGGTGCTGTATCGCCGCCCGAACATCGAGGCCGCCGATCGCATCGTCGAAGAAATCCGCTCGGTGAAAATGGGTCAGCTCGTCGCCGCCGGATCGAGCGCGCCGTTCAAACTGGCCAAGGCGCTGCAGGACGGCAAGCACGTCGGCATGCTGATCGATCAGCACTTCACCAAGGGCGTCGACGTCACCTTCTTCGGCCGCACCGCAAAGGCCAACCCGCTGCTCGCAAAGCTGCTGCGGCAGATCGAATGCCCGCTGCACGGCGCCCGCGTCATCCGTCTCCCCGACGGCCGTTTCCGCGCCGAGCTGACCGAAGAGATCCAGCCGGTCCGCGATGCCGACGGCCGGATCGACATTCAGGGCACGATGCAGGCGTGCACCTCGGTGATCGAAAGCTGGATCCGCGAAACGCCCGAGCAATGGCTGTGGCTGCACCGCCGTTGGCGGTAACGAACTGCGTAGTCGGCCCCTATTGCCACCGGCAACCTGCTGCCCCCGAAATCCGCTTAGTTAGCTCCTTCGCTGCACCATGCCGGTCTTGTTCCGGTTAGCACGTCTGATCGAGACGATTGCGACATCGACATTCTGGGCCGCAACGGCGTGGCCATCACGACTCGTTTGCACTGTCGCTCGTTTCCTTGATCCAAATTGCTCGCGCGCCCAAGCCCCCGATCCCCCGAGGACCGGCGGAGCCGAAACTGCTGCGGCCGGCGGTCAGCTTGACCCATCCGGGTATTAACCTCACAGTGCCGCCTGCAAATCACTTTGCGCCGTCGACCTGGATCGAGAGGATACATGGAACTTCCAAGGCGAGCCCGTGGTGATGAACTCCTGGTTCCCGGTAAGATGGCGGCGCTACGATCGCGGCTGCGCGGGCTCTCCGGGCGGCATGACCTGACGACGGTCATCGTCAACGCCTTCGATCATCGAACCAGGGTGCTCCCCTTCATTCTCGCCGATACCCGGATGGCTCCGGGCGGTGTGCGAGCGATCGGTTCGGCACTGGTGGATGTCGGCTTCGACAAGACACGAATAGTGCTCCAGCAATGGAACCGGAACTTCAGCCCGCTGCAGATGCGGCTCGATGGCCGGATTCCGGATCTGTTCCTGGTCTCCAGTATGCACCTGCATTCGGCCGAATGTGATCGGCTGATCCGGGAGGCCTGCCAGATCGCCCCCGACAAGCGGCCGCTGATCATGGTCGGCGGCCCCCGCATTCGCTACGAGCCCTGGCATGTATTCGGCGGTGACCGGAACGCGTCTTGGGCCGCCGACGTCGCGGTCACAGGCGAGGAATACGTGTTCCTCGAACTGCTCGACGTTCTCCTGTCGATGCGCAGCTCCGGCGAATCGATGCGCTCGGTCTTCCTACGCGCACGCGACAGCGGCGCTCTCGACGAGGTACCGGGGATCGTCTATGCGCGCACGGCCGCGCGGAACGGACCGATCGAGGAACTGGTCGACACCGGCGTGCAGCGCCTGCTCGGCGATCTCGACGAGCTTCCCGATCCGGTGCACGGCTACAAGCTGCTGGAGGCCCCGAGCAACAGCGCCACGCTGGCGAGCCAGGCGCTGCCGGCCAATCGGGTCAAACGATACAGCCCGATCGCCGGCATCGTGATGACTGCCGGCTGCAAGTTCAGGTGTTCGTACTGTCCGATCCCGGCCTACAACCAGTCGCAGTTCCGCGCCAAGAGCGGCGAGCGCATCGCCGAGGAGATCGGGCAGATCGCCAGCACCTTCGGCATCTATCACTTCTTCGGCGCCGACGATAATTTCTTCAACGACACCAAACGCACGCTCGATATCGCCGGAACACTGGCGCGGAAACGGTCGGAAAGACCGTTCTGCAAAGTACGCATCGGCACCGAGGTCACGGTCCATGACACCGTCGGGATGCGCGATCACTTGCCGCTGATCCGCGACGCGGGGTTCGCCGCGGTATGGCTCGGTGTCGAGGACATGACCGCGACACTGGTGAAGAAAGCACAGGACAAGGACAAGACCCAGCTCGCTTTCCGCCTGCTGCGCGAGAACAACATCCTGCCGATGCCGATGATGATGCACCACGACAGCCAGCCGCTGGTGACGTGGGGATCGAACTACGGCCTGATCAATCAGATCAGGCTGCTGCGCAAGGCCGGCTCGATCACCACCCAGGTGATGATGTTGACCCCCGCCCCCGGGTCGAAGTGGTACGAGAACGTGTTCGAATCCGGCATGGCGTTCAGCCGCGCCGGCGACATCAAGGTCGAACCGCACATCATGGACGGCAACTACGTGGTCGCGTCGAAGCACGCTCGGCCGTGGATGAAGCAGCTCAATCTGCTGCTCGCCTACACCTACTTCTTCAACCCGGTCCGTTTCCTGAGTGCGCTGGTGTTCTCGAAATCGGCCGACGTGTTTTCCAGCGCCGAAACCCGCCCCGCCCACGAGGTCGCGCATTTCTCGCCCGCCAAGCGGATGCGGCGGCGGGCGTGGCTGAGATTCCGCGCCCACATCGTCGACGCCGGCGCGCAGATCTACGGCATGATCGGGCTGGCCCACACCTATCGGCGAACCGCCGGATGGGCGTGGCGGCTGCTCCGCAACGACATCGAGCGGCACGACCGCGCCCCGGTCAGCCCGATCCCGATGCGGGGCGTCGGCCAAAGGCGGTCGGATCACGCGCTGCCGGGAACGTTCGACCTCAGGGATCTCGAACCGGCCGGCGGCGCCGAACCGGTGCGGAAGGTGGCGAACCTCTGATCGGACGTGCCGCTCAGCGACCCGTCTTCACCCGGGTCCACAGCCGGTTGATGGTGCGCTGCGTTGCGGGATCGCGCGCGGTGATTACGAACAGCCGCGCCAGCGTCGCATCGTCCGGATAGATCGCCTTGTCGTTCAGCACCCGCGGATTGATGAACTCCCGGCTCGCCTTGTTGCCGTTGGCGTAGGACAGAAAATCCGAGTTCCGCGCCGCGATGTCCGGCCGATACAGGAAGTTGATCAGTTCGTGCGCTTCAGCGGCGTTCTTGGCGTCTGCCGGGATTGCCAGATTGTCGAAGAACATCTGCGCGCCCTCCTTGGGGATCGCGTAACCGATCTCGACTCCGTTGTGAGCTTCGGCAGCGCGCGACTGCGCCTGCTTGATGTCGCCGGACCAAGCCACCACCAGGCAGATCTCTCCGGTCGCCAGCGCGTTCAGATACTCCGAAGAGTGAAACTTGCGGACCGACGGCTGCACCTTGCCGACCACCTCGGCCGCCTTCTCGAGATCGTCCTTGTTGGTGGAATTCGGGTCGCGGCCGAGATAGGTCAGCGCCGCGGGCAGAATGTCGTCGGCGGAATCCAGCATATGGACGCCGCACTCCTTGAACTTGGCCAGGTTCTCCGGCTTGAAGACCGCCTCCCAACTGTCGATCACGGCGCCCTCGCCGAGAATCCGCTTCACTGCGGCGACGTTGTAGCCGATGCCGGTGGTGCCCCACATGTAGTTGACGGCGAACTGATTGCCGGGGTCGTACAGCGCCAGCTTGCCGGTGACGAAATCCCAGGCGTTCTTCAGGTTGGGAAGCTTCGACTTGTCGAGCTTCTGGAACACGCCGGCGGTGATCTGCCGCTGCAGGAAGTACGCGGTCGGCACCACGACATCGTAGCCCGACTTGCCGGCGAGCAGCTTGGTCTCCAGCGTCTCGTTGGCGTCGAAAGTGTCGTACACCACCTTGATGCCGGTCTCGCGGGTGAAGTCATCCAGGACGCCCGGCGCGACGTAGTTCGACCAGTTGTAGAAATTGACGGTGCGGTCCTGCGCCCGGCCAGGCAACGTGAGCGACACCGACAGAGCGATCCCCGCGCCCAGTGTCAGCACTCGCCGCCGCATCGTATCCCGCATCATGACATCCCTAGCGCCCGTGAACCGCATCCGACAGACGCTCGAGGGCGGTGTCGAGCGTCCGATCGTTCTTGGCGAAACAGAACCGTACCACCGAAGTGACCGGCTCCTCCTCGTAGAACGCCGACACCGGGATCGCAGCGACGTTGTAATCGGTGACGATCCGCTTGCAGAACGCCTCGTCGGTCTCGTTGAGGCCGAGCGGCGACAAATCGACGGTGAGGAAATAGGTTCCCTGGGAGCGGATCACCGGAAAGCCGATGCTGGACAGCCCCTGCGCCAGCCGGTCCCGGCTGCGGGCGAGATCCTTGCGCATCCCCAGGAAGTAATCGTCGCTCTTGCCGAGACCGTAGGCGACGGCGACCTGCAGGTTCGGTGCGGTCGTGAAGGCCAGGAACTGATGCACCTTGGCGGCGACCCGCAGCAGCTTCGGTGCGGCGCAGACGAAGCCGACTTTCCAGCCGGTGAGCGAGAAGATCTTGCCGGCCGAGCCGATCTTGATGGTGCGGTCGCGCATCCCGGGGATGGTGATCAGCGGAATGTGGCTGAGGCCGTCAAAAGTGACGTGCTCCCACACCTCGTCGCAGATCGCCACCGCGTCGAACTCCTGGCAGAACCGCGCCAGCAATTCGAGATCTTCGCGCGGATACACCACCGCGGCCGGGTTGAGCGGGTTGTTGAAGACGATCGCCTTGGTCTTGGCGTTGAACACCCGCCGCAGCGATTCCTCGGTGATCCGCCAATGCGGCGGCTCGAGCCGGACCAGGCGCGGAATCCCGCCAGCCTGGCGGATGATCGGAAGATAGGAATCGTACACCGGCTGAAACACGATGACTTCGTCGCCGGGCTCGACCACCGACAGGATGGCGCTCGCCAGCGCTTCCGTGGCGCCGGAGGTCACCATCACCTCGGTCATCGGATCGAGCTGGACGCCGTGCCAATGCGCGTAGTGCGTCGAGATCGCCTGGCGCAGCTCCGGCAGCCCCATCATCGACGGGTATTGGTTATAGCCGTTCAGCACAGCGTCGGCGGCGGTGCGACGGATGTCCTCCGGCCCCGGATCGTCGGGGAAGCCCTGCCCGAGATTGATCGCGTCGTTGTCGCGCGCGAGCTGCGACATCGCTTCGAACACGGTGACCGGCAGATCGGCGAAGACCTTGTTGCTCATCGGACGGACGTCATGATGCGGATCAGCGGCCCGGCTTGGTCGGCAGACCGGCCGCCTTCCAGCCCAGGATGCCACCGGCCAGATGCCGGGTGTAGGGCAGCCCGGCCGACTGAGCGGCCAGCGACGCCGTCACCGAGCGTTTGCCGGAGCGGCAGGCGAACACCACCTGCTTGCCGTTTGGCTCAGGAATCGCCTTGGGGTCGAACGTCGACAGCGGTACAACTACGGCGTCGGGATAGGCTTCCGCGGCGACCTCGTTCGGCTCCCGGACATCGACCAGCAGATAACGTCCTTCGGCGACGCCCTGCTGAACGTCCTGCGCCGTCAAATCTTCAACCTGGCCCACCACTCTCAGTTCTCCCGCGATCGCACTGCCCGGATCGATGAGCGCAACAACGAGCACCATGCTCGGCAACTGCGCCGCAAGGGTTGCGCCTAGCGTGAGGAAAATCAAGCTCCGTAGCGGGTTGGTGGTCATCTTCGCTGGATAAGCGAACCCGCGACGAAAATCATCGCCGATTTCGTCGCAGGCCAAACGGCCGCTACGGCTTCATGCCGGGCGGCAGTGCGGGGCTCTCGCGCATCAGCGTGATCGTCACCCGGCGGTTGGCGGCGATCGAAGGGTCTTCGGGGAACAACGGCTGGCTGTCCGACTTGCCGGTCACAGCGAAGATATGCGAGCCCGGCAGACCTTCCCGCTCCAGGATCTGGCGAACCGAATTGGCGCGGTCGGAGGACAGATCCCAGCCGTTGTAGTCGCTGCGTTCCGGCAACAGGCCGGACGAGGTGTGACCGACGATCGAGATCCGCAGCGGCGTGGCCCGCAGCGGAACGGCAAGGCGTTGCAGCAGCAGGCGGGTGCGCTCGAACGGCACCCGCGAGCCGTCGGCGAACATCGAGCGGCCGTCCTGATCCATGATCTCGAGGTTGAGCCCCTGCTTGGTCTCCTCGAACATGATGTTCTTCGACAGTTCGGCGATTTCCGGCATGTTCTGGAGTGCCTGCCGCAGCGACGCGGAGGCCAGCGCGAACTCGCGATCCTCCTTGGTGTTGATGCCTTCGTCGCGCGTCACCTCGCCGGGCGACGGCTTGGCAGTCGACAGCTCCGGATTGACGTGTTCGGTATTCTTGACCTTGCCGCGGGTGGGCAGACCGTCGTTTTCGATGATGCCGGAATAGCGCGCGTCGGACTGCACGCCGAACGCCTCGCGCATCGAGCCGGCGACGATCTTCAGTTTCTGCGTATCCTGGGTCGAAAACGCCACCAGCATGACGAAGAACGCCAGAAGCAACGCCATCAGGTCGGCGAACGTCACGAACCAGCCGTGACCGCCGTGTGCCTCCTCGCGCTTCTTCTTGGCCATCGCTCGCTATCCGGGATGCTTCGGCCGATTAAGCTGGGACGCTCTCGTTCTCTTCATGTCGATGCTTTTCAGGGAGATAGGCAAGCAGCATCTCTCTGACCAGCGTCGGGCTCTTGGAGTCACGGATCATCAGAATGCCGTCGATGATCAGCGTTCGATTGGTTTCCTCGTCGACCAGCTTGCCATGCAGCTTGTCGGCGATCGGCAGACAGATCAGGTTCGCCACCACGGCGCCGTACAAGGTCGCGAGCAGCGCCACCGCCATGAACGGGCCGAGCTTGGACGGATCGGACATGTTGGAAAACATCTGCACCATGCCGAGCAACGTCCCGATCATGCCGAACGCCGGCGCGCAGTCGCCGATCGCCCGGTAGATCTTCGAGCCTTCGTTGAGGTGCAGCAGGAAGTTGTCGCGGTCGCGCTCGAGATTGTCGCGAATGAACTCGATGTCGTAGCCGTCAGCGACGTAGCGGATGCCCTTGGCGAGGAACGGATCGTCGGCCTCGACCTTTTCCAGTCCCACGGGCCCCGACTTGCGGGCGATCTCGGCGATGTTGGCGAGTTCGTCGACCAGGTCACGTGCCGACAGATTGCTCATCGTGAACGCAAACTTCGCGCCGAGCGGAAGGCCATGCAGCATCGCCGACAGCGGAAAGCGGATGAGCGTCGCAGCGAACGAACCACCGAAGATAACAATGACCGCATGGATGTCGTAAAACATCCCGAAATTGCCGCCCATCAGAATGAGCGAAGACACGACGGCAGCGCCCGCGGCCAGGCCCAGGAGTGTGGCGAGATCCATTCTTGTACTCCGACACGCACACGCACGCGCCGGCCCGCGCCGGCGGCGGCGCAGCGAATTCTGTGCTGCGCCGGCTCACCGTAAGCAGCCGCCATTAAAGACGCGTAAAGTTAACCGGGCGCTGGCGTGATTGCCGCCGCGGTAACCATGGCGCGCGGCAACGAACTATTCACTTCTTCGGCGGCGCCCTGGTTATTCTCCGAGGTCCGGAAGCGCCGATGGCTGCGCCGACGGCGCGGTGCTGATCACCATGGCCGCGGGTTCTCCCGGCGGCTCGCGCGCGCGAATGCCTCAGTTCAGCCGCGCCGGCCGGTCGTCATCGCGTGGCACCGGGTCGTTGACCACCAGGGTCGGTTTTTGGCCGGCTCCCGAGGGGACGTCAGCCTTGGCGGTCTGCGCGGCCGCGTTGCGCTGATGATCGCGATACGACCGCCAGCCGACCGGCAGGCTGAGCAGATAGAGCACAGAGCATGCCGACAGGATGTGCCACGGGTAGCCGATCAAAAGCGCGACAAACAGCACCACTGATACGAATACCGGCAGCACCATCTCGGGCGCCACCCGCAGCCGCACCGCCTTGCCCGAGAACACCGGCAACCGCGACACCATCAGGAACGCAATCAGGAGCGTATAGACGGCCGTCAGGACCGCAGGCGGGGTCGGAGCGCCGAGGAAGCCCATATAGACCGGCAGCAACACGGTGATCGCGCCGGCCGGCGCCGGCACCCCGGTGAAGAAATTAGCGGCGAAGGCCGGCTTGTTGGGATCGTCCATGGTGGCGTTGAAACGCGCCAGACGCAGCCCTCCGCTGATTGCGAACACCATCGCGGCGATCCAGCCGACATTGTTGAGGTCGTGGAGCTGCCAAAAATACAGGATCAGGCCGGGCGCGACGCCGAAATTGACGAAATCGGCCAGACTGTCGAGCTCGGCGCCGAATTTCGACTGCCCCTTGATCATCCGGGCGACCCGGCCGTCGATGCCGTCGAGCACGGCCGCGAACACGATGGCGGCGACCGCCAGTTCCATCCGCCCCTCGGTCGCCAGCCGGATCGCGGTCAGGCCGGCGCAGATCGCCAGCAGGGTAATGACATTCGGCACCAGCAGTCGGACCGGGATCGGCCCGAACCTGCGCCGCGGCGTCTCAGGGGAATTCAGATCGAAAGGCATCGGTTTCGCTCTCGTCTCGGAACCACCATCCTGATCGGCCATCATGGCATCCTTCGGGCCAGCCCCGCGCGATCTTCAATCGGTCCGGAACGTCCGGCCAGCGTCGCTGCCCTTGAGGTCGGCCAGCACGGTTTCGCCGGCGAACGCGGTCTGCCCTTCGGCGACCAGCGGCTTGGTGCCCTCGGGCAGATAGACGTCGAGCCGCGAGCCGAACCGGATCAGGCCGAATCGCTCGCCGGCAACCAGAGGCTGCCCCTCGCGAACGAACGACACGATCCGCCGGGCGACCAGCCCGGCAATCTGGATCACGCCGATCTGGCCGTGTTCGGTGGAGAGCACCATCGAATTGCGCTCGTTGTCTTCGCTCGCCTTGTCCAGTTCGGCGTTCACGAACTTGCCCGGCGAATACACGATCCGTTCGATCCGGCCGGCCACCGGGCTGCGGTTCACGTGGCAGTTGAACACGCTCATGAAGATCGAGACCCGCGGCAACGGCTTGGCGCCGAGACCCAGCTCCGGCGGCGGGATGATATCGACCACCATCGACACCCGGCCGTCGGCCGGCGATACCACCAACCCGTCGCGGACCGGGGTCGTGCGCGGCGGATCGCGGAAGAAATAGGCGCACCAGATCGTCAGCACGGTGCCGATCCAGCCGAGCGGCGACCAGATCCAGAACAGAATGAGGGTCGCCAGCGCGAAGCCGCCGACGAACGGATAGCCCTCCCGGTGAATCGGCGGGATCTGGGCGCGGACGGAATTGACGATGGACATCGGAGGTCCCCTAACTTCGAAAGCCTTTTGGCGGGCGCTGCAACACGATTACTCCGCCGCGGCAGAACTTGCCAGATCATCGTCGGGCTTGGTCCGCCGGCCGGACGAATCCGGAGGAAGGTCCTCCGTCTCCTGTTGACGAATCGGCGGCTGTTCATCGCCGATCAGTGCCAGCCGTTCGCGCGCTTCCTCGGCCTCACGCTGCCTGTTCCACATGCTGGCGTACAGTCCGCCCGCGGCGAGCAATTGCGTGTGGGTGCCGCGTTCGGCGATCCGGCCCTGGTCGAGCACAATGATCTCGTCGGCGCTGACGATGGTCGACAGACGGTGCGCGATCACCAGCGAGGTGCGGTTTTGTGCCACACGCTCCAGCTCGCCCTGAATTTCGTGCTCGGTATGACTGTCGAGCGCCGAGGTCGCCTCGTCCAGCACCAGAATCGGCGGCGCTTTGAGAACGGTTCGCGCGATCGCCACACGTTGCTTCTCGCCACCGGACAATTTCAGGCCGCGCTCGCCGACCTCGGTGTCGTAACCTTTCGGCGACGCCTTGATGAAGGCATCGATCTGCGCGGTCTTGGCAGCCTCCTCCACCTCGGCGTCGGTGGCGTCCCAGCGGCCATAGCGGATGTTGTAGCGGATGGTGTCGTTGAACAGCACGGTGTCCTGCGGCACCATGCCGATCGCGGAGCGCAGCGAGGTCTGGGTGACGTCGCGGATGTCCTGACCGTCGATCGTAATCCGGCCGCCAGAGACGTCGTACAGCCGGAACAGCAGCCGCGAGATCGTCGACTTGCCGGCCCCCGAGGGTCCGACGATCGCCACGGTCTTGCCGGCCGGGACTTCGAAATTGAGGCCCTTCAGGATCGGCCGCGACGGATCGTAGGCGAACCGCACGTCCTCGAACCGAACGGTGCCGGCTTCGACCGCGAGCGGCTTGGCTCCGGCCCGATCCTCGACCTCGGGCTTGCGCGACAGCACCGCGAACATCTTCTCGATATCGATGATCGCCTGCTTGATCTCGCGATACACCATGCCCATGAAGTTCAGCGGCTGATAGAGCTGAAGCATCATCGCGTTGATCATCACGAAGTCGCCGACCGTGTTGGTGCCGTTCCGCACTCCGGAAGCGCACATCAGCATCGTCGCCGTCAGCCCGAAGGTGAAGATCACCGCCTGCCCCGCATTGAGAACCGCGAGGGACGTGTAGGTCGAAACGCTGGCGTCTTCGTAGTGCCGCATCGACTTGTCGTAGCGCTTAGCCTCGCGCTCCTCGGCGCCGAAATACTTCACCGTCTCGTAGTTGAGCAGCGAGTCGATCGCCTTCTGGTTGGCGTCGCTGTCGGAATCGTTCATGCGGCGGCGGATGCCGATCCGCCACTCGGTCGCCTTGTAGGTGTACAGCATGTAGAACACCACGGTGACCATCACGGTCGCGACGTAGCGCCAGTCGAACTGCCACAGCAGCACGGCCATCACCAGCGACAGCTCGATGATCGTCGGCACCAGTTGCAGGATCACCATCCTGACGATCACTTCGATGCCGAGCCGGCCGCGCTCCAGTACCCGCGTCAGCCCGCCGGTCTTGCGCTCGAGGTGAAACCGCAGCGACAGATCGTGCATGTGCACGAAGGTGCGATAGGCGAGTTTGCGGACCGCGTGCATCGCCACCTTGGCGAACACGCCGTCGCGCCATTGCGTCAGCACCACCATCAGCGCCCGCACCAGGCCGTAGCTCGCGGTCAGCGCCAGCGGCGACGCGATCAGCCACAGCGTCCAGTTCGACGGCTCGATCGGCGCGGTATCGGCGCCGGTCAGCGCGTCGATCGCCCATTTGAACGTGAACGGCACCACCAGCGTCGCCGCCTTGGCGACGATCAGCAGCACGATCGACCACACCACCCGCATCTTCAGGTCCGAGCGGTCGCCGGGCCAGATATACGGCCACAAATGCAGCAGCGTGCCGCCGAGCGTCGCCTTCTGCGCCGTCGCGTCTTCCGGAATCGCGACAGGAGAGCCGCTGCTCGAATGCGAGTGGGGGTGAGCCATCAACAAGTGCCTGAGAAAAGTCCGAGGGCCGAATCCGGACTGGCGACCAAAGTGGTCCGCCGAGTCCGCCTGTCATATAGTGTTTCGTCTTCGCCGTGCACCCTGAAGCGGCGATTCTTTACGACATAACAGACTGTTGCAGGGACATGGCGGCGCCCCGTCTTGACGCTGTCATCGCACGGTGCCACATCCGCCCCATGAGCGAGATCAAGACCGTCTGCGTCTATTGCGGCTCCGGGCCCGGCAGCAATCCCCGTTTTCTCGAAGCCGCCACCGCATTCGGCAAGGAACTCGCCGACCATGGCGTCGGGCTGGTTTACGGCGGTGGCGCAATCGGGCTGATGGGCGCGGTGGCCACTTCGGTGCTCGATCACGGAGGATCGGTCACCGGCATCATCCCCGGTTTCCTCAGCGCCAAGGAGATCGCGCTCGACCGCGTCTCCGAGCTGATCGTCACCGAGGACATGCACGAGCGCAAGCGGCTGATGTTCGAGCGCTCCGACGCCTTCGTGGCGCTCCCAGGCGGTATCGGCACGCTGGAAGAACTGGTCGAGCAGATGACATGGCAGCAGCTCGGCCGCCACACCAAGCCGATCCTGATCGCCGACATCGACGGCTTCTGGCAGCCGCTGCTGGAGTTGCTGGCGCACATGCGCGCCACCGCTTTCATCCGACCGTCGCTCTCGGTCGAAATTTTGAAAGCCAACGAGGTGGCAGAGATTCTGCCGATGCTGCGAGCCGCAGCGGCGCCCACGCCTGCGCGCGCGATGCCGCGTGAGATCGCCGAGAGGCTGTAGGCCGCAAGCGCCCTGCTGCTGTCGAGCTGCCGCTCACCATATCGGCTCGGGTACCAGTCTACTCGTAACGAGATACCTCACACCTTTCCGACAAACCGTTGAGATCTAAGGAGTCGGCCCGAGTTGAGGCGAGGCGGCGACGCGCCTAGCGTCGCACCGCAACAAACCTTGAATCGAGTCTGACATGTCCCATCCCCGCGGCGGCACCGCCAAGACCCTGGCTTTTCTCGCCGCCTCGGCGCTGATCGTGATCGGAGGTGCGGCGCTGTGGATGATCCAGCCGCCCGCCATCGACGCCAGGCTCGAGGCGGTCGCGGTCAAGGCCGATCCCGATCTGATCAAGCGCGGCGAATACATCGCGCAGGCCGGCGACTGCGTCGCCTGTCACACCGCCCCCGGCGGCACGCCGATGGCGGGCGGCCTCAAGCTCGACACGCCGTTCGGCAGCCTGTGGTCGACCAACATCACGCCCGATCGCGACACCGGCATCGGCAACTGGTCGTTCGGCGAGTTCGACCGCGCGATGCGCAAGGGCGTCGCCGCGGACGGGCACAATCTGTATCCGGCGATGCCGTATCCGTCCTACGCCAAGATCAGCAGCGACGACATGGTGGCGCTGTGGGCGTACCTGACCCAGGGCCTCGCGCCGGTGGCACAGGCCAATCGCGCGCCGGAAATGAGCTTCCCGTTCAACATGCGGATCGGGCTGGCGTTCTGGAATGTCGCCTTCCTCGACGCGTCGCCGTTCAAGCCCGAGCCGAACCAGGATGCGGTGTGGAATCGCGGCGCGTATCTGGTCCAGAGCCTCGGTCATTGCGGCGCCTGCCACACCCCGCGCGGCATCGCCTTCCAGGAGAAGGCGATGAGCGACGCCGGACCGAACGGGCGCGATTATCTCGCCGGCGCCAAGGTCGAACATTGGAATGCGCTGAACCTGCGCGGGCTGTGGACCGTGCCTGACACCGTTCAGATGCTGAAGACCGGTCAGAACCGCTTCGCCACTGCGGCCGGCGGCATGACCGACGTGATCCGGCATTCGACCCAGCACATGACCGATCAGGATCTCACCGCGATCGCCACCTATCTGAAGGCGCTGCCGACCGACCGGCCGGCGCCGGCGGTCGCCGTGGCCGAAGTGCCGGCCTCCACCTACACCACACCCGGCGGACTCGGTTACACGCAATTCTGCGCCGATTGCCATCGCGGCGACGGCGCCGGGGTTCCCGGCGTGTTTCCGCCGCTCGCCGGCAACCCGACGATCGCGGCGAATGATCCGGCGACGCTGGTACACATCACCCTCACCGGCTGGAAGACGACTCCGACCGCGGCGTATCCGCGGGTGTGGACGATGCCGTCCTTCGCCCGCCTCGCCGATCGCGAGATCGCCGACATCCTGAGCTTCGTGCGCGCAAGCTGGGGCGGCGGCGCCGGCGCCGTCACCGTCGCGGAGATCGCAGCCGCGCGAGCCGCGCTCGATCCCAAGATCGACACCTCGCGGTTCGAGACGCCGCGGATCGCCGATATCCTGTCGCAGCCGAACGCCGAGCAGTTGGTGCGCGGGATGCGGCTCAACGCCGAGACCCACACGCTGCTGCCCAACCATGTCGGCAACGATCTGAATTGCAGCTCGTGCCATCTCAACGCCGGCACCGTCGCCGACGGCAGTCCGTATGTCGGCGTCGCGGCGTTCTTCCCGAGCTATGCGCCGCGTGCCGGCCGGGTCATCACGCTGGAGGACCGCATCAACGGCTGCTTCCTGCGCTCGATGAACGGCAAGCCGCTGCCGGTCGACGGTCCCGACATGAAGGCGATGGTGGCGTATTTCGACTGGATGCAGGGCTCGACCAAGCCGCAAGACAAGGTGCCGGGCCGCGGCGTCGGCAAGGTGGATCAGTCGCTGGTGCCAAATCTCGACAACGGCAAGGAGATCTACGTCGCCCGCTGCGCGGTGTGTCACGGCAACGATGGCGAAGGGCTGAAGGACGCAGCCGGCCGCGTGGTGTATCCGCCGCTGTGGGGACCGCGCTCGTTCAATATCGGCGCCGGCATGGCCCGGACCTACACGGCGGCCGCCTTCGTCAAGCGCAACATGCCGATCGCCAGCCACGACAAATTCCCGCTCGGCCAGGGTGAGCTGACCGACCAGGAAGCGATCGACGTCGCCGCCTATTTCAGCCAGATGGACCGGCCCGACTTCGCCGGCAAGGTCAAGGACTGGCCGAAGGATCCGAAGCCGAAGGACGCGCGCTACTGATCGCCGCGACCGCTACGCGTCCCGTCATCGTGCCCCGAGCATCGGCCCAGGGTCGAAGATCTTGCCGGGATTGAGAATGCCCTTGGGGTCGAGAGCTTGCTTCAGCGTGCGCATCAGTGCGATCTCGTTGGCGCTGCGGCTGACATAGAGATACGGCTTCTTTTCCAGGCCAATGCCGTGCTCGGCCGAGACCGAGCCGTTACAGGCGGCGAGCGGCCGGTACACCAATGCTTCGACCTTCGGCCGCAGCGCGAGATACTCCATCGGCTTGACCTGTACGACGACGTGCAGATTGCCGTCGCCGAGATGACCGAAGATCCACAGCCGGTGATCTCCGATCTCGCTGTCCAGCGTCTCGCGTAAGGTGTCGGCATAGCCTTCCATCGCGGCGATCGGCAGCGAGACGTCGAACACGATCGGCATGCCGCCCTGCAGCACTTGACCGACATCGTCGCGGAGCGCCCAGAACGAGCGGCAATCCTCTTCCGATTGCGCGATCGCAGCGTCGGCGATCAGCCCGGATTCCAGCGCCGCCTCCATTGCCGCGGTGAAGCGCTGGCCGTCCAGTTCCTGATCGGAGCCTTGGCTTTCGACCAGCACGTAGTAGGCGTGGTCCTGCCCGATCGGCGGCTGCCCCTTGGCGGGCGGGCTGGTGACCAGCCGGTAGAACGACTGCCACATCACCTCGAACGCCGACAGCGTGCCGCCGAGGGCGCGGTCGCAGTGCTTCAGGAACTTCGCCACCGCATCGAAGCTGTCGAGGCCGACGAACGCCATGTTGGTGGCGAGCGGCTTTTCGCGCAGCCGCAGCACCAGCCGCGTGATCACGCCGAGCGTACCTTCCGAGCCGATGAACAACTGCTTCAGATCGTAGCCGGCGTTGTTCTTGATCAGATGGTTGAGCGACGACAGCACGGTGCCGTCGGAGAGCACCACTTCGAGGCCGAGGATCATCTCGCGTGTCATGCCGTAGCGGATCACACGGTTGCCGCCGGCATTGGTGGCGGCATTGCCGCCGAGCGTGGCGGTGCCACGCGAGCCGAGATCGAGCGGAAACGCCAGATCGTGTTTGTCGACCTCGTCCTGCAGCGCCTGCAGCGGCACGCCGGCCTGCACCACGGCGGTGCGCTGCTTCGGATCGATCTCCTCGATCGTCCGCATCCGCTCCAGCGACAGAATCACTTCGCTGGGCTCGGCATCGGCGCCGTGAACGAGGCCGGTCAGGCCGCCATGGGTGACGACGTGAACGCCATTGGCGTGGCACCAGCGCAGGATCTCCGACACCTGCTGCGTCGAGGTCGGCCGCACCAGCGCCGCGGCTTTCAGCGTATCGAACCGATAGGTGCCGGCGGAGCGCTTCGACAGCTCGGCGGCCTCGAGCACGCCGCCGTCGCCGACGATGGTCCGGAGTGTGCCGACGATATCCTGGGTCATCGGCCGCTCCCTCAGATCAAGGCTTCGATCAGCCGCGGACCGCGCTGGCTCATCGCCGAAGCGTATTGCGCGGAGAATTCCTCGGCGGTGGTGGCGCGGCTGGCTTCGACGCCGAGACCTTCGGCGATCTTCATCCAGTTCATTTCCGGATTGTGCAGATCGAGCATCGACAGCGCATTGGCGCCGGCGCCGGAGGCACCGACCCGCTGCAGCTCGATGTTGAGGATCGCGTAGGAGCGATTGGCGTAGATCACCACGGTGACATCGAGCTTTTCGCGCGCCATCGTCCACAGCGCCTGCATGGTGTAGGCGGCGCCGCCGTCGCCGTGCGGACACACCACCTTGCGATCCGGCGCCGCGATCGCCGCGCCGATCGCCAGCGGCAGCCCCTGCCCGATCGAGCCGCCGGTCAGCGGCAGATGGGTGTGCGGCCGCGCCTTCGGCAGGATCATCTGGAACGGCAGGCCGGAGGTGTTGGCCTCCTCGGCGTAGATCGCGTGGTCGGGCGTCAGATGCGCGATCGCCTGCGCGACGCCGAGCGAATTGAGCTTGCCCTTCGGCAGATCGGGCAATACCAGCTGAGTCCGAGCGGCCGGCTCGGCCGGCGCGCCCACCGCGGCAGCGAGATCCTTCACCGCCTGCGCGCCATCCTCATGCGGCTGCGCCAGATAATCGATCAGGCAACCTTCCGGCGCGCCCCAGCTCGGCTTGCCCGGATAGGCGAAGAACGACACCGGTGGCTTGGCGCCGACCAGGATCAGTTGCTCGACGTCTTTGAGGAACGCAGTGATCTGCTCCGAGAAATACGGGATGCGCTCGAGTGGGACGCGGCCGGCACCGAGTTCGGTCTGCGGCGCGAAGGTGTCGCACAGCAGCCGGACCCCGGTCTTGGCTGCGACCCGTCCGGCCGCCTCCAGCGCATCGCCGAGCAGCGCCGATCCGCGCAGCAGCAGCGCAGACTTCTTGCCGTTCGACAGCAGCTTGGCGATTGCCTCGACGGTGTCGGCCGCAACCTTGGACGGACCGATCTCCGGCAGCTTGTGCGCTGCGCGCGCCGCCGGATTCCAGGCGACGTCCGCCGGCATGATCAGCGTGGCGATGCCGCCCGGCGCCGCGCAAGCCGCCTGCACCGCGCGCGCGGTATCGCTCGCCACCGCCCCGGCGCTCTTGGATTCATGGATCCAGCTCGACACCGGCCGCGCGAAGCCGGCGATGTCGGAGGTCAGCGGCGCGTCGTATTGCAGGTGATAGGCGGCGTGGTCTCCGACGATGTTGACGATCGGCGTCGCGGCGCGGCGGGCGTTGTGCAGATTGGCAAGGCCGTTGGCGAGGCCGGGGCCGAGATGCAGCAGGTTCACCGCCGGCTTGCCGGCGATCCGGCCGTAGCCGTCGGCGGCGCCGGTGACCACGCCTTCGAACAGGCACAGTACCGGCCGCATCCCGCTGACCGAATCCAGCGCCGCGACGAAGTGCATTTCCGAGGTGCCTGGATTGGCGAAACACACCTCGACGCCGCAATTTACCAGCGTCCGCACCACCGACTGTGCGCCGTTCATTCCCTCACCCACCACGCGTCTTCCCCCTGCGGCCGGCGTCGACTGCGCCGGGCTATGATCTGTTTGGGGGATATGTTGTCAGTGGGATGCGGAGATGACAACCGCCAGGACAAAATTGTGTCGGCGGTCATGACCGGAAGCGGAGCCGACGAAGCAATTCAGAGCCCTGGCACTGGGCCTTGGATTGCTTCGCCTTCGGCTCGCAATGACGGGGAAAGGTACCTAATTCCCAGTCGACGTTATTCAGGCGGACAGCACCGCTTCGGCATCACACCGGCGCGTTCGACTGCACCAGCTTGTAGACGACCGAATCCATCAGCGCCTGGAACGACGCGTCGATGATGTTCGGCGACACGCCGATCGTGGTCCAGCGCCGGCCGTCCTCGTCCTCGCTCTCGATCAGCACCCGAGTCACGGCCTCGGTGCCGCCATTGAGGATACGGACGCGGTAGTCGACCAGCTTCAGGCCCTCGATGTACTTTTGGTACTTGCCGAGATCCTTGCGCAGCGCGACGTCGAGCGCGTTGACCGGGCCGTTGCCTTCGGCGGCCGAGATCAGCGTCTCGCCGTCGACCTCGACCTTGATCACCGCCATCGCCACGGTGACGCGCTGGCCGTGCGAGTTGTAGCGCTGCTCGACATTGACGTCGAACTTATCGACCCGAAAGAACTCCGGCACGGTGCCGAGCGTGCTGCGCGCCAGCAGGTCGAACGAGGCGTTGGCGGACTCGTAGGCGTAGCCGGCCGCCTCTCGTTCCTTCAGCTTCTCGACCAGCCGGGACAGCCGAGGATCGTCGCGGTCGAACTGGATATTGGTGCGCGCCAGCTCGGCCAGCACGTTCGACTTGCCGGCCTGATCCGACACCAGCACCTTGCGATGATTGCCGACCGACTCCGGCGGCACGTGCTCATAGGTCTGCGGATCCTTCAGCACCGCCGAGGCGTGGATGCCGGTCTTGGTGACGAAGGCGCTGCCGCCGACATAAGGCGCGTGCGGATTGGGGGCGCGGTCGAGGATGTTGTCGAGCGCGCGCGACACCTGCACCAGGCTCGCCAGCTTGTCGTCCGAGACGCCGATCTCGAACTTGTCGGCGAATTCCTTTTTCAGCTTCAGCGTCGGGATCATCGAAACCAGATTGGCGTTGCCGCAGCGCTCGCCGAGGCCGTTAAGCGTGCCCTGGATCTGCCGCGCGCCGGCCCGCACCGCGGCGAACGAATTCGCCACCGCCTGCTCGGTGTCGTTATGGGCGTGGATGCCGACATGCGCGCCGGGGATGTGCTTGACCACTTCGCCGACGATCGCCTCGACCTCGTCCGGCATGGTGCCGCCATTGGTGTCGCACAGCACCACCCAGCGGGCCCCGGACTCATACGCCGCCTTGGCGCATTGCAGCGCGAACTCCGGATTGGCCTTGTAGCCGTCGAAGAAATGCTCGCAATCGACCAGCACCTCGCGGCCTTTTTCCTTGGCCAGCGAAACGCTGTCGCGGATCGAGGCGATGTTCTCCTCGTTGGTGGTCTCCAGCGCGACCCGGACCTGATACTCCGACGACTTGGCGACGAAGCAGATCGCATCCGCCTTCGCATCCAGCAGCATCGCGATGCCGGGATCGTTCGAGGCCGAACGGCCGGGCCGGCGCGTCATACCGAACGCCGCGAAGGTGGCGCGCTCGAGGTTCTGATCCTGGCCGAAAAACTCGGTATCGAGCGGATTGGCACCGGGATAGCCGCCTTCGACATAGTCGATGCCGAGATCGTCGAGCAGCGAGGCGATCAGCTTCTTGTCGTGCAAGGTGAAGTCGACGCCGTTGGTCTGGGCGCCATCGCGCAGCGTGGTGTCGTACAGATAGAGACGTTCGCGGCTCATGAGGAGGCTCCGGGCGCGGCGGAATCCGCCAGCGATTTGGTCATCGTGGTATTGGCGAGCCATTCGCCATTGATCGAGACGGTGTTGCGCTGCTTGGCGACGTAGCCACGCTTGGCGAAGAATTCGGCGGCATTGTCGCTGGCGTCGACGGTGAGGATCAGCGTGCCGCGTGCGCCGGCGAGCTTTTCCAGCGCATCGATCAGCGTCGCGCCGACACCGCGGCCGACGTAGTCGGGATGCACGAACAGCATGTCGATATGGTCGGCTCCCTTCAGCGAAGCGAAGCCGACCGGCACACCCTGCAGCGTCGCGATCAGCGTGAGCTGGCCGGCGAGACGCGCCGCGAATTTCGCATCGTCGTCGGCCGCCGAGGCCCAGGCTTCCTGCTGCTCCTCGCTGTAATCGTCCGCGGTGAGCTGCTCGACCGCCGCCACGAAGATCGCAGCAGCGACCGCGGCATCCTCGGGCAGATACGGCCGCAGCGCCGGTCTTGCGCTGGTGCTCATCACCAGAACCCGTACAGCTTGAGCACCAGCGCCGTGGCGCCGCCGAGCAGCACGATCTTCAGCGCGATGTAGTACAGCCAGTGCTTCGGAAACGGCGTATCAGGCCGCCCGGTCGGCTTCTGCTCGGTCATCGCGCGATCTCCGTTGATAGTCTTGCTGCGACTGCAGTCACGCTCGTCATTCCGGGATGCGCTGCGCCAGCAGCGCAGACCCGGAATCCCGAGGTTGTGGCGACGAGATTCCGGGTTCGCCCGCTGCGCGGGCGCCCCGGAATGACGTTGAGAGGTGTGTGCCTCACCGCGCCATCTCCCACGTCGTCACCGGCTTGCCGTTCTCGTCCTTGCCGTCCTTCAGCACCACGCCCATCGCGGCGAGTTCGTCGCGGATGCGGTCGGACTCTTTCCAGTCCTTGTTGGCGCGGGCGACGGTGCGGGCTTCGATCAGCGCTCTGGCATTGACACCAATGTCGATGCTTTGGCGAAACACCCTGCCGATACCCAGTAATTGTAGTGCACCGAGCAACTCTTGCGCCCGACCGGCACGGCGCAGCGCGTGCAGTTCGGCGATCATCTTCGGCGTATTGAGATCGTCGGTCAGCGCGGCGATCACTTCGTCGCAACGTGCGGGCGTCGCATCCTTGGTGAACTCCGACCAGTCGAGGATCGCCTTCTCCGCCTCGTGCAGCGCATCGACGGTCCAGTCGATCGGCTGCCGATAATGCGTCTTCAGCATTGCGAGCCGCAGCGTCGCGCCATCCCACGACCGTCCGCCGAACTTCTCCGTCGCCAGCAGCTCCCTGATCGTGATGAAGTTGCCGAGGCTCTTCGACATCTTCTCGCCTTCGACCTGCAGGAAGCCGTTGTGCATCCAGGTTTGCGCCATCCGCTCGGTGTGGAAGGCGCAGCAGCTTTGCGCCACTTCGTTCTCGTGGTGCGGGAAGACCAGATCGATGCCACCGCCATGGATGTCGAAGGTCTCGCCGAGGTGCTTCCACGACATCGCCGAGCACTCGATGTGCCAGCCGGGGCGGCCCGGCATGGCGATGCCGGCCGGCGACGGCCACGACGGCTCGCCGGGCTTCGACGGCTTCCACAGCACGAAGTCGGTGGCGTCGCGCTTGTACGGCGCGACATCGACGCGGGCGCCGGCGATCATCTCGTCGAGCGAGCGGTTGGCGAGCGATCCGTAGCGCGGCAGCACGCCGTTGGCGGCGTTCATCGCGCTCGGAGAGAACAGCACATGGTCCTGCTCGACGTAAGCGAAGCCGCCGGCGACCAGCTTTTCGATGATGCTGCGCATCTCGCCGATATGCTCGGTGGCGCGCGGCTCGACGGTCGGCCGCAGGCAGCCGAGCGCATCGACGTCGTCGTGGAATTGCCGTTCGGTCTGCTCGGTGACCTTGCGGATCGCCTCGTTCAGCGGCAGGCCGGGATAGTCGCGCGCGGCGCGGTCGTTGATCTTGTCGTCGACGTCGGTGATGTTGCGGACGTATTTGACATGCGCCTCGCCGTAGAGATGGCGCAGCAGCCGGAACAGCACGTCGAACACGATCACCGGCCGGGCGTTGCCGATATGGGCGAAGTCGTAGACCGTCGGGCCGCAGACATACATCCGCACATTGGCCGGATCGAGCGGCACGAAGGGGCGCTTCTCCTTCGTCAGCGTGTCGTAAAGGCGCAATTCCATGGATACCCGTCCCCTGCGGCCGGGCGTCCAGTGCTCTCGATAGGAGAAAAGACGGCCTCAGCCAGCGTGTCAGCTAGCTAATAATCTCGCAGCGAGTGCAAATGGCGAGGAAACCGTTCATCGCCGCACCATGGCGACCGGCCTTAAATCCGTCAAGTCCGTCGATCGCCGGAGGACGTTGTTCTTTCCGGCCTGTTGTTCTTGCCGGCCATCAATTCGGCGCCCGCACCCCGCACCGATGGTCGTGCCCCGCTTTCCGGGGGGTCATCGCCGCCGCCCCGCTCCCGAGAACCGCCCGCTCCGGCCGATCTTGGCCGTGATCGGCGTCCGGCCCACGATACCGCCACCATGGTTAACGTTTTTTAACCCTTTTCAGGGTACGGACGGGGGTCATCCTCTCGTTCCTGGTGCTGCACCATGCAACTGATACCTGCCTTCCTTGCCGGCGCGGCGCTGCTTGCGACGTCGGCGGCTTATGCCGACAGCCGGGTGTTCATCGTCGCCAACCAGCCGGACGGCTACGGCATCGACCTGTGCCTCGCCCGCAGCGAAAAATGCGGCGCCCCGGCGGCGGCGGCGTATTGCCAGTCCCGTGAATTCGCCCAGGCGGTCGCCTATCGCCGGGTCGACCCGGACGAAATCACCGGCGCAGTGCCGAAAACGAACGGCTCGGCCTGCGCCCAGGGCGTCTGCAACGAATACGTCGCAATCACCTGCCAGCGCTGACCCAGCGGTCCAGGACGGGGCCGCGGGTTCGCCACAGAGACGCCCCGGAAACGACGTGACCCTGCCGAAAGAAGCGGATAAGAATTGCGCGTCGCCGCGGGGTTCAACGGACACGTTTCGCGGCCTATCGCGCGGATTTGTCGAGTGATTCGGCGGATCGCCGACGTCACCTCCGTTCGGATTCCTGAATGCCCGACATGTTCGACTCCGCGACCCGCCTCCGCTTGCTCGCCGGCACCGTCGCACTGGCCGTCGTGACCCTGGGGTCTGCGGCGGTTGCCCAGCAAGGCTATCCGTCGCAAGGCTACAATTCACCGGGCTATCAGCAGAACCCGCAGGGCGGCCAGATCAACCCGCTCTGTCCGCGGCTGGAAGCACAGCTCGCCTCGATCGACCGCGGCAGCATGGATCCGGCCCGCTCCGACCAGATCCGGCGCTTCGAAGACGCCGCCGCCCGCCAGCAGGCCGAACTCGACCGCGTCGGCATGCAGGCCAAGCGGATGGGCTGCGAAAGCTCCGGATTCTTCTCGCTGTTCAGCGGCCAGTCGGCGCAATGCGGTCCGGTCAACAACCAGATCCAACAGATGCGCGGCAATCTCGACCAGATCAACTCGTCGCTGGAGCGACTGCGCAGCGGCGGCCCCGGCGGCAACGATCGCGAAAGCCAGCGCCGCTCGGTGATCCAGGCGCTGGCGCAGAACAATTGTGGCCCGCAATATGCCGCGGCCGCGCAGCAGAGTGGCGGCCTGTTCAACAATCTGTTCCAGGGCGGCAGCAGCGCAGCACCGGGCATGCCGGGCACGGACTACGGCAGCACCGAGGGCGGCACGTTCCGCACCGTCTGCGTCCGCACCTGCGACGGCTATTATTTCCCGATCTCGTTCGCCACGGTGCCGAGCCGGTTCGGCGACGACGAGAGAACCTGCAAGAGCCTGTGCCCCGCCTCCGAGGCGTCGCTGTACGCGTATCGCAACCCCGGCCAGGACATGAATCAGGCGGTCTCGATCAACGGCCAGCCCTACACCTCGCTGCCGAACGCGTTCCGCTATCGCCAGGAATTTAATCCGTCCTGTAGCTGCAAGCAGGCGAACCAGACCTGGGCCGACGCGATGAAGGGCGTCGACGACCGCTCGGCCGCCGAGCACGGCGACATCATCGTCACCGAAGAGAGCGCCAAGAAGCTGTCGGCGCCGCCGGCGCAGCGCACCTCGGCCAAGGGCGGCAAGGCCGCGCCCGCGACCGCGTCCAATCAGCCTGACCCCAGCGCGCCCGCGACCGATCCGAGCAAGATCCGCACCGTCGGCCCGAAGTTCTACCAAACCCCGCCGACCGCGCAGTAAGCGGCGACCTGCGCCGCCAAATAGCCCATCGGAGCTATAGCCCGCCCCGACCGTCCTCCCCTAGCCTTTCGCATCGCGTTACGGCTCGGGAGGACAGATGCGGATCATCGTGGTGGGCGGCGGCATCGCCGGCATGGGCGCGGCGGATCGGCTGCGCGAAGCCGGCCACGACATCGTCCTCATCGAACAGGACGCCGAGGCCGGCGGACGCTGCCGCTCGGTGCAATGGCACGGCGTCTGGGCCGTCACCGGCGCGTTCGCCTTCCTCGGCGCCGAGACCAATCTGATCGATCTTGCCCGCAAGCTCGGCATCTACCAGCCGGATGCGATCGCCGATCTCACCGCCGCTCATCGCTGGAACGTGCTGGTCGAGCGCAGCCGCACCGTCGGCTTCGGCGCCTTCGACCTGATCGGCGCCGCGAAGCATCCGGCGATTCCGCTGCTCGAAAAAGCCAAGCTGCTGGCGACGCTGCCGAAGTTGGCGCAGGTGGCGGTGGCCGGCGATCCGCACGACATCACCACCGCCGCGGCGCTCGACGACGTCAACGCCTGCGAATACTTCCGACGGTTCTCGCCGACCTTCGTCGATTACTTCCTGGAGCCCTGCGTGGCAATGTTCTGCGGCTACGGCGCGGACGACTACTCGCTCGCCTGGACGGCGTGGAGCACCGCCGGAAGGCTGTCCTGGTCCGGCGACCAGATCTGGAGCTTCAAGGAACGCGGCGCCGGGCGGATCACCTTCGAGCTCGGCCGCAGCCTCGCCGCCGACCCCAGGGTCGAGGTCCGGCTCGGCTGCCGCGCCGCAGAAGTCAGACATCACCAACACGGCGTCGAGGTCGACATCGTCGCCCAAGGCCGCGCCGAAACTGTCCGCGGCGACGCGGTGGTGATGGCGGTGCCCGGCAACAAGGTGGCGGCGCTGATGCCGGCGCTGGACGCCGAGCGGCGCGCGTTCTTCGACGCGATCGACTATGCGGGCCATCACATCGTGTACTACCTGCTCGACCGCCCCAAGGGCGATCTGCTCGACACCTACGTGCTGCCCGCCGCCGACGGCTTCCGCCGCACCGGCAATCTGCGCTTCACCGACATGGGCAACGGCACCACGTTTGCGCATTCGCAGTGGAAGGATTGGGGCTGCCGCCAGCACGCCGGCGCCGGCACCGCCGAGCTGCTGACGATCGCCTGGGCCGACGTGGTCGACGCTCTGCCGCAACTCGCCGATACGCGGGTGATTGACAGCTTCATCTCCCAGCAGCCCGACGCGATCTGCAAGCGGCCGAAGGGCTACATCGGCAAGCTCCGCCGCTTCCGCGATCTCGGGCCGCTGCCGCGGGTGGCGTTCTGCGGCGACTATCTCACCAACAGCACGGTCGGACAGGCGCATTGGTCGGGATTGACGGCCGCACAAGAGCTGATGGCGCGGATCTGAGCGAACCTGCGCAGCGCGCGTCGTTCAGCGTGGCTCACCGGACCGCGCATTCCACAGCGCGCTCAGTTCGGTGCGGTTTTGCACGCCAGCCTTTTGCAGCACCGCGCGCATCTGGTTCTTGATCGTCCACGGGCTGGTGGCGAGCAGCCGGGCGATCGATTTGTTGGAATGGCCGGCCGCTGCCAGCGCCGCGACGTCGCGCTCGCGCGGCGTCAACGCACGCAGCGGATCGTTGCCGGCACAGAGCGGCACCGTCGCCGCGCCGCGCGCGATGACGCCATGATACGCCATCTCCAATAACGGCAGCAGCGCCAGCGCCAGCCCGCGGTCACGCTCGTCGAAATCGCCGTGCCCGGCGTCGCGCACCAGACTGAGCGCGCCGACGATGCGATCCTGCTCGCGCAGCGCCAGCGTCAGCACGAAACCGGCGCCGCTGCCCGCCAACAGCGGCTCGCGCGGCGCACCGCGCAACGCCGCCGGCAGCAGTTCCGACAGCCGCGCGACACCCTTGTCCGCCGCCTCCCGATCGAGCCAGCCCCGGATCGGATCGCGCGCCCTCACCTCGGCGCAATAGTGCGCCTGGCACCACGCCGGCCAGTTGACGAAGTACATGTCGCCCGGCCGCCCGCACCGCCGATCGGCCAGCACCGCACGCGACGCCCCGAACACCGGCCGCAGCGACAACATAGCCGCCTCGGCGAACGCCGCCGGCGTAGCGCGGTGAAGCAGATCGGGGGCGATGGCGGTCGGGACAGGAATCGTCATGCGCGGCTCGCTGGGATCGGAAGGCGTGGCGGTCCGATCGCGGGGCGACGGCGCCTTCTGGTGGCGATACGCCTATCAAATCGGCTGCCGGCCAACGGGGCAAGCCAGCTCTCGAAGACCGCCAGCCAGCCCCCTTCCCCAACGCTCCTCGCGAAGATATATATCATGATATATATCAGAGACCCGGAGGCGACCATGACGTCCCGAACCGCCAAGATTTTCACGACCGGCCGCAGCCAGGCCGTCAGGCTCCCCGCGGAGTTTCGCTTCGAAGGCAGCGAGGTTTTCGTGCGCCGCGACCAGAAGACGGGTGATGTCATCCTGTCCCGCAAGCCGGACTCCTGGGACGGTCTGCTGGAGCTCCACAAGACAACAGCAGTGCCTGACGACTTCATGGGGCCGCCCGACCGCACCCAGCCGCCGCAGGATCGCGATCCGTTCGAAGGCTGGACCGAATGAGCGGCTGGATGCTGGATACCAATGTCGCCAGCCATGTCATCAGAGGCGATAAGCGCGAGATCATCGAGCGACTGGTCGCGCTGCCCATCTCGGACGTCGTGATCTCGTCGATCACCGAAGCCGAACTCCTCTACGGCCTCGCTAAGCGAGGCTATCCCACTGCGCTGTCCGAACGGGTTCGCGAATTCCTGCTCCGAGTCGACGTCCTGCCCTGGGATCACGAGGTGACCAAGACCTACGCCGAGCTACGCGCCGCCTGCGAAGCCAAAGGCGTCACGCTCTCTCCTCTCGACATGATGATCGCAGCTCATGCTGCCGCGACAGACGCGAAGCTAGTGACGCGAGACAAGGCTTTCAGCCGCGTGCCTTCGCCCTTACGGATCGAGGATTGGGCGGAGATGAATTGAATATCTAGCTGTCCAGCCGACGTGGAATAAATTCTGGGACTGGCGGCGGCGACCAAGCCTTCGGATTCCGTTTCATTCAGACCACGGCGCTACATACTCTAAAGACAATTTAGCTACTTGAAATGTTGAAACTCGGAGCCGCCATGCTCGACAAGCCTGAACTTGAAAGGCGCGCCAAGCTCATCGTAACTGAGTGCGATGGGATTCAACCCATCTTCATCGCGTTTTACATTGAAGCCATTTACTACGCAGCCGAGCGAGCCGAAGTTGCCTTTGCAAACTTTGCCGAAGGCGCAAATTTGGCGCAATCCGCGTCAGCCACCGTAGCGAGCGCACAAGAAGCATTAGGCCATGCGGCCGCTCTTTCGCGGTTTTTCTTCCCTGTCGAGAAAAAGGCGCTTCCAAGAGCGAGAGGCGCTCGACTGCGGCAACTCTTCGCAGTTAGCAACAACTCGCCGCTACAGAATCGCGAGCTTCGCAACGCCATAGAACACTTCGACGAGCGGCTGGACGAATATCTGCTAGGCGATATTGCCGGCAACATCCTTCCTAGCCCAATGGTCGAAGACTCCGACTTTGCTGACGAAACTCTTGGTCACGTCTTTCGATTGGTCGACCCGAAAACAAAGACATTCGTCCTTCTCGGAAAGAAATATCCATTCGGTCCTATGCACGATGAAATCACTCGTATTGCAGAACTCTCCCGGGCAATGCGATGACCTATTCGTCCATTAACAAGACAATCAACCCTCGAACGCCTCGCTCGACGCCCGCCCAGCCTTCGTCACCAGCGTCTCGTCCGGTGCCGGCAGCGCTTCGGCCTTGTCGCGAAAACGGTTAGTGATCGGGTAGCGGCGGTCGCGGCCGAAGTTCTTGCGGGTGACCTTGACGCCCGGCGCCGCTTGGCGCCGCTTGTACTCCGCGATGTTCAGGAGGCGGTCGATCCGGACGACGGTGTCCTTGTCGAAGCCTTCGGCGACGATGCTGGCGAGCGGCTCTTCGCGTTCGACCAGCCGCTGCAGGATGGCGTCGAGCACGTCGTAGGGCGGCAGCGAATCCTGGTCGGTCTGGTTTTCGCGCAGCTCCGCAGTCGGCGGGCGGATGATGATGCTCTCGGGGATCACCTCGCCGTCCGGGCCGAGCGCGTCGTCCGGCTTCCAGCGGTTGCGCAAGGACGACAGCCGGAACACCTGGGTCTTGTAGATGTCCTTGATCGGGTTGAAGCCGCCGTTCATGTCGCCGTACAGCGTGGCGTAGCCGACGCTCATCTCCGACTTGTTGCCGGTGGTCACCACCATGGCGCCGGTCTTGTTGGAGATCGCCATCAACAGCGTGCCGCGGGTGCGCGCCTGCAGGTTCTCCTCGGTGATGTCGCGCGCGAGGCCTGCGAACGGCTTCGCCAGGATCGCCTCGAAGCCTTCGACAGCTTTCGCGATCGGCAACACCTCGTAGCCGAAGCCGAGCGCGCCCGCGAGACGGCCGGCGTCGTCGAGCGAGACTTGCGCGGTGTAGCGGAACGGCAGCATCACGCCGCGGACCTTGCCCGCGCCGAGCGCGTCGACCGCGATCGCCGCGCACAGCGCCGAGTCGATGCCGCCGGAAATACCGAGCAGCACGCCGGGAAAGCCGTTCTTGCGGACATAGTCGCGCAGGCCCAGCACGCAGGCTGCGTAGTCGGCCTCGTCGCCTTCGAGCACCGGTGCCACCGGTCCGTCGCAGCGCCAGCCCGCCGCGCCCCTCACGAAGCTCAGCGTAGTGATGCTCTCGACGAAACCGGGCAACTGAGCGGCCAGCGTGCGATCGGCGTTGAGCACGAAGGACGCGCCGTCGAACACCAGTTCGTCCTGGCCACCGACCTGATTGAGATACACCAGCGGCAGATCGCTCTCGGTGACGCGCGCCACCGACACCGACATCCGCAGGTCGGTCTTGCCGCCTGCGTAAGGCGAGCCGTTCGGCACGATCAGGATCTCGGCGCCGGTCTCGGCCAGACACTCGACGACGTTCTCGTACTCGTCGGATTCCTCCAGCCAGGTGTCCTCGCAGATCGGCACTCCGATCCGGACGCCGCGGATCGTCATCGGACCCGCGACGGGGCCGCGGGAAAACACCCGCTTCTCGTCGAACACGCCGTAGTTCGGCAAATTGACCTTGAACCGGAGCGCGGCGATGCGGCCGCCGTCGAGCAGCGCGCAGGCATTATAGAGCTTACCGCCATCGACCCAGGGCGAGCCGATCAGCATCGCCGGTCCGCCATCGGCAGTCTCGCGCGCCAGTTCCTCGATGGCGGCGCGGCAGGCGGCCTGGAACGCCGGCTTCAGCACCAGATCTTCGGGCGGGTAGCCGGCGATGAACAGTTCCGGATAGACGACAAGATCGGCACCGTCGGCGGCGGCCTGCCGGCGCGCGGCGCGCGCCTTGTCGGCATTTCCGGCGATATCGCCGACCGTCGGGTTGAGCTGGGCGAGCGAAATCGTCAGGCGGGCGGGATTTTCGGTCATCGTCGAGATGTAGCCGCAGCCCGCAGCCTCCGCAATCGGCGCCGCGTCAGAGCAGCCCCAGCCGCTCGGCGAGCGCGAACAGCCAGAACAGACCGGCGATGGCCAGCGCAACGCCGACGGCCGCCGAGCCCATGTCCTTGACCCGGCCGATCTGCGGGTCGTGTTCGGTGGTGAGCCGGTCGGCGAGCTTCTCGATCGCGGTGTTGAGCAGTTCGACCACGATCACCAGCGCGACCACCGCGACCAGTTCGACGCGCCGCGCCGCGGTGGTGCCGATCAGCCAGGCAGCCGGCACGGCGAGCACCAGCGCGACCAGCTCCTCGCGGATCGCAGCCTCGGAGCGGATCGCGAATTTCAGTCCGCGCCACGAATTGATGGTCGCCCGCCAGAACCTCAGCACGGGTTCACGCCTCTGGTTTAGGTCGTTACGCCCACGCCAGCCGCGGGCAGCGTCTCTCAGGGAAGCTCTGACATGCGAATGGCCGGGACGAGCCCGGCCATTCGCGTAGCGGATCGTGATCGCGGGCCGGTCAGAGACCAGCCGCCGCCTGCAGCGGGCTGGCCTTGCCGGCGCGTCCCTGCTTGAGCAGATCCGCGATCAGGAACGCCATGTCGATCGACTGTTCGGCGTTGAGCCGCGGATCGCAGGCGGTGTGATAGCGGTTGTTGAGGTCTTCGTCGGTGATCGCGCGGGCGCCGCCGAGGCACTCGGTGACGTTCTGACCGGTCATCTCCAGATGCACACCGCCGGCATGCGTCCCCTCCGCGGCGTGGACCGCGAAGAACGACCGAACTTCCGACAGGATGCGGTCGAACGGCCGGGTCTTGTAGCCGGAGTTCGACGTGATGGTGTTGCCGTGCATCGGATCGCACGACCAGACCACGGTGCGGCCCTCGCGCTTCACGGCGCGGACCATCGCCGGGAGGTGCTCGCCGATCTTCTCATGGCCGAAACGGCCGATCAGCGTCAGCCGGCCCGGCTCGTTGTCGGGATTGAGGATGTCGATCAGCTTGAGCAGCTCGTCGGTCTTCAGCGACGGACCGCACTTCAGGCCGATCGGATTCTTGATGCCGCGGAAATACTCGACATGGGCGTGGTCGAGCTGGCGGGTGCGATCGCCGATCCACAGCATGTGGCCGGAGGTCGCGTACCAGTCGCCGGTGGTGGAGTCGACGCGGGTCATCGCCTGCTCGTAGCCGAGCAGCAGCGCCTCGTGGCTGGTGTAGAAGTCGGTGGTGCCGAGCGAGGAATCGACCGCGAATGTGAGACCGCAGGCGCGCATGAAATCGAGCGCGCCGGAGACGCGATCGGCCAGATCCGCATAGGCCTTCGACTGCGGACTGTCGCTGACCGACTGCAGCATCCAGCTATGCACGTTCTCGACGCTGGCGTAGCCGCCCTTGGCGAAGGCGCGCAGCAGGTTCAGCGTCGCGGCCGACTGCCGGTACGCTTCGATCTGCCGGCGCGGATCGGGCACCCGGGCTTCCTCGGTGAAGGCGACGTCGTTGATGATGTCGCCGCGATAGCTCGGCAGCTCGACGCCGTCGCGCTTCTCGACCGGGGCCGAGCGCGGCTTGGCGAACTGGCCGGCGATCCGGCCGACCTTCACCACCGGCGAAGCGCCCGCATAGGTCAGCACGATCGCCATCTGCAGGAAGACGCGGAACAGGTCGCGGATGTTGTTGGCGCCGTGCTCGGCGAAGCTCTCGGCGCAGTCGCCACCCTGGAGCAGGAAAGCATCGCCGGCCGCCACGGTGGCCAGCGCCTTCTTCAGGTTGCGCGCTTCGCCCGCAAACACCAGCGGCGGAAAGCTCGCGAGCTGCGCCTCGACATCCGCCAGCGCCTTCGCGTCGGGATATTGCGGCATCTGCTGCACCGGCTTGGCGCGCCAGCTATCGGGTGTCCAGCGTTCGGACATAGGCCACTCCTGAAGAAACAAGCCGCTAGTTAAAAACGGGTCGCGGCGGGCGCGTTATACACAGCCGCCCTGCCAACCGCTAGTTGGAAATCCGCTCAAGACTACAACCCCTTGCGGCAAAAGCCTAATTCGTTGGCGCGGCGGCCTCGCCCGAACTGTCGGCGGGCCGCCGGAACGCCGCGACCGGCTATTCGGCTGCCTCGCGCAGGTAGCGCGCGGTCCGGTTGCGCATCGTCACCAACTCCTCGGCGGCGGTGGGATGCAGCGCCATGGTGGCGTCGAAATCCGCCTTGGTGGCCTTCATCCGGATCGCGATCGCGATCACCTGCACCAGTTCGGCGGCCTCCGGGCCGACGATATGGCAGCCGAGCACCCGGTCGGTGGTGCCGTCGACGATCAGCTTCATCAGGATGCGCGACTGGCTGCCCGACATCGTCCCCTTCATCGGACGGAAATCGGCCTTGTAGATGTCGACCACAGCATGGGCCGCCCGCGCCTGCGCTTCGGTGAGCCCGACGGTGCCGACCTGAGGCTGGGAGAATACCGCCGTCGGGATACAGGAATAGTCGACCTCGACCTGCTTGCCGCCGAACACGGTGTCGGCGAAGGCATGGCCCTCGCGGATCGCCACCGGGGTCAGATTGGTGCGATGGGTCACGTCGCCGACCGCATAGATGTGCGGCACCGAGGTGCGGCAGTGCTGGTCGACCGCGATGCCGCCATTGTCCGGATTGATCGCGACCCCGGCCTTTTCGAGCCCGAGATTGGCGACCGCCGGATGCCGGCCAATCGCGAACATCACCTGGTCGGAGGCGATGCTGGAGCCGCCCGACAGATGCGAGGTGTATTCCTCGCCGAGCTTTTCCACCGCGGTCACGGTGCATCCGGTGATGATGGTGATGCCGGCCCGCTCCATCTCGGTGCGGACATGGGCGCGCACGTCCTCGTCGAAGCCGCGCAGGATGTTGTCGCCGCGGTACACCAGCGTGACGTCGGAGCCGAGGCCGGCGAAGATGCAGGCGAATTCCAGCGCGATGTAGCCGCCGCCCTGGATCAGGATGCGCTTCGGCTGCTGCTCGAGGTGGAACACCTCGTTGGACGAGATCACGTGCTCGATGCCGGGAATCGGCCGGCCGTGATTGGGCGCGCCGCCGGTCGCGATCAGGACGGTCTTGGCCCGCACCTGTTCGCCGGTCGACAGCAGCAGCGTGTGCGGATCCTCGAACACCGCGCGCGCCTTGACGGTGCGGACACCGGAGTTCTCGAGATTGCCGGCGTAGATCTGCTCCAGCCGGGCGATCTCCTTGTCCTTGTTGGCGATCAGCGTCGCCCAGTCGAACTCGGCGGTCGGGATGGTCCAGCCGAAGCCGGCGGCATCGCGAATTTCTTCGTGGACGTGCGAAGCGTACACCATCAGCTTCTTCGGCACGCAGCCGCGGATCACGCAGGTGCCGCCGAACCGGTACTCCTCGGCGACGACGACGCGGGCGCCGTAGCCGGCGGCGATCCGCGCGGCGCGAACGCCGCCAGAGCCGCCGCCGATGACGAACAGGTCCGCGTCGAAGTCGGTCATGTCGCCTCGCTGGTCGATCAGATGGTCTTGCCGCGCTTGCGCATCTCGGCGCGGAATTCGCCGTTCACTTCCTCGGCGAACTTCTGCGCCCACTGGTTCATGAACTGCATGCTTTCGGCGATCGACTTCGGCTCCTGGGTCAGCAGCTTCTGGCCGAGCGGCGACTTGTAGAAGGTGACGAGATCCTTCAATTCCTGCTCGGTGAAGTCGGCGGCGTAGATCTTGGCCATGCCGTCGCCGATCTCCTTCTCGCGGCCGGCCATCTTCTTGGCGATCACCACCGCGACGTCCTTGAGATCCTGCTGATAGTTCAGATTGCTCTGCATCAGCGTATCCATGGTGCGCTGGATGATGTTGGGTACCGCCTGGGCGTAGATGCCGCCGGCCCGCTTCAGTTCGAGGATCTCCTTGGCGGACGCGATCGCGGCCGGGGTCGGCTGCTTGGTCTGGGCCTGGGCCTGATGCCCGACCATCGCCACGCCGACCACCAGGGCGGCGGCGAGCAATGCCTTCGACAGATATTTCATTACGGTTCTCCTGAGATTATCGGCGCTCATGCGCGTTCGATGGTTCGGATTCCGGTCGCCCCCGCCAACACCACGGTGCGCGCGATTCCGACAAACAGCCCGTGCTCGACCACGCCCGGAATCGCGGACAGCAATTGGGCCAGACGGGGAGCATCGGGAATCCGCCCGAGCTTTGCATCGACGATCCAGTGGCCACCATCGGTGACGAAAGCATGGCCGTCTTTGCCCGGGCGGAGCTTTAGTTCGCCGGCGCAGCCGGCCGCCGCACACGCGTCCTGCACCGCCCGGCGAGTCGCGGCCAGCCCGAAGGGAATCACCTCGATCGGCAGCGGGAAGCGGCCGAGGGTGTCGACCAGCTTGGATTCATCGGCGATCACGATCATGCGATCCGACGCCGCCGCGACGATCTTCTCGCGCAGCAACGCCCCGCCGCCGCCCTTGATCAGATCGAGATTGCGGTCGACCTCGTCGGCACCGTCGACAGTGATGTCGAGGTGGTCGATTTCGTCCAGCGTCGTCAATTGGATACCGCAACGCTCGGCATCGGCGCGCGTCACTTCCGAGGTCGGCACCCCCACCACGTCGAGCCCGGCACGCACCCTTTCGCCAAGTAGTTCAACGAAGTGCTTCGCAGTCGAACCGGTCCCGAGGCCGAGCTTCATCCCGCCCCGCACCTCGTCCAGCGCCCGCGCCGCAGCCCGCCGCTTCAACTCTTCCTTGTCCATGACCCGGCCTACCCCGTTTCCGCCCTCGCTGTCCCCGGCGCGGCGCGGCATATCTAGCGGCGTTTGACCGAGACGAACAGCACGGATTCTGGGGTCGAGCGCCGCCAGATGGTTGCACATTCCCGCAGAGAAGGTTAGCGGTCGATCATGACCGCATCTCCCATCGTTGTGTTCGATCTGGACGGCACGCTGGTCGATACCGCGCCCGACCTGATCAATGCCCTGAATTTCATCTTGATCCGCGAAGGCATGCCGGCCGTCCCGATGGCCGTCGCGCGCAACATGATCGGGCAAGGCGCGCGCCGCCTGCTCGAACGCGGCCTCGAGCTCGACGGCCGGATCATCGCTCAGGACGACATCAACCGGCTGACTGTCGATTTCATCGACTACTACGCAGCCCACATCGCCGACGAGTCGCGCCCCTTCGAAGGGCTGGAAGCGACGCTCGACGAGCTGTCGGAGCACGGCTATCGCTTCGCGGTCTGCACCAACAAGCTGGAATGGCTGTCGAAGCTGCTGCTCGACCGGCTCGACCTCAGCCCGCGCTTCGCCGCGATCTGCGGCGCGGACACCTTCGGGGTCGCCAAGCCGGACCCGGCGATCTTGCGCGAGACGGTGGCCAAGGCCGGCGGCGACCTGTCGGCGGCCATCATGGTCGGTGACGCCGGTCCCGACGTCGGCGTCGCGCGGCGCGCCGGCGTGCCGGTGATCGGGGTGGAATTCGGCTACACCGAAGTGCCGATCGCGGAGCTCGAACCGGACCTGCTGGTGGGCCACATGCGTGAACTGCCGAAGGCGGTCGGACAGTTGCTGCCACGCCGCTGACCCGAAGGCGATACCTTTGAGATTGTGGCGGAATTTGGTTCGCTAACAGGCTGCGTTAACTAACTCTTAAGTTTGTCGGCCGCGCGGTTGCCAGCGTTGCGGCAGGCTCCTATGGTCCGCCCGGGACTGTGGCCGTTGGCCGCACTGAACGGATGGGATCACATGCGTCAAATCGTAGTCATCGCCCTGGCAGGGCTCTCGCTGGGCGGCTGCGCGTCGATGTCCGACGCGTTCAAATCGACTCCGCCGGACGTCACGGTACAGCTCGATTCGATTCCGCCAGGGGCGGACGCCATCGCCTCCACCGGGCAGAGCTGCAAGACGCCGTGCTCGATCAAAGTGCCGCCGGCGGATTTCAGCGTGACCTTCACGATGGACAAGTTCCAGACCGCAATCGTTCCGGTTCAAGTGGTCGTAGCGCCCGGCGGCTTCATGTCAGAAGGCGCCACCACGGTGACGCCGAATCCGGTGACCGCGGAATTGCAGGCGGCCAAGCCGGCCCGCAAGTCGCGCCAGGTCCGCAAGCCGCGCGCGGCCAAGCCGGCCGCGGCGGCCGAGGCACCGGCGGAAGCCTCGCCGTTCCCTGCCCCCGCCGAAGCCGCGCGCTGATATTGCGCTGCATCTATTGCGTCGCACCACGTTGCGTGATTGTGCGGGTCGCTGATCGTGCCTAGATAGTGCGGAGCCACTTGCCGCGACCGGCGGCGACCGCGACAGGGCAGCCCGCATGACCAGCGCCGCGATCAATCCGCCAGACGCATTGTATCGGCCGATGGCCGATCCGTTCGGCCGGACCATCGACTACCTGCGGGTTTCGATCACCGACCGTTGTGACTTCCGCTGCGTGTACTGCATGGCGGAAGACATGACCTTCCTGCCGCGCTCCGATCTGCTGACTCTGGAAGAACTCGACCGGCTCTGTTCGGCCTTCATCGCCAAGGGCGTGCGCAAACTGCGGCTCACCGGCGGGGAACCTCTGGTTCGCCGCAACATGATGTCGCTGGTGCGCTCGCTGTCGCGACACCTCGACAGCGGCGCGCTCGACGAACTCACCCTCACCACCAATGGCTCTCAGCTCGCTCGCTTCGCCGCCGAGCTTGCCGATTGCGGCGTCCGCCGCGTCAACGTTTCGCTCGACACGCTCGATCCGGTCGAGTTCCGCCGGATCACCCGCTGGGGCGAGCTCGACCGGGTGCTGGCCGGGATCGACGCCGCCCGCGCCGCAGGGCTCGCGGTGAAGATCAACACCGTCGTGCTGAAGGGCTGCAACGAGGACGAGATCCCGTCGCTGATGCGGTGGGCCCACGGCCTCGGCATGGGGCTGACGCTGATCGAGGTGATGCCGCTCGGCGAGATCGGCGAAGGCCGGATCGATCAGTACGTGCCGCTGTCGCTGGTCCGCGCCCGGCTCGCAAGCAACTATACGCTGACCGACCTGCCCGACTCGACCGGCGGCCCCGCCCGCTACGTCCGGGTCGAGGAGACCCGGGGCCGGCTCGGCTTCATCACGCCGCTGACCCACAATTTCTGCGAATCCTGCAACCGGGTTCGGATCACCTGCACCGGCACGATTCACACCTGCCTCGGCCATGAGGACGCCTCCGACCTGCGCCGCCCGCTGCGCGCCTCGGCCGACGACGCGCTGCTCAGCGCCGCGATCGATCGGGCGATCGGAACGAAGCCGAAGGGCCACGACTTCATCATCGACCGCCGCCACAGCCGCCCGAGCGTCAGCAGGCATATGAGCGTCACCGGGGGGTGAGTGGTCATCGCCCTCCGGCGCGACCTAATCACTATCGCTACTGAACATCACGCTCCTGATTGCCATTTTCCAATTGACGGAACGGTGATGCGCTGATTTGGTGCGCTCGCTTCGCGAGCCCTCGGCTACCAAGGCCGCTTCGTGTCGTGACCGCGCGGGCCGGGCGAAACGGGAGGAGACCGAGCGTTGCGAGCATTGCTTGGACTGAGCAGGATCATCGACGCCTTCAATACTGTCGTGGGCCGCTGGCTGTCCTGGCTGGTCGTCGCCGCGGTGTTGATCTCGGCGGTCAACGCGGTTGTCCGCAAGCTGTTCGACATGTCGTCGAACTCGTTCCTGGAATTGCAGTGGGTGCTGTTCAGCGTGGTGTTCATGCTGTGCTCCCCCTGGACGCTGCTCAGCAACGAGCACATACGCATCGACATCATCAACCACAAGCTCCCGCTCAAGCTGCGCGGCGCGATCGACATGATCGGTCACGTCTTCTTCCTGTTGCCGTTCGCGGTGATCCTGCTGTGGTGGTCGATCCCCTTCTTCCTGGTTTCCTACCAGCAGAACGAGCAGTCGTTCAGCGCCGGCGGCCTGCCGCAATGGCCGGCCAAGTCGCTGATCATGATCATGTGCGTGCTGCTGATCATTCAGGCCGTCTCGGAGATCATCAAGCGCTTCGCGATGATGGTCGGAGCTATTCCCGACAGCAACGCGTCGCCACAGGGGGCGCAGAGTTCGGCGGAACTCGAAGCCGAGCGGCTGTTACTCAACGTCGGCGGCGACAAAAAGTAAGCCGCTTCGTGGTCATCGCATTGGGGGGCCGGTCCGCATGACCGCATTGTTGATCCACTACATGGCGCCGATCATGTTCGCGTCATTGGTGGTGTTCTTGCTGCTGGGCTATCCCGTGGCGTTTTCGCTCGCCGCCAACGGCCTGCTGTTCGCCTTCATCGGCATCGAACTAGGCCTGTTTCGCCCGGACTTCCTGCAGGCGCTACCCGACCGCGTCTACGGGGTGATGAACAACGAGACGCTGCTCGCGATTCCATTCTTCACCTTCATGGGGCTGGTGCTGGAGAGATCCGGCATGGCGGAGGATCTCCTCGAGACCATCGGCCAGTTGTTCGGCTCGGTCCGCGGCGGCCTCGCTTACGCGGTGGTGTTCGTCGGCGCCCTGCTCGCCGCCACCACCGGCGTTGTCGCCGCCTCGGTGATCTCGATGGGGCTGATCTCGCTGCCGATCATGCTGCGATACGGCTACGACCGCCGCGTCGCGACCGGCGTCATCGCCGCGTCCGGCACGCTGGCGCAGATCATCCCGCCGTCGCTGGTGCTGATCGTGATGGCCGACCAGCTCGGCCGCTCGGTCGGCGACATGTACGAAGGCGCCTTCATCCCGGGGATCGTGCTGTCGCTGCTCTATGCGAGCTACATCTTCCTGGTGACGGTGTTCGCCCCCAAGGCGGCCCCCGGCCTGCCGCTCGAGGCGCAGACCCTGCGCGAGCCCGAAACCATCCGGCACCCGGTGATGATGCCGCTGGCCGCGCTCTCGGCCGGCGGCGCGGCGTATCTGCTGGCCGTGCACAGCGACATCTTCGCCTGGAGCATGCCGGCGTTCGACAAGGTCGGCCTGTCCAGGCTGGTGATGCAGGCATTCTGGTTCGTGGTCCTGACGGCCGTGCTGTTCCGGCCGTTCATCGGCATCATTCGGACCATGACGATGTCGCTGTATCTGGTGGTCGTCGCCTCGACGGCTGCCGGCATCATCGCGATGCGCTTCACCGACGTGAAGGCGGGGGCCGACTACATCGTGCTGACGATGTCGATCACCGTGGCGGTGTCCTTTGTTATCGCCGCGCTCAACCGGGTGCTCCGGCTCAAGCTGCTGTCCAAGCTCGCCGAGCAGGTCGTGTTCGTGATGGTACCGCCGCTCGGTCTGATCTTCCTGGTGCTCGGGACGATCTTCATCGGCGTCGCGACGCCGACCGAAGGTGGTGCGATGGGCGCCGCAGGCGCCATGGTGCTGGCGCTGATGAAGCGCCGGTTGACCTTCGACCTCACCCGGCAGGCCACCGAGTCCACCGCCAAGCTGACCGCCTTCGTGGTGATGATCCTGGTCGGCGCCCGCGTGTTCTCGCTGACCTTCTACGGCGTCGACGGCCATCGCTGGGTCGAAGAGCTGCTGGTGTCGCTGCCCGGCGGCCAGCTCGGCTTCCTGATCTTCGTCAACGCCTTCGTGTTCGTGCTGGCGTTCTTCCTCGACTTCTTCGAGCTGGCCTTCATCGTGATCCCGCTGCTCGGACCGGCGGCGGACAAGCTCGGCATCGACCTGATCTGGTTCGGCGTGATGATGGCGGTCAACATGCAGACCTCGTTCATGCACCCGCCTTTCGGGTTCGCCCTGTTCTATCTGCGCTCCGTGGCTCCGAAGGTGCCGTATATCGACCGCGTCAGCGGCAAGCAGATGGCGCCCGTCACCACCGGCCAGATCTATTGGGGATCGGTGCCGTTCGTGGTCATCCAGCTCATCATGGTCGCACTGGTGATCGCCTTCCCGGCGATGGTGATGCACTACAAGGGCGCAGCCTCGACGATCGACCCGTCCAAGGTACAGATCGAGATCCCGCAGATCGAGATGCCGCAGATCGATCTCGGACCGCCGAAATTCTGAGCAGGCCCTCTCCCCGTCATTGCGGAGAGCGCAGCGACGAAGCAATCCAGGTCACCTGCACTGAGCCGCCCTGGATTGCTTCGCTGCGCTCGCAATGACGGTGAAGTTACTGCGCCCCTATCCCCGACTACGATTGGCAATAAAAAAGCCCGGCCTCCTCGCGGAGGCCGGGCTGATTTGTTCTGCGATGCTTGCTGGATCAGCCGCGGGTGCGCGAGCGGATCATGAAGCTGTCGTAGGTGTATTCAGCGACCTGCCACCACAGATATTGGTCGGACCGATAGGCCTGCATCGCGTCGATCGCCTTCTTGAAGTCCGGATTCTTCGCCGAGAGTTCTCCCCACAGCTCATTGGTCGCCTTGAGGCAGGCGTCGAGGATTTCGTTCGAGAACGGACGGAGCTGCGTGCCGCTCGCCACCAGGCGCTTCAGCGCCGTCGGGTTGAGCATGTCGTAGCGCGCGTTCATCCAGGTGTTGGTGTTGACCGCCGCGTTGGCGAGGATCGTCTGGTAGTTCTTCGGCAGCGAGTTGAACTTTTCGAGGTTGGTGAAGGCATGCACGGTCGGGCCGCCTTCCCAGAAACCCGGATAGTAGTAGTACTTCGCGACCTTCTGGAAGCCGAGCTTCTCGTCGTCGTAGGGACCGACCCACTCGGCGGCGTCGATGGTGCCCTTTTCCAGCGCCGGGTAGATGTCACCGCCGGCGATCTGCTGCGGCACCACGCCGACCTTCTGCAGCACCTGACCGGCGATGCCGCCGATGCGCATCTTGAGGCCGCTCATGTCGGCGACGGTCTTGATCTCCTTGCGGAACCAGCCGCCCATCTGGGTGCCGGTGTTGCCGCAGGGGAAGCCGACCACGCTGTACTTCTTGTAGAATTCGTTGGCGAGCTCGTTGCCGCCGCCCTGATACAGCCAGGAGTTCTGCTGACGCGCGTTGAGGCCGAACGGCACCGACGCGAACACCGCGAAGGTCGGATCCTTGCCGACGTAGTAGTACGACACGGTGTGGCACATCTCGACGGTGCCGTTGGACGTCGCGTCCAGCGCCTGCAGGCCGGGGACGACTTCGCCCGCCGCGAACACCTGGATCTGGAACTTGTTGTCGGTCATCTCGGCGACTTGCTTGGCGAGATACTCGGCGCCGCCATAGATGGTGTCGAGCGACTTCGGGAAGCTGGAGGTCAGCCGCCACTTCACCTCGGGAGACGACTGCGCAATCGCCGGGGAAGCCACCGCGGCTGCCGCCGCAGCGCCGGTAGCTGACACTTTCAGAAAGTCACGACGTTTCATAAGGCATCTCCTTGTTGCCGGCGTTTCCCGGGATTCCATGCGCGCCCGACCAGAAAAGCGGACCGCGGAGCCGTTTGTGGCGAAGCGTCTCTAACACGGATGATCACCCGCAGAAAACGCTGCGACCGGGTAGATATCTGAGATTCAACCAAAGTCGAAGGTCGAAATTCCGGCGTGATCGCAGCAGGCCGATGGCGATCGGACCGGCGAAGCGGCCGGTCCGACTCGCCTCCGATCACTTCGCAGTGCATCAATTCGCCGCGAGACTCCGCAGCCGGTCACTCACCTTGGCGGCGATCGCGCGATAGATCGTCGCATGAGGTCCGTTCGGCTCGGTTTCGACCACCGGCCGTCCGGCGTCCGAGGTGGCGCGGATTTCCATGTGGAGCGGGATTTCGCCGAGGAACGGCACGCCGAGCCGCTCGGCCTCGTGCCGTGCACCGCCATGCCCGAAGATATCCGACCGGGTGCCGCATTCGGGGCAAAGGAAGTAGCTCATGTTCTCGATCACGCCGATCACCGGCACGTTCACCTTGGTGAACATCGCCAGACCGCGCCGGGCGTCGATCAGCGCCAGATCCTGCGGCGTCGACACGATCACCGCGCCCTTCAGCGGTACGGTCTGCGCCAGCGTGAGCTGCGCGTCGCCGGTGCCGGGCGGCATGTCGACCACCAGCACGTCGAGCTTGCCCCAGTCGACGTCGCGCAGCATCTGGGTGATCGCGGACATCACCATCGGGCCGCGCCAGATCATCGGCGCCTCTTCGTCGACCAGGAAGCCGATCGACATGATCGAGAGACCGAACCGCGCGATCGGAATCATCCGCCGGCTGTCGTCGAGCTGCGGCTTCTCGTGAATCCCGGTCAGGCGCGGCACCGACGGACCATAGATGTCGGCGTCGAGCAGCCCGACCTTGAGACCGAGGTCGCGCAGGCCGAGCGCGAGATTGAGCGCGGTGGTCGATTTGCCGACGCCGCCTTTGCCGGAGGCGACCGCGATGATCGCACCGACTCCGGGGATCTCCGCCTGTTTGGGAAGGCCGGCGCCCGGCGCGCCGGCGGGACGATGCGCCGACACCGGAGCCACGCCGGGTCTTTGCGGCGCAGGCGCACTGCCCGGCTTGCGCTCAGCGGTCAGCGCGACCAGCGCGCTGGCGACCCCGGGCGTGGCCCGCACCGCGGCTTCGGCGTCGCTGCGCACGCTTTCCCAGGCGCGCGCCTCGGCCGCATCGACATTGATCGAGAAGTATACCTTGCCGTCGGTCACGGCGATCTCGGACAGCACGCCGGCCTTGGTCAGCGGCACGCCGCGCGGCGTCGTCACCTTGGCCAGGCTGTCGAGAATCTGTTGCTGGGTCACGCTCACTGCAAGTCTCCTGCCCGCTTTGCGAGCCCACCGATCACATGCGGTCGATCGGTTCAAGCGGGGAAATGGTTCCTGGCCGGCGGGGCGTAGCGACCGCGACCGGCGAAGGCGGAGCCTCGGTGCGGCCATGCTGCGATGCAAGGGGAACGTTCCGACACGCCCCTCAACGAGGCTTGCTCCGCAAGGCTCGCGCCGTATGCTGACGGCTCCTCCTCGCGCGCCTGCACCGGGCCGCCCTCGCCACAACCCGATCGGGCGCGCCGCGCGCTTCGTCCAACTGAAGGGTCCAGACATGGCCAAAGTCGCTTTCCTCGGTCTCGGCGTCATGGGGTTTCCGATGGCCGGACATCTCGTGAGCAAAGGCGGCCACGAGGTGACGGTGTACAACCGGACGGCGGCCAAGGCGAAAGCCTGGGCCGAGAAGTTCGGCGGCCGCACCGCCCCGACCCCCGCCGAGGCGGCCGCCGGCCAGGACTTCGTGATGGCCTGCGTCGGCAATGACGACGATCTGCGCGCGGTGACGACGGGCACGGATGGCGCCTTCGCGGCGATGAGCAAGGGCGCGATCTTCGTCGATCACACCACCGCCTCGGCAGAGGTCGCGCGTGAACTCGACGCCGCCGCGAGCGGCGCCGGCTTCCACTTCATCGACGCGCCGGTGTCGGGCGGCCAGGCCGGTGCCGAGAACGGCGTGCTGACGGTGATGTGCGGCGGACGGCCGGACGACTTCGCAAAGGCCGAGCCGGTGATCGCCGCCTATGCGCGGATGTGCAAGCTGCTGGGACCGGCCGGCAGCGGCCAGCTCACCAAGATGGTCAATCAGATCTGCATCGCCGGGCTGGTCGAAGGTCTGTCGGAAGGCATCCACTTCGCCAAGAAGGCTGGCCTCGACGTCGACGCGGTGATCGACACCATCTCCAAAGGCGCCGCGCAGTCGTGGCAGATGGAGAACCGCCACAAGACCATGAACGACGGCAAATACGATTTCGGGTTCGCGGTGGAATGGATGCGCAAGGATCTGTCGATCTGCCTCGCCGAGGCGCGGCGCAACGGCGCCAGCCTGCCGGTCACCGCACTGGTCGACACCTTCTATGCCGAGGTGGAGACGATGGGCGGCCGCCGTTGGGACACCTCCAGCCTGCTGGCGCGGCTGCAGCGCTGAGAACCCGACTGTTTCGGCGGCGCTCGCGGTTTTCACGCAGCCTTCACCGTGATCGTTAGCCACCTGTTAACCGGAATAATCTTCCCTCTAAGGCTGCTCTTAAGGATTTGCCGCCAGATATAGGCTGGGGAAACCGCGCGCGTTTGCGCGCAGGATTTGTGTTGGTTGATGAGTGAGTCCGCCGAAAAGCCCGAAGTCTTTCAGCTTCCGGCTGAGCCTCCGGTGGCCGCGCCGGCGCGCAACCGGCGGGCGGCGGCGCAGCGGGTGCGTGAGGCGCGCGACCGCCTGACCTCGACCAGCGGCACGCGCCCGGCCTTCGACCACGAGCTCGTTCGGCAATATGCCGAGACCCGGCTGTCGGCGTCCTACGTCGTGATGCTGCTGGTGGTGGTCACCGGCGTGCTGTTCGGGATCTGGATGGACCCGCTGGCGGCGGGCGCCTGGACGGTGGGGATGCTGAGTATCCACGCCGTGGTGATCCGCAATTGCAGCCGTTTCCTCCAGGAACCCGCTTCATTGCCGCGGACCCGGATCTGGCGGCGGCGGTTCGTACTGCTCGACCTGCTGTACGGCCTCGCATGGACCGCGATCCTGATTCATCCGACCGGCCTCAGCGTGGTCTCGAGCACGCTGCTGATGTTCCTGATGCTGCTGGTGGTGGCGGTGTCGTCGATGCTGGCGGCGAGCCTGCCGATCGCCGCGCTGGCCGCCACGGTGCCGGTGACGGCCGCGATCGCGGTGAACTTCGCGCTCAGCGGCTCGTTCGACAAATACATTCTGGCGGCGCTCACCGTCGCGGCCGAAGGCTACTTCGCGCTGCTCGCGCACCGGCTGCACTCCACCACGCTGGCGACGCTGCAGGCGCGCGCGGAGAAGGACGTGCTAATCGCCGAGCTCGAGCAGTCGAAGGCGATCTCCGACGAGGCCCGGCACCGCGCCGAGGCCGCCAACGTCGCCAAATCGCGTTTTCTGGCGCAGATGAGCCACGAGCTGCGCACGCCGCTCAACGCCATTCTGGGCTTTTCGGAAGTGATGAAGAGCGAGATCTTCGGCGCCCACGCGGTGCCGGCCTACAAGGATTACTCCGCCGACATCCACAATTCCGGCGTGCACCTGCTCAACCTGATCAACGAGATCCTCGATCTGTCGCGGATCGAAGCCGGCCGCTACGAACTGAACGAGGAGGCGATTTCGCTGGTGCACGTGGTGAGCGACTGTCACCACCTGCTCAAGTTGCGCGCCACCAGCCGCGGCATCACCATCCACGAGGTGTTCGAGCAGGGAATGCCGCGGATCTGGGGCGATGAGCGCGCGGTGCGCCAGGTGGTGCTCAACCTGCTGTCGAACGCCATCAAGTTCACGCCGCAGGGCGGCGAGATCTGGCTCAAGGCCGGCTGGACCGCGTCCGGCGGGCAGTATCTCAGCGTCAAGGACACCGGCTCGGGAATTCCGGAAGAAGAAATTCCGATCGTGCTGGCCTCGTTCGGCCAGGGCTCGAACTCGATCAAATCCGCCGAACAGGGCGCCGGCCTCGGCCTGCCGATCGCCAAGAGCCTGATCGACATGCACGGCGGAACCTTCACGTTGAAATCCAAGCTGCGGATCGGCACCGAAGTGATCGTCACCTTCCCGCCGGAGCGGGTGATGTCGGCGCTGGCGCCGCTGAACGAGGCGCCGCCATTGCAGCCGGACGCCGTCGAGACCAGCGAGACGAGCCGTGCGCGCCGGCAGCCGATCATGAACGCCGGCACCGGATTGTGAGATCGGGACTTGCGGGAGGCGACCAATGTCAGCCACCATCCGACATGAGCATCGAAACGCCCTGCATCGCAGTCTGCCTGATCGATCCGCAGACCAACCTTTGCTACGGCTGCGGCCGCACCATGCCGGAGATCGCCCGCTGGCCGCGGATGAGCAGCGCCGAGCGTCGCGCCATCATGGCCGCGCTGCATCGGCGCATGACCGACGCCGGAATGGAGCTGCCGAAGCCAAGACCGCGCCGCGCTCCGGCCACCGACGCGCTGTCCTAGCCATGCCCGCTTCAGGTGCGCCATGAGCCGCCTGCTGCTGGTCCTGATCGTGCTGATCGGCACCGCGGGAGCGGTGGTCGCCTATGGCGACCCGAAGCGGATTTCCGAGGCCGGCGATGCGGTGTCGACGATGCTGAAGAAGCGTGTCGCAGCCGCCACCGCGGCAGCGGACGCCGCGCGCAGCCGGATGGTCGAGATTCCGCGCGGCACCGGCGGCGAATTCTCGGTCACCGCCAAAGTCAACGGCGTCACGGCACCGATGGTGATCGACACCGGCGCGACCTCGGTGGTGCTGACCTACGAGACCGCCAAGGCCGCCGGCCTGCCGCTGGAACTATTGAAATTCAACGTCGAACTGGAGACCGCAGGCGGCCCGACCCGGGCGGCACGGCTGTCGCTCGACAGCCTGGCGATCGGCAGACTGGTCGAACGCTCGGTCCCGGCGCTGGTGGTGCCGCGCGGCCAGATGAAGACCAATCTGCTCGGCATGAGCTTCCTCGACCGGCTGGAGAGCTGGGAAGTCCGCGCCGATCAGCTCCGGCTGCGCGGGTATCCGTAGTCGGCAAGCCACTCCACTGTCAGCGCACGAGCAGCACCGGGACGTGGACGGTGCGAACCATCGCCGTCGTCGTGCTGCCGACGATCAAGGCACGCAGCGGCGAGTGACCATAGGCGCCCATCACCAGAAGCCCGTCCGGCCGCCCGGCCATGTAGTCGGCGATCACCTTGTCGGCCGCACCCTGGCCGAGAAATTTGACCGGCGCGGGCGCGCGATCGGACATCCGCGCGGCCGCCTGCTCGAGCCGGCCGCGATGCGTCGCATCGTCCGGCCCGGCGACCACCAGATGCACCGCCAGGCCCTCGAACAAGGGAGACGAGGCGACGAATCCCAGCGCCTTGGACGCCGCAGCGCTGCCGTCGAACGCGACCACGACGGTGCGCGGCTCGCGGATCTTGCTCGACACAATCAGCACCGGCTTGATGCTGGCGCGGACGACGCGTTCGATTTCCGAGCCGATATGCTCCTTGGCGAACTGGCTCGACGAACCGCGCTTGCCGATCACCACCAGGTCGGCCTCGGCCTCGCGTTCGATGATGGTCTCGAGGATGCCGCCGTGCCGATGCAGTTTGCGGACCTCCGCGATCCCGGCCTCGGTCAGCCGCCGCGCCGTCTCGTTGAGCAGGATGCGGCCGCGTTCGATGGCGAGCTTGCCTTCCGCCTCGTCGATCCGGGTCAGCTCCTCGAGAAGCTCGCTCTTGACGCCGAGACCGATCGCGCCGCTGAGATCGTGGCGCGCCGCCACTGCATCCTTGCGCTGCACGACGTGCAACAATTCGACGCTGGCGGAGAGCCGACCGGCGGCCCAGGTGGTGAGTTCGACGACGCTGGTCGCATAGGCGGAGGCGTCGATGCAGGCGAGAATCCGTTTCATGGAAATCTCCTCAATGTCCGGCGGAGCGCGTCTCGGCACCCGGCTTGTCGTGGAGCGCGAAACGGCGGACCAGCTTTTCGCTCGCTTCGTTCAGCCCGACGATTTCCACTGTCGCGCCCTCGCGCCTGAACCGCAGGATCACCTTGTCGAGAATTCCGACGGCGGAGATATCCCAGAAGTGAGCCGCCGAGACGTCGATGACGACGCGATCCAGCACCTCCTTGAAGTCGAAGGATTCCGCGAAGCGTTCGGTCGAGGCGAAGAACACTTGGCCCTCGACCCGATAGGTCCGGCAACTGCCGTCCTCGCTGAGTTCGGAGTTCACCGTGAACAGTCCCCTCACCTTACTGGCGAAGAACAGGCCGCTGAGGATCACGCCGGCCAGCACGCCCTGCGCCAGATCGTGGGTCCAGACCACGACCACCACCGTCACCACCATCACCAGCGACGATTGCCAGGGGTGGATCTTGAGGTCGCGGATCGAATTCTAACTGAAGGTGCCGATCGACACCATGATCATCACTGCAACCAGCGACGGCATCGGAATCCGGCTGACCAAAGGCCCCAGCACGACAATCAGGAACAGCAGGAAGCTGCCGGCAACCAGCGTCGACAGGCGCGTGCTGCCGCCTGATTTCACGTTGATGACGGACTGACCGATCATCGCGCATCCACCCATTCCGCCGATGAATCCGGTGGCGAAATTGGCGATGCCCTGCCCCTTGCACTCGCGCCGCTTGTTGCTCGACGTGTCGGTCAGATCGTCGACGATCTGGGCGGTCATCATCGATTCCAGCAGGCCGACCGCGGCCATCGTCAGCGAATACGGCGCGATGATCTGCAGCGTCTGCCAGGTCAGCGGCACATCGGGAATCAGGAAATGCGGCAGCGCGGACGGTAACTGCCCCATGTCGCCGACGGTGTTGACCTGCAGCCCGCCATAGATCGAGATCACCGTGAGGATCACGATCGCCACCAAAGGCGACGGCACCGCCTTGGTCAGCAGCGGAAACAGATAGATGATCGCCAGACCGCCGGCGACCATCGCGTAGGTCACCCATGTCACGTTGATGAGCTGCGGCCATTGCGCGACGAAGATCAAAATTGCCAGCGCGTTGACGAACCCCGTCACCACCGAACGCGAGACGTATTGCATCAACAGATCGAGCCGCAGAAACCCGGCGATGATCTGGAACACGCCCATCAGGATCGTCGCCGCGAACAGATACTCGACGCCGTGATCGCGGACCAGCGGCACCACCAGAACGGCAACCGCCGCGGTGGCCGCCGAAATCATGCCGGGACGCCCGCCCACGAAGGCGATGATCACCGCGATCGAGAACGAGGCGTACAGTCCGACCTTGGGATCGACCCCGGCGATGATCGAAAACCCGATCGCCTCGGGGATCAGCGCGAGTGCGACGACGATGCCGGCGAGAATATCGCCGCGCGGATTCGACAACCATTCGCGGCGAAGCGAAGCAATTGAGAGCATTTAAGATTTTGATCCGTGGGCAAGCAACCGGCATCCGTTGGATGGACCGCGAACCGCTCGTGGCGACGCGGCGGTCTGTTGCTTTGAATGATCCGAGGGATAGGCGCCCGGCCGAGCCACCCGGCCATGCCGGGTCCGATTTATCGAACTACTTTATCGGCGACGCGACCTTTGCTGCAAGTGCTAACTTGCGGCTCGGCCGCCTATGCGGCCGCCGCGCGCTGCTCGACGGCAACCATGGCCTTGCGCAACACGCTGGCGTCGGCATCGGGCTTGACCCCGAATTCCGACAGATAGCGGCGGAACGCGCGGGCACCGGGCACGCCCTGGTACGCGCCGATGACGTGGCGGGTGATCGCGTGCAGCCGCAGGCCTTGCGCGAGTTGGCGCTCGATATACGGGATCAGCGCTTCGAGCGCCTCCTTCATCGAAGGATACGGCGCCGGTTCGCCAAACAGCTCCGGGTCGACCTCCAGCAACCGCCACGGCTCCTGATAGGCGGCGCGGCCGAGCATCACGCCGTCGACATGGTTGAGATGTCGCTTGGCCTCGGCGATGCTGCCGATGCCGCCATTGATGATGATCGGCACCTGCGGCATCGCCTGCTTCAGCCGGTACACCCGATCGTAATCGAGCGGCGGGATATCGCGGTTTTCCTTCGGCGACAGCCCGTTCAACCACGCCTTGCGGGCGTGCACGATCAGCGCATCGGCGCCGGCGGCGACCACCGCGCGCGCCAGCGCATCGAGCGCGACCTCGGGATCCTGGTCGTCGATCCCGATCCGGCACTTCACCGTCACCGGCACAGCGACGACGCGCTTCATCGCGGCGACGCCCTCGGCGACCAGCTCGGGCTCGGCCATCAGGCAGGCGCCGAACCGCCCCTCCTTCACCCGATCGGACGGGCAGCCGACATTGATGTTGATCTCGTCGTAGCCGAAATCCTCGCCGATCTTCGCCGCGGTGGCGAGGTCGTTCGGATTGGAGCCGCCGAGCTGCAGCGCCACCGGATGCTCGCTCGCATCGAAGCCGAGCAGCCGCTGCCGGTCGCCGTGGATCACCGCGCCGGTGGTGACCATCTCGGTGTAGAGCAGGCCGCGCCTGGTCAGCAGTCGATGGAAGACGCGACAATGACTGTCGGTCCATTCCATCATCGGCGCGACGGAGAAGCGATGTGGCTGATTGGGCAGCATATTTCAGTATGTCGGCGGATTGGCGGGCGGCGTCAAGGTTGCTGGTAGCCTTGGAATCCGGCGATTTCCAGCTCGTTGTCGCGCCAGCCCTCCCCGCACGGCGAGCCGCGGTCAGCGTTCGATCTCCGCGCGCCGGCGCATGACGGCCGGGAGCAATGAGCCAATTCGGGCGCGGGCAGCTTCCAGAAGGCCGCTGAGGCGTTGCCGCAGCGTCGATGTCGAGGCCGGATCGCGGCAGAACCACGCGGCGTACAGCGCCGGCAGGAACAGCAGCGTCAGCACCGTGGCGACCAGCAGTCCGCCCATGATCGCGACCGCCATCGGGCCCCAGAAGCTCGAACGCGTCAGCGGGATCATCGCCAGCACAGCGCTGAGCGCGGTCAGGACCACCGGTCGCGCGCGGCGGACGGTGGCGCCGATGATCGCCTCGTCGCGCGGATGCCCGGCGGCAATGTCCTGCTCGATCTGATCGACCAGGATCACCGCGTTGCGGATGATCATGCCGGCGAGCGCGATCAGTCCGAGCAGCGCGACGAACCCGAACGGCTTGCCGAACAGGAGCAGCCCGGCACAGGCGCCGATCAGGCCGAGCGGCGCCGTCAGCAACACCAGCGCCAACCTCGAAAAGCTCTGAAGCTGGACCATCAGCACCGTCAGCATCACCACCAGCATCGCCGGCACCACGGCCAACAACGCACCATTGGCTTTCGACGAATCCTCGATCGCACCGCCGAGTTCGATCCGGTAACCGGCCGGCAAATGCTGGCGCAGATCGGCCAGCGCGGCCCATACCACCGACGAGACGAACGGCGCCTGGACTCCGTCGCGCACGTCGCTACGTACGGTGATCGCCATGTCACGGTCGCGCCGCCATTGGATCGCCTCCTCGTGGCCTTCACGGATCTCGGCGATCTGCGACAGCGGCACCGGCACGCCGTTGCGCGACAGCACGGTGAGATCGTCGATGGCGCCGAGATCGTTGCGTTGCGCCGCGATCGCCCGCGCCACCACCACGACCTTCTCGGTCCGGTCGCGCACGGTGGTGACCTGCGCCCCGGTCATCAGCATCTGGAGCGTTTGTGAGATCGTCTGCGGATCGAGCCCGAGCGCCCGCGCACGATCCTGATCGACCACCAGACGCACCGATGGCATCTGCTCGTTCCAATCGAGCTGCGGCTCGATCACATTTGGATTGCCGCGCATGATATCGCGGACCTGGTAGGCGATCGATCGCACCGTGTTCGGATCTTCGCCGATCACCCGGAACTGCACCGGAAACTTGATCGGCGGACCATAGGCCAGCCGCCGCACCCGCACCCGCGCGCCGGCGATCGCGCCATCGGCGACGGCCTGCTCGATCTTGCGCTTGACCCGCTCGCGCGCGGCGCTGTCCTTGGTGACGATGACGAGTTCGCCATACGACTCGTTCGGCAGTTCGGGATTGACGTTGAGCAGAAAGCGCGGCGGGCCTTTGCCCACATAGGTGCTCCAGGTGACGATGTCGTCATCATCTGCGACCAGCGCCTCGGCCTGCTTGGCATTGGCGAGCGTCGCCTCGATGCCGCTGCCGCCTGGCAGCCGCAATTCGACGAACAGCTCGGTGCGGTCGGAGGTCGGGAAGAACTGCCGCTGGATCTTGCCGAAGCCGATGATCGAGATCGCAAAAGCCGCGATGGTGATGCCGATCACAATCAGGCGGTGATGGATGCACCAGGTAACGACGCTACGAAAGCGTCGATACAGGCCGTTGTCATAGACCGCGTGCGCGGTCCCGGTGCTCAGCGAGTGCGGCAGCAAAACGAAACCGAGATACGGCGTCAGGATCACCGCGACCAGCCACGACGCCAGCAACGCGATGCCGACCACCCAGAAGATGCTGCCGGCATATTCGCCGGTGCCGCTCGCCGCCATGCCGACCGGCAGAAAGCCCGCCGCCGTCACCAGCGTGCCGGTGAGCATCGGAAACGCCGTCGACTCCCAGGCGAACGACGCCGCCCGCGCCCGGTCGAAGCCCTGCTCCATCTTCACCACCATCATCTCGACCGCGATGATGGCGTCGTCGACTAAGAGTCCGAGTGCGATGATCAGCGCGCCCAGCGAAATCCGGTGCAGATCGATGCCGATCGTCAGCATCAGCGTAAACACGATGCCGAGCACCAGCGGCACCGAGGTCGCGACCACGATGCCGACGCGCCAACCGAGCGACACGAAGCTGACGAACAGCACGATCGCCAGGGCCTCGACGAACGACCGCATGAAATCGCCGACCGCATCGCGGACGACCGCGGGCTGATTAGCGATCCGCTCGAAGGTGACGCCGACCGGCGTGGCGCGTTCGACCTCGGCCATCGACGCTTCGACATCCGCGCCGAGCTCCAGGATGTTGGCGCCCTTGCGCATCACGATGCCGATCGCCAGCGCCGGAACGCCGCGCTGCCGGACCAGAAACTGCGGCGGATCGATGAAGCCGCGCGACACGGTGGCGATGTCGCCGAGCCTGATCACCGTGCCGCTCGATGCGATCGGGGTTTCCTCCACCGCGCGAACGCCGTCGAACGCCCCGGAGACGCGCAGCGGAATCCGGGTCGACTGGGTCTGGACCATGCCGACCGGCGCAAGATCGTTCTGCTTGGCGAGGCTGTCGAAGATCGCACGCGGCGCGATACCGAGATTGGCGAGCTTGACGTGGTCGAAATCGACGAAGATGCGCTCGTCCTGGGTGCCGTAGATCGTCACCTTGGAGACGTTCGGCACTTTCAGCAGCCGCTGTCGCACCTGCTCCGCCATTCGTTTCAGCACCGCGTAGTCGGCGCTGTCGGAGCGCAGCGTGTAGACGATCGAGTCGACGTCGCCATATTCGTCGTTGACCTCCGGCCCCGCCACACCGTCGGGCAGGTCCGGCTTCACATCGGCCATCTTCTTGCGGATCAGATAGAACAGCCAGGGGATCTGCGCCGGCGGCGTGGTGTCGCGAAACTCCATCTGCGCCGCGGTGAAGCCGGGCTTGGAATAGGTCGTGACCTTGTCGAACCAGGGCAGCTCCTGCAGCTTCTTCTCGATCCGGTCGGCGACCTGAAGCTGCATCTCTTCGGCCGTCGCGCCGGGCCATGTCGCAGTCACCACCGCGACCTTGATGGTGTAGGACGGATCCTCGGCGCGGCCGAGACGCTGATACGACAGCAGACCGGCGAGGCTGATCATCAGGATCAGAAACAGCATCAAGGACGGATGCGCCACCGCCCATGCGGAGAGGTTGACCCGCTGCATCACTTGCCCGCCGAACTGAGTGAAAGCGTGGAGATCGGCCGCACCGTCAGCGCCGGATCGAGCTTTTCGACGCCGAGCGCGACGACGGTTTCGCCCTCGCTCACGCCGGAGGTCACCAGCACGTTGCGATCCTCGTAGCGCTCGATCGTCACCGGCCGTTCGCGCAGTTCGCCGCCGTCACCGACCACGAACACCGCGGCGCCGCGGCCGTGATTGTAGATCGCCGTCAGCGGCAGCCGTGCGAAGCGCCGCTCGTCCTGCTCGCGCAGCGTCAGCGTGGCGCTCATCCCGATCCGCACCTTGTCGTCCGCGCCGGGGATGACGAAGCGCGCCGCGAAAGTCCGCGTCGCCAGGTCGGCCGCGAACGACAATTCACGCAGCCGCACCTCGTAACTCTTGCCGGGCAGCGACCACAGCGACAGCGCGGCGGAGGCGCGACCGACCCGCTCGACGTAACTCTCCGGCAACGCGACCACCGCCTCCAGCTCCGACAGCCGCGCCAGACGGATCGCGGCCTGTCCGGCGGTGATGACTTGGCCCGGCTCGATCGGCGTCGCGGTGATCACGCCGTCCGCATCGGCTTCGAGGGTCGCGTAGTCGAGCGCGTGCCCGGCGAGATCGAGCGCACGCTGCGCGCGGACGAGCCGGCTGCGCGCCTCCTCGGCGGTGGCGTGCGCCTTCTGCAGCGCGGCGTTCGCCATCCAGCCTTTGCTCTGCAGCTCGACCGCCCGACCCTCGTCGGCCTCGGCCTGAATCAGGTTGGATTGCGCCGCCTTCACTTCGGCTTCGGCCTGCTCGCGCTGCAGGCGGAGATCATTGGTATCGAGCGTCAGCAGCGGCTGGCCGCTGCGCACGAAATCGCCGGTCCGCACCAGCCGCCGCGCCACCTTGCCGCTGATCCGAAAGCCGAGGTCGCTCTCGATGCTGGGGCGGATGGTGGCGGCAAACGTCCGCGTCCTGCTTCCCTCCTCGAACCGCACCGGCACCACCATCACGGGGAGCGGCACTCGACCGGCCTCCTTGCCGCGATCGGGCTTCGGAGCGGCGGAGTCGCAGCCACCGAGGATCAACGCCATTGCGATGATGGCGCTTCGGAACCCCACGATCTTTGTCATCGCCGCCACGTCTTTCGCCCAAGCCGGACCTGATACAGCGTCGGCCGGCCATAATAAAACCAAACGTACGGTTATTGTTCGGAGCCAAGACTGTCAATATGACCGTACGTTCAGTATGATCCCGGAGCACGCTGGGCAGATTTGGCGAGGTGACGGAGAGCGATGGTCAGGGTCCGGACGGAAGCCAAGCGGGACGCGATCCTCGACACCGCGGCCGAGGTGTTCAAGGAACGAGGCCTCGAAGGCGCCTCGATGTCGGAGATCGCCAGCAGGCTCGGCGGCTCTAAGGCGACGCTGTACGGCTACTTCCCGTCCAAGGAAGAACTGTTCGTGCACGTCGCGCTCCGCGTCGTCGGCAAGCAGATCCTCGGCATGTACGAAGATCTAGAGGCGCGCGCCGACGACGATCCTGAGCGTGTGCTCATCGAGGTCGGCAAGAGACTGCTCACACGCGTGCTGGCCGAGGACGCCACCACCGCCCACCGCCTCGCGGTGGCGCACGGCCGGATCGGCAATCTCGGGCGGATTTTCTACGACGCGGGCCCTGGCAAAGCGATCGAGGCGTTCACGCGCTATATCGACGCGGCGACAAAAGCCGGCCGCCTGCGCACCGACCATCCGGGTACGGCGTCGCGTCACCTGTTGGCGCTGCTCGAATCCGAGATCGTGTATCGTCGCAGCCTGCAATTCGACGACGCTATCTCCGCCGGCGAGATCGATCAATGCGTCGGCCGGGCCGTGAAGGTTTTCCTGGCTGCTTACGCTGCGCCGCCGACGAGCGACCAAGCGTCGTAAAGCCTCGTCCACCCCCGTCGTCCCCTCGCCTTCGATTCAAATGCGACGGGTGGATTGACGGGCCACAATGCCGGCACGCGGCAGGATTTGTTACGATATCCATATTGCGAGCAGCACGTTCGTGCAGCGCCCTCGCGATTTGACAGTGTCGTCCGTCCGCGTGGATAGTCCGCCGGTCGCAGCGCGAGGCTCGACTGCGCGGTGTTCGCGCCGCCTCGCGCGGCTCTCTGCCGGCAGCGCCTCAGCGGGCGGCGGCAAGCACAGGTTCTTCGATGAAATTCACCACACGTTTGGTCCTGCTGGTCACGGTGCTGACGGTCGGCGCCACGCTCGTGACCGCCGCGCTGCTGACCTTGACCACGCGGCGCGCGATCATCACCGAGGCTGAAGCGTCGGGCGAGAAGGTCGCTCGGCTGCTGGCGCGCAGCGCCAGCCTCGCCGCATCGATCCCGACCGAGGTCGAAGGCATCATCGCCGAGGAGATGACTGCGGAAGGCACCCTGCTGGGGCATTTCGTCGAAGCGGCCGAACGGGCCGGGATGACGCCGGCCGAGATCAATCGCCGGCTGAAGTCGATTGCCGATCAGACGACGCTCGACGAGATCTGGATCACCGACGAGAAGGGACACGCTTATCTGCACAGCCTGCCGGACGTCGATTTCACCTTCAGCAACTCGCCGCAGGTGCAGCCGCAGGCCTACGCCTTCCACGATCTGCTCACCGGCAACAAGAAGGTGGTCGACCAGGAAGCGCGCAAGCGCGACATCGACAACCAGCATTTCAAATATGTCGGCGTCGGCGGCATCGACAAGCCGCGCATCATCCAGGTCGGCCGCAGCGCCAAGTTCCTGCAGCAATTGACCATGAAGATCGGGCTGCCGCGTACGGTGGAAAACCTGCTGGCGGACGGCGACATCGACGCGGTGTGGGTGTTCGACCGCAAGCTCGATGCGCTGGTCGGTCCCGGCGTCTACGGCGCCGATCGCCGCGACGGTCCCAACGAGAAAGAACTCGGCCCGGTGAGCCTGGTCATCGCCGACGGCCAGACCCGGCACGTCGAGAGCCGCGAAAATCTCAGCGTGATCGCCCCGGTGCGCAACGATCACAAGGAAATCGTCGGCGCCGCGCTGGTGCGGCTGCCGATGAACCGCGTCTGGGCCACGGTGCAGAGTCAGGCCGAGATCGCCGCCGCGACCGCATCGGCCATCGCGGCACTCGGCATCCTGCTGTCGATCGGCGTCGCCCGCTATCAGTCTGCGCCGCTGCGCCAGATCACCCGCGCCGCCGCCGCGCTGGAGTCGCAAAAATTCGATCCGGCTCTGCTGCAGCCGGTGTCCCAGCGTCGCGACGAGCTCGGCCAGCTCGCGCGGGTGTTCACCGGCATGGCCGGACAAGTGGCCGCGCGCGAGGAATATCTCGACTCGATGGTGAAGCAGCGCACCGAGGAACTGGAGACCCGCAACCGCAGCCTGGAAGGACTTTCGGCGGCGCTGTCGAAATATCTGTCGCCGCAGGTCTATTCCTCGATCTTCAGCGGCCACCAGGACGCCGAGATCGCTTCCAAACGCAAGAAGCTGACGATCTTCCTGTCCGATATCGCCAACTTCACCGCGACCACCGACAAGCTGGAGTCGGAGGACCTGACCGCGATGCTCAACCGCTATCTCGCCGAGATGGCGCAGATCGCGCTCAAGCACGGCGCCACCATCGACAAATATGTCGGCGACGCGGTGCTGGCGTTCTTCGGCGATCCGGAGAGCCGCGGCGTCAAGGAGGACGCGGTCGCCTGCGTGATGATGGCGATCGAGATGCAGGACAAGCTGAAGCAGCTCGAAATGGAGTGGATCGACGCTGGCGCCGAGCGTCCGTTCCGGGTCCGCATCGGCATCAACACCGGGTTCTGCACCGTCGGCAATTTCGGCAGCCCGGACCGGATGGACTACACCATCGTCGGCGGCGCAGTGAATCTCACCTCGCGCCTGGAGCAGAACTGCGAGCCCGGCTCGATCCTGATTTCGCACGTCACCTGGTCGTTGGTGAACGACGTGATCGACGCCGAGGAGCGGCCGGCGCTGACCGTGAAGGGCTTCGGCGAGCCGGTGCGCGCCTATGCGGTGCGCGGACTGAAGGCGGCTGCGGCCTCGGTGGTGATCCGCAAGGAACTGCCCGGAATGCGACTATTCATCGACACCGGCACGGCGGACCGCAACGAGGTGAAACAGACGCTCGTGCGCGTGGCCGAGGATCTCGGCAAGAGCTGAGCCGACGGGGCAACCCGCGCGCCGCTACTTGTCGGGCTGGACCGTGATCTCCTTCAACGTGCCATCGGCGACGACCACGACTACGAACACCAGCCTGTCTTCGTCGCGATGCAGCCCGGCGCTGATCGCCCGGCCGCCGCCGAGTTTTTCGGCGATCATCACCGCTTCCGACAGCTTCATCCTGATCCGGCCAAAATCGGCGAGGTCTCGCTGCGTGTCGGGATCGAGCTCGGAGGCCGGCCTGGCCCTGGCCGGTCGGACGATCCGGCGCGTGGCGGCATCGATCATGATGCTCCACACTTGCCCTGCCCGATACGCCTTGACCTCGAACCACGGAACGGCGCCCTCGTCGCTCAGATCGAGGTCATAAACCCGCGCGCCGCGCAGCTTCTTCTCCGCCAGCCGGATCAAGTCCGCACCGCTGCCGAGCGCGATCATCGATGGACCGGTCCGCTCGTCGCTCGAGCTGACTGCCGGCGTTTGAATCTCTGTGTCGCTGCCGCGATCGGCCACCGCGGCCGAAGCCGGCCAGATCGCCAGCACGGCCGTCATCAGCGCGGTGGTGAACCGGATTGCGGACATCTTCACCTCACTCGTCCAGCACAGCCAAAACGGCGGACGCCGCGCGCGGGCCGCTTTGCTACTGGACACCGGCCACGTGTCGGGACGGGGTGGTGGCCGCAACGGGCGCCGGTGCGGGATCATCCGCCGGCGGCGCGCTCGACCAGGCATGGCCGCTGCGCGCGCGATCGTAGCCGTATTGATACAGCGAGCGCATGTAGGCGGTGTCGAAGCCGGGCGGCGACGGCGGCCGGTCGCTCTCGATATAGGTCAGGTTGAAACCGTATTTGTTGCGGCGGGCAAACGCATAGGTGCTGTAGAGGATCGACCGGGTCTGCGCCTTGATCATCGACGACGACGCCCGCGCGGCGATATCGAGCGCGCGATCGCGCACCAGTTGGAACTCCGGCTCGATGGTGTTGTTCATCAGGATGTAGAGCTGCAGGTTGAGCGACTTGTCCCACGACGCACTACGCATCAGATACGCCTCGGGCAAGGTCAGCACCGGCGACATCACGCCGCCATCCACATGCATCTCCTGGAACCGGACGCCGTCGGCTTCCGCATTGACCAGCATTGGCGGGAACACCGCCGGTATGCTGGCAGAGGCTGCGACCACATCCCTGAACAGATTGAGACTCTCCGACGTCTTCAGCGAGGCGATCCGGCCCATGTCCCAGATCACCGAGCGCTGCGAATCCAGATTGGTGGTGACGACGAACAGCCTCCGCCCCTTGGCGTGCTGCTCAGCCACCTCCTCCATGAAATTGGCATCGATGTAGCGGGCAACCAGTTCGCGCAGGCGCTTGTTGCCGAACAGGCCGGAGCCGAAGATCGCGTTGAACGGGTTCGGATCTTCGAGCAGGCTCTCGGCCACACCGCTGGTGTAGAGCTCGCGTAAGGTGTCGTCATAGCGCGGGCCGAGATAGGCGAACGGCGCGATCAGCGCGCCGGTGCTGACGCCCGACACGAGTGAGAACGACGGCCGGCGCCCCGCGGCGGTCCATCCAGCCAGCACGCCCGCACCATAGGCGCCATCGGCGCCACCGCCGGACAGCGCGAGGTAAGTCTGAGCCCCGGACATCAGGCGTCGATCCACGAAGGCCGATGGCGGATCGTCGGCGTAGCGCCGCAGATCGTCGCGGTCGAGGATCCGCGCCTTGGTGGCTTCGGCGGCCGTGTAGGGCTGCCGCGGCAGGCTCGCACAGGCGGCCAGCCAGCAGCTCGATACCAGCACGAACACGACGACAAATGAGCGGGGCACGCGGGACATCAGGGCACCAACAGGAACGAGGGACGCAAGACTATGGGCTCGCCGGCGGATCGTCGCGCCAGCGGCTCCAGGGCTCGGACGTGTCGAAGCGCGGCGCCTGCCCCGGAACGCGCTCGAGATAGTCCTGATGGATCGCCTGGATGGTCTTGCGGTCGTCGAATTTCACCCGCCAACTGCTCGGCGAGCCCTGCCCGACGATGACGCCTTCTCGGGTGCCATAGCGCGGATGCCGCTCGCGGCCGAGCGGACTCATCCGGACGCGGTCGCCCCGGCACAACGGAAGATCGGGCGGTGTTTGACTCGAACTAGCCATCCTAAGCCTCTTGTGTCGGCGCCTTGATGCGGAACCACGCGATGTACAGCGCAGGCAGGAACAACAGGGTGAGCACCGTGCCGACGATGATGCCGCCCATCATCGCGTAGGCCATCGGCCCCCAGAACACTTCACGCGCGATCGGGATCAGCGCCAGACTCGCCGCCGCCGCGGTCAGCATGATCGGCCGCATCCGGTGCTCGGTGGCCTCCACCACCGCATCCCAAGGTGGACGTCCCTCGCTGCGCAATTGTTCGATCTGCACGATCAGGATCACCGAATTTCTGATCAGGATGCCGATCAGCGCCAGCACGCCGAGGATCGCGACGAAGCCGAGCGGTGCGCGGCTCGGCAGCAGCGCCGCGACCACGCCGATCAACGCCAGCGGCGCCACGGCGAACACCAGGAACAGCCGCTGGAAACTCTGCAACTGGATCATCAGCACGGTCGCCATCACGAACAGCATGATCGGCACCACCGCAACGATCGGCGCCTGCGACTTGCCGCTCTCTTCGACCGCGCCGCCGACGGCGACCGAATAGCCGACCGGCAGCTTGGCACTGAACTCGGCGACCGATTGCTTGAGCTGTTCGACCACGGTCGCCGGCTGCACCTCGTCGACGACGCTGGCCTTGACCGTCACGGTCGGCAGCCGCGCGCGGCGCCAGATCGTCGGCTGCTCCAGCTCGTAACGGAAGGTCGCCACCGCTGCGAGCGGCACGGTTTGCCCGCTCCCCCCCGCCAACTGCAGGTTCCGCAGCGTCTCGATCGAGCCGCGCTCGGCGTCGTTGGCGCGGCCCAGCACGTTGACGAGATAGATGTCGTCGCGCACCTGGGTGATGGTGGCACCGTCGAGAATGCCGTTCAGCGTCGAGGCGATGTCTTCGGAGGTGACGCCGAGCTGCCGTGCCTTGTCTTGCAGCACGTCGACCTTGATCACACGTGCCGGCTCCATCCAGTCGAACACCACCTCGCCGAGATGCGGATTGGTGGCGACCACGCCGGCGAGTTGCTGCGCGAAGCCGCGAACCTTGGCGATGTCGGGTCCGCTGACGCGATACTGCACCGGCCGTCCCACCGGCGGGCCGATGTCGAGCAGCTTCACCAGCGCATCGGTGCCCGGGAAGGTCGTGCGCAAGTAAGCCTGCAGCTCGGACCGCAGCCGGTCACGATCGGCGAGGCTCTTGGTGACGATCACCATCTGGCCGAACGTGGCGTTCGACGGCTCCACATCGAACGACAGCACGAAGCGCGGAGCACCCTGGCCCACATAGGTCGACCAATGGTCGATCCCAGCCGGGCCCGCCAGCGCCTCGCGCTCGAACCGCGCCATCTGCGCATTGGTCTCCGCGATCGAGCTGTTCTGCGGCAGATTCCAGTCGACGATCAGTTCCTTGCGATCCGAATTCGGGAAGAATTGTTGCTGCACGAATCCCATGCCGACCAGCGACAGCGCGAACGCCGCCAGTGTCAGCCCGATCGTCAGCCAGCGGTGCCGCATGCAGAAGCCGAGCATCCGGCTGAACATAGCCGCGAACCGCCCCTTGGTTTCGTGATGGTGCTTCATCTTGTCGGGCAGGATGGTGACGCCGAGCAGCGGCGTGAACAGCACCGCGACGATCCACGAGGTCAGCAGCGACACCGCGATCACCACGAACAGCGTGAAAGTGAATTCGCCCGCCGCGCTGTTGTTGAGACCGATCGGAATGAATCCCGCCACAGTGACCAGCGTGCCGGTCAGCATCGGAAACGCCGTCGAGGTGTAGACGTGGGTCGCCGCTTTGGAGAGCGAGTCGCCGACCTCCAGCCGCGCCACCATCATCTCGACCGCGATCATCGCGTCGTCGACCAAGAGGCCGAGCGCGATGATCAGCGCGCCCAGCGAAATCCGCTGCAGCGAGATCCCCGAATAGGACATCACCATGAAGGTGATCGCCAGCACCAGCGGGATCGAGATCGCGACGACGAGACCTGCGCGCATGCCGAGGCTGATGAAGCTGATCACCAGCACGATCGCCACCGCCTCGAACAGCGCCCGGGTAAAGCCCGACACCGCCTCGTCGACGATTTGCGGCTGATCGGAAACCAGATGCACTTCGGCGCCGACCGGCAGATCCGCGGAGATCCGCTTCATCTCCTCCTTCAGCGCCTCGCCGAACTGCAGCAGGTTGGCGCCCGCCTTCATGCCGATCGTCAGCGCGATCGCGGGCTCGCCGTTGAAGCGAAACAGCGAGGTCGGCGGATCGACATAGCCGCGCCGGATGGTGGCGACGTCGGTCAGCGGGAAAAACCGGTCGTTGACCCGCAGATTGATCGCCTTGAGGCTCTCTTCCGAAGTGAACTGACCGCTGACGCGGACGCTGATCCGCTCCGGCCCGGCCTGCAGCACGCCCGACGGCGCGATCGCGTTCTGCGCCTGCAGAGAGCTGACGATGGTGCGCTGGTCGAGGCCGAGCGCAGCTACCTTGCGCGGGGAGAATTCGAGGAAGATCACTTCGTCCTGGGCGCCGACGATGTCGACACGGCCGACATTCGGCACCTGAAGCACCTTGGCGCGGACTTCCTCGACCTTGTCGCGGAGCTGGCGCTGGGTAAGGCCGTCGCTGGTGAACGCGTAGATGTTACCGAACACGTCGCCGAAGCGATCGTTGAAGGCGGGACCGACCACGCCTTGCGGGAAGTCGCCCTTGATGTCGTTGATCATGTTGCGCACGCGGACCCAGGTGGGCTGCACGTCGCGCGCCTTGGTGGTGTCGCGCAGGTTGACGAACACCGTGGTCTCACCGGGCGTGGTGATGCTCTTGGTGTAGTCGAGCGACTCCAGCTCCTCGAGCTTCTTCTCGATCCGGTCGGTGACCTGCCGGGTCGTCTCCTCGGCCGAAGCGCCGGGCCACTTCGCCTGGATCACCATGGTCTTGATGGTGAACGCCGGGTCTTCCTCGCGGCCGAGATCGAGATACGAAAACAGTCCGGCCGCCATGAAGGCGATCATGAAGTACCAGACCAGCGAACGGTGCTGCAGCGCCCAGTCGGAGAGATTGAACGACTTCACGGCGTGACTTCCCGCTCGAACCGGACCATTTGGCCTTCCTGCAGATGATGGACGCCGGCGGTGACGATCCGCATGCCGGCTTCGAGCCCATCGGTGACCTGAGCCGTGCCGTTGTCGCCCGGCGTCACCTGCACCGCGCGCTTGCTGACCGATCCCTTGGCAGGGTCGATCACCCACACGCTGGCTTGATCGCCCTGGCGCAGGATCGCCGTCGCCGGCAGGCGGAAGCCGCGGCTCGGCTTGCCCGGGATCAGCGTGGTGATCGTGGTGCCGAGCCGGAACGTCTCGGGTGGATTTTCCAGCGTGATACGAACCCGCCGTGCGCGCGTAACCTGATCGGCCTGCGGCGCGATCTCGCGCACCTTGCCATCGACGCGGACCCGCGGATCGAGCTGCAGCGCCACCGTCAGCGGCGTGCCGATCTTGAGCATCCCGACGAGATCGTCGGCGACATCGATCACCGCCTCGCGAACATCAGGACGGGCGACGGTCGCGACCATCTGGCCGGGATTGACCACCTGGCCGACCTGCGCACCGACCGCGGTAACGACGCCGGCATATTGCGCCTCGACCTTGGTGTAGCTCAGTTGCTCGCGCGCTTTCGTCAGCGCCGACTGCGCCCGCACCACCGCGGCCTGGGCCGCGGCGTCGCTTTGTTCGGCGGAATCCAGCGTCGCCTTGGTGGTGGCGCCGGTCTCGATCAGGGTGCGCTGCCGGTTGGCGGTGCCGCTGGCATTGACGAGCTGCGCCTGCGCGGTGGCGAGATCGGCCTGCGCCGAACGCACCGCCAGTTCGGCGGCGAACGGATCGACAGCCGCCAGCGTCTGCCCCTTCTCGACGGTGTCGCCGATATTGACCGGACGGGCGATCAAGCGACCGAGCATCCGAAACCCGTAGTCGGTCCTGAACTGCGGCTCGACGGTTCCGACCACCGACAAGTTGGTTGCCTGCAGCGGGGCGACCACCGTCGACAGCACCGGCCGAACCGCGGCTTGCGGCTGCGCCTTGTCCTCGCAACCGGCGACCAGCAGCGCCGCTGCGATCATCGCAACAATCCGCGGAGCGTTCATGCGGCGCCTCCGACGTCGACGACGATCTGGCCGGGGCGCAGCAGCTTGCCGCCGTCGACCACGACGCGGTCGCCGATCGCAAGGCCGCGACCGACCACGATCGAGTTGGTCTCGTAGCTTTCGATCGTGACGCTCTTGAGCGAAACCGCATGGGTTTGCGGATCGACCACCCAAACCGCGGCGCCGCTCTGGTCGGCAGTCAGCGCGCTCCACGGCAGCACGATCTTGTCGACCGCCCGGCTGTAGCCTTCGCCGACCACGACGCTTCCCAGCGTCATCTCGGGCGGCGGATTCTCGATCGACAGTTTCACCCGCACCGATCCCGTCTTCGGATCGACGGTGGGAGAGATCTCGCGCGGCTTCGCCATCGCGGTAATCGCAGGGTTCGAGACCAGCGACAGCTTGATGGTGTCGCTGCCGACCGGAATCAGGAAGATCGCCTCGTAGACGTCGAACACCGCGTCGCGGGCGCCGTCTTCCGCCAGCGTGTAGGCCGACTGCGCCGATTGCGCGACCTGGCCGACCTCGACGTTGCGTGCGGTGATGATACCAGCGGCGCTGGCGCGCAGCTCGGTGTAGCCGAGCGCGTCCTTGGCGATGCCGAGCTGCGCCTTGGCAGTGTCCAGCGAGCCCTCGGCGGCGCGCAGCCCCTCCTGCGCCTGATCGAACGCGACGCGGGTGGTGAAGCCGGACGCCATCAGCGTCTTCTGGCGTTCGTAGGTCGCGGTGGCGAGACGAAGCTGGGCTTCGGCGGCGGTCAGCGCAGCCTGGGCGCCGACCAGATCGGCCCGCTGCTCGGTGGGATCGAGCCGCGCCAGCACGTCGCCGGCCTTCACGTGCGCCCCGACATCGACCAGACGTTCGATCACCCGGCCACTGACCCGGAACGACAATTCGGTCGAAACCCTGGCCTGGACGTCGCCCGTCAACCGGATCACCGTGCTGCGCGGCTGGGCGTGAACCAGCTCGGTTTTCACCAGCGTCACCAGGCGTTCCGGCCGGGCCTCCTCGCCGCAACCCGCCAGAGCGGCGGCGACCAACAGCAGCACCACGGTTCTGAGCCGAAGCATCAAAAATTCGCCCATTCGATCAAGCGCATCGCAGTGCAATATTATTGACTGACTAGAAAGTCAATAGTAAAACTACGTGATCGGAGTCCGCCCATGCCGCCTGCCGTGACCAAACGCGCCCGCCGCAAAGCCGAGCGCCCCTCGGAAATCCTCGACGCCGCGTTCGAGGAATTCGTCATGCACGGCTATGCGGCGACCCGTCTGGAAGACGTCGCGGCCCGCGCCGGCGTCACCAAGGGCACGATCTACTTTTACTTCGACACCAAGGAACGGGTGTTCGAAGAGATGGTTCGGCACAAATCGCAATCGTTTCTGCCCGGCCTGAAGGACTACGCGCTCACCCTCCCCGGCTCGGCCACCGAACGGCTGCGCGGCTTGATCGCCTTCACCTATGGCCACATTGCGGAGAACCGCGAGTCACGCGAAATTCTGCGCTTCCTGATCGCCGAAGGCGGCCGCTTTCCCGATCTGGTCGACCGTCACTACGAGGAATTCGTCGCGCCGATCATCGATCAGTTCAGGGAAGTCATCGACCAGGGCGTCGCCGCCGGCGAATTCCGCAATGCCCCCGCCACAGGCTTCACCGAGATCGTGATGAGTCCCGCGGTGCTGCTCAGCCTGTGGTCGCTGCTGTTCGGCACCCGTAAGGAAGTCGATTTCGCCGCTTTCACCGAAGCCAGCGTCGATCTGCTGCTGCGCGGTCTCGCGAAGAATTGACGCATCACGCGCGACGCGCGTGTGCTGATCAATAAAGGCCATGCGCCAGCGAAGGCTTTTCTGAAACGGCAGGCGCACTATCTACAGCCTTCACATCGTCAGGGCTGTCTCCATGAAGAAGATCGGTTTTCTTTCGTTCGGCCATTGGTCGCCGCAGTCACGCACGCGTTCGGCCGCCGATGCGCTGCTGGAGACCATCGATCTGGCGCAAGCCGCCGAACAGCTCGGCGCCGATGGCGCTTACGTTCGCGTGCATCATTTCGCCCGGCAACTCGCCTCACCCTTCCCGCTGCTCGCCGCGATCGGCGCCAGAACCAAACGCATCGAGATCGGCACCGCCGTGATCGACATGCGCTATGAGAATCCGCTGTACATGGCCGAGGACGCCGGCGCCGCCGATCTGATCGCCGGCGGCCGGCTGCAGCTCGGCATCAGCCGCGGCTCGCCCGAGCAGGTGATCGATGGCTGGCGCTATTTCGGCTATCAGCCGGCCGAGGGCGAAAGCGACGCCGACATGGGCCGCCGCCACGCCGAAGTGCTGCTCGACCTCTTGCGCGGCCAGGGCTTCGCGCAGCCCAACCCGCGGCCGATGTTTCCCAATCCGCCGGGTCTATTGCGGCTCGAGCCGTATTCGGAAGGTTTGCGCGACCGCATCTGGTGGGGCGCCGGCTCCAACGCCACCGCAGTGTGGGCGGCCAAGCTCGGCATGAATTTGCAGAGCTCGACGCTGAAGAACGACGAGACCGGCGAGCCGTTTCACGTTCAGCAGGCGGCGCAGATCCGCACCTATCGTGAAGCCTGGAAAGAAGCCGGTCACACCCGCACGCCGCGCGTCTCGGTCAGCCGCAGCATCTTCCCGCTGGTCGACGATCGCGACCGCGCCTATTTCGGCCGCGAAGGCCAGCAGCAGGATCAGATCGGCTATCTCGACGAACAGACCCGCGCGATCTTCGGCCGGTCTTATGCGGCCGAGCCGGAGGCGTTGATCGAACAGCTCAAGGCCGACGAAGCGCTCGCCGAAGCCGACACCCTGTTGCTGACGATCCCCAATCAGCTCGGCGTCGATTACAACGCCCATGTGATCGAGGCCATCCTCACCCACATCGCGCCCGCGCTCGGCTGGCGCTGATTCGCAAGGTGCAACCGCAACGCTGATGTGCGTGCATAACACCGGCGGAACCGCCGCGGGTGCTCGACGCGGCGCGCCCAGGTTGTTAAGCCCCCTGCTCGCGAAAGGAGACCTCGGGCCGCGCCATGACCGTTGCGATCGAAATGGGGCAAACCAATTCAGGCGCAACCGCGGCTCTCGATCTCGAGGAACTGCTGGCGACGCGACTGTTGGTGCAGGGCAATTCCGGCTCGGGCAAGTCGCATCTGCTGCGCCGCCTCCTTGAGCAGAGCGCGCCCTGGGTACAACAGGCGATCATCGATCCCGAAGGCGACTTCGTCACGCTCGCCGAGCGATTCGGCCATCTCGTCATCAACGCCGAAGACCACACTGAGCGCGGCCTGCAGGTTGCCGGCGAGCGCGCCCGCATTCACCGCGTCTCGGCGGTGCTCAATCTCGAGGGCCTGGACGCCGAGAACCAGATGCGCCGCGCCGCGGCGTTTCTCGACGGCATGTTCAACACCGCGCGCGACCATTGGTACCCGATGTTGGTGGTGGTCGACGAAGCACAGCTATTCGCGCCCGCCGTCGCCGGCGAAGTCTCTGACGAAGCGCGCAAGCTATCGCTCGGCGCGATGACCAATTTGATGTGCCGCGGCCGCAAGCGCGGCCTCGCCGGCGTGATCGCCACCCAGCGGCTGGCCAAGCTCGCCAAGAACGTCGCGGCGGAAGCCTCGAACTTCCTGATGGGCCGCACCTTCCTCGATATCGACATGGCGCGCGCCGCCGATCTGCTCGGCATGGAGCGGCGCCAGGCCGAAGCGTTCCGCGATCTCGAGCGCGGCCAGTTCATGGCGCTCGGCCCCGCGCTGTCGCGGCGCCCTCTCGGCCTGCGGATCGGTCCGACCGAAACCCATCCGCGCAACTCGACGCCGCGCCTGATGCCGCTGCCGGAAGCAGGCCTGGAAGACGCGCGCGCCGTGATCCTCGCCGCGCCGCCGCCGGAGACGACAGCGACCCGGCCGCAGCGCCGCGCGCCGGCTCCAGACCTGCTCAGCCAGTTGATGGCGGCCAAGTCGGTCGCGATCGACCCCACGCCGGAGCCAGAGGCGCCCGCACTCAGCGACGAACAGATCGCCGAACGCCGCGACCGGCTCGACCGCATCCTGCGCGCGATCCTGGCCGAGCCCGATGCCGGCTTCCGCGCCATCGGCGTGCTGTATCAGGAATTCGTGGTGCGCTGCCGGATCGAAGGCCTCGCCACCGCGATCCCGGACATGACCGAATTTCGCCGGATGCTGACCCACGCCCGCGCCGGCCTCACCACCGAGATGGCCGCCGACGATGCCTGGCAGGACGTGACACTGCGCGCCTCCACGTTGCCCGACGATATGCAGGGCGTGTTCATGATCATCGCGCGCGCCGCCAAGGAAGGCTGGCCCTGCCCCGGCGACGCCGCGATCGCGCGAGCCTACGGCACCCACTCGCTGCGCCGCGCCCGGCGCCTGCTGACCTACATCGAAGAACAGGGCCTGATCGTCTGCCAGTTCGACGGTGCCGGCCGCCGCACCGTGACGCTGGTCGAGCTCGCCTGGGCGACCGCCCCCGGTGATCCGAACGCAGACGAAGATCTGGCCGCAGACGAAGAGCGTCGCGCCGCCTCGGCGTGAGCCCCGTCGCCTCACCAGGCCAGAAAACGGTTCAAGTCGGCGCGCCGATTTGCGATACGAGAGGCAATCGCAGTTTGTCGATGCCAGGAGGATCGCCATGAAGACACGGGCCGCCGTCGCGTTCGAGGCCAAGAAGCCGCTCGAAATCGTCGAGCTGGATCTCGAAGGGCCGAAGGCCGGCGAGGTGCTGGTCGAGATCAAGGCCACCGGCATCTGCCACACCGACGCCTACACGCTCGACGGCTTCGATAGCGAGGGCATCTTCCCCTCGATCCTCGGCCATGAAGGTGCGGGCATCGTCCGCGAAGTCGGCGCCGGCGTCACCTCGGTGAAGCCGGGCGATCACGTCATCCCGCTGTACACGCCGGAATGCCGGCAGTGCAAAAGCTGCCTGAGCCAGAAGACCAACCTCTGCACCGCGATCCGCGCCACCCAGGGCAAGGGCCTGATGCCGGACGGCACCTCGCGGTTCAGCTACAAGGGCCAGACCATCTATCACTACATGGGCTGCTCGACGTTCTCGAACTTCACCGTGCTGCCGGAGATCGCCGTCGCCAAGATCCGTGACGACGCGCCGTTCGACAAGAGCTGCTACATCGGCTGCGGCGTCACCACCGGCGTCGGCGCGGTGGTCAACACCGCCAAGGTCACGCCCGGCTCCAACGTCGTGGTGTTCGGCCTCGGCGGCATCGGCCTCAACGTGATTCAGGGCGCCAGGATGGTCGGGGCCGATAGAATCGTCGGCGTCGACATCAACGATGACAAGGAAGAATGGGGCCGCCGCTTCGGCATGACCCATTTCGTCAACCCGAAGAAAATCGACGGCGACATCGTGCAGCATCTCGTCGGGCTCACCGACGGCGGCGCGGACTACACGTTCGACTGCACCGGCAACACCCAAGTGATGCGCCAGGCGCTCGAAGCCTGCCATCGTGGCTGGGGCGTCTCGGTGGTGATCGGCGTCGCCGAAGCCGGCAAGGAAATCTCGACCCGCCCGTTCCAGCTCGTCACCGGCCGGGTCTGGAAGGGCAGCGCCTTCGGCGGCGCCCGCGGCCGCACCGACGTGCCGAAGATCGTCGACTGGTACATGAACGGCAAGATCGAGATCGACCCGATGATCACCCACATGCTGAAGCTCGAGGAGATCAACAAGGGGTTTGATCTGATGCACGAAGGCAAGTCGATCCGTTCTGTGGTGGTGTACTAAACGCGCCCCGTCATTCCGGGGCACGCGCAGCGCGAACCCGGAATCCAGAGGTTCAGGTCACGGCGAGGCTCCGGGTTCGCTCACTGCGTGAGCGCCCCGGAATGACGAAAGATAGGCTGCGCTATTCGCCCTCGGCCGTGCCACCTGCGAAGTTGCGATACAGGAAGCGGTCGCTGCCGGACGCGGCCTCCGCTTCTGCCGTCTTGAAGATGCGGTCGTGCAGCGGCGACAGCGCGCAGGCGGGGTCGGTCGCGGCGGCGTCGCCGGCGAGCGCGAAGGCCTGACAGCGGCAACCGCCGAAGTCGATCTCCTTGAAGGCGCAGCTCGCACACGGCTGCTGCATCCACCCGGTGCCGCGATAGCGGTTGAACGCCTCGGCGGCGCGCCAGATCTCGGCGATCGGGGCGCCGTCCCGCACCGACGGAAACGCCAGCCCGGTGATGGTTTCGGCGGCGTGGCACGGCAGCACCTTGCCGCTCGGCGAGATGTTGAAGAACTGCCGGCCCCAGCCGCCCATGCATTTCTTCGGCCGTGCCGCGTAGTAGTCCGGGATGACGTAGTCGATCGCAAGCTGGCCCTTCAGCCGCTCACGCGCCGCCTCGACAGTCGCAGTGCAATCCTCGATCTGCGCGATCGTCGGCATCAGCGCGGCGCGGTTCTTCAGCGCCCAGCCGTAATACTGCACATTGGCGACTTCGAGCCGGTCGGCGTCGAGCGCGACCGCCATCTCGATGATGTCGGGCAGCAGGTGCAGGTTCTGCCGGTGCATCACCGCATTGACGGTCAGCGGCAGATCGAGCTCGCGGGTCCAGCGCGCGACGTCGAGTTTCTTGGCGTGTCCGCCGGCAAAGCCGCCGACGCGGTCGGCGATCTCTGCCTCGCTGCCCTGAAAGCTGATCTGCACATGCGCAAGTCCGGCATCGGCCAGCGCCGCCAGCCGCTCGCAGCTCAGCAGCACCGCGGAGGTGATCAGATTGGTGTAGAGCCCGACCTCGGTGGCGTGCCGCACCAACTCGACCAGATCCTTGCGGGCGGTCGGCTCGCCGCCGGAGAAATGCACCTGGAGCACGCCGATGCTCGCAAGCTCGCTGAGCACCCGCTTCCACTCGTCGGTCGACAGCTCCGCGCCGCCCCGCTCCAGCTCCAGCGGATTGGAGCAATACGGGCATTGCAGCGGGCAGCGATGCGTCAGCTCCAGTAGCACCGCGAGCGGAATCCCGAAGGTCTCGGCGACACTGCCGGGCTTCTCCAGCACGGCGATGCCGTCGGACCCTGTACCGCTAGCAGCAGTCTCGGTCACGGCGCGGTCTCCCGCGCCTCGGTGAGAAAGCCTTTGTCGGCGAGATCCTGCAGCATCGCCACCACGTCGCGGCCGATCTCGGCGCGGCCCGCGGTGTACTTCGCCGCCAGCGCATCGATGATCGCCGCCACATCGCGCGCGCCGTCGCAGAGCTGGAGGATTTCGACCGCGATCTCGTCCGGCGCCAGCACCCGCTCCGGCGCCAGGATCACCCAGCGCTGCCTTGTGTCGTCGAACTTCAGCCGGGCGTGGCGCGGCAGCACCGGACGGCTGGCTTCGCTGACGCTAATGCGGCGCGGCGCCATCGGCTCAAGACCCTTGCGGCACGAAGGCGCCGGGCGGGATGTGGCCATCGACATAAGCGTGATGCAGCGCATCGAGTTGCGCCCACAGCACGTTGGTCTTGAAGATCAGCGCGTTGCACACCGCCTCGCGCTCGGCCGGGGTGGTGGCGTGCTGCTTGACGTAGCGGAGTGCAAAGTCGGCGTCGCGCGGCGCCTGCTCCAGCCGGCGCTTGAAGTAGCTCATGATCTCTGGATTGACGAAGTCGTAATGCGCCAGCATCCCGGCGATCCGCTCCTCGTGCAGGTTGGGCGCGAACAATTCGGTGAGCGACGATGCGATCGCTTCCAGTGGCGTGCGGTCGCGGACGAAGTGCACATAGGCGTCCACCGCAAACCGCGTCGCCGGCAGAATACCTTGGGTCGACTCGACGTAAGCGCTGTCGAGGCCAAGCCCTTCGGTCAGCTTCAGCCAGCGCTCGATACCACCTTCGCTACCAAGATCGCCGTCGTGATCCTCGATCCGGTGCCGCCACTCGACGCGGGTGGCCCGATCGCGAAACCGCGAGATCACCACCGCGTCCTTGATCGGGATCGAGCTCTGATAATAGTAGCGGTTCAGCGCCCAGGCCTGCACCTGGCCTTTGTTGAGCTTGCCGCCATGCAGCAGGCGATGAAACGGATGCAGATTGTGATAGCGCGCGGCACCGATCTGGCGTAGCGCCGCTTCGAGCTCATCGGCATTGGCGAGCGGCGCGGCGCCGTTCAGCGAAAACGCGGTCATCGCATTCACAGCGTCACCTCCGTGCCGTCCGCCGGGATCTGCCAGCCGGCCGTTTCGAGCTGCCGGCGCTCGGTCGAGTGGGCCAGAAGCGCCGGGTTGGAATTGTTGACGTGAACGAACAGCTTCTCGGCGATGCCGAGCTCCGACAGCGCGGCGATCGCGCCGTGGTCACCTGCCATCGCGATATGTCCCATCGCCTGTCCGGTTTTGGTGCCGAGGCCGGCGGCGATCAGTTCGTCGTCGCGCCACACCGTGCCATCGAACAGCACCAGCGGCGCGCCGGCGAGCCGTGCTTTGAGCTCGTCGGTGACGCGCGCGCACGCGGTCAGCACATGGATCGTCTGGTCGCTCGCGGTGTCGATGATGCTCAGCCCGAGCGTGTCGCCCTCACCGTCCGCGCCGCCGGGATGGGTCTGTCCTTCGAGATACCACGCGCCCTTGCCGGGCACCGCAAAGGCGCTCACCTCCAGGCCGGACGGCACACCGTCCGGCAGACGTAGCGCGATTGGCTGGTCGATCGCGATCGGCTGCCGCGCCACCAGCTTTTCATTCAGTACGTTGAAGATACTGTTGGCCTTCAGGATCGCCAACACCTTGGCATGGGCGTAGATCGTGAACGGCGAGCCTTCGCGCATCGACAGCAGGCCGGCGACGGCATCGACCTCGCCATTGGTCAGGATCACGCCGGCGATCGGGCTGTGCCGCAACGCGCCTGCGCGCGGATGCAGTTGCGGTGTCGCGATGATCTGCTGGCGCAGGTCGGGGGACGCGTTGATCAGGAACCAGTGTTCGCCATCACTGCTGACCGCCACCGACGCTTGGGTGCGGCGAAGTTCGGCATCGGCGAAGGCCGCACGACAGCCCGGGCAACCGCAATTCCACTGCGGCACCCCGCCGCCGGCTGCGGCGCCGAGAACGATCACCCGCAGCATCGACCGCCTTCCACTGAGGTCACCAACGACGACGCACAAATGCTAACACTCGCGACCGACAGAGACTGCCAGCCGCGCCGTGTGCCGTCGTACAACGAACCTGCGATTCGATTACTTGCGCGCCGCGCAGGCGTACATGTTGATTTCCATGCCGACCGCGATTTCGACGATTTCCGGTTTCTTCCAGGCCATGAAGTCCTCCCGAGTTGCTGGTCTGATGCCGCAATGGCACGAGGATAGGTCTGCTTCATAACCCGCGCAAGCAAACCTCGTTGCGCGGCGCAGCGATCAATCCACGGCGACAAAGCGCCACGTGGGCAGCCCGCAGCCTCACCTTTGGTATGCCACAGATGCCGCAGGCGTCTGTCCGGTTCAGGAAGTCTACGCCACGGCGCCTTGACGTCCTGGTATCTGGCATGCCAATCTTGCGCCAATGCCTCTCACAACGGACGCGCCGGAAGATCCATGACCGCACGCACCCGCCCCGCGCCGCGCGAGTCGTCAGCCGAACCCGAGCTCGGCATCGTGCGGCTGGCGCCGGAGACCAGCTTCAAGACCAAGGCCTACGGGGCGCTGAAGCAGGCGATCCTGAAGATGGACATCTACACCACGCCCGAGCCGGTGATGCTCGACGAGCGCGCGCTGTCGGACAAGCTCGGCGTCAGCCGCACGCCGATCCGCGAAGCGATCGCGATGCTCGAACAGGAAGGGCTGGTCAAGGCGGTGCCGCGGCGGGGCATCGTCGTGGTGCGCCGGACCAAGGCGGAGATCGTCGACATGATCCGCGCCTGGGCGGCGCTGGAGAGCATGGCGGCGCGGCTGATTACCATCGTGGCGCGCAAGCGCGACATCGCGGCGCTGCGCGACGTGTTCAAGGAGTTCGGCCCCGACCGGCTGCCGCAGGATCACATCGACGAGTATTCGCGCGCCAACATCGTGTTCCACCAGACGCTGATTTCGCTGAGCGAGTCGCCGGTGCTGGTCGACATGACGGGCGACATCCTGATCCACGTCCGCGGCTATCGCCAGCTCACCATCGGCCGCAAGGAGCGCATCGCCGCCTCCCTGCCCGAGCATCTGGCGATGATCGAAGCGCTGGAAGCACGCGACACCGAACTCGCCGAGAAGCTGGCGCGCGATCACACGCTGCGGCTGGCCGCCTACGTCGAGACTCACGGCCAGGAGCTGTTCGCCTGACGCGGCGACGACCGGCTGATGCGAAATAACAAGGACGTCCGCCACGGATCGCCGCGGCGGATGCACTGACGGGAGAAGAGCCGCTTCGGCGCGCACGAGACAACAGGAGCACGACCATGACCAAGGCGCTCGACGGCGTTCGCGTTCTCGACTTCACCCACGTGCAGTCCGGCCCGACCTGCACGCAGCTACTCGCATGGTTCGGCGCCGACGTGATCAAGGTCGAGCGCCCCGGCTCCGGCGACATCACCCGTGGTCAGCTCCAGGACATCCCGAAAGTGGACAGCCTGTATTTCACCATGCTGAACCACAACAAGCGGTCGATCACGCTCGACACCAAGAACCCGAAGGGCAAGGAGGTGCTGACCGCGCTGATCCGCGCCTGCGACGTGCTGGTGGAGAATTTCGGCCCCGGTGTGCTCGACCGGATGGGTTTCACCTGGGAGAAGATCCAGGAGATCAACCCGCGGATGATCGTGGCCTCGATCAAGGGCTTCGGTCCGGGACCGTATGAAGACTGCAAGGTGTACGAGAACGTCGCGCAATGCACCGGCGGCGCCGCCTCGACCACCGGATTCCGCGACGGCGTGCCGCTGGTCACCGGCGCGCAGATCGGCGACAGCGGCACCGGCCTGCATCTTGCGCTCGGTATCGTCACCGCGCTGTATCAGCGCCACCACACCGGCCGCGGCCAGCGCGTCACCGCGGCGATGCAGGACGGCGTGCTGAATCTGTGCCGCGTCAAGCTGCGCGATCAGCAGCGCCTCGCCCACGGCCCGCTGAAGGAATACAGCCAGTTTGGAGAAGGCATCGAATTCGGTGAAGCGGTGCCGCGCGCCGGCAACGATTCCGGCGGCGGCCAGCCCGGCCGCATCCTCAAATGCAAGGGCTGGGAGCAGGACCCCAACGCCTACATCTACGTCATCACCCAGGCTCCGGTGTGGGAGAAGATCTGCGACGTGATCGGCGAGACCGGCTGGAAGACGCATCCGGACTACGCCACGCCGCCGGCGCGGCTGTCGCGGCTGAACGAGATCTTCGCCCGGATCGAGCAATGGACCATGACCAGGACCAAGTTCGAGGCCATGGAGATCCTCAACGCCGACGACATTCCCTGCGGCCCGATCCTGTCGATGAAGGAACTCGCCGAGGATCAGTCGCTGCGGGCCACGGGCACCATCGTCGAGGTCGATCACCCGGCCCGCGGCAAGTATCTGTCGGTCGGCAACCCGATCAAGCTGTCGGACTCCCCCACCGAGGTGAAGCGCTCGCCGCTGCTCGGCGAACATACCGACGAAATCCTGCGCGAAGTCCTCGGCTACAGTGACGCCCACCTTGCCGAGATTCACCAATCCGGCGCCACTGCTCCGCCGCAAAAGCGCGCCGCGGAGTAAGCGGCACCGCCCTCTCAGCCGGACCGCCGTCGTGCCGGTCCTTGTCGCCACCCTCGCCGGACCTTGCTGGCGTTGAGCTCGGGAATCTCCGATGAAAATCTGTATCTACGGCGCCGGCGCGATCGGCGGTTATCTCGGCGTTCAGCTCGCCCAGTCCGGTGCTGCCGATGTCAGCCTGGTGGCGCGCGGCGCGCATCTGCAGGCGATGCGGGACGACGGCCTGAAGCTGCTGATCGGCGGCGAGGAGCGCGTGGTTCGACCGAAGGCGACCGACAAGCCGGCAGAGCTCGGCGTGCAGGACTTCATCGTCATCTGCCTGAAGGCGCATTCGATCACCGGCGCGATCGATGCGATGAAGCCGCTGCTCGGCTCGCACACCCGCATCGTCACCGCGGTGAACGGCGTGCCGTATTGGTACTTTCACAAACACGGCGGCGCCGCATTCGAAGGCCGCACGCTGGAGAGCATCGATCCCGGCGGGCGGCAGTGGAACGAGCTCGGCCCCGAACGCGGCATCGGCTGCATCGTCTATCCGGCGACCGAGATCGAAGCGCCCGGCGTGATCCGCCACGTCTATGGCGACAAATTCCCGATCGGCGAGCCGTCGGGCGAGACCACTTCGGACGTCGAGAACCTGTCGAAAGTGTTCGAAGCCGCCGGGCTGAAGGCGCCGATCCTCGACCGCATCCGCGACGAGATCTGGCTGAAGCTGTGGGGCAATGTCTGCTTCAATCCGATCAGCGCCCTCACTCATGCGACGCTCGACGTCATCGCCTCCGATCCTGCGACCCGCGCGCTGGCGAAGGCGATGATGCTGGAGGCGCAAGCGATCGCCGAGACCTTCGGTGTCAAGTTCCGCGTCGACGTCGAACGCCGCATCGACGGCGCCCGCAAGGTCGGCGCGCACAAGACCTCGATGCTGCAGGACCTGGAACGCGGCCGGCCGATGGAGATCGATCCGCTCGTCACCGTGGTGCAGGAAATGGGCCGGATCACCAACATTCCGACGCCGGCGATCGACTCCGTACTCGGCCTCGTCATCCAGCGCGCCAAGGTGGCGGGGCTGTACTGACGGTTCACCGTCCCACGCCCCGTCATTCCGGGGCGCTCGCGCCAGCGAGCGAACCCGGAATCCAGAGGTTGTTAGCACGCCTAGTCCATCGAGATTACGGGTTCGCGCATGTCATGCGCGCCCCGGAATGAATCCCGAGTTGAGGAACACTCCACCATGACCAAATGGGTTCGTTTTCGCGCGGGTGGCGCGATCGGGTTCGGCACCATCGCGCATTCCGACATCGCCGTGCACGATGGCGAGATGTTCGGCGTCAGCAATCCGACCGGGCAGACGCTGCAGCTCGGCGACGTCGAGTTGCTCAGCCCCTGCGCGCCCGGCAAGTTCATCGGGCTGTGGAATAATTTTCGCGCCCTCGCCGCCAAGCTCGATCAATCGATCCCGCCCGAGCCGCTGTACTTCCTCAAGGCCACCACCTGCGTCGCCGCGCACGGCGCCGTACTGAATCGGCCGTCGTCCTACGACGGCCGGGTGGTGTATGAAGGCGAACTCGGCATCGTGATCGGCAAGCGCTGCCGCAACGTCGCCGAAGCCGACGCTCCTTCGCACATCTTCGGCTACACCTGCGTCAACGACATCACCGCGACCGACGTCCTCAATCGCGATCCGAGCTTTCCGCAATGGACGCGCGCCAAGAGCTACGACGGCTTCGGTCCGTTCGGTCCGGCGATCGCAACCGGGCTCGATCCGATGGCGCTGTCGGTCCGCACAATCCTCAACGGCGCCGAGCGGCAGAACTATCCGGTCGCCGACATGATCTTCGGACCACATCAGATCGTCAGCCGGCTGTCGCACGACATGACGCTCGAGCCCGGCGACCTGATCTGCTGCGGCACCTCGGTCGGCGCCGGGGTGATGAAGGAGCCGGTCAACGCCGTGACGATTGCGATCGAAGGCATCGGCGAACTGCACAACGAATTCCGTCAGACGGCGAAAGCCTGACGCCGATCCACACGCGCCGTCATTCCGGGGCGCGAACGAAAGTTCGCGAACCCGGAATCCCGAAGTTGTTTTCACTCCGCCGAGATTCCGGGTTCGCTCGCTCACGCGAGCGCCCCGGAATGACTCGGTGAGAGGATGCTCCCCTCCCCGCGCATTGGACATTTCGCCGTCGCTTCGGCAATCTCCCGGCCGCCAGTAACAGCAACAGGCGCGTCAGGCGCCGGAATGCCCAAGGGGGACCAAGATGATCAAGACCCGTTTCACCGAAGCCTTCGGCGTCGAGCACCCGATCGTGCAAGGCGGCATGCAATGGGTCGGCCGCGCCGAGTTGGTCGCCGCCGTCGCCAATGCCGGCGCGCTCGGCATGATCACCGCGCTGACCCAGCCGACGCCGGATGATCTCGCCAAGGAAATCGCGCGCTGCCGCGAAATGACCGACAAGCCGTTCGGCGTCAATCTCACCATCCTGCCGGCGATCAAGCCGCCGCCTTACGCCGAGTATCGCCGCGTCATCATCGAGAGCGGCGTCAAAATCGTCGAGACCGCCGGCAACAAACCGCAGGAGCACGTCGAGGACTTCAAGGAGAACGGCGTCAAGGTGCTGCACAAATGCACCAGCGTCCGCCACGCGCTGTCGGCGGAGCGGATGGGTGTCGACGGCATCTCGATCGACGGCTTCGAATGCGCCGGCCATCCGGGCGAGGACGACACCCCCGGCCTGGTGCTGATTCCGGCCGCCGCCGACAAGATCAAGATCCCGATGATCGCTTCCGGCGGCTTCGCCGATGCGCGCGGCCTGGTCGCGGCGCTGGCGCTCGGCGCCGACGGCATCAACATGGGCACCCGCTTCATGTGCACCAAGGAGAGCCCGATCCACCAGGCGGTGAAGGAGAAGATCGTCGCCAATGACGAGCGCTCCACCGACCTGATCTTCCGCACCCTGCGCAACACTTCGCGGGTCGCCAAGAATGCGATCAGCCAGCAGGTGATCGAGCTGGAGAAGCAGGGCGCGACCTTCGAGCAGGTGAAGGAGCTGGTCGCCGGCTCGCGCGGCAAGATGGTCTATGTCAACGGCGATACCGACGAAGGCGTATGGTCGGCGGGCATGGTGCAGGGCCTGATCCATGATATTCCAAGCTGCGCCGAGCTGGTGTCGCGGATCGTGCGCGAAGCCGAAGCGATCATCCGCGGCCGGCTCGAAGCCATGACCTCGGGCGGCGCGCGCGAGGCCGCGGAGTAAGACGCGCGCGCCGGATCGGCGCCGCGAGAACAGGACGAGCTTGCGATGAAAGCCTATGTCTACGGCGCCGCCGGTGCCGCCATCACCGAGATCGACAAGCCGGCGCCGACAGGTCCGCAAGTCCTGATCCGGGTCCGCGCCTGCGGGCTCAACCGCGCCGACCTCGGCATGACCAAGGGCCACGCCCACGGCGCCGCGGGCGGCGTCGGCGCGGTGCTCGGGATGGAGTTCGCCGGCGAGATCGAAGCGCTCGGCGACGAGGCCCATGGCTGCAAGATCGGCGACCGGGTGATGGGCTCCACCGCCGGTGCGTTCGGCGAGTACACCCTCGCCGATCACGGCCGGCTGCTGCCGATCCCGGACAGCATGAGCTTCGAGGACGCCGCGACCCTGCCGGTCGCCCTGACCACGATGCACAACGCGGTGGTGGCGATCGGCAAGCTGCGCTCCGGACAGTCGGTGCTGGTGCAAGGCGCCAGCTCCGGCGTCGGGCTGATGGCAATGCAGATCGCCAAGCTCAAGGGCGCTCGGCTGGTGATCGGCTCGTCGACCGACAAGGGCCGGCGCGACAGGCTGCATCAGTTCGGCGCCGACATCGCGGTCGATTCCTCCGGCGACGGCTGGGTCGATCAGGTGCTCGCCGCCACCGGCGGCGCCGGCGTCGATCTCGTCATCGATCAGGTCTCCGGAAAGGTCGCCAACCAGAACCTCGCCGCAACCCGCGTGCTCGGCCGCATCGTCAATGTCGGACGGCTCGGCGGCACCCATGCGGATTTCAACTTCGATCTGCACGCCGCGCGCCGGATCGACTATGTCGGCGTCACCTTCCGCAGCCGCAGCGTCGACGAAATTCGCGAGATCTTCCGCCAGGTCCGCGGCGACATCTGGCCGGCGATCGAGTCGCGCAGCCTTAAGCTGCCGATCGACAAGGTGTTTCCTTTCGCCGAGATCGGCGCCGCGTTCGCCCACATGGAAGCCAACCGCCACCTCGGCAAGATCGTCGTGACGCTCTGACGCCGACGACCCTGCCGGGGGACGCGGCCAGCAACTGAGAACAATTCGCAAGCCAGTATTCGCACCGCGAGCACCGGCCTGCCGACGCGGCTTTTCTGCGCCGCACCGGGCTGCTACATCCCGGCCATGAACGACTTCGCCAGCACCAAATCGCGAGTGGCCGCGATCTCCGTTGTCGCGAGCGCCTCCATGGCCGCGGCGAAATTCGCCATCGGCATTGCGATCGGCTCGCTGGCGCTGATCTCCGAAGCGCTGCACAGCTCGATCGATCTGGTCGCGACCATCATCACCTGGTTCGTGGTGCGGATCTCGGATCGCCCGGCCGACGACGCGCATCATTACGGTCACGGCAAGATCGAGAGCCTGTCGGCGCTCGGCGTGATCGCCCTGCTCTACGTGCTGGCCGGCGGCATTCTGGTCGAAGCCTACAGCCGGCTGAGCGAGGCCGCGCCGCCGCCGGTGTTCTCCTATCTCGCCTTCGGCATTCTCGGCGTCGACATCGTCGTCAATCTGTGGCGGGCCTGGGCGCTGCACCGCACCGCGGTCGCGACCAAGAGCCAGGCGCTCGCGGCCGACGCGCTGCATTTCAGCTCCGACGTGCTGAGCTCGTTCGCGGTGATCGCCGGTCTGGCGCTGTCGGCCTACGGCTTCGCCTGGGGCGACGCCGCGGCGGCGATCGGCGTCGCGGTGATCGTGTCGGTCCTCGGCCTGCGGCTCGGCCGTTCGACCATCCAGACCCTGCTCGACCGCGCGCCCGACGGCGTTTCGGAGAAAGCGCGAGACGTGATCACCGCCGTGCCCGGCGTGGTCGGCATCGAGCGGCTGCGCACCCGGATGGTCGGCCCGACGCATTTCATCGATGCGCTGGTCGAAGTGCCCCGCACCTATCCGATCGACCGCATCGACGAGATCAATCGCAAGGCCCAGGAATCGCTCACCGCCGAGTTCGGCGATGCCGACCTCACCTTCACGGCGATTCCGGTGGCGCGCGACAATGAAAGCGTGCGCGAGCGCATCATGGTGATCGCGCGCAATTCCGGCCTCGCCGTCCACCACGTCACGGTGCACGATCTCGGCCACAAGCTGATCGTCAGCATCGACCTCGAGGTCGACGGCGAGATGCCGCTGATCGAAGCCCACGACATCGCCCACCAGCTCGAAGATCACATCCGCGAGGACTTCGGCACCGACGTCGAGATCGACACCCACATCGAGCCGCTGGAGCCGGAGCTGCCGCACGGATCCGATGCCGTGCCGTCGCGCGTCGAAGAAATTCGCGTGGCGCTGCGCGGGCTCACCGGCGACGGAGCGATTCACGACGTCCACAGCGTCCGGGTGCGCGACACCGACGCCGGCGAGATCGTGAATTTCCACTGCTATGCCGATCCGTCGATGAGCGTCATCGCAGTGCACGAGCACGTCGACGAAGTCGAACGCAAGCTGCGGGCGAAGTTCCCGACGGTGAAACGCGTGATCAGTCACGCCGAACCGCCGAACGCGGACTGAGCCGTTCGTCTTCGCGAACTATCTCGGTGACCCGTTCTCGTTTCGGACTCGATTCACGAAAAAATGTCGGCGCCATTCACCTTTGGATAAGAATTTTTCCGATCGCCGGAATCGTTGACTCTCGACAGCCCGCTAAAAGTCGATTCAAATCTTAATCGTGATTCGAACGGCGCTCGCTGCTTCGAAAGAGTGCTGACGGATACTTGGTGGGGGCCACGTATGGCGCGCGTGCAGGCGGCGGACGCCTGCGCTCAATCCGATTCGATCAAAGGATTGGCGCAGTCGATCGCTAAACCCGCCTATCATCGGCTGCTCAACGCGGAGCCGGTGCTTCGGCGCGCGGTGCCTTTGCTGATCATCGCGTTTCTCGTCACCATCTTCTGTGGCGCGGCCGTCCAGATCATCGAGCAGACCAAACAGAAGCGCGGCGCGATGAACCGCGATCTCGGCGCGCTCGCAGATTTGCTCGCCGAGCGTCTCGAACATATCGGCGTCGTCCGCCTCGATCGTCCGGCCTCGATCGAGCGGCTGCAGAATCTGTTGCCCGCGCTGATTCCGTCGTGGGGGATCGCCGCCGGACGCCACGTCATCGTCACCAGTGCCGATCAGCGAATCCTGGCGCGCGTCCCGATCGGCGGCGCTCCGGCCGTCGACAACCGGTTCTTCGAAGTGCTCGGCGCCGCGGCGCTGACCAAGGCCGGCCAGCAAGGCGGCATCGTCGAGATCGTTCTGCCGGGGGGCGCCTCCGCGCTGGCGACGATGCACGTGGTGAAATCGCTGCCCGGCCAGGTCGTGATCGTGCAGGAGGACACCGGCTCGGTGCTCCGATCCGACACCGCCCTGCAAGTGACGCTGTCGGCGACCACCGGCTTCGTCGTGCTGATTCTCGGTTTCGCGTTCCACTGGCAGTCGACCCGGGCTCGCGAAGGCGACCTGATCAACGACGCGGTGCGCAGCCGGATCGACACCGCGCTCAATCGCGGCCGCTGCGGTCTGTGGGACTGGGATCTCAGCCGCGGCCGGATCTTCTGGTCGCAGTCGATGTTCACGATCCTCGGCCTGGAAAGCCGCAACGACCTGCTGACCTTCGGCGAGGTCAACGCCCTGGTGAAAGGCGAAGACATCGACCTGTTCGAGATCGCCGACGAGCTGGTCGCGGGCCGTGTCGACCACATCGACCGCAGCTTCCAGATGCGTCACGCGCAAGGCCATTGGATCTGGCTGCGGATGCGCTGCGAGCTGAGTCAGGAGGCCGGGTCGGCCGACAAGCACCTGATCGGCATCGCGGTGGACATCACCGAACAGAAGAGCCTGGCCGAACGCTCGGTCGAGGCCGACCTGCGGCTGCGCGATGCGATCGAGACCATTCCCGAAGCGTTCGTGCTGTGGGACGCCGAAAACCGGCTGGTGCTGTGCAACTCGCACTTCCAGCGGCTGCACAAGCTGCCGGACTCCGCGGTCTCGCCCGGCACCTCCTACGAGACCATTCTCGAAGTCGGCCGGATGCCGCAGCTCCGCACCCGGCTGTGCGACAATGGCGGCGTCGCGCCCGGCGCCCGCACCTTCGAGGCGCAGCTCGACGACGGCAAATGGCTGCACATCAGCGAACGTCGCACCAAGGACGGCGGCTACGTCGCGGTCGGCACCGACATCACCAGGATCAAGGCGCACGAACAGAAACTGGTCGACAACGACCTGCGGCTGCGCGCCACCGTCGCCGATCTCAAGATCACGCAGACCAAACTGGAGAAGCAGGCGCACCAGCTCGCCGACCTCGCCCGCAAATACGGCGACGAGAAACGCCGCGCCGAGGAAGCCAATCAGACCAAGTCGAAATTCCTCGCCAATATGAGCCACGAGCTGCGCACGCCGCTCAATGCCATCATCGGCTTCTCGGAGATCATGGGCAGCGGCATGTTCGGCACGCTCGGCTCGGAGAAGTATCAGGAATACTGCCACGACATCATGACCAGCGGTCACTACCTGCTGGAGGTGATCAACGACATCCTCGACATGTCGAAGATCGAGGCCGGCCGGATGCGGCTCGAAATGGAGCCGCTCGACCTTTCCAAGACGATCGGAGAGTCGCTCAAGGTGGTCGCCGGCCGCGCCGAGCACAAGCATCTCGATCTGCGGGCCGAGGTCGGCGATCAGATTCCGATCGTCGCCGACCGCCGCGCCATCAAGCAGATTCTGATCAATCTGCTGTCGAACGCGGTGAAGTTCACGCCCGACGCCGGCCGCGTCACGGTGCGCAGCCGCATCGCCGGGGATTCGATCGTGCTGATGATCGCCGACACCGGAATCGGCATTCCGCCGCAGTCGCTGCGCCGCCTCGGCCAGCCGTTCGAGCAGGTCGAGAGCCAGCTCACCAAGAGCTATCACGGCTCCGGTCTCGGCCTCGCCATCGCCAAGTCGCTGGTCAATCTGCACGGCGGATCGATGCGCCTGCGCTCGACGCTCGGCGAAGGCACCGTGGTGATGGTGAGCCTGCCGCGGGCCTGCCGGCAACGCCAACTCGCCGCCTGATCTCTTCTCGCTCGCCACGTCTCTGCCCTTGCTCAGCAGGGAAAACGATCGCTTCCACTTCCCATGAGATTCCGGGTTCGCGCTGCGCGCGCCCCGGAATGACTCGCGGTGGGTCTGAGCTAATCAACCTGCTCGTCGTTCGGGGGCGCGAGCGCAAGCTCGCGAACCCGGAACCTCGACGTGTTCTGGCAAGAAAGCCCCGGTTCTGATCGCTCAGAACCGGGGCTTCGCTGTTACTGAACAGCTTCGCTTACCAATTGACGCGGGCGCCGGCCGAGACCTGGTGGCTGGTGGCGTTGCTGCGGAATTCGCCGCTGTAGGCCGCGAACATCCGGAACGTTTCGGTGCGCCAGCCGGACAGCTTGGCGCCGACCAGCGCCGCATCGCGGCCGGGCTGCGCCGCATCGATCAGGAACGCGTTGTCGAGCAGCGCCGCCTCGCTGACCAGCGTGGCGTCGCGCAGATCGTGACCCCAGCCGACCTTCAGCTCCGGCACCAGCGTGGTGCCGTCGGTGGTGTGCAGCCGCCCGCTCACCGCGGCGCCGACCGTGGAGGTCAGCTTGTCGTAGGTCCGCGCCGCATAGACCAGGCCGATCGGAAGCTGGCTTTCGCTGTAGGCGTCGCGGCGGAAGCCCTGCCAGTTGACGCCGACGAACGGCTTCAGCGTCACGTCGCGCCCCATCGCGAACCGGTAGCCCGCTTCCAGCGTGGTGCCGACGCCGACGCCGTCGGCGTTGCCCTGCAGGCTGGTCGGCGACAGCAGGATCTGCCGGCTGGTCGCCATCTGGCTCGGACCGGCCGCGATCCGGAAGTCGACCACCGCGGCACCCGGCGTCCAGCTCGCATAGGCGGCGCCGGCGTAAGTATCGACGGTGCCCTGCATGTCGGTGCTGGTCGCCGTGGTGCGGACGTAGCCGAACGCGCCGCCGGCCGTCAGGCTGTTGGAGAACCGGCGATCGACGCCGACTGCGAAGCCGGCGCTGACCGCCTTCGAGCCCGACAGACCACCACTGTCGCCGACCCGGCTGTCACGGCCGAAGCCCTGCCCCCAAACCGACCAGCCGTCCTGCACCCGCTCGGCCGGCGAGATGCCGGCGAACGCGTTCATTGCCGAACTGGTGCCGGCGCTCATGGTGTTGCGGCCCGCATAAGACAGCGCGAACGATTGCGCGGTGCCGTTCTGGCCGAGTTCGCTGCCCGAGGACAGCATGTCCTGACGGTCGCCGATCGCGCCGAGGAAGCCGGTGAACGCCTGCAGCGGCGCGGACGCCATCGCCGGCTGGCCGGGGCCGGCGAGCTGACCGATCGCCTTGTCGAACTGCGCCTCGGTGTCGAGCTTGTACAGCGCGTCGTACAGCGCCTTCTTGTTGGCGGCCGGCATCTCGCCCGCACCCGCGCGTTCCTTGTCGAGGATGCGCGCGATCGACTGCGACGTCGGCGCCAGCTTGTCGGCTTCGGCGAGCTGACTGAAGCTGGACGGCGTCACCACCAGGGTGATCGAGGTCGGATTGTAGATCAGGTCGAAACGTCCGTTGGCCGGCAGGCCGGAGGTCGGCTGCACCAGCGTCGAAAAGCTGCCCGCGGTGCTGGCGCCGTCGGTCGCCTGCACGAAAGCGAAATCGGTGCCGATCGCCGGCGTGTAGTCGCTGACGGTGCCGACGCTGCCGCGCAGCACCGGAGTGAGCGTGCCGGCCGCATAGAACACGTTGCCGGCGCCGGTGACGTAGATCTTGTCGTAGGTGCCGGGGCCACCGGGAACGATCAGCGAGCCGTCGATGTCGATCCGCGTCGTGGCGGTCGAGGTCAGCGTCACGTTGCCGTTGAAGGTCAGCGTGCCGACAGAGTTGCCGTCCAGCACCGTACCGGACGGCACCGCGTTGTTGCTGACGAGGTCTTCGATATTGGCCATCTTGCCGGGCGACAGCGTGCCGGCGATCACGGTGTTGCCGGCCACGGTACCGAAGCCGGCCAGCGTCGCCGGCTGCGCGACCTCGAGCCGGCTGCCCGCCGTCATCGTCAGCGTGCCGTCGACCGCGAGCGTGCCGAGCTGCGCGAACACGTTGCCGCCGGCGTCGGTGCGGCCGGAGATCGTCAGAATGCCGGTGCCGATCTTGGAGAAATCGCCCTGGGTGGTGAGCAGCCGGCTCCAATAGGTGGTCTGGTCGGCAGCGACCGAAACGGCGGAGTTCGCAGCCAGCGTGGTCGGGCCGTCGGTGGCGCGGTCGAGCCGGATCAGGCCGTAGCCGAACACGGCGTCGACGCCGGCGGCACCGAGATCCTCGGCGGTCGAGAACAGCAGGCGCGACAGATCCTGGGCGTTGTAGCTCGGATTGGCCTGGATCAGCACCGCGATCGCGCCCGACACCGTCGGGGCCGCCATCGAGGTGCCTTGCGCGAACCCGTAGGTGTTCACCGGAACGGTCGAATACACCAGCGCGCCCGTTGCATCGTCGCCGCCGGGCGCGGCGACGCACCAGCTCGCGGTCACGCCGCAGAGATTCGAATAGGACGCCGCCGCCTTGGTGATGCCGACAGACATCACCGAGATGATCTGCCCCTGCTGATGTTGCAGCGCAGTTCCGTCGAGCTGCTGTCCCTGATCGTCGTAAACACCGAGCGCGGCATGCGCCGGATTGAAGAACGGCATCAGCGCAATGCCGTTGGCGTTGCGGGCGGCGACCGGATTGTCGATCCGGTCGTTGCCGGCCGCGGCGACGATGATCTTGCCGGCTTTCAGAACATTGAACGCGGCATTGGCTTCGTCGTCGATGTTTCCGACGGTCCATTGCTGCAGATTGGTCAGACCGTCGGAGTTCGGGCCGTAGCTGGCGTTGTACACCATCGTCCCGCTCAGGCCGGCGAAGTAATTCAGCGCCAGCGCGGACGCATCGACGTCCCCGTAAGTCGTGTAGCCCTTCTCGGTGATCGCGCGCAGCGGAATGATGCTGGCATCGTAGGCGACGCCGTGCGCATCGACGTTGTCGAACTTCTCGGCAGCGATAATGCCGGCGACGTGCGAGCCGTGGATGTCGGTCTTCTTCGCACTCTCCGGCGACAGGTCGTTCGGATCGAACGCCTCGCCGATCTCGACGACGTAGTTCTTGCCGAGATCGGTCCTGAGCTTGTTGACGAGGCCCGCATTGGTGGTGTCGAATCCGGTATCGGCGACCGTAACGGTGACGCCGGCACCGGTGAATCCGCGATTGTAGGCGCCCTGCGCGCCGATCAGGTCGAGGTTCCAGGTCTGCTCGAGCTGGGACGGCATCGGGCTCGGCAGGTTCGGCGAATTGTTGGTCGCCATCGCGACGTTCTGATACGACGACGCGCTCAGTCCGGAGGCCGAGGCGGTGCGGGTCGCCAGCACCTGCGCGGCGTTCGGGGCCAGGACCATGCGTTGGCCGGAGGTCAGCACACCGAGATCGGCCGCCGTGGTGACATCGCGGAGCGCCATCGGCGCCAATGTGGAGACGTGGCGCACTACCGCGTCGCGCAGCCCGGGATCGCGATAGGTACTGTCGTAAGCCTGCGCGATCAGCGCGCGCTCGCCCTGCCGCAATGCCTCGGCGAATCTGGATTTGATCTCGCCCGGCAGCGCGGATCTGGCGGTCGATCTCGGCTTGGCAGCGGGCTCCGCCGCATACAGCGCGGCCGAACCCGGCGCGCTCACCAGAAACGTCGTACACAACAGCAGCGACGACAAACGACGATAACGCCCCACGGTGCTCACGGACTTCCCTTCCTGCCTGGCATGCGCCTCAGCCGCGCATGCGCCGTCTTCTGTTGATCTTCTGTCGGTGCTCCGGCCGCCGAACTGACGAACAGCCGCCCCGATGTTCGCGTAGTTCTAAATCGATGCTCGTGCGTCGCGACAGAGCACGGCGCCGCGTTTCAGGTTAGCCGCGGCGGTTTCCTTTGACTTTGCGTCTCAAAACCGAACCTGGAGGCAGCGCCAGCCGACAAATCGTGGCGGCGCCGGCACACGCGGCGCGCGCAATAAACAGTCTCCGCATGGTGTGGCTGGCAGGCACGGACGAATCGTCTTTCCCGGGAAAAACCGCTAGGCTAAAGGTACTTGGCCACGGCCGTAGAACAATACCGATGACCCGATCGAGCCGGCTTCAAGATCAATCGACCTGATGGCGTCCCTTCCCCGCCTCTATTACGTGACCTCCGGCCTGGACGAGGCCAACGCGTTCGCGACCTGGAGCGCGGTGATCTCGCCGCTGTTCGAGCCGCGGCGCTGCGGCCCGAGCAAGAAGACGCCGACCGGCTCGGCTTACGGCATCATCATCGGCGACCTGGTGGTCGCCAAGGTGGCGTTCAACGCCCAGGACTTCGTCCGCGACGCCCAGCGCATCGCCCTGACGCCGGACCACCTGCTGCTGCACCTCTACGTCTCCGGCGGCTTCAACGGCGAGGTGACGCGGCAGCAGACCGTGATCGGCCCCGGCAAGGTCGCGGTGATCGATCTCGCCTGCCCGATCTCCACTCGCGCCTTCGCATCGAACACGATCTGCCTCATCGTGCCGCGCAAGCTGCTCGTCGGCGTGCCGCTGCATGCGCTCAAGCCGAAGCTCGATCCGCTCCGCAACGACCTCTTGGCCGCCTATATCCGCTCGCTGCAGGAGCGCAGTGCCCAGCTCACTGAGGCCGATGTGGCGACCACGGTGGCCGAGACCGCCGACTTCCTGCGCCGGCTGCTGGCGCCGACCGCCGAGGCCGACCTCGCCCCGCAGCGCAGCGCCGACGAGACCATTCTGGCGCTCACCGAAGCGCTGATCCGCGACAACCTCGCGCTGCCGGATCTGTCGCCCGACTGGCTGGCGCAGCAGCTCGACGTCTCGCGCGCCTCTCTGTATCGGCTGTTCGCCGATCGCGGCGGGGTGATGCGCTACGTTCAGGAACGCCGGCTGCTCGCGGTGCAGGCGACGCTCGCCGATCCGCTGGAGACGCGGCGGCTGTCCCGCCTGGCGTCCGATCTCGGGTTCAAGAGCGAGGCGCATTTCAGCCGCTCGTTCCGGGCCCGGTTCGGTGTGACCGCCAGCGCCTACCGTAAGGCACAGCTCGACGCCTCGTTGGCGATCCAGCTCACCAGCCCCGCGGTGGTGCAGCAATGGTGGACCGCGGTGGCGCGAGATCCGCTGCGGCAGGCCGGTTGAGCTAGCCGAAAATCCGGGTTGTCCGCGTTCGAAGCCGCCGTGTAAGAGCGAGGCACCCCTTGACGCGAGGAGCCCGGCCTTGGACTTCAGTGCCGCCTTCCACCAGACCTCGGTCTGGATGTTTCGACTGGCGATCGTCGGTGCTGCGATCGGGATCGGCTACATCGTCATGACCAGACAGGACGATGCGCCGACGACGCCGCGCGGCTCGATTGCGCTGCCGGCCGACGACGGCGTCACCGGCTGTCAGCCGATCGGCTACACCGAGAGCGGCAAGCTGGTGTATTCGATGGATTGCGAACAGGTGCCGGCGGCCGGCGCCGCGAAGTAATCGCGCCGGATCGTCGCAACTCGTCGATCGAAAGAACTGCGGCGCGCGAGACGCTACCCTACGCGCCCTCGCCGCCGATCAGGCGGTCGAAGATCGCGCGGACCTCCGCCTGGGTCTCCTTGACGCGTGCCTCCAGCGACGAGAAGTCCGGCGCGTCGCCTGCGCGCACCAGCACCCGCAACAGATCGTCGCCGGCGGTGTCGGGCTTGAACGTCTCGCTGACGCACAGCCGCAGGATCTGCGTCAGGTCCTGATACAGCCGGGCCGCGGGCCGCAACACTTCGGCATCGGACTGCGCGAGGAAGCCGAGCCGGGTCGCGTTGTCGAGCGCGGCGAGCGTGTTGGCGTGGAGAATGTCCGGCGCTTGGTGCGCGTGCACGAGCTGCAGATACTGCGCGATGAAATCGATATCGACCATGCCGCCGGCGGCATATTTCAGATCCCAGACGTCGTCCTCGCCCTTTTCCTGCGCGATCGCGCGGCGCATCTCGGCGACGTCGTTGGCGATGATCGCAGCATCGCGCGGGCGGGTCAGTACCGCACGGATCACCTGCTCGATCCTGCGGCGGAACTCCGGCGAGGCCGAGATCACCCGCGCCCGCGTCAGCGCCAGATGCTCCCAGGTCCAGGCCTCCTGTTCCTGATAGGCCGCGAACGCATCGAGCCGCGACGCCACCGGGCCGGCACGGCCCGACGGCCGCAGCCGCATGTCGACGTCGTACAAGACGCCGTAATTGGTCCGCGTCGTGAACGCCGAGATCAGCCGCTGAGTAAATCGCGCGAAGTACTGCGCACCGTGCAGCGAGCGTTCGCCGTCGCTGTCCGGCGCATCGTCGTCGAAATCGTAGATCAGGATCAGGTCGAGATCGGACGACGCCGTCATCTCGCGGCTGCCGAGCTTGCCCATCGCCAGGATCGCGGTCTGCTGATCCTTGACCCTGCCATAGGTCGAGGCGAACTGCTCGCTGACGAGGCCGTGCACCGTGCCGACGATGCCTTCGGCGACGTCGGCGAACGCCACAGCCGCCTGCTGGGTCGGAACCGTGCCGGACAAGATCCGCGTACCGATCAGGAACAGGCTCTCCTGCCCGAACAACCGCAGCCGATCGAGAAACTCCTCGTACGAGCCCGCATCCGCCAGCGTCACGGCAAGACGCGCCGACAGCTCGGCCTGATCCGGCATCGCGCCGAAGAACCGCGGATCGATCAGCCCGTCCATGATCTGCGGCTGCCGCGCCAGCATGTCGCCGAGCCGCGGCGCGGCGCCGAGCACCAGCGCCACCAGCGTCAGCAGGTCGCGGTTCTGACTGAGCAGCGAGATCAGCCGGCCGCCGCGGTGCAGCGCCTGCAGCAGCCGGTCGAACGCGTTGATGGCGTCGTCGGGCTGTTCGGCACGCGCCAGCTCTTCGATCAGCGCCGGCACGAATTCACGGAACGCGCGCTGCGTGGTCTCGACCTTGAGTACGCGGTAGCCGCCGGTCATCCATTGCTGCAGCGTGGTCGCCACCATCAGCGGCTTCTTGTAGCCGAGGGTGCGAAGATGATCGAGCAGCCGGGCGTCTTCCGGCCCGGCGGCGTAGTCGACCGGCGGCAGTTTGGCGGTGCCGGTCGGATCGCCCTCGAACAGCTTGCCGTAATGGCCCTGCACCTGTTCGAGATAGCCGAGCAGATCGTGCGCGAACGCTTCGCGGCTGTCGTAGCCGAGAAACCGCGAGAACCGCTCGATCGCCTCGACGCTGTCGGGCAGCGCGTGGGTCTGCTCGTCGGCGATCATCTGCACGCGGTGCTCGACCTTGCGCAGGAACAAATACGCCTCGCTCAGTTCGTCGCGCGCCTGCCAGGTGATCCAGTTGCGCGCCGCCAGAATCTCCAGCGCCTCCAGCGTCGGCCGGACGCGTAGTTCGGGATGGCGGCCGCCGGCGATCAGTTGCTGGGTCTGGGCGAAGAACTCGATCTCGCGGATGCCGCCGCGGCCGACCTTGACGTTGTGGCCCTCGACCGCGATCTCGGTCTGGCCGCGATAGGTCTGCATCTGCCGCTTCATGTCGTGCACGTCGGCGAGCGCGGCGAAGTCGAGATGCTTGCGCCAGACGAACGGCGCGATCTCCGACAGCAGCGCCTCGCCGGCGACGAGATCGCCGGCGCACGGCCGCGCCTTGATCATCGCGGCGCGTTCCCAGGTGCGGCCCTCGCGCTCGTAGTAATCAAGCGCCGACGCGATCGACAGCGCCACCGGCGTCGAGGCCGGATCGGGGCGCAGCCGCAGATCGACGCGGAACACGTAGCCGTCGCCGCGGCGCTGCTGCAGGATGCGGCTCAGTCCCTGGGTGACGCGCACGAAGAACGGCTGCGGCTCGATATCGGGCGCGAGCGTCGGCGCGTCGAGCTCGTAGAACACGATCAGGTCGATGTCGCTGGAGTAGTTCAGCTCGCCGGCGCCCATCTTGCCCATCGCCAGCACGACCAGGCCCGAGCCCTGCTCCGGGCAGTCGGGATTGGGCGGCACGATCCGGCCGCGGCCGGCTTCCTGGCGCAGCAGGAAGCGCAGCGCCATCTGCACCGAGCGGCCGGCCAGATCGGTGAGCGCCTGCGTCACCTGCATCACCGGCCAGATCCCGCCGATGTCGCACAGCGCGATCAGCAGCGCCGCCTCGGCCTTCATCCGGCGCAGCGCCGCCATCACCTCGTCTTCGGCGGACGCCGCGGCGACGAACATCTCGGCATCTTCGAGGAGTTTCGCGAGACTCTGTTCGGGAGCGCCCCGCAGCACGCGCAGCAGCCGGAGCGGATCGCCCCGGACCAGATCGAACAGATACGGCGAGGCTTCGGCGATCGACAGCAGCGCGGTCTTCACCGCGGGAAAAGCCTCGCCGAGCGCCGCGATCGCGTCGGCCTGTTCGGGCGCCAGATCGCCGAGCCAGCCGGCCAGCCGCTCAGCCGCCAGTACGGGGTCGTACAGGCGCGGTCCCGCGCCGAAGCGCGCGACCAAAGCGGTTTTGTCGATGTCCGCGTCGATCGCGGAAGCTGTCATGCCGGGGCCGGTTCGAGAGTCGTTGCGGAGGCCAGTCCTTCGCCCGTGCGCGCAGGAATTGCAAGCGTGGCGCGCAAACCGGGCTCCGCGTCGGCGAGTCGCAGCTCGCCGCCGTGCAGCCGCGCCACCGCCGAGGCGAGGCTGAGGCCGAGCCCGGAGCCCGGCAGCGTGCGGCTGGCCTCGAGCCGGACGAAGCGCTCGATCGCGTGCTTGCGGTCGGCTTCCGGAATGCCGATGCCGTGGTCGGTGACGCTGAGCAGCACCTGATCGCCGTCGCGCCGCGCCTCGATCCACAGCTCGGCGGCGGTGACCGGAGCGGCGGCGTCCGCCGGCTCCGGCTTGCCGTATTTGATCGCGTTCTCGACCAGATTGGCGAGCGCCTGACTGATCAATTCGCGATTGCCGCGCACCGGGCACGGCGACGCCTCCACCTTCAGGATCAGGTCGTCGTCTTCCGCCAGCGGCTCGTACAATTCGTGGATGTCGCGCGCGATCTCGGCGGCGTCGAAATCCGTCATGTCGCCGCTGGCGTAGCCGGCTTCAGCGCGGGCGATCATCAACAGCGCGTTGAAGGTGCGGATCAGGCCGTCGGATTCCTCGATGGTGCGTTCCAGCGCCGCGCGATAGTCGGACTCGCCGGAGGCGCGCGCCAGCGCCTCCTCGGCGCGGTTGCGCAGCCGCGTCAGCGGTGTCTTCAGATCGTGCGCGATGTTGTCGGAGACCTCCTTCATCCCCGACATCAGCGCTTCGATCCGCTCCAGCATCGCATTGAGATTTTCCGCCAGACGATCGAGCTCGTCGCCGCTGCGCCCGACCGGCAGCCGGCCCGACAGATCGCCGGCCATGATCCTTTGCGTCGTGCCGGTCATCGCGTCGATCCTGCGCAGCACGCGGCGCGCCGCGAACACGCCGCCGCCGAGGCCGAGCACGACGACGATCAGCACCGACCATTGTGCCGCCGAGCGCACCACCTTGTTCAGCCGGCGCCGCTCTTCGAGATCGCGGCCGACCAGCAGGCGAAACCCGCTCGACAATTCGGTGACGCGCACCAATGCGCGGTGATCGGAGCGTTCCTGATCGTCGAGCCGCCGATAGAACGTCTCGCTCCAGCCGAGCTTGCTCATCACCCCCGGCGCCAGCGCGCCGACATTGCCGGCGACCGCCTGCCCGGCCGGCGTGGTGACGAGATAGAGATTGGCGCCCGGCCGCAGCGCGCGGTTCTCCAGCGTGAACACCACGCCGCGCAACCCGCGCCGGCCGTAGATGTCCTCGATCTCCGCGGTCTCCGCTTCCACCGTGGTGGTGATCTGGTCGGTGATCAGCTTGCGCGTGGTCCAGGCGAAGTACGCCACCAGCGAGGCTGCGAACAGGCCGAACAGAAACAGATAGACCAGCGTCAGGCGGAACGCCGTGGTTCGGATCAGTTTACCGAAAGCGGTCACGGATCACGTCCAGGCGGCGATGCTCTCGAAGGGTTTTCATGCCGGCAAACTAGACATTTCGGCCCTGAATCCAAAGTGACAAATCGTTCAAGTAGCGAGAGCCGATCTGCGCCTGCACCATTGCTTGTATACCTGACGGTGATCACAGGCCCGGACACGAAAAAAGCCGAGGCGCCGCCCGGGTGGGACGACGCCTCGGCAAGTGATAGCCGGACATGGCACCGCATCCGCCGCCGCAAGCGGCGGCACAGCGTCGCTTTACGAGGCCCGCACGGTGCGGAGGAAGCGGCTCACTTCGTCTTCGAGCCGGCCGCTCTCCTGCGACAGCGATTGTGCCGACGACAGCAGTTGCGAGGACGACGATCCGGTTTCGACCGCGCCGCGCTTGACGTCCAGAATGGTGGCGGAGACGCGCTCGGTGCCATGCGCGGTCTGCTGGATGTTGCGCGAGATTTCCTGGGTCGCCGCGCCCTGCTCCTCGACCGCGGAGGCGATGTGCGCGGAAATCTCCGACAGCTTCTCGATCGTGCCGCTGATCTCGCTGATCGCGCCGACCGACTCCTGGGTCGCCGACTGGATGCGGCTGATCTGCTGACCGATCTCGCCGGTGGCCTTCGCGGTCTGCTCGGCGAGCGCCTTCACTTCGGCGGCCACCACCGAGAAGCCGCGGCCGGCCTCGCCGGCGCGGGCGGCCTCGATGGTCGCATTCAGCGCCAGAAGATTGGTCTGCCCGGCGATGGTGTTGATCAGTTCGACCACGTCGCCGATCCGCGTCGCAGCCTTCGACAGTTCGCTGACACGATCGGTGGTGTTGCGCGCCTGTCCGACCGCCTCGCCGGCGATCCTGGCGGATTCCTGGACCTGCTGGCTGATCTCGCGGATCGACGACGACAACTGATCGGTCGCGGTGGCGACCGACTGCACGTTGCTGGTCGCTTCTTCGGAGGCCGCCGCGACGTTGCTGGCGAGATTCTGCGAAGTGTCCGCGGTGGTCGCGAGCTGGCGCGCCGAGCTTTCGAGGTCGGCGGAGGCCGACGACACCGTCCGGACGATCTTGCCGATCGCGCTCTCGAAATCGCTGGCGAGCTGATGGATCGAGTCGCGCTTCTGGGTTTCGGCCTTCACCAGATCGTCGATGTCGACCAGCGAACCGCAGGCGCGCCGCGGCTTGCGGTTGTCGTCGAGCACCACGCCGCCGGTCGCCCGGAACCAGCGATAGCTGCCGTCCTTGACCTTGAGGCGGTATTTGACGTCGTAGCCGATGCCGGTCTGGCAGGTCTGGGTGAACGCCGCGAAGGTCGGCGCGACGTCGTCGGGATGCAGGCGATCCGACCAGGATTGCACGGCGTTGGGAAACTCGGCTTCAGAAGTGAAGCCGCACAGCCGGCGGAATTCCGACGACCAGGTCCAGCGCGCCTTGGGATGCATCGCATCGCCTTCGTACAGGATCGCGTCCCACAGCCCGATGCCGCAGTGCAGCGACAGGGTGTCGAGCCATTCGGCCTTCTGGATCAGCTCCTGCCTCTTCTGGCGTCCCATAAACATTCGGCGTTCATCCCCAATGAGTCGTGTTTGGGAAACGCTCGCATATGAAAGTTAAGAAACGATACGGATGCCCCATCTAGATACCTTGGCGGCAAGATGGAGCCGGCGCGAGGAGGTCAGCGCAGTCCGTCGCGGATCATGTAGCCGGCGCCGCGGATGGTGTGCAGCAGCGGGCGGTCGAAGCCCTTGTCGATCTTGCCGCGCAGCCGCGAGATGTGGACGTCGATGACGTTTGTCTGCGGGTCGAAGTGATAGTCCCAGACGTTCTCCAGCAGCATGGTGCGGGTCACCACCTGGCCGGCGTGCTTCATCAGATATTCGAGCAGCCGGAATTCACGCGGCTGCAGCGTCAGCTCTTCGCCGCCGCGGGTGACGCGGTGCGACAGCCGGTCGAGCTCGAGATCGCCGACCCGGTAGCTGGTTTCCTCCGCCGGGCCGCCGTGGCGCCGCGACAGCACCTCGACGCGCGCCAGCAGTTCGGCGAAGGCGTAGGGCTTCGGCAGATAGTCGTCGCCGCCGGCGCGCAGGCCCTTGATGCGGTCGTCGACCTGACCGAGCGCGGACAGGATCAGCACCGGCGTACGATTGCCCTTGTCGCGCAGGCTGCCGATCACCGACAGACCGTCGCGCTTCGGCAGCATCCGGTCGACCACCAGCACGTCATAATCGCCGCTCTCCGCCAGCGCCAGCCCCTCTTCGCCGTCACCGGCGAGATCGGCAATGTGGCCGACCTCGCGAAACGCCTTGACCAGGTAATCGGCGGATTCGCGGTCGTCCTCGATGATCAACAGACGCATATTGCTGTCGGATTTCTTCAAACTCTGCGGGCTCTGCTGCAACATGACGCGGCTTCAGCCTCCTTGCAAGGCGGCACGATCGCGCCCCGGATTGGGGGGACGGGCGATGGAGCTGGGGGACTCCACCGCCCGCCTGAACCTTCCGACGGAGGGGGGCTGAACTCCTTCCGGAAGGTGTAAAGACGGGGACGAGCGGGTTACGACCCGTCCCCGGGACAGCGCCGTCGGCTGGGGGGCGACGATTGCCGGCGACACTCTCCAAGCTGTCAGCGCGGGGCGATCAGCCCTTGGCGATCGGGAGGGCGACGAAGCGCGAAGCGCCGCCGCTGCGTACCCGGACCAGCACGCTGTTCTTGTTTTCGGTCTTCGCCGTGGCGAGCACGTCGCGGACGTCCGCCGGGCTCGACACGTTCTTGCCGGCGACCTCGAGGATCACGTCGCCTTCCTTGAAGCCGCGGTCGGCGGCGGCGCCCTTCGGATCGACGTCGGTGACCACCACACCATCCTTACCGGCACCGGCGACCGAACTGGCCGGCGCCAGCGTCAGGCCGAGCTTCGGCAGATCGAGGCCCTGGCTCGACCGGCCGCGATCACCGCGGTCGGTGGCGCTGGCTTCGATCTTGTTCGGCAATTCGCCGAGCGTCAGCGTCAGCTCGCGCTCCTTGCCCTTGTGAACCACGGTCAGCTTGACCGAGTGGCCGGGGGCGAAGCCGCCGATGGTGCGCGCCAGTTCGCGGGCGTCCTTCACCGAGGTGCCGTCGACCGCGATGATGACGTCGCCGGATTCGATGCCCGCTTTGGCGGCGGGGCCGTTCGACTGCGGCTCGGCGACCAGCGCACCTTCCGCCTTCTTCAGGCCGAGGCTGTCGGCAATCTCCGGGGTCACCGGCTGCACCTGCACGCCGATCCAGCCGCGACTGACCGAGCCCTTGTCCTTGAGCTGCTCGACGACGGCCTTGACGGTCGATGCCGGGATCGAGAAGGCAATGCCGATACTGCCGCCCGACGGCGAGTAGATCGCGGTGTTGACGCCGACCACCTCGCCAGCGGTGTTGAACGCCGGTCCGCCGGAATTGCCCTTGTTCACCGGGGCGTCGATCTGGATGAAATCGTCATACGGACCGTTGCCGATGTCACGCCCGATCGCCGAGACGATGCCCGACGTGACGGTACCACCGAGGCCGAACGGATTGCCGACCGCAAGCACCCAGTCGCCGATCCGCGGCTTGCCGTCCGACAGCTTGGCGTAGGGGAAGTTCGAAGCGCCTTCGACCTTGATCAGCGCCAGATCGGTGCGCGGATCGCTGCCGATCACCTTGGCCTTGTGGGTCTTGCCGTCATCGGTGGTGACCTCGACCCGGTCGGCGCCTTCGACGACGTGATTGTTGGTCACGGCGTAACCGTCGGCCGAGATCAGGAAGCCCGAGCCCTGGCCGGTCATCATGCCGCCGCCGCGATGGCCGCGCATTCCGGGCGGCATTTCCCCGCCGAACCGGCGGAAGAACCGCTCCATCGGCGAGCCGGGCGGAAACGAGAAGTCGTCGCGGTCGTCGCCCTTGGCCATCTTGTCGGCGATGTTGACCTTCACCGAAATCACCGACGGCTTCACCTTCTCCACGATGTCGGCGAAGCCGACCGGCTGCTGCGACGGCTGCACATTGGCACCGACCTGCTGCGCCTGCGCCGGCGTGCCGATCAGATCGAACGACCCATGGCCGAGCCCGTAAGCGCCCGCACCGAGACCGGCCACCACCGAAGCCATCAGCGCGAATCTGCGCGCGGACAGCAGCGAGCCGGAGAGCGACCGATGCGACGGCTGCGAGGACGGAACGGAACGGCGATCGTGCATTGAGAATATCTCCGAAGACGGTTGAAACTGAAGGTACCGAACTGATCAGCACCGTTGCTCCGAAGATGGGGCCCGTCGCCTTACGGCGCTCTGGCGAGGGAATTAAACTTTTGTAATTTTGGCGGTATTCGGCCCCGTCGCGCCGCGACGGATGGTCGCTTCCCGTCCCGCTCCCGGCCGCGACATTGTCGCCGTTCGTACATTCGTGTCGGGAATCCGATCCGCCTTTGGTCGCAGCCGCCGCCCGCTCCAGCCCTGCAACTAACTGAATTACTTAGTGATCGTTACTGGCCTGGTTCTTGCCAAGGCGCTGCCGGAGGGCGCCGGCAAGGGCGTCGATCAACCCCTGACGACAGGAGAGTACGACGTGGCGAACATTACCTTCTCATCCCCGGTCATGGCGAAGGACGTCACCGTGTATGCGGTGGCGGGCGATCGCGGGACCATTCTGGCGGTTGCGAAATCGCACAACATTCCGATTCCGTTCGACTGCCAGGACGGCGAATGCGGTTCCTGCCTGGTGCAGGTCGAGCATTTCAATCCGAAGGCCAAAGCGGCGGTGGCGCTGACCGAAAAGGAAAAGGAAGTGCTGCGCCAGCTCGGCAAGATCTCCAAGGAAGAGATCGTCGAGGCCGAGGTCAACGACGTCCCGCCGCGCTATCGCCTCGCCTGCCAGTGCTTCGTGCGCAACGAAGACATCCTGGTCAAGTTCGAGGGCGACAAGACCAAGCCGCAACGTATGGCGGTGACACCCGCCGCCGCGCACTACAAAGGCGGCATGGAGATCAACACCCTGCCGGACTTCTTCAGCTACGCCGCCAAGGTCGAGGAAGACGCCGCGCTGCACTACGACAGTCTCGCCAAGGCGATGGCGGATGCCGGCAACGCGCCGGTGGCGAAACTGTTCGCACAGCTCGCCGAGTTCTCGCGGATGCATCTGGCCGAAGTGAAGTCACGCGCCGGCAGTATCGATCTCAGCAAGAACGTGCCGCCGGACTACGCCTGGCCCGATCACGCCACGCCGGAGCGCGCCGCGGTGTGGGCGTCCGATACCACGCTGACCCGGCTCGGCGCGCTGAAGGCGGCGCTGCAGGGCGAGCGTCGCGGCTACGAGTTTTATCGCGCGGTCGAGGCCACCACCAAGTCTTCCGAGGTCGCCGCGGCGGCCAAGGAATTCGTCAACGAAGAAGCCGAGCACGTCCGCATTCTCGAGGCCTGGATCACCCAGGAGGAATGGTCGCTCAAGCACGCCGCCAAGGCTGCGGAGATCGCCTGACGACAGCGACGGCCGTCGTCGCTCCGGCGACGGCCGAACAAGGAGAGACGACGATGGAAACAGTCGAAGAGTTTCTGGCGCATTCGATCAAGCTCGAGCAGGAAGCCGCGCTGCGGTTCGGTCAGCTCGCCGACGCGATGGATAGTTGCGGCAACAAGGAAGTATCGAAGCTGTTCCGCCAGCTCGCGGACTACTCGCGGATGCATCAGGCCGACGCGCAGGCGCGCGCCGGCTTCCGCGACATTCCGCAGATGGAACCCGGTGATTTCAAATGGCCCGGCCTGGAGAGCCCGGAGGCCGCGGCGATCTGGGGCACCGACCCGTTCATCGGCCGTGACCTCGCGCTGCAGATCGCGCTGGAGGCCGAGACCGGCGCGTTCGACTGGTACAAGAACGTGCTCGACACCACCGACAACCCCGAGATCAAGATGCTGGCCAAGGAGTTCGTCGCCGAGGAAAGCGGCCACGTCGCCGAACTGCACCGCTGGATCGCGCTGCACAAGGCCGGCAAGCCGCTGCCGATGGAAATCGTGCCGTTCTGACATTCGCGGCGGCCCTGCCGCCCGCGCTCACTCCCGAACCAATCCACGCGAGGCCGGTCACGGCCTCGCGCCGGCTGCTATGCGCCGTGGGGGATGCGGCTGATTGCGCTGCGAACCAACGCATCTGCGCAGTCGCTTCGTTTGATTCATCCCCTCGACGAGCAAAATCACCGCAACGGTGGATCAATCACGCGATGCCGCGCACCCTGCTTGACTCCCTGCCGGCCTGCACACTAGGAATGTTATGTTATAACATATCATCCTGAGGTGGACTGTGTCCAAGCCGCAAACGTCTGACGATCGCCTGCCGGTCACGGTGCTGTCGGGATTCCTCGGGTCCGGCAAGACCACGCTGCTCAATCACGTGCTCAACAACCGCGACGGCCGGCGGGTCGCGGTGATCGTCAACGACATGAGCGAGGTCAACATCGACGCCGATCTGGTGCGCGAGGAGACCACGCTCAGCCGCTCCGAGGAAAAGCTGGTGGAGCTCACCAATGGCTGCATCTGCTGCACGCTGCGCGAGGATCTGCTGAACGAGGTCCGCCGCCTCGCCGACGAACGCCGGTTCGACTACCTGCTGATCGAGAGCACCGGGGTGTCGGAGCCGCTGCCGGTCGCCGCGACCTTCGAGTTTCGCCAGGAGGACGGCGACAGCCTGTCCGACATCGCACGTCTCGACGCCATGGTGACGGTGGTCGACACCGTCCATCTGCTGAAGGACTATTCGTCGACCGACTTTCTCGCCGACCGCGGCGAGACCGCGGGCGAAGGCGACGAGCGCACCCTGGTCAATCTGCTGGTCGAGCAGATCGAGTTCGCCGACATCGTCGTCATGAACAAGGTCTCGGACGCCACGCCCGCGCAGCGCGAGGCGGCGCGGGCCATCATCCACGCGCTCAATCCCGACGCCCGACTGATCGAGACCGACTACAGCCGGGTGTCGCCGGACCAGATCTTCGACACCGGCCTGTTCGACTTCGAACGCGCCCATCAGCACCCGATGTGGTTCAAGGAGCTGTACGGCTTCGCCGACCATGTCCCGGAGGACGCCGAATACGGCGTCACCAGCTTCGTCTGGGAGGCGCGCCGGCCGCTGATCCCGGAGCGCTTCAACGAATTCCTGCAGACGCCGCTGCCCGGCGTCATCCGCGCCAAGGGGCATTTCTGGCTGGCGACGCGGCCCGACTGGGTCGGCGAATTCAGCCTCGCCGGCGCTCTGGCCACCACCAAGCCGCTCGGCTTCTGGTGGGCCGCGGTGCCGCCGTCGCGCTGGCCGTCCGACCCGGCGGTGCAGGCGCAGGTCAAGGCCAAGTTCGACCCGGTGTACGGCGACCGGCGCCAGCAGATCGTGTTCATCGGCATGCTCGGGACGATGAGCCGCGCCCGCATCACCACCATGCTGGAGCGCTGCCTGGCCGAGCCGCCGAGCGCCGAGACGTTCGATCCGAACAGCTACCGTCACCTGCCCGACCCGTTTCCGGGATGGCGGCGCGTCACCGACGCGGCCTGACCCGTCAACCGGCGACCACCCTGCTCAAGATTACGAAGGCCGTTACGTAGAACGACGTATTCGTCTGCTGCCACTCCGGATCCATAACCCACGACGTTACAATGTTACATGGAGCCAAGTGATGGCAAGTACCGGAAGCGTAAGCGCGTGGGACGAAGCCCTGCTCGTCGCGATGATCCAATATCCCGTGCCGGTGGTCACCGGTCCGGCGGACATCCAGACCCAGGTGAAGCAGATCTGCCGCGCGGTCGACACCACCAAAGCCGGCTACCCCGACCTCGATCTGATCGTGTTCCCGGAGTACTCGACGCAGGGCCTCAACACCGCGATCTGGACCTACGACGAGATGCTGCTGACGGTGGATTCGCCGGAGATCGGCGCGTTCAAGGCGGCGTGCAAGCGCAACAAGGTGTGGGGCGTGTTCTCGCTGATGGAGCGTAACGACGATCCGTCGCTGCCGCCGTTCAACACCGCGATCATCATCAACGCCGACGGCGAACTGGCGCTGCATTATCGCAAGCTGCAGCCGTGGGTGCCGATCGAGCCGTGGTCGCCGGGCAATTACGGGATGCCGGTGTGCGAAGGTCCGAAGGGCGCCAAGCTGGCGGTGTGCATCTGCCACGACGGCATGTTCCCCGAGCTGGCGCGCGAGGCCGCCTACAAGGGCGCCAACGTCTACATCCGGATCTCCGGCTATTCGACCCAGGTCAACGATCAGTGGATCTGGACCAACCGCACCAACGCCTGGCAGAACCTGATGTACACCATGTCGGTGAACCTCGCCGGCTACGACGGGGTGTTCTACTACTTCGGCGAAGGCACGGTGTGCAATTACGACGGCAACGTCATCCAGCAGGGCCATCGTAACCCCTGGGAGATCGTCACCGCCGAGCTGTTCCCGCGCCTCGTCGACAAGGCGCGCGAGCACTGGGCGCTGGAGAACAACATCTTCAATCTCGGCTGCCGCGCCTATGTCGGCAAACCCGGCGGCGAGAAGGCGAACTATCTGACCTGGGTGCGCGACCTCGCCGAAGGCAACTACAAGCTTCCCTGGGACGACAAGATCAAGGTCCGCGACGGCTGGAAGTATTATCCGGACGGCGTCAAGCTCGGCCCGATGCCGAAGCCGATCGCGGCGGAGTAGCTCCCACCGATCTCGTCATCCCAAGGCAGACCCGGCCGCTCCGGCGGCCGGGTTCTTTGTTTCGGCCACCAGCCTTCGCGCCGGAGGACGCCGAACAGCACCGCCGGCGGCTTCACGCCGATCACCTACCGGCGGGTCGTGACGGCGGCGCCGTCGCTCAGCGTGCTCGGTGGAAACACCACCACCTGCTGGCCGGGCTGCAGGCCCGAAGCCACTGCCGCCAACCGGCCGGACCGGCGGATCAGTTCGACCGCGCATTCCCGCGCGACGCCGTCCTGCACCACGAAGGCGGCCCAGCCGTCGTGTCGGCGGAACAGTGCGCCCTCGGGGACCACGGTCGCGTCCGGGATTTCGGCCACGGTGAACCGCGCATCGATCCGATAGTTGTCGCCGAGGCCGGACCAGAGTTCGCGCGGCGACATGATGTCGGCGACCACCCAGACGCGCTGCTCTTCGACGCCGAGCGCCGACACTTTGGTGAAAGCGGCAGGCTCGACAAACCGCACGCGTCCTTGAAGCAAGCCCGGCCCGCCCCAGCGGTCGATCATCACCGCGGCGCCCGGTTTGATCTCGACGGCCTGGGTGGTCAGCACATCGGCGATGATTTCGAGGTCGTGCGGATCGCCGATCTCGATCAGCGGAGCCCCGGCGGCGACCACCGTCTCGCTTTCCTGCATGACGTGCAGCACCCGTCCCGCCACCGGCGCGGTGATGTCCCACTGCTCCGCCGGGGGCGACGTCGCGGTTGCACGCAGCATCAGTGCCTTGGTCTGATCGCGCTCGTGTTCGGTGGCGTGGCGCCGCAGCTCGGCGGCGACGCGGTCACGCTCGGCGACGCGAAGCGCCAGCTCCTCGCGCTCGAGCTGCTGATTGGTGGCGGCGCCCTTCTGCTGCAGCGCGCGAACCCGCTCGAGGTCGCGCCGGGCCTGCGCCTCCTGGTCATTCGCCCGGTCCAGCCGGGCTTGTGCCTCCTGCATCGACGCCTCGGCCGCACCGAGCCGTTCTTCCAACTCCTGCCGGGTGCGCGGATCGAGCATCGGAGAGGCGGTCGGCAGCAGCGTCGCCACCCGCGCATCGGCCTCGACCGAGTCGCCCGGCTTGAGATCGAGCCGCAGCAGACGGCCGGCCAGCGGGCTCGACACCACGTAGCGGTTGCGGATCCGGGTCTTGCCGTCTTCTTCGACGGTGGCCGTGAACGACCCGCGCGACACGGTCGCCACGTCGACAGGTACCGCTGCAGGCCGGAACGCCCAATACAGCAGCGCGGCGGCGGCGAGCACCGCCACGACGATCGACAGGAAAGTGACGACTCGCGGCATCTCAGTCCCGCGTCTTCAGAACGGCGACCAGATCGAGCCGGTCGATCCGGCGGCGAACCAGGAGCGCGCTGCCGACCCCGGCCCCCAGCACCACCAGCGCCGCAGTCGCGAACGTCGCCGGGCTCACCACGGGGGGAATTGTAAAGCTCTCGTTGCTTCGCAACGTCATCAGCACAGTCACGATCCCCTGCGCCATCGCCAGACCAAGTGGAATCGCGATCCCGGTGGCGATCGCGAGTTCTGCCAGCAGAATGCGCGAAACCTCGGCGCGGGTGAAGCCGAGAATGCGCAGGCTCGCCAGCTCCCAAGCCCGCTCCTGCAAAGAGACGCGGGCCGAATTGTAAACCACGCCGACGGCGATGATCACGCCGAACAGCGTCAGCACCACCGCGGCAATGGTGACGACGGCGGCGACCTTCTCGTTGAACAGCTGTAGCCAGACCCGTTTGACCGACGTGGCGAGCACGCGCGGCCGCTCGGCCAGTCGCTTCCATACCGCGTCGGCATGCTTCGGATCGACCCGCAGTGCGGCCTGCGAAACGAGATCGTCCTCCCGCATCAGTCGGTTGAGTGCAACGCGGTTCATGTAAGCGCTGTAGCCGAGCACGTCCTCGATCAACGACACCACCGCGGCCGTCCGAGTCTGCCGCCGCCCTTCCAGCGTCTCGACCAGAATGTCGTCACCCGGTACGACGCCGAGCCGTTCGGCGAGCCCCTTGCTCAAGATGATTCCGTCGGCGGGAATCGCCGCCGGCTGCAGCGAAGCGGTGCGCGGCACGCGTAGTTCGCTGTCCGGGGCGATCCCGGTCAGCACCAGACGATAGGTCCGGTTGCCGGCACGTAGACGAACCGGAACGATCCGCTGTCCTTCGACCAGCGACACGCCGTCGAGGGATGCGATCTCTCGCAGCGATCGGCTCGACCGTGGATCGGTGAAAGTGACGACGGCGTCGGCCCGCTCGATGCCGTCGAACTGGACCTGGACCATGTAGTCGAGGGCATCCCACCAGAACAGGCCGAGCACCACCATTGGGACCGCGAACGCCAGGCCGAAGATCGTCAGCAGCGAGCGGACCGGGCGGCCCAGCAAGCCGCGGATCGTCATCTTCACCGCCGGCGGCAGCGTTGGCCCGACGATCGCCCGACTGAACGCAGCGGGCGTTTCGGACCGCAACGCTTCTGCCGGCTTCAGCCGCAACACCCGGCGAACCGCGGCCAAAGCTCCCGCCGCGGCCATTGCGGCGCCGGCGCCGATCGCGAGCATCGGCACCCACATGGGCATGGTGAGCGGCAGGTCGGGGAATCGAAAGAATGGCCGGTAGGCTTCGATCATGCTGAGCGCGTACCAATGGCCGGCCGGCACGCCGAGCACCGCCCCGAGCGCGCAGATCGATCCGACCAATTTGAGATAGTGCATGGCGATCGGCATCGATGGAAAACCCAGCGCCTTCAGGGCGGCGATCTGCTCGCGCTGGGCGTCGACCAGCCGCCCGATCAGCACGTTCAGCAGGAACGAAGCGATGCCGAAGAAGATCACCGGCACGAAGATCGCCAGCGTCCGCTGTTCGGCAAGCTCGTCGGCGAGAAAGCGGTGCGAGGCTTGATCGCGACGCTCGTAGGCGCCGCGGCCGCCGTAGCGGTCGAGCTGCGCATCGACCTGCGCCGCCACCGCCAAAGCCGAGGCGCCCGGCGCCAGCGTCAGCACGAGGTTGTTGAAGGCGCCCTTCATGTCGAACGCAGCGGCGACGGCATCGTCGTTGGCCCACAGCACCACGAAGGTCCGGTCGTCCGGCAGCGGATTGCCGGGCCGGGCCGCGTAGATGTACTCCGGCGAATGCACGATGCCGGCGATCCGGAACGTCTCGACCCTGCCGTTGAGGATGACGCGGATGGTGTCGCCCGGATTGACGCCCCAGGTGCTGGCGAAACCGGCGTTGACGAGCACCTCGTCGAGCCGTGCCGGATCGAGCCATCGTCCCTTGACGCGATCGAGCCGGTTCAGCGACGGCTGGCCTGGCCTCGGAAGCGAGACGATGGCGCCGGCGACCGACAGATCCGAGCGCTCCCACTCAACGCGCACGTCCTTGACGACGCGGGGCTCGGCGATGCCGACGCCAGGCAGCGCCGCAATCGTCGCCGACACCGTGCTCGGAGCCCGCTCCAGCTCCACCCACAGATCGGCGAACCGGCTGGTCCGGTAGTACTCCTCCTGCGCCGTCCGCAATGAAAGATAGGTCGAGACCGAGCCGATCAGCACGGCGACGCCGGCGCCGAGCAGCAAGGCGACCGACAGCACCTGCGCACGCATCGCCCACAGATCGCGCCGCAGCTTGCGGTCGAGGATACTCACCAGCTCAGCTCCTCGGGCCGCAACAGCGTGGTGTTGCGCTCGTCGGCGACGATCCGGCCATGGCCGAGCCGCAGCACCCGGTTGGCCATGCCGGCGATCGCCGAATTGTGGGTGATGACAATGGTGGTGGCCCCGAGGTCGGCATTGGCCCGAGCGAGCGCAGCCAGTACCAGCTTGCCGGTCTCGACATCGAGCGCGCCAGTCGGCTCGTCGCACAGCAGCGCATCCGGCCGTTTGACGATGGCGCGGGCGACTGCGACGCGCTGCTGCTCGCCGCCCGAGAGCTGCGATGGGAAGTGCCGGAGCCGATGCGAGAGACCGACCAGCGCCAGCGCCTCGACCGGCTTCATCGGATTTTCGGCGATGCTTGCCACCAGTCCGACGTTCTCTTCGACCGTGAGGCTCGGGATGAGATTGTAGAACTGGAACACGAACCCGACGTGCTCGCGCCGGTAGCGCGTCAATTCCGCTTCGCTCGCGCCGGTCAACTCGTGGTCGCGCCAGCTGGCGTGCCCGGAGGTCGGCGCGTCGAGCCCGCCAAGAATGTTGAGCAGGGTCGATTTGCCGGATCCAGACGGACCCAGCAGCACGACGAATTCGCCGTTCCAGATGTCGAGGTCGAGGTCGCGCAGCGCATAGACGATCGCCTCGCCAGACCCGTAGGTCTTGCACAGGCCTCTGGCGGAGAACACGGGACTCGCGTCTTGGCCCACCGCACCGCTCCCCTCGTCGCCGGTCTCCGCTGGGGTGCCAAGCTGCGTTCGGCGGCGGCGACCCGGGATGATTTACCGAAGCGCCAAACCCTGCGGTCTGATCACGAAGCCCGGTCCGTCCCCTGCTCCAGCAGCTTGTCCAGCCGCGCCTGCTCGTCGGCGCTGAGCGGCTTCGGGGCTTCGCCGACGCGGGCGGTGTCGCGGCCGCGGCGGCGGATGTGCAGCCACAGCCCGAGCCCGCCGCCGACCAGCACCAGCGGCGGCACCAGCCACAGCAGCAGCGTGTGCAGCTCGAACCGCGGCTTCAGCAGCACGAACTCGCCGTAGCGCTCCACCAGATAGTCGATCACCTGCCTGTTGCTGTCGCCGGCGGCGATCCGCTCGCGCACCAGGAGGCGCAGATCCTTGGCCAGCGTCGCGTCGGAATCGTCGATCGACTGGTTCTGACACACCATGCAGCGCAGTTCGCGCGACAATTCACGCGCCCGCGCCTCCTTGGCCGGATCGGCCATCACCTCGTCGGGCTGCACCGCGTGCGCCAGCGGGGCCGCGAAGGCCGTCGCGGCCACGATAAGCAGAGCGGCAATCAGTTTCCGCATCGGTCTCTCCACCCTACTCCGCCGGCTGCAGCGCGCGCGGCGCTTTGGCGGGCTTCGGTGCGCCGACCCGGAGCCGGCGATCGGACAGCGACAGGACGCCGCCCAGCGCCATCAGGAGCGGGCCGAACCAGATCAGCAGCACCATCGGCTTGTGATACATCCGCACCGTCACGGCGCCCTGATCGTTGAGATCGCCGAGCGAGACGTAGAGCTGGCTGAGGCCGCGGGTCAGCAGCGCTGCTTCGGTGGTCGAGGTGCCGCGGGTGACGAAGCTGCGTTTCGACGGCGTCATCACGCCGACCGGCCGGCCGCCCTCGGTGACGGTGAACCGCGTCAGCAGTTCGCGATAGTTCGGCCCCTGGCGCTGATTGGCGCCCTCGAATTTGAATTCGTAGCCGGCGAGCCTGGTGCTGTCGCCGGGCTTCATCGCGGCGATGTATTCGGTGTTCCAGGTGCTCTCGCAGACGATGCCGATCAGCGTCACGCCGAGCGCCGCATGGGCGAACATCGTGCCCCAGGCCGAGCGCGGCAGGCCGGCGGCGCGGCGCAGCGAGATCGACAGCGGATTGCGGAACAGGCCGATGCGCTCGACGATATCGACCAGCGCGCCGATGATCACGAACACCGCAAGGCCGATGGCCAGCGGCGCCAGCACCGCGCCGCCATGGACCCAGGCGTAGACGAAGGCGACGGCCAGCAGCGCCACCACGCCGGCGGCGATCAGCCGCTGCGCCGCGGCGACCAGATCGCCGCGCTTCCAGGCCAGCAGCGGACCGAACGGCACAGCGACCAGCAGCGGCACCATCAGCGGACCGAAAGTGAGATTGAAGAACGGCGCGCCGACCGAGATCTTGTCGCCGGTCAGCACTTCCAGCGCCAGTGGATACAGCGTGCCGACGAACACCGTGGCGCAGGCGGTGGTCAGGAACAGGTTGTTCAGGACCAGCGAGCCCTCGCGCGAGATCGGCGCGAACAGTCCGCCCTGCTTCAGCGCCGAGGCGCGCCAGGCGAACAGCGTCAGGCTGCCGCCGATGAACACGCACAGGATCACCAGGATGAACACGCCGCGGCTGGGATCGGTGGCGAAGGCGTGCACCGAGGTCAGCACGCCGGAGCGGACCAGGAAGGTGCCGAGCAGCGACAGCGAGAAGGTCAGGATCGACAGCAGGATGGTCCAGACCTTCAGCGCGTTGCGCTTCTCCATCACCAGCGCCGAATGCAGCAGCGCGATGCCGGCGAGCCACGGCATCAGCGAGGCGTTTTCGACCGGGTCCCAGAACCACCAGCCGCCCCAGCCGAGTTCGTAGTAGGCCCAATACGAGCCCATCGCGATGCCGAGGGTGAGGCAGACCCAGGCGATCAGCGTCCACGGCCGCACCCAGCGCGCCCAGGCGGCGTCGAGCCGGCCTTCGATCAGCGCCGCGGCGGCGAACGAGAACGAGATCGAGAACCCGACATAGCCGAGATACAGCAGCGGCGGATGCAGCGCGAGACCGATGTCCTGCAGCACCGGATTGAGATCGCGGCCTTCCATCGGCGGATTGGGAATCCGCAGGAACGGGTTCGAGGTGATCAGGATGAACAGATAGAACGCGGTCGCGATCCAGCCCTGCACCGCCAGCACGTGGGCGCGCAGCGACAGCGGCAGGTTGCTGCCGAGCGCGGCGACCAGCGCGCCGAACAGCGCCAGGATCGCCACCCACAGCAGCATCGAGCCTTCGTGGTTTCCCCACACGCCGGTGATCTTGTAGAGCAGCGGCTTCATCGAGTGCGAGTTCTCGTAGACGTTCACCACCGAGAAATCGGAGGTGACGTTGAGCCACACCAGCGCGCCGAACGACGCGGCGACGAAGACGAACTGCACCAGCGCGGTCGAGCGCGCGACGTTCATCAGGCCGCCGTCGTTGAGACGCGCGCCGAGCACCGGCACGGTGGACTGGATCAGCGCCAGAGCGAGCGCCAGGACGAGTGCGTAGTGCCCTGCCTCGGCGATCATTTGCGGCCCTCCGCCGCGTCGGCGGAGGCCTGCCCCGCCGTGGTCTGATCAGGCGACTTCTTGCCGTAATCGTCCTTCCAGTGGCCGTCCTTCTTCAAGGCGTCGGCGACCTCCTTGGGCATGTAGTTCTCGTCGTGCTTGGCCAGCACGGTGTCGGCTTCGAACACGCCGGCGGCGTCGAGCGCGCCTTCGGCGATCACGCCCTGCCCTTCGCGGAACAGGTCGGGCAGGATGCCCTTGTAGGCGACCGGCAGCGTCGCGCCGCCGTCGGTGACCTTGAACGACACCTTCAGTTGCTCGCCGCGCTGCAGCGAGCCGGGCTCGACCACGCCGCCGAGCCGGAACCGCTTGCCGGCGGCGATCTGCTGCTCCGCCACCATCTTGGGGGTCGAAAAGAACACGATGGAGTCACGCATCGCGTTGAGCACCAGCCCAACAGCCACCACGAGCACCACCCCGGCGCCCCCGATCATCAACAACCGCCGCTGTTTACGCGTCATGGTCCGTTCGCCTCGGCGTCCTCTACCGGATGTTCGAAAGTGGCGCTCCACCGCGCCGCTTCGGAGTCTTTGTCTGACGAAGATGTCGAAAAACCACATCGTTCGTGCAGCGATCGTCAGCCGTCGAGCCCGAGGCTCCTGAGGCCGTCGTTGAGCTGTTTCAGCCGCTCGGGTTTGCCGGCCACCGCCTGACGCGCCTCGGTCTGCGCGCTCCTAGCCTTCTCGGTGTCGCCGAGCACCATATAGGCGCGCACCAGCCGCAGCCAGCCGTCGACGTCGTCGCCGTTCTGCTTCAGCCTGGCGGCGAGCTTGCCGACCATGCCCTGGATCATCGCGGCCCGATCGGCCTCGCTCATGTTCTGCATCGCCGCGGCGACGCTCTCCGGCGTCGCCGGCTGCGCAGTGCCATCGACGCGGGCGAGCTCGGCCTGCAACATCGACCGCCACGGCGCATCGGCCGGCGCCTTCTCCAGCATCGCCCGCCACATCGTCGCGGCGTCCTTCGACCGGCCGTCCTGCTCGGCGGCGAGGCCGAGGAAATAGCGCGCCTTGGCGTCGTCGGGATTGAGCGCGACGGCGCGTTCGAATTCGGTCTTGGCGTCTGCCGTCACCACGCCGCCCGCCGCCGAGGTCAGCACCTCGCCGAGATCGGCGCGACGATCGGCGGTGTCGCCCGCATAGGTGATCGAATTGCGATAGGCGCGCGCGGCGTCGGCGAACCGGCCGGTCTTGGCCAGCACCGGCGCCAGCACGGTCCAGCCGCGGCCGTCGGTCGGGTTCTTCTCCAGATGCGCCTCGACCTGGGCCACCAGATTCTCGAGCGGCTGCGAATTCGGCGGCGCCTTGGCGCGCGCGAATAGCGGCTCGTCGGGCTGCGACGGCGAGCCGAGCGGCAGATAAACCGCCGCCGCCAGCACCGGCAGCCCGATCAGCGCGAGCACCGCCACCGCACGGCGCGGCCCGGGCCGGGCCGTGGTCGGCGTGGCGCGTTCGGTCTCGGCGCTGGCGAGCAGCCGGCGGCCGATCTCAACCTTGGCGGCTGCGGCTTCGGACGAGCCGATCAGCCCGACCGCGGCGTCGCGATCGACCTCGGCGAGCTGGTCCTTGTAGACTGCCGCCTCGCTGCCGTCGCGCTGCGCCTTGACGCTGCGCCCGAGCGGCCAAAGCACGGCGAACACCGCTACGGCCGTCATCATCGCGAACACAAACCAGAGCGCCATTCGAGCGGGATTCCGGGGTGAGGACTAAAGGGCCGCGGCACCGGCCCGGCGGGTCGAAAAGCCGGGCGGGTTACACCATGGTCGGACGATAGCCGCAATTGACATTTGCGGCACCGGATAAGCCGCCGCAGGGGACGAAACTTGATTTGAATCAAAGGGGAGCTCAGCCCGCCCGCGCCGCCGGCTTGCGTTCCACCACGACCATGGCGTTTTCGACCGCGCGGCTCATCAGCGAGGCGTAGTCCTGGCTGAACAGCAATTCGCAGAACCGGACCGCGGCCTGGGCCTGCTGATGCCGGAACGGCTTCACCCGGGGGTCGGAGCCGCGCAGCGACTGCACCAGCGCGTCGGTGGATTTCTCGACATATTGCTGCAGCTCGGAATAGGTCCGCTGCGTCACTTCGTTGATCGCCAGTTCGCTGGCATAGGTGCGGCACACGGCGACGAAATCGATCAGCGCCACCGCCTCGTCGACCTCGATCTGGTCGAGCTTGGCGCCGCTGGCGATGTCCTTGTCCGGACGCTGGCGCAGCAGCCGGCGAACCCGGCCGGGCACGCTCTCGATCTCCGACTTCACGGCGTTGGAGATTTCGACGCGGATCGCGGCGAGCTGCTTGCCCCAGGCCGAGTCGCTGCGGATGTCGAGTTCGGTGCGCAGACCGCGAACGCCGTCGTGGATCACTTTCAGGTTTTCGGCGACGTTGCCGTAGTGGCCGCGGCGGATCTCCTCGCGCAGATCGGCGGTGAGCCGCGCCAGATCCTGAACCGCCATGGTGACCGCAACGCCGTAGGGCGTGGCCGCGACCTTGATCTCGTCGTCGGAGCCGGCGACCTTGATCGCCAGCCGCACGATCTGCCACGGCTGGTTGAGATGGCCGAGGATCAGCGTCAGCGCGAACGGCAGCAGGATCGGCGTCTGCAGGCCCGGCACGTTGAGCGCGGCGATCATCGAATTGACCTGGCTGTCGCCGAACACCCGCAGGTTGCTGGAGAGCTTGCCGTTGAAGCTGTCGATCGCGTCGCGGTTCTTCAGCACGGCGCCGATCGGGGCGAGATCCTCGATCACCGACGGTGGCCCGACCCGCGACATCGCGCGCTGGCGGTCGACGCCGGCCTCGGGATTGATCAGTTTCTCGATTGCGGCGGCGGCGGCCTGCTGCAGCTTGCGGACCTGCTGTTCGACCTGGGACGCCGGCGCGCCGCGCAGGCCGATCAGCGCCGCCTCGAACTCGCGGATCTGATCGGGCATCCCCTCGCGCTCGAGCCACTGCCATACCGAGGTCAGCGACGAGCGCCGGATCTGGCCCGGGCGCGGGGTCTCCTTGGGATCGATCAGGAACGGCTCCAGCACCCGGAACATCAGCCGCGCCGGATCGTCGCTGCGGGGGCGGCTGTCGTCGTCGGAGCCTCGGACGATCTTGCGCAACTCCTCCAGCACGAAGCTGGCGACCGCCACGTCGTCGCCGCGCTCCAGCGCGCGCTCGAATTCCCGCATCAGCAGCGCCTGGGACTGCGGCGGGAGCTGGGAGAGATAGTCTCTCAGCTTTTCGGTCGGTGTCTGGCTCATGCGCCCATGGGGTTGCAGGCTGTCCGCACGCGTCGAACAGCGCACCGGTCGCACGGTGCCCGTCGCGCCACGGCGCTGTCCCCAGAGATAGCCACGGCGATATTAAGAAGGGGTTGAGGTGACCGGCGAGGTCACCGCATTCACGCTCCGCCGGAACTGCCGGTCATGCCGCCAACGTGCTGGCAACCATCACATTCCAGCACGCAGCGGATGGCCTCAGCCTCAGCCCTGCGCCGTCCAGGGTGCGCCGTCATGGGCGCGGCAGGCGGTGCCGCGGGAGATTTCGATCTGCTGGCCGACCGTCACCGCATGCGAGAAGCCGCGGCAGGTGACGCCCTGTTTCAGATAGGCCGGCCCCGGCACGATGTTGCCGTAGCGGCCGGAGGCGGCGTTCTTCCACGCCACCGGCGCGCCGGATTCGCCGCGATCGAGCGCTTCCAGCTCGGCCGCATAGGCCAGCCGGCGGTCTTCGGCATTCAGCAGCGCGCCGATCTTCGGCCCGATCAGACCGCCCATCGCGGCGGCATCGACCGCGGCGCTGCCGTCATTGCGGCCGAAATCCGAGGTCGCGGTGCTGGTGAAGGAATCCACCCGGGCGACCAGCCCCGACGTGCGGTCGCATCCGGCCAGCGCCAGCGCGCCGGCGAGCAGCAACATCGACTTGCCCCACCGAAACGTCATCGTCATCCCCAACGGCTCCCCGAAGGCGTTCAGCCTACATCCATAACCGTTAAGGAAAACAAGATGCAAATCTGGCGACGCTGTGGCAGCGGCCGGCACGTTATGCCGCAGGCAGGGTCAGCTCGGCCCTGAGCCCGCCGATCGGGGCGTTGTCGAGCTTCAGTTCGCCGCCGTAAAGCGCTGCCAGATCGACCACAATGGCGAGGCCGAGGCCGGAGCCGGGCTTGCTCTCGTCGAGCCGCTTGCCGCGCCGGGCGACCAGCGCGCGCTGCTCGGCCGACAGCCCGAAGCCGTCGTCGTCGACCACGATCCGCAGCTTCGGCGGCCCGCCGTCCTCGTCGGCGGGTTCCGCCGCGACGGCGATGAACACCCTTCCGGCCGCCCATTTGCAGGCGTTGTCGACCAGATTGCCGACCATCTCCTCAAGATCCTGGCGCTCGCCGCGGAACTTGAGACCGGCGGCGACCTCGGCGCGAACCTCGATGGCGCGGTCGCGGTGGATCTTCTCCATGGTCCGGCGCAGCGCCTCGATCACCGGTTCGACCTCGGTGACGGTGCCGATCACCGTCAGCCGCGCCGCGATCCGGGCGCGCTCCAGATGGTGGGTGACCTGGCTGCGCATCACCTCGGCCTGCTCCATCACCTTGGCGGCCAAGGGATCACCGGGCCGCGCGCTCGCCTCGTTGACCAGCACCGACAGCGGCGTCTTGAGGCCGTGGGCGAGATTGCCGACATGGGTGCGGGCGCGCTCGACGATCTCGCGATTGGCTTCGATCAGCGCATTGGTCTCGCGCGCCAGCGGCGCGATCTCGACCGGGAACCGGCCCTCCAGCCGCTCGGCGCGGCCGGAGCGGACGTCGGCGATCGAATCCGAAATCCGTTTCAGCGGCGCCAGGCCGAACCGGACCTGGAAGATCGTGGTCAGCACCAGCCCGATCGACAGCGCCAGGAAGGTGCCGGCGAGGTAGTAGTCGAAGGTGCGGGTCTCTTCGAAGATCTCGGTGGCGTCGCCGGCGACGGTGACGACGAACTTGCCGTCGAGGCCGAGATCGACCGGGCGCTCGACCATGCGCAGGGTCTGGCCTTCCGGCCCGTCGACATAGCCGTGACGGACGCCGGAGGGGCCGAGTTCGATGCCGCGGTCCTCGAGCCGGGGCAGCTTGCGGTCCCACAGCGACCGCGACGCGCGGGTCTCCGGCTTGTCGCCGTCGGTGCGGACCACCTGCCAATACCAGCCCGACAGCGGCAGATCGAACAGCGGCTCGCCGATCGACTGGAACGCCTCCTGGGTGGCGTCGGGGGTCGCGACCTCGGCGATGATGGTGCGGAGATAGAGATTGAGCCGGCGATCGAACGCCCGCTCCGAGGCGCCGCGATACACCGACGACAGCACGATGCCGGTAATCGCCAGGATCACCACCACCCAGGCGGTGGCGGACAGGAACAGCCGGGTGGCGAGCGAGCTGCCGCGGCGGGAGGGTTTGGCGGGCACCGCGTCGCCGGCGCGCTAATGCGCGTCCGCGGCCGGCGGCGACAGCAGATAGCCGAGCCCGCGCACGGTCTGGATGATGTCGACGCCGAGCTTCTTGCGGATGCGGCCGACGAACACTTCGATCGTATTGCTGTCGCGGTCGAAATCCTGGTCGTACAGATGCTCGACCAGTTCGGTACGCGACACCACCCGGCCGGAGTGGTGCATCAGATAGGCGAGCAGCCGATATTCGTGGCTGGTCAGCTTGACCGGATTGCCATTGGCGCTGACCCGGCCGGTGCGGGTGTCGAGCACCACCGGACCGCAGCTCAGTTCGGACTGGGCGTGGCCGGCGCTCCGCCGCAGCAGCGCCCGGATCCGCGCCAGCACCTCTTCGAGGTGAAACGGCTTGGCGACGTAGTCGTCGGCGCCGGCGTCGAAGCCCTGCACCTTGTCGCTCCAGCGGTCGCGCGCGGTCAGGATCAGCACCGGCATCGCCCGGCTGTTGCGCCGCCACGCCTCCAGCACCGAGATGCCGTCCATCTTCGGCAGGCCGATGTCGAGCACCACCGCGTCGTAGGGCTCGGTGTCGCCGAGGAAGTGCCCCTCCTCGCCGTCGAAGGCGCGGTCGACGACGTAACCGGCGTCGGTCAGCGCGGTGGTGAGCTGGCGGTTGAGATCGGGGTCATCTTCGACGACGAGCAGACGCACCTTCGACTCCGGTGGTTAGTTGTACGGACAGCGAACGCTGACGGCCTGACGACCTGACGGAAGTGAAGATGAGCGGCGGCGGGGTGAATGCGCGGTGAACGACGGCGCGCGCGCCGGATTACTTTTTCTTCACGACCGCTTTGACCAGCCTGTCGATCACGCTCGGGCCGTCCTGCCCGGTGGCGGCGCAGACCTTTTCACGGGTCCGGCCGCTGACATAGACGCCTAGCACGCCGAATCGGAAACCCCAATAGGCGACCAGGAGCGTGGTGGCGCCGACCAGCGCGTTGATGGTGACGACGTCGCCGGTCCAGAATTCGTGCACCAGCACCGCCCACAGCGCGCCGCATTCGGCGGTGAGTTCGAACGCATAGGCCGGCCGCCACCAACGCTGCACCGGATCGCTGGCGGCGATCTCGGCGCGGATCGTCGACTGGGTCTCGGTGATCGCGACGCGCTGGGTCTCGGCTTCGGCGCGGATCGCCTCGCACCAGCGCGCTTCGGCCTCGGCGATCCGGTCCGGCGCCGCCTGCGGCAACGTCGCCTGCACCGCATCCGGCGTCGGCGCCGGCGCGCCGAGGGCTTCGGACAGGATCTTGCCGGCGGCGCCGCCGAGCGGGCCGCCGAGGGCGGTGCCGAGCATCGGCGCGCCGAGCCCGATCACCTGTTTGGCGAGATCGCTCCAATCCATGATCAGCTCCTCTTGAAGGCCGCGGCCAGCGCGGCGATGAAGGTGGCGAGCCGCGACGGCCGCTGCTGCTGCGGCGGCTGCTGCGGCGGCGACGTCGGCAGCTCCGGCGCGAGCGGCGGCGAAGCGGCGATGACCGGCGCACCGCCCAGCGCCGCCTTCCAGCGCGCCAGCCACGCCTTGCGTGCGGCGAGGCCGATGGTGCCGCCGTTCAGCCGCCGAGTGACGCCGACGACATCGTCGGCGCGGGCGAACGGCAGGCAGCCGCAGGCGACGAAATCGGCGACGCCGCAGGCGAGGAAATGCCGCGGGTCGTTGACGAGGTCGGGCCGGCGGACGAGGTCGAGCCCGGTCACCCGGGCGAGCCGGGCATAGCCGTCGCGCCCGGTGGTCTGCACCGCGCCGCGGCCCCGATAGGTCCAGCCGTCGGCCGAGCCCGGCGCGTTGCCCATCCGCCCGTTGTAGACTTTGGCGGCCAGCGCCTCCGGATTGTGCGCGTAAGGCGCTGCGCTGGCCGGCGTCGGAAACCGCGACGGCCACACCTGCATCATCCGCGCCGCCGTGTAGTTCAGGTTCTCGACCACGTCGCGCCCTGCCCCGCATTCGTGGCTGACCTGCGCCATCACATGCGCGACCAGCAGCGGCGTATCGATACCGTGGCGAGCGAACACCTTGTCGGCCGAAGCGATCATCCCGGCGCGCAGCCCGGCGATCTTCCGATCGCCGTCCGGCCACAGCCGGATCAACTCGGTTCCGAAATCGGACATGCCAAAACCTCCGCCACGGCGCCCGCCGAAGCGACGACGCACGCCGGTTGGTGATGAGTGAGAGATGGAAAGGAGCGCGAGGGATGATCATGTCGGACAGCAGTCCGACAACGTCCCCATCTTCGCCGATACGCAACCCGCCCCCAGAACTAAATACCAATGAAGAGCGGTCCAAAAATACCTAACAGCTACATAGATACCACAAACATCTAATACATCGTCACAACAAACTATGCGACAATTGCTATTGGGCACCCGAAATCAGTATTATGCGATCGCATTTTCGAAGAGGATTCGGAGACGACAGTTTTTCGTCTCATTGCCCGCGCGGAGGCTTTTGTGGTTGCCGAACATTTGTACTTGAGCAATTCGGTTAGCGAACACCAAATCGCCAACTACCGAAACGAATTCAATAGAGCAAAGAGTCGCCGGCAACATCCATCGAGCCGGAGGACCGCGAGGGACAAATTCCTTGAGAATGAGGATTTCATCAGAAATCCTTTGATGAACTCCCGCCTCACAAATCACCTAACCAGACTGTCTACGATTCACGACCAGTGCCTCGATCGACTCACTAAGGTCCGGGCGCGTCATCACAGTCAGTCAGCGGACATTCCAGGCTTGGCCTCAGAATTCACCGCTTGTATGGCCGACTTCATGGCATCACGCGCCATGACGCAAGATTTCGAACAACACAGGAAGGTTAACCCTGTTGTTGAGAACGATGACGATCCAGAATTTTCTATTGGTCAATTACTTCTGTATTTAATCTGCTCATCTCACGGCATGTCCGCCGGGTTCCGAGTAGTCGACAAATTAGCAGAGAATGAAAAGACTCAGATCACAATCCATCGCAATCCCAATCGAGTCGGCGCACTCCTTAATTTATGGCGCGGCTTTCTTAATCTGGTAGCCGGACGCCACGTTAAGGCACTCTCCAGTTTTAGAGCCGCCAAACACCTCTGCAATATCAATTTAGTCGCACAACTATACTGCGACGAACTCTCTGGGAAAGCAGGACAATTCAACCACGATCAATTGTTGGGACGTTTTTGTTCTTATCCATTCTCAAAACTCTACACGAACCAGTCAGGAGAGACACATCACTGCTGCCTAGCATTCAGCCCCCTGCGGGCTGGCTCAATCGATGACCAAATATTTGATTGGAACTCAAAATCATCGATCGAGTTTCGCAAATCCATTCTAAGTGGAGCATTCACCTATTGCGACAAGACAAGCTGCTCTTTCATCGTCGGCGGGTCGCTTCCCACTCGAGAAGACGCAGCTATTGAAGACACTCGCATTGCCCAAATCATCGAGCAAAACCTCGTCAAAATCGAACCACACGGCCTTGAACTTGTGTTCGAACACGACGCGAGCTGCAACCTCGCCTGTCCAAGCTGCCGCAGCGAACTGATCGCCCATCCGAAAATTGCTACTGAACAACTAGATCAGCGCTTTCCATACCTCCTTGAGTTGCTAAGCAAATCCAAGCGACTTTCGGTCTCAGGATATGGAGACCCATTCTTCAGTCGCCACTACAGAAAATTACTGAAGCTCGTTTGTAAGGAAAACTCACCCGACCTGACAATCGACCTCATAACAAACGCAGCTCTTCTAACTCCTCAGACATGGGCCAGCTACGAACATCTACACTCAATGTTTGGCAGCATCAGCGTTTCGGTTGATGCAGCAAACAGAGACACTTACTCAAAGGTGAGAAAGCTTGGCGATTTCGACAAACTCATGAAGAATCTGGAATTTATATCGACACTGCGTCAAAGGGGCATATTCTCGACCTTCTTGATACAGTGCGTAGTACAGGCCGACAACTTCCGAGAAATGGAAGATTTTGTTGAGCTTGGTCAACGCCTTGCAGTCGATGGCGTCATATTTCAAAGGCTATTTCCATACGGCGTCTACACCGACCCCGCAAAGTTCGAGAAGGCCGATGTCTTTGGCACTTCCCACCCTGAACACCAAGACTTCATTGGCATCCTGAGGTCGGACCGCCTCAAGAAGCAAGGTGTTAGCTTCTCGACTTTCCAGGACTTCTACGACAAAATCAATCCGATTGATTATTACTTCGATTCATTGACAACTGACGAGAATGGAATCTCTGCTTTCGGATGGGCATTCATCAAATCAGGGCATCAAGTTGGGAAAGTATCGATCGTCCTCAAAAAGGATGGCCACAACAAACGCTTCCAGTTCGAGACGAATCCAATAAGTCGCCCGGACGTAGCTGACGCTCTGGCGCAACCGGGTTTGGCGGAATGTGGGTTCTCCCTGCATCCGAGCGGAAGACGACTGCCATTCGGTCGTTATCAAGTCGGGATAAGAGTAGACTCGCCAAACAGCTCTGTAACTGACTTTACGAACCAATTTATTGAGATTGCTCGACAGCCCAAGGAGGCCATCAAGTACTCAATCGACCTCCTTGAAGGGGGTAACGACGTCGTGGTTCACGGATGGGCATACTTGGCGGGCGGGCAAGTGCCAGAGAAGATTTTCGTTGTGTTGAAATCGCTATCAAACAATAAGCGCACCTTCTTCGATGCAGAACAGGTATCGCGACCAGATGTAGCTGAAGCTCTCGGTCGGAATCTTGTAAAGAGCGGCTTTTCGTTCTCACTGAACGGCCGCCATCTGCCCGCGGGAGAGTACGAAATCGGCGTTCGCCTCGTGAGCGGAAAGAGACGAGCAATCCGCTACTCCGGACGTACTGTTTACTTCGCAGGCCAACCCGCAATGGTGGCTTAGTATTCTGAAAATCAAGCAATTTCGACGATTCCAGTCGCAGCAACCGTCTGCCCAGACGCCACTCCGATACCGCTATTGTCAAACTTCGTAAATACGATGATACTAGATCCAGCCGCCGCCGATGCCACCATCAGGACGTTGGTACTGACGTTGTTCGCCGCCAGAATGCAGTGCCCCGACGGAGTCATCCCCGGCGGCAGGGTGACGTAGAAGTACGACACTGCGCTGCCGATGTTGGCGACCGCGATGCTGACGCGGAGGAAGACGGTTTTGCCGATGCGCTTGTAGGTGGCGGTGACGGCGCCGAAGCTGCCGCCGCCCGGCGTCACGGTCGGCGTGTACGGCGTCCAGGCGCCGCGATCGATCCCGCCGGCGATCAGGAACCAGCGCGCGGCGGCAGCGTCGTAGCGCAGCAGCGCGGCCTGCTTGCCGCTGATCGCGATGTCGCCGCCGAGCGAGAACCGGTTCGCCGCCGCCGAGGCGGCGCTGTCGCTGGCCAGCGTCAGCGGCTGGCTGCCGACATTGACGATGCAGACGATGCGGCCCTCGGTGCCGCCGGCCAGCCCGGTCAGGCTGCGCGCGGTATCCGACCAGAGCTGGAGCACCGAGGCCGCGCCGAGCCCGGCCGGCGCGTAGTCGTTCTGATCGGCGGCAAGCTGCGGCGGCGCGGCGACGCCGGTCAGCGCCAGGGCGCGCGGCAGCGCGCAGGCGCCGCCGGCCGGATCGATCGTCAGCGCCTCGGTCCAGTTCGCGCCGTCGGCCGAAACCTTGAGCTTGAACGCATCGGCGCCGATCAGGCCGAATTCGGCGCGGCCCGAATAGGCGTTGGAGAACACCACCGAGGCGGTATCGGCCGCGCCGGCCTTGGCGAGCTGGACACGGATGTCGCCGCTGCCGCCCGCGGCCGGCTCGATCGCGGTGAACAGCGCGGCGTTCGACTTGACGGCGAGCAGGTTCGGCGCCGCCGCGGTGGTGCCGACGCCGAGCCGCGCGGCGTTGTCGAGCGACACCCGCAGGTCCCGCAGATCGCGCCAGCCGTCGCCATAGACCAGCAGCACGTCGTCGGCGACCGACCATACGCACCAGCCCGGTTTCGGCACCAGGAACGCCCAGGCGCCGTCCTGCCAGCTCGCGATCGCATCGTCGCGGCCGCTCCAGGCGCCGGTCGCGCCGGCGCCGACGATGTGGCGCGCGCCTTCGGCCGGGTTCGGCGGCGGCGCATTGCGGTTGCGGTCGAGAACCGCGATCTGGATCGCGGCGTCGAGGATGCGCAGCGCCTCGTTGTGAGTGACGTGCTTCTGCGCCTGCGCCGCCTCGATGAAGGGCAGCCCGAGATTGGCGGTGGCGGTCATGATCGGAGCCTCCTACAGCGCGAAAGTGGCGGTCGCGGCGAAGCCCGGCCCGACGGTGGCGGAGAGCTGTGCGACCCGGATGGTGAGCGAGGTCTGCGGCGCGCCGAAATCGGCGAGCTCGGCGGCGGCGGCGTATAGCGCCTGCGGCAGCGCAGTCTGCATCGTCCGCACCACCGCGCCGCCGGCGCCGAGGATGTCGAGCGTGTAGGCTTCGCCGTCCTCGCCGAGCGGCACTTCGACGCCCCAGCCGTCGCCGTCGATCCGGGTGCGGCGAATCCAGCCGAGCTGAATGCCGCCGGCGGTGCGGCGCGCGGAAAGATGCACCGGCGCCAGCGGCCGTAATGCGGTCGGCCCCGGCGTCACGGTCAGCTCGACCGCGCTCGGATCGTCATGGCTGCGCCCGCTTGCGACGACGCGCAGCCGCAGGCTGCGGCCGAGCGCCGACAGCCCGCGTGCGATCGGCACCAGATGGTGATCGAGCAGCACGAACCGCGCGCCTTCCGGCACATGATCGCGCATCGCGCCGTCGCTGCCGGCCTGGCCGCGCAGCAGATGCGACAAGCGAAAGGTGTTGCCGTCGATCAGTTCGACATTGGCGAATTGCAGGATCTCCCAGCCGCCGTCCGGGGTCTGCACCGCCGCGGCGTTGCCGCCGGCGAGCACCCGCAGTTCCGACAGCGAGGCCAGCGCGCCGTCGCCGATCCGCACCCGAAACGTCGTGGCGCGGTCCCACCGCGCCAGCGGCCCGCGCGGCAGCGGATCGAGCGTGGTGCCGACGATGGTGCGCGCCGGCGCGCTGGCCAGCGGCTGATAGCTGGCGCCGTCGGCCGAGACGTAGATCGTCTCCGCCACCGGCCACGGATTGGCGAACACCGCGAGCCTGGTCAGCACGTCGGGCGCAGCAGAGTCGATCACCGGCAGGTCGAGCGCGATCACCTCGGCCGGGCCGAGTGCCGGCGGGATCGCCGCCGCCGCCGGCCGAGGCATCCGCTGCGGCAGCGCGAACACGTCGGGATCGATGCTGCGCGCCGCGATCTGCCGCGTAGTGGTGTCGACCACCTCGTCGATCTCGACCAGCCGCCGCCGGCCGGCGAGCGTCAGCGCCACCACGTCGCCGGGCGCGAGCCGCAGATGCTGCAAGCCCAGTGCGAAGCTGGCGCGCTCGCGGCCGGCCCATAGATCCTGCAGCACGATCTCGGCGCGCCGGGTCGCCGCGGCGTCGCTGGTGACGACCGCGAGATCGGCCTTCACCATCCGCGCCGCGCCCCCCACCAGCCGCCGCGAGCCAGCGGCGGCGCGGCGATAATCGGCCAGCGCATCGCTGTAGGCGATCGCGGTTTCGCGCGGCAGCTCGGTCTCCTGCGCCCGCGTCAGCCGCCACGGCGCGCCCTTGTCGGGCAGCACCAGATCGTCGTCGTTCAGCTCGATCGCCGGCGCGCCGCCGCGCTGCACGAAGCGCAGCGTGCCGCCGGCCGCGACCGCATCGAAGCTGTAGGCCAGCGCCAGCGGCTCGATCATCGCCCGCGGCGACATAGGTCGGTCGATCACATAGCCGTCGCAGCCCTCGCGCAGATCGCTGCTGTCGACGCCACTGACACCGGCATCGGCGAGCAGCGCGGCGATCAGCGCATCGAGCGGCGCGCCGCCGAGCCGGCCGGTCAGCCAGTGCCCGCTGGTCCAGTTCGGCGCGTCGCTCCACACATCGTCGGCGGCCGGAAACACCGGATAGGGCCGCGCGTCCCAGGTCCACAGATGGATCGCCGACAGGTCGATCATCCGCCCGCCATACAGCGGCGACACCGGGTTGCGGGTCTCGGCGCTGAACGCCGTGATCAGGCATTCGAGATAGCGGCGCTGGATCAGATCGTCGCGCTCGCCGCTGGAGAAATACGGAGCAAAATTCTCGCTCGATTTCGGATCGGGAAACACGCTCGGCTGATTGGCGCCCTTGTCGACCGCCGGGCAGCCGACCTCGGTCAGCCACACCGGCTTGCTCATCGGCACCCAGCCGGTCGGCGCGGCCAGCTCGGCGCCGCCGACCCGCTCGTGATGCGGCTGCGACCAGAAGCTGCGGATGTCCTTGACGCGGTGGATCCACGGCTTGCCGAGCCCGTCGGTGATCGGCACCCGCGCCTGTGCGGCACGCGCTGCCGCATCCGGGTAGTACCAGTCGTAGCCCTCCCCGGCCTCGACGTTGCCGGCAAGGTAGGCGCGGTCGTAGCTGGTGGCGGCGATCGCCGAGTCCAGATGGCCGGCGTCGTCGCGCCAGTCGGCAAGCGGCGCGTAGTAATCGATCCCGATCGCACCGATCGCGGGCGAGGCCCACAGCGGATCGAGCGGAAACCGGATCTCGGAGCCGTCCGGCGTCACCACGTCGGCGCCGTATTCGGTCCAGTCGGCCGCATAGCTTACCAGCGTGCCGCCGCCGACGATCGCCTTGACGTCGGCGGCGAGCGCGACGAGCTGCTGCACCGCCGGATACACGCCCGGCCCCGAACGCACCCGGGTCAGGCTGCGCAGCTCCGAGCCGATCAGGAACGCATCGACGCCGCCGGCATTGGCGCAGAGCTGCGCGTAGTGCAGGATCATCCGGCGATAATTCCAGGCGCCGCCGGCGAAGAACTGCGCCACCTGCGCGGCGGCCGTCGCGGTGCCCTGCGGCGAGCCCGGCACGCCGGGCGCCGGATCGCAACTGATGCGGCCGCGCCAGGGATAAGGCGGCTGCGGCGCGGCGCCGGTCCACGGATTGGGCAGGCCGTTGCCGGCCGGCACGTCCATCACCACGAACGGATAGAACGTGATCTTCAGCCCGCGTGCTTTCAGTTCGCCGATCAGATGCACCACGCTGTCGTCGGACGGCGTGCCGCCATAGGCGGGCCGGCCGTCGACCTGCGAGATCAGCCGCGCGCTGCCGCGCGTTGCGCCGGCCACCGACCAGTTGCCCCGGTCGAGCTTCTTGTCGCGGCGCTCGACGCCGGGCTCGACGGTGCAGGCCTGCGCGCGCAAGTCCGTGCCGAACCACGCCGCCACCAGCGCGACGCGCTGCAGCCCGGGGCAGACGCCCTGCAGATCGTCGAGCGAGGCGAGCACATCCGACGGCGCGTAGGAAACGTGGCGGTTCTCCGGCGCCGCGCTGCCGGCGCCGAGCACCTGCACCCGCGTCGCCGGCTCGTAGCCGAATTCGGTGGTGCCGGGGATCAGCGTCACCGCGCGGGTGAGCTGTTCGAGCCGGCCGATCGGCCGCACGATCTCGAACGACAATTGCGGAATCCGGTTGCCGAAATCGGCGAGCGGCAGCCGCTCGAACACCACATAGGCCAGCCCGCGATAGGCCGGCGTATTGCCGGCGCCTTGCTTGGCGACGATCAGCCCGTCCGGCGCCTGATCCTCGGTGCCGCGATGGACGCGAACGTCGAGGCCGGACAGATCGAGCGGCTTGCCGTCGGCCCAGATCCGCGCCACCCGGCCGATCGGTCCCTCGCACAGCCCGACCGCGAAATTGGCGAAGTAACTGTAGGTCGTGGTGGTGGTCGTGGTCTGCCCGCCCCCGCCGCCACCGAAGCCCTTGCCGCCGCCTCCGCCGCCGGTGGTGCTCTGCTCGACACTGATCACCTCCTCGAGCGCGGTCGCCCAGATCACCTGGCCGGCGAGCCGGGCGCGGCCATAGACCCGCGGGATCGGCGCGCCTTCGGTCGAGGCCATCACATCGAGATCGGCGAGCCGCGGCCCCTCGACCGCACGCGAGGTGTCGCTGCCGCCGAACAGCGACTGATCGAGCGCATTGCCGATCAGCGCGCCGGCGATCCGCCCGGCGATCGCGCCGACACCGCGCGAACGCTTCCAGGATTCAGCCGGCACGCCGATGGAAAGTGAAGCCGGAGGTGGACTGCGAGACGACGGCGGTCACACCGCGCGGTCGGCCGCGTCCTGCGATGTCGGACTGCGGCCGAACCAGATCCGGCCGAACACCCGGTCGCCGCGCAGATGGTGATACAGCGCCGCCGCGACATGCACGATCAGCAGGACCACCAGCAGCCGGGCGCCGAAGCCGTGCGGGATGCGCGGCCGGTAGCGCCAGAACTCCGGCAGCGCCGTGGCGTCGTGCGAGAAGATCGCCGGCAGCGCTCCGCTCGCCAGCATCATGCCGGTGCCGCTCGCGATCATGCCGAGCACCACCACGTAGAACAACAGGTGCACGGTCCGCGCGATGAACTGCTGCGCGGACGGCGCCCCGGCGATCGGCGCCGGCTTGTCGTCGATGCCGAGCCACCACACCACGCGGACGACGGTGAGAACCAGCACCAGCGCCGCCGCCGGCAGATGGATCCGCAGCAGCGCCGCCTTGGTGGCGACGTCGTCGGCCGCCGCGGCGCGGAAGCCAGTCAGCAGCGCGATCAGGATCAGGACGGCGGTGAACCAATGGATCGTCACCGCCACCGTACCGTATTGGTCGGATGAACTGTTGAGAGCCATTGCCGTCGTCCCGATCGCCGAAGAACTCAGTGCGCCGCGGCCGACAGGCCGAACCGCCGCGTCAGCCTGAAGCCGTCGCGGATGTTCAGCCCGATCAGCGCGAGGTTGATCGCCCCGGCGATCAGCTCCACCGCCTGCACCACCGTAAAGATCTGGTCGAACTGACCGGCGGCGGCGCGCTGCTGCAGCACGATCGCGCACGGCACCAGCACGGCGATGCCGTTGACGGCGATCAGCGGCATCCGCCGGCGCTTCGCCGCGACGACCGGATGCGGGGATTGGCCGCCGAGCCTGAAGCCGCTAGCCCCGGCGAGCGCGATCGCCGGGATCAGCACCGCGAGACCCCACAGGATGCGGAGCTTCACGGCGGCGATCGCGGCCTCGTCGCCGCCGAGCTCGACCACGACTGTCGAGGTCCAGAACAGGAGGATGGTGAGAAACGCGATGATGCCGGCGATCGGGTGGAGCTTCTTGATCATTTACGAACTCCTGTCGCTGAGTTGTGTGTCGAGCCGATCGCGAAGCGCGATCAGCGCATCCCTGGTCTTGCGAAGCTGGCGCGGATCGGCGCCGGCGATCATGGCGTCGGCGATCGGCAGCCAGAGTTCACTGGCCTGCGCGAACACCCGCTCGCCGCGCGGCGTCAGCACCACCAGCTTGGCGCGCTTGTGCGCGGGGTTCGGCGCGAAGCCGACCAGCCCGGCCTCCGCCAGCTCGTCGACGATCCGCTGCACCGATTGCCGGGCCAGCCCCATGTTATCGGCGAGCCTTGCTACCGAGAACGTGCCGCGGCCGTGGGCGACCGAGCCCAGCACCTGCCAGCGCGCGCTGGTCAGCCCGAGCGGCTTCACCAACGCATCGCCGAACCTGATCAGCGCGCCGTTGAGCCGGAAAACCTCCAGCACGAGGGCGTTGGCGGGGTGGTCGAACGGAGCGTCGGCTGCATCGGTCATGACAGGATCCTGTCATTCTGACAGCATCCTGTCAATCCCGTTCACCCCGACCGGCCCGGAGACGCGACGGAAGTCCAATAGCGGCGGCATTGACGGGGTTCGCGGCATTTGCATCGTAGCCGGCTTGGTGGGACGGCCGGTCAGGACGGAACGATGGAATTTCTAGCGAGCGTGGCGGTTGCGATCGTCGCTTATGTGGCCGTGTACTTCATCGGCAAGCCGGTGGTGGCGCTGCAGGCCAAGCGGATCGAAGTGCTCGACGTCGCAGAGCGCTACTCCGCGGTCGACCCCGGTGCCCCCGAGGAGACCCGCGACGCCGCCGTCAAGGCGCTGTTCGAAGCCGGCACCTCGCTGCGCGCCTATCAGCGCGGCTGGTCGACCGCGGTGCGGCTGTGGTGCTGGGTGTGGGGCTACGATCTCGATCTCGCCGCGCAGGCGCTGTACGGCCTCGCCGAAGGCCCGCGCGCCAAGATGATGATTCCGCCGGAGGCCCGACGCAACACGCTGAACGCGCTGTACGTCGCGCTCGGCGCCGCCAGGCACCTGCCGCCCGAAACCGTCGACGCCATCAAGCGGATGATCGCCGAGACCAAGGCCGCCAACGCCAGGGCGTCGGCCTGAGCTTGATCATCCAGGCGATGAGTTCGCTTGGTCGATTGATCGAAGCGGAATTGTCCATCGTCGAGGGCACTGAGTCCTGATCCTGAGGAGCCAGGCAAAGCCGGGCGTCTCGAAGGATGAGGCCGCGCGTGACTCGCGGCGCATGGTTCGAGACGGCGCTTCGCGCCTCCTCACCATGAGGCTTTGCTTGGTGTGAGTACGCGAAGCGCGGTCACAGGCCAACCAAGGACAGACGCGGCCCTCTTTCGAGGCGCGCACCGTCACTCCGACGCGATGAAGCGCAGCGTGCCGGCGCGGCGGGTCGGCTGGCCGGTATCGTTGGTGTGATTGACGCCGTCCATCACCGGCACTTCGGTGAAGTCGAACGGGCTGACGCCGTCGAGGCAGGCGACATTGACGGCGTAGAGGTTCGTATTGGATCGTCGCTGATGATGGGTGTAGATGCCGCAGCGTGAGCAGAAGAAGTGCTGCGCCGTGCCGGTGTGGAACCGATAGGTCGTCAGCACGTCCTCGCCCTGCAGGATCTTGATCCCGCCCATCTCCGCCATCGCCACCACCGCGCCGCGCATCCGGCAATACGAACAGGTGCAGCGCCGGATCGAGTCGAAGCCGTCGCTCAGCGTCACCTCGAAGCGCACCGCCCCGCAATGGCATCCACCGGTCCGCACGTTGCTGCCGTTGTCCATTCTGCGTGCCTCCAGGCGATCCGCGCGATGAGTCAGCCGGACCTGACCAGACCGCTTCACCAACGTCAACGCAGCGGATCTGCAATGCCGGGAAACGTGAACGCATAGGCGAGCCGGCGCCGCCACCATGGTGTGATCGCGACCTCGCACACCGCCGCGCCATCGTGGGCGTGAATCATCGTCGTCGGCGAACTTGCGATCGCGGCGTGCTTGGCGACGCAGCCGTCGCGCCAGCGGAACAGCAGCACGTCGCCGCGGTCGAACGCATCGCACGGCACCGGCACCAGATGGCGCAGCGCCGCCGCCGCCAGCGTCTCGTCGCCGCCGGCTTCGGCCCAGTCCGGTGCGTAAGGCGGCGGCGCTTCCGGCTCGTCACCGAGACAGGCGCGCCACACTCCGCGCACCAAGCCGAGGCAGTCGCAGCCGACGCCCTTCACCGACGCCTGGTGCCGATAGCGGGTGCCGATCCAGCTCCGCGCTTCGGCAACAATCGTGTCGCGACCCAATGGCTGATCCATCGCGCCCTCGCTCGAACGAGTGAGTGGATTGGTGCTGCGGTCAGACGTCGCCGCGCAGCACCGGGCCGATTGGCGCGCCGCTGTTGCCGGGCGCACCGGGCACCGGATAGCTGACGACGAAATCGTTGCCGGGGATCTGCGGGAAGCCACGAAAGTTGTCGCTGTTAGCAAAGCGGTCGCGGCAGGTCGCAAACAGCTTGTCGCAGCCGGCGGTGACGACGAAGCTGTCGCCGGGCGCGATCGGTTCGGCCATCGCCTGCCACAGCGACAGCCGCACCTCGCCGACGACGACGCGATGCTGCTTGATCTCGACCGCAGCGCCGGCATTGGCGCCGCTGCGCCAGCTCAGCCGGCCGGCGCTGAACAGACCGGGCGCGTAACCGTCGAGGCCCGAGACCGTGATGGTCGACGTGCCGGGTGCCGCGACGACGAGGCCCTCGCTGCGCCGCGCCGGGTTGCCGAGATCGACGCGGCAGCGCGCGTCGCCGAGATCGGCGCTGCACGCCGCGGTGTAGAGCCGGCCGGTCTCCTGCGACAACAGATCGGCGAGCCCGCGCAGCTCCGCCGTGAAGGCAAGGCCCTCGCGCCGCACTTCGCCGAGCGTACCGCGCGCGGTCAGCACCCGCAGCTCGGGCGCACTCCAATCCACCAGCCAGCTCTCGATCGCGGCGGCGTCGAAGCGTCCGGCGGCCAAATCCGCCTCGCGCAGCAGATCGTCGTCGAGCGCACCGGAGATCTCCGCGCCATCGACCGCCAAATCGAACCGCTGCGACGCCTCCGACGCCGAGAACCCGGTGCCGGCGCGGCAGTTCACACCGTCGATGACGAGATCGCGGTCGTGATCGGTGAAGCCGAGCACAGCGCCATCGCGCCGCCGCACGATCCAGCATTGCGCCAGCGTGGTGACGCCACCGTCGAGCCTCGCCTGCAACGCATCCGGAATGCTGCGCATAACAAGCTCCTCGATGGCGCGCGACGGCGCATCCGCCGGGGCAGCGCGATGCCCCGCGGACGATGTCGCATCGACGGTCCGGCGGCGGCGGGCGCCGCGCCGGGACCGACGATGTGGTTCAGATCAGAGATTGCGCGCGATCACGATGCGCTGGACGTCGCTGGTGCCTTCGTAGATCTGGCAGACGCGAACGTCGCGATAGATCCGCTCGACCGGGAAGTCCTTCAAGTAACCGTAGCCGCCGAGCGTCTGGATCGCCGACGAGCACACCGCCTCCGCAGTCTCGGAGGCAAGCAGCTTGGCCATCGAGGCTTCGGTCAGGCACGGCAGTCCGGCTTCGCGGAGGCTGGCCGCATGCAGAACCATCTGCCGCGCGGCGGCGATGCGGGTCGCCATGTCGGCGAGCCGGAACGCCACCGCCTGGTGCTCGATGATCGGCTTGCCGAAGGTGACGCGGTCGCGCGCGTAGTCGCGGGCCGCCTCGAACGCGGCGCGCGCCATGCCCACCGCCTGCGAGGCGATGCCGATCCGGCCGCCTTCGAGATTCGACAGCGCGATCTTCAGCCCCTCGCCTTCGGCGCCGAGCCGCAGGTCGGCGGGAATCCGCATGTCGTTGAAGGCGAGCTGGCAGGTGTCGGACGAATGCTGACCAAGCTTGTCCTCGACCCGCACCACTTCGTAGCCGGGCGTATCGGTCGGCACGATGAAGGCGGTGATGCCCTTCTTGCCGGCCGACGGATCGGTGACGGCAAACAGGATGATCAGTTGGCCGTTCTGCCCCGAGGTGATGAACTGCTTGGCGCCGTTGATGACATAGGCATCGCCGTCGCGGCGCGCGGTGGTGCGCAGGTTCGAGGCGTCCGAGCCGGCCTGCGGCTCGGTCAGCGCAAAGCCGCCGATCCACTCGCCGCTGGCGAGCTTGGGCAGGAAGCGCTGCTTCTGCTCGTCGGTGCCGAATTTCAGGATCGGCATGCAGCCGACCGAGGAATGCACGCTGACGATGGTCGAGCACGCGCCGTCGCCGGCGGCGATCTCTTCCAGCGCCAGGGTGTAGGCCACCATGCCGGTGTCGGAGCCGCCATAGGCTTCCGGCACCAGCATGCCGAGAAAGCCGAGCTGGCCCATCTCGGTCAGTTCGGCGCGCGGAAACGCATGCGCGGCATCGCGCGCCGCCGCGGTCGGAGCGAGCCGCTCGCGCGCGAAGTCGCGCGCGGTGTCGCGGATCTGGGTCTGCAGGTCGTTCAGGATCATGATGCGCTCACGACAGCCGCTCGACCGCGACGGCGGTGGCTTCGCCGCCGCCGATGCACAGCGAGGCGATGCCGCGCTTGAGGTCGTACTTCTCCAGCGCCGCCAGCAGCGTCACCAGCACGCGCGCACCGGAGGCGCCGATCGGGTGGCCGAGCGCGCAGGCGCCGCCATGGACGTTGACCTTGTCGTGCGGCAGGCCGAGATCGTGCATCGCCGCCAGCGCCACCACCGCGAACGCCTCATTGACTTCGAACAGATCGACGTCGGCGAGATTCCACCCCGTGCGGTCGCTGAGCTTGCGGATCGCGCCGATCGGCGCGGTGGCGAACAGCGCCGGCTCGTGCGCGTGGGTGGAATGGCCGACGATCGCCGCGAGCGGCTTCAGGCCACGCTTGTCTGCCTCCGAGCGGCGCATCAGCACCAGCGCGGCGGCGCCGTCGGAAATCGACGAGGAGTTCGCCGCCGTCACGGTGCCGCCTTCGCGGAACGCCGGCTTCAGCGTCGGGATCTTGTCGAGCTTGGCCTTCAGCGGCTGCTCGTCGGTGGTGACGGTGATGTCCGACTTGCCGGCCTTGATCGTCACCGGCGTGATCTCGCGGGCGAACGAGCCGTCCTTGATCGCGGCCTGGGCGCGGGTCAGCGAGGTGATGGCGAAATTGTCCTGGGTCTCGCGGGTGAACTGATAGTTCTGCGCACAGTCCTCGGCGAAGGTGCCCATCAGCCGGCCCTTGTCGTAGGCGTCTTCGAGGCCGTCGAGGAACATGTGGTCGAGCACCCGGCCGTGGCCCATGCGGTAGCCGCCGCGGGCGCGGTCGAGCAGATACGGCGCGTTGGTCATGCTCTCCATGCCGCCGGCCACCGCCACGGTGGCGCTGCCGGCGATCAACAGATCATGCGCGAGCATCGCCGCCTTCATGCCGGAGCCGCACATCTTGTTGACGGTGGTGCAGCCCGCCGACAGCGGCAGGCCGGCGCCGAGCGAAGCCTGACGGGCGGGTGCCTGGCCCTGGCCGGCCGGCAGCACGCAGCCGAACACGACTTCGTCGATCGCATCCGGCTTCAGGCCGGCGCGCTCCACCGCGGCCGAGATCGCGGCCGAGCCGAGCTGGGATGCGGTGGCGTCCTTCAGCTCGCCCTGAAAGCCACCCATCGGGGTGCGCGCGGAGCCGACGATAACGATTGGATCGTGGGTCATGGGAGTTCTCCCTGGATTTTGGTTGTTTGATCGCATGAGTAGTAACCGCCGCGCCTCAGCGCGGCGCCATCCGCAGTGCACCGTCGAGGCGGATCACCTCGCCGTTCAGCATCGTATTCTCGCAGATCGCCTTGACCAGCGCGGCATATTCGGCCGGCCGGCCGAGCCGCGGCGGGAACGGCACGCTCTTGCCGAGCGCATCCTGCACCGGCTGCGGCATCCCGGCCATCATCGGGGTTTCGAAGATGCCGGGCGCGATCGTCACCACGCGGATGCCGTGCTGCGCCAGTTCGCGCGCGATCGGCAGCGTCATCGCGGCGACGCCGCCCTTGGAGGCCGAATACGCCGCCTGCCCGATCTGGCCGTCGAACGCCGCAACCGAGGCGGTGTTGATGATGACGCCGCGCTCGCCTTCGGCGTCCGGCTGCTCCTTGCTCATCGCCTCGGCGGCGAGCCGGATCATGTTGAAGCTGCCGACCAGGTTGATGGTGATCGCCCGGGCGAAGCTGTCGAGCTTGTGCGGGCCGTTGCGGCCGAGCACCTTCTCGCCCGGCGCCACGCCGGCACAATTCACCAGCCCGTTGACGTGGCCGAACACATCCTGGGCGAGCTTCACCGCCGCCTCGGCATCCTCGGCCTTGGTGACGTCGGTGGCGAGAAAGCGGAAACTCGCACCGAGCTCCTGTTCGAGCTTGGCGCCGGCCTCGGCGTTGAGATCGAGGCCGACCACCTTGGCACCGCCCGCCACCAGCGTGCGGGCGGTGGCAGCGCCGAGACCGGAGGCGGCGCCGGTGACCAGGAAAACGCGATCAGTAATGTTCATGACGAGGCAATCCGTATCTCAAGCTGCGGAGGAAGACGTGGCGGAAGCACTGCCTGCGGGATCGGAATCGCGCTTGCGCAGGATGAAGCGCTGCAGCTTGCCGCTCGGCGTCTTCGGCAGTTGCTCCAGGAATTCGATCTCGCGCGGATAGGCGTGAGCGGAGAGCCGCTTCTTGACATATTGCCGCAGCTCCTCGGCCAGCGCCTCGCTCGGCGTCACGTCCTTGGCGAGCACCACATAGGCTTTGACGATCTCGGTGCGCTCGGGATCGGGCTTGCCGATCACCGCCGCTTCGATCACCGCGGCATGCTCGATCAGCGCGCTCTCGACGTCGAACGGGCCGATGCGATAACCCGACGAGGTGATGACGTCGTCGGCCCGGCCGACGAAGCTGATCGAGCCATCCGGCTCCAGCTCGACGGTGTCGCCGGTGCGGTAGTAACCGCCTTCGATCGCCGGCGTCTCCTGCTGCCAATAGCCGGAGAACCACATCAGCGGTGAGCGCTTCAGGTCGACACTGAGCACGCCCGGGACGTTCGGCGGCAGTTCGTTGCTCTGCTCGTCGAGCACCGCGACGCGGAAGCCTGGCATCGCCAGGCCCGCGGAGCCCGGATGCACGGTGTGGCGCAGCCGGTGGTGATTGTTGACCACCATGCCGAGCTCGGTCTGGCCGTAATGATCGTGGATCGGCGCGGCGAGATGCTCAGCGAACCAGCGGATGACTTCCGGATTGAGCGGCTCGCCGGCGCTGCTGACGACGCGGAGCTGGCCCTTCACCGGCGCCGCCGCTTCCGGTCCCGCCGCGATCAGCAGCCGATACGCGGTCGGCGCGCCGGCCAGATTGGTGATGCCGCGGCGCTTGATCAATCCATAGGTGCTCTCGGCGGTGAACGGACCGTCGTAGAACGTGGTGGCATGGCCGTGCAGCAGCGGGCCAGTGACCGCGTAGTACAAGCCATAGGCCCAGCCCGGATCGGCGATGTTCCAGAAGATGTCGCCCGCGCGCAGATCGACCGCATCACGGATGTACGAATAGAACGCCGGCAGCGCGTTGATCGGCACCGGCACGCCCTTCGGCAGGCCGGTGGTGCCGGAGGTCGACATCATCAGGAACAGGTCGGTGCCCTTGCGCAGCACCGGCGCGAACTCGGTCGATTGCGCCGCGATCTCGGCATGGAAATCGAGATCGCCGAGCGGCGCGGTCTCGCCGGGCCGCAGCACGATCGCCACGGTCGGGCAATCGGCGACGTCGGCGAGCTTGGCGCGATTGGCCACATCGGTGACCACCAGCTTGGCGGCGCTCATCTTGACGCGGTGCTCGATCGCCTTCGGACCGAACGCGGTGAACAGCGGCTGATACACCGCGCCGGCGCGCCAGGTGCCGAGGATCAGCGCCAGCAGCTCGGGCGTGCGCGGCAGCATGCCGGCGACGACGTCGCCGGGTTTGACGCCCTGTGCGACCAGCAGATTGGCGACGCGGGCCGCATAGTCCTGCATCTGTCCGAAGCTGAACGATGCGGTGCGGCCGTCCTGGCTTTCCCAATCCAGCGCCGTGCCGCCGCCGGCGACGTGACGGTCGCAGCATTCGACGCATACGTTGATGCCGGTCGCGAAGTCGCCGTCGAACAGCGCTTCGAGATCCTCGCGGCGAAACCGCGCAAGAACGTCGGCGTAATCTTCGATGGCTGCTGCCGCAGGATGGGCGTTGCTCATGGTGTTTCTTCCCCTGCCCTCGTTGTTGGCACGAGGGTTTGACGCGAGTGGATTCACGGGGGCGGATTAAGCGGCGGAGCGCTGTGGCTTTCTAGGACCAAACTGACCTAGATTTGTGATCGGTTTTGCCACTTTCGAGAAGGAACCGACGAGTTGGAGCGGCGGACGATTGCGCCTTTGTTCGTGGAGGAGGTGGCCGATTGTCTGGTTCGGGCCGGCATCGCGCCCGGGCCGGTGTTCGCCTCCGCCGGCTTGCCCGAGGTGGTGCGGGAACGGGTCTCGGCCGCCGAATTCGGTGCATTGTGGCTGGCGGTGGCCGCGGCGATGGACGACGAGTTCTTCGGTCTCGGCGGACGGCCGATGCGGCCGGGATCGTTCACGCTGCTCGGGCACGCGGTGCTCAACGCCGGAACGCTGCACCAGGCGCTGAACCGCGCGCTGCGATTTCTGAAGATCGCCCTGGACGATCCCAGCGGCGAATTGCGGATCGAAGACGGCCTCGCCCGCATCGTGCTCCGTGACAAGACAGCGCCGCGCTCGGCCTTCGCCTATCGCACCTTCTGGATCGTGGTGCACGGCATCGCCTGCTGGCTGGTCGGCCGGCGGCTGCCGCTGCGCCGGGTGGATTTCGCCTGCGGCCCGCCGGCCTTCGCCGCCGACTATCGGTCGTTCTTCGGCGCGCCGGTCCGGTTCGGCCAGCCGGAGAGCGCGCTGGTGTTCGATGCGGCGTTTCTTGCGCTGCGCACCAACCGCACCGAGCGGGCGCTGAAGGAGTTTCTGCGCCGGGCGCCGGCGAACATTCTGGTCCGCTACCGCCACGATGCGACGCTGACCGCGGCGATCCGGACCACGCTGCGGGCCAAGCCGCCGACCGCGTGGCCGAACTTCGAAACGCTGGCCAGGCAGATGAAGATCCCGGCCTCGACGCTGCGCCGCCGGCTGAGCGCCGAGGGCCAGACCTACCAGACCATCAAGGACGAGATCCGCCGCGCGCTGGCAATCCGTTGGCTGGCGGACAACGAAAAGCCGGTCGGCGACATCGCCGCCGACCTCGGTTTCGCCGAACCCAGCGCGTTCCACCGCGCCTTCCGGAAATGGATGGCGAAAAGCCCCGGCGCGTTCCGCCGCGAGGCGATCGGCGGGTGAGGCCTCGCGCGTAAAGCAATCCTGTTTTCGATAGAATCGAACCCGCGCTTCGGAGAGCCTGCAACAGGCAGAACCTCATGGTGAGGAGGCGCGTAGCGCCGTCTCGAACCATGTGACGCAGGGAATGCGTTGCCCCATCCTTCGAGACGCCCGGCTTCGCCAGGCTCCTCAGCATGAGGACTCAGTGCCTTCGGAAAGGTCGGATCGTGTCAATCAAACGATGAACCGCTCTAGATGTGGAGCCTCAACAGGTTGTCCTCGGAGAGTCCGAGTCTGCTGATTGGCGGCTGTGATTTTATGCCGCCGTGAGGGCGGTGCCAATTGTATCGATGCAGCCAGATCGGCAGTTCCTCGGCCCTGCGTGTCGAGGTCGGATAGGCCTGCGCGTAAGCCCATTCCCTGAGAGCACTTTGGATGAAGCGCTCGGCCTTGCCGTTGGTTTTAGGTGTGTATGGCCTGGTGCGGATATGCTTGAGCCCGAGAGCGTGGCAGGCGTTTCGGAAATCAGTCGATATGTAGCAGCTTCCGTTGTCGGTCATGACGCGTCTAACGGTGACGCCGAGGCTGGCGTAATAGGCGATCGCGGCCTTGAGGAAGGCGATCGCGCTGACGGCCTTCTCGTCCGCGAAAATCTGCGAGAATGCGACACGTGAGGCGTCGTCGATGCAGACGTGGACGAACTCCCAGCCGACGCCGCGGCTGTTGCTTTGGCCGGTGCGATCGCCGGTGATGCGATGGCCGATCTTGTCGAAGCGGCCGAGCTTCTTGATGTCGATGTGGATCATGTCGCCGGGATGGGCGTACTCGTAGCGGCGGGCTGGTTCGGCCGGCTCCAGGTCACGCATTCGGTTGAGCCCCAGGCGTCGCAGGATACGGCTGACGGTGGCCGGCGACAGGCCGAGATCGGCGGCGATCTGCTTGCCGGTCAGACGCTGACGGCGCAGCCGTTCGACCTGCTCCACGGTCGCCACTGGCGTCGGCTTGTACAGCCGCCGCGGCCGCGACGAGCGATCGGCAAGCCCTGCGCGCCCTTCGGCCTTGAACCGGGCAACCCATTTGCGGGCCGTCCGCGGGCAGACGCCTGCGGCTTGTGCGGCGGCCTTCGGCGTCTGCCCGCTCAACACCGCCTGCACCAACCGCTCTCGACCAATCGGCGTCAAACGGGCATTCTTGTGAATGTTCATCCGGTCCCTCCTTGGACACTGAAGCTTCGCAACCTCAGCATCCTCGGTCCGGACCGGATGGACAACCTATTGAAAGCTCACATCTAGGCTCGCGATCGAATTCCCAAGGCCTCGCTGTTGCGCATCGCGAACAGTGCCGCCTGCGTGCGGTTGGCGACGTTCAGCTTCTGGATAATGCCGGCCACCTGAGACTTCACCGTGAACACGCTCATGTCGCGCTCTTTGGCGATCTGCCGGTTGCTCTTTCCGCTCGCCAGATAGGGCAGAAGTTCCAACTGCGAGGGCGTAAGTTCGCTGAGAGCGTTCGGCTCCCTGGATTGCTTGGGAATCGTCAATGTCGGCGTGGGCACCTGCGAGGCCGCGAGCGCATCGACGATCGCACCGCGCACGGCTCCGATCATTGCGGCATCGACTTGAGCCGCAGCGGCCGCCCCCTGCCCGATCATCAGCGCGGACAATTCCTGACGTCCGCCGAGCAGGACCGACACATCGATGTGCAACACCACGATCGCGTCCGGATCGTCGTCGCATGGCGTCGCCACGATCAAGAAGTGCTTTCGTTCGCCAGCCTCTTCGCGCCAACTGACCGTCGAGAAGAAGTCGATGCTCTTTTCGGCGAGGCTCTTGAACCCGCGCAGCAATTCCAGCGAGTGCCGATCCGGACGGATGCAGGCGTCGAAATAGCTGCTGCCGACCTTGCTCTTGGATTTGGCGCCGGACATCGCCGGCTCGTCGCTGGCTTCGAGAATCTTGCCGTCCCGATCGATCACCAGGGCGCTGATTCCGACCCCCTTGACGATATTCGATAGGTGAGAACCCGGCATGATTGGCAAGCACTTGACGTAGAAGGAAAAACCACCTCGGTCGGGGCGCGGCTTGCGACCTAGTAATTTTACGGGAAACTAGATCGGACCCCAGAGATTCGTCATCCCCAAATTTGGCGATGGCACCGTTGCGGCCTATCCGGGCTGGCTGCGCGAGGCTCCCGCGCGATATTTCCGCCGGTCGCGCACGAATTCGACCCTGGGCAGCGCTTCGGGATCGCCCTGTCGGATCGGCGCCGGCTCGGACGCTTGCGACGACCATCCCTCGTCGGTCTGATCGAGCAGATCGCGATACGCCTTCAGCGCCGCATAGAGCCGCTGGTCGGCGATCGCCTGGTTGGCCTTTTGCACGGCTTCAGCGGCCGCGGGCATCTCCAGCAGAAGGCGCTCCACCGCCTGATGGTAGCCTTCAAGGGTCGCTCCGTCACGGCGCAGATAGAGTTTCTGTAAGCGCAGATAGACCTGCCGCAGGCTGGTGTCGGCGTGGTCTTCGAGAATCGTGTTGGCCTGGCGCAGCACCGGCGCGGTGCCTTCGATCGAGAACGTCGACGATTCGGTCCATCCGTTGATCAGCGTCAGACCGCCGATCTCGATCCGCTCGAACGGCTTCAGCGTGATCTTCAGTCCGGACGATGCCTTGCGCGATCCTCGCGGCGTCCTGGCGACGCTCATCGGTGTGGTCTCGCTCAGCGGCATCGGTCGTCTCCTCAGTTCAAGTGATCGAGCCGGCGGCGGATGCCGCCGGCTCGATCGGTTTCGTTAACGCAGCAACTGCAGCACGCCCTGCTGCGACTGGTTGGCCAGCGACAGCGCGGACACCGCGATCGACTGGCGGGTCGACAGCGCCTGGCTGTTCGCCGCTTCCTCGTTGGTGTCGGCCAGCGTCAGGTTCGCCGAGCCGGTCTGCAGCACGTTGATCAGGCTCTTCGAGAAGTCCTGACGCGCCTGCACCACCGACAGGTTCGAACCGAACGCCGAAGCCTGCGACCGCAGCGTGGTCGAGGCGGCGCTCAGCTTGGTCAGCACCGCGTTGGTCGCGTTGTTGTCGATGAAGTCGGTGCCCGACGACAGGTCCGACAGACCGAGGCCGGTCGGATCGAACGTGACGCCCTGGATCGAGATCGTCGACTTGCCGGTTTCGTTGAACACCAGCTTCAGGGTGTCGCCGTTCAGCAGGTTGACGCCGTTGAACGAAGCGTCCTGAGCCGTGGTCTTGATCTGGTTCAGGATGTCGTTGAACTGCTTGACCAGACCCGCACGGGTGTTCTGGGCATTGACGTCCGCAACCGGCGCCTGCGGCGTCGAGAAGGTCAGAGTCGTCAGCGCAGTGCCACCGAGCACGCCACCTTCGCTGCCGCCCATCGAGTGGGAGGCGAAGTCGTTGGAGGTCGAGATCGTCAGCTTGCCGGTGGCGTTGTCGATCGACGCCGACATGTTGTTGGCGGCCAGCGCGACGTTGAGCTGGGCCAGCGACTTGACGGTGCCGTTGGTGCCGTCACCGAACGTGACGTTGACGCCCGCACCGCCGTTGAACGAGGTGAAGGTCAGCGACTTGCCGTTCAGGCTGCCGGCGCTCGCACCGCGGGTCGCGGAGAACGAGCTGTCGGTGCCGCTCGGGCCGGTCAGGCCGAGCGCCGCCATGGCATTGCCGGTACCGGTGATGCTGAGGTCGGACTGCAGACCGGTCGAGAGCTTCAGCATGCCGCTGGTGATCGACGAGTTGGCCGTACCGCTCGCGGTGGAGATCACCGCACCGGCGTTGCCGAGCGTCGCCTTGCGCACGCCGGTGGCGAGATCGACCGCCTTCAGCACGTCGTCGAGAGTGCCCTTCTGCAGGTACACGGTCGAGTTGCCGTTGCCGTCGGTTTCGACGTTGCCGGAGATTCCGGTGTGCGACGCGGAGGCCGTCGGCACCGCGGCGTTCTTGAACGTGATGGTCTTGCCGTTCACGTTCAGGGTCGAGCCGTCCGCGATCAGCGTACCAAGCGTGGTGCCGTCGGTGGTGCGCTGCTTGGTCAGGGTCAGCGGGCCAGAGCCGGTCGCAGTGGTCAGGCCGAGGTTCTTGAGCAGATCGGTCGGGCCGGTCAGATTGAGGTCGGCACCCGACGAGCTGTTGATGGTGACGATGCCGGCAGCCACGGACGACGGGGTCTGGCCGGCGCTGGTCGAGATCGTCGCCACGCCGTTCGAGATCGACGCCGACTTGACGCCGTTGGCGAGATCGATCGCGGTCAGAACGTCACCCACGGTCGCGTTGGTGAAGTTGCTCTGGTTGCCGAGATAGATCGTCGAGTTGCCGTTGCCGTCGGTGCCGATGCGGCCGAGAACGCCGGTGCCGGTGGCAATGTTGTTACCCTGCGGCGCATCCGAGGTCTTGAAGGTGATGGTCTTGCCGTTGACGGTGAGCTGGGTGCCGTCAGCGATCGCGGTCGAGGACAGGCCGCCGTGGCTGTTGAACAACTGGGTCGAGCCCGAGATGTTGGCCGATGCCGTCGCAGCAGCCGTATCGACCTTGAACTCGGTCGAGCCGCCCAGCCCGAGCTTGGCCAGCACCGCACCGCCGGCGTTGTCGCTGATCGTCAGCGGGCTGTTGGTGCCCGAGTGCAGTTCCAGCTTGCCGCCGGTGACGGTCGACGCGTTGGTCGTATTGTTGTTCATCGCGTCGATGGTCTTGGTCAGGGCCGTCAGGTCCTGATCGAGGCCGATCGTGTAGTTGCCTTCGGAGTCCGCCTTCGCCGCACCGGCGGTGGTGAAGGTGATGGTCTTGCCGTTGACGGTGATCGCGTCACCGGCGGCCGGACCGGTCGCAGTCGCGGTCAGACCGTTGGTCAGATCGCTGATCTTGCTGGTGCCGGTGGCGGCGCCGCTGGCGGTGCCGACGGTCAGCGCGCTACCGAGCGCGGTGTTGTCGGCGGCGCCGAGGGCGGTGACGGCGGTCGCAGCCGCGATGCTGACGGCGACACCGCCCAGCAGATCGCTGCCGGAGGCGGTGGTGGCACCGCCCGCAGAGCCGTCGAACACCACGTTGCTGCTGGCAACGGCGTTGCTGAAGCTCTGGGTGCCGCGCAGGTCATCGGCGGTGGCGCCGGAGATGGTCGCCGAGACGTTCGACTTGGTGGCGTAGCCGGCCACGGTCTGCAGCGCCTGGTTGGCGATCGACTTGGCGCTGTCCACCAGCTTGTTCAGCGAGGTGATGCCGGTGTTGGCGGCCTGCAGGATCTGCACGCCGTTGCCGATGCCGTCGAGCAGGTTGTTGATGTCGCTGGCGCGGCTGTCGAGCGAAGCGGCGGTGAAGAAGTTGGTCGGATTGTCGAGCGCCGTGTTCACCTTCTTGCCGGACGAGAGGCGGCTCTGGGTGGTGGCGAGCAAGTCGGCCGTGGCCTGAAGCGACGAGAGATTCTGGCGGACGGCGTTCGAAAGAACGATACCTGACATGGACGTTTGCCTTTCTGGGCAATGGCGTGTCGTTGCGCCGAACTTTTCTGTCGGCTCGCCATTTTCAGTTTTGCCGCGGAAAGGATCGTTGAACCGGCACTCGTCCGATCGGACGTCGCCTTCATCCATTCGGACGTCCGAAAAGCAAGGAATGCTTCACGCCCGACGCGCCCCCGCAGCGCGTTTGCTCTCACGTTCTCAGCCCCTGATCTCGACCAGCGGGATCTTCGGAATCGCGCCGGCCGCGAACGCCGAAAGATCAACTTCGAGGTAGTCGGTGTCGAACCGCACCGGCACGTCGAACTGAAAGCCGGCGGTCACTGCGGTGCCGGCAGGTGGCAGATGCCCAGGCGCGAAGCTGACGATGCCGGTGGCGGGATCTCGTTCCGCATCATCAGAGCGTCGACCTTGCGGCCCAGCTAGCCCTTCTGCTTCCGGATCCCGGCCGCAATCTCGTCGATGGCTGGCCGCACGTGCTTGAAGAACTTCTTCAGTCCGCTGCACAGATAATTGAGCCCCGGCTGGCCCGACGGCGTGCGCAGCAGACGATTTCCAGGACATTCTCCCCAGCAGTCCTGCAAATACTCGCAGGCGCGGCAGTCGTCCGGGAGCATCTCCGACTTCGCGTAGCCGAATGCCACCTGCCGCTCAGAGAAGACCATCTCCGACAATGACATCTCGCTCAGGTTGCCGAGCCGATACGGAGGGTACACATAGTGGTCACAGGCGTAGACGCTGCCATCGTGTTCCAGCGCCACGCCCTTGCCGCAAAATTGATGATAGATGCAGATCTGCGCGGGCAGACCGAGATGCTGAGCGACCAGCGTTTCAAAATGGTTCACCAGCACCCTGCCGAGATCCCGCCGCCGCCACTCATCGAATACGCGTGACAGGAAATAGCCGTATCGGTCGGGATCGACCGACCAGTCGGTGACGATCGATTCCGGATGATCGGGCTTCGACCGCGCGCTTCCAATGATCGGCATATGCCCGGTGTCGTAGACATCCGGCGCATCGGTCTCGAAACCCCTCGCCTGCACGATCGGAATGAACTGGATGTAGGTCGAATCCAGCTCCCGGCGGAGAAAGCGATAGACATCCAGCGGGCGCTCGGCATTGAAGCGATGTACGCAGGTGAGCGTGTTGAACGGCACCCCTGCCTTCCGCAACACCGTCGCCCCAGCCATGACCTTGTCGAATGTCGGCGCGCCTCCCTTGTTCACCCGGTAGCGATCATGCAGCTCGCGCGGACCATCGATGCTGAGTCCGACCAGGAACCGGTGCTCTTTCAAAAGCCCGGCCCAAGCGGCATCGAGCAGAATTCCGTTCGTCTGAAGATCATTTTCGATACGCTGACCGGGCCTCGCGTATCGTCTTTGCAGCTCAACGACCCTCTGGAAGAAGTCCAGGCCGAGCAGCGTCGGCTCACCGCCCTGCCAGGAGAACACCACCTCCGGCCCCGTGTTCGCCTCGATATACTGCCGAATGAACAGCTCCAGAGTCCGGTCCGTCATCCTGCCGGTACCCGGCCCTCCTCGGAGCGTTTGCTTACTTAGATAGAAGCAATATCTGCAATCGAGATTGCAGGACGAGCCTGCAGGCTTGGCCATGACGTGAAACCGGCGCTGAACGCCACAATGCGATAACTGCCGTTTGTCAGGCACGAGCAGCACTCACTTGGAAATTGGTGACCTGATACTGACCCCTCAGTAGCATACCACTATTACACGAAACCCGACACAGTATCGCAATTGACGCGCCTCAACGATTTGTACGCTGATTAGCTGCATCCTTATCACATTTCGTGGTGCGATCCTGCAACGCAGTGCACCTCTATTTCAGATTGATTGCGCGACAGATGGTTGGCACGACCACACGAACGTGGCGCACTAATACTCCTCGCTACTCGCTGGAGAGCGGTTCGTGCCGACCAATGATCACCCTGAGCCTCAACGTCGATCGCGTTCCACCCCGAACGCAATTCCCTCTACCTAGCCAGATCATCGTACTTCACTCCGCAACGCTCATTCCGCGCGTCGCCCGCTCTCGGGCGGACCGCCGCAGCCGAATCCGCACCGGATCACAATCGGGAGTGTCAGATGAACAGCGAAGACAAGCACCCGCGCGTGCCCGATGGCACCATTGACCGTCGGCATCTCCTGCTCGGCACATCAACCCTGGTCGCGGCGGCCGCACTGACCACCAGCGCATTCGCACAGGCCACGAAAAACTCTCCGGCCTCTCCCGCGATCGCCAGCGGAGCCGCCGGATCCAAACCGAACATCCTGTTCATCATGGGCGACGATATCGGCTGGTTCAACATCAGTGTCTACAACATGGGGATCATGGGCTATCGCACGCCCAACATCGACCGGATCGGCCGAGAAGGCGCCACCTTCACCGACTGGTATGGGCAGCAGAGTTGCACCGCGGGCCGCGCCGCGTTCATCACCGGGCAATCACCCATTCGCACCGGGCTGACCAAGGTCGGGCTGCCGGGGGCAGAGCTCGGGCTCGGTCCGCTCGATCCGAGCGTCGCGGACGTGATGAAGTCGTACGGCTATGCCACCGGGCAATTCGGCAAAAACCATCTCGGCGACCGCAACGAGCACCTACCCACCGTCCACGGCTTCGACGAGTTCTTCGGCAATCTCTATCATCTCAACGCGGAGGAGGAGCCGGAGAACCCGGACTATCCGAAGGATCCGCGTTTCCGCGCCAAGTTCGGGCCGCGCGGGGTTTTGAAGTGCAAGGCGAGTGACCGCGACGACCCGACGGTCGATCCGACCTACGGGCGCGTCGGCAAGCAGGTGATCGAGAACACCGGCCCGATGGACACCAAGCGCATGGAGACCGTCGACGCGGAGTTTCTCGCCGCGGCCAAGGACTTCATCAGCCGGCAGCACAAGGCTCAAACGCCGTGGTTCTGTTACTTCAATACCACGCGGATGCACGTCTTCACGCATCTGAAAAAAGAATCGCAAGGCAAGACCGGGCTCGGACTATATCCGGACGGGATGGTCGAGACCGATGGTCATGTCGGCGAACTGCTGCAACTGCTGGACGACCTCGGCGTCGTGGACAATACCATCGTGGTCTATACGACCGACAACGGCGCCGAGGTGTTCACATGGCCCGACGGCGGCACGACGCCGTTCCGGGGCGAGAAAGCGACCAATTGGGAAGGTGCCTTCCGGGTGCCCTGCCTGATCCGCTGGCCGGGCGTGATCAATCCCGGCACGATCGTCAACGATATTTGCGCGCATGAGGACTTCATCCCGACCTTTGCTGCCGCGACCGGCGACACCGGCATCGTGGATCGTCTCAAGCAAGGCACGACCCTGAACGGTAAGCCATTCAAGGTGCATCTCGACGGGATCAACCTGCTGCCGTTCTTCAAGAATGAAGTGAAACAGTCACCGCGCGAGGGCTTCCTGTATTGGAGCGACGACGGCGAACTGATGGCGATCCGAATCCGGAATTGGAAATTCGCTTTCCTGGAGCAGAACACCGAGGTCTCGCCGCAAACGCCCGCCGGCGTTTGGCAGGGCCAGTTCACCAAGCTTCGCGCCCCCAACATCTACAATTTGCGGGCCGATCCATTCGAAAGAGCCACCGCCAGCCTGAACTACGGCGACTGGATGGATCACCGCATGTTCCTGATCATCCCGGCGCAGGCCCTGGTGGCGCATTGGGCTGAGAGCTTCAAAGAGTTTCCGCCGCGGGCCAAGGCCGCGAGCTTCACCATCAGCGACGTGATGGAGAAGATCACGACGGCGAGACCGAACGAGAATTGAGGCACCGGAGAACGGCGATGATCACCAGACGCAGCCTGCTCGCTCTCTCGGCCGCCGTGTTCGGCTCGCCCGTCGTCGGTTTCGCGGCCGACGCCTCCGATCCGTTGCCGTCATGGACGAACGGGACCGCGAAACAGGCGATCCTCGCCTTCGTCGCGCGCGTGACGACGGAGCAAGGTGCGGATTTCGTGCCGACAGCCGAGCGGATCGCCACTTTCGACAATGATGGCACGCTGTGGGCCGAGCAGCCCTATTACTTCCAGCTCGCGTTTGCGTTCGATCGCATTAAGGCGATGGCTCCGCAGCATCCGGAATGGAAAGATCACGAGCCGTTCAAGGCGCTGCTTCAAAACGACAAGGCGGCATTCGCGTCATCGGGCGAAACTGGCCTGCTCGAGGTCGTCGCGGCAACTCATGCGGGGATGACGACGGACGAGTTCACCGATGCGGTGCGTGATTGGATGGCAACCGCACGGCACCCGCGCTTCGGGCGGCCCTACAACCAACTGACCTACCAGCCGATGCTGGAGCTGCTGGCATATCTGCGCGCGAACGGCTTCAAGACCTTCATTGTATCGGGCGGCGGTGTCGAATTCATGCGGCCGTGGGTGGAGAAAGCCTACGGCATACCGCCCGAGCAGGTGGTCGGCTCGTCCGGCGTCGTGAAATTCGAGACTGATGCCACCGGCAAGCCGCGCTTGAACAAGCTCACCAAGGTCGAATTCGTCGACGACGGCCCCGGCAAGCCGGTTGGCATCAACCGGTTCATCGGGCGCCGGCCGATCTTCGCATTCGGCAATTCGGACGGCGACCTCGAAATGCTGCAATGGACCGTCGCCGGCGCCGGCCCGCGGTTTGCCGGGCTCGTCCATCACACCGATGCCGAACGGGAATATGCCTACGATCGCCAGTCCAAGATCGGCAAGCTCGACAAGGCGCTCGATGCGGCGGCCGCGGGTGGCTGGACGGTCGTCGACATGAAGAACGACTGGAGCCGGATCTTTACGGAATGACGCCCGCATCGATCGCCCGGGCCGGCGATCCGGGGTGGTCTCCGCGCAACTATCCGGCGCCGGTTTTGGCGCAGGCGTGACAACGGTCAGAGGCTGACCAGGACACATCGGAACGTGGCATGTCGCAATATTCGCACCGTATCATCGGCGGATTGGCAGCCGTAGCGCTGCTGGCCCTCCAAGGCCCGCAAGCAGCATCGGCCGACGAAGGGGGCATCAGCTTCTGGGTCCCTGGCTTCTTCGGCAGCCTTGCAGCGACACCGGGCACGCCAGGCTGGTCCTGGATCTCAATCTACTATCACACCGATGTCAGCGCAGGCGCCGGCATGCAGTTTCCCCGGGGCGGACGGGTCGACGTCGGGGTCTCCGGCAAGGGCGACCTCGGCCTGTACGGCCCAAGCTACGTGTTCGCAACGCCGGTTCTCGGTGGCCAATTGTCCGCGACCCTGATCGGCGTTGCGGGCCGCAACCAGGCGGCGGCTGAAGCGTCGCTGAGCGATTTCTCCGGCCGCACCATCGCGCTCGGCCGGACGCAGGATCTCACCTCATACGGCGACGTGATTCCGCAGATCGCGCTGAAATGGAACGTGGGCGTCAATAACTTCATGGTGTATGGCACCGGCGACATTCCGGTCGGCGACTACGACCGGCACCGCCTCGCCAATCTCGGCATCGGCCACGGCGCGATCGACTTCGGCGTCGGCTACACCTATTTCAATCCACTCGCCGGCAACGAATTCTCGGCGGTCGCGGGTGCGACCTACAACTTCAAGAACACATCGGCGAACTACCAGAACGGCGTCGACTTTCACGTCGACTGGGGCGCGTCGCACTTCCTCACCAAACAACTCCAGCTTGGGCTGGTCGGCTATTACTTCCAGCAGATCAGCGACGATTCCGGCGCGCGGGCGCTGCTTGGCGGGTTTCGGTCGCGTGTTGCCGGCGTCGGACCGCAGCTCGGCATCCTGTTTCCGGTCGGCGACATGCAGGGTTATCTGAACCTGAAGGGCTACAAGGAGTTCGCCGCGCAGAACCGGCCGGAAGGCTGGAACGCCTGGCTGTCGTTCGTCGTATCGCCCGCACCACCGCAGCCGGCAGCCGCGGGGCCGATGCCGCGAAAGCCTTGAAGCAATGGCGGCGGCTCGAACCGCGGCCTCCGGGAGAGTCCGCTCACACCCTGATCTCGACCAGCGGGATCTTCGGAATGGCGCCGGCCGCGAACGCCGAAAGATCGACTTCGAGGTAGTCGGTGTCGAACCGCACCGGCACGTCGAACTGAAAGCCCGCGGTCACCGCTGCACCGGATGGCGGCTGATGGCCGGGCGCGAAGCTGACGATGCCGGTGGCGGGATCGCAGCCGAACGCGGCGGCCGCGGCTTCGACGCCGCCGACCGCAACGCGGACGGTGCCGGCGACCGGCTTGGTGATCGTGCGCACATAGGGCGCAAAGCCGGCGCCGTAGGTCTTGACGAGCTGATAGCTCGTGCGCGAGCCGTCGCCGATGCCGATGCCCTGGTCGAGCGGCGACACCGGCGCGCCGGGTGCGGCCGAACTGCAATCCAGCCGGTCGCGCCAGCGGAAGCCGGTGAGCGGGCCGCGGCGCTCCTCGAAGAACGCGACCACCTGCTGCAGCGCTTCGAACGTCTTGACGCCGTAGCCGGCGTCGTAGCGCCGCCGCGAGTCCGCCCAGCGCGCGTTGCGCTGTTCGCGGCCCGAGCCGAAGCCGACGATCTCGGTGCGCCGCTCCGGCCCGCCGGCGCTTTTCAACGCGACGTCGAGCGGGAACAGGATTTCGTGGAAGGGGGTCATGACTTGCGCACCAGGAATCAAATCGATCCACACTCGCCGTCATTGCGAGGAGCAGGCTCGCAATGACGTGGATGAACGGCTGTCGGCTCAAAGCCCGCGCTGGCCGCGCGCGACGGCGCGGGCGATCTGGCCGGTGAGATAGGTCTCGGAGCGGCGGAAGCTGTCGGCGTCGGGCGTGGCGATCTGGATGTTGACCGTGGTGGCTCCCCCGCTCGAAGCGACCCCGAGCCGGCCGTCGGCGCCGCGCGCCAGCGGCAGGATCGCCTCGGGGCCGGCTTCACCGGCGAGGCCGACGCCGCCGCCGAGCATCGGGAAGTAGGTCGGGGTGCCGATCACCCCACCGGCCGCAAATGGCTTGATCGCGCCGTCGGCGTTCTTGGCGGTCGCGCCGCCGAACAGCCCCGAGAACAGGCTGTCGAAGCCGCCGGCAAGGCTGGTAGTCAGCGGCTTCAGCGCCGCCTTCAGCGCGAGGTCCGAGACCTTCAGCGCCAGCGACTTCAGCACGTCCTCGAACTGCTTGCCGCCGGTGACCGCCTGCGAGAACGCCGAGGTCATCGCCCGCGCGAAGCCCTTGGCTTCGCTGCTCAGCGCCTGGGTCTTGGTGGTGAGCTGGTCGACCTTCTGAGTCGTCTCCTCGACGCAGCCGCAGTCGCATGTCTCGTTGCCGTCGCCCGTCATCACGCAAGTTCCTCGTGATCCGGATAGCGCCGCATCAGTTCGTCGAGCGCGGCGCGGCCGAGCGGCGGTGTCGCGCCGCCGCGCAGGCCGGCGATCGCGGCGGCGAGTTCGCGCGGCGTCATCCGCCAGAACTGATCGGGCGGCAGCCGCAGCACGCCGAGACCGAACTGCATCGCTTCCGCCCACGGAAACGGCGTCACGCCGCCGCCTCGCCGAACGTCGCGGCCAGCAGCTCGGCCGCGATACTGGCGTAGCCGGCGGCGCCGCCGCTCACCGTCATCGCCGCGACTTCATCATCGCGGACCGCCTCGCCGGCGCCGCGCAGGCCCGCGGCGATGATCCGGACCAGATCGCGCGCCGACAGATGCCCGCTGCCGAAGCGCTGCGCCAGTGCGACGAGATCGGTGGCGGCGAACGCGGCTTCCAGCTCGGCGAGCGCGCCGAGGGTGAGCACCAGCGTGCGGGTCCGGCCGCCGAGTTCGGCTTCGATTTCACCGCGATGTTTGTTGGCCATGCTATCCTCTCACAAGGCGACGAAGCCGAGCGCGCCGGCGCTCTCCAGCGTCAGGTCGAAGGTGACTTCGCCGTTGTGCTCGCCGGCGAATTCCAGGCTGGCGATCTGGAACGGCCCGGTGATGCTGCCGAAATCCGGCACCACCACCTGGCAGTCGCTGATCAGCCCGCTGAAGAACGCAGTTCGCACCAGCGCGTCGGAGCTGGAATCCTTGAACAGGCCGCGGCCGGAGATCGACGCACGGCGGACGCCGGCGCCGGCCAGCAGCTCGCGCCAGCGGTCGGCGGATTCGGCGTGGGTGATGTCGACCAGTTCGGCGTTGAACGCGATCTTGCGGCTGCGCAAGCCGGCGACGGTGACGTAGTTCGTGCCGTCGTGGATCTTGAGCAGCAGATCCTTGCCCTTTTGTGCGCCCATGCGCGGCTCCTGCTAACTAACTGGTTCGGTGACGGCGCGAAATCGCACCAAGGCGTGATAGGTGCGGCCGTCGGGCTCGCGGCGGATGTCGGCGAGTGCGAACCGCAGATTGACCAGGCGATGGCCGGACGGGGCGAGCGGCGCATCGTCCAGCGCCTGCAGCAGCGCGCCGGTGATGAGGTGCGCCTCCTTGTGGCCGCCCTGGCGCGACCAGGCGTGCAACGTCAATTGATGCTCCTGCGTCGGCGCATCGTCGGCGGAGACGTCGCTGATCCGCGCTTCGCCGAGGGTGACGAACGGAAACGCCGCCTCGCGCGGCGGCTCGTCGTAGATCCGCGGCCCGCCGAGCGCGGCGAGCAGCGCGGTGTCGGTGATCAGCGCGCGGTGGATCGCCGCGCGCAGCGCAACGCTGGCAGGGGTCATGTCTGCTCCGTCTCGGCGTCGATCTCGAGCAGCGCGCCGCGCTCGCGGCTGCGCCAGGCGATGATGCGATACACGCTGTCGCCATCGGCGAGCCGATGCGCGCGCGACAGCGTCACCCCGGCGCGCAGCGTGATTTTTGCGCGCAGCGCGGCGCGGCTGTCATCGGCCGCAACACCCTCGCGCGCGGCGAGCGGCACGACGCTGGCCCACACCACCGCCTGCGCCGCGTAACTCCGCGCCACGCCGCCCTGCCCGTCGTCGGTCTCGACCGGCGCCAGCAGCGTCAGCCGGCGATTCAAGCGCCCGGGATCGATCACAGCGTCACCGTGCGATAGCCGGCGATCATCGCGGCGATGCCGCCGGGCAGCACCGCGGAGCCGGCTCCGGACGCAGCATCGCCGCGGTTGTCGTACCACTGCGCCACCAGCATCCGCACCGCATGGCGCAGCGGCGGCGGGATATCGTCCGGCGCGGTGCCGTAGCCGAGTTCGAGGTCGAGCTCGATGCCGGCGACCGGGCGCCCCGGCTCCGGCAGCGCCCAGCGCGGCGACGCGATCACGCCGCCGGCGAGATCGAGCGCAAAGCAGGCGGGATCGACATCGTGCGCGGCGCCGTGCGCGTCGTAGGTCCGCACCGCGATCAGCGCCCGCAGCGGGCCGCCGCGCAGCCCGATGCGCCCCTCGCGCGGCCAGGCATCCAGCACCAGCCGCCAGCGCTGCGCCAGCAGCATCTTGCCGGTTGCGGCCTCGATCTGGCCGCGCGCCGCCGTCAGCAGCGAGGCGATCACCGCGTCGTCCACCTCGTACTCGACGCGCAGGAAGCTCTTCAGATCAGCGACGGTCCACGGCTCGGCGGCCGGCCCGGCCAGCAGCAGCATCGGCATGGCGGTTCCTCATGATGGTGATCGGCGATTGACAGCGCCGCGGCGGCGGGCGAAACGCGCCGCCATGATCCGCACGCTCACATTCGGCAGCCTCCTCGCCGCCGCGCTGGCCTCACCGGCCGCCGCAATGGTCGGCGGCGCCCCGGAGGCGACCGGCGCGCTTTCCCGCGCCCTGGTCACCATCGTCGGCTCGCGCGGCAATTTCTGTTCGGGGACGCTGATCGCGCCCGACCTGGTGCTGAGCGCGGCGCACTGCGTCGGCCCCGGCGCGGACTACAAGGTGGTGCAGTACGACGCGCAGCGGCAGCCGAGCCTGCGCGACGTCGCCCGCGTCGCGGCGCATCCGGAGTTCGACATGCGCGCCATCCTCGGCCACCGCGCCAGCGCCGACGTCGCGCTCTTGCAGCTCGCCGCGCCGCTGCCCGGCAAGGCGCCGCTGCCGATCGCGGCGCCGGACGATCCGCTCGCCGCCGGCCAGGACTTCACCGTCGCCGGCATCGGCGTCACCCGGCGCGGCGACGGCAGAAGCGGCGGCACCGCCCGCAGCGCGACGCTGACCGCGACCGGCCGCCCCGGCCGCCTGCAGATCCGCCTCACCGATCCGGCCGCCGGCGGCGGCCGCGCCGGCTTAGGCGCCTGCACCGGCGATTCCGGCGGCCCGGCGCTGCAGGCGCAGAACGACCGGCTGGTGGTCGTCGGCGTGGTGTCGTGGTCGACCGGCCCCGGCAACAGCGCCGGCTGCGGCGGCCTCACCGGCGTCACCCCGCTGACGCTGTACCGCGACTGGATCGCACGCACCGCGCAGAGCTGGGGCTCGGCGCTGGCGCGGTAGGAACGACTGGCCGTCATCGCGAGGCGGCGAAGCCGACGACGCGATCCAGAGGCTCGGTGCACGGCGCCTGGATTGCTTCGCTGCGCGCGCAATGACGGGAAAACGCCGTTGGTTAATCTTTATTAACCATAATCCCCCACCCTTGCGGCGTCTCACTCCGGAGTGCCGCCATGTTGCGTGTCGTGCTGTTACTGCTGATCGCGTTGCCGCTGGCCTGGCCCGCGCGGGCGGCCGATCTGCCGATGCACAGCAAGATCGGCAAGATCTTCGCCGAGCCGCAACCGAAGCCGCGCGGCGTGCGGCAATCGCTGGAGATGGAAAGCGGCACGCCGGTGTATGCGCCGGAGGTCGACGTGCCGCCGATCGTGCACGGTTACTACGGCAAGCCGCGCTCGTATCTGTACCGCAGCTATTACGGCACCGATCCGAACCTGATCTTCGGCCGCCTGCCCTACGCCTGCGGCTGGTACGGCTACTGCTGAGGCTGCTTCGCCTTCTGGTAGGATGGGTTGAGCGCAGCGAAACCCATCGCCCCCCCGCAATCGCGTGATGGGTTTCGCTAACGCTCAACCCATCCTACACACGACACCCTCGCCGCCACTACAGCAGCCGCACCCGCGGGCCGCCGGCATTGGCGCCTTTCACCAGCGCGGAGACGGCCCAGACCAGCGCGTCGAGCCGGTCGGGCGAGCGGCTATTCGACAGGCCGCCGGGGCCGAAGTCGCACATCTCGTCTTCGAGCAGCGGAAAGCTGCCGACGTGCTTGACCTTGGCCTGTTCGTACAGCGCCGCCACCGGCTCGGCGCGGACGTATTTGCCGCGGCTCGCCCGCACCTCGCGGATCGGCACCACCGAATCCGTCTCGCGGATCACCGCACGCACCATCTCGCCGCCCATGTTGATTTCGGCGACGATCGCATCGGCCTCAAGCCGGTGATACAGCCCCACCGCCTTGGCGGCCCAGCCGGCCGGCGTCAGCCCCTGCGCCGAAGCGTCTTCCAGCACGAAATACACGCCGTCGCCGCTGCGCCCCACCGCGACGATGCCGCAGCTGTCGGCGCCCGGCTTCGACGATGCCGGCGGATCGATCGCCACCACGATGCGCTGCAGCGGCGGCGCCTCGGCGACGCGGCTGCGTTCGATCAGCGCCCGCGACCACAGCGCGTCCGGCCGGTCCTCGATCAGATCGCCGTCCAGCTCCTGCCGGCCGAGCCGCGTGCCGGCATAGCGCGCCACCACATTGTCGAGAAACGCCGGCGACAGATGCTCGGCATTGGCGCGGGTCGGCGCCCGCGTCACCCGCGTCCGCGGATCGACCAGGAGCCGCTTGATCAGCGGCAACGGCCGCGGCGTCGTGGTGATCAGTTGCCGCGGCCGGGAGCCCAGCCGCAGCCCGAATTGCAGCATGTCGAAGCTCGCTTCGGCGTAGCGCCATTTCGCCAGTTCGTCGCACCACGCCGCCTCGAATTGCGGGCCGCGCAAAGAGTCCGGATCGTCGGCGGAGAACACCTGGCCGACCGCGCCGTTCGGCCACTCCAGCCGCTTGCGGGTGGCGATCCATTCCGGCCGCTCGGCGCGCGGCGAGATCCGTAAGAGGCCGGATTCGCCCTCGACCATCACCTCGCGGGCGTCGTGCCAGCTCTCGCCGATCAGCGCGATCCGGCCATAAGGCCGCACCGCATAAGGCGGCGTGCCGGCGACCAGCGCCCGCACCCATTCGGCGCCGGCCCGCGTCTTGCCGGCGCCGCGGCCGCCGAGCATCAGCCAGGTGGTCCACGGCGCGCCGTTGTTGCCGGCCTCTTCATGCTCCTGATGCGGATGCGCGAACACCGCAAAATCATGCCCCAGCGTCGCCAGCGTCCGCAGCCCGGTCGCGCGCAGAAAGCTCTCGGTCAGTCCCGCCGCGGACAAACGCCTCAATGCGGCGCGCAAGCTCCAGACGGAATCCATCGGCATCGGCGGGCATCTCGTCATCGGCGGCGCTGAGCGCCCGTTCGGGATCGCGAAGCTGGCGGACCTTGAACAGCGTCTGCGTCAGCGCCGCCAGCGTGCGGGCGATCCGCTCGGCCTCGACCGCGCGGTGGCCGCCGAGCGTGGTGTCCTCACGCAGGTTTTCGACCTTGCGCAGTTGCTGATCGACCGCGAGTTCGAGACGAAGCGCGAGCAGCGCGGGATCGGGCGCCTGGCCCAGCGGCTGCTCGCCCGGATCGGGCTCTGGCACGACCAACTCGGGCTCGGGCGCTGGCGCCAGCGCCGGTGCCGGTCCCGGCGGCGCGGCGGCCGCGTCGGGGTCGGCGGCGCGCGCCTGCTGCAGCATGTCGGCCGCGGCCACGCTCATCTTCAGCGTCTCTGGTAGCGGGCGTGGCGGCCGGTGCTTGCGCAGCGGCCAGCCCAGCTTCGCCGCGAGCCGCTCCAGCGTGTTGCGATGAACGCAGAAGTCGGCGGCGATATGCTCCAGCGTCTCGTCGCTCTCGACATAGCGCCTCCGCAGATTCTCGATCGCCTCCGGCGTGAAGCCGCGTGACCGCTGCTTCGGCGGCTGCCGCGCCGGCGCCGCAAACCGCGGCCGCGTCCAGCGCGGCTTCCAACCCTGCTCCTCCGCCAGCTTGCCCAACGTCCGCCGGCTGATGCCGAGCTGCGACGCCACGGAATTCAGCGGCAGGTCGGTGGTCTCATACAGCCGCTGCCCAAGCGCGACGACCTCGGCGGTGAGGCCATGCACGAGCTGCGGCGGAGATACAGGATCGTCGGTCATGACGGCTCCATGGGGGGCATGCGGCGGTGGTCTCCGAGCGCGATCGCCTCAAGACTGACGGCGCGGCGCGGCCTGGCTTGTCACGCTCCCGCGGTTCCCGGCCGGCGACCGAACGGCCCTCGAATTGATAGTGCAGAACGATACTATACGGCCCTGATGCGGAAACATCAGGCTGTATCGGGCATCCACGCCTTGCAGCGCCAACCGGCGGATAAGTGAGCGTCGGTTGCCACAGCCGAAAAGCGTTGCCATGCTTGCTGCCAGCCGCACCGCCACCGAGGCGACCGCAGCGGCGCGCACGAACTGGGCGCCAGCCATGACCACGATGAGCTACAAGGACTACACCGCCACGGTCGAATACGACGCGGACGCCGAGATCTTCCACGGCGAAGTCGCCGACACGCGGGACGTCATCACCTTTCAGGGCAAATCGATCGCTGAAATGAAGAAGGCGCTCGCCGGGTCGATCGAGGATTACCTTGCGTTCTGCAAGGAGCGAGGCGAGGAGCCTCGTTAGGCCGTGCCCACCCAATTTGCGGTGTTCGTCATGGCGAAGCTGGAGAACGACGGCAGGCTGCAGTGGGTGAGCTCTTCGGTCGCTTCCATCGACAAATCCGCCTTTGGACGAGATTCACACAACTTGGAGAAGGCAAAGGGAATCGCATAGGTTTTGGCGTACTCGATGCAGTTGAATTGGAATGAAAATGACTGAGCGAATTGCGCTTAAACGGCTTACAGATTCAGATTTGACTTTCTTCGAAGCGATGTTCCGCAAGCTTAACGCAGGCAATCAGAAAGCCATCAATCTGAATGCCGACATCTTCATCGAAAAATTCTATCCCATTCTACCTGCACTCAAGTCCTCCCCGAACGATGTTATTCCGGTGACACTGACCATTCTGGGGCCGAAGGGCGTTGGGCCCCACGTTATCTCCCGGGCGGTGACGAAGCGGCAGGCATACAAGAACTGGCGATTGAACGGAGAGTTCGTTCGAGACCCTGAAGACGAACCTGGGCGTTATGACGAGCTGCTAGCTGGCGATCTCGCGCTCTTCGAGTTCTTTGGCGATCCTCGTCCCGAGCGCGTGAGCCTACTATTGATCTCTGCAAACGATCCAACTGATGCAGATCTCCATCATGCGCTTGCGGGTCTTGTCCCGGGCGGCCGCAAGACCATGATTGAGCTGTCAAAAAACGAGCTATCGGCTTCCGTGGGATCCGCACCGGCGGCGCACCCTGTATGGCAGTTTACCTTCGACCCCCAATTGGAGGGTGCGCTCGAAGACGCAGCCTCGGGAGGGTTCGATGGCATTGAAACGCTGAGAAAGAAAGCCAATCGCAAATTTTCTGCGGAAGAGATTTCCAAATCCCGCCGGCTTGCGGAGGAAATTGGCCAAGATGGCGAAGAACTGGCTTGGCTGCTCCTGCAGCAACAGAAATCAGCCGGCACCCTAAATTCCATTGAATGGAACTCCCGCACCAACGCCATCGCACCCTACGACTTCTCCGTGACCGATGCAGCCGGCTCGGCGATACTCATTGATGCAAAGAGCACGGCGGGATCGTTTGATCGCAAGTTTCACATCTCCTATGCTGAGCTGCTAGAGGCAGCAAACCACCCTCGTTACGATATCTGGCGCATATACGACATCACTCACGAAGGCGCGAAAGTCCGCATTGCGGAGAACGTGGGTTCGTTTGCGAAAACAATTATCTCCAGCCTTACACTCCCAGACGGAGTAACTGCAGACAGCTTTTCGATCAGCCCAACAAAGCTGAGTTGGGGCGTCGAACAGCAAATCGAGCGGCTAGGGTCGACCGAAGATTGATTTGACTACTCTGCAGCTAACATCGGCGCGGCGAACCTGGAAAGCGCCTCACCCAAGGTTTTCATCATCTCCATAGCGAGTTGGCGCGCCATGACCGGCGGAACAGCATTTCCTATCTGACGAAAGGCAGGATTCATCGTCCCGGCAAACACAAACCCATCGGGAAACGATTGCAAGCGAGCCGCCTCTCTGACCGTGATCACACGTCCTTGGCTACTATCATAGTGAATATGGGAGTACGTATCCTTGCCGAGATGGGCCATCAACGTACGCGAAGGAGCGTTGCGACGCAGCTTCCACCAACGATTGGGGAACTTGCTGGGGTCGTAAGGCGGCACCATAGCAAGCTGGAGCCGTTTCCATTCAGCGCCCCCCATTTTCAGCTTCCTCCGGTGGGCCTCCTCCTCAAATAGCTTCTTGGCCACCCGGTGCGCCGCTGGATATTCGTCCCCTTCCCGCATGGCTTCAAAAATTGCGGTGTCGCGTGGAAGGAATCGAAGAACATGGTCGTAAACACCGTCCCTCGACTCAAAACCTTTCCACGATCGCATTTCCATTGCGAATTCCGATAATTCACCACTCGCCTGCTCTTGGTATCTCGATAGCTCAGTAAAGCGTCTGGCCCCTCGCTTTAGTTTTCCTTCCTTGTGAAGAGTTATAGGAGGGAGATCACCGATAGCCTCACCTGCTGTCACCGCCGGCGGCAATTCCGGACTTCCTGTATCTGGAGTGACATACGCGTTACCCTCAAACATATTGATATGCTTCAACGCAACAGATCTGGTCCCCGCATAGCCAGAAGGAAGCTGGCAAAAACGCGAAGCTTTGGGAAACCGGATGTCGGCTTCGATTGACTTATGGAACGCGAGAAGGAAGACGCGATCCCGCATCTGGGGCACCCCATGGTGCGCGCTGTTCAACAGAGAGTAGCGAGCCTCATAGCCCATAGCGTCGAGCGCTTCGACAATCTCTTGTCCTATATTGTGGCCTCCGTAGTTCAGAATGTCTGGGACATTCTCCATCAGAAGGGCAATTGGTTGCAGCCGCTCGACGTAATGGAGATATCGCAGGTAGAGGTTCGCACGAGGATCGATCTTAAAAGCCTGTGGGTGTTCGGCGACCTCCCGCAGCTTCGCCCGCCCCACCCGAGCGTAAGCCTGACAGGGGGGCCCACCGACGATCAAATCAAAAGCTAGCTTTGAGGGGCCGAGGCCAAGATCACTCGTGAGATCATCTGGATCAATCTTCGTGATATCGCGCGCAACAGCCTGTCGCTCAATGAGCTCAGGTGCCTGCCCCTTATAGAAGTTAATCGCATGCGATCGAGCAGCAAGCTCGTCTATCTCGACAGAGGCGGCGATTTCATATCCGGCCGAATGAAAGCCGAGGCTGAGCCCCCCGCAGCCAGAAAACAGGTCGAGCACCCTCGGCCGAGCCTCAGGATTCGACGCCAGCCTTGAAACCTTAGCAGCAATCGCCTTTGGCACCCTCATAAATCGCTCTCCGAACTCGACAGGCAGTGGCGAAGAAGAGCCCGAAGCACATCCGAATCCTTGGTTTCGCACTCCCATATAACATGCACTTTCCAGCCCATGTCACGGAGCACCCCTAGGACCCTCGCATCGCGTGCGACATTCCCTACGAATTTTGCCTGCCAGAACTCTGATCGGGTTTTGGGGTTGTAAGCGAATTTGCAACCGGGATGGCGGTGCCAGAAGCAGCCATGCACAAAAATTACAGTCCGAAGGCGGGGCAGGACAATATCCGGCTTTCCCGGCAACCGGGAACTGTGGAGACGGAACCTGTAACCCATGCGATGCAGCGCACTGCGAACCGTCAACTCGGGAGTTGTGTTGCGCGAACCAATTCGCGCCATGTTGGCACTTCTCGCGCGATCGACTTCGTTCACCTAGATCTCGTCCTCGTTAGATCATCCCCCAGAATCGAGATTCGCGACCATTCTCCGCTCCGAAATGCAACAAGAGTTTGGACAATTAGGCTGATCGCCGATTGCTCTTTCACGAACCTATTGCTCCGTCGCGACCTTCCCCAGCTTGATGGCGTGCAATCCTGGCTAGCGCCGCCGATGCGCTTGGTCGTTCCAGGAGCACGACAACCATAGCGCGGAATAGGGATCGCGCAGCACCCGCCCGCCCTGGCGAATGACGATCAGAGCGACGCGGCAGAAGTTACCGAACGTGATCGGAAGCGCCTTGGCCGGGATGCCCGGAATCCTCTCGACACTGGCTTACCGGACCGGCGGCTCGGCTGGCTGATCGAAACAAATTCGCCGACCGCCCCACGTCCCCTCATTTCGGCTTGAACGTCCCATCATCCAAAAACGAAAGGCACATGCCGGCGTCGCCGGCTTGTGGAAACCATTTCGAGGATGCGATCGCTTCGAGCTGCCGGCGCGCTTCCACTGGCGCGACCGCAAGCGTCAGCTTTGCGGCCTGAAGCCGCACCTGAATATTGGGGTATTCGAAAAGGCTGAGAAGCGCGGTGCGCTGGTCGCCGTCGCGCGCCTTCAACTCGTCCGCAATCTCGGCCATCACGCCGAACAGGCGATTGAACCTCGCGATCTGGTTGCCGAGCAAGGCCTCGTCCTGTCCGACCACGATCTTCGCAAACAGAGCCACAAGCTCAGGCGTCGCCATCTCGTGAAGATCCTGCTTCCTCATGGTTCCAAGACTCCAAACATCCGCAGCGCTCTTAACCCCACTTTTCGACGCGTTTCCCAATCCTTGCCACGGAGGAACTTCCTCGGAGACAAGCCGTCAAATTCTGTGCTTCGCGCGGAATACCATCCAGTGATTTGATAATGCTTCAGTCGCGGGATGCTGACCAGATTTGAAGGATCATTGATCTGCGCCCAGCTATACCCATCCAGCTTCGCCGCCGTCACCTCGTTGATGTGGTGGACATCATAGCCTGGGCGCGCTTGCCCCACACCATTCATGAGCTCCTGTAGCGGCTTGGGGGTGTCGCGCGCAGCCAGAATGACATCGTTCCAATCACGCAGCCATTCCACACTTCGCATCGAACCTTCGTAGAGCGCTCCGGCAAGACCTGCGTTTCGGGCGAGCCAATCGGCTGCCGCTCGGAAATACGTCGTCCGTTCTGCACTCCTGCTGGGCTTCGTCTGTGGGATCTCCGGCGGCTGTTCTGTGGGCGTACCCGGATCGGGATCGCTTCCGACCGGAAGATCACCGGCAAGGAGAACGCCAGTTCGGATCCGTCGCTGGGCGGCAATACCGAATAGACCGGGATACTCTCTACTGGCTTCCGGTCCCGCGACACCTCCCACTCGTGCCGCGTTGCGGATATTGCCTAACTCGCTCGGAGACCGCCAGCCGCCACCATCTCTGGTCCATTGACCGCCATCCGGGTTGCCTGCAGGCACCCGCGGCTGGTTCGGACTGTACTTGAAGGCAAGTGCAGGAAATGCTTGCACAGGATCCATGTCCCGCGCCAGGAAACGCGAGACATCCTGGCGCACCCAGCGATCACCGTTCGGGTTCAGCCACCGCTTTTGCTGATGGCGTAGCCAAGCATCGTCTTGTCCAGACATGCGAGTCGTCCATTGCCGGCTATCAACGCTGAAAGGAACGACGCTGTGGCCACAGGGCGTGTCTCGTAGAGCGGCGAGCGCCAGACATTGCTGCCCGCCCATCAAGCCCAACCGAGATCGAGAAGTGACTAAGCATCTGGTGATGCAAAGTGCTCCTGGCCGCTCGGCGGCTTGCGGCGCTACCCGCCTATCCCGAGCGTCCGATGTCAGCCCCGTGCGTGGGTCGCCCTAACCCCGGCCCTCTCCCGCAGGCGGGAGAGGGAGAACAGGCGCTGCGCCTCACCCCGCTGCGAACTTCACCAGCTTGATGGCGTCGAAGTCCTGGACGCCGCCGCCGACGCGCTTGGTGGTGTAGAACAGCACGTAGGGCTTCGACGAATACGGATCGCGCAGCACGCGCACGCCCTGGCGATCGACGATCAGATAGCCGCGGCGGAAGTCGCCGAACGCGATCGACAGCGAATTTGCCGCGATGTCCGGCATGTCTTCGGCATCGGCGAGCGGGAAGCCGGCGAGGCTGGCGCGGCCGCCGGCGGTGACCGGCGGCTGCCACAGATAGGCGCCGGAGGAATCCTTGAACTTGCGGATCGCCGCCTGCGTCCGCCGGTTCATCACGAAGCTGGCGTTCTGGCGATAGCCCGGCCGCAGCGCGTAGATCACGTCGATCAGCACGTCGCCGGGCGCGGTGGCGGCGAATGCGCCGGCGGCGCCGGTCGAGATGGTGCCGAGCTTGCCCCAGCTCCAGGCGCTGTTGGCCGCGGTCGGCACGGCGAGGAAGCCCTTCGGCTTACTGACGCCGTCGCCGGACACGAAGGCGATGCCCTCCTGCTCGGCGAACGCCTGGTCGATCTCGCCGGCCAGCCAGTCGTCGATGTTCACCGCGGAGTCGTCGAGCAGCGTCGCGGTCGCAGCCGGCATCGCATACAGCTCCATCGCCGGAAACGACAGCGCATCGAGCGACGGCGCATTGGTCTGCGGCCTGGCGTCGCTCTCGCCGACCCAGCCGGTCGCCGGCCCGGCGGTGACGAACGGCTTCTTGTAAACCCCGCCGGAGATCTCGCGCACGGTAGCGAGCGAGCGGATCGGCGAGATCGCGGCGAGCCGCGCCGAGATGCTGTGCTCGAGCTCGGTCGGCACCAGATAGCCGCCATCCGGATCGGAGCCCACCGACAGCGCCTTGGTCTCCAGCCGGCGCAGGCTGGCGGCCTCGCCGCTGCGCACATAGGCCTCGAACGCGCTCTTGTGCTCGCGCTGATCGGCGGCCGGCTGCGACCGCTCGGCGGCGAGCTGCGGCCGCGCCGCCTTCAGGGCGAGCTCGTCGAGCCGGCGCTGCTGATGATCCAGCGCGGCGTCGATCCGCGCCAGCTTCTCCTCGGCCAGCACGTCGCCCTTGCCGGTCTCGATCGCCTTCAGCCGCGCGTCGTTCTCGGCCTTGTAGTCCTCGAACGCGCGCATCAAGGCATCGAACACCTGCTGCGCATCGTCGCCGGCAAAGCCGGCCTTGGTCTCGGGGGCATGGTCGAACGTGGTCATCATGAGATCCCTTGTGGTGATGATGAAGGACGTCAGTCTTGAAAAGGTCGTCTCCCCGATCCTCAGCGGGCCCCCTCTCCCGCGCGCGGGAGAGGGCGGGGGTGAGGGCAGCCGCGCATCGCAGCGCCGGGGCTCACGACGACGCACCATCGCCAGCATCAGCGCTGCGTGCTGATCCGGCCGCGCGCGGCGAGAGGCCGAGGCGTGCGCGGCCGGTGATACTTGCCAGTGCCTGTTTGCGGCCGGCGCGGGTGGACAGCGTCGCCGCGATCCTCCCGCGCCGGATCGGCGATGCCGGTGCCTCCGCGGCATCGTCCGAACGGGTCGTTGCGACGTCCTGGACGCGGCGCCACGCCGCCTCCGCGGCTGCGCGCTGCGGCGAGGGCCGCGGCGCCTGCTTGACGGTGGCGATGCGGGCGCCGGCGAGCAGCGGAAAGGTGACGATCGAGATCTCCCAGAGATCGACCTGATACAGCCGCCGCACCCGCGTCTTCGGATCGATCTGGCCGCGCACCGTGCGATAGCCGATCGACAGCCCGTCGATCGCGCCGGCGCGGAGCAGCGCCAGCAGCTCGCGGCCGCGCGCCACGTCCGGGATCAGCCGGCCGCGGGCGCGTAAGCCCCGCAGATCTTCGGCCAGCTCCAGCCAGACGCCGACCGGCTCGGCGGGATCGTGCTGAAACAGCATCGGGATTCTTCGCAAGCCGCGCTGCTTCAGCGTCTGGGTGAAGGCGCCGGGCATCACCATGTCGCGGGCCTGGTCGATCTCGCCGAACAGGCTGGCATAGCCGTCGATCCTGCCGTCCTCGGCGAGCGACAGCCGCGCCGGCAGCGGCGCAGGCGAAGGCGACGGGGCGTGCGCAGGCGACGGGGCAAGCATGAGCGGCCTCGCAGGATACGAGTGAGTGGGGATGGCGGTGAACGGTAGAATGTGCGGCGGCGGCGCGCGCGGCGCGGTTACTTCGCCCGCTTGGCGGCGCGCTTGCGCGGCGGCTTGGGCGCGGCGCGGCGCGCCGCCGGCTTGCGCTGCGCGCCGGCCAGATGCGCCAGGAATTCGCGGAAGATCGTCTGCGGGTCCTTCGCCGATTTGGTCTCGGCGCGGACGCGGGTGAGCACGCTGGAGAGCCGCTGCATCGCCCTACTCCTCGTCGATCGCCCGGCGCCGCGCCCGGCGGTTGAACAGCTCGAGCGCGTGGACGAAATCATCGAACCGCCGCACCGCCGCCGCCCACTCCCGCAGCACGAACCACAACCCGAGACTGGCGCCGATCGCCCACAGCAGCAAAGCCAAGTGAGCGAGGTCACCGCGCTCGGAAAAAATCTTGATCAGATCGGACATCGGCACCTCGCGCGCAGACATCCGCGTGGCGGACAACGTCCACGCGCCGTCAGTCGTTCTTCATCGTGAGAGGAACGCTCGCGCTCGCTGCTCAGCGGCGCAGAAACCCGAAGCCATCGCCGGCTGGCTGCTCGTTGATGTCTTCATCCCGCAATACGCGCGGCTCCGGCCCAGGCTTGAAGAAACCCGGGAAGCGAAAGGTGTTGGGCGGCAGATCCTTGCCGTCGATCCATTCGATGCTGGTCGGCAGTTCGCCGTCCCGCTCCATGAACTCCTTCACGGCGGGCCACGCTTGCGCGTAGGGAATAAACAGACCGATCGGCCGCAAATCGCCCTGCAGCGTCCGCAACCACTCCTTGATCCGGCTCATGTCACCCTTGGAGTAACAATCAAGCGGCTGCCTGATCCGGCCATCCCATTTCGAATAGTGCAAGAAGACGCCGAAATCAGGTGTACCAACCATTGTGAGATGCACGTTGACCTGATCGACTTCCGGCTTGCCATCGGTGCCATTGAGCCCGGTAATCTCGAGCCCCCACTCATCGTTGCCACCGACAGCGCTAGACCAGAGATTCTCGCTCGGCGAAAGGAAGTAAGGCTCCATTTCACTCGGCGGCGGCCACGCCACCCGGCGCCACTTATTGAAATAGATAGTTCTCTTCATTTTCGGTATCTCCCAGATACCCACCGTCCACCCCACATCTCGTGTCGTACACCGGAGGGTAGCTCAACAAATGAAACGTAGGGATCACCGAGTATCACCCCCAATTTAGGAAGCACCTTCCCGCAGCTATCACAAAGCTCCCGGTCTGCCTGAATTTCGATCGAGCGCCCCACCAATCCGTCGAGGTATCGATTGGCTCTGATCAGAAGATTGGCCTCGGCGTGAAACAATGCGTCGTTCGGTTTAAAACCTACGTTCGTATCCTTCATAATCTCAGGATAACGGCTGATTAGACGATCGCGCAATGCTGTGGCCAGATTTCCATCAAAATTGCTGTATCCCGGAGCATGTGAATTGACGCCGAAGTATATGTCCCCATCAATTCGGGAGACCGCAACGGTCCATCTGTCCGTTGGCCAGACCGGTCGACCGAATAGATCCGGCGCATTGTTGTAAGTTCGATAGCTGTTTATCCATGACGCACCGTCACAACGGCCGAATTCGGGCTCTCGATTGGCAAGATTCAAATCGAGTGGCGGTCCCAAATTGCCGCCGATACCTGAGCGAAGTCGGTTGAGATGGGCCTCCGCCTCGGCCGCCCGTGCTTCGGCGCGGCCAATTGCCCCCTCGATACTTCCTGGCTGGGCCGTCCAGCTCTGCTCGCGGGGCTCCCAATTCTCGTCGTAACGACGTATCTCCGCCAATGCATTTCCGCTGCGCGCGGTCGCTATTTCCAGCCTGGAAGCGTTGCGCATCGGGCCGCATCCAGCGGTCGCGTTGATGCGCGCGCCAAGCTGACTCGCTATCATTCATCGTCGTGATCCGCTTGGGTCGTCGCTTAGTGAGGGTGATCGTGACAAGCTACCCTGGCCTATTGCGCTTCGGCGGGCCTCACCCCAGCCGGTCGCCACCGTCGATCGGCGCGTAGCCGACCGCTTCGCGCTTTTCGTTCAGGGTGAGGAACGGTGCGCGGGTGACGCGGTCCCACAGCGCGGTGCGGTCGGGCGACAGCGCGTCGATCCGGTCGGTGTCGATCACCAGGCGGACGCCGTCCCCGAATTGCGGCGACAGCCACTGCGCCAGCGCGTTGCCGACGCGCGTCGCCAGCGGCAGCACGGTCTGGCGCACGAAGCTGCGGTTGGCTTCCTGGTAGTTCGAGAACGTGTTGTCGCCGGGAATGCCGAGCAGCATCGGCGGCACGCCGAACGCCAGCGCGATCTCGCGCGCGGCGGCGTGCTTGGCCTCGAGAAAGTCCATGTCCTTCGGCGACAGCGCCATCGCCTTCCAGTCGAGCCCGCCTTCGAGCAGCAGCGGCCGGCCGGCATTGGCGGCGCCTTCGTAGGTGTTCTCCAATTCGCGCTTCAGCCGCTCGAACTGATTCTCGCTGAGCACGGCGCCTTCCGGCCCGGCATATACCAGCGCGCCCGACGGCCGCGCCGAATTGTCGAGCAACGCCTTATTCCACCGCGCGGCAGCATTGTGGGTGTCGACCGCGACCGCGGCAGCTTCGAGCGGCGCCATGCCGTAGTGGTCGTCGAGCGGATGGAAGAACGTCAGATGCAGGATCGGCGAAACCGGAGCGGCATGCTGATCGAACCGCACGGTGCGGCCGCCGACGCTGTAGTCATACGCCTCCGCCCAGCCATCTGGGCCCGGGATCAGTTTGATGCGGTCGGGCCGCAGCGCATAGAGCTCGTGCACGGCCTCGCCGAGCGTCACCGCTTCGAGATAGGCGTTGCCGGCGAGCAGCAGGTGCGCGTACAGCGTCTCCAGCAGCGCAGCGCCGTCCTGGCGCGGGTTGGGGCGCGCCAGCAGCGCGGCGAGCGGATGCGCCTCCTTCTCCTGGGCGCCGTCGAACACGCCGAACACGCAGGCGGCGGCGCTCTCCGCCACCAAGCGCACGGAGCGATACACGATCGCGTTGCCGACATATCCCTCGCGCGCCAGGCCGGTATAGTCCCTCGGCGTCCACCGCGGCCGTCCGCCGAACCCCACCGCAAGTACCTGCGCGGTTCGTGACGTCTTGACTTCCGTCAGCGCCAGACGAGCCTTCAGCCGATCGAACATGACGAGGTCCTTTGTTTCGGCCGCGAACGGCAGGATGGGACGGACCAGCAGCACAGAGTCGGATACAGCGTGCCCGCTGTGGCCGAACTCTGTACTTGTCGTGAGGCCGTAGAGGTCAGCCGTCACGCATCACGGCCGCTGTTGTCGCGGACTGACGGGTCTGAATGCGGGGATTACTTGCTGTCAGGCGGCCGACGAAATCGCCGACTCCGCGTCCGGCCAGCCGATCTGGAACCCAAGCTGAAGCTCCCGAGACGGCGCGGCGCTTCTCAAGGGAGAGTTCCTATGGAGTCGCAGGACTTGGCGTCCGACCGGTGTGCGGCGGAGTGGCTTGCACCGAAGTATTACAACCTGAACCAGACGAACCAGATCACGCCCAGCACCAGCACCGCCAGTCCTGTGCTGATCGTGAGGAGAGCCAGAACGGACGGACCGCGCTCGCCTTGCCTCACCTCGATCGGGGTTTCGACGGTTCGTCCTTCATCACGATTCGCCATGACCCCTCCTTGCTGTTCCGGCGCTATCGACCTGCCTTCCATCCGCCAACGCGCGATACTGTATCCCGTTCCGCCGATGATCGTCGTCGATACAAATGGCGTGCGGGACTTGGTGCGGCCATCAACGTCCACAGCCGGAGCATTGCGTTGCTCATGAAATCAGGATCGACGCTTTGCAATGCCTACCACGCGCCGCCGAGCGGGCGCTCAGCCCCGTCTCGAACCATGCGACGCCAGCACGCCGCTCTCAGGGCGTCGAAGGAGATCCGGGCCCGGACGAAACAAAGACCGATGCCGCGTCAGCGTTCGGCCTTTCCGAACACACTTGTGGAGCATGGCCGGACCCTATGCGGGGAGCGTCACGCTGTCAAGGACTATTTTCTTATGATCGATGTCGGGTGCCCGGTCGGACCGCCCCGGCTAGTCCGGCTGGCAAGTATCAGAACGCGCCGATACGATCGCCCGTTTTCGGCTGGATGGCGCACACAGCGTCATGCAGGACCAGCCCGCCAGCCCAGCCGCGGAGCTAAGGCAGCGCGTCTTTGACTGCCGAATATTTGGCGGCCAGATTGGTCCCGAGCGTGGCCGACAGACCGACGATGACAATGCTGATGCCGACGGCGATCAGCGCATATTCGATCGAGGTGGCGCCCCGCGTGTCGGTCCGGAATCGAGAAATCAGGCGTCGCACCGCAATCTCCTGTCTTCGCGCCCACGTCGTCCAGGGCGCGCCGGAACGGCGGAACCCTAAATGTCACAGGTTACGGGAGTCTTGACGTGATCACGGCCACGCCGATCACGCCCCGGCCGCCGGGACCGGGGGAGAATCGGCCGGCACCAGATCAGGGCCGGTGCTCAGCGCGGCGCGCCGATCCTGAACCGCATGGTGGAACTGCTCGAGTACCAGGCTGAAAGGCTCGAGGTCGTCGATCGCGCCGTCGTCGTAGCAATCCAGCGTGTCGCGCAGGATCCAGTCGATGTCGTGCTGCAAAGCGTCCAGCGCCTCCAGCGATTCCGCCTTGCGCGCCTTGGCGACCATCGCCAGCACCCGGTCACGCATCTTGGTGCCGGCCTCGCGTTCGTCGCGCGTCAAGTAACTGCGGAACCAGGCGCCGGCCGAGCCGAGGCCGGACAACAGCAACACCAAGCCCCAGATGTAATCGCTATTGCGCTCCATGAAGGTGCGGTCAGTGCCGTCGATGAACGCGGCGGCGCCGCGATGCGCCGGCAGCGCTGCATCCTTCTCGGTGTCCGGCGCCTCGATCTTGCCGGCGAGCGGCATCTCGCGGGCGATCTGCTGACGGGCGGCGAAGATCTGCCGCGTCAGCTTGGTCACGACAACGGATGACAGCGACTGCCGCGCCACGATCAGGTGATTGACGCTGACGGTATCGACCTTGTCCTCCGGTCGCGCCGGCTGGGTCGAGAAGATGCTGCCGGGGATCTCTTCCGAGTCGTAGATCGGATATTTCTTGGCAATCGCGTCGCCGACGTCGATCGGCAGGAAGCGCAGCTCGCCCCGTGCTTTCGCGGTGGCGGCGATCGCTTCGCCGGTGATCTTGCTGTCGAGCGGACCGACCGCCAGGAAGGCGTCGAGCGATGAATCGCGCGCCAGCTCGGCCGGCTGTCCGGTGGCGAACTGCTCCTTGTGGACCTTGTCGGGCGCGACGCCGGACTCGGCCAGAACGATGTCGAGCAGTTTGACATTGGCCGGGGTCCGCCCGATCACGCCGACGCGGCGGCCTGCGAGATCGGCGATGGTCTTGACCGCCTTCCTGCCCTTGCCGGCCGACGCCGGCGCCCACAGCACGACGACGTTCTTGCGCAGCACCGCGACCGCTTGCGCGTCCGCCGGCAGATCGAGGTCGGCCCGCGTGACCGCGAGGTCGGCCTTGTGGTTTCGAAACGCCTCGATGCTCGGCGTCGCCCCACCGGTGACAACTGGCACCAGCCGCACCGCGGCCCGGTCCCGGGCAAAGCTCTGGGCCAGCGCCTGCACCAGCTTCAGATCTTCGCCACCGCCCGGCCCGACTGCGATCTTCAGATTGACGGGCCGTATCTCGTAGAACACCAAGGCGAGCACGCCGACCGCAACCAGAATGAACGTCAGCACCGCCGCCAGCGCGAAACGGGCGCGATTGCGACGCCGCCGGTTGCGAAAACTGTCATGTCCAACGCCGTCCGGGGATGCCATCCCGTCACCCGCTCCTCGCGCCCGCGCGACGCCGGCAGACGCCCTGCGCCGCGCTTACGGCCGTTGTGCGGCAGAGTACTCAATTTCAGTCGTCGGGTATCGGGAAATCCGCTGACCGCCGGACGTCCTACTCCGACAGCGCGAGCGTCGGCTCGGGGCCGGCCAGCTTACGCTCTTCCATCACGACGATGCACAGCGCCGAGGCCGTCAGCATCAGCGCCGCCGCGCCGAACACCCAGCGGAACGCCGCGACCATCTCGGCGGACCCGACGCTGCCGACGACATGGCGATGCTCGGCGCCGCCAAGCTGCACGTCGCCGCCGAGCGCGATCAGCAGGATCGCGGTGAACGCCGCCACCGTGAATGAGGCCATCAGCGCCCGGAAGAAGTTCATCGCGCCGGTCGCGGTGCCGATCTGGGGCCGCGGGACCGCATTCTGGATCGACACCACGCTGACCGGGAACACCGTGCCGAGCCCGAGCGAACACAGCGACAGTAGCGTCAGGAACAGCCACAACGGCAGCGGCGTCAGCAGCGCGATCGCCAAAGCCATCAGCGCCGCGAAGCTGGTGCCGAGGATCGCGATCCGCTTGTAGCGCTCGACATGCACCATTGCGCGGCCAGTGAACGCCGCGCCGAACACCGAGATCGCCGCGATCGGGATCAGCGCCAGGCCGGATTGGCTCGCAGTCAGATGATACACCGCCTCGTAATACAGCGGCATGTGCACCGTCAGCGCGATCATCGCCCCCATGGTGAAGGCGCCGCCGGCCATTGCCCACGGGACGACCGTCCCGCTCATCAATGACAGCGGCAGGAACGGCTCCCGGGCTCGCAGTGCGTGCCAGACGAAGCTCACCGCCAACAGCACCGCCGCGCCCGACAGCGCCAGGATTGTCGGCGACAGCCAGGCAAAGCGATTGCCACCCCAGGTCAGCACCAGCATCACCGCCATTGCCGCAGACATCAGCAGCACGCCGCCGAGCCAATCCACTTTGCGGCGGCGGTGATACACTGGGATCTTCGCCATCTTCGGCAGCAGCAGCGCCAGCGCGCCGATTGCGAGCGGCAGGTTGATCCAGAAGATCATCGACCAGTGCAAATGCTCGGCGAAGAAGCCGCCGAGGATCGGCCCGCCGATTCCGGCCGATACCCACACGCCAGAGAAATAAGCCTGATACTGGCCCCGCTCGCGCGGACTGACGACGTCGGAGATCACCGTCTGCACGATCGGCATGATGCCGCCGCCGCCCAGCCCCTGCAGCGCGCGGCCGAGGATCAGGACCAGCAAACTCGGCGCCAGCGCGCACATCACGGAGCCGGCGACGAACAGGCTGAGCGAGACGATGATCATCACCCGCCGGCCGTAGATGTCGGCCAGACTGCCGAACACCGGAGCGACTGCAGTCGACGACAGCAGATACGCGGTGATCACCCAGGACAGGTTTTCGACGTCGCCGAACTGCCGTCCGATCGTCGGCAGCGCGGTGGCGACGATGGTCTGATCGAGCGCGGCGAGGAACATCGCCAGCAGCAGGCTCAACAGAATCGCGCGAACTTCGCCCTGGGTCAGCGCGCCGGCCGGCGCCAGCGGCGGCGCGTCGCCGAGATTGATCACTTCGGTCGGAATGCTGGAGAGTTCGGCGGCGGCTTCGTCGGACAGCAGATGGTGGGGTGGGCCCACAGGTTGACGGCTCTGGCGTTCGGACATGCTCATGCGGGCGCGGAATCTCGTCGGGCTGAAACGATGCGGGGGATATTCGCCAGTGCATCCTACTAACGCATCCCCTGCTGAAACGACAGCAACGTCAGCGCATGGGTGCACCGCGTACCGCTGCCGGTCCATGGAATTGGGATATGATCGGCCGGCGGAATGTTCCGCATGGCAAAATACGCCCACGCTTCGTGTGGGGTAAGGAGGTCAGCCATGATCGGGTTCAAGCGACGTCTCCTCGCCACCTGCGCCGGCGCAGCCGCCATCGCGGGATTGTTATGGCCGCCGGTCGCCGACGCCTGCACGCGCTTGGTCTATCTCGGCGCCGACAATCAGGTGATCACGGCGCGATCGATGGATTGGGCGCGCGACATCGGCACCAATCTTTGGATCTTCCCGCGCGGCATCAAACGCTCCGGCGAAGCCGGCTCCAACTCTGCACAGTGGACCGCGCGCTACGGCAGCGTCATCGCGTCGGCCTATGATGTCGCCACTTCGGACGGAATCAACGAGGCGGGGCTGGTCGCCAATGTGCTGTGGCTGGCAGAGTCGCAATATCCGCCGTTCGACGGCTCCAAGCCGGGGCTAGCGCTGTCGCTGTGGCCGCAATATGCGCTCGACAATTTCGCCACCGTCGCCGAAGCAGTCGAGGCGCTGGCGAAGGAACCATTCACGGTCGTCACCGACAAGATGCCCGGTGAGCAGCGCATCGCCACGGTGCATCTGGCGCTGTCGGATGCCTCCGGTGACAGCGCCATCATCGAATATATCGACGGCAAGCAGGTGATCCATCACGGCCGGCAATACCAAGTGATGACCAATTCGCCGACCTTCGATCAGCAGCTCGCGCTGAACTCGTACTGGCAGCAGATCGGCGGCACGGTGATGCTGCCCGGCACCAATCGCGCCGCCGACCGCTTCGCGCGGGCTGCGTTCTATGTCGGCGCGATTCCGAAGACACCCGACCCGGTGGAATCGATCGCCGCCGCGTTCAGCGTGATCCGCAATGTGTCGGTGCCGTTCGGGATCTCGACGCCCGATCAGCCCAACATTTCCTCGACCCGCTGGCGCAGCGTCTCCGACCACAAGCGCAAACTGTACTTCTTCGAATCCGCGCTGACGCCGAACGTGTTCTGGATCGATCTGACGAAGATCGATTTCTCCGCCGACAAGGGCGTGGTGAAGAAGCTCGACCTCGGCCCCGGCCAGCGCAACATCTTCTCCGGCGAAGTGCACGATCGCTTCAAGCCGTCGGAGCCGTTCAAGTTTCAGGGGCTGTGAGGTCGGTCGACAGCGCAACAACAGAGTCGAACTGCAGTCTCCGAGAGCTTCTCTCGGAGACGAAACGTCGGGTTCACTTGATCTTGTTGATGCGACGCAGATCGGCGTCGATCCGCGACTGCCAGCCGGGACCTCCGGCCTTGTAGGTGTCGATCACCTCCGGCGACAGCCGCAGTGACACCAGTCGCTTGGTCGGCGCCTTGTTCGGACCGCGCCCGCGACGGATCGAGGCGGCGAGATCGGGAAGAACTTCGGCGAATGGACGAAGCTCTTTGATCTGCTCCGCTGTCAGTTCCGGGCTTTCAACATCGTCCCAATCCTGCTTGCTATAACCTCGGCCGGGCTCGAACGTCTTCGAGAGCCTTTTACTCATCGATCAGTCTCCTCTCCCTGCGACTTGCAGAACGCATACTGATAACGCTGACACCCTCAGTGCCGAGCTTAAGAAATACAACGACGATGACCCCGCTGAACAATTCTCCGACCGCGATCATTCGGTCGAGCTTTGCTGGAACGATCGCCGAGCGTTCAAAGAACGCTTCATCGAGATCGGCGAAATCCATCCCATGCCGGTCGATATTGACGAGCCGCTTGTACTCGTCCCAGACAATCCGCATCGCGATCAACTCATTATAATGTATCTACAATAAAATCGACGTCAAGCTGGGCGATCGGCAGCAGACGGGTCGCCAGCATGGACCATCGGCGGCCTAGCGCCTACATCATCCGAGTACCCACCTGGAGTTCGCATGCCCCGTTCCAATCTCGCCGCACCGGAGGACGCATCCGGCGCCACGCTCGCCAATTGGCGCGAGCTGCCGTTCAGCCGCTGGTCGTTCCGCAACATCGACGCCCTGATCCCGACCGAGGCGATCGCCAACGCGCCGGATGATATCTGGTCCCTGCCTACGGCACCGCGCGAGCTCACTGGCTTTCGCGTCCGCGCCCAGGGCGGCGAACTGCTCGCCCTAGACGGTTTCCTCACCGCCACCGACACCGATGCGCTGGTCGTACTCAAGGACGGGGCAATCGCGTTCGAGGCCTATGCCAACGGCACCACCGCGACGACACCGCACATCATCATGTCGGCGTCGAAATCGATCACCGGGCTGATCGCCGGGATCCTCAGCGAGCGCGGCCACCTGCAGCTCGACGCCGAGGTGACGACACTGATTCCGGAAACGGCAGGCACCGCCTATCAGGGCGCGACGTTGCGGCGGATGCTCGACATGCGGACCGGCATTCTGATCGACCTCGACGCGCAGCGCGCCTATGCGGCCGCCGCCGGGTGGGACCCGGTGCCGCCGGATCGACCGCCGACCGACCTCAAGTCGTTCTACAGCAACCTGGCGATCAAGCCGCAGCCGCATGGCGGGCCGTTTCGCTACGTCTCAGCCAACACCGATCTACTCGGCTGGGCGATCGAACGCGCCACCGGCACCCGTTTCGCCAAGCTGGTTTCCGATCTGTTGTGGCGCCCACTCGGGGCCGAGCAGACGGCCTCGATCACCACCGACCGGCAGGGCCAGGCACGCACCACCGGCGGCTTCAGCATGGTGGCCCGCGATTTTGCCCGGATCGGACAGATGGTTCTCGACGACGGCCTGCGCGACGGGCGGTCGATCGTCCCGTCGTCATGGATCGACGATCTGTGGCATGGCGGCGACCGGGATGCCTGGCGGCAGGGAGAATGGCAGAGATTGTTTCCGTACCGGAATTTCAGCTACCGCGGCGGCTGGTACGTGATCCACGACGAACCGAAAGCGATGTTCGCGATGGGAATTCACGGCCAGAACCTGTTCGTCGATCCGGAGAGCCGGCTGGTGATCGCCAAGCTGTCGTCGCAGGGAGCTGCAGTCGATAGCGCCGCCTGGGCGGTGACGCATCGTGCGCTGCCGGAATTTCGCCGCTGCCTCGGCTGAGCGGCATTCTCGATCAGTTCGAGCTGCTGCCCCGAGATCCGGCAGCCGCCCCCGATCGGAATTCCAATGGCGATCCGACGACAAAGAAAGAGGCCCGGTCGCCAATCGGCGCCCGGGCCCAAGTCTAGGGAGGAAACGCCCCAAGGAAGGGGACCGCGACGAACCGCATCGCGGATGTTCAGTATGTGACACACTTGCCGCGTGTATTCTATCTGGGCAAATCCCGAGTCCGGGAATGCCCCGATCGTAGTTTTACGGATGCGACAGTGCCCCTGCACAGCAGCAATCGCGAACCGGCCGGGCTGGCCGCAGGTCAGGCCACAACCTTGTCGAGCAGGTCGATCAGATGCGGCTTGCCGTCGGCGACGATCTTCACCTTGGCCGCGAGTTCCGGATTGTCCGCGAAGAACGCGACCACCCCCTGCTCCTCCGCCGACCAGTCCGGCCGCACACCGCCCTTCGGCGGCTTGGCCCGGTTCGCCTCCTTTGCCTGATGCTTGGTCCAATCGGCCTCGCGCCCGGCATCGATCTCCTCGACCGGATAGGTCAGATGGATCGTGTAGTCGTCGTCGACACCGCGCGCATCGAGCAGCATCTGCAAGGTGGCGCGCTCTGGATTGCCGTGGTCGCCGTTGCCGGAAAACACGTAGTGATCGGCCGTGACCCGTTCGAAGAACGACGTCTCCATATTGTTGTCGCTGCCGTGGTGCGGCACTTTGAGAATGTCGACGTGCAGCGTCTCCCCCTCCGCCAGCTTGCCGGCCATCTCGAGCCCTTCGATGATCTTGTCGCCGCGGGCGTCGCCGGTCAGCAGCATGGTCTTGCCGCCGCATTCGGCCAGCAACACGATGCTCGACAGGTTTGGCACTGATTTGTCGACGAACGCAGCCAGCATCGCCGACGCAGTCGGTCTGGTGCCTTCGCTCTTGCGCCGCCGCAGCCATTGATCGTGCAAGTCCTGCAGGGCTTGCAGCTCTTTCTGCATCGGGCCAGCGACGGTGATGGACACGCCATTGAGATCGACCGGCGCAACCTCCGGCGCGGTCAGGATCAGCTTGCCCTTGAACTTGTGGTTCGGCTTCCAGCCGAGATCGGCAGCGTCGTCGCGCAGGGTCCGCCCTTGCGGCACGCTGGCGAGCACGGCCTGCGCCGCGGCTTCCTCCTCGCTGTCCCCGATCTCGACTCCCGCGAACAGATTGGCATCGGCGCCGGCCAGGATCGAGGCGGTGCCGAAGCCGCTCGTCAGTTCGTCCGGCCTGGTCGACAGCAGGTCGTCGAAGCTGTTGTGCCACAGGCTGGTGACGGCGAGCCGGAGACCGGCCGCCCGTCTGCGCTGCTCGTGGGTCAGATCGAGGATACCGCGAATATGGTCGTCGTCGATATGGCTGACCAGCACGACGTCGACCGGCAGCGGATCGGCGGTGTCGAGCAGTCCGGCGCGCTCGCGCGCAGCCCGCAGCTTCTGCAGCCGCGGCTCCAGCGACTGCGCGTACACCGTCGCCGGTCCGCCGTCGATCAGCATCACGCGCGGCCTGTCCTCGGTGCCGTAATGCAGCATCAGGCAATCGCCCTGCCTTGCTCTCAGCACATCCAGACTGAAATACATCACCCTGCTCCTACGCGTCGGTGCCTTCAGATCGACTGGAATGCGCGCAGCACGTCCAGCATGCCGTGCCCTTGGAAACTGCGTTCGCGGCCGAGATCGGTGGCGCTGGCGCAGAGGATCTGCTTCACCCGCCGCGGCTGGCCGATCAGTTCTTCGTAGCGCGCCAGCAGCATCGCCGCTGCGCCGCTGACATGCGGCGCCGCCATGCTGGTGCCGGACTCCGGCGCCCATCCGTGGTTCAGCACGGTGGAGTAGACCCGCTCTCCCGGCGCCACCAGATCGGGCTTCAGACGACCGTCGCCGGTCGGCCCGCGGCTGGAGAAAAAGCTGATGCCGTAGGTCTGCGGCCAGTTGCCGTGGGTCGAGCCGACGGTGATGACGCCGTCGCCATTGCCGGGATCGGTGATGCTGAAGGCGGCGTAGTTCTCGAACGGACCGTCGACGGTCTGGAACTTCTGAAAACCACGATTGCCCGCCGCAGCCACCACGACGACGCCACTCTCCACCAGCCGTTCACATTCGTTGCACACCGGCGTCCGGCCGCAAGCGTAGTTGCGGACGTTGTGCGGAATCGAGAGGCTGAGATTGACGCCGTGCACGGTGATGTAATTGTGCCGCTCGTTGATGTAGCGGATGTACTGCAACGCCGCGATCACCGCGAATTCGGTGTCGGCCGCGGTCTTCCCCAGCACACGGAAGTCGTACAGCCGGATATCCGGGCACATGCCGTTATAGGCCGAGCCAACGAGATCGCCGTCGGCACCGATGATGCCGGCAACGTGCGTGCCGTGCGGATTGGTCGGCGGCGGCGGATGTTTCAGCGTGATCAGCTTCTCGACATCGCCCCAGTTGATCGGACGCCGGTTCTCGGCATCGATCGCGACCTGCTTGAGATATTTCTGCGTCGCCTCGATCGACAGGCCGGTGGTCCGCGCGATGCGATCGACTTCGGCTGCTCCGACGTCATCGACCTCGCTGGTCACGATCTCGCGGATCCGTGTAAAGTCGAAGGTCTTCTTCACACGGCTCGCGTAGACTGGATTGCTCGGGTCGGTCGTCGCCTGCTCGTCGATCATCTGCAGTGCCGGGTGACTGCAGTCGATCCCGGAATCGATCACACCCCAGACGATCCGGTCGCACATTACCCGGAACAGCGACTGTGCCGCGTCGGCCTTCACTGCAGGAACCGAGCGATCGAGCGCGGTGTCGGCGCGGCGGTTCAGCGACACCTGGAAGATGTACCCCTCGGCCAGTGCGTCTCCGGCGAGTTCGCCTATCTCGGAGCTCTTGCGCACCAGTTCGGCGAGATCCTCCTCGACCTTAGGATAGGCCTTGAAGATCTCATCGACGATCTCGGCGGCACACGGCGCATACTGCGCGAAGGCCAGATCCTCGTCGAGTTCGGGCAAGGCCAGCAGCGCTGCGGCGCTGCCTGCGGGCTGCCCCGGCAATTGATCTTCGGCACGCCGCTCACGTTTGCTGATCCAGAAGATCAACCCGGCGAGCGCGATATAGCGTTCGAGCGATGAGTAGTTGTCGCGCTCGACATTGATCCCTGCTTTGCGCGTCGCGCCCGGTGGCGTCTGCAGCAGCTTGATCAGCGCCGCGCGGCGCTCCTCGACCTGTTTGATCCGGCCGGCGCCCTGCTGCTGCCGCCACCACAGCGTCAGCGGCACCAGGATGCACAGCACTTCGTCGAAATACAGCTCGGCTGCGACCAGCCCCTGCAGATAGGCGATCTTGGCGGATTCGAGCCGGCGCGACAGTTGCGCATCGACCATCTCGTTGCGCGATCTGTTCCAGATCGGCCGGCCGAGCCTGATCATGCTGGCGACATCGGCAGCGGTGGCTTTGAAGTGAGGGGTGATCAGGACGTCCTGGCGTGCCCCGGGATCGAGCGCGTAGGCGCTCCAGACGTCGCCGAGCAGCGGCGAATCCTGCAGCACCCGGCGGTCGTCGGCGGGGCCGAGCAAGATAGTCTCGACGATCTCGCCGGGCAGCGAGAACTGCATCGGCCGTCCATCGTCGCCACTCGGCCACAGGAATCCGTCGTCCCTCGCCATTGGCTCTCCTCCGCCGACGCCCCGCCTGAGCCTATCCGTCGAAACGGGGCAGGCGCTGCTGTTTCGGATTCACACTCCCGATTGCGGATACGGAAACTGCTTCGGCGGCGTCAGCTCCGCATCCACGTGTTTGCGCAGAGCCGCGTCGCACACCGCATATCCCCAATTGATCAGCCGATCCTGGGTGACGTCGTCGAGCCGCTTCAGCCGGGTAGCGATCTCGGCGAGTTGCATGGTGCGGATGTGCGGGCACGGCAGCGCGTCGGAGAGCTGATAGTCGGTGATGTCGGTGCGGATGCCCCAATAGGCGCCACGGCGCACATGCGATTTGAACGAGTCGATCAGTTGCCGCTTGCGCAGCGACCGGACCTGATTGTCGACCAGATTGAGCACGCGATGGAGTGCTGCGCCCAATCGGTCGCCGGCTCTTCCTCGGCAGCGACTTGGCCGCCGGCATCGCTGACCAGCACGGTCGTGTAGCGCTTCCACGCCGTCTCGAGCCCGAGATTGTCGTAGACCCCGCCATCAGTGAGAAACACCCGGCTGGTGAACGGCTCGCGCTGTAGATCGTCGCCGGAATTCGGCGTGAATTTGGTCGGGTCGAGCCGTAGCTGGAACGGCGACAGCACCGGCGGAAATGCCGACGACGCCGTCACCGCCTGCGCCAACGTCACTGTCGGATTCAGCACCTCGCCCACTCGGTAGTCGCGCATATAGCGCTTCGAGAACCGCCACAGCACGCCCGACTGTACATTGGTGGCATTGATGACGAAGCGCGGCTCGTCCGGCAGATCCTGCAGCGTGGCGCCTTGAAACAGCCCGCGATCATAAGCCTTGGCGATCTCGTCGCCGATCGATACGCCCGGCAACGCAATGCCCCACAGGATCGATCCGGCATCGATGGTTTCACCGGCGAAGGCGCGCAGCGGCGCCACCACCTCGCGCACGAACTCCGTCGTGCTGCTTCCCGCCGCGAAACTCAATGTCGGCCATTTCAATGCCAGCAGGCCGGCGGCAATCGAACCGCCCGATACGCTGGAGATACGTCTGACCGTTTTCAGGATGCCGGTTTCGTGCAGCCGCCACAGTACCCCGACATGAAACACCATCGCGCGGTAGCCGCCGCCCGACAGGCAAAGCGCAATGCCGTCCTCGAGTTTCGGAGCGACAATCTCGGTCGGAACACGTCCCACGGGAGAATCGGTCATTCCCTTGCCCTCGCAAAACGGCTGGACGACCTGTCAGTTCAATTCCCGATACGACGCATCACGTTTGCGCCACCCATCTAACTATCAATCAAGCAGTCAAATACGACTTTAGGTTGAAGGCTAGCACCGGCCAATCGCACTGTAAAGTAACCGCTTCTCGGAGCTGATCGACGCCGCGCCGGCGACCGTCGAGTGGTGCAAGCAACGTCAGAGCTACACCAGGAGAGGACGGCGATATTGATCATCGTCCCGAGCGCGTTCGTTCGGCTGGGTCTCCTCGACCGTCTGGCCGTCACCGACTGCGGACATGACACAGGAGAGATGCCCGGACGAATGCGCCGTGCCGCCGTCGGCGCCGCGCTCTCTTGCGCCAGCCTGATCCCGAGCCGCCGATCACCGCTGTTCGATCGGATGAGCCCAAATTTTGAACGATTCAAAGAAAGGCGACACCATCGCTTGGCGATGGCAGCGCGCCGATCAACTCAATGAAATCAAGGTGATGCTGTGCCCTCCCGACTGCGGTGGCGTGGCCGCCTCGTCGATCTTCGACCGATTCCAAACTGACTTCGCGCTAAGCTTTCGCAAAAGCGTTGCTACACGTAGCGGCATTCGATTACTCCCCGCGCTCGACCTGGGGGGTGAGTGATGAAGTTCGTCAACGCTGGCGAGAATGCCGGCAAAAGATCCGTGGTCAACGCGCTGTGGCTGACCAGCGCGCTGATCGCTCCACTGGTATGGCCTTCGGCGCAGGCCGCCGCGCAAGCCTCAAAACCGCAAGCGACCGAGCTGCCCGCCGTCGAAGTCGCCGCGCCCGAGGCGAGCCGGCGTCAGGCCCAGCCCGCACGCGACCGGAGCCGCTCTGCGGCGGGCCGCTCACGCCGCTCCGCGCAGCGCGTCGTACAAGTGCCGCTGCCGGTGCAGGCGCAGCGCATCGTCTTCGAACGCGGCACCGATCCGGTGCCCGGCTTCGTGCCGAGCGTCAGCGCCAGCGGCACCAAGACCGACACCAAGCTGATCGAGACGCCGCAGTCGGTCTCCGTGGTCAGCCGCGACAATCTCGATGCCCGCGGCGTCGACACCATCGCGCAGGCGCTGCAATACACAGCCGGCGTGGCCGTGCAGACCGGCGGCGCCGATCCGCGCTATGATCAGGCCCGTATCCGCGGCTTCGAGACCAACGGCTTCTCCAATTTCCGTGACGGCCTGCGCGACACCGCCAACGGCTCGGCGTATTTCTCGGTGTTCCGCAACGAACCCTACGGCGTGCAGCGCATCGACGTCGTCAAGGGGCCGAGCTCGGTGATGTACGGCCAGAGCCCGCCCGGCGGTCTGATCGACCTGATCAGCAAGCGTCCGACCGACCAGGCGTTCGGCGAGGTGGTCGGTCTGGTCGGCAGTGCCGACCGGCTGCAGGGCGCGTTCGACGTCGGCGGCCCGATCGACAAGGACAAGACCTTGCTCTATCGCCTGACCGGCGTGCTGCGCGATTCCGACGCGCAGGTCGCCAAGTTCTCCGACAAGGTCAAGGACGACCGCGCCTATATCGCGCCGGCGGTGACCTGGCGGCCGACGGGCGACACCACGCTGACGATTCTCAGCGACTTCCAGCACGACGTGTTCGGCAACGCCTTTCCGGTGTCGGTCGGCGTCGTGCGCGGCGGCAAGATCGTCGACGTCAAGGCGCTGCCGCTGTTTCTCGGCGATCCGTCGTACAACACCTTCGACCAAACCCAATATCGGATCGGCTACCAATTCGAACACCGCTTCAGCGACGATCTGATCGTGCGGTCGCGGGCACGCTACGGCCATGTCGACCTGGAATATCGCTACATCACCTTCGCCGGCACCCCGCTCGACACCCAGACCGTATTTCCGCGGGTCTCACGCAAGGTGCTGGAGACCACCGACAGCTTCAACATCGACAACCACGTCATCGCCAAGGCCTCGACCGGCGCGCTGCAGCACACGGTGCTGATCGGCACCGATTATCAGGCGTTCGAACTGAGCGGCGACCAGTTCGGCGGCACCGCACCGTCGCTGAGCCGGATCAACCCGGTATACGGCCAGCAGATCGCGATTCCGACGACGCTGCTGCAGAGCTACAAGCAGAATCTGAACCAGGCCGGCATCTATCTGCAGGACCAGATCAAGCTGCAGAACTGGATCCTGACGCTCGGCGGCCGCTACGATGCCGCCCAGCAGACCACCATCAACCGCCTCAACGGCGTGCCGCAGCCGAACGACGACACCGCGTTCACCAAGCGCGCCGGCCTCACCTACGTGTTCGACAACGGCATTGCGCCCTATGTCAGCTATTCCGAATCGTTCCTGCCGACCGCCGGCATCGATTTCAGCTCCAACGCCTTCAAGCCGACCAAGGGCAAGCAGTACGAAGGCGGCGTCAAGTTCCAGCCGAACCGCGATCTTCTGTTCACCGCGGCGGTGTTCGACCTGACCCAGGACAACGTGCTGACCGCCGACCCGCTGCACCTCAACTACAGCATCCAGACCGGCCAGGTGAAATCGCGCGGTTTCGAACTCGAACTGCTCGCCAAGCCGCTGCCCGGCCTGAACCTGCTGGCGACCTATACGCTGCAGAACCTGAAGAACACCGAAAGCAACAATGGCGACATCGGCAAGGTGCCGGTGCTGATCCCCCGCCATATGGCGTCGGCGTTCGTCGACTACACCCTGCAGAGCGGGCCGCTGGCCGGCTGGGGCTTCGGCGCCGGCTTCCGCTATGTCGGCGAGTCCTACATGGACATCCTCAACACGCTGACCAACGACGCCTACACCGTGTTCGACGCCGGGCTGCATTATCGCCAGCCGAAGGGCATCAATCTGGCGCTCAACGTCAAGAACATCGGCAACGACGACCATGCGCAGTGCACGGTGACCGGCGGCTGCCAGTACATCACCCCGCGGGTGATCACCGCGACCGCGAGCTATCGCTGGTGACCGGGACGCGCGCCCTTCGGATCTGGAGCAAGGTCCACACCTGGACCTCGCTGATCTGCATGGTGTTCATGCTGCTGTTGTGCCTCACCGGCCTGCCGCTGATCTTCCATGAGGAGATCGGCGAACTGACCGACGAGCACTTCGTCCCGCCGAAACTGATGCACGCGGAGCCGGCCGCGCCTGTCGACGACATTGTTCGCGCAGCTCAGGACTCCCGCCCTGGCAGCCATGTGCTGTTCGTCAACTGGCGCGACGAACAGCCGGGCGTGGTCGTGGTCACGCTGTCGCCGACGCCGAAGCCGATGCGCGGCCAGTTCTATCGCCTGGTGATGGATGCCCACACCAAGGCGGTGCTCGGCGAAGAGAAGCCGCAGCGCGGCGTGATGGACATCATCCTGCTGCTGCACAAGAACCTGTTGCTGGACCTGCCCGGCGAACTGTTCCTCGGCGCGATGGGCCTGTTGCTGGTGGCCTCGATCGTCTCCGGCGTCGTGGTCTATGCGCCGTTCATGCGGCGGGTCGAATTCGGCACCGTCCGTCAGCGGTCGCGGCGGCTGAAATGGCTCGACCTGCACAATCTGTTCGGCATTGTCACCACTGTCTGGCTGTTCGTCGTCGGCGCCACCGGTGTGATCAATACGCTGGCGATGCCGATGTACGATTACTGGCGCAGCCAGGAGCTGCCGCCTTTGCTGGCCGCGCATCGCGGCGCGCCGGTTGCGCAGCCGTCGTCGCTCGATCAAGCCATCGCCCGGGTCCGCGCCGCGCTCCCTGACGGCCGGCTGACCTCGATCACGATGCCGACCGCGGAAAACTTCGGCAGCCCGCGGCATCTGGTGGTGTGGATGAAGGGAAACACCGCTCTGACGGCACTGCTGAACACGCCGACGCTGGTCGACGTCGACCAGAGCGTGCCGGTTCTGGTGCCGCAGATGCCGTGGTACCTGCAAACGCTGCAGATGTCGCGGCCGCTGCATTTCGGCGACTATGGCGGCCTGCCGCTGAAGATCGTCTGGGCGCTGCTCGACCTCGTCTGCATCGTCGTGCTGATCACCGGACTTTATCTCTGGGTCGCTAAACAGCGCTTCGGCGGCAGCGTCCGCAGCCGCACCGCGGCGCCATCCGATGCGAGGCCGGCATGACCACGCCCCGCAGAGCCTCGCACACCACCGCGCAGATCTTCGCCGCCCCGCTCGCGATCGGCGTCATCACCGCCCTCGGGCTGACGACAGCGTTGCTCGGCGACGGGCTGTGGGATTGGATCTCCTGGATCGCGCTCGCACTGCCCGTTGCGGTGGCAGTCGTGTATTGGCAGATCGGCCCGAAGCGGGCCGAGCCTCGTTAGAGCCTCAACTCATCCCCGCCCCCAAGCGTCATCGCCCGGCTCGTCCGGGCGACCCAGTATCGCAGAGCGCTGCTGTATTCGTCCCGTGCTCGTCGAACAAGCCGAACGCAACCGCTCTGGAATACTAGATCCCCGCTTTCGCGGGGATGACGGCGCGAAGCGGAGCTGCAGCGGTCAGGTCATAGACGCTGCCGCTCCCTGACAGCCCCGACTACTTCACCAGCTCACACCCGCCTTCCGCGATCGGGCGGAACGCCTTGTCGGCGGCGATGGTCGAAACCAGGCGATAGTAGTCGTAAGGATACTTCGACTCCTCCGGCTTCTTCACCTCGAACAGATACATCGGGTGCACGACGCGTCCGTCCTGCCGGATGGTGACGTCTCCGAACAGCTTGTCCTTGCCGCTGAACTTTTTCATCTGCGGCACGACGTCCTTGGCGTCATCGCTTCCGGTAGCCGCGACGGCGTTGAGATACGCCAGCGTCGAGGCGTAGACGCCGGCCTGGTTACCGCTCGGCATCTTGCCGTTCATGCCGGGCCGCTGCGCGAACCGCTTGGCGAAGGCGCGCGTGTCGTCGTTCATGTCCCAATAGAACGCCTCCATCAGTTGCAGGCCCTGCGCCACCTTCAGGCCCATGCCGTGGATATCGTTGATGAACAATAGGAACGCGACCAGCTTCTGCCCGCTCTGCTGAATGCCGAATTCGGCCGCCTGCTTGACGCTGTTGATGGTGTCGCCGCCGGCATTGGCGAGGCCGATCACGCCCGCCTTCGAAGATTGCGCCTGCAGCAGGAACGAGGCGAAGTCCGACGTGCCGAGCGGATGCTTGGCGGAGCCGAGCACCTTGCCGCCATGTGCCTCGATGTACTTGGCGGCTTCGGCTTCAATGCCCTTGCCGAGCGCATAGTCCACCGTGATGAAGTACCAGTCCTTGCCGCCTCGCTGCATCATCGCCGCGGCGGTGGTGTTGCCGGTCGCCCAGGTGTCGTTGACCCACTGGATGGTGTTGGGCGAGCAGGCCTTGCCGGTGAGATCGGAGCTCGCCGTCGACGACGCCAGGAACGTCATCTTGGTGCCGCGCAGCAGCGTGTTGATCGACAGCCCGACCGCCGAATTCGGCACGTCGACGATCGCGTCGACGCCCTCATTGTCGAGCCAGCGGCGGGCGATGGCGTTGCCGACGTCGGCCTTGTTCTGGTGATCGGCATAGACGATCTCGACCTTAAGGTTCTTGCCGCCGCCAGCGAAATCCTCGGCGGCCATCCGCGCCGCCTCCACCGATCCCATGCCGTTGGTGTCCTGGAAGATGCCGGAAATGTCGTTGAGCACGCCGACGCGCACGATATTGCCGGAAATCTCGGCGTTGGCAGTGCCGCACAACAGGCACGCGGCGGCAAGGCCGAGCAGGCCCTTGGTTGGTGTCATTTGGTTTCTCCCTCGGTGTTTTGATTGTTTGTTGAGTGGGCCGCAGCGGGTCGTTGCCCCCTACGGTAGCGCTGCTCAGACCTGACGATCCGGAATCTGCAAGATCAGGCCGTCGAGATCGGACGACAGCTTGATCTGGCACGACAGCCGGCTGTTCGGCAGCCGCTCGGCGGCCGTGCCGTCGAGCAGATCGTCCTCATCGCCGGCGACTGCAGGCAGCTTCTCGAGTCCGTGCTCGACATAGACGTGACAGGTCGCGCACACGGCATTGCCGCCGCACTCGGCGACGACGCCGTCGAGCCCGAGGCTGAGCGCGGCATACATCGCAGTGTCGCCGACCGCGGCCTCGGTGGTGCGGCGTTCGCCATCGGGAAGAATGAACGTGATACTCGGCATCATGGGACCTCAGGCAGGCGTCAGTTGGATCGGCAGGCTTTCCAGCCCGCGCAGCGTGTTGTTGAAGCGGCGCTTCAAAGGCCCGGCGATCTCGATCGCCGCAACCTTCCGAGCCAGCGCGGCGAGCACCACCTCGCCCTCCAGCCGGGCGACAAGCTGACCGACGCACATGTGCACGCCCGAACCGAAGCCGACATGGCCCGAGGTTTTGCGGGTGATGTCGTAGCGGTCCGGATCGTCCCAGCGCCGCGGATCGCGGTTGGCGGAGCCGAGGAACATCAGCACCTTCTCGCCCTCCCCGATCGTGGTTCCGGCGAGTTCGACCTCGCGCGTGGTGGTGCGGAAGAAGGTCTGCACCGGGCTCTCGAACCGCACCGCTTCCTCGAAGGCGTTGCGGGCCAGCGACGGATCGGCGCGCAGCCGCGCGAACTCGTCGGGAAAACGCGCCAGGCAGTACACCGCCGCAGCAATGCCGTTGACGGTCGTGTCGAGGCCCGCCGAGAGCAGCGACCGCACCAGCAGCGGGGCCTCCTCGGGCGTGATCTCGCCGGTGTCGCTGAAGGCGTGGATACAGGCGCCGAAACCGCCGGGCGCGAGGTTCGGCCGCTGGCACTGCTCGGCCACGTAGGCTTGATGCGGCGCCGAGCGTTCGATCGCGTTCTGCCGCAGTTCGTTCGGCGGCCCGAACGCGTTGAACACAAGACCCGCATAAGGCAGCAGATTCTCGCGCCCCTCCTGCTTCAAGCCCATCGCATCGGGAAACACCGACAGCGGATAGGCTTCGGCAAGATCGGCGATCGCATCGACGCTGCCGCCGCGCGCCAGCAGCTCATCGATCTTGGCGTCCGCCGCCGCCGCGAAGCCGTCGCGCAGCCGCTTCATCGTCGCCGGCGACAGCACCTTGCTGAGCACCGCGCGGGTGCGGGTATGCGCCGGCGGGTCGGCCTCGAGGATCAGGCTCGGCGGCCGCCACGGCTTTTCCTTCTTGAAATCGCTCAAGCCCACGCCGCGGCTGGAGCAGAAGGTGAGCGGATCGTTGAGCACCGCATAGACCTCGGCGTAGCGGGCGACGCCATAGACGTTCCACTTGTCGAGATAGACCACCGGGCCCGCCTCGCGCAGCGTCCCCTGCTCCAGATAGGGATCGGCGAAGTAGTCCAGCGCGAATGGATCGATGCCTAGATGCGGAATACCCGCGCCGTGCTGGGACGGCGTGATAACCGGCACCGATGAGGGAGCCGTGGTCATGTTGTCCTCCTCAATCGCCACTTGTGAAATGCCGTGGCATGTCCTTATGTCGGCGCATGCATTCGCTGCCGACATCCCTATGACTGGTGCTTCCCGTCCGCCAAAATCCCGGCGATCTGCCGCGGCCGCGCCGAGGCCGGAAGGCCTCACGCTCGATCTGGAGCGCTACGTTCCGGCGTTCATCACCTTCATCGCCAACAAGCTGTCGAACAGTGCCACGGCGTTCTATCAGGGCAATTTCGGCGTCAACGTCACGGAATGGCGGATCATGTCGCTGCTGGCGATCGAGCCGGGCATTTCGGCGGCGCGGATCTGTCAGGTGATCGGCTTCAACAAGGGACCAGTCAGCCGCACGCTGTCCGACATGCAGTCGCGCGGGCTGATCACCATCCGCGTCGATCCGAACGACGCCCGCACGCATTCGATCTCGCTTACCGGCAAAGGTCGCGCCACCCATGACAAGGTGATCGTCGCTGCGCTGGAGCGCGAACGGAAGCTGATGTCGTGCCTGAGTGCGGACGAGCAGGAAATACTGATCGATCTGTTGCGCCGGCTGCACAACAATCTCGGCGCGGTCACCGGCGAAACCACCTGAACCGCCGCGCGGCGCTCCACGCCGTGCATCCTGCTTGCGCATGATCGCGGACACGTCTCCGCGACAGCCGGCCGCTGTGCTGCCGAGCATGGCTCCTCCCCGAACCGGCGACTGGGTCGCTCTTGTTCAGAACCATTCTCACATATCAGTTGCCTTGGCAACGAATAAGTTGACACGTGTTTCGGCACGCGCGACGGACTCGTTCGCAAGCGCGAACAAGCTCCGTGCCTCACCGATGAGTCAGAAATGAAGTTTGGTGTCGGTTCGGGATCGGCCGAACCGACATTGATCCGCTACGCCTGGCGCCAGAACAGCCCGATCGTCAGCGCGATGCCGAGGGCGACGACGCCGATCCGCAGCCAGGTCTCGTTGACCCGGCGAAGCACCCAGACGCCGAGCAAGTAACCGACCGTCGACGACACCGCGAGCACCAGTGCCTCCAGCCATCTCACCTCGGGCGAGAACGCGAACATCGCCACCGCGGAGGCGTTCATCGCCGCCGCCAGCGCATTCTTGGTGGCGCCGGCGTTGCGCGCGGCCATGCCGGCGATCGACAGTGCCGCCATCATCAGAAAGCCGATGCCACCGCCGAAATAGCCGCCGTAGATCGAGATCAGAAATTGAATTCCGATCAGCACCGGCGCGCCGACGTGCCTCGCCTGCGCGCTCGGCTTGCGGCCGAAGCTGCCCCAGGCGAACATCGCCGTGGCGAACAGCACCAGCCACGGGATCATCTTGGCGAACACGGTCGGCGGCGTGATCAGCAGCAGCAGCGCGCCGGCCGCGCCACCAGCAAGGCTGGTGAGCACCAGCGCCCGGAAGCTGACCTCGCCGACACCACGCACCATGCCGCGGCCGGCGTAGCCCGATGCGAGTTGCCCCGGAAACAGCGCGACCGTGGAGGTGATGTTCGCGGCCAGCGGCGACATCCCGGCGAACAACAGCGCCGGCAGTGTCACGAACGAGCCGCCACCGGCGAGCGTGTTCTGAACGCCGGCCCACAGGCCGGCGACGGCAATGATGATCAGCGCGGTCATGCAAGTCCTTCAAAAGACGGCGGCGGGCGCCGCCGGCGGCAAGATAAGCGAAGCTACCTCGGCCGCTGTTTAAGCTTGGCGCGCTTCGGTAACAGCGCCGGCCACGACACGATGTGATCTTCCAGTTCCTCGACCGGGATTTCGGTCTCGGTCCGCTCCACCCGTCCCCGCACCGACACCCCGGCCTCGTGCACGGTGTTCGGATCTCCGGAGATCAGCGGATGCCACCAATACAGGTCGCGCCCCTCGGCTACGAGCTTGTAGGCGCAGCTCGGCGGCAGCCAGGTCAGCTCGCGGACCTCTTTCGGGGTGAGCCGCACGCAGTCCGGCACCCGGTCCGACCGGTTCGGATAGTCCCGGCAGGCGCAGGCGCCCGCATCGAGCAGCCGGCAGCCGACCTCGGTGAAATAGATCCGCCCGGTGTCTTCGTCCTCGAGCTTTTCCAGGCAGCAGCGCGCACAGCCGTCGCACAGGCTCTCCCATTCGGTCGGGGAGAGCTGTTCCAACGTCTTGGTCTTCCAGAAGAAACCGTCTTGCGCGGACGGCTTCTTGGGGCGCGCGGTCATGCCTTGGATGCTGCTTTGCGGTGGTGAGGCCGCCGTTCTAGGGGGAGTTTGCCCGGCGGCGCAAGCGCTTAGCCGGCATGGCAGCCCCGGAATCGCACGAACCGCCGTCAATCCGACGAAGAATCCCCTGCACCGCCATTGGTTTATCGGGCATGCTCGGCTACAAGGAATCAGTTTCCGAACCCTGTCGCCTCGCCTTGCGATCGCCGCAACATTGCGCAAGACGAACAGCGCCTGTGCGGCGTGCTGATGTGATTGGTCGAACCCGGTGTCGAAGATTCTGCCAGACAATTGGAAGCAGCGGGTCCGGAATTGGTTTCTGGATCTGGACGCCCGGCTCGACTCGACGCTGTTCTCCTCGGCGGTGGGTATCCGCGAGCTGTGGGAGCGGTTCTCGACCTATATGGACCGCTTCTATGTCGGCGGCTGGAAGCGCTGGGTGTTCATCGAGCCGCTGTCGGAGTCGGCCTCGATCGGTCTGCTCGGGCTGGTGGCGCTGTTGGCGCTGGCCCAGCCGGCGTTTCACGAGACGGCCGACGAGGACTGGCTGAAGAAGTCCGATCTCGCCGTCACTTTCCTCGATCGTTACGGCAATCCGATCGGCAGTCGCGGCATCAAGCACAACGACGCGATCCCGCTCGAGGACTTCCCGGACAATTTGATCAAGGCCACCCTCGCGACCGAGGACCGGCGGTTCTACGATCATTTCGGCATCGACGTTGCCGGCACGATGCGCGCGCTGGTGACCAATGCCCAGGCCGGCGGGGTGCGTCAGGGCGGCTCGTCGATCAGCCAGCAGCTCGCCAAGAACCTGTTCCTGTCCAACGAGCGCACGCTCGAACGCAAGATCAACGAAGCGTTCCTGGCGATCTGGCTGGAAACCCGGCTCACCAAGAACGAGATCCTGAAGCTGTATCTCGATCGGGCCTACATGGGCGGCGGCACCTTCGGCGCCGACGGAGCGGCGCATTTCTACTTCAACAAGTCGGTGCGCGACGTGAACCTCGCCGAGGCCGCGATGCTTGCCGGCCTGTTCAAGGCGCCGACCAAATACGCCCCGCACATCAACCTGCCGGCGGCGCGCGCCCGCGCCAACCAGGTGCTCGACAACATGGTGGACGCCGGCTTCATGACTGAGGGTCAGGTGTTCGGCGCCCGCCGCAATCCGGCCTCAGTGGTCGACCGCCGCGACGAGAATTCGCCGAACTACTATCTCGACTGGGCGTTCGACGAAGTCCGCAAAATCGTCGACACCTTCCCGAAGTCCTACACCGAACGCGTGTTCGTGGTCCGCACCGCAATCGACATGAATGTGCAGCGCGCCGCCGAGGGGGCGATCGAGAACCAGCTTCGCCAGTTCGGCCGCGATTATCACGCGACGCAAGCGGCGACCGTGGTGTCGGATCTCGACGGCGGCGTCCGCGCCATGGTCGGCGGCCGCGATTACGGCTCAAGCCAGTTCAATCGCGCGGTCGACGCCTATCGCCAGCCCGGTTCGTCGTTCAAGCCTTACGTCTACACCGCGGCGCTGCTCAACGGCTTCAAGCCGAACTCGATTGTGGTCGACGGCCCGGTTTGCCTCGGCAATTGGTGTCCGCAGAACTACGGCCACTCCTATTCCGGCTCGGTGACGCTGACCCAGGCGATCACCCGCTCGATCAACGTCGTGCCGGTGAAGCTGTCGATCGCGATCGGCGGCAATCCGAAGAACCAATGGGACTCGGCCAAGAAAGGCCGCGCGAAGATCGTCGAGGTGGCGCGCCGGTTCGGCATCAAGGCGCCGCTGCTCGACACGCCGTCGCTGCCGATCGGCTCGACCGAAGTCACCGTGGTCGAACACGCCGTAGCCTATGCCACCTTTCCCAACAAGGGCATGGCGGTGACGCCGCATGCGGTGTTGGAAGTCCGCACCGGCGCCGGCGATCTGGTGTGGCGCTGGGACCGCGACGGCCCGCAGCCCAATCGCGCGATTCCGGCCAATATCGCCGCCGACATGGCGGGCATGATGAGTCATGTCGTCACCGAGGGCACCGCCCGCCGCGCCCGCCTCGACGGCATTCCGGCCGCCGGCAAGACCGGAACCACCAACGCGTATCGCGACGCCTGGTTCGTCGGCTATACCGGCAACTTCAGTTGCGCAGTGTGGTACGGCAACGACGACTATTCGCCGACCAACCGGATGACCGGTGGCTCGCTGCCGGCGCAGACTTGGCACGACATCATGGTCGCGGCGCATCAGGGCGTCGAGGTCAAGGAACTCGCCGGCGTCGGCATGGGCGAGAAACTGCCGGCCGGGCCCGGCGCCAGAGCCCCCGGCGGGGAGACCGCCGACCTCAAATCGGCGCCGCCGGTACTCACCCGGCGTGGCGCGGAGGTGCTGGTTCGGGTCGAAAAGATGCTGGACGAAGCCACCCGCGCACTCGATGCGGCGCCCGCCGCGACGCCTGGCCAGGCGATCGGCCGCAAGGTCTCGTCCGGCGCCGCCGCGTTCCCCGACAGTCTGGCCGCGGCGTCGGGCGCCGCACCGATCCCGGCGGCGCAGAAGAACTGAGCGCGACGATGCAATCTGCGACGACATCGAGGATGGCTGCGACGTGCGCCTGATCGTCCTCACCCTTCTGGCCCTGCTGATCGCCGCCGGCGTCGGCATCGGCGCGACCTGGACCACTGCCACCATCGGCACCGACTTCGGCACGCTGTCGATCGGCGCCTGGACCGCGCGCCCCCGCGTCGGCACCGCCGAAGTCGATCCCTACGCCCGCGCCGCGATCGTGCGCAGCGGCGCGCTGCCAGTCGGCGCCGGTGACGGCATCTCGTTCCTCGCCACCGCCGATGACGACAAGCGCCCGCTCGACGGCCGCTGCGACGTCGAAGTCAGCGGCGTGACGCCGGCGGCGCGGTTCTGGACGCTGACGCTGTACGATCCGCGCGGCAATCTGGTCGCCAATACGCTGGAGCGCTACGGCTTCACCAGCCAGGAGATCATCCGCGACGCCGAGGGTAAGTTCAGCATCCGGATCGCCGCGCGGGCCCGCGCCGGCAACTGGCTGCCGACCGGCGGCGTCGACCGCTACTGGCTGATGCTGCGGCTGTACGATACGCCGGTCGGCATCGCCACCCGGACTCAACGCGACGCGCCGATGCCGGCGGTCACTACCGTCGGCTGCCCATGATCCGCTTCGCCATCGCCATCATCGCCGGTCTGGTTCTCGGCGGCATCGTGCATCTCGTCACCATCCTGGTGCTGCCGCGGATCGCCGGCCAGGACGCCTATGCCCGGCTGGCCCCGCTGACCCAGGTCAACGAGGTGACGCAACTGGCAGACATCACGCCGGACAGTGCGCCGCTGCCGCTGCTCGATCCGGCGTTCGCGATGGCGGTGTGCCGCTACGATCTGTCGAAGGGCCCGATCAAGCTGGCGGTGCCGGTGAGCCAAGCCTACACCGCGGTGTCGTTCTACACCCGCAATCAGGTCGCGTATTACGCGATCAACGATCGCTCCGCCGGCCGCAAGGTGATCGAGCTCGATCTGATGACGGCCGAGCAGCACGCCGAACTGCCCGAAGACGAAGACGTCACCTCGGCGGACCGGCTGATCATCGATTCCCCGAGCGTGACCGGGCTGATCGTGATGAAGGCGCTGGCCTCGGAACCGGGCCTGATGCCGCAGGCCCGCGCCGCGCTCAAAGCCGCGACCTGCAAGTCGCAAACGGACGCCGCGGCGAAATCGAGCTGACACGCCCCGGGAAAGTCGCGACGGCTCTACCCCTTCCGTACCACCGCGCCACTTTGCGGCGCGGCCGGCTTGGCGACCAGGCCGAGATTGGCGGCCTGCACTTCGAGTTCGGCGATCAGGCGGTCGGCGTCGGCGGCGATGCCGTCCGGCGCCATGATCACCAGCCGCTCCAGCGCCCAGCGATACGACGATGCGCGGCGGCGCAGGCACTGCTGCACCCACTGTACGATCAGCGCATTCTCCTCCATCCGCGCCACCGCGTCCTCGCGCTCGCGCGGCGACAGGTCGGCGACGTATTTCAGGCTGGCATTGCGCTTCTGGTCGAGTTCGAGCACCCGCGCTGCGGTGAACTGGAACGGCTCGAACCGGGTCAGATCATTGCGCACGTCTTCGATCAGTTGCGCATAGCGCGAGGAATGCGAGCGGTGCGGCTCGTCGATCAGCAGCTTGCCGTAAGCGCTGCGGTCGAACGGCGGCTGCTGTCGCCACGGCGCGGCGATCGGCTGATAATCGCCGAACACGCTCTTCCAGGCGGGGCGAGCATGCGGTGGCTCGATCAGCGGATAGGCCATGTCGCGCATGTTGCGCTCTTGGTCGGTGAGCTGGAACGCCGACGCCTTCAGGCCGATGCTGCCGGTCGCCTCCGCGCCGATCCAGCGATGCATGTCGTCGGTGACGAAGTCGCGACGGGTGCGCCCGAAGTCGCCGCCGGCGCAGCCGCCGAGCAGGAGCGTGGCCAGAACGGAAAACAGCAGTCTCGCCCGGGCGGCCCCGCCCCGGATCAGGACCGGATGGCCGACCGCGGACATGGACAACGGACCCGGCGTCAGGAGCGGGCGCGGCGGCGACGGCGCCGGCCGGGCGCGGCGCCCTGTTTAGGGCCGCCGTCACTGCCGGCTTCGACATGGCGTTCGATGCGGATCACGGGCAGGATCGTCACGGTGGCGGAATGATCGGCCGACGCGGCCAAGGGCGGCCCCGGCCGCCGCGACGCCGCATCCGCCGGAAATTCAATGATGGTGCCCATACCGGTCTCTCCGCGTCCTTTCCCCGACCCGATCACCGCGCCGCATTAAGGAGCCGTTATGGTTAATGCACTGTTAATGGCGGAGAGACCGTGGTTGCAACCGCGACGGGAGCGATGATAGCGTTGTGGCCGGGGGACGGGGAACACGACGTCGACGTGAGGCTTTTGACCTCCATGCGCGAGATTCCGCCGCTCGATCTGCGTCCCTCCCACCTGCCCGCCCTCGGCGCCCAGCCGATCGCGATCACGGCCGCTGCGTTGCTGCTGATCATCGCCGGGATCGGCACGATCTTCTTGTGGCGAATCGCGACCGGCACCAACCCCGAACAGGAGCGCGTCGCCAGCGGCCGCCAGGTGCAGGCCCGCGTCGCGCAGACCTCTGAGCAGATCATGGAGCGGACAAAGGGACTGGAGCTGACGCAGCAGCAATCGATCGACCAATTGCAGTCTTTGCAGGATCAGCTCGCACAGATCGAGAGGCTGGTCGCCGAGCAGCGGAACGAAACCAGGAAGCTGTCCGAGCAGGTCGGCGAAATCGGTGCCCGTCTCGACAGTCTGCGCCAGTCGTTCGCGCAGGCTCAGCCGACCGAGACCGCCGAGCGGTCCGCGGTACGAAGTAAGCCGGCCGCCCGCACCGCCCGTGGCAAGGCGAAGAGATCACGCGCAACTCACTCGCAACGGAACTCGACGAAACCGCGTCGATAACTCGAATTGCACACCGCCGCTTAACCAATTTGCGACCAAGTTCGTCGGGCAAGCGGCGTGTAGGTGTAGGAGTTGACGATGCGTAAATTTGCGGTGCTGGCGGCCGGCTGTAGCACGCTGGCGGTTCTGGTCGGGCTCGGTGCCGGCCGCGCCTGGTTCACCCTACCCTCAGCTACCACCGACACTGCCCGCGCTCCTGCTGTTACTGAAGAGATCACGACCGGTGCGATCGCGGCACGCTGGCCGACTCCGGGCGGCGCGCCCCCGAGTGCCACCCCGGCGCCGAGCATTCAGCCGGCGCGCGCCACGGTCGATCCCGCGATCAACGCCAAGCCCGCAGCGCTGCCGGCCCCCGCTGCCGCACCGGTGCGTCAGACCTGCAGCAATCCGAATGCGCTCGGCATCTCCCGCACGGTCGAGATCGATACCTCGGGCGGTCCGGGGCTCGGCATGTCGCAATATCGCGATTACGACTTCCTGCAGCCCGGCGAAGTGGCGCTGACCTTCGACGACGGTCCGTGGCCGGTCAACACCCCGGCGGTGCTGGCAGCACTCGCGGCGCATTGCGTCAAGGCGGTGTTCTTCCCGGTCGGCAAGCACGCAAGCTGGCATCCGGCGATCCTCAAGCAAGTAATCGCCGCAGGCCACACCGTGGGGTCGCACACCTGGTCGCACGTCAATCTCGCCAGCAAGCCGTTCGCCGAGGCCAGAAGCGAAATCGAGAAGGGCATCAGCGGGGTGGCACAGGCGGCCGGCCAGCCGACCGCGCCGTTCTTCCGATTCCCGCAACTGCGGCAGACGCCGGAGCTGAAGACGTATCTCGGCGAGCGAAGCGTCGCGACCTTCTCGATCGACGTGGATTCCGAGGACTTCCGGATTCACAAGCCGGATCAGCTCGTCGCCGGCGTGATGGCGAAGTTGAAGAAGGCCGGCAAGGGTATCCTGCTGATGCACGACTTCCAGAAGTCGACCGCGCAGGCGATGCCCGAACTGCTCGCCCAGCTCAAGGCCGGCGGCTACCGGATCGTGTTCATCACCGCCAAGGACAAAGTCACGACCCTGCCGGAATACGACGCCCAGGTCGCGCCGGCGCAGCCGACCGCGAGCGCCGCCAAGCCGATCGCCAACGTGATCCGCACCGTCGATTAGCAACGGCTGATAACCGAAATCGTGAATTCTCCGGACGGGCGCACCAGGCGCCCGTCTTTGCGTCTCCTGGCTGCTTAACAAACCGTTGAGCTTAACGTGCTGTTAAAGCGACCGGGCTAACCTGCCGGTAACTCGTACCATTTTGCGCCGCCATGACCACGTTCACTCCCTTTCCTGGATACGATGGGCTGATGTCGTTGTCGCGCCGCGAAGGCGTCGACATACGCCCGACGCTACTCAGGGTGCTGACCGATCTGTATGTGCAAAGTCCGTCGCACACTGACGAGGAAGAGCGGCAGTTCGTCGAACTGACCTCGCGGTTGATCGACGAGGTCGACGATGCGACCCGTGCGGTGGTGCGCGCCCGGCTGTCGATCTATCCTCACACCCCGCGCGCGATCGCGCTGCGGCTGTCGCTGTCGCCCGCGCGCGATCAGCGCGTACCGCTGGCAGCCCCCATCCCGCCAGCCGAGACCGGCTCCTCGGCCCGGCCGTCGCCGCGCGTGCCGACCGAGGCCGAACAGCGCGCCGCCAGCCTGTCGATGCAGCCGGAAGACGCCGCGCAATTGTCCGAGATGTTCTTTTCCGCGACCGGCCCCGAACGCGCGCAGATCCTGCACAATCTCGCCGAGACGCCGCTGCGCCCGGCGGCACGAATTCATCCGCCGCGAGCGATGCGCGCCGCCGAAGTGCTGCACATGGCAGCCTATGTGTCCGACGTCGAGAACTTCAGCGCCGAGCTCGGCGACGCGCTGCTGCTCACCGCCGCGACCGCCGAGCGCGTCGTTTGCGATGAGGGGGGCGAAGCGCTCGCCTGCGCTCTGAAGGCGCTCGGCATCAAGAGCCAAGTGTTCGAGCAGGTGCTGATGTTTCTCGACCCTGCCAAGGGCTCGTCGGTCGAGTGGGTGTACCGGCTGTCGCGGCTGTACGATCGCCTGAGCGAACGCGCCGCGCTGATCATGCTGGCGGCATGGCGCGGCGCCACCGTCGCCTCCACCCGCGCCAAATATCGCGCAGCGCTCTACGACGACGAACGGCAACGCGCCCGCAGCGCCACGCCGCAGGCGCGCCCAGCCGTACAACCCGGCGCGACCGCAGCGCCGCGGATCGGCACGACACGCGGTTAGGCACTTCCTTTCTCGATGAAGTCATGCGTGCGCTTCCGGAGGCTCACCACAGGCACAACCTGATGGTGAGGCGGCGCAAAGCGCCGTCTCGAACCACGCGCCGCGGGGCTCTGCGCTTCCTCATCTTTCGAGACGCCCGGCTTCGTCGGGATCCTTTGAGGATCAGGACTCATATATCAGTCCCTTGAGGACGGCCGGATTCGCCTCAATGAGGCGATCAACCGCTCCAGCTTACTTTGCCAGATCGAGAAAATGCCGCCCCGCGCGGTCTTCGGTTTCGACGATCCAGATGTCGGGATCGAACCGGATTTCCTTGGCGAGACGTGCATCGACGTCGGCTTCAGGCTGCGGCGTCGGCGACATCGGCACGAACACCCGATCGAATGGCCGCTCGTCCTCGTAAGCGGTCTGCGGCGCCGGCACGTACAACATCGCCAGGCCGTTCGAGGTCACGACCTTGACGAACACCGCCCCGGCGTCCTCGGCCCCGCGCCTACTCACTGCGCCGAACACGCCCTCGGTCTGGCAGCGTCGCAAGTAGGCCGACACCCAAATCGCACTCTTCAGTCTCATAGGGCGGCTTGTAGAGGATTCTGGGGGCTGAGCAAATCGCAGCCAGGATGCGAGAACAGAGTGATCGCTGGTTGGCCACCGTCTGGAGCGACAGCGGTCTCTTTCGAGTAAAAAGCGGTTTTCAAACGAAAAGCCGCCGCCCCTAATCGATCGGATGCCCGATCATCAGCCCGAGCTCGCGCACGACGCGATCGGAGATCTGACCGGTGACCGGCAGATTGCGGGAGCGTTCGAAGCGGGCGATGGCGGCCTGGGTGTCGGAGCCTGCGGTGCCAGTCGGCTTGAGCTGGCCGTAACCGTATTGGGTCAGGGCGCGCTGCACCGAGGCGATCCGGCGCGACGAGGTGATCATGTCTCCGACCGGGTCGCGGCCCGAGTTGGGAATCGCGGCCGGCGGGCGCGGGGCACCGGCGGACGAGGCGGCGCTGTGCGGGGCGGTGGCTCGCACCAGATTGCCGAGCGGATCCTCCGCCTCGGCGGCACGGCCACGCACCGGGCGCGGCTCCGGCCGACGCGTCTCGGCCGCTTTGGTTTCGACCGGGCGCAGCTCGACCGGCTTCGGCTCCGCATGCCTGGCTTCGACCGGCCTGGAGTCCACCGCCCGGGATTCGGACGGCTTCACCTCGGTCACGGTCGGTTCGAGCAGCTTCGGGTCGAGCGCCTTGGTATCCGCAGCGCGCGGCTCGGCGTCGAGCGGTCGCGGTCGCGGCAGCGTCACGATCGAAATCGAAGTGGACGGCGCGGCGCTCCCGAACATCGGCGACGGATGCTGGCCGGCCTGCATGAAGATCGCATTGGTAACGATCGCCACGACCGCGGCCGAGGCGAACATCGCCGCGACGAAGTCCTTCGGACTAGACAGCATCAGCCGCATCGCAAATCCACGCTCCTCACTCTCCGCAGCGGCTGCCGCCGCACCGCGACGCCGCGGTGCATCGTCCTTTCTCGTCTTAGGCACTCTTCTTCACCTGGTAGTCCGGCGCCGGCGAGTCCGCCGGCATCGCCGGGTTCAACGTCGTGACGTTGCTCGCTGTCGGCAACGCCAGCGGTAGCGACACCGTGACGGTGGTGCCGCAATCGATCTGGCTGCGTACGTCGATCTCGCCGCCGTGCATCCGCACCAGGCTCTTGACGATCGACAGCCCGAGGCCGGTCCCCTCGTGGCGGCGCTGATAAGTCTTGCCGGCCTGGAAGAACGGATCGCCCAGCCGCTTCAGGTCCTCTTCCGCGATACCTACGCCGGTGTCGGTGACGCAAAGCACCAGCCGCGTGCTCTCGACTGCGGCCGACACCGTCACGGTGCCGCCGCGCTCGGTGAACTTGACTGCGTTGGAGACCAGATTGAGCAGAATCTGCTTGAACGCGCGCGGATCGCCGACGACGTCGGGCAGATTCTCCGGCGCGCGGGTGACGAGATCGATGCCGCTGTCGCGCGCCTTCAGCGCCAGCAGATTGCAGCAGTTGAGCAGTGCCGGGCGCGGTGCGAACGGCTCCGGGACGATCTCGAAATTGCCGGACTCCATCTTCGACATGTCGAGAATGCCGTTGACCACCGACAACAGATGCTGACCGGAATCGTTGATGAGCTGAGCGTATTCCTTGCGCCGCTCGGCACCGAGCCGCAGTTCGTCCTCTTGCACGATCATGTCGGAGAAACCGATGATCGCATTCAGCGGCGTGCGCAGCTCGTGGCTCATGGTCGCGAGGAACCGGCTCTTGGCATCGTCGGCGCGGTCGGCTTCTGCACGAGCTTCGTCCAGCGCCTGTTCGTGCAGCTTGCGTTCGGTGATGTCGCGCATCACCGCGACGACCTCGGTCTCGCCTGTGGGCGCCGTGGCGGCGCCGGGTTCGAGCGGCCGGCAGCGCATCTCGACCCAGACGAATTCGGCGGCCGACGGCCGGCCGCGCTCATCGCGAACCACTTCGCGGCGGATGCGGAATTCGACGCTGCCGGTCTCGCGACCGCGGGCGGCATCCGAGATCGCCTTCAGATACGCTGGACGGTCGGCAACATGGACGCGATCGAACAGCCCGTGCTCGGCGAGCTGCACCATCGGAACCCCAATCAGGTTCTCCGCAGCCGGCGAAATGAAACGCACCGCACCGTTGCGATTGTGGCGCGAGATGACGTCGCTCATGTTGCGGGCGAGCAGCCGATAGCGCTCTTCCTCGACGTTCAGCAACGCGCCGTTGGTGCGCGCCAGCCACGCCGCCCCATAGGCGAGGACCGAGGCGTAAAGCGCCGCAGAGCCGATCCCGAATGCAGCCAACGTCGTATTCGAGGTTTCGGCGGCTTCGGGCTGCGGCAGCAAGCCGAATCCGCCGAGCGCGATCAGCAGCAGCGCGCCGCCGAGCGCCAGCGACACCGCGAAGGTGACGACGCGGCGCGACGCCGAGAGCGCCGCTTCGATCGGAATCACTACCAGCCAGACGGCGGCGAAGGATTGAATGCCGCCAGTCAGAGCCGCGACCCCGATCACCAGCACCGTCAGCGCCAGCGACGACAGGAAATGCGCGTGCTCGTAGCGCCCGGTGCGCGACAGGAACCAAGCCACCAGAATCGGTGCGATCAGCCAGGCCAGCGCCGCCGCTTCGATTGCGGTCGGCGCGCCGCGCAACACCAGATACAATGGGAACGCCGCGAATGCGGCAAGGCTTCCGAGCAGGCGCGGCGCGATGAAGGCACGATGGCGCGCGCTCGTCAGCGCGTCGAGACGCGCGGACGGATGCAGCAACGCATCGAGACACTCACCGATGATTTTGGATACTGCCACGCTGCTCGCGCTCGCTGGTCGCCTCGTAACGGGAAGCATTTCCGCGCCCCGCATGTGGTTGGCCGAACCTGTCAGAGCGACCTTAAACGAACACTAAGGCGATCGCAGACTGCCGCTCGCCATCGCGTCCAGGTGTCTCTGAACACCGCATTCGAACCGCATGGTGAACGCATGGTTTCAAAGCGCGCAGCGGTATGGTTTCGAATTGGTGGACGTCAATCGATTGCGAGCGGAGAAGCCGAGCGCCGTCAATCGAATGTTTACATCGAATCGTTTCGACGGGATTTTTCGCGGACTTTGCTCGAATTGTAAGTAACCAAAAAACTCCGAATTCATTGCCGCTGGATACGACAGAGTTTGATTGCGAGACCAATCGCAACGGGGATTTGGACGACGGGGTCGCGAGATGTTCTTTCTGCTTCGCTTGGCGTTTTGGATCGGCGTGGTGCTGGTATTCCTACCGCGCGAGTCGACACCGGATTCGGAGAAGCTGCCGCAGATCGGCGCCTCCGAAGCGGTGTCTGCGGCGAGTGCGGCAGTGTCCGATTTCAGTCAGTTCTGCAAGCGCCAGCCGGCGGCGTGCGAGGTCGGCGAACAGGCCGCGACGGTGATCGGTCATCGCGCGCAGGAAGGCGCGCGCAAACTGTACCAGATCATTACCGAGAAGCGTGGCGAGCCGACCGGCGCGATCGGCGGCGGCGACGTGCCCGATCCGTCGCTGGCGCCGCGGGATACGCTGACGGCGGAAGATCTGAAGATCGAGTGGAAGCTGCCCGGCGCCGAAACCGCGGCGATCGATATGATCGCCAAGCCGACTGCCACCAATTAGGGCAATCCACGACCACCGGATCAGGCGATTCTCGCTTTCGAGCGCCCGCGAACCCATATATTTGTCGATAGAGGTTCCCTCGCGAGCGAACCGCGACCGACAGATACGGGGCACGATGACGATTGACGAGATCAGGGATAATTTCGCACTGCTCGACGAGTGGGACGACCGCTATCGCTACGTGATCGAACTCGGCCGCACGCTCCAGCCGATGCCCGAAGACGAGCACTCTGCCGCCAACAAGGTGCAGGGCTGCGCCAGCCAGGTGTGGCTGTCGCGCAAGCTGACGCGCAACGCGGCCGGCGAACCGGTGCTGAGCTATCTCGGCGACAGCGATGCGCACATCGTGCGCGGCCTGATCGCGATTCTGCTGACGCTGGTGTCGGGCCGCACGCCACAGCAGATCCTCGCCGCCGAGCCGATCGCAGTGTTCGACGAACTGGGTTTTCGCGAGCACATGACGCCTCAGCGCTCCAACGGCCTGCGCTCGATGATCGAGCGGATCAAGGCCGACGCCCGCGACACCCTCGCCGCGTCGACCTGACCGCGATCCACCGCGACGGCTGATCGGTCGCTTTACGGCACCACGAACGCCGCATCGTCCGCCAGCCAGCTCCGCAGCCGCGGCTTGGCTTGTCCGTCGCACGGGGAAACGCCGTAGTGCCGCGCCAGCCGATCCAGCGCGAGCTGCAGTACCACCTTGGCGGATCGCGACGGCCAGCCCCGCTCGCGCTCGACATCCTCCAGCCCGCGGAGAAAGCAGCAGACGTCGAGCAGGACGCCGGAGAACTCCGGCCCGCAGGCGTCGAGCGCGTGCTGCACCCGCTGACGCGCCGCCACCACCAGATCGGTCATCTCCCCCGCACCGCCACCCTGGCCGGCCCGGCCGGTCGGAGCACCCCAGTTCGAGGTGACACGTGGCGTCATGTTGGCCCGCGTGAAATCGGCACGCAGCCGCTCGCCGGCGACAAACTGCTCGGCGCTTATCAGCGCGCGCCCATCCCGCCCCTTGCGGCGGGCCAGCCATGCCAGCGGGCTTTCGCTCTCATCCATGGTGACGCGCGCCAGCCCTTCGGCCGTCATGATCTCGCGTTCGGTCAGATCCAGATGACGGGCGCGAAAGCCGTCGACCTCGGCCCTGCCCTGCTCGCGTGCTGTGGCGGACTTCCGCCCGCGGCGCTTGCTCTGCATCTCGTCTCGACCTTTCCCAGAGTCTCGTTCTAGGAAAATTTTCACATATCGGGAGCGGAGCCGCAAGCCCTGAGACGCGATATTCGGATTTTTTTCCTCAACCTTCAACCTGCCCGACGATCATGCGTCCCAGCGCGCCAAAGCATGGCGGGCGGCCGCATCCAGCTCGGCACGGCTAGCGCCATCCCGGGCCAGGATCGACATTCCCGCCTGCACGGCTTGAAAGAACCGGGCAAGGGAGTGAACCTCGGTCCCCGCCCGCAGCTCGCCCGCCGCGACGGCCGCGCTCAGCCGCGCCTCCAGGCGCTGCAGCGTCACCGCACGCGCGCCGCGCACCAGCTCGCCGAGTTCAGCGTGGCCTTCGCTCCCCACCGCCGACAGCGTCACCATGCAGCCGAGCGGATGATCGTCGGGAGCCCCGGTCAGCGCCGACGCGGAGTCGAGCAGAAAGGCGCTCACCGCCTCACGCGCGGTCGGCGCGCTGTGGAACCCGGCCCAGACCAGTTGCTCGTAGGTATTTTCGTAGTGTCGCAGCGCCTCGGCGTAGAGCGCTTCCTTGGAGCCGAACGCCGCATACAGGCTCGGAGCTCCGATCCCCATGGCCTGCGTGAGATCGGCGATCGAGGTCGCTTCATAGCCCTTGACCCAGAACAGCCGCGTCGCCTGCGCCAGGGCTCGCGCCCTGTCGAACGCTCGCGGCCGTCCGCGAGTCCGCGCGGCTCGCTCTCCCAAGGTCAAATCCGATTTCTGCATCATTCGCTATATAAATCGCTTGACCCACCTCCGGCAATTCACCTAACTATTTTTATATCGATCACTACATAAAATGAGGGCGACATGGTTGAGCTGACGGGCAAGCGAGCGCTGGTGACCGGAGCCGCGCGCGGAATCGGCGCCGGGATCGCGATCGAACTGGCCGCCAACGGCGCGGACGTCGCGATCACCTACGAGCGATCGGCCGACCGCGCGGCCGAGGTGGTGAAGGCAATCGAGGCCAACGGCCGCCGCGGCATCGCGATCCAGGCCGACAGTGCCGATCCGGCGGCAGTGAAGCGCTCGGTGGAGGCTGCGGCCGGGAACCTCGGCGGCCTCGACATTCTCGTCAACAATGCCGGCATCGGCCGGGTCGGACCGATCACCGAACTCAGCCTCGCCGACCTCGACGCGCTGCTCAACGTCAACGTGCGTGCCGTGGTGCTGGCGTCGCAGGCCGCGATCCCGCACCTCCGCGAGGGCGGGCGGATCATCTCGATCGGTTCCACGCTCGCCGAGCGGGTGCCGTTTGCGGGGTCGACCGTGTACGCGATGACCAAGTCGGCGCTGCACGCCTTCACCCGCGGACTGTCCCGTGAGCTCGGGCCGCAAGGCATCACCGTCAATCTGGTTCAGCCGGGCTCGATCGACACCGACATGAACCCGGCGAGTGGCGAGCAAGCCGACCAGCTCCGCGCCCTGACGGCGCTCGGGCGCTACGGCAAGCCCGAGGAGATCGCCGCCGTCGTCGCGTTCCTGGCAAGTCCGGCCGCCGGACTGATCACCGGCGCGATGATCACCGCGGATGCCGGCTTCTCGGCTTGATGCCGGGCTACTTGCGCCGACGACGCTGCTGGCCGAGCCCCATCTTCTTGGCGAGCTGCGAGCGTTCCACCGCGTAGTTCGGCGCCACCATCGGGTAGTCCGCGGGAAGTCCCCACTTCTCGCGGTACTGCTCCGGCGTCATCTTGTATTGCGTGCGCAGGTGCCGCTTCAGCGATTTGAAGCGTTTGCCGTCTTCCAGGCAGATCAGATACTCCGGCGTCACCGACTTCTTGACCGGCACCGCCGGCTTGGAAGGCTCCAGCGGCGCCGCTTCGGGGCGGCTGGCGGAGAGCCGTTGGAGCGCCGCGTGAACCTGGCCTATCAGCGCCGGGATTTCGCTGGCCTGCGTCGCGTTGTGGCTGACATAGGCGGAGACGATCGAAGCGGTCAGCTCGATGTAGCTCTTCCCCGTGGTGTCACTCATCGGCTGTCCTTCGTCACTCATTCGAATACGCCGCGCGGAGGTGTTCCGCGGGCGCACTGGTCAAATTGTCCGGGATACTCGGCAGTCGTCGGCAGATCGCCGGAAGTTGGCGATTCTAATCTTGCCAATACCGAAGTCTATTTACGGCAGCGCAGTCGAGCAAGGTAGACGAACAGACGAGATTCGCGTTCGGCGCGTATCAGCTCCGTTGCTCCAGATGCTCCCGAAGCTCGTCGATCGATTCGAACCGCATCATCCCTTCCGGCATCTGCGCCTCGATCGAGCCGTCCGAATACAGCGAATAGGCCATGCCGTCGACGACTCCCGATTTCAGCACCGTGACCTGCTGCATTTCCTCGCTGCGCGGTGCCGGGGTCGGCTCCAGCAGCCCGGAGCGCTCCGGAACTGGCGGCATCTCCTCGGCGGCCGCGGAACGCTTCCGCGGCCAGGCTTCCTCGAAGCTGCGCGAAGTCCCGACCGGACCATGACCGGCGAAAGACTCGCCGGTCTCATCCGTGGCGCCGGCGGCGCTCCGTTCGCGTTCGCGCCGCGACGAGGCGAACAACAGATTCCGGCGCTTGGGCGGCGCTGCGTCTTCGCCGGCGTCGAGCGGAGGCGGCGATGAGATTTCAGCGGGCGCCGGAGGCGGCGGCTTGATCTCCAGCGGAGGCATCACCCGCTGACGCACGCGATCACGGGTAGCCACTTCCTCCTGCCAGGGCGCAGTCCCGGCAGGCTCAGCAGCAGCCTCCAAAGGCTGTGGCGGCGGCAACGAAGGCTCGGGCCGCTCTCCCGGAAACAACGCATCGCTGTCGGGCTCGGAGGCTGGCGCCGGCGGAATCGCGGCGCGCGCCGGAGTCCTCGTTGCATTCGTCCTGGTCACATTCGTCCTGGCCGCATTCGCCCCGGCGAAACTCGACCCGGTCTCCTCGACCGCCAGGCCGGCCGCGACCAGCCGTAGCTCCCGGATCACTGCCGAGAGCCCAAGCAGCAGCGCACCGGTGCACGCGCCCACCACGCCCGACAGGATCAACGTGTTGCCGAAGCTGAATTCCTTGACCGGAACGCCGATGATGATCGACGCCGCTCCGGCCAGCAGGAAGGCGATGCCGGCGACCAGAAGCAAAATCATTCTTAACTCCACGCCGGGGCGGATCGCCACGGCAGCCCTCGTCAGGATAGCGTCATCTGTCCCATAACGGCAATCGCCGCAGACCTTTGCGAACAACTTGTTGAGGCCGCGGTTGCGCCCCCCGAGGTTTCGCGTCGGGTCGGACCGCCGGCACCGCCACATGTCTGCCGCGCTTCGGTCGGCGCTTGCTGCAAGACATTCGCAGCACTAGGCTTCCGCCACGTCAACGCGCCGGGCAACGGCGCCCACAGGAAGAGGAAACGCATGTCCCCAGCCGAAGCCGCACGCCTGAGAGAAGTCCCCTCCGACATGACCGAGGCTGAATGGGAGCAGCGGGTCAACCTCGCCGCCTGCTACCGCCTGGTCGCGCTGTACGGCTGGGACGATCTGGTCGACACCCACATCTCCGCCCGGGTGCCCGGCCCCGAGCATCACTTCCTGATCAACCCCTATGGACTGATGTTCGACGAGATCACCGCCTCCAGCCTGGTCAAGGTCGACCTCGACGGCAATCAGCTCACCGACAGCCCGTACAAGATCAATCCAGCCGGCTTCACCATCCATTCGGCGATTCACGAGGTCCGCGAAGACGCCGGCTGCGTCATCCATCTGCACACCCCGGACGGCACTGCTGTGGCGAGCTGCATGGACGGCCTGCTGCCGATCAACCAGACCGCGCATTTCGTCACCGGCGATCTCGCCTATCACGACTATGAAGGCGTCGCGCTCGACCACGACGAACGGCCACGGCTGCAGCGCGACCTGGGCGACAAGAACCATATGCTGCTGCGCAATCACGGCACGCTGACGGTCGGCCGCACCGTCGCCTCGGCGTTCGAGCGGATGTATCATCTCGAGCGCGCCTGCACGATGCAGGTCCGCACCAAGATGCTCGGCCCGACCGCCTACCCGCTCGAGCAGATGGTGATCGACAAGAACCACGACCTGATCGCCAATCGCGACGCGATGGAGCTGCGCTCCACCAAGCTGGTGTGGCCGCCGCTGCTGCGCAAGCTCGACCGCATCGATCCGAGCTATCGCACCTGAGCGGCGCGTCCTGGTCGTTGCGAGCGCAGCGAAGCAATCCAGAGGCTCAGCACACCGAGCTGGATTGCTTCGTCGGCTTCGCTTCTTCGCGATGACGCCGTGATCGGCGGAGATTGAAATCAGCCGCAGCCGTGCTATCTTCTCCGCATCATCCTCTACGCTATCGGAATCCAAACGCCGCCCAATTCCGGGCGGCGTTTTTGCGTCGGCCTGCAACCGTCGGCCACGGCATCGATTTGTGACGTAATGACTTCACCGCACCTTCGATCACCACATCACGCTGACGAGCGACACGCCCCGCGTGCGATTATCATCTCCAGCAGCGGACGGCATTTGTGTCGGGTTTGGTTTTGCGCCGGCCCGCCTGACTGCGTCGCTCGACTTTAGTAGGCGCCCATTGCGCGCGCGGGCTCCGCCTCGTGAATAAAGTCGGAGCCGCGACCCCAACGCACGATTAACGACCTTGTATCAATGTAGGCCAAACCGAGGCATTCATTTTCGAGGCTCCATGTCGTTTCTTTCGTCCGCGCGCAAGACGATGCGCGACTCCGCCGAGCACTCCGTCGCGACCGAACTAGTAGAACTACGAGCTCGTGACGAGGCACTCGCCGCCAGCATCGATCAATTGATCGATGGCCGCTATGATATCGAGCCGCCGTCCGGCGACGATCCCCTGAGCCGCGCAATCGGCCGGCTGCTGCAGAAGCTGTCCGGCGACGTCTCGCGCAACCTCGACCGCATGGTCGATCTCTCGATTCAAGGCAGCGAGACTGCGGTCGCTTCCGCGAACCTGCTGTCGTTCACCCGGCAGATCGATCAGCGCTCGCAGGCGCTGGCGAGCGCCAGCGAAGAGATGGTGACGTCGATCGGCCAGATCCGCACCACGGCGCAAACCGCGGCATCCGAAGCCGCCGACATGCGCGTCAGCGCGCAGCACGGTCTGACCACCGCGAGCACCGCAGCGTCCGCGATGAGCCGGGTCAGCGCCACCGCCGAGCTGGCGGCGGAGAAGATCACTGAACTCAGTGCGGCGTCGGATGCGATCGGCAGCATCGTGTCTTCGATCGATGCGATCGCGCGCCAGACCAACCTGCTCGCCTTGAACGCCACGATCGAAGCCGCACGCGCCGGCGAGGCCGGGCGCGGCTTCGCCGTGGTGGCGACCGAAGTGAAAGGGCTGTCGCAGCAGACCAGCAGCGCCACCGTCGACATCCGCAGCCGGATCGATCGGCTGCGCGAGGACATCGCCACCATCGTGGCTGCGATGGCGGACTGCACCAGCGCCGCCGTTGAAAGCCGCGACGTGGTCAACTCGCTCGGCGAGGCGATGACCGGCGTCTCCGAACGCGTCGGCGGCGTCACCGAGGGAATGGCCGAGATCGCCACCATCCTGAATCAGCAATCGCAGGCGTCGAGCGAGATCGCGAGCGGAATCTCGACCATCGCCGAACAGACCGAGAAGTGTGTCCTCCAGGTCGGACACATTTCCGATCAGCTCGACCAAGTGCAGTCATTGGTCGGCGGCGAGCTCGAGGAATTGTCCCGAATGAGCTTCGACGGCCTGATCCCGCGCCTCGCCAAGGCCGACCATATCGCCTGGAAGAAGCGGCTCGCCGACATGGCTGCCGGCCGCAGCAGGCTGAGCAGCACCGAGCTGACCGATCATCACGCCTGCCGCCTCGGCAAATGGTACTACGGGGACACCTCGCTGGGATCGCGGACCAATCCCGCCTTCGCCGCGCTGGAGGGGCCGCACGCCCTGGTGCACGAGCACGGCAAAGCCGCCGCGCGCCTGATCCAGTCCGGTGACCTCGCCGGCGCGATGGCCGAGATCGACCAGGTCGGCCACGCCTCGAAAGACGTGCTGCGACTGATCGACCGGCTCGTGACGTAGCGGCGCTCGCCGCGGCGGCGATGCGTGCCGGCAAGCTAGATGTGGAGCCTCAACAGGTTGTCCTCGGAGAGTCCGAGTCTGCTGATTGGCGGCTGTGATTTTATGCCGCCGTGAGGGCGGTGCCAATTGTATCGATGCAGCCAGATCGGCAGTTCCTCGGCCCTGCGTGTCGAGGTCGGATAGGCCTGCGCGTAAGCCCATTCCCTGAGAGCACTTTGGATGAAGCGCTCGGCCTTGCCGTTGGTTTTAGGTGTGTATGGCCTGGTGCGGATATGCTTGAGCCCGAGAGCGTGGCAGGCGTTTCGGAAATCAGTCGATATGTAGCAGCTTCCGTTGTCGGTCATGACGCGTCTAACGGTGACGCCGAGGCTGGCGTAATAGGCGATCGCGGCCTTGAGGAAGGCGATCGCGCTGACGGCCTTCTCGTCCGCGAAAATCTGCGAGAATGCGACACGTGAGGCGTCGTCGATGCAGACGTGGACGAACTCCCAGCCGACGCCGCGGCTGTTGCTTTGGCCGGTGCGATCGCCGGTGATGCGATGGCCGATCTTGTCGAAGCGGCCGAGCTTCTTGATGTCGATGTGGATCATGTCGCCGGGATGGGCGTACTCGTAGCGGCGGGCTGGTTCGGCCGGCTCCAGGTCACGCATTCGGTTGAGCCCCAGGCGTCGCAGGATACGGCTGACGGTGGCCGGCGACAGGCCGAGATCGGCGGCGATCTGCTTGCCGGTCAGACGCTGACGGCGCAGCCGTTCGACCTGCTCCACGGTCGCCACTGGCGTCGGCTTGTACAGCCGCCGCGGCCGCGACGAGCGATCGGCAAGCCCTGCGCGCCCTTCGGCCTTGAACCGGGCAACCCATTTGCGGGCCGTCCGCGGGCAGACGCCTGCGGCTTGTGCGGCGGCCTTCGGCGTCTGCCCGCTCAACACCGCCTGCACCAACCGCTCTCGACCAATCGGCGTCAAACGGGCATTCTTGTGAATGTTCATCCGGTCCCTCCTTGGACACTGAAGCTTCGCAACCTCAGCATCCTCGGTCCGGACCGGATGGACAACCTATTGAAAGCTCACAGCTAGAGCGGTTCATCGTTTGATTGAAACGATCCGACTTTTCCGAAGGCACTGAGTCCTCATCCTGAGGAGCCCGGCGAAGCCGGGCGTCTCGAAGGATGGGGCAACGCATTCCCTGCGTCACATGGTTCGAGACGGCGCTACGCGCCTCCTCACCATGAGGTTGTGCGTGTGGCACGCGGTGCGGATCAGCTCTGATTCTATAAAAAGCAGAACTGCTCTAGCAGCGCACTCTGGCGGCGGCCCTGCGGCCGCAGCCGATCAGCGCGCAGTACACCAGGGCAGCGGCCAGTGTGGTGTGGCCGCTGAACTTGACCAGGCCGAAGCCCCAACCGGACACACCGACCAGCACCGCAAGTGCGATCGCCAACGCGCAGGTGCCGACAGCGCGTAGCGCAAACACCACCGGCCGGCGCAGCGAACGATGCAGGACATCGTGCTGCGGCCGGCGCAGCCCGAACGCCAGGGCCGTGAAACCCGCCAGGCAAAATACCTGCGCCAGAACGTGACTCATGTCGCGGCCTCGCCCAACATCGCCGGCATCTCTCCCCGCTTCGCCGAACGCCCCTTCGGACGTAGCTGTGCGCCGTGCCGCGCGGTGCGGATCGCCAGCACCGCATGCAGCAGCGCGAGCGCCAGGCACATCAGATCGGTGCCGGCGAACACCCAGTCGCCGACAGCGAGGCTGTGCCACAGCGGGCGCTGCGTGGTCGCGGCATTCAGCACCGGGATCAGCGCCAACAGCGCAGCCGCCGCCCAGAGCTGCTCGACCCACGCCGCCCTGGCCGGCCGCAGCAGCGCATGCAGCAGCGTCAGCCCCCAGACGATGAAGAACAGATGGACCTCCCAGAACGCCCGCTCCTGCATCTGAACAGGTAGCAGCCGGTTCGCCCACAGCAACGCCGTCATGGCGACCGACAGTCCGGCAATGCCGGCGATGTTCAGCCGCTCGACCAGGCGAAAGCCGACATGCGGTCGCTCCGGATCGGGTAGCTTCTGCCGCCGCTTCACCGTCCACATCACCAGCCCGGTGCCGACCATCGCGGTGCCCATCAGGCTGGCGAGGAAGTACAGCCAGCGCGTCTCCAGATCGCTGAAGCGGCCGAGATGCAGCGCGTACATCACGCCGCGGGTTTCCGCCGCCGCGCCGACATGGTCGTGCACGGCGAGCAGCTTCCCGGTGACGCCGTCGAATTCGATGTATTCGGGACTCATCGATACGCGCCCGGCATCGCCGCGGGTCACCGCGATGCGGGCGGTCGCGTCGCCCGGATTGGCGGCGTTGACGCGCCCCACATCGGTCGTCCCCCAGCGCTGCTGCGCCTGCCGGACCATCGCCTCGATCGACCCCGGCTGCACCTTCTCGCCGCTCGGCTTGCCGGCCTGGATGAAGGCGTTCAGTTCGGCGGCGAGTTGCTGGCGTTCGGCGGGCGTCTTGATGGCGGCGCGTTCACCCCACGGCACGTACAGCGCCATCAGCGTCACCAACCCGGTGTAGGTGATCATCACGTGGAACGGCAGACCGAACACCGACAGCGCGTTGTGGGCGTCGAGCCACGCGCGCTGTCCCTTGCCCCAGCGGAAGGTGAAGAAGTCGGTGAAGATCTTCTTGTGGGTGATCACGCCGGCGACGATCGCCACCAGCATCGACATCGCTGCGAGACCGGCGAGCAGCCGTCCCCAGAACGGCGACATGTAGTAGAACTGGAAATGAAAGCGATAGAAGAAATCGCCGCCGAGCGTGCCCCGGGCCTCGATGCGATGGCCGGTCACCGGATCGAAGTGGCCTTCGCCGAACGCGCGCGCACCCTGACCGCCGGGAAGCCGCCAGAATGCGTAGACGGTGTTGCTGCGTCCGTCGGGAAGCTTCATGCTCCACTGCGTCGCGCCCGGCGCGATCCGGCCGATCTCGTCGGCGACGCGCTGCGCCACGCGCGCCGGATCGAGAGCCTGCACCAGTCGGGGCAGCTCCGGCCGCATCCACTGCGACAGTTCCTCTCTGAAGAACGACACCGTTCCGGTGAGAAACATCGCATACAGCACCCAGCCGAGCAGCAGCCCGGACCAGGTATGCAGGCCGGACATGCTTTGCCGGATGCCGCGACTGGCGGCACGCCGATCATGCGGCATCGTCACGCCTCGCACCTCATCAACCTCATCAGGACGCTGACCACGCCAGCGGCCCCAGCACCGCGGCGACGAGCGCAAGGCCGATCCATGCTGTCAGCGCGCTACGCGCCGCGAAGGCCCAGATCACGACCCCGGCACAGATCGCGAAGCTCGCGAGCTGGCCGGCGAGAACCGCCTGCGGCTTGCTGATCGGCAGCGCCAGCACCGCGACGCTGCAAAGCGCAGCCAGCGCGTAGCCGCCGAGCAGCGCCGCGACGATGCGCGACGTCAGCGCACCGATCGACCGGATGCGGTGCGCCCGCGCGGTCATTTGCGCGGGGCGGACGGGGGCGCCGGTGGGCCGGCGGGAAGCGGCGGCAGTCCGTCGGCCTTCTCGTAAGTGACGGTGGTGGCGTAGCTCACCGCATCATACGGCTCGGCGCCGTTGGGGCCGGCACGCTCGCCCGCGGTCTTGTCGTTCATGCTGACTTCGGCGACGTAGACGCCCTGCCACGGCATATCGAAGGTGACGAGCCCCTGCGCATCGGTGTGCGCTTCCTTGGCCCAGCCCGACTGCGTCGTCAGCGTCACCTTGATCTTCGGCTTCGGCTGGTCCTTGAACACCAGCTTGAACTGGCCCGGCTGCCCGGTCGGCACCAGATCGAGCGGCAGCTTCGGCTGCTGCGCGGCGAAGCCGGTGATCAGCCGCGCGGCGGGATAGAACCAGTTTCGCACCTCCTTGTCCTGCTGCTTCCAGGTATACAGCGGATAGCCGGCGTCTTCGGCGACGATGCTATCGCCGGCGGCCGCGGCGAACGGCAGCTTGAAGCCGCTCGCGGTCTTGCTCGCCTCGGCCTTCTGCTCGCCCATGGCCGACAGCAGCGTCGCCGTCACCTTGGAGAACTTGTCGAGCAGTCCGGGCGACGCTTCGCGCAGGTTTTCGCCGAACTCGCCGAACAGCACCACGGCGCCGCCGTCCGCCTGCTCGATCCAGATCTGGTGCGCCTGCGCGGAGGTCATCGCGCCGAGCGTTGCGAGCATTGCGAGAGAGAGCTTCTTCATTCCGATCACCTCGTTTCGAAACATGGGTGCCCGGCACAAGGCCGGGCACGGTGCCTATCGAATCGCGTGCGCGATCAGAAGTCGAATGCAGCGGACAACAAGTAAGTCCGCGGCGCGCCGACGGTGACGAAGGTGCCGGTGGTCAGCCAGTAGTTTTCGCCGGTGACGTTTTCGACGCTGGCACGGAAGGTGACCGGCTTGCCGGTGATCGCGGTCGTGGTGTAGCGCGCGCCGAGGTCGAGCCGGGTCCAATCCGGGAAGCGCTGCGTCGGCAGGTTGGCGCTCGTCAGATACGAACCCGAGGTGTAGATCACCCGGCCGTTGAGCGCGAGCCCGCGCACCCACGGCGTGTCCCAGTCGAGGCCGGCGGAGACGGTGGTGTCCGGCACGCCGGCGGCGTCATTGCCGCGCTCCAGCGGGTTGCTCGGATTGGTCAGCTCGGGCTTGAGGAAAGTGGCGCTGGCCATGCCGCGCAACCCGGGCAGGATCAAGCCGTATACCGACAGTTCGACGCCGCGGTTGCGCTGCTCGCCGTCATAGGCGAGTTCGTTGGCCGCGTTGCGGATCGAATTCGGCCGCGTGATCTGGAACACCGCCGCGGTGGTGGTGATGGTGCCCCAATCGACCTTGATACCGGCTTCCTGCTGCTTCGACTTGTACGGCGCCAGCACCGCGCCGGTGTTGGCGTAACCGGCGCCGACGATGGTGCCGCGGGTCAGGCCTTCGGCGTAGTTGGCGTACAGCGAAACGTTGTGCCACGGCTTGATCACGATGCCGGCGAGCGGCGTGGTGGCGCTGGCATCGTAGCCGCTGGTCAGCGCGCCGGCGGTGGTGTTGAAACTGTCGACCTTCACGTTCTGCTGGCGGACACCGAGCGTCAGCAGCACGGTATCGTTCAGGAACGACATCGTATCGGCGATCGCGACGCTGGACAGCGTCGTGTCCGACGACTTCTGCGGGGCGTTGCGCGCGCCCGTGACGAACGGCAGCGGCGATGGATTGTAGATGTTCGATGGCACAGACTGGGCCGGCGTGTTGGCCACATAGGCGTTGCCGGCTTCCTGATTGAAGCCGGTGTAGGCGACGTTGACCGAGTGGCCGATGAAGCCGGTGTTGAACTTGGCCCGCACGCCTGCATTGCCGCTGACCGTCTGGGTGTAGGAGTCGTAGTAAGCATTGATCAGCCGGAAATTACCGAACTGATCGATGCCACCGGTATAGCCGGAGACCCGTGAATCCGGGAAGGTCTGGTAGTTCTCGCCCTGCCGATAGCCGAGGCCGGCATAGGCGGTCAGCCAATCGGTGATGTCGTATTCGAGACCCGATGCGATGGTGTGATCCCGCTGGTTCAGCACCGTGCCGGGGGTACCAGTTGCTGCGCGCGTCCGGCGCCGCGGGAATGAACGGAACCCCAGTCTGAATGGTCATCTGCGGGCGGAAATTCTTGGTATCGTCGTTCTGCGTGATCGCATCCAGCGTCCAGCGCAGCCGCTCACCGCGGTAGTCGACCGACAGCGCAGCGACTCCGCTGCGCCAGTTGCCGCCGTCGACTGTGGCTTCGCCGTTACGGGCGACGCCGTTGAAGCGAACGCCCCATTCCTTGTTGGCACCGAACCTCTGACTCGAGTCGAGCTGCACGCCGTAATTGCCGGCGCTCATGAAGAACGGCGTGACCCGCGCGAACGGCACCTCGGTGGCGCGCTTGGTGACGATGTTGACGCCGCCGCCGATGCTGCCACCGGGCGCAATGCCGTTGATCAGGGCGCCGGGGCCTTTCAGCAGTTCGATCCGCTCGATGATCTGCGCCGGCACGCGGCTCGACGAGACCAGGCCGTACAGACCGTTGAGGCCGATATCCGTCGCACTGACGGGGAAGCCGCGGATCTGGAAGGTGTCGTCGAAACCGTTCGGGCCGGTCGACAGCCGCACCGAGGAGTCGTTGATCAGCGTGTCGGCCGCGGTGCGGGCCTGCTGGTTCTCGATCAGTTGCGAGGTGTAGTTCACGGTCGAGAACGGCGTGTTCATCACGCTCGTGCTGCCGAGCAGGCCAAGGGTGCCGCCCTGCGCCACCTGGCCGCCCGCATAGGCCGGCGCCGGTGCGCCGATCGTGCGCGTCGACCCCATCGTCGGCGGTGCGACCGGCGCTGCTGGCGGTTCGGCGGCCTGGCGCGGCGTCACCCGCGCGGCGCGCTGGGGCGTGGCCCGCGGCTGTGCGGTGCGGGTGGCTGGCCGCGCGCGCTGCTGCGGCGCGTCGACCGAGACCGGCGGCAGCACACGCCGCTCGGCGTCCTGCGCCCGCACCGGCGTCGCGTTCAGGCCGCCGACACAGGCGGTGACGACGCCCGCAGCGACACCCAGGTACAGACGATTCTTGTTGCTCTTGAAGTTGCTCACTCGACGCCCCCAGTTCACATGATCGGTGCCGGGGTAGGAGATGCGGAATAGTGAGGCAACGTAGTGCGATTTAGAATTAGTATACGCCGATCAGTAACCCTCCAGGGCGATTTAGAAGACCTCTATTGTTCCGTCTGTGGCCCTGTTGCACGACTGAAGACTGATCGGTGCACCGGTCATGACAGAAAAGCTCGACCGAGCAAGCGTTCGCACGGAGCGACGCGACCGCTGACAGCTTCGCGTCACGAGCTAGAACGATTCTGATTTTGCACGGCGTCGGCGCGGACCTGCGAAAGGCTCGCGCGAAACGAGGTGACGTTATGACGCGGTGCTATTTCACCGCGACGCATCGTCCAGCGCGCCGAGAATCCGCACCCAGGAGCGAATGCCCTTCTGGAAACTGGTCAGGTCGTATTTTTCGTTCGGCGAATGGATGTTGTCGTCGTCCAGTCCGAAGCCGATCAGCACCGAGTCGAGACCGAGCGTGCGCTTGAAATCGGCGACGATCGGGATCGAGGCGCCGGAGCCGATCAGCACCGCATCCTTGCCCCACTCCTCGGTCAGCGCAGACCTCGCCGCAGTGAGCGGCTTCATGTCCCACGGCAGCGCGATCGCCGCTCCGTTGGAGTGATCGAGGAATTCGGCGCGGCAGTCGCCCGGCAGCCGCGCGGTGACGTAGGCGCGGAACGCATCGCGGATCTTGTTCGGGTCCTGCCCCTCGACGATCCGGAACGACACCTTGGCCGAAGCCTCCGCGGCGATGACCGTCTTCGAGCCCTCGCCGGTGTAGCCGCCGACGATGCCGTTGATGTCGCAGGTCGGCCGCGAGATCAGTTGCTCGATCAGCAGACGATCGTCTTCGCCGGCGGGGATCGACAGCCCGATCGGACCGAGGAAGCTCTCGGCGGTCAGGTTCAGCCCCTTCCACTGCGCCAGGATTTCCGGCGGCAGATCCTTCACGCCGTCGTAGAACCCCGGAATGGTGATGCGGCCGTGCTCGTCGTGCAGACCGCCGAGAATTCGCGTCAGCACCCGGATCGGATTCTGCGCGCCGCCGCCATAGACGCCGGAATGCAGATCGCGGTTCGCCGCCTTGATCTTCACCTCTTCATAGACGAGGCCACGCAGCGAGGTGGTGATCGCCGGTGTGTGCCGGTCCCACATCCCGGTGTCGCAGACCAGCGCGAAGTCGGCAGCGAGGTCGTTCTTGTTCGCGTCGAGGAACGGCACGAAATTCCTCGAGCCGACCTCCTCCTCGCCCTCGATCACGATAGTGAGGTCGATCGGCAAGTCGCCGGTGACGTGCTTCCAGGCGCGGCAGGCTTCGATGAAAGTCGAGAGCTGGCCTTTGTCGTCCTGCGCGCCGCGCGCCACGATGATCTTGCGGCCGTCGGCATGGTCGGCGATCACCGGCTCGAACGGCGGACGGTGCCACAGCTCGAGCGGATCGACCGGCTGCACGTCGTAATGGCCGTAGAACAGCGCGTGCGGCCGCTTGCCGGTGTTGCCCTTGGCCCTCGCCACGATCGCCGGATGCCCCGCGGTCGGCCTCACCTCGGCAGTGAACCCGATCGACGCGATGTCGGCGCAAAGATGCTCGGCCGCCGCCTTGCAGTCCGCCGCGAACGCCGGATCGGCCGAGATCGACTTGATCCGCAGCAGCGCGAACAGCCGCTGCAAGGCGGCGTCGAAATCGGCATCGGCGCGGGCGAGCACCGTTTGAACGTGAGAGCTGGCGGACATGATGTCTTCCTTCTTTAGATGTGTCCGATGCCGCGGCCCTCATCCTTCGAGACGCGGCCTAACGGCCGCTCCTCAGGATGAGGAAGCTGCGACATGTCGCAAAGAGCGAACAAAGGCGATCTCGCACAGCCTCATGGTGAGGAGGCGCGCAGCGCCGTCTCGAACCATGCTGCCACGCGCCTGTGTCCAAACCGCAAACGCCTCACCGCCGCAGCATGCCGCCGAGCGTGCCACGCACGATCGAGCGTCCGACCGAACTGCCGAGCGATCCGCCGACCTTCTTGCCGAGCTCGGCTGCGACGCCGCCGACCACCGTGGTGGCGACGGTGCGGGCGACGTTGCGCGCCACCACCTGGCCGGTGGTGAGCTTGCCGCGCGGCGTGTTGGTGCCGAACACGGTCGAGAACAGCCCGCCGAGCTGACCGAGGATGCCGCCACCACCCGGCTCCGCGTCGGCGTCGCCGGATTTGCCTTCGATCCGCGCACGCAGCATCTCGTAGGCGGATTCGGAATCGATCGCGGTATCGTATTTGCCCCGCACCGGGCTCGCGGCGATGATCGCCTTGCGCTCCTCCGGCGTGATCGGTCCGATCCGCGCCGCCGGCGGCCGCACCAGCACGCGCTCGACCATCGCCGGCGTGCCGTTGCCTTCGAGGAACGACACCAGCGCTTCGCCCTTGCCGAGCTCGGTGATCGCCTTGGCGGTATCGAGCTTTGGGTTCGGCCGGAAGGTGTCGGCCGCCGCCGCCACCGCCTTCTGGTCGCGCGGCGTGAACGCGCGCAGCGCGTGCTGCACCCGGTTGCCGAGCTGCGCCAGCACCCGGTCCGGCACGTCGATCGGGTTCTGGGTGATGAAGTACACGCCGACGCCCTTGGAGCGGATCAGCCGCACCACCTGTTCAATTTTGTCCATCAACGGCTTCGGCGCGTCGTTGAACAAGAGATGCGCCTCGTCGAAGAAGAACACCAGCTTGGGCTTGTCGGGATCGCCGAGCTCCGGCAGCTCCTCGAACAGCTCCGACAGCATCCACAGCAGGAAAGTCGCGTACAGCCGCGGGCTGGACATCAGCTTGTCGGCCACGAGAATATTGACGAGGCCGCGGCCCTGGCTGTCGGTGCGGATGAAATCCTTGAGCTGCAGCGCCGGCTCGCCGAAGAATTTCTCGCCGCCCTGATTTTCCAGGACCAGAAGCTGACGCTGGATGGTGCCGACGGTCTGCTTGGTGACGTTGCCAAGCGACTGCGCGGCCTGGCGGATATCGGCATTGACGTCGCCGTTTTCCGCGACCTTCTGGGCGATCGGCGCGATCGCATCGAGCATCGCGCGCAGATCCTTCATGTCCATCAGCGGAAGGCCCATGTCGTCGGCGACACGGAACGCGACGTTGAGCACCCCCTCCTGCACGTCGTTGAGATCGAGCATCCGCGACAGCAGCAGCGGTCCCATCTCGGAAACGGTGGCGCGCACCGGATGGCCCTGCTCGCCGAACACGTCCCAGAACACCGTGGTGAACTGGTCGGGCAGGAATTTCAGCCCGATCTCCTGGGCGCGCTTCAGAATGAAGTCCTTGGCTTCGCCGACTTCGGCGATGCCCGACAGGTCGCCTTTGATATCGGCGGCGAACACCGGCACGCCGGCGCGCGCAAAGCCTTCGGCCATCACCTGCAGCGATACGGTTTTGCCGGTGCCGGTAGCGCCGGTGACCAGGCCGTGGCGATTGGCGAGTCCCAGCGTCAACCAGGCCGGCTGCTCCCCTCTACCGATAAAAATCTTGTCCTCGGTATCACCGCTAACGATGCCGGTCGCCGCCATCTGGTCGTTTCCTCAGCTTCAGAACAATCTCACCGGCGATCGGTCGCCTGGCGCAACACGCATCCTGCCTATCACAATGGAACCATTCAACGACGATCGCGGCGAGACGTTGTCGCAATATTCATCCTATCGCGGGCAACAACCTCGGATGCGTGGATTGCCGCCGGTGCGAAAGCGTATCTCGCGACCGCACTTTTGCAATGTTGCAACACTGGCAGGACGAATCATTCGAAACGACTGCCACCAACACGGGGGTCGCTTGTGTTTCGTGGCAGAGCGGATCAGGATGATTTGAGAACATGGACCGGTGCTAAGAGCCGGCGTGGCGGGGGCGTGATGGACGAGTTGATTGAAAGGCTGGCCGACAAGGCCGGTCTGGACAAATCTGTTGCCGGCAAGACCATCGGCATCATTCTCGCCTTTCTCCGCAATGAAGGTCCGCAGCAGCCGGTCCAGGCCCTGATCGACAGCATTCCGGGCGCTGAGGCTGCAATCGAAGCGGCGGGCTCCTCGCGCAGCGGGCTGAGCCGTCTGATCGGCGGAAGCGGCGTGATGGCGATGGGAACGAAGCTGCTCGGACTCGGTCTCAGCATCTCCGACATCAAGACGATTGCCCGCGAGCTGTTCAAGGTCGGCCGCGACAAGATTGGCGCGGAGCAGATGGCCGCCATCGTGGATGGCACGCCCGGCCTCCGCCAATTCACCTGAACATTCGTATCGAGTGCCATGACATATCCAATTTCCCAGCTCGACGGCATCACCGAGGTGGCCGCGAGCAAATTGAAATCGGTAGGAATTCGCACCACCGAAGCGCTGCTCGAAGCCGCCCGGACCGTGAAGGGGCGCAAGGCGCTGGCCGCGAAGACCGGCCTCACCGAGCAGCAATTGCTGCAATGGGCCAACCTCGCCGATTGCATGCGCGTGCCCGGCCTCGGCAAGGCCAAGGCCGACCTGCTGCGCGCTGCCGGGGTCTCGACGCTGCGCGAGTTCACCCACCGCAATCCGGCGCGGCTGGCGCAGAACATGAAAGAGGCCAATCTCAAGCGCAAACTGGTGCGCTCTCTGCCCTCCGAGAAGGAGGTCGGTCAACTGATCGAACAGGCTCGCAAGCTGCCATTGAAAATCACCTACTGAGGTCCGGCGCGCCGGCGCAGACCGCCGCTTGACAGGCTTTGGCAGACCGCGCAAAGCGCTGGCGTATGATCGCTTCCCCGTCGCTGCCCGCATCGCCCGCCGCTCCGACCGAGACGCCGCAGTTGCGCGAGCTGCTGGCGCGTCCCGCCGCGGCGGTGATGGGCATTCTCAACGTCACGCCGGATTCGTTCTCGGACGGCGGCGATTATCTCGCACCCGAGCAGGCGCGGGCCCATGCGGCCGAGATGATCGCAGATGGCGCCGAGATCATCGACATCGGCGCGGAATCCACCCGTCCCTACGGCTCGCAGCCGGTGCCGGCGGCCGAGGAGCTGCGGCGGCTCCAGCCAGTGCTGGAGGCGGTGGTGGCGCTCGGCACGCCGGTGTCGATCGACACCATGAAGGCCGAGGTCGCCGCGTGGGCGCTCGACCACGGTGCGGCGATCGCCAACGACGTCTGGGGGTTGCAGCGCGATTCCGAGATGGCCGGCGTGATCGCTGCGCGCGGCGCGCCGGTGATCGTGATGCACAACCGCGACGCCGCCGACCCGGCAATCGACATCGTCGCCGACATCAATGCATTCTTTGAACACTCGCTGACGATCGCTGCGAAGGCCGGCATCGCCGAGGAACTGATCGTGCTCGATCCCGGCATCGGCTTCGGCAAAACGCCGCAGCAGAGCATGATCACGCTGGCTCGGCTGCGCGAATTCGCGGCGTTCGGCCGGCCGCTGCTGATCGGCGCCTCGCGCAAGCGCTTCATTAGTACGGTGGTGCCGAGCGAACCGAAGCAGCGGATCGGCGGCTCGCTCGCCGCACATCTGATCGCCGTCGAGAACGGCGCCAGGATCATTCGCGCGCACGACGTCGCCGCGACCTCGCAGGCGCTCAAAGTCGCCCACGCCATCAGGGACAGCCGATGAACGACACCATCTTCATTACCGGCCTCGTGCTGCACGCCCGCCACGGCGTGATGGATCACGAGACCGAAGTCGGCCAGCGCTTCGTGATCGATCTCGAACTCACCGCGGATCTGTCCGAATCCTCGCGCACCGACAAACTGTCCGACACGGTGTCGTATTCCAATGTGGTGGCGTGTACCACCGCCGCGTTCAAGGACGCCAACTACCGGCTGCTGGAGCGCGCCGCCGGCGCGGTGGCCGATGCGATCCTGACGAGCTTCGACAAGATTGCCGCGGTGAAAGTGACGGTGCACAAACCGCACGCGCCGATCCCGGCGATCTTCGACGACGTCGGCGTGATCATCACCCGCAGGCGGAGCTGAGATGCCGCGCGCCCTGATCGCGCTCGGCGGCAATGTCGGCGACGTTCGCGCCACGTTCGACAAGGCGATCGCCAACATCTGCGGCATGACCCAGGCCGAACTGATCGCGCGCTCCCCGGACTACGCGACGCCGCCTTGGGGCGACGAGCAGCAGGACCGCTTCGTCAATGCCTGCATCGAGATCGAATGCCGTCTGGATCCGCTGTCGTTGCTGCAGGTGCTGCATAAGATCGAGAAACGCTTCGGCCGCGACCGCGCCAGCGAACGGCGCTGGGGCCCGCGCACGCTCGATCTCGACCTTCTCGCCTACGACGACGCCGTGATCAATCGACCGGACCTGACGCTGCCGCATCCGCGGCTGTTCGAGCGTGCCTTCGTGCTGGTGCCGCTGCTCGACATCGTGCCGGATCAGATGATCGCCGGTCGCTCGCTGAAAGACGCCCTCGCCGGGCTGTCGACCGCCGGCATCGAGCGGCTGCCAGATCGCGGCTGAGCCGCCGCTTTATAGGAATATCCCGCAACACGGTTGCCGCACCGCAGCAGCGGCCGATCTCGTCCTTATTGCCTCAAACAACTGTTTGGCATCGCCGGCCGCACATGGCATTTTCCGGCCAAATCACGTTCCGGTATTCTGGGAGTTCGATTTCACCGATGTCTTCTGCAAATCAAGAGCTGCGGCTCGCCGCCGATTTCGCCCCGGCCGGCTATGAAGATTGGCGCAAGCTGGTCGACGGCGTTCTGAAGGGCGCGCCGTTCGAGAAGCTGATCAGCAAGAGCTCCGACGGCATCCAGATCGATCCGATCTATGTGCGGGCGCGCGACGCCGCGCCGATCGCCGGCCGCGCTCCCGCGGCGCCGTGGCGGATCATGCAGCGGGTCGATCACCCGGAGCCGAAGGAAGCCAACAAGCTGGCTCTGCAGGATCTCGAAAACGGCGCCACCGGCCTGACGCTGGTATTCGCAGGCAGTGTCGGCGCGCGCGGCTTCGGTCTGCCGGCGACGCAGGAGGCGATCGCGCAAGCGCTGGAGGGCGTGCATCTCGACGCCGGCATCACGATCGAACTGCAGTTCCCGCCGCAGTCCTGTGATGTGGTCCGCCACCTCCCCGACCTGATCAAGAGCCGCGGCACCGACCCGGCCGCCTGCGACATCCGCTTCGGCATCGATCCGCTCGGCGCGCGCGCCGTTGCGGGGGCGAGCGCCACCGAATGGAGCGAGATCGCCAAGGGCCTCGGCCAAGTCGCCACCGGCCTCGCCGGCGCCGGCTTCAACGGCCCGTTCCTGGTTGCGGACGGCCGCGTCATCCACGATGCCGGCGGCTCTGAGGCGCAGGAGCTGGCTTATGTGCTCGGCTGCAGCGTCGCCTATCTGCGGGCGCTGGAGACCGCCGGCGTGTCGCTCGAGGCAGCCCGCGGCATGATCTATGCCCGGCTGTCGGCGGACGCCGATCAGTTCCTGACGCTGTCCAAGTTCCGCGCGCTGCGGCTGCTCTGGGCGCAGGTCGAACAGGCCTGCGGCCTCGCGCCCAAGCCGCTGTTCGTCGCCGCCGAGACCGCGTGGCGAATGCTGACCCAGCGCGATCCTTACGTGAACATGCTGCGCGCCACGATGGCGACGTTCGCCGCCTCGCTCGGCGGTGCCAATTCGGTGCAGGTGCTGCCGCACACGCTGGCGCTCGGCCTGCCGGACAGCTTCGCGCGCCGCGTCGCCCGCAACACCCAGCTCGTCCTGTTGGAAGAGTCCAACCTCGACAAGGTCGCCGATCCGGCCGCCGGCGCCGGCGGCATCGAAGCGCTGACCAAGGAGCTGTGCGACGCCGCCTGGGCCCAGTTCCAGGAGATCGAGCTCGCCGGCGGCGCGCTCGCCGCGCTGCGGGCCGGCCTGATCCAGCCGAAGGTCGCGGCGACCCGCAGTGTCCGTGACAAGGCGATCGCCAAGCGCCGCGACGTGCTGACCGGCGCCTCCGAGTTTCCGAACCTGCACGAAGCCCAGGCCAAGGTGCTGGACGTCCAGCCGGCCGCGGTGCCACCGGCCGACGAGCCCAGGATCAGCTTCGCGGCGCTGGGGCCGATCCGTCTTGCCACGCCGTTCGAGGCGCTGCGCGACAAGTCCGACGCGGTGCTCGCCGCCAAGGCGTCGCGGCCCAAGGTGTTCCTCGCCAACCTCGGCACGCCGGCCGACTTCACCGCCCGCGCGACCTTCGCCAAGAGCTTCTTCGAGACCGGCGGCATCGAGGCGATCGACAGCGAAGGCTTCGCTGATCCGGCGGCACTCGCCGAAGCCTTCAAGGCGTCCGGCGCGGCGTTCGCCTGCCTGTGCTCGTCCGACAAGGCCTATCCGGCCTATGCGGCTCCGGCCGCCCAGGCCCTGGCCGCTGCTGGCGCGAAGCAGATCTATCTGGCCGGCCGCCCCGGCGAGCAGGAGGCCGCTTTGCGCGAGGCCGGCGTGCAGGAGTTCGTGTTCGCCGGCGGCGACGCGCTGGCGACGCTGAGCGACGCCTGGAAGGGCATCGAAGCGGCATGACCGGGACCGGCAAAGCGGTGCTCTCCGGCGGCTGCCAGTGCGGCGCGATCCGCTACGCGCTGTCGGCGCCGCCGCTGCGCACCGCGCTGTGCCATTGCCGGATGTGCCAGAAGGCGACTGGCGGTCCGTTCGCCTCGATGGCCGAAGTCGCCAAGGACAGCTTTGCCTGGACCCGCGGCAAGCCAGCGTCGTTCCGCTCCTCCTCGGTCGCCGAGCGCGACTTCTGTAAGGATTGCGGCACCCCGCTGGGCTATCGGCTACTCTTCTGCGACAGCATCGAGATCATGACCGGAACCTTCGACCGGCCGGATCGGGTGATCCCGACCCTGCAGTACGGCATCGAGGCCCGGCTCGGCTGGACCGGCACCATCGCGAACCTGCCGGGCAAGACCACGGCGCAGAACTACGGACCCGACAGGATGGCGCAAGTGTTCAGCTATCAGCAGCCGGACCACGATTAACCCGACGAAATGACGAAAAACGGCAGCCGTGCTACGATGGGCTGTAGTGAGATCAGATAAAAATGAGCAAGATTCCGAACTTCGCCGAGATCGCGTTCCAGCCCACCGCCGCCCCTGCGCCTGCAGGTGAGGCCCAGCCGTGGCTGACGCCCGAAGGCATCCTGGTCAAGCCGGGCTACTCCGAGGCGGATGTCGCCGGCATTGATTTCCTCGACACTTGGCCGGGCGTCGCGCCGTTCCTGCGCGGCCCCTACCCGACCATGTACGTCAACCAGCCGTGGACGATCCGGCAATATGCAGGCTTCTCGACCGCGGAAGATTCCAACGCATTCTATCGCCGCAACCTCGCCGCCGGTCAGAAGGGTCTGTCGGTGGCGTTCGACCTCGCCACACACCGCGGCTACGACAGCGATCATCCGCGCGTCGCCGGCGACGTCGGCATGGCCGGCGTGGCGATCGACAGCATCTACGACATGCGCACGCTGTTCGCCGGCATCCCGCTCGACCAGATGAGCGTGTCGATGACCATGAACGGCGCGGTGCTGCCGATCCTGGCGCTGTACGTCGCCGCCGCCGAGGAACAGGGCGTCTCTCCGGAGAAGCTGTCGGGCACCATTCAGAACGACATTCTGAAAGAATTCATGGTGCGCAACACCTACATCTATCCGCCGGTGCCCTCGATGCGGATCATCTCCGACATCTTCGCCTACACCTCGCAGAAGATGCCGAAGTTCAACTCGATCTCGATCTCCGGCTACCACATGCAGGAAGCCGGTGCGACGCAGGATCTCGAGCTCGCCTACACGCTCGCCGACGGCGTCGAATACGTCCGCGCCGGCATCGCGGCTGGCCTCGACGTCGACAAATTCGCGCCGCGGCTGTCGTTCTTCTGGGCAATCGGCATGAACTTCTTCATGGAAGTCGCCAAGATGCGCGCCGCACGCCTGCTGTGGGCCAAGCTGTTGACGCAGTTCGATCCGAAGCAGCAGAAGTCGCTGAGCTTGCGCACCCACTGCCAGACCTCGGGCTGGTCGCTCACCGCGCAAGACGTGTTCAACAACGTCCCGCGCACCACGATCGAGGCGATGGCCGCCACCCAGGGCCACACCCAGTCTCTGCACACCAACGCGCTCGACGAGGCTCTGGCGCTGCCGACCGACTTCTCCGCCAGAATTGCGCGGAATACGCAGTTGTTCTTGCAGCAGGAGAGCGGCACCACAAGGATCATCGATCCGTGGGGCGGCTCGTACTACGTCGAGCGGCTGACCCACGACATCGCGGTCAAGGCCTGGGCTCACATCCAGGAAGTCGAAGCGCTCGGCGGCATGGCCAAGGCGATCGAAGCCGGCGTTCCGAAGCTGCGCATCGAGGAAGCCGCCGCCAAGACCCAGGCGCGGATCGACACCGGCCGGCAGTCGGTGATCGGCGTCAACAAGTACAAGCCGACCGACGAGGCTCCGATCGACGTGCTCAAGGTCGACAATTCGACCGTGCGCCGGCTGCAGATCGACAAGCTCGGCCGGTTGAAGAAGGAACGCGTCCAGGCCGACGTCGACGCCGCGTTGGCGGCGCTGACCCGCTCGGCTTCGGAAGGCAACGGCAACCTGTTGGCGCTGGCAATCGACGCCGCGCGCAAGAAGGCCACCGTCGGCGAAATCTCCGACGCGCTGGAGAAGGTCTATGGCCGGCATCGCGCCGAGATCAAGTCGATCACCGGCGTTTACAAGCGGGAGGTCGCATCGATGGCGGACCGGATGGAGAAGGTGCAGGCGCTGATCGACGCGTTCGAGGACGCCGAGGGCCGTCGCCCGCGCATCCTGGTCGCCAAGATCGGCCAGGACGGCCACGACCGCGGCCAGAAGGTGATCGCCTCGGCGTTCGCAGACATCGGCTTCGACGTCGATATCGGGCCGCTGTTCGCGACGCCGGAGGAAGCGGCCCGGCAGGCGGTGGAGAACGACGTCCACATTCTCGGCGTATCGTCGCTGGCCGCCGCGCACCTCACCGCGGTGCCGGAACTGAAGGCCGCGCTGAAGAAGCAGGGCCGCGACGACATCATGATCATCATCGGCGGCGTGGTTCCGCCGCAGGATTACGATGCGCTGTACAAGTCCGGCGCCGAAGCGATCTTCCCGCCCGGCACCGTGATCGCCGACGCCGCCGAGGAGCTGATCCACAAGCTCAACGCCCGGCTCGGCCATTCCAGCCAGGCGGCGGAGTAGCCAGGCGTCGAGAAATGCCGGCTTGATTGACAAACTAGTCTAATCAGACTAGTTTTTCCTTCATGAAGCAGGTCGGCATTTTCGAGGCAAAGACCCATTTGTCGAGCCTTCTCGACGAGGTCGAAAACGGTGCCGAAGTGACCATCACCCGGCACGGCAAGCCTGTCGCACGGCTAGTTCAGGCGAGTAGCGAGCTATCCGCCGACACGATTGCACGGCGGCGCCAGGCGATCCGCAATTTGCGCAGCTTGGCGCGCGACCTGAAGCTGAGTCCGACTCACGACGAGATCAAGAGCTGGATCAACGAGGGCCGCCGTTGATCGTGATGGACGCATCCGCCGCGCTGGCGATGTTCCTGGACGAGCGCGAACATCTCGCCAACGACGAGCTATTCGAAAGCCTAGCGGACCAGCAATTCGTTGTCCCGGCGCACTGGCACGCCGAAATCGGCAATGCGCTGACCACGAACGTTCGCCGCGGCCGCCTCACTCCCGACAAACTCGAATACGCGCTGCACAACCTAAAGATTCTTGAGGTGATCACTCAATCGTCTCCCGAGTTCGACGATATCGCCGTCGCGGTCCGCAGCGCTCTGGATTCCGGACTGACCTATTACGATGAACTGTATGTCCGGCTGGCCGAATTCAGGAATCTTCCGCTCTTCACCTTTGATGGCCAAATGAGAAAAGCGGCGCGTCAGCGCGGCGTCGAAATCCTTCCTGGGTAACTGCAGCGCCAAAGGCAATCTGCTATACTGACATTATGACCTCCGTCATCGACATGCCGCTGGACACCATCCTCGCCAGATTGCGCGAGAGGGGCGATGCATTGCGCGCCGAAGGCGTGGCCAAGCTATATGTGTTCGGCTCGCGCGCCCGCGGTGACGCCCGACCGGACAGTGATCTGGACGTGCTGGTGGAGGTGCTGCCGGATTACGAGCTGACTTGGAAGACGCCGCTTGATGTCGGCGACATCTGCGAAGCGGCTACAGGCATCCCGACACACGTCATGCTGCCCAGCGAGTTGACTCCACGTATCAGGGAGCGAATGGCCGACGATCTTGTCGAGGTGCTGTGAATGCCCCCTTCGATGGAAGACAGGCTCCTGGACATTCTGCGCTCGACGTCTCGTGTCCTAAGCCTCGTCGAGGGACGCAGCTTCGATGAATTCTCGCAAGACGAAGTGCGCCGTATGGCGGCCGAGCGTTATCTTGAGATCGTCTGCGAGGCAGCACGCAAACTCCCGGATGAGCTGAACCAAGAGGCGACCGACATAGACTGGCGTAAGATGACCGACTTTGCCAATCGGCTGCGTCATGCCTACCACGCGATCGACGTCGAGATCGTCTGGGACATTATCCATCATCATGTCCCTCCTCTGCGTTCCTTCGCCGAGCGGCGCATCGGCGCCGCCAATTCGTAATCGTTTTACCCTCCTCCTCGCGACTTTGGTCAGGCTCGACATGCTCTCATCTCACTTCCGTGCTTATCCGCTCGTCATTCTGGCCTGTCTGGCGATCGGCTCTCCCGCCCTCGCCGAACCGGCGAAGCCGAAGCCTGACTTCGCCGTCAAGACCAAAGCGATCGACGGCACGGTGACGCTCGATGCAGCGATCAAGGCCGATGCCAAGCTCGCCGAGAATTGCTTGGCCGAGGGCAAGACATGGATCGCTCAGCAGCGCACCGAGGCCGAGCCGGAATACAAGAGCGATCCGGCGCTGTTCCGCAACGGCCCGTGGACCTACGAGCGCAGCTACGCGGTGGATTCGGAGGTCGCCGGCCGCTACGTCTCGATCCTGCGCACCGACTACAGCTACACCGGCGGCGCGCATCCCAACACCGAGATCGACACCATCCTGTGGGACAAGCAGCTCGCCAGGCGTATCAGCATCCGCCCGTTCTTCACCGACCTGTCCGACGGCAGCCCGGCGATGCAGGCGATGGTCAAGGGCGTGATCGCAGCGCTGAGAGCCGAGAAGAAAGCGCGCGGCACCGAGGATGACGGCGAGGACTACGTCAAGAGCATCGAGCCGAAACTGCTGAAGATCGGCCCGGTGACGTTGGCGCCCTCGACCGAATCCGGCAAGAGTTCCGGCCTGACGTTCCACTACGCGCCCTATGCCGTCGGGGCCTATGCCGAGGGCAGCTACGATGCTTTCGTGCCGTGGACCGCGCTGAAGCCGTATCTGTCGGCGGAAGGCCGCGCGATCTTCGGCGGCGACCGCCCGAAAGGCGATGATGACCGCAACAAGTAAGAAGCCGCTCGACCTGCCGTCGCTGGCCAGCGAGGTCCGCAGCGGCCATCGCGCCGCGCTGGCGCGCGCCATCACCCTGATCGAGAGCCGCCGCGCCGACCACCAGGCGTCGGCGCGTGCGCTGGTGCAGGAGCTGCTGCCCGACACCGGACGCGCGATCCGGGTCGGCATCACCGGCTCGCCCGGCGTCGGCAAGTCGACGACCATCGACGCGCTCGGGATGTATCTGATCGCGCAGGGCCACAAGGTCGCGGTGCTGGCGGTCGATCCGTCCTCGGCGCGCACCGGCGGCTCGATCCTCGGCGACAAGACCCGGATGGCACGGCTGTCGGCCGAGCCGAACGCCTTCATCCGCCCCTCGCCCTCCTCCGGCACGCTCGGCGGCGTCGCCGCCAAGACCCGCGAAGCGATGTTGCTATGCGAGGCCGCCGGCTTCGACGTGGTGCTGGTCGAGACCGTCGGCATCGGCCAGTCCGAAACGGCGGTCTGCGACATGACCGACTTCTTCCTGGCCCTGATGCTGCCCGGCGCCGGCGATGAGCTGCAGGGCATCAAGAAGGGCCTGGTCGAGCTCGCCGACATGATCGCCATCAACAAGGCCGACGGCGACAACATCCCCCGCGCCAATCTCGCCGCCGGCGAGTATCGCGCCGCGCTGCATATCCTGACGCCGCGCTCGATGCATTGGCAGCCGCCGGTGATCACCTACTCGGCCGCGACCGGCAACGGCATCGCCGAGCTGTGGCAATCGGTGCTCGACCATCGCACCGCGACGACGCCGTCGGGCGAGTTCGACGCGCGGCGGCGCGAGCAGCAGGTCAAATGGATGTGGACGCTGCTGGAAGATCGCTGGAAGGCGAAGCTGCGCAGCGATCCTTCGATCCGCGCCAAGGTCAGATCCACCGAGGCCGCCGTCGCCGAAGGCACGATCACCCCGACGCTCGGCGCCGATCAGGTCGCGGAGCTGATCGGGTGAGCGGCCTGCGCATCCTGATCACCGGCTTCGGACCGTTTCCCGGTGCGCCGTTCAATCCGACTCCCGCGCTGGTCGACCGTCTCGTGAAATTGCGCCGACCGGCATTGGACGACGTCACGCGTGCCGGCCACGTCTTCAACGTCAGCTACCGCGCGGTCGATCGCGACCTGCCGGCGCTGCTGGCGCAGCATCGGCCCGATGCGCTGCTGATGTTCGGCCTCGCCGCGTCGACCCGGCACGTCCGGATCGAGACCCGCGCCCGCAACGCCATCACCACGCTGTGGCCCGACGCCGAGCAGGTGACGCTGCGCCACGGCCAGATCGCGCCGGGCGAAGCTGCGCGCGGGTTCGGTCCGCATGGCGCGAGGCTGGCGCGCGCAGCGCAGCTCACCGGGATCGATGCGCGGCTGTCGCGCGACGCCGGGCGCTATCTGTGCAACTATCTGTGCTGGCGCGGGATCGAGGCGACGCAGGCGCCGGGCGGCCCGCGCCTCACCGCCTTCGTGCACGTGCCGCTGATCAGCCGCGACGGCACCGCTTGGCCGGGAAGTCGGATCACCGCCGAGCATCTGGTCGATGCTGGCGAGGCCATGCTGCTCGAACTGGTGCGGCTGACCCGCGCGGCACGCCGCGCCGCAGCCTGAGCCGGGTTAACCCTACGGCCAAACATCGCTACTCCGGCGCGGCGCGATCGTCAGCGCCACGGCAGATTCTGCGTTAGTTCTGGTCGCAGCAGATCATCGCACAGGAGCACGCGCGCCATGGCCCCGCACCGCCGCGACGTCCTCGGCATTCTGGCATCCGCCGGCGCGCTGGCGCTAACCGCCACCCCGCTCGCCGCCGCTCCGACGTCGCGCCGCGGCCGCGATGCCGCGCTGTCCGGCGTCCGTCCTGATAGTTCCGAAGACCAGACCACCGCCCTGCAACGCGCGATCGACGACGCCGCCACGCGGCGCGTGCCGCTGGCGCTGCCGCCGGGGACCTATCGCACCGGCCGGCTGAGGCTGCCGTCCGGCGCGCAGCTCTCCGGCGTGCGTGGCGCCACCCGCCTGCTCTTCACCGGCGGGCCATCGCTGTTCGACAGCCAGGGCGCGGAGACGGCGACGCTGTCCGGTCTCGTCATCGACGGCGCCGGCATTCCGCTGCCGAGCCGGCGGGGCCTCGTGCACTGCATCGACGCGCAGGACTTGCTGATCCAGGATTGCGCGATCACCGCCAGCGGCGGCTCCGGCGTCTGGCTGGAGGCGACGTCCGGCGCGATCAGCAACAACACATTGACGAAGATCGCGGTCACCGGCGTGGTGTCGTTCGACGCCAAGGGGCTGCGCGTCGATCGCAACACCATCATCGACACCAACCACAACGGCATCGAAATCCTGCGCACCGCGATCGGCGACGACGGCACGCTGGTCACCGGCAACCGGATCGAGAACATCAAGGCCGGCCCGGGCGGCTCGGGCCAGTACGGCAACGCCATCAACGCGTTTCGCGCCGGCAACGTGGTGATCAGCGGCAACCGCATCAAGGATTGCGATTACTCCGCGGTGCGCGGCAATTCCGCCTCGAACATCCAGATCACCGGCAACAGCGTGTCCGACGTGCGCGAGGTGGCACTGTATTCGGAATTCGCTTTCGAAGGCGCGGTGATCGCGAGCAATACCGTGGACGGCGCCGCGCTCGGCGTCTCGGTGTGCAATTTCAACGAGGGCGGACGGCTCAGCACCGTTCAGGGCAATATCATCCGCAACCTCAGGCCGAAGCGGCCGATCGGCACCGCGCCGGACGACGACGCCGGCATCGGCATCTATGTCGAGGCCGACACCGCGGTGTCGGGCAACGTCATCGAAAACGCACCCTCGTTCGGCATCGTCGCCGGCTGGGGCAAGTATCTGCGCGACGTTGCCATCACCGGCAATGTCGTGCGCAGGAGTTTCATCGGCATCGGCGTCTCTCTGATGGACGGCGCCGGCACCGTGACGATCACCGGCAACACGATCGCCGAAACCCCGCGCGGCGCAGTGGTCGGGCTCGATCATGCAACACCGGTGACGCCGGATCTGACCCTGCCGGGCGCCACGCGGTTCACCCAGGTCGCGCTCGGCAGCAATTCGGTGCGGTGAAAACAGTCCCGCGCCCGACCGAGCGGTCATTCTCCTCGCAATGATTCCTGCCGTAGCGGACAACGCGAAGGGGCCGCCCCCAACCCGAAGCGGCCCCACGCGCGATCAGAAGGACACGGTCAGGCGGGTGTTGAACGAGCGGCCCATGCCGGGCACGCCGTAGCCCCAGATCGGCGACGAGCCGCCCATCATCGAGGCGGCGCGGTAGTCGACGAGGTCGGCCCCGCCGAGCGGCAGGGTGTAGAACTTGTCGAACACGTTATCGACGCCGATGTCGAGCCGCACATTCTCCCAGCGATAGCCGGTGCGCAGGTTGAGCAGCGCGTAGGCCGAGGTGGTGGTTTCGTTGCGCACTTCGCTCACCTGGGTCTTGGCGCCGACCAGTTGCAGCTCGATGCCGTTGACCCAGCCGCCGAGTTCGTGATCGAGCCCGAGCTTCGCGTTGACCGGCATCACGTGATACAAATTGATGCCGTCGGTGCGCCGGCCGTGCACGTAGGCGAACTGGCCGCGGAGTACGCCCCGGCCGTAAGCCGAATTGTCCCACGCCGTCAGCCGCCCGTCGAGATTGACGCCGTAGAGTTCGGCGTCGTGGTTGGCGAACTGCAGGAACACGAAGGCGCTACTCTTGGTCAGGTTCGCCGCATTGCAGCTCAAGCTGCCCGCGACGAAGCAGCGGTTCACGTCGATGTAGTCCTGCACATAGCTGTAATACGGCGTAACCCGGACCTCCCACAGCTTCTGCGCCGGATCGTGCCACGCCGCGGTGAAGCTCACCGTATGAGCCTTCTCCGGAGCGAGATCGACGTTGCCGACATAGCCGTTGCCGTCGCCGAACCAGCCGATCATCTTCATCGCCATCGCGGTGTTCGACCAGGTGTAGCGCTCATACAAATTCGGCGAGCGGGTCTTGCGCGCGAGGCCGAGCTCGAACTGGCTGATCGCGTTGGGTTCATAGCGGATCAGCGCCGAGCCGTCGAAATTGACGTCGGTGCGGTCGCGGTCGCCGCCATTGAAGCGTGCCGCATCGGCTGCGTACATCGAACTGTAGCCCTGGACGTTCCCCGTCCCCATCCACACCACATCGTTGCGCAGGCCGAACAGCGTCGTCCATTCCCGATTCCAGTGCCGCTCCCACTCGACGAAGGTGCCGAGCCGGGTGCGGCGGCCGTCGTTGATGTTGATGAAGGTGTTGGGCGACATCATCATCCCGGAGCCCGGCACCGGATCCCACCAGTCGTCGAGGCGGTACGCATGGGTCTCGTTGCCGATGCGGATCAGATCGTGGTCAGAGGCGATCACCGACGCCTTGATATTGTAGCCGAGGTCGGTGCCGCGGGTATCCATCGGCATGTCGGCGATCTTGTCCGGCGCGATGAAGCCCATGGTGTGCCGGATGCGGTGATAGAACGCCGACGTCTCCAGCTTGCCCCAGTCGAACACGCCGTCGTAGCGGCCGTTGACGAACATCGAGCGGTTGGACACCATGTCCATGTACTGGTTGACGTAGCCCTGATACGGGATGAACTGCCCGCCGACCTGCAGCGTGAACAGGTTGCCGGCGCTCTGCCGCGAGATGCTGACGGCGTGGTTCTGCACCTCCCACAGCGTCGACTTCACCGTCATGCCGTTGCCGGCCTTGTAGTTGCTCGAGCGGGCCCAGCCGCCGGTGTAGGTGACGCTGGTGTCCTGATTGGCGATCGTGGCGCGCGCATCGACGCCGTAGGCGTTGCCGTTGCTGCGATAGAAGCCCGAGACCGTCGCGGTGGTCAGCAGGCTCGGCCCGCTCGCGAACAGCGGCGGCGCGGTGGTGACGTCGATCTTGCCGCCGATGTAGTCGCCGCCGACGCTGACCGGCGCGACACCCAGATAGGCGCGCATGCTGGCGATCATCTGCGGATTGACGAAGGACAGCGGCGGATTCATCTCGTTCGGGCACGCCGGGCTGATCAGCATCGAGTTGATCGCCACCTGCACACGGTCGGCACCGACGCCGTTCAGCGCCGGCAGGCTGGAGACGCCGCCGGCGCCCCACACCGCGCCGCCGGGAATGTCGGTGACCAACGACGCCGTATCGCTGGTGCCGAGGCTGCGCGCTACTGCCGCCGAGCCCGGCAGCGTGGTGGCCGAGGGGGAGACCGGCTCGGCCGCCGGCGCTGCGGGCGGCGGCGGCATGGCGGCGGCGCGGATCACGGGACCGCGCTGCGGCGAGGTTGTCGGGGCGCGAACGCGCGGCTTGGCACGTGGCTTGGCGGAATCGACCACGATGGTCGACAGACTGCTCGCCGCTTGTGCCGAAGCCGGCGATGGCGACAACGCGATGGCGGAGACGGCAAACGCCGCTAACGGCAGCGACAGCAGCGAGGTGGACAGCAGCAGGGACCGGCGCAGGCCGGCGCAGGAAACGGACGACATGACGAGAACTCACGGAAAGTCGAGCGCGCGCAGCATCGGGCTGGCGCAGGACATCTGACGCCGTGCGCTGCAACGAGCAGACGCGACGGTGACAGCAGCGAAACGGCAAGGCATCGCCGTCGCAGGCCGAAGCGCGCGATCAGCGATCGGTGCGGTTACGCTAGCTCCGGAGGTCCGCGAGCGGAATGCGACGAGACCGGGGCGCTACGCGGAGCGGCCTCGGTCGGCGGCCAGCGCTGAGCGAGCCAGGCCCAGGCCAGACTCGGCGCCGCGGTGACGACCTGCGACGGCGGCGGAAGGCTGCAGATCAGAATGCAGGCAATGCACTTGAAGTGCACCACCACGCGATCCTGCGAGTCGGCGGGCGCGGAGGTGTCGATCGAGTGGCAGATGCCGGCGCTGCTGAGAACGTCGAGCGAGGCGGCACCCGCGGGTGGCATCGCCGACAAGGCGATCTGCAGCAGCAGCGCGAACGTGACTATCCAACAGGTCGACATCCGCAGCGCGGAGGCGAGCCAGTCGGAATGGGAGCGGAACACAGGCAAGCGGTTCGGACGACGCGGATGCGCGGCCGATGCCGTCTCCTTCACCTCGCTCCGCAACACCCTCAGCACATGCGTCCCCAGCCTGTGCGGCACAGGTAATCACAGTGTCGAAGGTGCAACAATACAGTGAAGCATTAAGATACCGCACTTCATGATATTTGGAATAGTTGTCACTATTTGAACACAGGCGGCATCTGAACACGGACGGCGCAAACGCGTGCGCCCGGGGGAGCCCGGGCGCGACACGTCGAAGGATGCGAAAGTCAGCGAGCGCGAGCCTCGGGCTACGCCGCCCGCACCGTCTCGACGAAGCGGGTGACTTCGTCCTTGAGGCGATTGCTGTCGCGCGACAGCAATTGCGCGGCGGAGTGGACCTGTGCCGACGCGGTGCCGGTCTCAGTGGCGCCACGCTGCACGTCGACGACGTGGGCCGACACGTCCTGCGTACCACGCGCCGCCTGCTGCACGTTGCGGGAGATCTCCTGCGTCGCCGCCCCCTGTTCTTCCACAGCCGAGGCGATGGTCGATGCGATCTCCGACATCCGCTCGATGGTGCCGCCGATCTCGCGGATCGCCCCGACCGACTCCTGCGTCGCCGACTGCATACTGCCGATCTGCTGACTGATCTCGCCGGTCGCCTTCCCGGTCTGTTCGGCCAGCGCCTTCACCTCCTGCGCCACCACCGCGAAGCCGCGGCCGGCGTCGCCGGCGCGCGCCGCTTCGATGGTGGCGTTGAGCGCCAGCAGATTGGTCTGGCCGGCGATGGTGTTGATCAGTTCGACCACGGCGCCGATCCGATTTGCCGCATCCGCGAGTTGGCCGATGCGGTCGTTGGTCTTGCGCGCCTGATCGACCGCGTCGCCGGCGATCCGCGCCGATTCCTGAACCTGACGACTGATCTCGGTGATCGACGAGGTCATCTGCTCGGTCGCCGACGCCACCGACTGCACGTTCGACGATGCCTGTTCGGACGCCGCAGCGACCGAGGTGGCGAGCTCCTGCGAATGCTCGGCGGTGGAGGTCAGCGTCCCGGCGGATGCCTCGAGCTCGGTCGCGGCCGAGGTCACGGTCTCGATGATCTCGCCGACCGCGCCTTCGAAATGATCGGCGAGGCGCTGCATCTCCGCCTTGTGCTCGGCGGCGACCCGGCGCTCGGCTTCCTCCTGCTCGGCCTTCAGCCGGTCGCATTCGAGCGAGTTGTTGCGAAACACCTCGACCGTACAGGCCATCAGCCCGATCTCGTCGAGACGGCCGGAGCCGACGATCTCGACATCGGTGTTGCCGGCAGCCAGTTCCTTCATCACGCCGGACATCGCCACGATCGGCCCCGACACCGCGCGTCCGATCAACCAGGCGAGCACGAAGCCGATCGCCATCGCGCCGAGAGTGATCAGCAGGATCTGGGTCTGGGTCTCGCCGATCAGCGCCGCGGTCTGGTGGCCGATCTGCTTCTGTTCGGCGACACCGGACTGCTTGATGGTCGCTGCATCGAGCGCAAGCGATTGCGCCACCTTGGTCATCGCCGCGATGGTCGCATCGATCCCGACGACATCGCGCACCGACTGCTGGTAGCCGTCGGCGTAGATCGCAAGGTCGGCCTCGATCGCGGCGAGCTGCTTGCGCTCGGCCGCGGTGGCGAGCACCGTCTTCATGGTCGACAGCACGGTTCTGAAATCGGCGAGCGCCTTTTCGGCGCCGGCCTGGGCGGCCTTCTCCAGATGAATGCCCAGGACCTTGCTGGCGGACAGCCGCAGCAGCAGAAACTGCTTCATCGCTTGTCCGACCAGGAGCGCCTGATCACTGTTGCCGTCGCCGCTCATCGTCGCGGATTGCAGTTGCTCGAGCTGGCCGACGATCCGCTGACCCACCGGTCCGAGCACGGTCGCCGACAACCTGTTCTGATCCTGCCGGAGCTTGGTCAGCTCGTCGAACTGCGCGACATAGGAGGCGAACTTGCTGCCGAGTTCGACCATCGCCGCACGACGACCGGGATCGCGAACAAGCTGCATCGCCTGCTGGATGTTGTCTTGCAGCTCGGCGCGGCGCTTGCCCGCCTCGGCGATCAGCGTATCCTCGCCGGTGAGGCTGTATTCGCGCACGGTCCGCCTGAAGTTGGTGAAGTTCTGCTCGACGTTGCGAACCGCATCGACGACGCCGACGCGCTGATCGAAGCTCGAAAACGCATCTCCGAGCTTTCCAAAATTCGTGTAGTTCAGAATCGCCAGCACCGCCATCAGCACCTGCACGGCGGCGAAGCCGATGGCGATCTTGAAGCCGATCTTGCGGTTGGTGAAGAACGAAAACAGGCCCGTCGCGGCGGACGGGACAGGCGACGAATGAGCACTAGGCATGATCTCTTTCCCGACGAGGCCGCGCGAAAGCGTGGCTGCACTCAGCGCATGAAAAGAGGAACCCGCGGCACGACAAGGGACGCGCACGTCGCCGCTGATCCCTCCTGTGATTTCATCTTATGAGCGAATCCGGAACCGGATCGCACGCAATGAGTGCGCCGAAATTCGTTCCAATCCGTTAAACATCGGCGGCGCAATTCGGCGCGCATTGGCGTTAGTTTGCGCCCATCACCAGATCGGCGATCACTTCAGAGCTTGATCGACATCAAACGCGGTCGCAAAGCCGAAGTAACTGTTGGTGTTAGTAAGCCGAGCTGCGGAGGGACCGGCGCACGATGCGAGGCCGACGAACTCCTGCCTTACGACGAAGGTCGCATCGGCCGATGCTGTGGATGAATCGCGCGAACGCGTCCTGCGCGAATCAGCACGGACCTACGCGTCAGCTCACCTTGCGCAACAGTGAGTAGCGCTGCTCGAGTCGCGCCGGATCGAGCGCGTGCATCCACACCGGAACATCGTCGGGGACGATCGCGGGGGCGGGCTCCGGGGCAACCGGGGCACGCACCGGCTCGGCGGGCTTGATGGGTTTTGCGGGAGTGGCGACGCGCGGCGGCTGGGCCGACCGAGGTGCCGAGTGAGGCAGCGCGTACGAGGGCGAGCCGTTGACAGCCTCGCCATCGAAGTAGAACGCCAGCCGCGGCGGGACCTTCTTGTTGCGGCCGAGCCAGGACAGATCGACCGGACGATTGTCCAAGGTCGCTTCGCGCTTCAGCAGGCCGCGCCAGGATTCGACCGCGGCTTTGGCTTCCTGGACGTTCTCCAGGAATTCGCGTTCACCGAAGAACCGTCGCCACCGACCGGTTTCGAACAGCTCGGTGAGGTAGTCGAGCCGCTGCTCTGCGAGCAAGCACCAGCGCTCGACGAGCGCACGGCCACGCTCGGCGTCGGTCTGTTCCATGGTCAATCCGCCAGGAGAGGGAAAATGAACGCGACGCAACACACGAATCGACGCAAAGCTTACGAACGATGTTGTTAACAAAAATTTACCATGTCCAGCGTGGCGGTAACTCGTAGCTCCACGAGCCGCCAGCGCTGTTAGAACCCTTCGAAGGTCGCCGACCGGGGACGCGGTCGTTCGGGCTCGGGCAAACGAAAGACCCGCCCGGGGGGACAACCGGGCGGGTCAAAAGCCATATCAGCGCTGGGGTGGATGGGCGCTCGCGCCGAGTACGGCCTCGTTGGGGAGGTGGTTTCCGCTCCCACAACGATTGGTCAGCCGACAACGCCGAGACGTTCAATCCGGTTGCTGATTTTTCTCGCGCGTCGATGTGGGGATCAGTTCAGCCCGTACGGCAGCCCGCCGCGGCCGGACGCGCCGACATTGCGAGACGGGGAGTTCGCGGCGACAGGGCAGAGGCAGGCGTGGATAGACAGGCATGCGCGGCGGAATGACGCCGAGGCGGTCTGACGCGCCGATTTGTGCAACGCGACGGGATCAGGGCGCAGCAAGCACCACGCTGACGATCGGCTCTTTTTGCAGCCGGCCGATCAGGTTCTCCTGATCCTGCTTCGACAGCGCACGGTCGCCGAATTGCAGCCGGAACACCCCACCCCGCGAGCTGTCGACCACCACCGCGTTGTATTGATCGAGCAGCGAGGCGATCTCGGCGGCCCGCGCCTCGGGCGCAAACTTGACGAGCACGCGCGGAGCGGTCGGCGGCGGCGCCAGGCTTCGCACCACCGGCCCGCCCGAACGTTCCGCCATCACCATCGGCGGCGCAGTCTTGGCAGCCTCGGCACGCTCGGGCATCGCCGCGGCCGGGGGGGACGCAGGAGATGAGGCCGGCGCCGACGCCATGTTCCGCGGCCGCGGGTCGTCGGCGGCGATCCGGAGCGGACCGCTCTCGGGCCACGCCAGCATCGCCCCGATCAGGCCGGCTTGCAGCAACAGCGCGAGACCGGCGACCGATGCCGACCAGGCCAGCGCCTTGGGCGACAGCCCGGCAAAAAACCCGGCGAACCGCGCGCCCAAGCCGCGCCCGGCGCTCGGCGCCTGGGCCGGTTCGGCGTCGATCGCGGCGAACAGCTTATGCAGTGTCCGCGACGACGGCGCCCCGAGGCTCTCGTTCAGCTCGATGGTCGCGGCATATTCTTCGAGGATCACGGCATATTGCCGCGCCAGCTTGGGGTCGCGATCGAGCGCATCGGCGACCCGGCGGGCGTCGCGGGCGTTCAGCGTGCCGGCGGCGTACCACGGCAGCAGCGCCTCGATTTCGCCCGGCTCCCGCTGCTCGGGCATCGTGTTGCTCATCGCCATCATGGCCAGCCTCGCTGGACGCCGGCCGCCTGCAGCAGGTCGGCAAGTTTCTTTCGCGCGTAGAACAGCCGGGTTTTCACCGTGTTCTCCGGAATTCCGACGATCCGGGCGACTTCTTCGACTGATTTCTCATGGTAGTACACCAGATCGACGATCTCTCGATGTTCGGGTGACAGCGACGTCAGGCACTTTCGTAGCGCCTCGCCGGTGTCCTTCTTCTGCACTGCGATCTCTGGATCGTCCGAGGGATCCTCGATCGCGGCGGCAGCATCTTCGTCCAGTTCGGCATCCTTGCGGCGTCGCAGCGCCGACAACGCCTTGAACCGCGTGATCGCCAGCAGCCAGGTCGAAACCGAAGACCGTCCCTCGAACTTGCCGGCCTGCCGCCAGACGTCGAGGAACACTTCGCTGATAAGATCCTCGGCGATCTGTTCGTTCCTGACGAGACGCAGCCCGAACCGGAAGACCTTGACGTGATGCCGGCCATACAGCACCTGCATCGCGACGCGGTCCCCTTGGGCGATCCTGGCGATCAGCGCCTCGTCGGTGGCAGTCTGTTTGCCCGTCACTGGCCATCTCTTGAATTTGGTCGGCCCGGCCCAGCGGAAGGTTCGACAAATAAACGCAAATTTTAGATCCCCGGGATTCCCACCAGCGCCCAATTCCGGCGCCGGCGGCAGCGTTTCAGAGCTCCTTCGGGAGCCTCGGCCGGAACTGAGTCGAAGCCTCCGAGCGTTCCGACGTTACCAAGCCGCGATGCGATTTGCGCGACATATCCACACATCGCTGGCAGCAGCCTGTCCCAGGAAATCCCGCAATCCGGAGAATTGCCCCTGAAATCAGCCGGCCGGCCGGCCCGCGCTGCGACGCCCACAACCATGCGGATACTAAAACGAAAGGCTTTTCCACGTAGGTTCCCGTAGCTCTACTCTCGACCGGGCGGACGATGGGACGAACTGCCGCGATCTCGGGCCCCCTGCCCGATCCTCAAGCCTGCGCTGACGACGATGCACGGATGATCGCTGTCCGCGGCCGGCGCATGCGGCAGCGCCGGCAGATGCTGGACCTGATCGCGGTCAGCTTCATGATCGACGCCGCGATCCTGCTGATCTACGTTCAGGCCGGCACCATTGCGCCGGTCGTGGCCGTGACCTTCGCGGTCTGCGGCGGCATCCTCGGCAGCATCCTGTTCGCGCTGTCCGAGTCCGGGTTCAACGACCGCTTCCCCGACCACTATCTGACGGTTCCGATCGCCATCACCCATCTGGTGCTGATCATCGGATTTGCCGCCTGGGTGCCGCAGATCGGCGCGTTCTTCCTGTTCGAACTGTTCGTCGTGTTCGGCTTCGCGGCGCTGCGCGCCGACCGGCGGCAGGCGCTGATCTCCTGGGGCGCCCTGCTGTGCGTTCTGACTCCGCTGTTCCTGCTCACCGACCTGCCGATCAGCCTGCCGCATCAGTCGCCGCTGGAGCGGCTCGCCACTCTGCTGGCGCTGGTGCTGACGGTCGGGCGCTGCATGTTCATCGGCGTGTTCTCCAAGGCGATGCGGGATTCGCTGTACAAGCGCGGCATCCAGCTTCGTGAGGCGTATCAACGGATCGAGGAACTGGCCGAGCTCGACGAGCTGACCGGGGCCTACAATCGACGCCGTATCATGCGGCATCTCGACAACGAGATCGAACGCGCCGCACGGCACTGCGAGCCGCTGTCGCTGGCGCTGATCGATCTCGACTGGTTCAAGCGCATCAACGACACGTTCGGCCATCCGACCGGCGACGAGGTGCTGCGCACCTTCGCGATTACGATCTTTGCCAACATCCGCAGCTTCGACCGGTTCGGCCGCTATGGCGGCGAGGAATTCCTGCTGCTGCTGCCCAATACCTCCGAAGACGAAGCCCGCCTGATCCTCGATCGGCTCCGTCTGATCGTGGCCGGACTGGACTGGAGCGCGTTCTCGCCGAGCATGTCGGTGACGCTGTCCGCGGGCGTCACCACCATGACGCTGCAGGAATCCACCGAATCCGTTCTGTCGCGCGCCGATCGCGCATTGTACGAGGCCAAGCACGGCGGACGAAACCGAGTTGCCAGCGCCTGAAGAAGCAGGCGCGTGTCTTCACTCCAGGAAAGAGTAATGATTCTTCGATCCAAGCGGCCGGCCCTGCACCTGCTCGACGAGTTGCAGGCCATGCTGGCGCACGGCACCGTCGCACGACGGGTGGAAACCCTGCGCCGCGTCACCGACCTGTTTCTCGGCGGCGTCGCCTACAACGACGAACAGATCGAGGTGTTCGACGACGTCTTCACCTGCCTGGTGGAAGACATCGAATCCAACGCCAAGGTGCTGCTGGCGCAGCGCCTCGCCCCGGTGAGTGCGCCGCCGCGGATCATCCAGCAACTCGCTTTCGAGGACCGGATCGAGATCGCCGCACCGGTGCTGTCGCAGTCCGAGCAGCTCGACGATGCGACGCTGATCGCCAACGCACGGGCCAAAAGCCAGCAGCACATGATGGCGATCTCGACGCGCCGCACTCTCAGCGGCGCCGTGACCGACGTGCTGGTCGAGCTCGGCAACCCGGCCGTGGTGCAGAGCACGGTGAGGAATCCCGGCGCCGAGTTTTCGGACAACGGCTATTGTGTTCTCGCCAAGCGCGCCGAAAACGACGACGGGCTCGCCGACGCGCTCGGCCAGCGTACAATTCCCCGCGCGCAGTACCTGAAGATGATCGCGATCGCCTCGGCCACTGTGCGCAGCAAGCTCGAAGCGGCGCATTCGCACGCGCCCGCGGAGGTCGACAACGCCGTGCGGCAGGCGAGCCGGCTGGCGCGCTCGGCGCCACGCGGCATCAGCCGGCAGACCAGCATCGCCCACGGCCTGGTGCGCTCGCTGTTCGAGGAAGGACGCATCAATGCCGCCGAGGTGCACAGCTTTGCCGCCCAGCGCAAATTCGACGAGACCAACCAGGCGATCGCCTGCCTCGCCAACATCACGGTGGAGGCCGCCGAGTCGATGATGGTCGAATCGCGCGACGAAGGCGTGCTGATCCTCGCCAAGGTGTGCAACCTGCCGTGGGCGACGGTGCGCGAGATCATCGACATGCGCGACGAGATCAACGGTACGCAATCGCACGACCTCGACGAGTGCCGCGAAACCTACGAGCGGCTGCGCCTCTCCACCGCCCAGCAGGTGCTGCGCTTCCACCGCATGCAGCAATCCGCAGCAGCGGCGCAGCCGCCGGCCGCCTGAGCGGCCAGCGCTTTCCGGCCTTCACATCCGATAGCGCAGCCCCGCAAACACCGCGCGTCCTATCCCCGGATTGAACAGCGCCGACGCTGCCGTGGCGGTCTCGACCGCAATCGTGGTCGAGATGTAGCGCTTGTCGAGCAGGTTGCGGCCCTCGATATAGCCGGACCAGCCGGTGCCGTCGTCGTAGCCGAGCTTGAAGTTCAGCAGCGCATAAGGGTCGACCGTCAGCGTATTGGCGTTGTCGGCGAAGAACGCCTGCGGCATCCACTCGACATTCGGCCCGGCGTAGAAGCCGGATGCGTGCTTGTACAGCACCTCGGCCCGCACATAGTGCGCCGGCACCGCCGGCAGACGATTGTTGCCCCAGGTCGCGTCGCCGTCGAACCGGAAGTCGCTGTAGGTGTAGGCGACGTTGAACCAGAACCGGTCGTCCTGCGCGAAGCTCGATTGCAGGAACGCGACGCCGAGCCCGGCTTCGACGCCCTGATGCACGGTGCGATCGGCATTGCGGATGGTGCAGGCCCCGGGCGTCGCCGGGCTGGTGAGACACTGCAGCTCGTTACGGATCTCGGCACGATACAGCGACACGTCCCAGGTCAGGTCCGGCCGACGGCCGCGGGTGCCGATCTCGTAGGTCGTCGCGGTCTGGGCGTTGATATCGGTGCTCGCCGGCGACGCGAAGGTGGTGACGTCGTAGGTCGGCACCTCGGCGCTGCGCGAGATGTTGCCGTACACCTGCCAGGCCGGATCGACGTCCCACAGCACGCCGATCTTGGGACTGAACGGGTTGTAGGCACGCCGCCCCGACTGGTCGCCGTTGGCCAGGTAGCGATCCTGCTGGTCGCGCACCGCGTGCAGGACCTGCGCCCCGGTCACGACCGCGACGTTGGGCAGGACGTAGAACGAGTTGTCGGCATAGGCCGAGACGTTCTGCGACTTCCACAAATAAGACGCCGCCAGCGGCCCCTTGGTGGCGGCGCCGACGTTCCAATACTGGTTGATGTCGATGGTGCCGTTCTGGATGTTGACGCCGGTGATCAGGCGGTTGCGGAAGCCGCCGATGAAGCGGTCGTCGGTGGCGCGGGCGAAGCCGCCGTAATCGTGGACGTGAAAATCCAGCCACTGATAGATCGGATGCATCACGTGGCGTTCGAGCACGAAGGCGCCGAAATCCACGCTGGTCTCGCCAAACCGCAACGTCGCCTTGTTGGCGACGCGCACCGAGTCGATGTTGCGCTGCTGGTCCTGCTGCACCCACACCGGATTCGCCGCACGCGGCGAGTTGAGCGCCTGATCCTTGGTGACCTCACCGGGAATCTGCGCCCGCCAGCGGCTGACATTCAGATAGAACCGGGTCTCGACGTCGGGCGAGAACTGATAGCCGACATTGGCATTCAGCCGTTCGGCGTCGGTCTTGCTGTGCTCGCGATAGCCGTCCTCGCGCTGCGCCGACATCGTCATGTACCAGTCCGCGGCACCGGCGACCCCGCCGGTCGCGACCTGCGACTTCAAGTAACCGAAGCTGCCGCCGTCGACACGTGCCTCGAACTCGGGCGCGTCGCCCCCGGTCGGCATCACGAAATTGATCGCGCCACCGAGCGAGTTGGCGCCGTAGCGCAGGCCGTTGGCCCCCTTGTAGACCTCGATGTAGCGATAGGCCGTCGGATCGATCTCGTAGAGGTCGAACAGCCCGTCGGCGGTGCTGATCGGGATGCCGTCCATCGACGGATTGATGCCGCGGTTGCCGTAGGCACGCGACAGGCCCGAGCCGCGGATCGAAATCCGCGCGTCCGGCCCCCAGCGCTGCTGGATCAGCACGCCCGGCACCCAGCCGAGCGCGTCCTTGATGGTGTTGGCCGGCGAATTCTTGAACGCCGTGTCGGGCACCAGCGCAACTCCGCCGGGCGTGCGCTGGATCTCCTGGCGAGCCTGGTCGGCGGTCGGCACCGTCAGGCTCGGAACAGTGCCGGCGCCTTGCTGGATCGCCGGAGCCGCGGCCGGCCGCGCCGGAGCCGTTCCGCGATTGGCGGCACGCACGGCGCGGCTGGCGCTCGACGTGGCGCTCGACGTGGCGCGCGGCTTCGGCCGGGCGGCGGGCCGCGGTGCCTGGTCGGGCGCCTGCACCGTCACCGGCGGCAACGGATCTCTCGCCTCACTCTGCGCCTGCGCGGAAGCGCCGAACATTGAGGCTGACGCGATGGCTGCCGCGGAGACCAGCAGCACGCGGCGGGACGACAACGGGATCGACGACATCCCCTCTCCCTCACCACCGCGCCTTGAAGCCGGCATAGACGGCACGCCCGGTGCCGGGTTCGAACAGCGGCGAGTTGGCGTTCGCCTTGTCGATGATGCTGGCCGAGGCGATGTAGCTCTTGTTCAAGAGGTTGCGGCCTTCGATATAGATCGAATACGGCCCGCCATTGTCGATGCCCGCCTTGAGGCCGAGCAGCGCGTAGGGCTCGGTCTGCAGCGTGTTGGCGCTGTCGACGTAGTAGGCCTGCGGCACCCATTCGACGTTCGGGCCCATATAGAACCCGTTCGGATTCTTGTAGAGCAGCTCGGCGCGCAGATAGTGCCGCGGCGCGCCGGGCAACAGGTTGTTGCCGAACCTGGCGTCGCCGTCGAACCGGAAGTCGTTCAGCGTATAGGCCATGTTCAGCCACAGCCGGTCCGGCGCGCCGGCCCGTTCGAACAGGTGCTTGAACAGCGTCACGCCGAGCCCGGCTTCGACGCCTTGGTGCATGGTGCGGTCGGCATTGGTGACGTTGCAGTTGCCGAACGCGCTGTACAGGCACAGCAGCTCGTCCTTGATCTCGGCGCGGTACAGGCTGAGATCCCAGGTCAGGTCGGGACGCCGCCCGCGGGTGCCAATCTCGTAGGTGGTGGCGCGTTGCGGGCGGATGCTGGTGAACGGAATGAACGGAATCCCCGGCCCCGACGCGCTCTCGCCGAAGCTCGGTACTTCGGCACTGCGCGAGACGTTGGCGAAGGCCTGCCAGTTCGGATCGATCTGCCACAGCAGCCCGCCTTTCGGGCTCCACAGATTGAACGTGGTCGAGCCGGACTGATCGCCGTCCGACAGGAACCGATCGCGACGGTCACGGGTGGCGTGCAGGAATTGCGTGCCGGCGACCAGCGCGACGTTGGGCAGGACGTAGAATGAATCCTCGACGTAGAACGCGGTGTTGGTCGACTTGTCGAGCGACGACGACGCCAGCGCGCCCTTCTGCCCGGCAATGTTGACGTATTGTTTGTTGTCGAGCCGGCCGTTCAGCAGGTTGATGCCGGCGACCAGCCGGTTGCGATAGCCGCCGATGATGCGGTCGTCGGTGACTTTGGCGAAGCCGCCGTAATCCTGGTAGCGATAGTCCAGCCACTGGAAGATCGGATGCATCAGGTGGCGATCGACGCCGAACGCGCCGAAATCGACCACGGTGTTGTCGAACCGGATCGTGGTCTTGTTGGCGAGCCGAACGGTGTCGATGTTGCGCTGCTGATCGAGCGCGACGTTGTTGGCCGCGGCAGTCTGCGGCGCATTCAGCGCGACATCCCTGGTGACGCTGCCGGGAATCCGCTGCCGCACGTGATTGGCGTTGAGGTAGAACCGGGTCTCGATGTCCGGCGTGATCTGGTAGCCGATATTGGCGCTGAGCCGGTGGGCCTCGCCGTCGCTGTGATTGCGGAAGCCTTCGGCGGCCTGGGTCGACGCGGTGACATAACCGTCCCACGCCCCGTTGACGCCGCCGGCATTGGCCTGCAGCCGGCGATAACCGAACGCGCCGGCATCGACGCTGACGCCGTTGGGGAACGGATCGCGTCCCGTTTTGGTGACGAAGTTGATCGCGCCGCCGAGCGAATTGGCGCCGTATTGCAGCGCGTTAGCGCCCTTATACACCGCGACGTAGTTGTAGGCGGTCGGATCGATCTCCTGGAAGTCGCCGTAGCCGTCTGCGGTGTTGATCGGAATCCCGTCCATATAGAGCTGCACGCCGCGCAGGTGGAAATTGCGCGACAGGCCCGAGCCGCGGATCGACAGCCGGGTGTCGTCGCCCCATTTCGGCTGCGCGAACACGCCGGGCACGTAGTCGAGAATGTCCTTGATAGTGCTCGCCACGGTGGAATTGCGATAGGCGTTGGCCGGCACCAGCGCGACGCCGCCGGGCGCCTGCTGGATATCGGCAAGCGCCTGCTGCACCGTGAGCACGGTCAGCGCCGGCCCGCGTGCGATCTCGCTGACGGCCGGTGCCGATGACGGCTGCGCGGCGGGCGCGGCACTGCGCACCGCGCGGGTCGACTGCGACGCCGCACGCGGCTTCGGACGCGCCGGCGCGGGCCGCGCGGCCTGATCGGGCGCCTGCACGGTGACCGGCGGCAGGGGGCTGTCGGAACGGCTTTGCGCCACGGCGGGCAAGACAACGAGGCAGGTAGAGACGAGCGCGGTGGCATGCGCGAGCACACGGCTGCGCGGCCGCGGAAATGCGGATGACATGATGGAACTCCGGCAACTGAGCGGACGATGAGATGGGCGCGCGCAGACGCGCGCGATCGTCAGGTCAGAACCGGCGGGCCGCGCGGCTGATAGTCGAGCGAGGGCTGCAGCGCGACGAACGACGCGGAGCGCGGCACCTCAAAACGGATGCTGAAGGCGATCCGGATCGCCAGCCCGGGAGACAAGGGCGGCGGGGTCGCGACGACGTGGTTGCCGAGGCACAGCGGGCAGCGGATCGGAACCGCCTTGGCCGGCTGGCCGGCATCACCCCGGGCGGTATCGGCGTCGGTAACGGCGAAGCAGAACGCGTGACCGGTGAGAAGCTGGACCGGAGACTGGCCGGCGAGCAGCGCGCTGGCGAGCATCACGTTGAGCACGAGCGCGTAGGCAGCGACCCACGCCGCCACCAATGCCCTCGCCCGCCGTCGCGAAAATCCGCCCATCCTGCGCCCCTTGGTGTTTTGCTACCACAGGTACAAAGCGAGTCAAATTCATTCGCAGATCAGTAACATCCCTGAGGTGTCTCAGTAACGCAGCACCCGGGGACCCAGCACGGCGCCGAGGCCGGCGACCATCGCGGTCGCCAGCGTGTACCAGGTGGCGACGAACAGCGGAGAATCGTCGGCGCAATGCGCCGCGTACAGCGTGCCGGCGAGCCCGGCCGACAGCATTCCGGCCAGCGCTCCGGCCAGCGCCGGGCGGGACGGTGCGCCGCGGCGCAGCGCGAGCAATGCCGCGACCAGGATCGGCAGCGCCAGCACCGGGATCGAGCCGAGACAGAGCAGCGAATTGTTGCCGACCAGCCGCGTCATCGCCGAGCTTCGTTGTGGCAGCATCGCCTCGACGCCGATCGCGAGGCCCAGGATCGCCAGCGGTGCCAGCAGCAGCAGGCGCCAGCCCTTCGCCGTCGCCTCGGGGCGCGACAGATGCAGCGCGACGATGATCGCCGCCAGCGCCAGCGCAAGCGTCACGACGAACTTCACGTCGAAGAACGGATTGCTGATCGCCTCGTGCAGGTCGGGGCGCAGCCCCAGCGTCGACAGCAACAGCGCCGCCGACACCGGCAACGCCACCAGCAGCGAGGCGGCCAGCGCCTGCCCCACCGGTTTGTCGCGGCTGGCGCCGTCGGCGGCGAGGGCATCAATCAGGCGGTCGGTTTGCATGGGTTCAGTCCGTCCTCAGTTTCGCGGCGAGCGCCGACAGGCCGCGATGCAGCGCCACCCGCACCGCGCCCTCGCTCATCGACAGTTTTGCCGCGGTATCCTTGATCGAGACGCTGTCGACCGCGATCGATTGCAGCACCTCGCGCTGCCGCCACGGCAGCGCCGCGAGATGCTTCGTCACCTCGCTCGCCGGCAGCGTTTCGCGCGGCGGCTCGCTCGGCAAGGTCTCGGCGAAATCGTCGATGTCGACGAATACTCGGCGCCCGCGGCGGCGGAGCGCATCGATCAGCTTGTTGCGCGCGATCGCCAGCAGCCACGGCGCGAACGGTGCGCCAGAGTCCCAAGTATGCCGCTTCAGATGCACGGCGAGCAGAATTTCCTGCACGATATCCTCGGCCTGATCGACCGGCTGCCCGGCACGGGCCAGCCCGCGCCGGGCGCCCGCGCGCAGCACCGGCGTGACACTTTCGAGCAGCCGCCGATAAGCGATGCTGTCTCCGGCATTGGCCGACCGCATGAGCGCGGTCCATTCGTCGTCACGTCCGCGCACGCACGCTCCCGCCAAGCAGTTCGGCCCCGGTCGGGCTTTCGTTACGCCCTCCCGACAATCACGCTGTCGTGACCAGAGCGGAAGGTAACCACGGCCTTGAGCGAACCTCATACCACCGTTCGCGATGGAACCACCTCCTCGAACCGCCGCCAAGATGTTGCCGCGGATCGGCAACGTTTGCTCATGGTTTGGCCGCTCTGACGCCACCGCGCCGCGCTTTCTGGTCGCAGGGCTGGCAAATGGGGAGAATGTCATGGACATCAAAGCCAGCGGGCGCTCGGCTCTGGTCATTGCGGCGGGATTGACGGTGGGACTGTGGTGCGTTGCACCCGCGACACCGGGCCTGGCCGCGCCGCAGGCTGCCGCCAGCGACAGCGAAAACGCCGCCAAACCGGCGCCGAAGAAGAAGGCCGCCAAACGCACGGCAAAACCCGCCAAGGCCAAACAGTCCGCCGCAAAGCCCGTGGTCAAATCGCCGGTCGAGGATAGCCGGACCGCCGACGTGTCACGGACCGAGCCCAAACCGCTCGCCGATGCCAGTGGCGCTCTGCCAGCCTCGATCGCGAACGCCAACGCCGAGGCCTCGCCAGCCGAGGCCGCGCAAGCCCAGCCCGCACAGCTCCCGTCAACCGCAGCGGATAATCCTGCTGGAGCCCCTGCGGCCCCACCGGCCGAGCCCGCAGTGATCGCAGCCGACCAGGTCAACGACCTCGATCGCGCCGCAACCGATGCGCCGCAGCTTCAGGCCCAGATGCAGCCGCAGCAGCCCACAGCCGCCGAGTCCGCAGCCACCCCGCAGCCGCAAGCCGAGACGCAGGCCAAAGCTACCGCGCACGACGAAGATGCGTGGGACAAGGCGTCGCTGATCGGCAAGATCTTCATCGCCGCCGGCGGCCTTCTAACGCTCGCCTCGGCGGCGCGGATGTTCATGGCCTGACGACGCCCTCGCCCACCCCTTGAAGCAGCGAACGGCAGCGGGCAGATTGCCCGCGGCCGCGGTCGGCCTTCCGGGGACATGCATCATGAGCACATTCGAATTCATCATCGTCGAGCGTCAGAACGCGGTCGGCATCATCAAGCTCAACCGCCCGAAGATGCTGAATGCGCTGTCGTTCGGCGTGTTCCGCGAGATCGGCGCGGCGGTCGAAGACCTCGAAGCCGACGATGCGATCGGATGCATCCTGATCACCGGCAGCGAGAAGGCGTTCGCCGCAGGCGCCGACATCAAGGAGATGCAGCCGAAGGGCTTCATCGACATGTTCAACGAGGACTTCACCTCGATCGGCGGCGACCGGCTGGCGCGCTGCCGCAAGCCGACCGTCGCGGCGGTCGCCGGCTACGCGCTCGGCGGCGGCTGCGAACTGGCGATGATGTGCGACATCATTATCGCCGCCGACACTGCGAAGTTCGGCCAGCCCGAAATCACCCTCGGCACCATTCCGGGCATCGGCGGCACCCAGCGTCTGACCCGCGCGATCGGCAAGTACAAAGCGATGGATCTGTGCCTGACCGGGCGGATGATGGACGCGCAGGAAGCCGAGCGCTCCGGCCTCGTCAGCCGCATCGTGCCGGCCGACAAGCTGATGGAAGAGGCGGTCGGCGCGGCCGAGAAGATCGCCACGATGTCGCGCCCGACTGCGGCGATGGCCAAGAGCGCGGTGAACCGTGCGCTGGAAACCACGCTGGCCGAAGGCCTCGCCATCGAGCGCGACCTGTTCCGCTCGACCTTCGCGCTGGAAGACCGCGCCGAGGGCATGGCGGCGTTCATCGAGAAGCGCAAGCCGAACAATCAGAACCGCTGACAGCAGGCTGACGGATCGCGACTGCTGCGACGAAAAGCGCGCACGACACCGCGCGCCCGATCGTCGCAGCGTTGCCTCATCACAACACCTCGGCGGCCAACCGCCGCCTTCCCCGCCCGCTGATTGCCTCGCGCTGCACTGCGTTCTACAAACGCGCAGGCGTCGGGGGCGGATGTCCAGGAGAGTGCGGGACCGCATGGTTTGGTGGACGAGACTGTTTGGCAGCGTGCATCATGCACATCGATCGGCGTGGACCCTAGGGTTCGCCGCCGCGATCGGCGTCACGGCGGCTGGACCGGTATCGGCTGAAGGACTATCCGATGCGCTGGTGAAGGCGTACCAATCCAACCCGCAACTGATCGCCGAACGGGCCCGCCAGCGCGCCACTGACGAGAACGTCCCGCAGGCTCTCGCCGGCTACCGGCCGCAGCTTATGGCGTCGCTCGGCGCCGGTCTGCAGCAGGTCCGCAATCTGCTACCCACCAATACGTTCCAGAGCGACACGCTGAAGCCGTGGACGATCGGCGTCACCGTGACGCAGACGCTGTTCAACGGTTTCCGCACTGCCAACAGCGTGCGCGTCGCCGAACTGCAGGTGAAATCCGGTCGCGAAGCGCTGCGCAATGTCGGCCAGGGCGTGCTGCTCGACGCGGTCACCGCTTACACCAACGTGCTCGCCAATCAGGCGCTGGTGGCGGCGCAGAAAGCCAACGTCGATTTTCTCAGCCAGACCCTCGACATCACCAACAAGCGGCTGAACGCCGGCGACGTCACTCCGACCGACACCGCCCAGGCCGAAGCCCGGCTCAACCGCGGCCGCGCCGATCTCAATGCCGCGGAGGTCAATCTCGCCATCAGCCAGGCCACCTATGCGGCAGTGATCGGTAACCTTCCCGGCAAGCTCAGCCCGGCGTCCCCGATCGACCGGCTGCTGCCGCGGAGCCGTGAGGACGCGATCGCTCTGGCGGCCAAAGGCAATCCGGCGGTGCTGGCCGCGAGCTACGATGTCGACGTCGCCACCACCACCATCAAGGTCGCTGAAGGCTCGCTGCTGCCGACCGTGACCCTGCAGGGCAACGCCAGCCGCAGCCGTCAGGCGGATTCGACGGTCGGCACGCTCGGAACCGACCAGGCTTCGGTGATCGGCCAGATCAACGCGCCGATCTACGACGGCGGCACTGCCGCCTCGCAGACCCGGCAATCCAAGGAACTTGCGGCGCAAAGCCGGTCGGTGCTCGATCTTGTGCGCAATCAGACCCGTACCGCGGCGATCGGCGCCTGGGTATCGAACGAGGGCGCCAAGATCGCCGTCAGCGCTGCGGAATCCGAAGTTCGGGCCGCCGAGATCGCGCTGCAGGGGGTGGGCCGCGAAGCCCAGGGCGGCCAGCGCACCACCGTCGACGTGCTCAACTCGCAGCAGGATGTCATCCAGGCGCGGGCGCGGCTGATCGGCGCCCAGCGCGATCGTGTGGTCGCCTCCTACACCCTGCTCAGCGCAATCGGCCGGCTCGACGTTCAGACCCTCGGCCTGAACACGCCGGACTATCTGCCCGATGTGCACTATCATCAGGTCCGCGACGCCTGGCACGGGCTGCGCACGCCGTCCGGCCAGTAAGCCGGTTCTGATCCGCAGCCATCCGCATCCGCGGGTTGCGCGCGACGCACGCAGAGCCCTCCCAGAGGACTCGAACAAACCATTCGCACAAAGTCATTGTCGCGATGGCCGGCCGGTGCCGGGCATCCATGTCGCAAGGCAGACCTTGCGAGCCGGACGTGGGTGGCCCGCGACGAATCCCGGCCATGCATCTCGGCGCTGCGTGGTCAGAGAGGGCTGATCGCACAAACCGCAGCGCGGCTGGCGACGCCATCGAAGAGCAACGGCCGGGAGGCGTTTCAATACGTCTTGAACTGATCGCCGTGGAAGGCGCCCAGGTCGGGCGCGCCGAAACCGGCAGCTTCGGGCTGCAGCGCCCGCGCCGCCCCCCGATCATCCCGCGGCGGAATCGCCGGGCTGCCGGTTGCCGTCCTCACGGCGGCGCTGTCACCCAGCGCGCGGCCGGTGGCGAGATTGATGAAATGCTGCTGCGAGCACGCCAGGCAGAACACCTGCTCGTAAGGCGACCGCTCCCCGCCGACCACTTCGTCGGCGATCCAGGTCTGAGTCATCAGACCATTCTGGGGACATCGGTAAACCAGGAGCTTAGCCATGGTTGAATGTTGCCACGACTTCGCCTGCCCTCCTTGACTCAGGTCAAGCTGCGGCCGCGCTGTATCGACGCGATCGCCCGTCACTGTACCGTCACACGGCGGAAGCGCAGTTATTGCGTATTTTCAACACGATCTCGCCACACCCGGACAACTCCTACTCGCGCGACTACGAGGGTGCGCGAGCGATCGGCGGCACGATTAGTTGGCGCGGCGCCGGGAGAAGTACGAGATCAGTACCGGCAGCGTGATGAGAATCACCCCCGGCGCCAGCAACATGCCGGTGACCACGACGATCGCCAGGGGCTTTTGGACCTGGGATCCGATTCCGCTGGACATCGCCGCCGGCAGCAGGCCGCCCCCCGCGATCACACAGGTCATCAGCACCGGCCGGAGCTGTAGCTCTCCGGTGCGAATCACGGCACGCAGCCGGTCCAGCCCCTGATCAATGAGCTGATTATATTGCGACAGGATGATGATCCCGTCCATCACCGCGATGCCGAACAGCGCAATGAAGCCGATCGCCGCCGAGACGCTGAACGGAATGCCGCTGATCAGCAGCCCCATGACGCCGCCGAAGATCGCCATCGGAATCACGCTCATCGCCAGCAGCGTGTCGATCAGCGAGCCGAAGTTGAAGAACAGCAGCACGCCGATCAGCGCCAGGCTGATCGGGACCACGACCGACAGCCGCTTGATGGCGTCCTGCAGATTGCCGAATTCGCCGACCCATTCCATCCGCGAGCCCGGCGGCAATTGCACCTGAGCCGCGACCTCGTCCTGCGCCTCGCGGATCGCACTCCCGAGGTCGCGTTCGCGAACCGAGAATTTGATCGGCAGATAGCGCTCCTGGTCCTCGCGATAAATGTAAGCGGCACCGGAGACGAGCTGGATGTCGGCGACTTCGCTGAGCGGGATCTGGGTGATGCCGTTCGGCCCCTGCGCCCCGATCCGCAGATTGTGGATCGCCTCGGCGCTCTTGCGATATTCCGGCGCCAGCCGGACGACGATCGGGAAATGCCGGTCGCTGCCGGACTCGTACAGATCGCCGGCGCTGTCGCCGCCGATCGCAACCCGGATGGTGGCGTTGACGTCACCGGGCGTCAGCCCGTAGCGCGCCGCCCGGGCACGATCGACGTCGATCTGGATGGTCGGCTGGCCGAGCGAGGTGAACACCGCCAGATCCTGCACGCCCTGCACAGTCGACAGCACCGCCTTGATCTTGTTGGCGGTGTCGGTGAGCGACTTCAGATCGTTGCCGTACAGCTTGATCGAGTTCTCGCCCTTCACGCCGGACACCGCTTCGGAAACGTTGTCCTGCAGATATTGCGAGAAGTTGAACTCGACGCCGGGGAATTTCGCCTGGAGCTGCTTCAGCATCCGGGCGGTGAGTTCGTCCTTGTCGTGACTGCCCGGCCATTTCGACGCCGGCTTGAGCGGCGCAAAGAATTCGGCGTTGAAGAAGCCGGCGGCGTCGGTGCCGTCGTCGGGCCGGCCGTGCTGCGACACCACCGACTCGACTTCCGGGAAGCTGGCGATCAGCTTGCGCATGTCGTTGACGTAGCCGTTGCCCTCCGTCAGCGAGATCGTCGGCGGCAGCGTCGCGCGGATCCAGAGGTTGCCTTCCTCGAGCTTGGGCAGGAATTCGAGGCCGAGGAAACGAGTGGCAATCACCGTGGTGAGGACCAAGGCCGCCGCCCCCGCCATCACCGCCGGCCGGTTTTTCACCGCCCAGCCGAGCCACGGCCTGTAGACCTTGTGCAGCATTCGCATCAGCCAGGTCTCGGTCTCCTTGACGTGATGCGGCAGGATGATGGCGCTCAGCGCCGGCGTCACCGTGAAGGTCGCCAGCAGGCCGCCGGCCAGCGCGTAAGCATAGGTCCGCGCCATCGGGCCGAAGATGTTGCCCTCGACGCCCGACAGCGTGAACAGCGGCAGGAACGCCGCGATGATGATCGCCGCAGCGAAGAAGATCGAGCGCGATACGTCAGCCGACGCGGCGCGGATCGCATGCTTCTTCATCCCCATGATGGTGTCGGCGGAGATCTGGCTGCGCTCCTCGGGCGACAGCACCGTGGTGTGCGACAGTCGTCTGAAGATCGCCTCGACCATGATCACGGTGGCGTCGACGATCAGGCCGAAGTCGATCGCGCCGACCGACAGCAGGTTGGCGGACTCCCCGCGCAGCACCATGATGATCACGGCGAAGAACAGCGCGAACGGAATCGTCGCGCCGACGATCAGCGCGCTGCGCAGGTCGCCGAGGAACACCCATTGCAACAGCACGATCAGAAGGATGCCGACCACCATGTTGTGCAGCACGGTGTGGGTGGTGGTGTCGATCAGATCCTTGCGGTCGTAGATCCGCTCGATCCGCACGCCGGGCGGCAATACGCCTGATGCGTTGATCTTGGCGACCGCCTGCTCCACCCGGGCAAGCGTCGGCGAACTCTGTTCGCCGCGCCGCATCAACACGATGCCCTGGACGATGTCGTCCTCGTTGTTGATGCCGGCGATGCCGAGCCGCGGCTTCTCGCCGACGCTGACCTTGGCGACGTCCTTGACCAGAACCGGATTGCCAGCGTTGGAGGAAACCATGGTGTCGGCGAGATCGTCGATCGAGCGGATCAGACCGACGCCGCGTACCACCGCCGATTGCGCACCGATGTCGACGGTGTTGCCGCCGACATTGATGTTGGAATTGGAGACTGCCTGCAGCAATTGAGGCAGCGTCAGGCCATAGGCGATCAGCTTGTTGAAATCGACCTGAACCTCGTAGGTCTTGGTCTTGCCGCCCCAGCCGGTGACATCGATCACGCCGGGGATCGCCCGGAAGCGGCGCTGCAGCACCCAATCCTGCAACGTCTTCAGGTCGAGCACGCTGTAGCCCGGCGGGCCGACCAGCCGATAGCGGAAGATCTCGCCGATCGGGCTGAGCGGCGAGATGCCGGGCTGGGCGTTGCCCGGCAATGGCGGCAGTTGCGACAGCCGGTTAAGCACCTGCTGCAACGCCTGCTCGTAGGTGTAGTCGAACGAGAACTGCAATTTGACGTCGGACAGGCCGTATAGCGAGATCGTCCGGATCGTCTTCAGGTTCTTGATGCCGGCGACCTGGGTCTCGATCGGAATCGTGATGTAGCGCTCGATTTCCTCCGCCGACATCCCGGGGCTTTGGGTGACGATGTCGACCATCGGCGGCGTCGGATCGGGATAGGCCTCGATATTGAGCTGCTGGAACGCGATCACCCCGCCGGTCAGCACCAGCGTGAACAGGGCGAGCATCAGGAAACGGCGATTGACCGCGAATTCGACGAGTCGGCCCATGGGATCGGACCTTTCAGGGCAGGCGGAGGCGGGAAAGCGCGGAGCGGGCGATGGTGTCGATCATCACCGCGGCGGCCGCTCGCGTGAGACTGGCGGCGGCCAGAAGGCCGGATCGCCGGGCGGCGGTGCCGCGCGGCGAGCAGCGAAGACAGGCGTTACCCGGTGGCGGCGCGGTCGATGAACAGGCTGCCCTTGGTGACGACCTTTTCGCCCGGTCGCAGATTGCCGGTGACTTCGACGAGGTCACCCGCCGACAGGCCCGGCTTCACGGTGCGCAGCTCGATCGAGCGATCGTCGTGCGCGACCCACACCCGCACCTGGTCGCCTTCGTAGATCAGCGCCTGGCGCGGCACGCCGACGGCCGGATGATCGGACGGCGAGTAGATCGTGACGTTGGCGAACATTTCCGGCTTCAAGAGACCGCCGGGATTGTCGATGGTGGCACGTACCGTGAGCCGGCGCGTGGCCGGGTCGATCGCCGCGGCGACGTAGTCGATCCGGCCGGTCAGGGTCCGCCCGGGCAGCGCCAGCACCTGGAAGCTGACGTCCAGGCCCTCGTCGATATCGGCGGCTTCGCTCTCGCGGACGAAAGCGGTGAGCCACACCGTCGACAGATCGCCGATCATGTAGACCGGGTCGCTGGCGCCGGCGTTGACGTACTGCCCCGGACCGACCTTGCGCTGCACCACGGTGCCGGCGATCGGCGCCACGATGGTGGTCTCCGGGTTGATCTGGCCCTTGTCCTGAAATGCCGAGATCGCAGCTTCGCTGAGGCCGAGAATCCGCAGCCGGTTACGCGCGGCTTCGAGCGCCGTGGTCGCCGATTGGAAATCGTTCTGGGCGGCGATCAGCGTCGCCTGGGCCTGCTGATAATCCTTCAGCGGCACCGCCTTGCCCTCGAACAAATCGTGGGCGCGCTTGTCCTGGAGCTGGGCCAGTTCGAGCTGGGATTTCGCCTTGTTGAGCGCGGTCGAGGCCGAGATGAAATCGTTCTGCGCCTGCACCGTATCCGGCGCTTCGATGGTGAACAGCGGCTGGCCCTTGGTGACCCGGTCCCCGGGGCGCGCCAGCAGCTTGGTCACTCGCCCGGCATAGGGCGAGAACACCGGCGTAGCACGGTCCTCGTCGATCGCGATCTTGCCTTCAGTGACGTGTTCGGCGCGGAAGCTGCGGTCGCGCACCGGCTCGATCGTCAGGCTGGCCCATTCGGCCGGGGTCGGGGTGTAGCGATCCGCACTGCGACGCGACTGGCTGGAAATATCGGTGTGTCCGCCGCCGGGCCGCTCGAACTGCGCAAGCTCGTAACCGCCCACGGCAACGCCTGCCACGAGGCAAGCGGCAGCAATCCACCAACTGCGCCGAAGCCGCAGATTTCGAATAAAGTTGTCGCGCATGCCCCTGCCTCAGCTCCAGCTTGATCGCCGCGTTGCCTCCCTGACGGCTGATAATGCCCGAATCGTGGCCGGCGCAAAGTGAAAACGGCAAAACCGCGCTTAGCACCGAATAGTGACACCTGCGCGTCAGCCGCCGGTCCAGGACGCGGCCCTGGTGACAGGCGTAAGATACGTAGCCTGAACGGCGCATTAACCGCCAGACCCGTTGGGAGCGCTTCACCAGCTTGCCGGCCAGACCGGCGCGTCGGTGCCGAGCGGCACCGACGGACGACTCCAGGCCGCCGGGGTCGCGCTCAGGATCGCAGCGTGGCGCACCGCGCGCAGTGTCCCGAAGCCGGATTCGACCTGATCGAGATACGGCGCCGCCACCTCCGGAGTGATCTCGGGCGTGGCCAGACCGTGCGGCAGCCGTCCCATCTCCCACAGCCATTTGCCGGTGCGCGCCAGCGACACCTGGACGTGCCAACTGCCGCCCTCACGCGCTTGGCGTGCTTTGGCGATCATCGCGCCGAACGCCATCAGATAGCCGGTGGCGTGATCGAGTATCTGCATCGGCAACTCCTTCGGGCCGGTTACGCCCGCCGCCTGCCCCTCGGCATGGTTGAAGCCGGTTACGCATTGCACCAGGGAGTCGAAACCGCGCCGCTCCGCCCACGGGCCGAACCGTCCGTAGGCGGACAGTGAGACGTAGACGACGCCCGGATTGATCGCGGCGGCTTCTTCCGGCGAGAAGCCGAGCGCCGCCAGCGCGCGCGGGCGATAGCCCTGGCTGAAGATGTCGGCCTCGCTCAGCAGCTCACGTAAGGAGGCATGGCCCTCCTGGGTGGTGAGATCGGCGAAGCTCGACAGCTTGCCGCGACCGGTGTCGATCACCAGCCACGGGATCGACGGCAGCTTCGGGCTCGAGACCAGCATGACGTCGGCGCCGTGCGCCGCGAGCGTGCGGCCGGCCACCGGCCCGGCGATCACCCGCGACAGATCGAGCACACGCAGGCCCGCGAGCGGTCGGCTACCTTCAGGCCACGGCTTCGGCGCCGCCTCGCCGATCCTGCTGATCTCGACCAGCGGCAACGCATCGAGCGCAGCGGCCTGCGGCAGCGCCTGCCACTCCTCGCGGGATCGCATCAGCGCCACCACGCCGCCGGCCGCGTACGCCGCGGTCTCGAACGCCTCGCCGTCCCAGTGCAGCAGCGCCGCCTGCACCGCCTCCCGCTCCGGCGGGCAATCCAGCACCTGGCAGACGGCGTCGCGGTGATGCGGGAAGTTGGTGTGCAGCCGGACATAGCGGCCGTCCTTCACCTGATACACGCCGGCGATCGGATCCCAGAACGAGGCCGGCGCCTCGTCGTTGCGGCGCAAGTAGCGCTCGGAGCGGCACTCGATCGCAGCATGGCGGATGCCGACGCTGACGCCCTGCGCCTGTCCGCTCCGCATCGCCCAGATCTCCGCCGCCGCCAGCCCGCTCGCCGCAATCGCCACCTGCGCCGCCGCATCGACGCGAAACGACGACGGCAATTGCGGCTCGTCTCCGGTGAGCGTGACATGCTCCAGCGCGGCGGGGTCGGCGCCGACGGAGGTCCAGAGATCAGCAAGCAGGTCGCGGGGAGATTGCATTGACTCAGCCGAATTCTCCGGCTGGTCACCCAGCCGATCGATTTGCCCCACACCAAGACGCCTCACGCGCCCCTCTTCGGATAGCATAGAGAGGGACATCTTCATGATAGAACTTCCATCAAGGCGAGAAGGGCGCGAAGATCTTGGTGCTTGGCGGCGAAGCATGGAAACCGACCATGTCTGCAAAGGGGCAGAAGTGGACATTGCGAAATTGTCTGTGCGTTGGCTCTGATCACCGGTTCAAGGATTAAGGAGATCGATGATCGCTCGGTTTTTGACAGCTTGATGTTGTAGATTCGCACACAACCTGAAATGCTATCGACATTTGCACGATAGCCAAATCAGCAGCTCGCACCGTCGCATCTATCCAAGTTTGCCGCTCTTCCAGCGCGCCCGCGCCAGGCATTTTGCGTAGAGCCAAATGTAAGATGAGGAGATTGGTCCATCTTTTTTTTGAGATTGCCATGCAGCTAGAACCGCATAGAAAGTGCGCTTCACAGATGAAGACGGAGGCGCAGAGGTGTCCCGCACGGTGATCGGCACGAGCGGTGCCGGCACGACCTTTGAATCTCGGGCGGTGGCATGTCTGCTGGCGGCGCTCCTCGGCGAAGCCGCCGCGCTCGGCGACGGTGCCGGCCTGGTGATCGAGAATATCGAACTGCAACGCTCCGGCGCGGTAGCGGGCTTCGACGATGCCATCGTCCGCCACCGCCTGCCGGGAGGCGGCACCCGCGCTACCGTTATCCAAATTAAGCGCACCTTGAGCGGTGAGCGCAGCGATCCGGCTTTCAAACGTCCGATCGCAGAAGCAGCACGCCACATTCGAGCCAATCCGGCCGACACGCATCGGTTCAGGATCGTGACCGGACAGAGCGGGTTTGGCCCGCGCGACGCCGAACGCACCGCGCTTGCAGCCCGACTGTCACTCAGTTCAGAGGATTTCTGGCACCGCTGGGCCGAACCTGCTGCGGCCAATGCGGGCGAGCGTGCCTTTGCCGAAGCTGTGGCATGGGTGATCGAGGATGAGTTCGACTGCCCGGACCCATCGCTTGCCTGGGAACTGCTCAAGCGGTTCTCGCTCATCGTTGCCGATATCGAGGAAGCGGGATCGCTGCACGAGCACTGGGCGTTGCGAAACCTTGAGCGCGCCCTGTCTGATCCCGCGTCAGCTTCCGACTTGTTGCGGGAGCTCGAGCATATCGCCGCCGACGCGGCGCGCGTGGCGGGGGCACTTGATCGATCGATTCTCGCGCTCGAACTTGCCGATCGCTTTTCGCTCTCAGCGTCGGAACATCTTGCACCCTGTCTTGCCAGACTAGACCGGGAGGCCGAACTGGCGCTGGCCAGCATTCGCGATGATATCCTTGGTTTTCGGCTCCCTCGCGCCGATCCCACGACGCAACTGTCCAGACAGCTCGCGGAGGGCAAGAATATTCGTCTCGGCGGCGCTGCAGGCAGCGGCAAGTCAGCTATCCTCAAACGCCTCGCCGAGGAGGCCGCGGATCGGGGGCACGGTCGGATCGTGCTCAAACATGACCGACTCTCGGCGGCGACTTGGTCCGCTTACGGGGCGAGTCTGCAACTCTCCACCGATCTACCGGAGCTAATTGAAGCGCTTGCGGTTTCCGGCGAAGCTCTGCTGGTGATCGACGGGCTCGATCGCATTCAGGACAGCCAGTCCGTTGGTATCCTCAATGATTTGCTGGCGGCTATCGCGCGCTCGCCGACTGCAGCAAGATGGCGTTTCCTTGTTTCGTCGCGCGACATGGCCGGCCCCGACGTCGCTGCCCTCGCCAACCTGCCGGACCTCCTGCGGTTCGCCGTCAACGCGCCGGTTCCTGGTGAGTTGCGCCTCCTTGGCGAACGGTTCCCGCACCTGCAGACGATGCTGACGCGACAGGGCTATGGCGAACTCAACAGAAACCTCTTCTTCATCGCACAGATCGCGGCTCGGCCCTCGCAGGCCGGGGCGTCCTCCGAACTCGACCTGATGCAGGCCTGGGCCACGCGCGGCAGCGTGGCATCGCCGCCCGATCCCCATCGCGACACGGCGCTGCGAACCCTTGCCCGGGCGCGCCTCGGTCAGCCTTTTGGAGGTCTGCCGAAGGGTGGGATTGCTCTTGGCCTCACAGCGCTCGTATCGGAGGGCACACTTGCCGAACCGCCCTATCGTGATGTCGTGCATTTCACGCATGACATCTACGAGGACTGGGCGATCGCCCGGGCGCTCGATGCGCAGCGCTCAGCCTTGCCGTCTCTGCTGAAATCAGCGCGTCAACCGCTGGCTTGGTTGCGCGCTGTCCGCCTCGTTGCCGAAATCGCGGTCGACGCCGAAGGTGCCGCGGCATGGCGTACGCTCCATGCGCAATTGCGCGACGATCCGGATCTCGATCCAGTCTGGGCGCGGCAGGTTCTAGTCGCCCCGCTCGCCTCGCCGCGCGCCCACACGCTGCTCGATCGGATCGAACCTGAGTTGCTCGCCGACAACGCCGCCCTGATGCGCGAGATTGCCGACACGCTCACCAGCTTCGAGCTGCAGCCGCATCCCGAGATCCTCGCCGGTACAGCATATCCCGAAGCCGATGCCGTAACACGGGCCGCGCTTGCCCAGCGTCATCAGGTGCCGCGCTGGCCGACTTGGCCGGCCTTTATGTCCTGGTCGGTCGAGCGCTGGCCCACTTGGCCGCAGAGCCTAGCTCCAATATTGAGCCGGCTCACTTTATTCTGGCTCAGGCGACCCGTTCATCGCTGGCAGATTAGCCGTCATGCCGTTGTGCAGGTTGGCCAATGGCTTGCAGCGGCCGATGCAGCCGAGGAATTGAGCTGGGACCAACGTGAAGAACGCGATCGTTGCCTCGCAGAGCTGGGGCTCGATGACGATGACCGCGATCCGGCGGCGTTTCTACGCCTCGTCGTGACACATGGCTCAGATGCGGCGCCCGATGTGGCGCGCACATATCTCGAACGTCTACTGACCACCTGCATTCGTCATGCCGAGTCCGTCGTCGTCTCGCCGGGCATCCTGCCGCGCCTCGAGCCGGGTTTGTTCGCCGATCTTGTCGCTCAGACGATGATCGACGAGCGCTGCGATGAGCCCTTCGACACCGACCTTGCCATCACGCACGGCTATGGCTTGCGCGATACTGCGGGACTTTTTCCAAGTGCGCCTGGCCGAGCGGGGTTCGACGCGTTGTTCGCAACAGATGAGGATGCGGCGCTCGGACTGCTTGGTCAATTCTGTCGTGTCGCCAGCAAGCAATGGTGCTTAAAGCAGCAGCAGCGCGGGCTCACGCCACGACCGATACGGCTTGAATTGCCGGATGGGTCGATCGAACTCTGGGGCGACCAGCACGTGTTTAAATGGTCGCGCGGGGTGCTTGGCCCGCATATCTTGACCTCGTTGCTGCTCGCTACCGATCAATGGCTTGCAGCCCAAGTCGCATCTGGTCGCCCGCTCGCCGAGATGGTTGCGAAGACACTCCGCGCGGGGCCGCTGGTGGCCATCGCCGGACCCGTGATTGCCGCCGGTATAGACCGCAACAAGGTGCGAGCAGACCTTACCGTAATGCTGCCCCTGATGTGCTCACCGCGGCTCTGGTTCTACGATCTCGCGCGCTGGATGGAGGATGAGCGCGCCACAGCCTATGGCATCGGCTGGACGCCTGGGGACGAAGACAATCGCGCCGACGTCATGGCGCTACTTGAGCGCCGCCGACGGCAACCACCGCTACTCCAGGGGCTCGTTGCGCAACTCCATGTGTTCGGAGACGAGGCGAGCAAGGCGGCGTTCGCCGCCGCAGCGGCGAACTGGCAGATTGCTGATCTCGCCGACTTCGAGGAGGCACTTGAGGATGAAGACGGCGAGTTGGCCGAACGTCTCAAAACCTATCGATCGCAGGCCGATCCCGACAACTGGCAGCTACAGGTCGCCGAGGATCGTAGCTGGTTCGCCATGCACTATGTCGTTCCTGAGCATCTACAGGCACGCGCCGCCGAGGTCGGTGAGCGGCAGCAAGCGCTCAACGCCACCAACCCCTTGCTCGACTGGTCATTCGGCCGCTCACGCGGCATTGTATCGACTGACGGGACACCCATCACTGACGCCATTCCGCTAGCAATCAGCCTCGATTGCCCGCAGCTCTTCGACAGCATGAGTTTCGACTTAGAGCTAATTATGCGCGCGCAGGCAGTCGCAGCGATTGCCGCGTCACTGCTCGCGGGAGGCGATGATGCGCTGCTTGCTGAGCATAGAGCGTGGGCGCGATCAGTTGTTGCACGTGCTGCCTCGCTCGATCCCTGGACGACGGGAATACACTATGAAGAAACGACGATGGCGGACGATCCTCTCGCGAATGCCGGACGCGGCCTCGCGGCGCTGGTCGGACGCGGCATCGCCGAGCCTCACGAGACCGAGTTGTGGCTGAGGCTCGTATCGAGCCCGTTTCGTGACGTGGCCAAAGCGAGCATAGAAGGGATTGCTCCGTTCGCGGAACATCGGCCCCTGGCCGCTGCAGCGGGTCTTACTGCACTCGCCGACAGTTTCTTGTTCAGTTGGCGCCAATGGGGCGCAGACCTTGAACAATGGCTGCGCGACGACCGGGCGGCGCGTGCCGAGCGGGCGGTCGTAGCCATTGCCGATCGCCTGACCAATAACGACGTCGCAAATATGCCTGTGCCTCCGCCAATTCCGGCGCCGTTCGTCGCGGCGAGTCAGAGCTTCTATCCCCATGGCGATGTCGATTGGCAGTTCGACACCTATCGCGCAGCGTCGATTTTGCGCCAGTTCGACCTTTCTCCATTTCTCGCGGTCCCGGACTTGCGCGAGCGGTTGTGCCGCTTTGCCCATGCCGCGATCGAATGGTTACGCTCGTTCGTCGACGGACAACAGCCCCCGAAGGGCAGTTGGGATACCGATGACCGGCGGATGGACTGGGAGCAATCGCTTGGCGCGTTGATGGGCCAGATTGCTTATTCGGTGCCTCCCGAACGCGCCATCGCCGACCTCTTACGTCCGATTGCAGCGATCGAATCCGAGGAAACGCGTATGACGGTCCTCGAAGCATTTCTAAACGCCCATGCCACACGGCTGTTCAATTCGAATAAGCCGGTCGATGAGGCATTCGCGGCCGTTTGGCGGGCGGGCGTGTCCATTGTCTTCGACGGCCTGAAAGCGCAACACGAATATCGACGCTCAGAGGCCCTCGCCGCAGCTGGCTTCTGTTGTTATAATTGGCCGGTCTTCGAACCAAACTGGCCACACGCTGCTAGTTTTGCGCCACTCATCGCCGAATGGGTCGAGGCTTGTGCGGCCTTCGAGGTGGCGCCACCGGTGGTTTCTGCTCTGGTCGCTCAGGCGCCGGCCGCGTTCAGTCCCGATCCCGCGCTCGGCTGGCTGGAGCAAATCATGACGGCGCATATCGCTTCGGACCTTCGGGAGCGTCTGCGGAGCGGAGCAGGACGCCGTTGCGGCCAGCTACTGGCGACAATCTGGAGTGCGACCTCGGCATCCGATCGTCTCGCTGCCGTCCAGCGTTTCCGGCGCCTCGCAAGCCAACTTGCCGATTTCGGCGCTCCTGAAGCTGTGGCGCTTCTACCGGAAATTGCCGAGGTGCAGGCGCGGGGCTGAAGTCCTCGGAGCCTATCGTTTATTGGTGGGCCGCGCGTTGCATCGCCAGAATGAAAAGCAGAAGGCGTTCGGACCCCAGCACAGTGCTCCCTTTTTTGGTACGTTCCGCCTCGGAACGGCGCGTCGAGTGTGACCAACTCCCGCTCCCGTTTGAGTCCGCTTCGGGTCATAAGCGGCACTGCGCCCTTCTCAATGAAAATCCCGCGACGGCGGCAGGATGCGGACGTCGCGGGGGTGGCGATGGCGTTGGGCGGGGGCGTCGGGGGTGTCGCGGCGGTCGCCGTTGAGGGCTTCATAGCCGCGCTTCTCGGAGGTCAGTTGCTCGTAGAAGTCGGCGCCGTCCGGTAGCGCCGGGCGGGCGAGGCCTTCGGCCAGCCGCGCCATCTCGTGGCTGCGATCGATCAACCGCTCGGCGACCAGATGTACCACGCCTTCCGGGCTCGCCTGGATCGCGCCTTCGACCAGGATCAGCCGGGCGCCCATCACCTCTTTACGGAAGCGCTCCATCACCGACGGCCACACCACGATGTTGGCGATGCCGGTCTCGTCCTCGATGGTCATGAAAATCACGCCGCTGGCCGAGCCCGGCCGCTGCCGCACCAGCACCACGCCGGCGCAGCGCACGCGCCGGCCGTTGCGCCGCGACTCCGACACCTCGCGGCAGCTCACCACCCGCTCGGCCGCGAACAGCGCGCGCAGAAATTCCATCGGGTGGCCCTTCAGCGACAGCCGCACCGTCTGATAATCGGCCACCACGTGCTCGGCCATCGGCATCACGGGGAGCGGCGCGGCGTGCTCGTCCTGCTGCTCGCGCGCGCTCGCCGCCTCGAACAGCGGCAGCGGTACGTCGTCGGGCAGGCGTCGCACCGCCCACAGCGCGGCGCGGCGATCGAGCCCGAGCGATCGGAACGCGTCGGCATCAGCCAGCAGGATCAGCGCGCGCTTCGGCAGCGCCGTGATCCGCGCGAACTGTTCGAGCGAGCCGAACGGCCCCCGCGCCCGCGCCCGCGCCGCGACGATCCGCGCCGCCCAATCGTCGCTCGGCGCCTCGCCGGCTTCGAGCCGCCCCCGCTCCTCGTCCGGATCGGCCCAGCGGAATCCGTCGATCATGCGGAAACCGAGCCGCACCGCGTGATGCTCGCCGCAGCGCTCCTCCAGCGTGCACTGGCCCTCGCTGAACGACACGTCGACCGGGCGCACCTCGACCTTGTTACTTCGCGCATCGCCGACGATCTGCGCCGGCGCGTAGAACCCCATCGGCTGCGAATTCAGCAGCGCGCAGCAGAACGCGTCGGGATGCTCGCACTTCATCCACGCCGAGACATAGACCAGCTTGGCGAAGCTCGCCGCATGGCTTTCCGGAAAGCCGTAGGAGCCGAAGCCCTTGATCTGCTCGAAGCAGTTCTTGGCAAAGGTGGCGTCGTAGCCGCGCTTCACCAGATTGCCGACCATCTTGGCTTCGAACTTGCCGATGGTGCCGACATTGCGAAACGTCGCCATCGCGCGGCGGAGCTGATTGGCCTCGTCGGGCGTGAAATGCGCCGCCTCGATCGCGATCCGCATCGCCTGCTCCTGGAACAGCGGCACGCCGAGCGTCTTGCCGAGGATCTGACGCAGTTCATCCTTGTCGGCCTCGCCGGACGGCGATGGATACACCACCGGCTCCTGGCCGTTTCGCCGCCTTAAGTAAGGATGCACCATGTCGCCCTGGATCGGGCCCGGCCGCACGATCGCGACCTCGATGACGAGGTCGTAGAAACATCTCGGTTTCAGCCGCGGCAACATGTTCATCTGCGCCCGGCTCTCGACCTGGAATACGCCGATCGACTCGCCGCGCTGGAGCATCTTGTAGACTTTGTTGTCGTCCTCCGACTTGACGTCGGAAAGCCGAAACCGCACGCCCTTGTGCTGTGCGATCAGGTCGAAGCCCTTGCGGATGCAGGTCAGCATGCCGAGCGCCAGCACGTCGACCTTCATCATCTTGACGGCATCGATGTCGTCCTTGTCCCATTCGATGAAGGTGCGATCCTCCATCGCGGCGTTGCCAATCGGCACGTAGCTGTCGAGCCGGTCTTGCGTCAGCACGTAGCCGCCGACATGCTGCGACAGATGCCGCGGAAAGCCGATCAGCTCGGTGGCGAGTTCGACCGCGCGGCCGATCATCGGGTTGTGCGGGTCGAGCCCGGCCTGCCTCACCTGCATCTCATTGAGGCCCCTGCCCCAGCTTCCCCACACCGTATCGGCGAGCGCCGCGGTGACGTCTTCGGACAGGCCGAGCGCCTTGCCGACGTCACGGATCGCCGAGCGCGGCCGATAATGGATCACGGTGGCGACGATCGCGGCGCGATGCCGGCCGTAGCGGCGATAGATGTACTGCATCACCTCTTCGCGGCGCGAATGCTCGAAATCGACATCGATGTCCGGCGGCTCGTCGCGCTCCTCGGAGACGAAGCGCTCGAACAACAGGTCGATCTCGGTCGGATCGACGCAGGTGATGCCGAGCACGTAGCAGACGGCCGAATTCGCCGCCGAGCCGCGACCCTGGCACAGAATATCCTGCGACCGTGCGTAGCGAACAATGTCGTGCACGGTGAGGAAATAATGCGCGTAGCTGCGGCGCTCGATGATCGCCAGCTCCTTGTCGATGGTGGCCTTCAGCTTGTCGCTGATGCCATGCGGGAAATATTGCTGGATGCCCTGCTCGGTGAGGTCTCGCAGATGAGCCTGCGCGGTCTTGCCGGGCGGCACCGGCTCGTCGGGATAGTGATATTTCAGTTCGTCCAGCGTGAAGCCGATGCGACCCGCGAACCTGAGCGTCTCGGCGATCGCGTCCGGATCGGCACGGAACAGCCGCGCCATCTCGGCGGCGGGCTTGAGATGCCGCTCGGCATTGCCTTCGAGCCGGCGCCCGGCCTTGTCGATCGTGGTCTTTTCGCGCACGCAGGTCAGCACGTCCTGCAGCGCCCGCCGCGAAGCGTGATGATACAGTACGTCGTTGGTGGCGATGCACGGCACCCGTGCGGCGACCGCAATTCGCCGCAGCCGATCGAGCCGCCGCTTGTCGTCGCCGCGATAATACGGCGCGAGGCCGAGCCAGACGGCACCGGCGTTGAGGGCGGTGAGGCGTTCGAGCGCGGTGGCGATCGCTTTGGTCTGGAAGCGATAGGGCGGCATGACGACCAGCAATATCTTCGAATGACGACCCGCAACCTTTCCACCGTCATGCCCGGCCTTGTGCCGGGCATCCACGTCTTGCTGACTCAATCGTAGCAAAGGCGTGGATGGCCGGGACGAGCCCGGCCATGACGAGGTGGGGAGCTGGTGGATGGAAGCCGAAGGCTGATTCATCGGGGCCGAAGCCTCGTCGATGAAGGCCTCGAGGTCGGCGAACGTCAGATGGCATTCGCCCTTCCCGGCGCGGAGCTTGCCGGCGCTGAGCAGGCGGCAGAGACGGCCGTAGGCGGCCCGGTCGGTCGGATAGGCCAGCAGGTCCGGCGTGCCGTCGGCAAAACACAGCCGCGCGCCGATCAGCAGCTTGGGCTTATACGCCAAGTCCTCGTTGTCGAGTTCGCCATAGGCGCGCACCACGCCGGCCAGCGTGTTGCGGTCGGCGATGCCGATGGCGTCGAGGCCGAGCCGGCTCGCTTCGTGGACATAGTCCTGCGGATGCGAGCCGCCTTCGAGAAACGAGAAATTGGTGGTGACGCCGATCTCGGCGTAGCGCGGTGCGCTCATTGGCGTCTCGGTTCTAAAATTCAATAGTTGAATTCGTCATTCCGAGGAGGCGAAGCCGACGAAGAAATCCAGCGCAGTGCACGGAGCTGGATTGCTTCGCTACGCTCGCAATGACGGTGAGAGGCGGCGCGCACCGCTCCTCGCAATGACGGGGAGAGGCTGTGCACACACTCCCCCATCCCTCACGCAAACAGCCCGTGCATGTACCAGCGCGGCTGGCCGCTGCCGCCTACTTCCGGCATCGCCTCGCTGCCGTACAGGCCGTCGCGATACAGCCAGAACCGCGCGCCGTCCTCGTCCTCGATCCGGAAGTAATCGCGGGTCAGGCCGGGCTCGGCGGCGCGCCACCATTCCATGGCGATGCGCTCCGGGCCCTCGGCTCGTGTGACGCGGTGGGTGACGCGGCGCCAGGTGAACTGCGCCGGCGGACCGTCCGGCACGCCGGCCAGCACCTCGATCGGCTCCGGTGGCTGCAACAGCCGCAAGGGCCGCAGCGGCGGTTCGTCGGCCCGCGCCGGCCACGGCGCATCGCCCGGCTCAGGCGGACAATGCTGCACCGGTACGGCGAGCGCGGCGCGCTCGGGGATATGCGTATCCTGCGGCAGATAGCGCACCACCCGCTTGGCCCCGAGCCGCGCCGCCAGCGTGTCGGCCAGTAGCGCGACGTCCTCGGCCTGATGCGCGGTGGTGTCGAAACCGCGCTGCGCCTGGGTCACCGCCACGCTGACGCTGGCGGCGAGCCGGATCAGATCGAAGCCGAAACCGGGATCGAGCGGATCGGCGAGCGCGTCGAGCTTCTCGGCGAACAGGCGCTGCACCACCTCGACCCGCGTCACCGGCTGTCCGGTTTCGACGCTGATGCTGCGCACCGCGCCGTCGCTGCGGAAGAAGCTCGCGGTGAGCTGGCGCGCGCCTTTGCCGCTCCGCTCCATCGCGGCGATCAGCAGCCGCGCCAGCGCCAGCAGCGTCGGCAGAATGACCTCGGTGGTGGCAACCGGTTCAGGGAAATTCTTGTCGACCACATAGTCCGGTGCCGGCCGCCGCGGCGAGATCGGCGCGTCGTCTTCGCCGGTCGCTTGGCGCAGCACCGCGACGAAGCCTTCGCCGAACCTTGCGGCGAGTTCGGTCGGCTGCCGCGCCAGCACTTCACCGACAGTCTTGAACCCGGCGCGGCGCAGGCCGCGTACGATCGCGTCATCGACGCCCAGCGCCGCCACCGGCAGCGGCGCCACCGCGCGCAGCTCTTCGCCCGGCGCGACGATCAGGCCGGAGCCGCCGCGGGTCAGCGCCCGCGCCGCCACCGCAGTGCCGGCGATCGCAGCGCTGACCGCAAAGCCCTGCCGCGTCAGCGCCGCGGTCAGCGTGTTCAGCAGCTTGGCCTCGTCGCCGAACAGATGCGCGCAGCCGGTGATGTCGAGCAGCAGCCCGTCGGCGCCGTCGAGCGCCACCAGCGGCGTGAAGCGATCGCACCAGTCGGCAATCGCATTCAGCAGAGCCGCATCGGCGTGCGGGTCGTGATCGATGACATCGACCGCCGGATGCATCGCCCGCACGGTGGCGAGCGGCATGCCGGGCATCACCTCGCCACGGCTCGCGCGCGCATCGCACGCGACCACCACCAGCGCGTTGTCGCGCTTGGCGGCGACGACACGCGGCGGCGGAGGCGCAGCATCAGCCGGCGAGCCGGTGCTCGCCTGCGGCGAGGCCCGTTCGACCCGATCGGTCGAAAGCCTCGGCAGCCAAAGGCCGAGGATACGCCTGCGGTTCACGGAAGCGGCACGCATCACAATTCCATTCCATGATCCAGCGGCCGGTCTGGCCGCGACGATTGCGAACAAGCGAGGTGTCGAGCACCGGGGCGCCCCAGCCTTCGATCGGCGGCGAAGGCGCCGCGCGCACCACCCAGCGCGTCTCTGCCGTGGAGGCCTGCGGCGCAGCGGCGATCCGCAGCATCAGCGCGGTGACGCCGGACTGCTGCGCCGCCAATGTCAGTTTGCGCGAGGCGACGGCATCGAACGCGCGGGTCTCGCCCCACAGTTCGGTGATCACCGCGCCGAGCCCGTTGCAGGCCAGCGCATCGGCGGCGGCGCGGAGTGCGCTGTCGGCATCGTGCGCGCGTACCATCACCAAGCGGCGCGGGTCGAAGCCGAGTTCGGCGAGGCCCGCCATCGCCAGTTCGCCGTTCTCGCGCGCGGAAAAATCCTGGCGGATCCACAACAGATAACGTGCCTCGGCGAGACGCTGCGCCACGCCGGCGACGAAGCCGGTCGCAGCGCTGGCCTGGTGGCCATCGCAGAACACTTCGTGCAGCGCGCCCTGCATCAGGCCGCCGTGCAGCACCGCATCGACGTCGTCATGGCCGAGCGGCACGCGGCGCAGCGTCTCCGCCGTCCCGCTTTCGAGCCGGTCGATTTCGCCCTGCAGGCGCGCAAGCATGTCGAGGCGCGCGCTGTCCATGCGCCGTTCCTTTTCCGCTGCCGTTTTTTCGGATTCGATGAACCCGTTGCCGGCTCATTTGTTCATGATATGTTCTAATAAATCCCTGCCTTGGTGCGGAGTCAATCGGGATCGCACCGAGGTCTTGCGGCAAATTTTTTCGCGAGATGAATCAAGGAGATTCCAAGCATGGACGTGCAGCGCAAGCTGGCCATCCTGGCGGACGCGGCGAAATACGACGCCTCCTGCGCCTCCAGCGGGACGGAGAAACGCGACAGTCGGGACGGCAAGGGGCTCGGCTCGACCGCGCCCGGCATGGGCATCTGCCATTCTTATGCGCCGGACGGCCGCTGCATCTCGCTGCTCAAGGTGCTGCTGACCAACGCCTGCGCCTACGACTGCCTGTATTGCGTCAACCGTGCGTCGTCGAACGTGCCACGCGCCCGCTTCACCGTCGACGAAGTGGTGCAGCTCACGCTCGACTTCTATCGCCGCAACTACATCGAGGGGCTGTTCCTGTCCTCGGGCATCATCCGCAGCGCCGACTACACCATGGAGCAGATCGTCGAAGTGGCGCGGCGCCTCCGGGAGGAGCATCACTTCCGCGGCTACATTCATCTGAAGACGATTCCGGAAGCCGACGACGCGCTGATCGCCAAGGCCGGCCGCTATGCCGACCGGCTCAGCATCAACATCGAGGTGCCGGAGGAGACCAGCCTCGCTCAGTTGGCGCCGGAGAAGAACGTCCGCGCCATCCGCCGCACCATGGGCCGGCTGCGCTTGAAGCTGGATGAAGCGACCGAAGCGAAGAAAGCCCCGACGCGGACCAAGCCGCCGCGCTTCGCACCGGCCGGCCAGAGCACGCAGATGATCGTCGGCGCCGACGCCGCCACCGACCAGACCATCCTCGACACGTCCGCCAATCTCTACGGCTCGTACAATCTGAAGCGGGTGTACTACTCGGCGTTCAGCCCGATCCCGGATTCCAGCCGCGCTTTGCCCTTGCAGGCACCGCCGCTGGTGCGCGAACATCGGCTGTACCAGGCCGACTGGCTGATGCGGTTCTACGGCTTCGAGGCCGGCGAGATCATCGATCCGGCCGCCGGGATGCTGTCGCTGGAAATCGATCCGAAACTGGCCTGGGCGCTGCGCCACCGCGAGCGCTTCCCGCTCGACGTCAACCGCGCCAGCCGCGAGGAATTGCTGCGGATTCCGGGCTTCGGCCGCAAGGCGGTCGACCGCATCATCGACACCCGCCGCAACAGCGCGATCCGCAGCTCGGACCTCGCCAAACTCCACATCCCACGGAACAAGGCGCTGCCGTTCATCGTTCTCCCCGACCACCGCCCGCCGGCTTACCAGCTCGACGGCGCGCGGCTGGCGGAGCGGTTTCGGCCGAAGGCGCAGCAGTTGGGATTTGGGTTTTGACGATCAGCGTCATTGCGAGCGCAGCGAAGCGACGAAACAATCCAGCACTTTGCCCTGAGCTGGATTGCTTCGCTTCGCTCGCAATGACGGGGATGGATGATTAGCTACAAGCGCGACCTCATCCTGAGGAGGCTGCGCAGCAGCCGTCTCGAAGGATGGAGCCACGCACCTGCGGCCATCCTTCGAGACGCCTCGGCTAAGCCCTGCGGGCTTTGCCGAGTCTCCTCAGGATGAGGGCTGTGCCATGTTGCAAGCGCGACCTGTGCATAACTAACAAGTTGGCTAACCAAAGGCACATGCACCGCATCCGGCTCGACAGCGACACCGATTTCGACGGCTGGCGCAAGGCGGCGCGGGAGCTGGTGCTGGCGGACGTGGCACCGGCGGATATCACCTGGAGCGTGACGGGCGACGAGCCGGAGCTGTTCGACGCGGCGGGGCTGTCGCCGGATGCGGGAGCCTTTGCTGAAACGGCCGCGCCGTTCACACACTTTACCCAATCGCCCTCCCCCGCGCAGACCTTCAACGTCCCCGCCCGCTTCGTCGAGCTGGCGCAACTCGCCATCCTGCACCGCGATCCGCAGCGCTTCGCATATCTGTATCAGTTGCTGTGGCGTCTCCGCGCCAATCCCGAGCTGATGCAGGTGGCGACCGATCCCGACGTGGCGCGGCTTTCGGCGATGGCCAAGGCGGTGCGGCGCGACGAGCACAAGATGCACGCCTTCGTCCGGTTCCGCGAGATCGGCCGCGAGCCGAAGTCGCGCTACGTCGCCTGGTTCGAACCCGAGCATCATATCGTCGAGCTGGCCGCGCCGTTCTTCGCCCGCCGCTTCGCCGATATGGAATGGTCGATCCTGACGCCCGACGTCTGCGCGCATTGGGACGGCCACAGGGTTGCGATCACGCCCGGCGTCACCAAGGCGATGGCGCCGTCGGAGGATCGCCTCGAACAAACCTGGCTCACCTACTACGCCAGCATCTTCAATCCGGCGCGGCTGAAGACCAAGGCGATGCAGGCCGAGATGCCGAAGAAATATTGGCGCAATCTGCCCGAAGCGGCGCTGATCAAACCGCTGATCGAACACGCCGAGCGCAAGGCGCACGCGATGGTCGCGGCCGAGGCGACCGCGCCGAGGAAGCCGCAGCGACAGGAGCAACCGATGACGAGAGCCAAGCCCAAGGCCGACACGCTGGCGCATCTGCGCGAGGAAGCGAAAGATTGCCGCGCCTGCGACCTGTGGAAGGACGCCACCCAGACCGTGTTCGGCGAAGGTCCGCAGCATGCCACCGTGATGCTGGTCGGCGAACAGCCCGGCGACAAGGAAGACCTCGCCGGCAAGCCGTTCGTCGGCCCGGCCGGGCAGATGCTCGATCGGGCGCTGGCGGAAGCCGGCGTCGACCGCAGCAAGACCTATGTGACCAACGCAGTGAAGCACTTCAAATTCGTGCCGCGCGGCAAGATCCGCCTGCACCAGAAGCCGAACACGCCGGAGATCAAGGCGTGCCGGCAATGGTACGAGCGCGAACTCGCCGCGGTGCAGCCGCTGCTGGTCGTCGCCATGGGCGCCACCGCGGCGCAGAGCGTGCTCGGCAAGGTGACGCCAATCAACGCCAATCGCGGCCATCTGATCGACCGCGACGACGGCCCGCAGGTGCTGGTGACGGTGCATCCATCGTATCTGCTGCGCCTGCCTGACGCCGAGGCCAAAGAGCGCGAATACGCCCGCTTCGTCGACGACCTGAAAATCGTCGCCGCGCATCTGAGGAAGGCGGATGTGGCGTAGCGTGACGCGCCGATGACGCAGCGCGGGGTCGCTGCGCCTTTCGCACGTCCTCGGCAGCATCTATTTCCATTCGACGGAATGGCCGCGAAATTTGGTAACCGTCGCAACTTGCGCGGGTTGAGCAACCGCGCCGAACCGGCTAACCCTCCGCTGCACTGCCAACGCTGCAGCGCAGCGTGTGCGCCGCAAGACCAACAACAACAGCGAGGATTTCCCCTGATGTCGGCCCTCTCCCGATCGATCGCCACCCTGGCGACCGTCGCCCTGCTGACCGCTTCGAGCGGCCAGGCGATGGCGCAGAAGAAATACGGCCCCGGCGCCAGCGACACCGAAGTCAAGATCGGCAACATCGTGCCGTATTCCGGCCCCGCCTCGGCCTATGGCAGCGTCGGCCGGGCGCAGGAAGCCTATTTCAAGATGATCAACGACAAGGGCGGCATCAACGGCCGCAAGATCGTCTACATCTCCTACGACGACGCCTATTCGCCGCCGAAGGCCGTCGAACAGACCCGCAAGCTGGTCGAGAGCGACGAAGTGCTGTTCATGTTCTCGCCGCTCGGCACGCCGTCGAACACCGCGATCCAGAAATATCTCAACGCCAAGAAGGTCCCGCATCTGTTCCTGGCATCGGGCGCCACCAAATGGAACGATCCGAAGCACTTCCCGTGGACGATGGGCTGGCTGCCGAGCTACCAGAGCGAAGGCCGGATCTACGCCAAGTACATCCTGAAGGAGAAGCCGGACGCCAAGATCGCCGTGCTGTACCAGGGCGACGATTTCGGCAAGGACTATCTGAAGGGCCTCAAGGACGGACTCGGTGCCAAGGCGTCCCAGGTCGTGATCGAGGACAGCTACGAACTGACCGAGCCGACCGTCGACTCCCACATCGTCAAGATCAAGGCCGCCAATCCGGACGTGCTGGTGATCTTCGCGACGCCGAAATTCGCCGCGCAGACCATCAAGAAGGTCGCCGAGCTGGCGTGGAAGCCGATGATGATCGTGCCGAACGTGTCGGCCTCGACCGGCAGCGTGATGAAGCCGGCCGGCTTCGAGAATGCCCAGGGCATCGTCTCCGCCTCCTACGCCAAGGACGCCACCGACAAGCAGTGGGAAAACGACCCGGGCATGAAGGCCTACTACGAGTTCATGGCCAAGTACGCGCCTGATGCCAGCCGCGCCGATTCTTCTTTCATGACCGGCTACAACATCGCCGAGACGGTAGCTGTGCTGATCAAGCAGTGCGGCGACGACCTCAGCCGTGAAAACGTCATGAAGCAGGCGGCCAACCTGAAGGGTGTCCAGCTCGGAGGTCTGCTGCCGGGCGTGACGCTCAACACCTCGGCGACCGACTTCGCGCCGATCGAGCAGTTGCAGATGATGCGGTTCGAAGGCCAGAACTGGAAGCTGTTCGGCGACGTGATCGAAGGCGAAGTGCATTCGCCGAACGGCGGCTAGTCGCTCCCTCACCTTCGTCATTCCGGGGCGCCGCGCAGCGGCGAACCCGGAATCTCGAACTGCCCTGAACCTCTGGATCCCGGGTTCGCTCGCTGCGCGAGCGCCCCGGGATGACGGCCTGAGGCGGCCGTCACTTGCCGGCCCGGGGCGCGCCTGCCACAACGGGCACATGACCGATCATCGCCCGCTGCTCCGCGCCATTTTCGATGCGGCCGTCGCCGCCGCGCACCCGGATCGCATCCTCGCACCGCATCTGCCGCCGGCCCCGCCGGGCCGGATCATCTGCCTCGCCGCCGGCAAGAGCGCCGCCGCGATGGCCGCGGCCGCGGAACGGCATTATCTCGACAACTCGGGCCTGGAACCGTCACGGCTGGTCGGCATCGCCACCACCCGCCACGGCCACCGCGTGCCGACCCGCCGCGTCGAGGTGATCGAGGCCGGCCATCCGATGCCCGACGCCGCCGGCGTGCGCGGGGCAGAAGCCAGCCTCGCCCTCGCCGCCACCGCGACGCCGGGCGATCTGCTGCTGGTGCTGCTGTCGGGCGGCGGCTCGGCCAACTGGATCGCGCCGGCCGACGGCGTGACGCTGGCGCAGAAGCAGCAGGCGACCCGCGCACTGCTGCGCTCCGGCGCGCCGATCGGCGAGATCAATACGGTGCGCAGACATCTGTCGCGGATCAAAGGCGGCCGCCTCGCCCGCGCCGGGCAGCACGCCGGTCAGATCGTGACGCTGGCGATCTCCGACGTGCCGCGCGACGAGCCCTCCGCAATCGCCTCCGGCCCCACGGTGCCTGACCCGACCACGCTAGCCGACGCGCGGGCGCTGGTGGCACGCTATCAACTCGAGCTGGATCCGGCGATCGCCGCCGCGCTGAACGATCAGCGCAACGAGAGCGTCAAGGCCGGCGACGCCGCATTCGCCCGCGCCCGGTTCGAGATCATTGCACGGCCACGACAGTCGCTCGATGCGGCGATCCAAGTTGCGCGCGACGCCGGCTACGAGGTTGCCGATCTCGGCGCTGATCTCGAAGGTGAAGCCCGCGAGGTTGCCGCCGCGCATGCCCGGCTCGCGCGCGAGGCTCGGGCTTCCGGGCTCAAACTGGCGATCCTGTCCGGCGGCGAACTCACCGTCACAGTACGCGGCCAGGGCCGCGGCGGTCCCAACCAGGAATACGCGCTGGCGCTGGCGCAGCACTTGTCCGACCTGCCCGACATCGCCGCACTCGCCGCCGACACCGATGGCGCCGACGGCGGCGCCGGCAACGCCGACGATCCCGCCGGCGCGCTAATCGACGCCGCGACCTTCGCGCAGATCGAGGCGCTGCAGCTCGACCCCGCCGCCTGTCTCGCGAACAACGACGCCACCGGCTTCTTCGCCCAGACCGGCGGCCTGCTGATCACCGGCCCGACGCTGACCAACGTCAACGATATCCGGGTGATCTTGGTGTGAGGCGTCCACCCCTATCGTCATTGCGAGGAGCGCAGCGACGAAGCAATCCAGGACGCGGGGCACGGAGCTTCTGGATTGCTTCGCTTCGCTCGCAATGACGACGTCTCTCGACTTGAGCCTGCTACTCCGCCGCCTTCGGCTGCCGCCGGTCGAGTGACGACAGCGCCTGCAGCAGCACTGTGCGGACACGGTCGCTGTCGGTGGCGGCAACGGCTGCGGTGTCGAGGCGGAAGTCGAAGCCGGGCACCTTCTCGATCACCACCGCCGAGGCTTCGCTGCCGTCGCGGAGCTGATCGACCGCATACGGCACCACCTCGCGGCTGATCCCCTTCATGGTGATCGAGGACAGCGCATGGGCGTCGACGATGTCGCTGACCAGCGCATAGGTCTCGTAGGACACCACGATGCCGCCAGGCTCCGCGATCGATTGCAGCCGAGCGGCGAGGTTCGCCTCGGCGCCGATGATGGTGTAGTCCATCCGGTCGGCGCTGCCGAAATTGCCGACATTGCAATAGCCGGAATTGATCCCGATCCGCGACCGAAACGGCTGCTCGATCCCGGCGGCGCGCCATTTGGCATTGAGTTCGGACAGCCGGCGCTGCATCGCCCACGCCATCCGCACGCAGGCCTGGGCGTCGGCGCGGTCGCCTTTGGTCTCCGGATCGCCGAAGAAGATCAGCATCGCGTCGCCGATGAACTTGTCGATGGTACCGCCATAGCGATGCGCGATCTCCGACATCTCGGTGAAGTACTCGTTGAGGAGCTGGGTGATCAGTTCCGGCTGCAGCCGCTCGGTGGTGGCGGTGAAATTCTGGATGTCGGAGAAGAAGATCGTCAGCTTCTTGCGCTCGGTGTGGATGACGACGTCCTTCTGCCCGGAGAAGATGCTCTTGTAGATCTGCGGCGGGATGTAGCGCGAGATCTTCATCGACAGCGAAGCCAGAAAGTCGTTGTTGGTCTCGAGCTCGCGGTTCATCGCAACGATCTTCAGCGATTGCCGGCGTTGCATCGCCAGGAACGACACACCGCACACCGCCGCCAGCACAAAATACGCCAGCAGGAACTTGAACGAGAACAGGTTGGCGGCGATCGGCTGGGTAATCATCACCTCCTGGATGCCGCGGACGTCGCCGACCTTCCAGTCGCGCTTCGGGCTTTCGGGATGAGTGTTGTGGCAGGCGACGCAGGCCGGCGCCATCGTCACCGGCGACACCAGCCGGACGCTGTCGCTGAACAGCCCGGCTGATGCCGACACGATGTTCTCGCTCGAGTCCTTGCGCAGCGCCGCAAGCGCGTCGCGCTCGAAGGCGTCGAGCTGATGCGGCGCGCGATTGGCGAACGGATAATCCGAAACGAAGCGGTAGGTGATATTGCTCTGCTGCTCGCCGATCACCTTGCCGAGCTCGAGCGACAGTGTCGCCGGGATCGGAATCGCGCCGGGCACGGTCTCGTAATCGTGGATCACCTGCACCTGGCCGGGATGGGCCAAGATCCGCCCCACCACGTTGGCGGCGTAATAGTGGCGGACGCTCTTGATCACCGAATTCAGGTCGGACGCCTGCCGGCGCAAGGCCGCGTCGACGAGGTTGGTGAGATCGAGCCACACCGCCAGCGGCAGGCCGAGCAGCAGCACCGCGATCGCGAGGCCGGTCCACCATCCGCGGGCGCGCAGATCCTCGGTGTCTGACTTGTCCATGCCGCCCAGCCCTGGTTGCCGCCGTGGCCGGCAACCTAAAGCGCGGGCGGTATAAAGGGAAGCATCCGAGGTGCAGGGCTACCCATCGGAGGCGGCCGATCCCGCTCCAATCGCCCGCTTGGCCGGCTGGTGGTGGGGCGGAGCGGGAGCGCTGGGTGCGTGGTGGGCGATTGCGCCAAAGCCGGTGCGCCGGCCGACAGAATCAGGCATGTCAGCCAGAGACTCACGGGTACGCAGCAAGCGAAGGCGTCCCGTTCGGCGAGCCGGGCGTCCGATGCATTGTTTCCGCGTGGCTGTCCCTTTACTGTTCGCGTCAGGGCGTTCCACGGCGGCGGGTGCATGCACGAACTGATTGGCGATATCACGCTGAGCATCCTGTTCGCCTGGCTGCTCGGACTGGTCGCGCATTTTTTCCGCCAGCCGCTGATCCTCGCCTACCTCGTCGCCGGCTTCGTGATCGGCCCGTTCGGCCTCGGCTGGGTCAAGTCGGAGAACTCGATCGCGGTGATCTCCGAACTCGGCCTGATCTTCATGCTGTTCATGATCGGGCTGGAGATCGACCTGAAGAAGATCATCCGCGCCGGCCCGGTGATCCTGGTCGCGGCCGGTGGCCAGATCGCCGGCGGCGTGCTGCTCGGCATCGCGTTCTTCGTCGGCATCGGGCTGGCGTTCGGCGGCGGCCATTTCGACGCGCTGTACCTGACGGTGGCCTGCGCGCTGTCGTCCACCGTGATCATCGTCAAGGTGCTGTACGAGAAGCGCGAGCTCGACACCCTGCCCGGCCGGATCACACTCGGTATCCTGGTGCTGCAAGACATCTTCGCGATCCTGTTCCTGGCGGTGCAGCCCAGTCTCGCCGACCTCCAGATCTCCGTGCTGCTGATCTCGGTCGGCCGCGTCGCCGCGCTGGTCGCGACCGCGCTGCTGCTGTCGCGCTATGTGCTGCCCTGGCTGTTCCATCGCATCGCCCGCACGCCCGAACTGGTGCTGCTCGGGGCTCTGGCCTGGTGCTTCCTGATCGGCGAAACCGCCGAGCGGCTGCACCTGTCGCGCGAGATGGGCGCGCTGGTCGCCGGCGTGTCGTTGTCGACCTTCCCCTATGCGCTCGACGTCACCGCCAAGGTGACGACGCTGCGGGATTTCTTCATCACCCTGTTCTTCGTCGCGCTCGGCATGACGATCCCGATCCCGAACGGCTCGGTGATCGGGCTGGCGCTGGCGATCGCGGTCTTCACGCTCGCGAGCCGGCTGCTCACCACCTTCGTGCCGCTGTATCTGATGAAGCAGGGCCTGCGCGCCAGCCTGCTGCCGGCGCTCAATCTGGCGCAGATCAGCGAATTTTCGCTGGTGGTGATCCAGACCGGCATCGCCGCCGGCCACATCGGCACCCAAACCGCGAGCGCCGCCTCGTTCGCCTTCGTATTGCTGGCGGTGCTGTCGACCTTCGTGATCATGCGCAGCGATCCGATCACCCGCGGCGCGATCGGGACGATGACCAGGCTCGGCTTCCGCGATCTCGGCCAGCAGCAGAGCGGCGCCGACGCCGCCGCCGAGGCCGGCCACGGCGCGGTGCATCGCATCGTCATCCTCGGCTTCTTCCGCGCCGCAAGCGCCCTGGTCAGCGAAATCGAGCGCCACGCGCCCGAGCGGCTCAAGCAGATCAGCGTGATCGACTTCAACCCGACGGTGTACCGCACCCTCACCGAGCGGGGCATGCACGTGATCTACGGCGACATCAGCAACGTCGACACGCTGCTGCACGCCGGCGTCGCCAAGGCCGAGATCATCATCCTCAGCGTGCCGGATTCGCTGCTGAAGGGCGCCACCAACGAGCGGCTGGTGCGCCACGTCCGGGCCCTCAATCCGACCGCGCAGATCGTCGCCACGGCGGATCTGCTGACCGATGTCGAGGCGATGTACCAGGCCGGCGCCGACTACGTCACCGTCACCCGGATCACCGAAGCGCAGGAGCTGTTCGACGTGATCGAAGCCGCCGACCACGGCCTGCTGGCCGACAAGCGCGCCGCGCTCGACGCCCGCCTCTCCGAACGCCGGGAAGTACTCCCGTAGTAGCGACACAGACGCGATTTCGCCTCATAGTTGCATCGAAACCACAGACTCGACGAAGCGCCGGCGTATAGTCGGCGATCATTTTGGTTCGTCGTTTTGTCGTTGTTCGTGTCATTGCCCGAGGCACGCGATGTGGAAGAGCATCGTTTCGGCTGGGATGGCCGTGCTGCTGACCGGGTGCGCGATCCACCCGCTGCCGGAGGATTTCTCCGGGGTCGACACGCCCGACATCGTCAAGCGCATCCGCTGCGAGACGCGGGACGCGGTCCAGACCGTGGTGATCGCCTGGATCGACAAGCTCGCCGCGAGCGGCGATCCGATCGCCCAGCAGCTCAGCGTCACCTACGCCGGGGATCGCGAAGCGACCAGCAGCTTCGGCCCCGAACTGTTTCCTGGCCCTGCCTACGGCAAGGTCCGGACGATGATCGACACGTTCTACAAGACCGGCGTCGCCTATAATTTCGACCTCAACATCACCGAAGACAACGACCTGACCTCGCAGGCCAACCTGCTGCGGATCCTGCCCGAGCACGTGTTCAGGCTGAACGTCGGCGCCGGCGCGCTGCGCAAGCGCAGCAACCAACGTACCTTCACCGTCACCGACACCTTCGGCTATCTGCTCAAGACGTTGAACGACCCGGCGCGAGGCCGCTATTGCGACGGGCAGATCGTCGCGGCGAACTACATCTATCCGATCACCGGGCGGATCGGCGTCGAGAAACTGGTCAAAGATTTCATCGAGCTGACGCTGTTCGGCAATCTCGCCGGCAGCAATCACGGCGCGGTCCCGGCGATGACCGACAAGCTGGTGTTCACCACCACCTTGAACGCGAGCGCCACGCCGAGCGTCGTGTTCACCCGCGTCACCACCGCGTTCGAGCTCGCCGACGCGCAATTGACCGCGAGCGCCAAGCGCAGCGACGTGCATCAGGTCGCGATCGCGCTGGCCCTCGCCGGGGATCGCGTCGTCGATCTTGCATCACTGCGGACCTATCTGTTCACGGCGCCGCGCACCGGCACGGCCCCGACTGCAGCGACCCGCCGCACGGGCGGCTCGCAGACCCTCTACGTCGGCGATCGCGTCACCGGCGGCGGAACGCCGTCCGAGGTGCTCGCCGTGATCGCGATCGACCAGATGAAGCGTCGTGAGCTGCAGCTTTACCCGGCACAATGACCGAGGAGACAATGATGGCAGGCGGAGCAGGGAGATCAACAACAAAGGCCAAAGCGAAGTCGAACGCAAAATCGAAAGCGAAGGCAGCACCGAAATCTGCGGCACCGAAATCTGCGGCACCGAAACAAACGCCGACGAAACAGGCTGCCGGACCTTTCACCCGCTACGTGTCGCCGGCCGCCGCCGTCGTGCGGTTCTGCCGCTCGCTGACGCCTGAGGAAGCCGAGGACTTCATCGTCCGCGCCGAACGAGCGGAAGCTGTCGTCACCCTGAAGGCAACCTCCGTCGCGTTCGTCGACCGCTTCCTGGTGGCCAAACGAAAGCGCGCGGTGATCGAACTCAACTCGATCACCGCGTCGGTGCGGGAGGTCGATCCCTGCCCGGGGAACGACAAGCGGTGCTTCAAAAAGAGCTGATCGTGGCGGCAGCGCCGGCGCGCTCAGAACTCCCGGGCGATCTTGGCCAGCATCGCCAGCAGCGCATCGCGATTGTCCGGCCCTAGCAGTGCCGTGAGCCGCGCTTCGTGACGGGTCGCCACCAGCTTCTTGGCGCGCGCCAGCGTCGCGCGGCCCTTGTCGGTCAGCATCAGGATGTGCGAGCGCCGGTCGCTCGGGGAGCGGGTGCGCAGGCACAGGCCGCGACTCTCGAGCGCATCGAGCATCGCCACGAAATTCGGCCGCAGGATGCCGAGCGTGGTGGCGATTTCGGTCTGGTTGCGTCCGGGATTGGCATCCAGCAACAACAGCACCGAGAACTGAGCCGGAGTCAGTTGCACGGGCTCGACCGAATGTAGAAAGTCCTCGAACACGCGAAGCTGGGCCCGCTTCAGCGCGTAGCCGAGCAGCTCCGACAGTTCGCCCATCATCAGCTCGGACGCCTCGGCGGCGGGCTCGACCGGCGATGCCTTGCGCGCGGCTCGCGCCGGCTTGGCGACGGCGGCGGTTTTCGATGCGGTCATCGCCGGGCTCGTGATCCTGATCAGCGCAACGGCCGCGCGACGCGTTCGCGGGCCTTGAGCTTATAGTCGATAATTGTTATGCACCATATCAAATAGCCTGAGCAGAATTCAACTGCCGGCGGATGGAGGCGCGCAACGACGCGCCTTCGCGGGAGGGGACGTTCGCGTGAACACCACGATTCTGCTGTTCCTGTTGCAGGACGGCGTCACCAATGGCGCGATCTACGCACTGCTCGGCCTGGCGCTGGTGCTGGTGTTCGCGGTGACGCGTGTCATTCTGATCCCACAGGGCGAATTCATCACCTTCGGCGCTCTCACCTACGCGACGCTGTCGGCCGGCGGCGTGCCCGGCACCGCCCAGCTCGCACTGGTGATGGGGCTGGTCGCGTTCGGCTTCGAGCTGTTCGGCGCGCGCAGATCCTTGCATCTCGCCAAGGTGGTGCGGGCTGCGCTGATCTATATCGCGTTTCCGGCAGCCGTGCTGGCGCTGGCGACGCTGCTGCCGCCTTACAAGCCGGGGGTCGCGGTCAACATCGCACTGTCGCTGCTGATCGTCGCGGCGATCGGCCTGTTTCTGTATCGCATCGCATTCCAGCCGCTTGCGCATACTTCGGTGCTGGTACTGCTGATCGCCTCGGTCGGCTGCCATCTGGCGCTGCAGGGCTTCGGCCTGGTGTTTTTCGGCGCCGAAGGGCTGCGCGGACCGCCGCTATCGGACGTCGCGCTCAGCGTCGGGCCGCTGCTGTTCACCGGGCAGAGTCTGGCGGTTTACGGCATCACGCTGGCGCTGATGGCGGCGTTATGGCTGTTCTTCGGCTTCACCCGCTACGGCAAGGCGCTGCGCGCCACCGCGGTCAACCGGCTCGGGGCGCGGCTGGTCGGCATCCGCACCTCACTCTCCGGCCAGATCGCATTCCTGCTCGCCTCGGTGATCGGCGCGATCTCCGGCATCCTGATCGTGCCGATCACCACGCTGTATTACGACACCGGCTTCCTGATCGGGTTGAAGGGCTTCGTCGCGGCGATCATCGGCGGTCTGGTCAGCTACCCGCTCACCGCCGTCGCCGCGGTCGTCGTCGGCATCGTCGAGTCGTTCTCTTCGTTCTACGCCTCGAACTACAAGGAGGTGATCGTCTTCACGCTGATCCTGCCGGTGCTGGTGCTGCGATCGCTCACCGCCCCCGCGGTCGAAGAAGAGAAGGACTGACCGCGATGACGCGTTGGTTGCCGGTTCTCCTGTTCGCCGCCGCGATGACGGCGCTGCCGCTGATCCCGGGGATTCCGCCGTTCTGGATCGTGCTGCTCGACAATATCGGCCTTGCCGCGCTGGTGGCGATGGGGCTGGTGCTGCTCACCGGCGTCGGCGGCCTCACCTCGTTCGGCCAGGCCGCGTTCTGCGGCTTCGGCGCCTACACCACCGCCTACATCACCACGGTCTACGGCCTGTCGCCGTGGCTGGCACTGCCGGCCTCGCTCGCGGTCGCCGGCATCGCCGCGGTGCTGCTCGGGCTGATGACGGTGCGGCTGTCCGGCCACTATCTGCCTCTCGGCACCATCGCCTGGGGCATCGCGCTGTATTATCTGTTCAGCAAGCTCGACTTCCTCGGCCGCAACGACGGCATCTCCCGGGTGCCTCCGCTGTCGATCGGCCCGATCGACATGTACGATCCCCACAGCATCTATTTCGTGATCTGGGCGATGGTGCTGATCAGCGCGGTGCTGACCATGAACCTGCTCGACAGCCGCACCGGCCGCGCCATTCGCGCGCTGCGCCGCGGCCATGTCGCCGCCGAAGCATTCGGGGTGCAGACCGCGCGTGCCAAGCTGCTCGTGTTCATCTACGCGGCGGTGCTGGCCGGCCTGTCGGGCTGGCTGTACGCGCATTTCCAGCGCAACGTGAACCCGACGCCGTTCGGGCCGCAGGCCGGCATCGAATATCTGTTCATCGCCGTGGTCGGCGGCGCCGGCTATGTCTGGGGCGGCGTGCTCGGCGCCGCGATCGTCATCATTCTGAAAGAGGTGCTGCAGGGCTATCTGCCGCTGCTGTTCGGCGGCCAGGGCCAGCTCGAGATCATCGTGTTCGGCATCCTCCTGGTGGTGCTGTTGCAGCTTGCGCCCGGCGGCGTGTGGCCGTGGCTCGCCAATCTGGTGCCGCTGAATTTTCGCCGCACCGCCACCGGAAAGGCCGGCGGCCTGCCCTCACGTGAGCGGGTGGGCAGCTCCGCCGCACCGCTGTTGAAAGTGGAGCGGGCGCGAAAACAGTTCGGCGGCGTGGTCGCCGTCAACGATGTGTCGTTCGAGGTCAACGCCGCCGAGATCGTCGCGCTGATCGGCCCCAACGGCGCGGGCAAGTCGACCACCTTCAACCTGATCACCGGCATCCTCACCACCACCGGCGGCCGGATCGAAGTGCACGGCAAGCCGGTCGACAACACCCCGCCGCAGGAAGTGGTGAAGCTCGGCATCGCCCGCACCTTCCAGCACGTCAAGCTGGTGCCGGACATGACCGTGCTGGAGAACGTCGCGATCGGCGCGCATCTGCGCGGCCGCTCCGGCGCGATCACCAGCATGCTACGGTTCGATCGCGGCGACGAGGCCAAGCTGCTCGCCGAGGCCGCGCGGCAGATCGAGCGCGTCGGTCTCGGCGCCGAGATCGATCAGCTCGCAGGCAGCCTGTCGCTCGGCCAGCAGCGCATCGTCGAGATCGCGCGTGCGCTGTGCGCCGATCCCGAGCTGCTGCTGCTCGACGAACCGGCCGCCGGCCTGCGCCACATGGAGAAACAGCGGCTCGCAGCGCTGCTGCGCCAGCTCAAGGACAGCGGCATGTCGGTGCTGCTGGTCGAGCACGACATGGGCTTCGTGATGGACCTCGCCGACCGCATCGTCGTGCTCGACTTCGGTACAAGGATCGCAGAAGGCACGCCCGACGCGATCAAGACCAATCCGGACGTGATCAAGGCCTATCTCGGAGCGCTGGCATGACCGCTTTGCTTTCGGTATCCGGCGTCTCGGTATCCTATGGCAAGGTCGAAGCGGTGCGAAACGTGTCGCTCGAGGTGCGGACGCGCGAGATCGTCACCGTGGTCGGCGCCAACGGCGCCGGCAAGACCACCCTGCTCAGCGCCGCGATGGGCGTGCTGCCGCTGAAGGGCCGCATCACTTTCGACGGCATCGACGTCGCGCGGCTCGACATCGAGGACCGCGTCGCGAGCGGCCTCTCGCTGGTGCCCGAGCATCGCGAGCTGTTCGCCACCATGACGGTCGAGGACAATCTCGAGCTCGGCGCCTTCCGGATCGCCAAGCCGGTGGCGGCGCAATCGCAGGAACGCGTCTACAACCTGTTTCCGCGACTCAAGGAGCGGCGCAAGCAGCTCGCCGGCACACTCTCCGGCGGCGAGCAGCAGATGCTGGCGATGGGCCGCGCGCTGATGGGCGCGCCGAAGCTGCTGATGCTCGACGAGCCGAGCCTCGGCCTCGCCCCGATCATCGTTGCCGACATCTTCCGCATCGTCGGCGAACTGCGCGAAGCCGGCGTATCGGTGCTGCTGGTGGAGCAGAACGCAAAGGCCGCGCTCGCAATCGCCGACCGCGCCTATGTGATGGAGCTCGGCGAGTTCGTTCTCGACGGGCCGGCCTCAGAGGTCGCCCGCAACGAGGCGGTGGTCGCCAGCTATCTCGGCTTCTCGCATCCCGCCTGACGGTTCCGCCGACGCGGTGGGTAAGGTCGCGCAGGCGTCGAGCTGCACGACGCAATTCCGCCCGAGATCCTTGGCACGATACAGCGCCAGATCGGCGCGGCGCATCAGCGACGACAGGTCGCCGCCGCCATAGGTAGCGAGGCCGAAGCTCATCGTCACCGCAACCCGGCGGCCGTCGCACGCCACCTCGGTTGCGCACCGCCGGCACAGCTCCAGCGCGTAGTCGTTCGCCTGCTCGTCGCTGACGCCGACGATCAGTCCGGCGAATTCCTCACCGCCGTGACGGGCGATCAGCATGCCGCGCGGCGCAGCGAAGTCACGCAGAATGCCGCCGATCTCGGCGAGCACGCGGTCGCCGATCGTGTGGCCGTAGTGATCGTTGATCGCCTTGAAGCGGTCGAGGTCGCACATCAGCGCAACGACAGGCTGGCCGGTGAAACTCGCCCGCCCCAGCAATGTCGCAGCGGCCTCGTCGAAACCGCGGCGATTGAGCAACCCGGTCAGCGTGTCGGTACGGGACATCCGCACCAGCTCGGCGCGGGTCGAGGTCAGTTGCTGCATCAGCCGCGCCGACCGATACGCCATCGCGCCGGACAGCGTCGTGGAGACGCCGAGCGCGACCAGCAACGACGCCTTCACAACTGCGCCGACTTCGACGGTCGCGCTCCAGTCGGTGCCTAGATCGGAGATCAGAAAGACGAGGGTGACGATCGCCGTAATCCCGGCCGCGACCGCCACCCGGCCCGCGGTGTAGCGGATCGCATCACGCTGCGTGACGATCTGGTTCGGCATCAATCACCGTTGTTGGGGGCCGGGCCGGCGCGGAGGCGTAACCGCCTCGGCCGCCGGTCGCTGGCCCGATGCGCAGCGTTGCGCCGCGCGTATTCCGTTGCACCCTGGTAGTCCTACCAGAGGCCGGGCATGGGTCACGTTAACTCCGTGCAATTCGAACCATCAGCCTTAACGCGGCGCTAAGAGCCGCCTCGCGATTTCTGCGATGCGGGAGAGCCGGTGCCGGGCGCCTTCGAGGCGGAACACAGAAAAAGGGCCGGCCCACGGAGAGGCCGGCCCCGCCACGCGGGCGAACGCGTTTGTGCGCGACGGCTATTTCACCATCACGTACTTGCCGTCCTTCACCGTCAGCAGAATCCGCGACCGATCGTCGAGTCCGTAGCGATCGGTCTCGGTGAAGCTGTACACGCCCTGGCTCGCTGCGATGTCCTTCTCGGTGATCAGCGCCTTGCGGATCGCCTCGCGGAACTCCTGCGTTCCCGGCTTGGCAGTCTTCAGTGCCACCGGCACCACCCGCTCCAGCACCTTGAAGGCGTCGAACGAATGCGCGGCGAACTGGCTGCGGCTGTTCGGGCCGTACTTGGCTTCATAGGCGGTGTTGAGTTCGAGCCCGGGCTTCTTGGTCAGCGCGCTGTCATCCTGACCTTCCGGATCCATCACAGGGCCGGACGCCATCAGCACGCCCTCGGCCGCCTTGCCGGCGATGCGGATGAAGTCCATCGAGGCGGCGCCGTGGGTCTGATAGATCAGGCCCTTATAGCCGCGCTCGCGCAACGTGGTCTGAGGCAGCGCCGCGGCGGTTCCGGACGCGCCGACCAGGATCGCATCCGGATTGGCCGCGACCAGCTTCAGCGCCTGTCCGGCGACCGAGGTGTCAGGACGCGCGAAGCGCTCCTCGCCGACGATCTTCAACCCCATCCCCTCGCCCTGCTTCTTCAGATCGTTGAACCACAGGTCGCCGTAGGAGTCCGAATAGCCGATATAGCCGACGGTCTTGATGCCGTTCTTCTTCATGTGCTCGTAAAGCACCTTGCCCATGATCGGGATCGGCTGCGGCATCGCCACCGACCACTTGGCGCGCTCCGGCGTGACCGGCAGCGGCGCCAGCGCGATATGCGGCACCTGGGCTTCGTTGGCGACGTTGGACACCGCCACGGTCGGTGGCGTCACCGACGAGCCCATGATCACGTCGGCCTTGGACTCCGTGACGAAACGCCGCGCATTGGTGGTGGCCGCGGTCGGATCGCCGCCGTCGTCGAGCACGATCACCTTGAGCGGATGGCCGCCGATTTCCTTGGCGACGAATTCGAGCGCGTTGCGCTCCGGAATGCCGAGCGCCGCGGCGGGGCCGGTGGTGGTGACGGTGATACCGATGGTGATTTCATTGGTCTCGGCCAGCGCGGCACCGGAAAGCCCCGGCAACGCGAAGGTCACGGCGAGCGCCGCAGCGGACAGCTTGAACTTGGACACGTTCTCCTCCTCCCTCTTATGGTATCGGCCGTGTTCGGCGCGATCTTGTCGTCCTGTTTACGGCATCACCGGCGGCGAGTCAGCCCCGCATGAATTTGGACTTCACCTCCTCCGGCACCGCCACCGATTTCAGCCGTCCCGGATCGTCCGGATGGCGACCGACCAGCACCCGCGTCTCGAAGCCTTCGAGCGCCAACTGCTCGGCCTTGAACACCTTGTGCACCACTTCGAAGCTGGAGCGCCCGAACCGCTCGATCCGGCTCTCGATGCTGATCACGTCGCCATAGGTCGAGGGGATGTAGAACTTGGCGCGGGTATCCACCATCGGAATCCCGACCAGCCCATAAACCTTGATCAGGTCGCGTTTCGAACACCCGGCTGCAACAAAAAGCGCCGAGGTGGAATCGTCGAACATCGCGAAGTAACGCGGGTAATAGACAATATCCGCCGGGTCACAATCGCCCCACTGGATCTGCACCTCACGGCGGTTGGTGAACATCGATAGTCGCCTAGCTCTCAGTTGGTCATTCCGGGGCGCCGCGCAGCGGCGAACCCGGAATCTCTTGCGCAGATCATCTCGGGATTCCGGGTTCGCGGACTGCGTCCGCGCCCCGGAATGACGGAGACCATTGCCCCTCACTCCAGCGCGATCACATGGTCCGGCGGCGGTTCGGCGTAAAGGTCGGCAATCAGAGCGGCGCGATATTCCAGCACGGCGCGCTGGTTGACCGAGCCCTTGTCGGTGATTTCCCCCTTGTCAATCGACAGCGGCTCGCCGAGCAGCACCGCGCGGGTGACGCGGTTCGAGGAGCCGGTCGCCTGGGTCAGCAGCGCGGCAAATCGCTCGCGGAACGCCTCGCGGATTAGGTGATCGGCTGCCATGCCAGCGAGGTCGTCCAGCGGCAGCGTGGCGTTGATCAGCTTGCAGCCGTCTGGATCGAGGATCGCCAGCGCGGTGACGTAGTCGCGGTCCAGACCGGCGATCACCACGTCGCGCACCAGCGGTGCGCAGGCGGCGATGAACTTCGCCCGAAGCGGACCGACGCTGACCCAGGTGCCGGACGCCAGTTTGAAGTCCTCGGAGATGCGGCCGTCGAAATCGAAGCCGCGCGAGAGGTCATTGGTATCGACCGGCTTCAGCGCGTCGTTGAGCTTGTAGAAGCCCTCCTCGTCGAACGCCTTTTCGGTCAGCTCCGGCGCACGCCAATAGCCGGGGGTGATGTTCGGGCCCTTGGCGCGGACTTCCAGCTTGCCGTTGTTCGGCACCAGCTTGGCCTCGTTGCCCGGCACCGGCAGCCCGACATGGCCGGAGCGGCTGGTCTGCGGCGTCACCGACATGAAGAACGGAGCGGTCTCGGTCGCGCCAAGTCCGGTCAACATCGGCACCCGCGCGCCGGTCTCGGCCACCGCGACCTCGTCGAGCCCGTTCCAGACGTGCGCGGCGAGGCTGGCGCCGGAGAAAAACATCGCGTGCAGCCGGCTGAAGAACAGTTTGCGAAGCTGGGCATCCTCGCGCAGCACCGGCAGCAGCGACTCGTAGCCCTTCGGGACGTTGAAATACACCGTCGGGGCGATCTCGCGCAGGTTGCGGATGGTGGCGGCGATCCCGGCCGGCGTCGGCTTGCCGTCGTCGATATACATCGAGCCGCCATTGAACAGCGTCAGGCCGATGTTGTGATTGCCGCCGAAGGTGTGATTCCAAGGCAGCCAGTCGACGATCACCGGCGGCTCGTCCTTGAGGAACGCCATCGCCTCGCGGATCATCACCTGGTTGGCGCAGATCATCCGCTGGGTGTTGATCACCGCCTTCGGATTGCCGGTGGAGCCGGACGTCAGCAAGAACTTGGCGATGGTGTCGTGGCCGATCGCCTCGTGCTTGGCGGCCAGTTCGGGATGTTCGGGCGTCGCCAGCAATTCTGCGAGCGACGTCACTTTGCGCCCCGTCACCTCGCCCCGGGTGGCGGCCAGTTCGACCTCGCCCGGCGCGGTGGCGAGGATCGCCGGTGCGAACGCGGTGATGTCGTCGGCGAAGATCAGGCCGGGCGTCAGCAATCCGACGATGTGGCGCAGCTTGCCGTAATCCTTAGACACCAGCGAATACGGCGGCGACACCGGACACATCGCGACGCCGGCATACAGCGCGCCGAACATCACCATCGCATGGTCGATCGAATTGCCGGACAGGATCATCACCGGCCGTTCGGCCGACAGGCCGCGCGCGATCAGCGCCGAGGCGATGGTCTGCGCGGCGCGCAGCATCTCGGCATAGCTGATCCTGCGCCAACCGCCCTGGCCGTCGCGCTCCGCCATGAACACCCGGTCCGGCGCACTCTCGGCGAAGTGATGCAGCCGGTCGGTGATCCGCACCGGATAGTCGGTCAGCGTCGTGGTCGAGCGCACGTAGATCGTGCCGTCCGGCTTTCGCTCGGTGGCGATGCCGATCTCGCCGAACGAGATGTCGCGCAGCGGATGAGCCGCATCGTGCCCGGCGGCAGTGGCGGCGAGTGCAATGGGATCGGTCATGGCGTCCATCACGGCTCCGTTCAGCTCGGCCGAACCTTGGCTGTCTTGTGATCGAGGAAAGCGCGTATCCGCGTCTTGGCTTCCTGGTCGCTCTGCGCCACGGTCGCCATCAGCGATTCCATCAACAGGCCGGTCTGCGGATTGGCCTCGGCAATCATCGGCAGTGCCTGCAGCACCGCAAAATTGGTCAGCGGCGCATTCTGCGCCACACGGTTGCCGAGCTCCAGCGCCTTGTCGTAGGCCGAGCCGTCTTCGATCAGGTACTGGGAGAAGCCGTGCACGACGCCCTCGGCGGCGGAATACACACGGCCTGTGAGCATCATGTCGGCCATCCGCGCGACGCCGATCAGCCGCGGCAGACGCACCGAGCCGCCGCCGCCGACGAAGATTCCGCGGCTGCCTTCCGGCAGCGCATAGTAAGCAGAAGGCTCGGCGACGCGGATATGCGCCGCGCAGGCGAGCTCGAGCCCGCCGCCGATCACCGCGCCCTTCAGCGCCGCGATCACCGGGACCCGGCAATACTGGATCCTGTCGAACACCCGGTGCCAGGTCTGCGAATGCACCAGCCCCTCGGTGGCGTCGCGCTCGCGCAACTCCGACAGATCGAGACCGGCGGAGAAGTGATCGCCGAGGCCGTGGACCACAACCGCGCGGATCTCGTCGGGAATGTCGGTGAGGCAGTCCTTCAGCGCCGCCATCAGCCCGTCATTGAGGGCGTTGCGTTTCTTGGGGCGATTGAGACCGATCGTCAGCACGGGGCCGACGGTATCGACGACAAGCGTCGACGGGTCCGCGAGGGTCGCGGCCTGAGCGTTTCCTGTGAGCACTTATTACGTCCTGTGCAGAATAGTTATACACCATAACAATCACTTTGGCCCGGCGTCAATCGGGGTGCGTTCGAAATGCGGCTAGGCGTTCAGGTGCTGGTCCAACGTCCTGCGCGGCGCACTCCCTCGCCCCGCCCTTGCGGGGAGAGGTTCAGACCGCAATCCTGGGCGATGGCCTCACAGCACCTGATGCACGTCGATCACGACGCGGTCGGCGTGGCGGGCGGCGGAGCCGACGAACAAATGCTGCATCAGCCACTGATAGTTCGGGTGACCGGTCTCGAATCGCGGCCGGGTGCGGAAATAGATCTGCTTGGGATCGACCGGCTCGCCGCGCTTCAGCTTCTGCAACAGTTCGACCGGCCCGAACCGGATGCCGACGTTCTCGACATAGACCACCGCGCCGTCGTCGGTCTCGAACGCATATCTGGCCTCCAGCTCGATCAACTCGTTCGGGCGGATGATCTGGAAATCGGCGCCGAACGGCAGCACTCGGCCGTTGATCCCCTCGCCTTTCACCTCGCCGCCAAGGATCGGAATGATCCGCCGCATGCCGGTGCCGATCTCGCCGGCCGACGTCACCTCGCCGATCCGCGCGGTGATGGTGAAGGCGTATTTGGTTTCGAGGGTCGGGGTCATCGCATCCATCCATTTTGGTCGTCATGCCCGGCCTTGTGCCGGGCATCCACGTCTTGCGGCGTCGATGATCAGCAAAGACGGGGATGGCCGGGACGAGCCCGGCCATGACGGCGTTTTCGAACTACCCGATCATCCGCATCGGCAGCCAGACCGCGATGATCGGGAAGGCGATCAGGATCATCAGCCGGATCAGGTCGGTGATCACGAACGGCGCCACGCCCTTGAACACCGTCGACATGCTGACGTCCTTGATCACGCTCTTGATGACGAACACGTTCATGCCGACCGGCGGGGAGATCAGGCCGAGTTCGACCGTCATCACGATCACGATGCCGAACCAGATCGGATCGAACCCGAGCGCGGTGATCAGCGGAAATACGATCGGCACGGTGAGGATCACCATCGCCATCGCGTCCATCACGCAGCCGAGCACGAGGTACATCACCAGGATCAGCGCCAGCACGCCGTACGGTCCGATCCCCAGACCGGTCAGGAATTCGGTGATGTGCTGCGGGGTCTGGGTGATGGTGAGGAAATAGCCGAAGCAGATCGCGCCGATCAGGATGGTGAACACCGCGGCCGCGGTCCGCGTCGCCTGCAGCAGCGACTGCAGGATGCCGTCTCGGCTCAGCTTGCCGCGCGCCACCCCGATCAGGAAGGCGCCGACCGCACCGACCGCGCCGGCCTCGGTCGGAATGAAGAACCCGCCATACAGCCCGCCGATCACGAACACGAACAGCAGTAGCGGCGACCACACGTCGCGGAATGCGGCGAGGCGGTCGCTCCACGAGCTCTTCGGCCCGGCCGGCAGGAAGCCCGGCCGCGCCATGCCGATGATCCAGATCGTGATCATGTGCATCACGATCGCGAGCAGACCCGGCAGGATGCCGGCGATGAACAGCTTGCCGATATCCTGCTGGGTGATGATGCCGTACACCGCCAGCACGGTCGAGGGCGGCAGCATCGCCCCGAGCGTGCCGCCGACCGCGATCACTCCGGTGGAGAACGACTGCGGATAGCCGTAGCGGCGCATCTCCGGATAGGCCACCGCCGAGAACGTCGCCGCGGTCGCGACCGAGGAGCCGGAGATCGCCGCGAAGCCGCCGCAGGCGCCGATGGTGGCGATGCCGAGGCCGCCCTTCCAGTGTCCGACGAACGTGTTGCCGGCGCGGAACAGTTCACGGCTGATCCCCGACGCCGACACGAACGCCCCCATCAGCAGGAACATCGGAATCACCCCGAACGAATAGTCGGTGACGGTGCGCATCGTGGTCTGGCCGACCAGCTTCAGCGCCGGCTCGAGGCCGGTGAGATAGCCGAACCCGGTGACGCCGACGAGGCCCATCGCCATGCCGACCGGCACGCGCAGCAGCATCAGCACGAACAGGATGACGAAGCCGATGACGGCGACGGTTTCGTTGCTCAGCATCGCGGCCCTACTCCACCGGCTTCATACGCACGTCGCGCATCTGCTCCGGATGGAAGATCAGCCGGAAGGTTCGGATCGCGATCAGCAGCACCGCGGAGACGTCGCCGAGCCATGCCAACAGATAGAACGGCCAGATCGGGATCTGCAGGTCCATGGTGACGATGTGGTCGGCCCTGGTGGTGACCACCTTGTCGAACAGCGTATAGGTTTGCACGCTGACGACGAACAGCAGCACCAGCGTGGCGAAAATGTCGATCATCCGCTGCCAGCGCGGCGACGCCGCCGCCCACAGCAGATCGACGGTGATGTGGCTGCCGCGATAGCTGGTTGCGGCGATGCCCCAGAAGATCAGCACGCCGAGCATGAACTGACCGAAGTTGTAATAGTCCGGAATCGTCACTGCGAAGAACTTGCGCATGAACACAGCGAGGAAGGTGTTGAGCGCGACGATGCCGACGAAGAACGCCGCGATCCATTCGATCGCGTCGATGAAGCGGTCCATGCCGTCTTTGGCGAACCGCCGCGTCGTCAGCGCGCCGGGCAGCCGATCACGGAGCTTGTCGTCGGGAGGGGAAATCATCGGGGCTCGATCGTTGCGACAGCGTCAGTCACGATGAAACGTCATTCCGGGGCGCTCGCGCAGCGAGCGAACCCGGAATCTCGATCGTGGGTCAGAGATTCCGGGCCTGCGCGCGATGCGCGCATCCCGGAATGACCGCGGAGAAGCTCACAACCCAGCGTCGTACTTCTTCAGAGCGCTCTGCAGCTCGGCCTCGATCGCGGCCGGATCGCCGCCGGCCTTCTTGACCTGCTCGGCCCAACTGTCGCGCAGCGGCTTCGTGGCCTTCTTCCATTCGGCGAGCTGGGCGTCGGTCAAAGGATAGACCTCGTGATCCTGCAGCGCCTTCATCTTGACGCGGCCGTTGGCCTCGAAATCGGTCCACGGATCGGTGACCTTAGAGGCCCATTCCGGCGTGCAGTGATCGTCGATGATCTTCTTCTGCGCGTCCGACAGCGCGTTATAGGCCTTCAGCCCGATGTTGTAGGTGAACACCGTGGTGTAGAGCGGCACGTCCATGTGATACTTGACCACCTTGTCGATGCCGAACAGGAACACCGACCCCCACGGGAAGGTGATCTCGTCGGCGACGCCGCGCTCCAGCGCGTCGCGCGATTCCGGCGCCGATGCCTGCACGTTGGTGCCGCCGAACAACTTCACCATTTCGCCGATGGTCGATTGCGCCGGGCGCACCTTCAAGCCGCTCATGTCGGACGGCAGCAGCACCTTCTTCTTGCCGTGCAGCGCGCCCGGATCATGGATGAAGGCGAAGCACAGCTTGGTGTCCTTCATCTCGGTCGGAGCGTATTTGTGGTACCACTCGTTCAGCGCCAGCGTGCCCTTCTTGCCGTCCTTGAACACAAACGGAAGCTGGCCGGCTGAGACGATCGGGAAGCGGCCGGGTTGATAGCCGGGATTGACGTAGGTGACGTCGGCGATGCCGTCGCGCGCCATGTCGTAATGGTCGAACGCCTTGCCGAGCTGCTCGGAGGGGAACACCGTCATCCGGATGCTGCCGCCGGACGCCTTCTGGATTTCCTCGGCCCACGCCTTGGTCGCCGGCACCAGCGGATGCGCCGGCGGCACCCACAGCGAGACTTTCCAATTGACCGTCTTGTCCTGCGCGGCCTTGTCCTGCGCGAGCGCAGGCGTCACGCTGGCGGCAAGCAGCAGCGCGAGCAGAGTCTTCCTCATCATCGAGCTTCACTCCCTGTGGTCGGCTTCAAACGGCCTTTGGGCCGCATTGTTATAGGTTATAACCATCATTGCAAGTGACCGCCGCGTAATAGCTGCTAGACACCGGAGGGCGGCTAGACGGCTCCGCGACGGTCCCGTAACGAGGCGACGACATCATCGGGGGGAACGACCATGCGGACACAAGTGGCCATCATCGGCGCGGGTCCGTCCGGACTGCTGCTCGGCCAGTTGCTGCACAAATACGGTATCGACGCCGTCATTCTGGAACGCAAGGATCCGGACTACGTGCTGTCGCGGATTCGCGCCGGCGTGCTCGAACAGGGCATGGTCGACCTGCTCGACGAAGCCGGCGTCTCCGCCCGGCTGCATCGGGAAGCGCTGGTGCACGACGGCTTCGAGATCGCATTCGCCGGCAAGCGCCACCACATCGATCTGAAGGGCGCGACCGGCGGCAAGAACGTCACGGTGTACGGCCAGACCGAAGTCACCCGCGACCTGATGGAAGCGCGCAATGCCGCCGGCCTGACCACGATCTACGATGCCGCCGACGTCAGCCTGCACGATTTCGAGGGCGCCCACCCCAAGGTGCGGTTCGTCAAGGACGGCACCACCCGCGAAATCTCCTGCGATTTCATCGCCGGCTGCGACGGCTTTCACGGGATCAGCCGGCAGAGCGTGCCGGCCAGCGCGGTGCAGTCGTTCGAGCGGGTGTATCCGTTCGGCTGGCTCGGATTGCTGTCCGACACCCCGCCGGTGTCGCCGGAGCTGATCTACGTCAACCACGACCGCGGCTTCGCGCTGTGCTCGATGCGCTCGGCGCACCGCAGCCGCTATTACGTGCAGTGCCCGCTCACCGACGACATCGCCGACTGGAGCGACGACCGGTTCTGGGACGAACTGAGGAGCCGGCTCGATCCGGCGACCGCCGGCAAGCTGGTCACCGGCCCGTCGATCGAGAAGAGCATCGCGCCGCTGCGCTCGTTCGTGGCCGAGCCGATGCGCTTCGGCCGCCTGTTCCTCGCCGGCGACGCCGCCCACATCGTGCCGCCGACCGGCGCCAAGGGCCTCAACCTCGCCGCCAGCGACGTGTACTACCTGTCGCGCGCCATGCGCGAATACTACGCCGAGAAGTCGGAGGCCGGCATCGACGCCTATTCGGCCAATGCGCTGCGCCGGGTGTGGAAGGCCGAACGGTTCTCGTGGTGGATGACCTCGCAGCTCCACCGCTTCCCCGATCATGACGCCTTCTCGCAGCGCATCCAGACCGCCGAGCTCGACTATCTGATCAGCTCGCAAGCGGCCCTGACCTCGCTGGCGGAAAACTACGTCGGACTGCCGTACTGAGGCGCCTGCCGGAAGGCGTCATTCCGGGGCGCCCGTCAGGCGCGAAACCAGAATCCGGAGCTTTGGCGCGCAGCTTGCTAACAACGTCGAGATTCCGGGTTCGCGAGCTTACGCTCGCGCCCCGGAATGACTGCGCATGGAATAACGTCGCCCCGTTTCAAACGCCCTCTCAAACCGCGCTTCAAACTATGTCGGCGTTGCAGGCAGTGCTGCGGTGCGGTCTAAAGGCGGTCGATGCAGCAAGGCGAGCGACGAGGCGCATGACCACCGACAGCGATTCGAAAGACACCCCCGAGCCAGACGGCGTTCCCGACGGCTTCGTGCGCCACACCCGGTCGAGCCCCCTCACCGCGCCCTGGGAACCACTCTACGCCAGGACTACGACGGATGCGGTGATGCTCGGCTTGCGGATTCGTGAGGCGCACACCAACTCGCGCGGCCTCGCCCATGGCGCGCTGATCACGGCGCTGGCCGACAACGCGATGGGCTATAGCTGCGGCCTCAAACTCGGCGGCGGCGCGCGGCTGCTGACGGCGTCGCTGGCGATCGACTTCATCGGTCCCGCCAAGATCGGCCAATGGCTGCAGATCGAACCGGAAGTGATCAAGGTCGGCGCCAAGCTGTGCGTCGCGCAGTGCTTCGTAACCGCGGACGGCACCCGCTGCGCCCGCGCCAACGGCACGTTCAGCGTGGTGAAGGCGAAGGGGTGAAAGGCCGCACTCCTGGCCGTCTAGCACCGTCGTTCCGGGGCGCGCGGAGCGCGAACCCGGAACCCCGAGCTGTTCTGCGCCGTCGGCCCTTGTCATAACCTCGAGATTCCGGGTTCACGCGCTGTCGCGCGTGCCCCGGAATGACTGCGGGTGACGGCGCTTACCTCGGCTCGCTCACCCCAGTATCGGTAGCTCCACCACGTCGTAGCCATGGCGGATGACGCGGCCACGCACGGGATCGTCGATCTCGAACTCGAACCGCGATGCGGTGCGGATGCCGCCCTTGGCAGCAAAGGTGCCGCCGAACAGCGCGCAGCCATCGGGCAGGCTCTCGCCATCAAAGCCACGGGCGATCAGCTCGCGCGCCGGCAGCATCGCATCGAGCGTGCCCTCCTGGTACAGCACGCGCGTCCCGCCGATCGTGGCGTAGGAACGCAGCACGATGCGATCCCAATGCGCCTCGAGGTCGCCGAACTCCCACAGCGCGGGCGCCACCGGCTTGTCGCACATCTGCTTCGACACGGTGACGCCATAGGCCTCGACCTTGCGGTCGGTGTGATCGGAGCCGACGCCGACCAGGATGCGGCCCTGATGGCCGATCAGCACGAACTCGACCTCGCCGGACGAGTCGCAGCCCGACACTTCGATCGCACGCGCGGTCGTGAGCCGCGCCGCGGCGACGCGGTAGTAGATCGGCGTCGACGCCGGCCGCGCGATGCCGAGCGCTTCCAGTTCAGCGATGTGGTGATCGCGCGCCACCGGATCGCGCCCGGTCCAGCCGGCGATCACCGCAGTCGTGATCGGCAGCGTCAGTTCGGCACGGCTGCCGGCAGCGTCGAGTGTGAAGGTGAGATCAACCACGGATCACCGCCTCCAGGCCGGCCGCGACCTCGAAGATCTCGCGGTCGGCACCGTTCACGCCCGCCAGCATCAGCCCGATCGGTGGCTCGCCGTCCTGGTGGCACGGCAGCGAGATCGCGCAGCCGTCGATCATGTTGATCAGCGTGCAATTCCGCAGCGTCAGCAGATTGGCCTTGGTGAACGCCTTGTCGTCGGCCAGCTCGGCAATGGTCGGCGCCGCGATCGCAGTGGTCGGCATCGCTACTGCGTCATACGGCGCCAGCCGCGCCGAGGCGCGCGCGATCAGCGATTTGCGTGCATTCACCAGGTCGACGTAGTCGGCGGCGCTCTGGGTCTCGCCGCGCAGGATGCGCTCGCGCACCCGCGGATCATAGACGTCGCCCTGCGCGACGATCAGATAGCGGTGCCAGGCGTAGCTCTCGGCCGCAGCGAAACCGCCCTTGGCGCCGAGCGGCGCGACCTCGGCGAATTCCGGCACCTCGATCTTCTCGATGATCGCGCCGTGGCTCGACAGCGTCTTCAGCGCGCGGTCGAACGCGGCGGTGACGGCGGCATCGAGATCGTCGAGCGCCACAGTGGTCGGTACCGCGATCCGCATGCCTTTCAGCGGGCGGGCAACCAGCGGCCCCACCGGTTGGTCGGCGAGGATCGCATCCAGCGTGGCACAGCATGCGACGCTGCGCGCCAGAGGCCCGATACTGTCGAGCGAGAACGACAACGGCACCGCACCGTCGCGCGGCACGCGATATTGCGACGGCTTGTAGCCGACGATGCCGTTGAACGCTGCGGGGATCCGGCACGAGCCGCCGGTGTCGGTGCCGAGCCCGGCATGCGCCATGCCGTCGGCGACCGAAACCGCGGCGCCGGACGACGAGCCGCCCGGCACGTAGCCGACGTCGCGGCGATAGGCGGCTTTCGGCGTGCCGTAATGCGGATTGATGCCGATTCCCGAATAGGCGAACTCGGTCATGTTGCTGCGGCCGATCACCACGAAGCCGGCACGCCGCAGCCGCGCCACCGCGGGCGCGTCGCTGTCGGCCGGCGGATTGTCGTCGAGCGCACGCGATCCGGCGCGGGTCACCTGGCCCTTGATGTCGAACAGATCCTTGATCGAGATCGGAATGCCGGCGAACGGCGACGGCGCCGCCTTGGCGGCGCGCAGCTTGTCCATCGCGTCCGCCGCCTGCAGTGCCGCGTCGCGGTCGACGTGAATGAAGGCGCGCGCGCCCTCGCCGGCCGGATCGGCGATCCGCGCCAGACAGTCTTCCACCAGCTTGCGGGCGGTGGTGCGGCCGGCTTCGAGATCGGCCGCGAGCGCGGCGAGTGTGGGATGTCGGGTCATGCTGTTCATTCCGCTGCGAGCCGATCGGCAGCGTGCCGCGGCACGCCTCGATCACACATGAAGATCCTCGGCTTATTCAGTAGCGCGGAAAGTGACGGTTTGCCATCTGCCGCCGTAGCGGCTTCGGCCCCGCGCCCAGCGCATCGCTCCGACTCGTTGATTGTCCGCTTTGCGGAATACAATTCCTGCACATGGCTCCGCGCCCTGCGCGTGTTGACGCTGGCAGGGCGATATCGCATCAAGACGCCACAACCGATGGGCCTATGAGCCAGCTCAGGGAGAAAACTAAGACATGGCTGAACCCGCACGCGCGCGTCCCAAGATCACTCCGGAAACCCAGCACTATTGGGACGGCGCCAAGCAAGGCGAACTGCGGCTTCAGCGCTGCGATTCCTGCGCCCACGCGTACTTCCCGCCCCGTCCGTTCTGCCCGAAATGCGGCTCGCGCGAGGTCAGCGTGTTCAAGGCCTCCGGCAACGGCACCCTGTATTCCTACGTGATCAATCACCGTCCGCTGGCGGCCGGCTTCACCGAACCCTACGCGATCGCGGTGGTCGAGCTCGAAGAGGGCCCGCGGATGATGAGCAACATCCTGGAGTGTCCGCAGACTCCGGAAGCGCTCGAGCTCGACATGAAGCTCGAAGTCACCTTCCAGAAGATCGACGACAATCTCACCCTTCCGCAATTCCGTCCGGCGAAGGGGTAAGCACCATGCGTCGCAATCAGGTTGCTATCGTCGGCGCCGCCGAGACCACCAAGCTCGGCGTCATTCCCGACATGTCGCAGATCCAGCTCCACGCCGACGCCGCGCTCAACGCGATCGCCGACGCCGGGCTGAAGCTGTCGGACATCGACGGCATCGCCACCGCGGTGGAGACGCCGCAGCAGATCGCCCACTATCTCGGCATCACCCCGACCTGGGTGGACGGCACGTCGGTCGGCGGCTGCTCGTTCATGCTGCACGTCCGCCACGCCGCCGCGGCGATCGAGGCCGGCCTCTGCAAGACCGTGCTGATCACCCACGCCGAGAGCGGCAAGTCGATGATCGGCAAGCTGCCGCGCTCGATTCCCGCCGACAGCCTGCAGGGCCAGTTCGAAGCGCCCTACGGCATCTACGGGCCGCCGAGCCAGTTCCCGATCCCGGTGCTGCGGTTCATGAAGACCCACGGCATCACCCACGAGCAGATCGCTTCGGTCGCGGTGGTGCAGCGCGAATGGGCGGCGATGAATCCGCGCGCGATGATGAAGGACCCGATCACCGTCGCGGACGTGCTCAACTCGCGGATGATCGCCTATCCGTTCCGGCTGCTGCAATGCTGCCTCGTCACCGATGGCGGCGGCGCGCTGATCATGACCTCGGCCGATCGCGCCAAGGACTTCCCGCACAAGCCGGTCTACGTGCTCGGCACCGGCGAGAGCGTCGAAACGCCGATGGTCAGCCAGATGGAGAGCTTCAACTCCTCGCGCGCCTTCAAGGTGGCGGGCCCGACCGCGTTCCGCGAGGCCGGTATCAGCCACAGCGACGTCGATCATCTGATGATCTACGACGCGTTCGCGCATCTGCCGCTGTTCGGTCTCGGCGATCTCGGCTTCATGCCGTATGAGGAAACCGGCCAATTCATCGCCGACGGCAACACCCGCCCCGGCGGCAAGCTGCCGCTCAACACCAATGGCGGCGGCCTGTCCTACATGCACTCGGGCATGTACGGCATGTACGCGCTGCAGGAGAGCGTCCGGCAGATGCGCGGCATCGCGCCCGCGCAGGTGCCGAACGCGAAGATCTCGGTCTGCCACGGCGTCGGCGGCATGTTCGCCGCAAGCGGCACGATCATCTTTACGAACGAGAAGTAGCCACGAGTCATTCCGGGGCGCTCACGCAGTGAGCGAACCCGGAATCTCTCTCGCAGAACACCTCGGGATTCCGGGTTCGCGCTGCGCGCGCCCCGGAATGACCGGCAGATTGCAACGAACAACCAACAAAAGGGGACATCACATGGCCAAGGCACTGGACGGCAAAGTCATCATCGTCACCGGCGCGGGGCGCGGCATCGGCCGCGAGATCGCACTGCTCGCGGCGCGCGAAGGCGCCAAGGTGGTCGTCAACGACCCCGGCGTCGCCTCCGACGGCTCGGGCACCGACGCCGCCCCGGCCGAGCAGGTCGTCGAGGAGATCAAGAAGGAAGGCGGCACCGCGGTCGCGAATTTCGAGACCGTCGCCGAGGCGATTCCCGCCAGCAAGATCGTCAAGCAGGCGGTCGACACCTACGGCAAGCTCGACGGCGTGGTGAACAACGCCGGCATCCTGCGCGACGCGATCTTCCACCGCATGAGCATCGACGCCTTCGAGCAGGTGATCAAGGTGCACCTGATGGGCACGTTCTACGTCTCGCACGCTGCCGCCCGGCTATTCCGCGAGCAGGAGAGCGGCTCGTTCGTTCACTTCACCTCCACCTCGGGCCTGATCGGCAATTTCGGCCAGGCCAACTATGCGGCCGCCAAGCTCGGCATCGTCGGCCTGTCGAAGTCGATCGCGCTCGACATGCAGCGTTTCAACGTCCGCTCCAACTGCGTGTCGCCGTTCGCCTGGTCGCGCCTGATCGGCACCATCCCGACCGAGACCGAGGCCGAGAAGGCCCGCGTCGCGCGGATGCAGCAGATGGGCCCGGAGAAGATCGCGCCGCTGTCGGTGTATCTGCTCGGCGACGCCGCCAAGGACGTCAGCGGCCAGATCTTCGCCGTGCGGATGAACGAGATCTTCCTGATGGGCCAGTCGCGCCCGATCCGCTCGGTGCACCGCGACGGCGGCTGGACCTGCGAAAGCCTCGCCGAGCATGGCATGCCGGCGCTCAAGGGCTCGTTCTACAAACTCGACCGCTCCGCCGACATCTTCAACTGGGATCCGGTGTAAGTTCGGTCAGCACGACGAACGTCGGTTCAACACCAGCACGTCATTCCGGGCCGCGCCGCCAGGCGCGAACCCGGAATCCGGAGCTGTGGAGCACCCGGCCGTCGCGACCAACTCGGGATTCCGGGTTCGCGCTGCGCGCGCCCCGGAATGACTCGAAGAACTAACAGCCCCGCAGTCTACGCACACAGAAAAGCCCGCCTCGCGGCGGGCTTTTCCGTCGGGTGAAGCATCTTGGAGGGGGAGTTACTTCACCACGAATTCGATCCGCCGATTCTGCGCCCGGCCTTCGGCGGTGTCGTTGCTGGCGACCGGCTTGGCCGAACCGTAGCCCTCCGCCACCAGCTTGACCGAGCCGATCCCGGCCTTGGTTAGGCTTGCCACCACCGCTTCGGCGCGGCGCTTCGACAGCGCGACGTTGGCGGACTTCTTGCCGGCGGCGTCGGTATAGCCGGCGACCTCGATGGTCACCGCCGGGCACTGCTTGATCGCGGCGGCGAGCTTGCCCAGCAGCGGCTGGGACGCCTTGTCGATTACCGCGCTGCGGCGCTCGAAGTTGATCTTCTCGGCCGCGACCAGCGACGACACCCGCCCCTGACAGTCCTGCGTCGTGGCGACCGGCAGCTCGCCGGTCGCGCTCGCGGTCTTGATCTCGGCCGCAGGCGCGGCCGGTTTCACCGCCGCCTGCTTGGCCACAGCCTCATCGGCCGCCTTCTTCGCCGCCTCTTCGGCAGCCGCCTGCTCCGCGGCCTGCTTGGCGGCGGCTTCCTTAGCGGCAGCTTCCTTGGCCGCAGCTTCGGCCGCGGCCTTGGCGGCAGCTTCCTTCGCCTCGGCCTCGGCCTTCGCCTTGGCGGCGCGCTTCTGCGCCGCATCCATCGCGGCCATAGCCTTGGCTTCGGCTTCCTTGGCTTCGGCTTCCTTCGCGGCTGCGGCCTGCGCGGCGGCTTCGGCCTCCGCCTTGGCCTTGGCCTCGACTTCCGCCTGCAGCTTGGCGACCGTCTTGGCGGCGAGCGCCGCGCCGCTCAGCTCGTCGACAGCGGCGACCCGGCGCACGCCCGGCACCTTCAGGATCTGCTCGCCGAGGTCGGCCCGCACCTTGTCGCTGCCGAGATCGGCCGGCATCAGCACGTCACGCCCGACGACGTCGAAATTCAGCGGATCGGCGCCGGCATCCTTCATCACCTCGGCGACGCGCTCGCGCAGATCCGGCTCCAGCTTCGGCAGCGTGGTGATGCCGAACACAGCAAGGATCAGGCCGGTCGCGAACAGGCCGACCCACCAGCCTTCGAACCGCACCGGCAGCAGGCCCGGCGCGACGCCGCCGGCCAGGCCGCCGACGAAGTAAGCGATCACCAGCCCGACGCCGGCTTCCAGCATCAGCTCGGCCTTGCCGGAGGCGAGCTGCGCGGCGACCAGCACCACCGCCACCGCCAGCACCACGCCGACCCGGCTCACCCAGTAATTCTCGAGGTCGGCCGCCCAGCCGAATTTGTCCGCCAGCAGCGGCGTGACCGCTCCGACGACGAACGCCGCCGCCAGCCAGATCCAGTAATGAGTGACGAGATACAGCATCGGACGCCCCTTCTCCGCCGCGCTCGCGCCGCGTGCCGGAGCCTTCAGCCACCGAAGCCGAGCCGACATGGCGCTGCGAACGCGCAAGTTCGCATGGTCGAACCGCCGCCACGATCTCCAGCAAATGGTCGGGCAGGGTCTTGCCAGTTAGCGCCATCGGAGCGCCGGCCACCATCCTGACGAAAGTTTGACCTGCGGCGCTGTGTGATTACTAACTGAGCAGACACGCTGCGATTTGCGGCACGATCCTAACTACTAATCTACCTGACAGTAGCAGGGTACAGCGCTCGCGGTATCCGGATGCAATTTTCAACAGATGAGCGGGCACGCGGCAGCGCACCGAACTCAACCGCGTTGCCGAAATTATCCGCGCTCGCGGAGAGAGGCCGGCGCGACGATGCCGGACGCTAATGCGCCGACACGTTCGAGAAGAAATTGATGATGCCGACGCCGGCGATGATGAGGGCGATGCCGATCAACGCTGGCGTGTCCAAGGCTTGGCCGAACCACAGCCAGCCGACCGCCGAGATCAGCACGATCCCGATCCCGGACCACAGCGCATAGGCAACGCCGACCGAAATGCTGCTCAGCGTCAGCGACAGGAAATAGAACGCCGCGCCGTAACCGACGACGACCAGCACCGACGGCAACAGCACCGTAAACCCCTGCGACGCCTTCAGCGCCGACGTGCCGGCGACTTCGGCCACGATCGCGATCAGAAGATAGAGCCAATGCATGGTGGACGTCCTCGGTGTCTGCGGCTGCTGGCCGGCTTCAGCATCGCCGCCAATCTAACAGGCGCGCCTTTCCACCGGCTAAATCAGCCCAGACCAATCCAGCTGCAGCCGCCCTCACCCGCTATTCCGCAGCCCCGCCGAAATCCCATTGATCGTCAGTTGCACGCCGCGGAGCACCTGTTCGTCGGGATCGTGGGTGCGGTGTTCGCGCAGCAGCTGGACCTGGACGTGGTTCAGGGGGTCAAGATACGGGAAGCGGTGGCGGATCGAGCGTTCGAGCAGCGGGTTGCTCTGCAGCAGATGGTCCTGCTGCATGATCGCAAACAGATACTCGATCGAGGAATGCCATTCGGCGCGGATGCGGCCGAAGATGCGCTCACGAACATCGACGTCCTCCACAAGTTCGGCATAGCGCGAGGCGATACCGATCGAGCTCTTCGACAGCACCATGTCCATGTTCGACAGCAGCGTGCGAAAGAACGGCCACTCCTGATACATCTTTTGCAGGAAGGCGATGCCCTTGTCGGGGTGCGCGGTGACCCAAGCCGACACCGCGCTGCCGAAGCCGTACCAGCCGGGCAGCATCAGCCGGCACTGCGCCCATGAGAACACCCAGGGGATCGCGCGAAGGTCCTCGATCGCGCGCGTCTTCTTGCGCGAGGCCGGGCGGCTGCCGATGTTCAGCGTCGAGATCTCGTTGATCACGGTCGAGGCCCAGAAGTAGTCGACGAATCCGTCGGTCTCGTACACCAGGCCGCGATATGCCTTGAAGGCGAGCGCGGAGAGCTGCTCCATCGCTTCGAGATAGTCGCGATGCGGCGCCACCCGCTTCGGCTGCAGCAGGCTTGCTTCCAACGTCGCGGCGGCGAGGATCTCGAGGTTATTGCGGCCGACTTCGACGTTGGAGTATTTGCTGGTGATGATCTCGCCCTGCTCGGTAATGCGGATCTGGCCGTTCACCGCGCCGCCCGGCTGCGCCACGATGGCGTCGTAGCTCGGGCCGCCGCCGCGGCCGACCGAGCCGCCGCGGCCATGGAACAGCCGCAACCGCACGCCATGGTGCTCGAAGATCTCGATCAGGCCGATCTCGGCCTTGTAAAGCTCCCAGCCCGAGGTGACGAAGCCGCCGTCCTTGTTGCTATCGGAATAGCCGAGCATCACCTCCTGCACCGAGCCGCGGCTGTCGACCAGCCGACGATATTCCGGAATCGCCAGCAGCCGGTCCATGATCTTGGCGCAGGCCTGCAGGTCCTCGATCGTCTCGAACAGCGGCACCACGTTGATGGCGCTGCGCCCGGACGGATCGATCAGCCCGGCCTCCTTGAGTAGCACCGCGACTTCCAAGAGGTCCGAGACGCCCTTGGTCATCGAGATGATGCATTGCGGGATCGCCGCCGCGCCGTAGGTCGCGTGCGCCTTCGCGGCTTCGCGGAACACCGAAAGTTCGCCGACGGTCTCGTCGCTGTATTTGACGAACATCGACGTTAGCGGCCGGGTGCTGCGCAGCTCGGCGATCAGCAGCGCGATCCGCGCCTCCTCGTCGAGCACCGCGTAAGAGGTGCCGGGCCGCGCCGCATCCATCAGCTCGCCGACAGTGCGTTCATGCACGGCCGAGTTCTGCCGCATGTCGAGACAGGCGAGGTGGAAGCCGAAGCAGTCGATCGCGCGGCGGAGCTGGCGCAGCCGGCCGCGCGCGATCACGCCGGAATTGTGCTGGGTGAGCGACAGATGGATGGCGTCGAGATCGGCCTTGAAGTCCTGCGCGCTGGCGTAAGGCTCGGCCTCGCCGACCGGCGCGCGGAGATTCTCGACCTCGAGCTTGAGCGCAGTGGCGGCGAGCCGCGCGTAGATGCCGGACACCGCGAGGCGATACGGCTCGTATTTGCGATGCGGCGAGGTGTCGGGCGAGGTTTCGGCCAGCGCCTTGACGGTGTCGGTGATGCCGGCGAGATGCGAGGCCAGCGACAATTCCGAGCCGAGTTCGTGCAGCTCTTCGAGATAATAGCGCAGCACGCGGCTGCTCTGCAGCTTCAACGTGCCGTGCAGCACCTCGGCGGTGACGAACGGATTGCCGTCGCGGTCGCCGCCGATCCAGCTTCCCATCCGCAGGAAGCTCGCCAGCTCGCCTTCGCTGTTGACGCCTTCGGCCTTGGCCGCGTCGGCGAGCCGGTCCTCCAGCGCACTGTGCAGCCGCGGCACCTCGCGCAGGAAGGTGTAGTCGTAGAACGACAGGCCGTTGGTGACTTCGTCCAGCACCGTCAGCTTGGTCCGGCGCAAGAGGTTGGTCTTCCACAGCGTCTCGACGGCGCGGCGCAGCCGCTCCTCGTTGTCGGCCCATTCTTCGGCGGTGAGTTGAACGCGGTCGCGCTGATCGAGCAGCGACGCGATCTGCATCTCGCGGTCCATCGTGCTCTTGCGGCGCACCTCGGTCGGATGCGCGGTCAGCACCGGGCTGACCAGCGCGCTGGCGAAGAACTTGCGCAGCTCGGCGGCGGTGATCCCCTCGGCCCGCGCATGGGCCAGCGTCTTGGCGAGCAGGCCGGCGCGCGGCGCCGATCCGGCGGTCGAGCCGGCGCGCATCTGGCGGATGTTGTTCTGGTCCTCGGCGATGTTGGCGAGGTGCGAGAAGTAGCTGAAGGCGCGCACGATCCGCATCGTGTCGGAGATCGACATGCCATCGAGGATGGCGGCGAGCTCGGCGCGCGCGGTTTTGTCGTCGTCGCGGTGGAAGCGGATCGAGGTCTGGCGGATGTTCTCCACCAGATCGAACACGCTCTGGCCCTCCTGCTCGCGCACGGTGTCGCCGAGGATCCGGCCGAGCAGCCGGATGTCGTTGCGCAGCCGGGTCTCGGCCTCGATCGCGGCCGCGTCGTCAGGACGTTCGGAGACCGGTTCAGCACCGGCGGACAGATTCAGCCACGACATGACAGCACTCCAGGACACCACCGGTATCCTGAAGTATTTTGTGCACCGCACGCAAGATCAAGAATGGCGGTGCATGCCGGTTGCAACCGTCAAAGACGGTCAGCGCGCACCAGAAATGTTGCGGACGTTGTCCGGGCGCGGCTCACCTTCGGGCGGCGTGGTATCTGGTGGCGGCGAAACCGGCTCCGCGGCAGCGGGTGGTGGCGACGGAGGCTGCGGTATCGGCATCGGAGCAGCGACCGCAGCTTCGTACAGCGGCGGCTGCGGCACCGGCCGCTCGGTAGCGCCGGCAGGCGGATAGGCCGCCGAACGATCGGCCGGCGGCTGATAGGCGGGCGGCTGATAGGCCGACGGCGTGACCTCCTTCGGGCGGCGCTTGGCCCAGAAGAACGGTATCACGATTGCAACGGCCAGTCCGAGCACCAGCAGGATCAGCAGCGAGGTCTGCTGCAGGAAGGCGATCGCCGGCACGCTGAGGCCAAGGATCACGCCGACCACTGAGATCTTCCAGGCACGGATGTGCAGGCCGGCCGAGAACGTGCCGAGCGCCAGCAGCGTCAGCACGCCGAGCGCCGCCGCGAGCCCGCCGAGCTGGCGCGTGACCTGCAGCGACATCAACTGCATGCACAACAGCACCGCGCCCCAGTGCAGCACCTGCGACAACACCAGATAGGCGTGCTGATCGGCCGCTCGCGCTTCGCGCCAGCGCGACACCACGCACACCAGACCAATGAACGGCGCCAGAATCACCCAATAAATGCTTGTCGGGGTAAAGCTTGTGTAGGCGACGCCGAACAGCGCCAGCAGCAACATCAGAAGATACGGCCATTCCGAAACGACGAAGCCGCCGATGCCGGAATGCCAATGGGCGCGAGACGCCCCGGATTGCAGGTCGGTCATGATCGATCCTCCAGCAGGCCCCTGTGTAGCACGGAACCGGCGACCGCGCTGCTACTCCAAGCCCCCATCGCGCGACTTGGTAAGCAAGCCACCAAGCAGTCCCGCAAGTCAGCTCAGCGGCAACGATCCGGCGCCGCCACGGTTCCAGAGAGAAGGAACTTGCCGGATGACGGCGCCACGATAGATTAATCTACTAAATCGATTGCTTTAAGAAGAATAATCTGTTTGATTGATTGATCCGTGGACGCGATGGATCGGCAACAAGGAGCCGATCCATGAGCCTGATCACAAATGCCAAGCCGAACCCGCACCATCGTCACCGCCGCACCGCACGTCTCGGGCACCACCTCGCCGCGATCGCGCCCGGAGTGCTGGTGACCGCCGCGATCGCCGCCGCCGCAGTCGGCCTGCGCGCCATCCCGGGGATGCCCGGCATCTCGCCGATGCTGCTGGCGATCCTGATCGGAATCCTGGCGCACAACGCCATCGGTACGCCGTCCTGGGCGGTGCCGGGCGTCAAGTTCAGCCTGCGCCGGGTGCTGCGCTTCGCCATCATCCTGCTCGGGCTGCAGCTCACCACCGCGCAACTGATCGAGGTTGGCGGCGAAGGGCTGGCGATCATTGCCGCGACTCTGCTCGCCACCTTCGGCTTCACGGTATGGTTCGGCCGGGTGCTCGGCGTCGACCGCAAGCTGGCCGAACTGATCGCCGCCGGCACCTCGATCTGCGGCGCCTCCGCCATCATCGCCACCAACACCGTCACGCGCGCCGACGACGAGGACGTCGCCTACGGCGTCGCCTGCGTCACCGTGTTCGGATCGCTAGCGATGGTGATCTATCCGCTGCTGCAGAGCGTGTTCGGCCTCGACGCCCACGGCTTCGGGCTGTGGACCGGCGCCTCGATCCACGAGATCGCGCAAGTCGTCGCCGCCAGCTTCCAGGGTGGCCAGAGCGCCGGCGAATTCGGCACCATCGCCAAGCTGTCGCGGGTGATGATGCTGGCGCCGCTGGTGATCGGGCTCGGCATGCTGGCGCGCCGTCGCGCCCGGCATCAGCCTGCCGGCGACAACGCCCCAACGCCGCCGATGCCGTGGTTCGTGCTCGGCTTCGCGGCGATGATCGGCGTCAATCAGCTCGTCGCCATCCCGCACGAGGCCAGGAGCTGGATCGTGGCGATCACCGCCTTCCTGCTGTCGATGGCGCTGGCGGCGATGGGGCTGGAGACCGACTTGCGCAAACTCGCCGCGCGCGGCCTGCGTCCCGCTCTGCTCGGCCTCACCGCCGCGCTGTTCATTGCCGGCTTCGCGCTGGCGCTTATCAAGCTCACTGGATGGCACGGATGACACTGGAGCAGCTCCGCATCTTCATCGCGGTCGCCGAACAGCAGCACATGACCCGCGCCGCGAGCGGACTGCACCTCACCCAATCGGCCACCAGCGCGGCGATCGCCGCGCTGGAAGCGCGTCATCGCGTCAAGCTGTTCGATCGCGTCGGCCGCGGCATCACGCTCACCCAGGCCGGACGCGACTTTCTCGGCGAAGCCCGCGCCGTGCTCGCCCGCGCCCGCGCCGCCGCGCAGGCGCTCGACGACATCGCCGGCCTGAAGCGCGGCGCCCTCAGCCTCGCCGCCAGCCAGACCGTCGGCAATTACTGGCTGCCGCAGCGATTGCTGCGTTTCCAGCAGCGCTATCCGGGCATCGCGCTGCAACTGACGATCGCCAACACCGAGCAGGTCGCCGCCACGGTGCGCGACGGCCGCGCCGACCTCGGCCTGGTCGAAGGCGAGGTCGACGAGCCGCTGCTCAGCGCGACGCCGATCGGCAGCGACGATCTCGTAATCGTGGTCGCTCGCGACCATCCGTGGCGCTCGCTGCAACGTCTGCCCCCCGTCAAGCTCACCACTACCGGCTGGGTAGTGCGCGAACGCGGCTCCGGCACCCGCGCGATGTTCGAGGCTGCGCTGCGCCGCAGCGGACTGGCGCTCTCCGATCTCGACGTGCGACTCGAACTGCCGTCTAACGAAGCGATCCGCGCCGCGGTTGAAAGTTCCGACTGCGCCACCGCGATTTCCGCTCTGGTCGCGGCGCCCTCGCTCGCCGCCGGCACGCTTCACATCGTAGGATTCGATCTTCCGCATCGCACATTTCATCTGCTGCGCCACAGGCAGCACAGCGAGAGCCGGGCGGAGAATGCACTGCTTGCTGAATTGTCGGAAACATCTCCGAGCTAATTGGCACGTGGTTACCTGTATCGTCGCAGCGAATTCACAGTTCCAAGAACAGGAACTCACGGACCCGCAACTATCCAAAGAAAACTGAGCGCGTTTGCCCCGTATCGTTGCAGCACCGCGAAAGCCGTGCCTAGCATTGCAACCTTGGAGGGCAGCAAGTTGCGCAAGAGGCTGACGCTTTCGACCAGGCTGGCGATTTTGGTGGTCTCGACGGTGGTGCTGACCGCGATCGGCGTCGGCTATCTCGGCTACCGCAACATCGCGCCGGTGGCGATCGAGCGAACCTTGGCTGGTCTCAACGCCGATGCCTCATCCCAGGCCCGCGACCTGTCGCATCTTGTCAACAGCGTCAGTGCCGATCTGCTCGGCTTCCGCCGCATCATCGGCATCGACGAACTGATCGAACTCAACCTCGATCCGTCGAAGAAGGCCGCCGGCGGAGAGAGCTTGCCGCGATGGCGAGAGCGGATCGGTCGACGTCTGGCGCTGGAACTCGAAAACAAGCCGGATATTGCGCACTATCGACTGATCAGCCTCGGCGACCCCGGTCGCGACGTGGTCCGCGTCGAGCGGCGGCCAGGGGGCGAAATTCGCGTCTTCGCCGGCGACGAGCTGCGGCGGCCGAGCGGGGCCGCCCTGGTGCAACTCGGGCTCACGGCGGAAGACGGAGACATGGTGGTCTCCACGGTCGAACTCGAGCAGATCGACGATCGCACCGGCACCACGCCGACGCGGCGCCCCGTCCTTCACGTCGTCACCCCAGTGTTCGCCGAGGATGGCCGACGATTCGGCGTGATGGCTGCGACCATCGACCTGCGCAAGCCTTTCACCGGGTTGCGAGCTCCGGTTCACGCCAGCTCCAGAATCTACGTGGTCGATCGAGAGGGCAGCTATCTGTTTCATCCTGACGCCCGGAACACCGACATCACCGCCGATCTGGTGTCGAACCTGCTGGAGGACTTTCCGGCGCTTGTCGGCGCCTTGACCGGAAACGTCTGGACGCCGGCAGTGATCGCAAACCGTGACGGCGAGCGGTTCGGTGTCGCAGTCCAGCCGATGAACGTCGCCGGCACAGCACCGCTGGTGCTGGTCGAAGCGATCGCCGAACAGAACATGACCCGCGGTCCGATGCTGGCCTGGGCGAAGTCGACCTTGATCGGCGGCAGCTTCGCGGTGCTAGTCGCTACCGTGCTGGCGGTGGCGTTCGCCCGCAGCCTGGCACGGCCGCTATCGGACATGACACGTGCGGTCGAAAGCCTCGGCAGCGGCGCACCGCTGGCGCTGCCCCGCAATGCCGGCGGCGAGATCGGCGTACTGGCCGAAGCGTTCTCCGCAACCATGCAGGAGGCGCGCGACAAGACCGCCGCGCTCCGCCGCGAGAAGGAGATTTTCGAGTCGATCATGAACGCGATGGCGGAGGCCGTGCTGTTGATCGATGCCGAAGGCCGGGTGATCTACGAGAACCCCGCCGCCGTGGCGCTGCGCACCGCGCCGTCCGGATGGAGCGGACCGACCTGGGAAAGCTCGGTGGAGTCGTTCCTCACCGATGGCGTGACGCCCCTCGAGGTCGATCAGCGCCCCGGACGGCGGGCAATGCGCGGCGAACCGGTCGACCGCTTCGAACTGATCCTCCACGTGCTCGGCAGCGACAAGATCGTCGACGTCTCCGGCAATGCGCGGCCGATCCGCGACGCCGAAGGCGTGATCAGCGGCGCGGTGGTCGTGTTCACCGACGTCTCCGCCCTCAAGGAGACCGAACGCCGGCTGCACCAGGCGCAGAAGCTCGAGGCGATCGGCCAGCTCACCGGCGGCGTCGCCCACGACTTCAACAACATGCTGACCGTGATCAGCGGCACCGCGGAAATCCTGCTCGACGAGCTCGCCGACCGGCCCGATCTCGTCACCATCGCCAAGATGATCGATCAGGCTGCCGAGCGCGGCGCGGACCTGACCCGGCAGTTACTCGCCTTCGCACGCAAGCAACCGCTGCAGCCGCGTAACATCGACGTCAACACCGTGGTGTCGAATATCAAGCAATTGTTGCGACCGACCATCGGCGAGCACATCGAGATCGACGTCCGGCTCGATCCCGCGGTCGACCCGGCGTTGATCGATCCGTCGCAACTGTCGTCGGCGCTGCTCAACCTCGCCGTCAACGCGCGCGACGCGATGCCGGGTGGAGGCAAGCTGCTGTTCGAGACCGCCAATGTGTCGCTCGACGCCGACTATGCCGAGCACCACCCCGAAGTGAAGCCGGGCCGCTACGTCATGATTGCGGTCAGCGACTCCGGCGCCGGCATGGCACCGTCCGTACTGGACAAGGCGTTCGAGCCGTTCTTCACCACCAAGAGTGTCGGCAAAGGCACCGGGCTCGGGCTGAGCATGGTGTACGGCTTCGTCAAACAATCGAACGGCCACATCCAGATCTACAGCGAGCAACGGCACGGCACCACCGTCAAGCTGTATCTGCCGCGGGCCGATTCCGGGATCGACGCGCCGCCTTCGATCATCCCCGTCGAGGGCGGCAGCGAAACTATCCTGCTGGTCGAGGACGAGGAACTGGTCCGCAACTTCGCCCTCGCCCAGCTCCGCGGCCTCGGCTATCGCACCATCGCGGCGGCGGACGGCGCAGCGGCGCTCGCCGAGGTCAGGCGTGGCACGCCGTTCGACCTGCTACTGACCGATATCATCATGCCCGGCGGGCTCAACGGCCGCGAGCTGGCCGATGCGGTGGCGCGGATTCGGCCTGTGAAGGTGCTGTACACCTCGGGCTACACCGAGAACGCCATCGTGCACCACGGCCGGCTCGATCCCGGCGTGCTGCTGCTGTCGAAGCCGTTCCGCCGCGCCGATCTGGCGCGGCTGGTCCGCGCGGCGCTGAGTCGTGCCGACCACCGGCCGGCCGACGATCTGGCCGGCACGGAACACAAGAGCGCGGCGAGTTAGATCACCCGGCCGGCATTCGCCCAATACGGATCGCGCAGGCGTCGCTTGAAGATCTTGCCGGAATCCTCGCGCGGCAGCTCCGGCATGATCTTGATGTGCTTGGGCACCTTGTAGTCGGCGAGTGCCAGCTTGAGCTGCGAGCGAACGAAATTCTCGTCCACCGTAACGCCGGGCTGAGGCTCAAGCATCGCCATCAGCGCCTCGCCGAATTCCGCATCCGGAATGCCGAACACCGCGCAATCGTGCACGCCCGGAACCGCGTGCAGCGCCGCCTCGATCTCGGCGGGATAAATGTTGACGCCGCCGGAGATCACCATGTCGCGCTTGCGATCGCAGATGAACACGTAGCCGTCGTCGTCGAGATAGCCCATATCGCCGGAGGTGATGAAACCGTCGCGGTCGATCTCCGCGCGCTTCTCCGGCTTGTTGTGATAGGTGAAGTCCGGATTGCCGGCGATCCGCGAAAAGATCTCGCCGATCTGCCCCTGCGGCACTTCGTTGCCGTCGTCGTCGATGAACTTCAGCTCGGCGCCGTGCGCAATCTTGCCGACGGTGCCTGGCTTGTTCAGCGCGTCTTCGGACGTCGCGAACGTCACGGCGCCGCTTTCGGTCGAGCCGTAGAACTCGTAGATCACCGGCCCCCACCATGCGATCATCGCACGCTTGACGTCGGCCGGGCACGGCGCGGCGGCGTGGATGACATGGCGCAGCGACGAGACGTCGTATTTGGCGCGCACCTCGGCGGGCAGCTTCATCAGCCGGATGAACATCGTCGGCACCATGAATACGGTGTCGATCTTGTGCTCCTGCACCAGCGCCAAGAACTCTTCGGGGTGGAAGCGCGGCATCAGCACCAGCACGCCGCCGAGCTTGCCGGCGCGGATGCCGAACGAGTTCGGCGCCGAGTGATACAGCGGGCCCGGGCACAGCGCCCGGGCTTGCGGCTTCAGACCGTAGATCGTCGCGCGCATCTTCTCGGCATGCGCCGCCTGCTCCGGCGTCGGCGCGAACCGCTTGACGCCTTTCGGGTGCCCGGTGGTGCCGGAGGTGTAGATCATGTTCTGCGGCTGCGGCAACGCCGGGCCGTCATACGGCTTCTGCTGCGCCATCCAGCCGTCGAGACCGATCGCGCCGGTCGGCGGCGACAGATGATCCGGCGCGATCTTGTAGTTGGCGATCACTTCCGGTGGCGTCGGCACGCTGAGCACCGGAAGGTCCGCCGGGATCGCCGAGGCGACGGCGTGCAACAGATCGGCGTGGCCGATCAGCACCCGGGTTGCGGAATCGGCGATGATGTAGCCGACTTCTTCGGGCTTGAAATGCCAGTTTACCGGCACCGCATAGGCGCCGAGCGTCATCACGCCGTACACCGCCTCCATGAATGCGATATCGTTGCGCATCAGCACGCAGACGCAATCGCCGGGTTTGACGCCGAGCGCCTGCAGTCCGCCGGCGATGGTCGCGACGCGGGCGTTCACTTCGTCGAAGCTGCGGCGGCGGTCGCCGGAAACGATGCCGTGATAAAGCTGGTTCTCAGACATTGTTACTCTCCGATTCTCGAGTCGGGGTTGGCTGCAGCGCGCGAGTATGACGCAACGCTGCGGCGCGTTGATGCGGCGCTTATACGTGAAGACGCCGCGCGATGCGCGCGGCGTCCTCTCGATAAGTCATGTATTTGCCGCGTGGCGCTATGCGTCGATGAAATTCGGCGCGCGCTTTTCCAAATTCGCCCGCACCGCCTCGGTCTGGTTCGGCGAGCCGATCAGTTTCTGTTGCTCGACGCTTTCGGCGAGCAGCGCCGGTCCGGGATCGATCGACAGCTTGTTCATCATCCGCTTGGCGGCGCGGATCGCGTCCGGATTCTTGCCGGCGATCTCGCGCGCCATCGCCAGCGCGGCCTGATACGGATCGTCGACGACCTTGGTGGCGAGGCCGAGACTCACCGCCTCCTGTGCATCGACGACGCGGCCGGTGTAGGTCAATTCGCGCAGCACGTCGTCGCGCAGCAGCGTCGCCAGGATCGGCGTGCCGGCCATGTCGGGCACCAGACCCCATTTGATCTCCATGATCGACATCCTGGCGTCCGGCGCCATCAGCCGGATGTCGGCACCGAGCGCGAGCTGACAGCCTCCGCCGAACGCGACACCGTGCACCGCAGCAATCACCGGCACCGGCAGCATCCGCCAGCCCCATACCGCCTGTTGCGGTGCGTTGGCCTGGCCGTGGGTGCGCTTGGTCAGGTCTCGAAATTCGCCTCCCGGAATTCCGTTGCCGCCGCTCTCCTTCATCGCGGCGAAACGTCCCATGTCGAGGCCGGCGCAGAACGCCTTGCCCTCCCCCGACAGCACCACGGCGCGCACGCCTTTGTCCTGCGCCAGCCGTTCGGTGGTGCTCACCAACGCCTCGAACATCGCAGCATCGAGCGCATTCATCTTGTCCACGCGCACCAGTCGAACATCGGCGACGCCATCCGTGATCGTCACCGAAACGCGATCGTTCATCGGGAAGTCCCTTCGTTGTTTTGCGTTGCCGCGCTACAGAAAAGCGTTGTCGGGATTTAGTCAATCACCTAATTAACGGTCAGCTTCAACTTTCCCAGGCGGTTTTCTTCATGTTCACAGATCAGCTTCTCGCCGGCCGTCGCATCCTCGTCACCGGTGGCGGCACCGGTCTCGGCAAGGCGATGGCGGCGCGCTTCCTGCAACTCGGCGCCGAAGTCCACATCTGCGGCCGCCGCAAGGGCGTGTGCGACGAGACCGCGACCGAACTGATGGATCAGTACGGCGGCAAGGTGATGACCTACGGCGTCGATATCCGCGACGCGGCGGCGGTCGACCATATGGTCGAGACCATCTTCGAGAGCGGGCCGCTCACCGACCTGATCAACAACGCGGCGGGAAATTTCATCTCGCGGAGTGAGGATCTCAGCCCGCGCGGTTTCGACGCCGTCGCCAACATCGTGATGCACGGCACGTTCTACGTCACCCACGCGGTCGGCAAGCGCTGGATCGCCGGCGGCCATCGCGGCAACGTGGTGTCGATCACCACCACCTGGGTGCGCAACGGCAGCCCCTATGTGGTGCCGTCGGCGATGAGCAAGTCGGCGATCCATGCCATGACGATGTCGCTCGCCACCGAATGGGGAAAATACGGCATCCGCCTCAACACCATTGCGCCCGGCGAAATTCCGACCGAGGGCATGAGCAAGCGGATCAAGCCGGGCGACGAGGCCGGTGCCCGCACCATCAAGATGAATCCGATGGGCCGCGTCGGCACCATGGAAGAGCTGCAGAACCTCGCCACCTTCCTGATCTCCGGCGGCTGCGACTGGATCAGCGGCGAAACCATCGCGATGGACGGCGCCCAGGGCCTCGCCATGGGCGGCAACTTCTACCAGCTCCGCGACTGGAGCGACGCCGACTGGGAGCAGGCCAAGGCCTCGATCAAGGCCCAGAACGAAAAAGACCGCGCGCAGCGGGGGTAACCGCCGCCAGTTTGTCATGGCCGGGATCGACGGTGCTGGTTGCTACGCCAACGCAAGCTCACCACCGTCATCCCCTCGGATGCGGGGATCCAGTACTACGGATAGCCTGCGGCTGACCACGAACGCTCTGCAATACTGGGTCGCCCGGACGAGCCGGGCGATGACCAGGTTGTTGTGCGCAGCCATTGTGCCCTGCAACGCCGCCCGGCTCTGCTCTCGCCGCGGCATTTACTTCCCACCCGCGACATTCCCTCCCGCTTGTGTTTGCCTGCGAAGCGCGGCAGACTTCCGGCAAACAACAAGCAACTAATAATATCCAGGGAGTGACAATGTCCGACCTTCAGGAGAAGGCCCGCACGGCCGCCTTCAATTCGCCTGCGCCGGCTGCCTCGTCGGAGCCGGCCACGCTGGCCGATGTGATCCGCGCACAGGCCGAGACCCGCGGCAACGAGATCGCCTACGAATTCGAAGGCCGCATCAGCACCTTTGCCGACTTCGATCGCCACACAAATCAGGTCGCCCGCGCGCTGCAGGCCTCCGGCGTGCAACCGAACGAGCGCATCGCCTATCTCGGCAAGAACAGCGACATTTATTTCGAGCTGTGGAGTGGCGCGATCAAGGCCAAGGCGGTGATGGCGCCGGTGAACTGGCGCCTTGCAGGGCCGGAGATCGCCTACATCGTCGAAGACTGCAAGGCGGCGATCCTGTTCGTCGGCCCGGAATTCGTCGATCAGGTCCGCGGCCTGAAAGACCAGATCCCCAGCGTGCGCCACATCATCACTACCGAAGGCGGCGCGCCGGAGTGGCAGGACTTTGCCAAATGGCGCGACGCGCAGCCGAGTGACGATCCGCAGGTCGCGATCGCGCCGTCCGACATCGCGATCCAGCTCTACACCTCCGGCACTACCGGAAAGCCGAAGGGCGCGATGCTCAGCCACGCCAACTTCCTGTCGCTGGTCCGCGCCGGCCAGGACAACAAACCGGAGTGGAACACCTGGACGCCCGACGACGTGTCGCTGGTGGCGATGCCGGTGTTTCACATCGGCGGCTCCGGCTGGGGCATGATGGGGATCTATCACGGCGCCAAGGGCGTGATCGCGCGCGAATTCGATCCGACCAAGGTGCTCGATTTCTTCGAGCAGTCCGGCATCACCAAGCTGTTCATGGTGCCGGCGGCGATGCAATTCGTGGTGCGGCAGCCGCGTGCGCGCGAGGTCGATTTCTCGCGGCTGAAATACATGCTGTACGGCGCCTCACCGATTCCGGCGGCGCTGTTGAAGGAGTGCATCGAGGTCTTCAAGTGCGGCTTCGTGCAGATGTACGGCATGACCGAGACCACCGGCACCATCGTGGCGCTGCCGCCGGAGGATCATGTCGAAGGGCTGGAGCGGATGCGCTCGGCCGGCAAGGCGCTGCCCGGGGTCGAGATCGCAATCCTCGATCCCGACGGCAAGCCGCTGCCGCCGCGCCAGGTCGGCGAGATCGCCACCCGCTCCGGCTCCAACATGGTGGGCTACTGGAATCTCCCCGACGCCACCAAGAAGACGATCGACGCCGACAACTGGCTGCGCACCGGTGACGCCGGCTACATGGACGAGGACGGCTACGTCTACATCCACGATCGCATCAAGGACATGATCATCTCCGGCGGCGAGAACATCTATCCGGCCGAGGTCGAGAGCGCGATCTGCGATCATCCGGACGTCGCCGAGGTCGCGGTGGTCGGCGTGCCGGACGATCAGTGGGGCGAAGCCGTCAAGGCCGTGGTGGTGATGAAGCCCGGCAAGGAAGCCACCGCGCAGGACATCATCGGCTTCACCCGCACCCGGATCGCCGGCTACAAGACTCCGAAGTCGATCGACTTCATCCCGGCCCTGCCCCGCAACGCCTCCGGCAAGATCCTCCGCCGCCAGCTCCGCGATCCGTATTGGAGCGGCAAGGACCGGCAGGTAAACTGAGGGGCGGCCACATCGGACGGCGACGCTAAGCCGCCAAAGCCCGGCGCACATCCCTCTCGTTCGTCATTCCGGGGCGCGAGCGTAGCTCGCGAACCCGGAATCGATAAACACAGTGGTCGCGTTAAGCCACCGCGTGGCAAACACCTGCTGACACGGCGAAGCCAGGGGATATGGATTCCGGGCTCGCGCTTCGCGCGCCCCGGAATGACCACGGCGAGGTACTGCGTGTAGCGCCGTAGGGTGGGCAACGCGAAGCGTGCCCACCCTACAGATATCTATCGCTTGTTCGCGCCCATGTAGCCGAACAGGAAGCCCGCCACCTTGCGCATCTGGATTTCCTCGCTGCCCTCGGTGATGCGATAGCGGCGGTGGTGGCGGTAGATGTGTTCGAACTGCTTGTGGCGCGAATAGCCGATGCCGCCGTGGACTTGAATCGCGCGGTCGGCCGCCTGGCCGCACAGCCGGTTCGCCCAGTAGTTACACATCGACACCTTGTCGGACAGCGTGTGCTCGACCTGCGCCTGGGTCATCTGATCCATCTCCCACGCGGTCTTGCGGATCAGGAGGCGCAGCATCTCGGCCTGGGTGGCAAGCTCGACGAGCGGGAACTGGATCGCCTGGTTGCGCGCCAGTTCTTCGCCGAACGGTTTGCGCTCACGCGCGTACTTCACGCTTTCATTGATGCAGAACACCGCGGCGCCGAGCGACGAGGCTGCCTGACGGATGCGATTCTCGTGCACGAAGCACTGCGCCAGCGACAGGCCGCGGCCTACCTCGCCGAACACCGCCTCCTCGGTGACGAACACATCGGTGAAGCTCACCCGCGGATGGTCGGTCGGCATGTTGAAGGTCCACAAGTACTCTTCGACCTTCACGCCAGTCGCATCGGCCGGCACCAGGAAGCAGGTGATGCCACGCGCGTCGCCGTCATTGCCCGAGGTGCGGGCGAACAGCGCACAATGCGTGGCGACGTGCATGCCCGTCGTCCACATCTTCTCGCCGTTGATCACCCAGCCTTTCTTGCCGTCGCGAGTCGCCTCTTCGGCGCGCGTCTCCATGTGGGTCGCGTCCGAGCCGTGGTCCGGCTCGGTCAAGCCGAACGTGATGCGATACTTGCCCTTGATCGAGCCGTCGATCATCGCCTTCTGATCGTCGCGGCCGTATAGATCGAGCATCTTCACGATCGGGAAATTGCCGACGATCGAATGCTCGTTCTGCAGATCGTTGTGCAGGCCGAGTCCCTTGGCGGCGAAGTGTTCGCGGATCACCGCCATCCAGAGGTTGGTACCGTCCTGGCCGCCGTAGCGCTTCGGAATCGCGAAGCGGAGATGGCCGGCCTCATCGGCGAGATCCTTCGCCTTGCGCAGCAGCTCTTCCCAGTCGTGACGCGGCAGCCCGCCGTGTTCGAAATCGGTCCGCGCCCATTCGCGGCGATGATCGAAGAAGCGGATGTTGTCGTCGGCCTGCTCCAGCGGCTTGATCTTCGCGTCGATGAAGCGGTCGAGTTCGGCCAAATAGGCGACCAGATCGGGCGGCAGAGAGAAATCCAAGGCGTGCTCCCACAGTCTTCGTGTTGTTGTTGATCTTGTTAAGCGACCGATTAACATGCGCCGTGCAGGACAAGTCAAGCGCGCTTCAGCCGCACAATTCTGCTCAACGAAAAAAGGAAACGCCGATGGCGCTGCAGTTCTCCACCGTCACCCGCAAGGGCCCGATCACCATCGTCACGCTGTCGCGGCCCGAAGTGTACAACGCGCTGCACACCGACGCGCATTTCGAACTCGAAGGCGTGTTCAACGATTTCGCCGCCGATCCCGAGCAGTGGGTCGCGATCGTCACCGGCGCCGGCGACAAGGCGTTCTGCGCCGGCAACGATCTGAAGTGGCAGGCGTCGGGCGGCAAGCGCGGCTGGGGCGAGAGCGGGTTCGGCGGGCTCACCTCGCGGTTCGACTGCGACAAGCCGATCATCGCAGCGGTGAACGGCGTGGCGATGGGCGGCGGCTTCGAGATCGCGCTCGCCTGCGACCTGATCATCGCGGCGGAGAACGCAACCTTTGCGCTGCCCGAGCCGCGCGTCGGCCTCGCGGCGCTCGCCGGCGGCCTGCACCGCCTGCCCCGCCAGATCGGGCTGAAGCGCGCGATGGGCATGATCCTCACCGCCCGCCACGTTCCTGCCCGGGAGGGGCTGGAGCTCGGCTTCGTCAACGAAGTCGTGCCGCAGGGCGAAGCGCTCGCCGCCGCCGAACGCTGGGCCGAAGCCATCTGTGCCGTCTCGCCGATGTCGATCCGCGCCTCGAAGCAGACACTGTCGCGAGGTTTGGAGGTATCACTGCCGCAGGCGATCGCCGAACAGCGCGACTATCCGGCCGTGAAGGCGATGGTGGCGTCGCAGGACTACATCGAAGGACCGAAGGCGTTCTCGGAGAAGCGCGCGCCGAACTGGCAGGGCAAGTAGTTCCTCGCCGAGAGATCTCTTTCGTCATGGCGAGGAGCGCAGCGACGAAGCAATCCGGAAGTTCAGTGCAAGGCGACTGGATTGCTTCGCTGCGCTCGCAATGACGACGCGGAACGAAGGGGACACAGCCTCTCCGAGTCATTCCGGGGCGCGAGCGCAGCGAGCCTCGAAGGATGCGGCGGCGAATGCTCACAGCTCATCCTTCGAGGCCGTCGCTTCGCGACGGCGCCTCAGGATGACGCAGCCTCTTTGGATTCGCTTCCCTGCATCTCCCGCCGATAGCTCGCATAGTTCGGCTGATCGACGGCGAGCTTGGCCAGCGTGGTGCGCCACAGATGGTCCTTGACGCCGGGCGTCGATAGGTCGACCGCGCCGGAGGCGATGCGATCGGCGAGTTCGCCATTGAGATTGAACAGCGAGCCGTCATGGCCGAGCAGCGCCTTCAGGCTGGCGTGTTCTTCGGCATCGCTTTCGCCCGACAACGCCAATTGCCGCGTCACCAGATCGAGTGCATTGATGCCGACCCGCAGCTTAAACGCGGCGTGGCCGGAGATCTGTGGAACGATCTGCTCGCGCAGAAAGTCCGCCACCGCCTTGATCAGTTCGTCCGGCCTCGGTTCGTCCTGCATCGCTGCCTCGCTGAATGATTAGCCGCGCGGCGCCAGCAGCCGCAGCAGATCGATTTCGGTTTCCGACGAGCGGCGGCCGATCATCGCAGGCTCCATCGAATGATCGGGGCCTTGACGGAACCGCTGCATCATGCCGCAGCACATGATGCCCCAGCGCAGCGTGCCCATCACTTCCCAGAACTTGACGCGATCCGGATCGACGCGGCCGCCCGCGGCTTCGTAACCTTCGAACATCTCCTCGCGCGAGCCGAGCCCGCCGACCGGCTTGTCGATCTCGCCGAACCGCCAGGAATTGACGCAGATCCAGCCGAGGTCTTCCATCGGATCGCCGCGATGCGCCAGTTCCCAATCCAGCACCGCGCGAACGCCGTCCGGACCGATGATCAGGTTGCCGTGGCGGAAATCGCCGTGCACCAGCGTGACCGCTTTCGACGCGCCGGGGTCGTTGTGGCCGAGCCAGCGCAGCGCCAGTTCGAACACCGGCCGCGGCCACGCCATGCTGCGATAGTCATCGCGCAGCAGACCGATCTCCTCGCTCGAACTGATCGTCCGCAAGCTCGGCAGCGCGGCACTGTCGATGCCGTGCAGGCCGGCGAGGATGGTGCCGATCTGCCGCGCCAGCTTCGGCCGCGCTTCGGCGAACTGCGCATCGCGCAGGATCTTGCGCGGGATGGTCTCGCCCTCGACGCGCCGCATCACGAAGCCGGCGCCGAGCGCGTCGGCTTCGGTGAGGACGTGCAGCACCTGCGGCGACGGTACGCCGGCCTCGTAGGCGAGCCCCATCAGTTCGGCTTCGACATCGAGGCCCGCGGCACGCCCGGAAACGCTGCCGTAACCCGGCGGCGAGCGGCGCAGGATCGCCGCGATGTCGCCGTCCGGCCGCTCAATCACGAACGACCACGTCTCCTGGCTCGCGCCGCCTGAGAGCTGCGCGAGATCACGAACGCCGGTCGCCCCAATGCACCATCCGACCACGCTCTTCTTCAGCGCGTCGGCAAAAGCTGCAGCGGCCATGTCGGGCTTATTTGCCCTTGAACTGCGCCGGGCGCTTCTCGAGGAACGCTCCGACGCCTTCCTTGAAGTCGTCGGTCGAGCCGGCGACGCGCTGACATTCGAATTCTAGGTTGAGCTGTTCCTCGAACGAGTTCTCCGGCGAGTCCCAATACAGCTTGCGGATCAGCGACAGCGCGATGGTCGGACCGTTGGCGAGGTCGTGGGCGAGCTTCATGGTTTCGCCCCACAGCTCGGCATCCTCGTGCACGCGATTGACGAGGCCCCATTCCAGCGCCTTGTCGGCCGGCAGCTTCTCGCCGAGCAGCGACAATTCGACCGAGCGCGCCTTGCCGACCAGGCGCGGCAGCAGCCAGGTCGAGCCGCAATCCGGCACCAGGCCGATGCGGCGGAACGCCTGCAGGAAGTACGACGACTTGGCGCACAGGATCATGTCGCCCATCAGCGCGAAGCTCATGCCGGCGCCTGCAGCCGGACCGTTGACCGAGGTGACGATCGGGCAATGCAGCCGGCGCAGCCGGCGCAGGAACGGATGGAACGCGGTCTCCAGCGCCGCGCCGGCCCCCTTGCCGCCGCCTTGGCTCATGTTGTTGCCGGAGTTGCGGCCCTGCAGATTGGCACCGGTGCAGAACGCGCGACCGGCACCGGTGATCACCAGGCAGCGCACTTCGGCACGCTTCTCCTCGATCGCGTCCAGCGCTTCGCCGAGGCCGCCCAGCATGTCGATCGACACAGCGTTCATCACTTCCTGATGATCGAGTTTCAGGATCGCGACGGCGCCGTCGAAATCGAGCGTGACGTGTTTGAACTGCATAGTTTCCTCGCGCTATCGGTTCGCGGTTATTCCGCGCTGTGGAAGGGTTTTGCGACGTGAAAGCATATTTGATTTTTGCGACGCGCTTGTCCATGGTCCTGCATCGATCACAGCGTCCGCACCGGCCTGCACGGTGTAGCGCGCGACAAACAAAAATGGAAACGCTGGATGAGCATTTTCGATCTGAGCGGCCGCGTCGCGGTCGTCACCGGGGGCAATGGTGGTATCGGCCTCGGCATGGCGCAGGCGCTGGCCGCCGCCGGCTGCAACGTCTCGATCTGGGGCCGCAACGCGGTCAAGAACCACGCCGCGCTCGCCACGATGGCGAAAGCGCCGGGCAAGGTCGACGCACAGATCTGCGACGTCACCGATCCCGCTTCGGTCAAGGCGGCGATGGATGCGACGCTGAAGGCGTTCGGCCGCGTCGACGGCTGCTTCGCCAATGCGGGCATCGGCGGCGGCGGCCGGCAGGCGTTCATCGACCGCACCGAAGAGCAGTGGCGCTCGATGTTCGCGACCAATCTCGACGGCGTGTTCCACGCCTTCCAGGCTGCGGCGCGGCACATGACCGAGCGCGCCGCCGACGGCGATCCGTTCGGCCGGCTGGTCGCGACCTCGAGCCTCGCCTCGATCTTCGGCACCGCGCGGAACGAGCACTACGCGGCCACCAAGGCGGCGATCAACGCGCTGGTGCGCGCGCTCGCGGTCGAACTCGCCCGCTACGACATCACAGCCAACGCGATCCTGCCTGGCTGGATCAAGAGCGACATGACCGCCGGCATCATGGGCAACGACAAGTTCGTCGCCAACGTGATGCCGCGTATTCCAGTGCGACGTTTCGGCGAGCCGGAGGATTTCGGCGGCATCGCCGTGTATCTGATGAGCAAGGCGTCGTCGTATCACACCGCCGATACGTTCGTGATCGACGGCGGCTACACCGCGTTCTGACGACACCCGCCTCCACCTTCCGATCAACAAGAAGCAAGAAATGCCGACCACGCTCCCGCCCGAACGCATTCCCGTCATCGCCGGTGTCGGCGAAATCGCCGATCACCCCAAGGACATCGCGCAAGGGCTGGAGCCGCTGACGCTGCTCGAAGCCGCCGTGCAACGCGCCGGCGACGACAGCGCGGCGGGCCTGCTGCCGCAGATCGACTCGCTCGACGTCGTCAACTTCCTGAGCTGGCGCTATCACGCACCGGCCGAGCAACTGGCGACACGGCTCGGCGTCGCGCCGCGTCACTGCTTTTACGGGCCGGTCGGCGGCGAGAGCCCGATCCGGTTCATCCACGAGGCGGCGCTAAGGATCGCCCGCGGCGACGCGCATGTCGCCGTGGTCTGCGGCGCCGAGTCACAATCGACCGCGACCAAGGCGGCGCGCGCCAAGATCGAGCTGCCATGGACGCCGTTTGCGCACGATGCGCCGGAACCGAAGCGCGGCGCGGCGTTCCAGCAGCCGATCGCCTCGACGCTCGGAGTCGCGCGGCCGATCACGGTGTATCCCTTGTATGAGGTCGCCACCGCTGCACATTGGGGCCAGACACCGCGGCAGGCGCTCGACGAATCCGGCGTGTTGTGGTCGCGCTACGCGGCCGCAGCGGCGCGCAATCCGAACGCCTGGATCAAGCGCGCCTTCGCGCCGAACGAGATCACCACGCCTTCGTCCGACAATCGGCTGATCGCCTGGCCCTACACCAAGCTGATGGTCGCCAATCCGAGCGTCAATCTCGGCGCCGCGGTGCTGCTGACCTCACTGGCCAAGGCGCGCGAAGCCGGCATTCCCGAGGACAAGCTGATCTACATCCACGGCGGCGCCTCTGCCGAAGAGCCGCGCGACTATCTCGCCCGCGATCAGTTCGTGCAGAGCCACGCCCAGAACGCGGTGCTGGAGACCATCAAGGCGATGGTCGGCGGCGACGGCCACCGCTTCGACGCGATCGAGCTGTATTCGTGTTTCCCGGTGGTGCCGAAGATGGCGCGGCGCACGCTCGGCCTCGGCGAAGACGTCGAGCCGACGGTGACCGGCGGCCTCACCTTCTTCGGCGCGCCGCTCAACACCTACATGACCCACGCCGCCTGCGCGATGGTGCGGCGCCTGCGCGGCGGCGCCAAGCTCGGCCTGCTTTACGGCCAGGGCGGCTTCGTCACCAAGCATCACGGACTAGTCGTCTCGCGCACGCCGCCGCAGCAGGCGCTGAGCGAGGACGTCAGCGTCCAGGCCAAGGCCGACGCGGCCAATGGCGCCGTGCCGCGCTTCGTCACCGAGGCCGGCGGTGACGGCAGGGTCGAGACCTTCACGGTGATCTATGACGGCCGCGGCGAGGTCCAGCATGGCGTGGTGATGCTGCGGACCGCTGACGGCGCCCGCGCGCTGGCGCGTGTGCCGTCGCAGGATCAGGCGACGCTCGCGTTCCTGACCGGTATGGACCGCAGCCCGGTCGGCACCCGCGGACCGATCACGACCGCGGCCGACGGCGTGCTGGAGTGGCGCCCCGCCTGATCGCGCTATGGCCGCGCGTAGGGGCGAAACCAACCGAGGCCGTCGACCGTCGCGGCGCGCGGCCGATATTCGGCACCGACGAAACCAGCGTAGCCGAGCCGGTCGAGTTCGGCGAACAGGAACGGATAGTTCAGCTCCTCGCCGTCCGGCTCGTGCCGCGACGGCACGCTGGCGACCTGAACATGGCCGATCACCGGCAGCATCTCGCGCAGCCGCGTGGTGACGTCGCCATGCAGGATCTGTCCGTGATAGACGTCGAACTGCAGCTTCAGATTGGCAATGGCCAGCTCGCGGACGAGGTCGTGCGCGAAGTCGACGTCGTCGAGGAAATAGCCGGGCGCGTCGCGGCGGTTGAGCGGTTCGATCAGCACGTCGATGCCGTGCGGCGCGAAGAAATGCGCGGCGACTGCCAGCGATCGCCGAAACGCCAGCGCCGCAGCGCCGTCGCGGCGGTCGGCATTGCCGGCGAGCAGATGCAGCCGCTTCACGCCGGTAGCGAGCGCATACGGCAGCGCGGTGTGCAGGCTGCTCTGCAATTCGTCGAACTTGTCCGGCCGCGCCGCAAATCCCTTCTCGCCGGCGGCCCAGTCGCCCGGCGGTAGATTGAACAACGCCAGCGTCAGGCGATTGCGCTGCAGCTGCTCGGCGATGGCGGCGGGCTCTAACTCGTAGGGAAACTGAAACTCCACCGCATCGAAACCCGCCGCCCGCGCCGCATCGAAGCGGTCGAGAAAGGCGTGCTCGGTGAACATCAGGCTGAGATTGGCTGAGAAGCGCGGCATCGGATGATTATCCCCGGGAGACACCTGACTTTAGCGCATTCGAACTTTGTGCATCGCTGCCGTCATCGGAGCATCGCATCATAGTCGGCGTGGCTGCCAATCCAGAACCACAACAGCCCCTCGTCCACCGGCACAGCGAGCGCCCGGTAACCGAGGCCACCCCCTACCGAACACAGATTGCCGACTTTCTTGAAATGCAACGATGGATGACTGACATCGGCCTTCAACAGAGCGAAGTTCTTGTCGGCGAGAGCGCGGATCGGCTGAGGCAACGCCCGATAGGCTGTCCAAAATCGGGAGCTGGCAAAATGCCTCACAGCTCTCGTGAGCCGCCGCGCCGATGTTCGGCAATGGCGTCTGCCGCCAAGTCGTCCGACCGTGCTCCAGCCGCGTCTCGCGCGATCCGCTCGTCGAAACGCGCAGCATCAAAAGCCACGCACCATGCGCGAAACCGCGCGAGTTGGTCGGCCGGAAGTTGCTCGACTGCCTTCTCGATGTCCTCGACGCTTATGGACATAGTGTACCACGGCACAAGAGCCGTGAGAACCAGCTCTTACAACCCCAGATACGCCTTGCGAACGTCCGGGTTGTCCATCAGCTCGGCGGCCCTGCCCTGCATCTGGACGCGGCCGGTCTGCAGGATGTAGGCGCGATCGGCGATTTCGAGGCATTCGGCCATGCGCTGCTCGACGATCAGCACGGTCATGCCGGCATCGCGGATCTTCTTCACCGACTGGAAGATCTCACTGACCAGCTTCGGCATGATGCCCTGCGATGGCTCGTCGAGCATCAAGAGCCGCGGCCGGGTCATCAGCGCGCGGCCGATCGCCAGCATCTGCTGCTCGCCGCCGGAGAGTGTCTCGGCGCGCTGCTCCAGCCGCTCCTGCAACCGCGGAAACAGGCTGAACACGAACTCCAGCGGCTGTTCGCGATCGGCCTTGCCGCGATACAGATAGCTGCCGAGCCTGAGATTGTCGTGCACCGACAGCCGCGGAAACAGCCGGCGATTCTCCGGCACATAGGCGACACCGCGCGCGGTGATCAGATGCTGCGCCACGCCGTCGAGGCGCTCGCCGTCGAACAGCACCTGGCCGGAGCGGATCCGCTCGGCGCCGGCGATCGATTTCAGCAGCGTCGACTTGCCCGCACCGTTGGCGCCCGCGACGCAGACGATCTCGCCCTTCTCGACCTCGATCGAGACGTTCGATATCGCGACCAGCCCCTTATAGGCGGTGGTGACCTCACGCACCGACAGCATGACGATCCCCAAGATAAGCAGTGATGACTTTCGGGTCGCGCACCACGTCGGCCGGCTTGCCTTCGGTGAGCACCTTGCCGAGGTCGAGAACGATGGCACGGTCGACCAGCGGCATGACGATTTCCATGACGTGTTCGACCATCAGCACCGTGACGCCGGCATCGCGGACGCGGCGCACCAGTTCGACGCCCTTCTCCGCTTCGGTGGGCGTCAGGCCGGTGAGCACCTCGTCGAGCAGCAGCAGCTTCGGCTCGGTGGCGAGCGCGCGAGCGACCTCGAGCCGGCGCTTTTCCGAGGGAATGAGCTGGCTGGCGAGCACGTCGGCGCGTGCATCCAGGCCGCAGAACTTCAGCACCTCATGCGCCTTGCGCCGTGCCTCGCGCATCACCGTGGTGCGGATCAGCGCACCGACGATGACGTTGTCGATCACCGTCATCGACTCGAAGCTCTTCACCACCTGGAAGGTCCGCCCGATGCCGCGGGCACAGCGCGCGGTGGCCGGCAGCCTGGTGACGTCTTGGCCGTCAAAGATGATCGAGCCTTGGGTCGGCGGCAGCACGCCGGCGATCAAATTGAACAGCGTCGACTTGCCGGCACCGTTCGGGCCGATCAGGCCGACGATTTCGCCGCGCTGAACCGAGATCGACACGTCGGAATTGGCGACCAGGCCGCCGAAGCGCTGCCAGACGCCGCGTGTTTCGAGCAGAGGCGTCGTCATTGCGGCGCTCCCTTCGAGGCCGGCTTGCGCGAGAACAGGCCGAGCAGACCTTCTGGCCGCGCCAGCGAGATCAGCACGATCACGCTGCCGTACAGGATCAGATCGACACCCCGGCCCGAGCCGCCGACGAACGACCGCGTCAGTTCGGTGAGCGGGATCAGGATCGCGGCGCCGAGCACCGGCCCCCACAGCGTGCCGATGCCGCCGAGTACGGCCGGCAACGCCATCAGCAGCGAGAACTGGAAGGTCATCACGCTTTCAGGGTCGATGTAGGACACAAACATCGCATAGAAGCTGCCGCCGACCGCGGTGAGAAACGCCGACACCGCAGCGGCGCCCATCTTGGAGTTGAATACCACCACGCCGAGGCTTTCGGCGGCTTCGGGGTTGTCCTTCACCGCCCGCCACCAGTAGCCCCACTTCGAATCCTGCAGCCACCAGGTGATCAGCCAGGCGAGGCAGCAGAACACCAGGGCGAAATAGTAGTAAGGCAGCTTGCTGCGGGTGAATTGGAACTTGGCCCAGCTATCGCCGCGCACCGGAATGTCGATGCCGAGCGCCGCCCCGGCCCAGTCCCAATTGTGGAACAGCAGGAAGCCGATCTCGGCGATGACGATGGTGGCGATGACGAAGTAGTGCCCGCGCAGCCGGAACGTGGGATAGCCGAGCGCCAGCGCGATCACCGACGAGATGATGCCGCCGCCGAGCATACCGAACCACGGCAGCACGCCGAGCTTGGTGAACAACAGCGCGGTAGTGTAGGCGCCGAGCCCGAAATACAGCGCGTGGCCGAGCGAGATCTGGCCGCAATAGCCGCCGAGGATGTTCCACGCTTGCGACAGCGCCGCGTACATCAGGGTCAGCACCATGATGTTCTGGACGTAGACGTCCTTGACGAACAGCGGTGCGCAGGCCGCCAGGGTCGCGAGCAAGGCGGCGACGATCAGGTCGCGGCGGCGGCGATTGAGGTGAGCCTCGTCCATCAGATCGATCCGAACAGGCCACGCGGCCGAATGAAGACAACCAGCAGATAGACGGCGTAGATGCCGATCGATTTCAGCGACGGCGGCAGGATCATCGCGGTGGTCGCCTCGACCAGGCCGACGATGATGCCGCCGGCGAAGGCGCCGAACACGCTGCCGAAACCGCCGAGCGCCACGGTGACGTAGGCGATCAGCGCGAACGAGGCGCCGACATCGGGATAGATGTAGAAGAACACCGCCATCACCGCACCGGCCAGGCCGATCAGCGCCGAACCGAGCCCCCAGCCGAGTGCGAACACCTTGTTCTTGTCGATGCCGACCAGGGCCACCGCGCCGGCATCCTCGCGGGTCGCCTCCAGGGCGCGGCCGAAATCGGTCTTCTTCATAAAGAAGTACAGCGCGCCGAACGCAGCGATCGACACCAGCGCACCGACCAGTTGCGGCACCGGCAGGAACACCCCGCCGATCTCGATCGTCTTGCCGCCAAGCCAGGATACGTTGATGCTGCGATAGTCCGGCGTGAAGAAATACTGTGCCAGACCGCGCATCAGGATCGCGAGCCCGAACGTGGTGAAGATCTGCACCATGCCGATATTGGCCTTGGCCCGCATCGCAAATCGAACGACCAATAAGTAGATCACCGCGCCGAACAGGAACATCGCCGCGCCGACCAGGGGAGCGGCGAGGATCGGGTCGATCGCGAAGAACACGAACAGAAAGAAGGTGATGTACATCGCCAACATCAGGAATTCGCCATGGGCGAAGTTGGTGACGTCCATCAGGCCGAAGATCAGAGCCAGGCCGACCGCGACCAGGCCGTACAGAAGCCCCATCAGCAGACCGCTGGCGAGAGACTGGATGATTGTCGCGGTGGTCAAAGGCAATGCCTCTCGGTTTGTCGTCCCCGCGCAGGCGGGGACCCATAACCACCGGCCCGCGCTTTGGCGCGCAGCCGGCGGGACATCGTCATTCAGCCGTGACTGCCGGGAGTATGGGTCCCCGCCTGCGCGGGGACGACACTGTGCCCGAGGTCATGGCGTTCAATCGAGCGCTTACGGCATCGGCCAGATCGCATCGGCGACCGCGGCCTGGGTCGGGAAGATCGTGACGAACTTGCCGCCGACATATTGCAGCAGCACCGGGTCGGCGAAGGTGTTCTGGCCGGTCTCGTCGAACTTCACCCGGCTCCACGGCATGATGGTCTGTTCGCCCGGCATGTCGGTGGCGGCCAGCGCCTCGCGGATCTTCTCGCCGTCGGTCGATTTGGCGCGGTTGATGGCGTCGGCCATGACGATCAGGCCCATGAACTGCCGCGACGAGTAATCGTTGAAATCCTTGCCGGACTTCTCCTTGTACATGTCGTTGATCTTGCCGACCATCGGCCGCTTCTGGGCGAGGTCGATCGAGAACGACCCGCGCGAGATCACGCCCGGGATCTTGTCGCCGACCGCATCGTACAGCGCCTTCTCGGAGAAGCCGGCATCCTGCGCGACGATGTTCTTGGCCTTGTAGCCGAGCTCGCCCATGGTGCGGATCAGCAGAATGCCGTCGGTGGTGTAACTCGACGGCATCAAAACGTCGGCGTTGGCGGCCTTGAGCTGCTGCACTTCTGCGGTGAGCGAAGGCGAGTTGGCCCGATACTTGATATCGGCGGCGATCTTGTAGCCGCGCTCCTGGGCGAGCTTGAGCTGCGCGTTCGAGGAATCGGTGCCGAAAATGGTGTCCTCGTGGAACAGCGCCAGCGTCTCGATCTTCTGCCCCTTCTTCTTCAGCGCATCGAAGAAATCGAACATCGCCTGCGAAAACATCTCGTCGTGCGGCGCCGGGCGGAAGTAGTATTTCAGTCCGCGGCGGTGCAGGCTCGGCGATGAATTGTCGGCCGACAGGAACGGCACCTGATAGCGTTCACAGATCTGACTGACGGTCACGGCGACGGCGCTCTGATAGGTACCGATGATGGCGGAGACCTTTTCCTGCGTGATCAGTCGCTCGGCTTCGGCGCGACCCTTCTGCGGATCGGCCTGATGGTCGGCGAACACCAGGCGGATCTTGGCGCCGCCGAGGCCGGGCAGCCCCTCGCCGCGCGCCAGCGGCAGGTCGTAGTCGTATTTGTTGTTGATCAGCTCGGCGGCGGTCTGGAACGCCTTCTGTGCATCGACGCCGATCTGAGCGCTCGATCCCGACAACGGGTAGATCACACCGATGACGACTTCCTTGGTCTCGGCGCGTGCCGTCGCGAACGGCAGCAAAGCGGCGCTGGCCGCGCTGCCGAGAACGAGGTTACGACGATTGATCTTCATGACGTCTTCCTTTGCTACCAGCGTTGGGAGTGAAGCGGTCAGAGGTTCTATTCGGCGTTACAGCACGGCAAGGTGCTTGTTCTTCAGGTCGGTGACAAGCATCAAGCCGGGCGCATGGGTGATGGCGAACGGGACTTTAGCGGCGGCAATCACGGCCTGGGGAGTGACACCGCAGGCCCAAAACACTGGTAATTCGTCGGAGCCGATCGGCACCGGATCGCCATAGTCGGGCCTCGCGATGTCGGCGATCCCGATCGACTGCGGCAATCCGATATGCACCGGTGCACCGTGCACGGAGGGAAACCGCGAGGTGATCTGGACCGCGCGGATCGCGTCTTTCGGCTTCAGCGGCCGCATCGACACCACCATCGGGCCCGCGAACGGACCGGCCGCTGCGCAGGGGATGTTGGTGCGATACATCGGCACCCGCACCTTCTGCTCGATGTGGCGGATCGGAATATCGTCGGCAAGCAGCGCCTCCTCGAATGAGAACGAGCAGCCGATCACGAACGCGACCAGATCGTCGCGCCAGTGCGCGGTGATATCAGTCGGCTCCTCGACTAGCTCGCCGTCGCGCCACACCCGATAGCGCGGCAAGTCGGTGCGGATGTCGAGGTCGATGCCGAGCGAGGGAATCATCGGATCGCCGACATCGGACATGCCGATGATCGGGCACGGCTTGGGATTGAGCTGACAGAACCGGTGGAACGCGGCGGCGTATTTTTCCGGCAGGATCGCCAGATTTCCCTGGACGAAACCCGGCGCCACGCCAGCCGTGGTGTCGGCGAGCCCGGCGCGGCAGGCGAGCCGGGCCTGGTGGGAAGGAAGCGACCTGTCGAGGTCAGGGAACTGTTGCTTTGCCGCAAAAACAGTCATTCGCTCGTCCTGCCTAGTCTCTCGACAGCACTGGAGCCGAAGCCTAGTATAATGTCTAATCTTTGTTTCTGATCAGAAACAATAAACTTGTCTTATCGACCAAAGGAGTCGACCGATGGTGGACTTCAAAGCGCTCGAAACTTTCATCTGGGTGGTGACACTCGGCAGCTTCCGCGGCGCCGCCCAGAAGCTCAACACCACTCAGCCGGCGATCTCGCAGCGGATTGCGCAACTGGAGCGGGAGCTCGGGGTGCGGCTGCTGCAGCGCGACCATCGCGTCGCCTCGCCGACGCCGAGCGGCCGGCAGTTGATGCTGTATGCCGAAAAGCTGATCCGGCTGCGGACCGAGATGATGGCGGCGGTGAGCGATCAGTCGAGCATGCGCGGCGTGCTGCGGCTCGGCGTCGCCGAAACCATCGTTCACACCTGGCTGCCGCGGCTGATCGAGCAGGTGAACCGGGTCTATCCCAATCTATCGCTCGAGATCGAGGTCGATATCACGCCGAACCTGCGCGCGCGGCTGCTGGCACAGGAGATCGAACTGGCGTTCCTGCTCGGCCCGATGACGGCGTCGACGGTGCGCAGCCGGGTGCTGTGCGAATATCCGATCGGCTTCCTCGCCAGCCCGTCGCTCGGACTCGGCGACGGCCCGCTGACGGTGGCGGATCTGGCGAAGTTTCCGATCATCACCTTCCCGCGCAAGACGCAGCCCTACGAGATCGTGCGCTCGCTGTTCAACAAGCCGGAGCTGCCGCCGATCCGCCTGCATGCGTCGGCGTCGCTCGGCACCGTGATCCATATGGCGATCGAAGGCCTCGGCATCGCGGTGATCCCGACCGCGATCGTCGAGAACGAGCTCACGGAGGGCCGGCTGCATTTGCTGCAGACCGACCTGAAGATCTCGCCGCTGCGGTTTTCCGCGAGCTGGCTCGCCTCGCCCGACACCGTGGCGATCGAGCGCGTCGCCGAACTCGCCGCCGAGATCGCCCATACCGGCGGCTTCATGCCCGATCCCGCAATGCAGCTCCGCGATATTGCCCACGTGGTTGAACCGGCGATTGGTTGACGCCCGCGCGACCGCCTTGACAAACTCTCGCCCGACCTCGTGCCGTTCACGCTGTTTCTTTCCGGAGTGACTATGACCAAGACCGCCTCGAACCTGCAGATCGATTCCTCGCGGCTGTGGGACACCATCCTCACCACCGCGCAGTTCGGCGGCACGCCGAAGGGCGGCGTCAGGCGGTTGACGCTGTCGGCGGAAGATAAGCAGGTGCGCGACTGGTTCCGCCAGGCGTGCGAACAGGCTGGCCTCGAAGTCGGGATCGATACGCTCGGCAACATGTTCGCGCTGCGCAAGGGCCGCGACATGACCAAGCCGCCGATCGGGCTCGGCTCGCATCTCGATACCCAGCCGACCGGCGGCAAATTCGACGGCATCCTCGGCACGCTGGCCGCGCTCGAAGTGATCCGCACCCTCAACGACGCCGGCATCGAGACCGAGCTGCCGCTGTGCATCACCAATTGGACCAACGAGGAAGGCTCGCGGTTCGCGCCGGCGATGATGGGCTCGGCGGCGTTCGTCGGCGACTTCACGGTCGACGACGTGCTGTCGCGCAAGGATGCTGCCGGCATCAGCGTCGCCGAAGCGCTCGACGGCATCGGCTATCGCGGTGACAAGCCGGTCGGTGCCCAGCCGTTCAGCGGGTTCATCGAGCTGCATATCGAGCAGGGCCCGATCCTGGAGGCCGAAGGCAAGACCATCGGCGTGGTCGAGCACGGCCAGGGCGTGCTGTGGTACGACGGCAAGATCACCGGCTTCGAGAGCCACGCCGGATCGACCCCGATGCACCTGCGCCGCGACGCGCTGGCGACGCTGGCGGAGATCGTGCTGGCGGTCGAGAAGATCGCGACCGAGCTCGGTCCCAACGCCGTCGGCACCGTCGGCGAAGCGGTGATCGCCTCGCCGTCGCGCAACGTGATCCCCGGCGAGATCGCCTTCAACATCGACATGCGCAGCGCCGATGCCGCGATCCTCGAACAGCTCGATCAGCGGCTGCGCGCCGCAGTCGCCGAGATCGCGCCGCGCCGCAAGGTCGAAGTCACGCTCGATCTGGTCTGGCGCAAGGAGCCGACCCATTTCGATCAGAAGCTGGTCGGAGCGGTCGAAACCGCAGCCGGCGCGCTAGGCTATTCGAACCGCCGGATCACCTCCGGGGCCGGTCACGACGCATGCAACCTGAACGCCAGAATTCCGACGGCGATGATCTTCGTGCCGTGCAGGGACGGCATCAGCCACAACGAGCTGGAAGACGCCACCCAGCCCGACTGCGCCGCCGGCGCCAACGTGCTGCTGCACACCGTGCTGTCGCTCGCCGGCGTCGCCAAGTAATCGCCGGACGACGGCCACTCTAGTTCTGGGGGAGATCACGATGCACGCGGTGTTCGTCGACGCCAGCGATACGCTCGCCGAATTGATGGAGCGGCTGGCGGCGCTTGACGATCCGCCGGTGACGATTCACCGCGACCCGGACGTGACGCCGGAGCAGTTGCCAGAGGTGCTGGCCGGTGCCGCGATCGCGCTGATCGACCACACCTACCTGCCGACCGAGATTGCGCGGCAATGCGCCGGGCTGAAGCACGTCGTTTTTCTCGGCACCGGCGCGCGCAGCTACATGAACGTCGAAGAGCTCGCCGAGCTGGGTATCGAAGTTCACCTGATCCGCGGCTATGGCGACACCGCGGTGGCCGAAGCGACGATCGCCCTGATGTGGGCGGCGGCGCGCAATCTGGCGGTGATGGACCGCGAGATGCGGCAGGGCCAATGGCTGCGCGAAGACGGGATGCAGCTCACCGGCAAGACGCTCGGCCTGATCGGCTTCGGCGGCATCGGCGCCGAGGTCGCGCGGATCGCGCACGGCTCGGGTATGAAGGTGATCGCCTGGAACAGGAGTTCGAAGGACGTCGACGGCGTTCGCTTCGTCGATCTCGACGCCCTGCTGCGCGACAGCCACGTGATCTCGATGCATCTGTTGCTCAACGACGAGACCCGCGGGTTCCTGTCAAAGCAGCGGATCGCCGCGATGCGGCCGGGCGCGGTCCTGGTCAACACCGCCCGCGGCGCGCTAGTGGACGAGGCCGCGATGATCGACGCGTTGCGCTCCGGACATCTGCGCCATGCTGCGCTCGATGTGTTCGACATCGAACCGCTACCCGCCGGCCATCCGCTGACCACGCTGGCCAACGTGACGCTGTCGGCTCACTCGGCGTTCCGCACTCCGGAAGCGAGCGAGAACCTGATCACGGCCGCCCGTGCACATTGCCGGCGGATCGCGGCCAACGGCTGACCCGCTCGCAGGCGGCAATTAATTACCATCGCCACAGGGCATCCGCCGCAATCATCGGGTGCCCGCCAATCCCGCCTGATCCGAATCAACAGCGCGTGCCCCCCGCCTGTGCGATACTTCGCGAATCGCACGGAGACATTCCCATGAAGGATTGGTATGCGGTCTTCGCCCTGGCGCTGGTGATCATTATCGGCTCTGCCGCCGGCCTCGCCGGTACGATCGCCTTCCTGCTGGCGTTCTTCGTCACGTGGTACCTGCTGTCGGCGCGCGAGATCGGGTTCGCCCGTGCCCGCACCGCCTTCGCGTTCCGGATCGACCCGCCGATCTGGACGCGCGGTAACTGGGCGTGGCTGGAGCGGCTGTTCGACGACAGCGACAAGCTGTTGAAGGCCGCCGCTGCGGCGATGATCGTGATGGCCAGCACATTGATGATCGGGGTGCCGATCACCCTGTTCGTGGCTGTCCTGATCGCCGCCTATCTCGCTTTCAGCATCCACCGCGACGGGCCCACGCCGCCGCGCCGCGTGGTGCGAATCCACGATGCCGGTGCGGACGTCTCGGCGAGCGCGAACCGAAGCACTCCGATTCCGCCGCCAAACAACACGACTCAGAGTTCGGCCGTGCCGGCTCCGGCCGTGACGCGCGCTCAGCCCGCAGCGGAGCCGGCCCCTCTCCTGCTGCGGCCGTTCACCCGCATCGTCGCGCCGCGGCCGCGGGAGGTCACCAAGCCGCGGCCCTCCCAGAACCGCCGTCCCGTTTCGCGTGGCGCTCGTAAGGCGGCGAGCAAGCGTCAACAGCGTAAATCGGCACGCAATCCGGCTCACCCGCTGCCGAGCCGCAAGCCCGGCTTCGCGATCGCGCTGAAGCCGCGCCGTCCGCTGCGGCAGCCGCCGCAGCTCCGGCAACGGCGTCGCCTTCGGAAGCCGATGACGCTGGTGCGGGCAGGCGCAGCGGGTTCGTCGCCGCCCCGCTGACGCCATCTCCTGCGCACTCCGCCGCGGAGCGCTTACTCCACCATCTCGGCCACGCCCTTGCCGCAGGCCGAGGTGTCGGCCTGACCGCCGAGATCGCGGGTACGCAGCGTGCGCTCGGCCAGCGTCCGTTCGATCGCCTTGACGATCGAATCGGCCGCCTGCTTCTCGCCGAGGTGCTCCAGCATCATCGCGCCCGACCAGATCATCCCGATCGGATTGGCGATTCCCTGGCCGGCGATGTCCGGCGCCGAGCCGTGCACCGGCTCGAACACGCTCGGGAAATCGCCATCCGGATTGATGTTGCCCGATGGCGCGATGCCGATCGTGCCGGTGCAGGCCGGGCCGAGATCCGACAGGATGTCGCCGAACAGATTGGAGCCGACCACGACGTCGAACCAGTCGGGATGCAGCACGAAATGCGCGGTCAGGATGTCGATGTGGTACTTGTCCCACTTCACGTCCGGATAGCTCTTCGCCATCGCTTCGACGCGCTCGTCCCAATACGGCATGGTGATCGAGATGCCGTTCGATTTGGTCGCCGAGGTGAGGTGCCGCTTCGGCCGCGACTGGGCGAGATCGAACGCGAACTTCAGAATCCGATCGACGCCGGTGCGCGTCATCACCGTCTGCTGGGTGACGAATTCGCGCTCGGTGTCCGGGAACATCCGGCCGCCGACCGACGAATATTCACCCTCGGTGTTCTCGCGCACCACCCAGAAATCGATATCGCCCGGCTTGCGGCCGGCGAGCGGCGACGGCACACCGGGCATCAGCCGCACGGGGCGCAGGTTGACGTACTGATCGAACTCGCGGCGAAACTTGATCAGCGAACCCCACAGCGAAATGTGATCCGGGATCTTGGCCGGCCAACCGACCGCGCCGAAGAAAATCGCGTCATGCCCGCCGATTTTCTCCTTCCAATCGTCCGGCATCATCTGACCGTGCTTCTCGTAATAGTCGTAGCTGGCAAAGTCGAAATGGTCGAACACCAGCTCGACCCGATGCTTCTTGGCCGCCGCTTCGAGAACGCGAAGCCCTTCCGGCATCACCTCTTTGCCAATGCCGTCTCCCGGAATCACTGCAATTCGATATTCGTCGTTCTTCTGGTTCAATTCGTCTCTCCGGTGTCCCGCATACGTCGTCGCGGCCTCATCTGAACCAAAACAGCGCCGTTGTTCAACGCTGCGTCGCACATAGCGGAGCCGCACCGACGCTTGCCTGCGGAAAATCCCGCGCTACACTTTCAACGGCCGATCAACAGGCCGCCTGCCGACCATCGGACAACGGCAAAAAGAGGAAACGCCATGTCGCCAACCTCCTGGAGCGTTCGTTCGTGGCCGGTGCGTGCTGTGGTCGCGATTGCCGCGCTCGGCCTAGGTGCCCCGTCCGCACTCGCAGCGGGCCAGATCAAGATCGGCGTGATCGCCGAGGCACAGGCGATCGTCGGCGCTTCGATTCCGCAGGCCGCCCGGCTCGCCGCGGAGGAGATCAACGCCAACGGCGGAATCGACGGCCGCAAGATCGAGATCGTCGGCTACGACAACCACTCCTCTGCGGCCGACTCGGTGCGCGCCTTCCAGCGTGCGGTCAAAGACGACAAGGTCAAGGTGGTGATCGCCAGCTACAATTCGGAAGTGGTTCTGGCCTTGATGCCGTGGGCGTCTCGCTTGAAGACGCCGTTCGTCACCCCGGGCGCGTCGTCCAACGAGATCAGCAAGGCGGTACACAACGATTACGAAACCCACAAATACACTTTCCAAGGCTATCTCACCTCCGGCAAGCTCGCCCAGTCGGTATGCGATGCCGCCAAGGATCTGTTGGTCGACGCCCGAAAGATGAAGAGCGCGGTGATCATGAGCGAGGACGCCGCCTGGACCCAACCTCTCGACGTCGGTTACCAGGAGTGCCTGCCGAAAGTCGGCCTGCAGGTGCTGGATCACATTCGGTTCTCCCTCGACACCACCGATTTCGCCCCGATCTTCAGCAAGATCGAGGGATCGAAGCCTGACGTGATCATCACCGGGATTTCCCATGTCGGCGTGCAGCCGACGGTGCAGTGGAAAAACCAGCAGGTGCCGATTCCGATGTTCGGGATCGCGTCCCAGGCCACCAACGAGACGTTCGGCGGTGACACCGACAACGCGTCCGAAGGAGTGCTGTATCAAGGCGTGTCGGGCCCGGGCGTCGCCGTAACGCCGAAATCGGTACCGTTCGCCGAAAATTTCAAGAGGAAGTACGGCAACTATCCGTCCTTTGCCGGCTATACGGCCTACGACCAAGTCTATTACATCGCCGAAGCGGTCAAACGCGCGGGCTCCACCGATGCCGACAAGCTGATCGAAGCGCTGGAGGAAACCGATTACGAGGGCACGATCGGTCGCGTCCAGTTCTACGGCAAGGACGAGCCGTTCACCCATGGCCTCCGGTACGGCAAGGGCCTGCTCACCGGCCTGATGCTGCAGTGGCAGGGCGGCAAGCAGATCGCGGTGTGGCCGCCCGATGTGGCCAAGGCCGAGATCAAGTTCCCCGCCTTCATCAAGGCCGCGGCGAACTGAGCGCGTGCCGCGATTGCGAAACGCGACGCAGCGACCAACGCGCGGCGTTCACTTTCCGGCATCGTTCGGATAGACGCCCATGCCGCTTTGCCGCGGAGGCGAGCCAACGCTATCTCTAACCACGGTGTCCGGCCGAACCGGACCATGCCGAAGAGGCTCTCGATGGACCTGCATCTGCGCGGCAAGCGCGTCCTCATCACCGGCGCGTCGAAAGGCATCGGCGCCGCAGCAGCCGAAGCCTTCGCCGAGGAAGGCTGCCATCTGCGGCTCGCCGCCCGCAACAAGGATGCGCTGGAAGCCCTCGCCGCACGGCTGCGCGACCAGTACGGCGTCGGCGTCGCGGTGCATGCAACCGATCTCCGCGACAGAGCCGATCTGGCGCAGCTTGCCGCGCAGGCGGCCGACATCGACATTCTGATCAACAATGCCGGCGACATTCCGCGCGGCACGATCGACGCAATCGACGAAGCGGCCTGGCGCCACGCCTGGGATCTGAAAGTGTTCGGTTTCATCGATCTGACCCGGCTGGTGTATGCGCAGATGAAGACGCGCGGCGGCGGGGTCATCATCAACGACATCGGCGCGGCAGGCGAACGGCTCGACGCCGGATACATCTGCGGTTCCGCCGGCAACGCCGCGCTGATGGCCTTCACCCGCACGCTCGGCGGCCGCAGTCTGGCCGACAACATCCGCGTGGTCGGCATCAATCCCGGCCCGGTCGGCACCGACCGCTATCTCGGCCGCATGCGCGGCCGCGCCAAGGCCGAACTCGGCGACGAGAATCGCTACATCGAACTGCAGAAAAATCTCCCGCTCGGCCGCCCGGCCTCGCCGCGCGAGATCGCCGACATGATGGCCTATCTCGCATCCGACCGCTCCGGCTACACCACCGGCGCGATCTTCACGGTCGACGGCGGCCTCAGCGCCGGTTGGCCGGGCTGACATCCCGTTGCGCCGACACCGCGCCGGCCGCAACGCTGCCATGACGACGCCGTGCCGGTCCGCCACTTTCCGCCGGCCGGCACGGCAACACGCCGTCAACCGAACCGGCGCACAACCTCGCGGTTTGATTCAACGCAAGCGCCCCCCAAGGCAGCGCGGCGTATCAAACGACACCTGCAATCGGAGAATTCGCCATGGCCTCGTCGTCCATCCCTTCCGCCACCGAGCCGATGCCAGGCCTGCCGGCGCTGTCGAACGTCGGCCGGGACTTCGTCTGGGGCGTGTCGACGGCGAGCTTCCAGATCGAGGGCGCGGTCAACGAGGACGGCCGCGGCCAGAGCATCTGGGACGTGTACTGCCGCGCCGGTTATGTCGCCAACAACGACACCGGCGACGTGGCCTGCGATCACTATCATCGCTACCAGGAAGACGTCGCGCTGATGAAGACGCTCGGACTTCAGGCGTACCGTTTCTCGATCGCCTGGCCGCGGGTGTTTCCGCAAGGCACGGGCCCCGTCAACGAGCCCGGCCTCGCATTCTACGACCGATTGATCGACGCACTCGAGGCAGCGGGCATCGAGCCGTGGATCTGCCTTTATCACTGGGATCTGCCGCAGGCGCTGGAAGAGCGCGGCGGTTGGCTCAACCGCGACTGCGTCGAATGGTTCGCCGACTACGCCCGCGTGATCGGCAACCGCTACGGCAGCCGCGTGAAGCGCTTCGCCACCTTCAACGAACCCGGCATATTCAGCCTGTTCAGCCGCTCGTTCGGCGCGCGCGACCGCAGCGCCGACGACAAGCTGCATCGCTGGATTCATCACGTCAATCTCGCGCACGGCGCCGCCGTCGATGCGCTGCGCGAGACGGTGCCGGACGCACAGATCGGATTGGTCACCAACTATCAGCCGGTGTATCCGTCGAGCGACCGCCCCGAAGACGTCGCCGAAGCCAAGCTGATCGGCGACTACTGGAACCGCGCTTTCGCCGATCCGCAATATCGCGGCGAATATCCCGATCTGATCCGCGACGCCATCAAGCCGTACATCCTGCCCGGCGACATGGCACGCATCCACCGGCCGCTCGACTGGTTCGGGCTGAATCACTACAGCCCCGTCTATATCAACTCCGATCCGAAGGCGATCGTCGGGCTCGGCTGGGGTCCGAAGCCCGAGGGCATTGCGCGCTCACCGATCGACTGGACGATCGAACCCGATGCGTTCCGGGATACGTTGATCGAGGTCAGCCGCCGCTACGGCAAGCCGGTTTACGTGACCGAGAACGGCTACGGCAGCAACGTCGAGAAGCCGGACGACAACGGCGACGTGATCGATCCCGGCCGCATCGGCTTCCTGCGCGACTACATCACCGCGCTCGACCAGGCGATCGCCGCCGGTGCCGACGTGCGCGGCTACATGGTCTGGTCGCTGCTCGACAATTTCGAGTGGGAGCAAGGCTACAGGGTGCGCTTCGGCCTCGTCTATGTGGACTATCCGACGCTGCGCCGGATTCCGAAGGCGTCGTTCAAATGGTTCGCCGACGTGATCAGGCACGCCCGCGGCGTCACCGCCTGAAGCAACGAGTGGCGCTCAGGTCGGCGCCAATTCTCGGGACGAATCGGCCGGCTCCGCAGCATTGCGGTCCGGCATCTGGTCGATCGCCGCCAGCAGCGCGGCGACTCGGTTGGCGGACGAACGCCAATCCGCCAGCCGCTGATAATTGTCGACCAGCCAATTCACCGCACCCTGCACGGTGACGAACGCCGCGGCGCTCTGCGTCACCTCGCCGAGCGTCATCGCCCCGGACAGATACTTCGGAAAGCAGAGAAAATACGCCGCGACAGGCGCGAACAGGAAGTTGCTGTGCGACACCAGCGTCATGTCGACGAGCTGCCAGCACAGGTCGCGCCACGACCGCAGCACCGCCTGGAGCCGTAGCGCCAGCTTCATCATCCATGCCTGCTCGTCGGCTTCGCTGGCGGGACGTCCGCCGCGCATCACCTCGGCCGCGGCCCGGAATTCCGCCTCGTTCTGATTGCGCCGCTCGCTGATGCTGGTCATGCGCCGGCCGAACCACAGCATCAGCGCCGTCATGATGCTGGAATAGCCGATCACGCCGACCACCAGGTAACCGGGAATCTCGGCGTGGATACCGAGCACGTCCACATTGATGCTGCCGCCGACGCTCCACAGCACGCTGAAGAAGGTCAACGCCGTCAGCACCGAGGACAGGAACGCCAGGATCAGGTCGACCGGGGAGTCGGTGGCGATCCGGACGTCTTCGGCGAGGCGATATTCCGGATTCTCCGCGCCGTGATCTGTACCATCGATTGGGACATTGTGGTCCTTCCGCGACCAGCGCTCGAGGATTTCAAAGGTCATCGACTCGCGCCATTTGCGCTGACCGGTCATGCGCCCCCACACCGAGGTCGCAGCGACCACCACGCTGGTGGCGGCGAGCATCACGAACACGCCGGTCTGCGTCCACAGCGCGCCGGCATCACGGCGCTCGAGGGCATCGAAGAAATGTCGATTCCACAAATTGAGATAAAACTGAACCAGCAGTTGCGCCAGCACCACACCGATCAGCACCGCGATCAGGCCGGTGACCCGCGGCTTGCCGCTCAGCCAGAATCTGCGCGACAACAGCCAGAACCCGGACAGGTTGTGGCCGTTGGAGTCGTTATGTGAGAAGAGTCCCATGACGCGATATAAGGCCCGGACCGACTGGTTGTGAAGCGGTCCGGGGTACCCATTGCGTCTAGTCTTGGTATCCGGTCCAAAAGCGCAGACGGTGATGTACTGATACCGCCGGCGCGATCAACTCAGGGGAGTTACAGGGTGGCGGCAGATCAGGCGCTGGTAAAGGAAACCGCTTGTGCAGTGGTGGGCAAGCTCAAGTCCGGCGAGGTGACGCCGATCGAGGTGCTCGACGTGCTGGAAGCGCGGATCGCCGAAGTCGACGGCGCCGTCAACGCCCTGCCCACGCTGTGTTTCGACCGCGCCCGCGGCCACGCCGCCGAGTTGATGAAGAAGCCGCCGGCCGAGCGCGGCGTGCTGGCCGGGCTGCCGGTGCCGATCAAGGATCTCACCGCGGTCGCCGGCGTGCTCACCACCCAGGGCTCGCCGATCTTCAAGGACGTCGTCCCGGCCCGCTCCGACCTGATGGTCGAACATCTCGAAGCCAATGGCGGCGTGGTCTACGCCAAGTCGAACACGCCGGAGTTCGGCGCCGGCGCCAACACCTTCAACGAGGTGTTCGGAGCGACGCGCAACCCGTGGGACTTGTCGCGATCCGCGGCCGGCTCGTCCGGCGGCGCCGCGGCGGCGCTCGCGTCGGGCACCGCATGGCTGGCCCACGGCTCGGACATGGGAGGTTCGCTGCGCAATCCGGCGAGCTTCTGCGGCATCGTCGGCCTGCGGCCGAGCTTCGGCCGGGTCGCGCATACGCCGGTGGCGAAGATCGATCGTAATCTCGGGGTTCAGGGCCCGATGGCCCGCAACGTCGAGGACGTCGCGCTGCTGCTCGATGCGATGAGCGGCGAATACGCCGCCGACCCGCTGTCGATCCCCTCGCCCGCGACCTCGTTCCTCAGCGCGGCGCGGTCGCGGCGGAAGCCGCTGCGCGTCGCCTACTCGCCCGATCTCGGCATTACCCCGGTCGATCCGGAGGTCGCCGCGATCACCGCCAAGGCCGCCGAGCGCTTCGCCGAAGCCGGCGTGATCGTCGAACAGGCGCAGCCGGACCTGTCGGAGGCGCACGAGTGCTTCCAGGCGCTGCGCGCGTTCGATTTCGCGATCAGCAAGGCCGACCTGCTGCGCACCAAGCGCGACCTGCTCAAGCCGGAAGTGATCTGGAACATCGAGCAGGGCCTGAAGCTCAGCGTCGACGATCTCGCCAGGGCCGAAGCGCAGCGGGTGGCGATGACGGCGCGCACCCTCGCGTTCTTCCAGACCTACGACCTGTTGCTGTGCCCGGCGACGATCACCGCGGCGTTCCCAGTCGAGCAGCGCTACCTCGCCGAATGCAACGGCCACACTTTCGGCAACTACGTCGAATGGCTCGGCATCGCCTATGCGATCACGCTGGTGTGCTGCCCGGCGCTGTCGCTGCCGTGCGGCTTCACCTCCGCGGGGCTGCCGATCGGTCTGCAGATGGTGGCGAAGCCGCGCAACGAGGCCGGCCTGCTCGCCGGCGCCGCGGTGCTCGAGGACATTCTCGGCCTGAAGGGCACCACCCCGATCGACCCGCGTCCGGCGCCGGCGAGCCTGTAAAGACCGCCCGATCCCTGGGCATCGCCGCAGATCGGCCGCGAGCATCAGCTATTCGGCATTCGGAGCGACCGCGGGTCGTTGCGCGGGTCCGTCGGGCGCCGCGCAGCGAGTCCTGAACAATAACGTCCGAGCGAGGGGAGTCTGCCGATGCGCACCGAACGTTTCCAGTTTCCGGGCAGCGGCGGGCATCAGCTCGCGGCGGCGCTCGATCTGCCGGATGCGCAGCCGCTGGCCTATGCGCTGTTCGCGCATTGCTTCACCTGCAGCAAGGACAATCTCGCGGCGCGGCGGATTTCGGCGGCGCTGGCGGCACGCGGAATCGCGGTGCTGCGGTTCGACTTCACCGGGCTCGGCGCCAGCGAGGGCGAATTCGCCAACGCCACGTTCTCGTCCAACGTCGCCGATCTGGTGCTGGCTGCGGATCATCTGCGCGCCACGCATCGGGCGCCGTCGCTGCTGATCGGCCACAGCCTCGGCGGCGCGGCGGTGCTGGCGGCCGCAGCACAAATCCCTGAAGCGAAGGCGATCGCCACCATCGCGGCGCCGTCCGATCCGTCGCACGTCACCGGGTTGTTCGCCGATCGTGTCGCGGCGATCCGCAGCGAAGGCAGCGTCGAAATTTCGCTCGCCGGACGCCCCTTCACCATCAAGCGCGCGTTTCTCGACGACATCGCGGAGCACAATCTGATGGCCGAGATCGGCAAGCTGCACAGAGCGCTGCTGATCCTGCACGCGCCGACCGACGACACCGTCGGCATCGACAACGCCACCAAGATCTTTCTCGCAGCAAAGCACCCGAAGAGCTTCGTCTCGCTCGATCACGCCGACCATCTGTTGAGCGACCGGCGCGATGCGAACTACGCGGCCGGCGTGATCGCCGCCTGGGCGCAGCGCTACATCGATGCCGATCCGCCGGCCCCGACCGCGGGCGCGCCGGAAGTGCCGCGCCTCATCACCGTGCAGGAAACCGGCGACGGCAAGTTCCAGCAGCAGATCAGCGTCGGACCGCATCGACTGCTGGCCGATGAGCCGGCCAGCGTCGGCGGCCGCGACAGCGGGCCGGGGCCCTACGACCTGCTGCTCTCCGCGCTCGGCGCCTGCACCTCGATGACGATGCGGCTCTATGCCGAACGCAAGGCACTGCGGCTCGATCGTGTCACGGTAACGCTGAGCCACGCCAAGATCCACGCCGAGGATTGCGCCGAATGCGAAACCAAGGTCGGCCTGCTCGACCGCATCGAGCGGGTGATCGGCATGGAGGGAGACCTCTCTGCCGAGCAGCGCGCCAAGCTGATCGAGATCGCCGACAAATGTCCGGTGCACCGCACCCTCACCTCGGAAGTCAGCATCATGACGCGCAGCGCCGATTGACGCTGCCGGGCGCTTCCCCGACACTGCCGAAAACAAAATCAGGGAGGCGGCGATGCCGGCAGTGGCGCGGATCGATCCGAAGACCATCTTCACGCCCGACGAATGGGCGCGGCTGACGCATCGCAGCTCGGCGCGCGGCCTGTGGCTGGTGGCGCATGCCTGGGGCACGATCGCCCTCGCCGTCGCGCTGGTGACGATCTGGCCGAACCCGATGACCTGGCTGATCGCGGTGATGATCGTCGGCACCAGGCAACTCGGCCTCGCCATCCTGATGCACGAGGCGGCGCATGGCGGACTACACCGCAATCCAAAACTCAACGAGTGGATCGGGCAATGGCTGTGTGCCGTGCCGGTCGGCGCCGATCTGCAGGCATATCGGCGCTATCATCTGCAGCATCACAAATACACCCAGCAGCCCGAAGATCCCGATCTGGTGCTGTCGGCGCCGTTCCCGATCAGCAAGGACAGTTTTGTCCGCAAGGCGATCCGCGACCTCACCGGCCAGACCTTCGTCAAGCAGCGGCTGCCGGCGCTGAAGGCGTTGTTCGCGCCGGCGGACAGCGGCGCGCCGAAGCACGACAGCTTCGTCGCCAGCGGCAAGGCGCGCACCCAGCGCTTTCTCGCGGCCAACGCGGTCTTGCTACTGCTGTTCTGGCTGGCAGGTGCCGGCATCTGGTTCGTCGGCGTCTGGCTGGTGGCGATGGCGACCTGGCTGCCGCTGGTGACGCGGGTGCGCAACATCGCCGAACACGCCTGCACTTCCACCGGCGCCGATCCGTTCAGCCAGGCGCGCACCACGCTGGCCAATCCGCTGGAGCGCGCGCTGATCGCGCCGTACTGGGTCAACTACCACGCCGAGCATCACCTGTTCATGTACCTGCCCTGCTACAATCTGCCCGAAGCGCACCGCCTGCTGCGCGACAAAGGCCTGATCGGCCGCGTCACCGTGGCGCCGTCCTATCGCGACCTGCTGCTGCTGGCGACGACGCGGCCGCGCGCGGTGGCGGCGGAGTAGCTAGCGCGACGGTGCGGCTCACGGCATCGGCAGGCGCCGCAGATAAGCCTGCGTGTAGCACCCGCTCAACCGTCATCCTGAGGTGCGCGCCGCAGGCGCGCCTCGAAGGATGCGGACACACTCGCGGCCCATGCTTCGAGGCTCGCTGCGCTCGCTCCTCAGCATGACGCTGGGCGTGTCGATCGCGATGTCGAACAGCCATGCTATCGCGGTCTCGCGGCGCCGACGGCGTCCGAGTTGTACGCCCGTCGCTATCCCAGCGAGAGGCTGGGGCGCGCCGCGCGGCGGAAACTTGGTGGTTGGGCGCCGAAGCAACTAGGGGCTCCGGGTTCGCGAGCTAGAGCTCGCGCCCCGGAGCGACAACTAAGTCGTGACTGACGGCGTGGCGAAGCTGCTGGTTCGGACGGATGATCGCTTGGTCCGCGACGAGGCCGTGCCGGCGGCCGGCGCATCAGCACAGGCGGATGCCGATGGTGTAAGACGGCCGCTGTGCGGCTTCGCGCTGGCTTCGGATCAGGCGCAGATCGTCGTCGAGGTAGATGTTCTGCATCATCGGCTTGGCCTGGAACGACTTCGCCAGCCGCTTTGCTGATGCCGCGTCGAGGCCGCTGAGGTTGGGAGCGCCGAGGGTGGCGTTCGGAGTGTCGGCGCGATCAAGTTTTTGTGCCAGCACAGCATCGAACCAGGTTTCGGCGTCGTCGATGCTGAGGCCCTTGTCGCGGCGGCCGCGCGCCACCTCGATGCCGATATTCTCGATCAGCCAGCTTCCGTCCACGACCTCGAACCGTTGCACCAGCATCAAATTGCAGGCGAGGCCGAGCGGCGTCAGCCGGTGCAACAGCGCGTTCTGGTGCCCCGGCGCATGGTGCGCGACGTTGGCGTAGAAGCCGCGGTCACGAAAGATCTGGTAGGACTGCGAGGGAATCCGGCCGGGCAGCGCATGGTGAAACGGGATGGTCGACCACACCGGCGTCCACACCCCGATCACCGCCGCGACCTGATCCTCGGCGCGCGGATACGGATTGCGCCGTGTCAGCTCGTCGATGTAGGGCGCGAGCGTGCCGTCCAGCAGGGCCAGCTTCTCGCTCAGCCGCTTTTCGTCCTGCCCGTCCACCAGTTGCAGCAGCCGTGTCTTGAGGGCCTGCGTGCTCAGCATCGCGAGATCGGCGCCCCTCACCTTGTCCAGCATCGGCAGGGTTCTCCGGTGGTGATCGAACGTCGCGCCTCCCCTTCGGATTGAGCTATCTATCCGAGGCCTGCCACCGCGGCGGCCGAGAACACCAGAGCCGCCGTGCTACCAATCGTCGTTCGATCGTGGCGACTGGCGACAGCTCAACCACCGCCGCCGCCGCAAGGTTCCTGTCTGGAAACCGGTATAATAAGCGGGCCTGTGCCGGACGCGGTGGGGTGCCGCGATGCTACGCCGCCGGCCGCGCGCTCATCGTCAAGAGATCGTAGCGCGCCACCGGCTCGCCGTTCTGATTGACGACCTCGACGTCCCAGCGCACCTCGCCGTATTCCGGCCGCCGCGCCGGCGATTTCTGCTTCACCGTCAGCTTCACCTTGATCGTATCGTCGGGCGAGACGGGTTTCAGGAAGCGCAGATTGTCGAGGCCGTAATTGGCGAGCAGCGGGCCCGGCGCCGGATCGACGAACAGGCCGGCGGCGAACGCCAGGATCAGATAGCCGTGGGCGACGCGGCCGGGGAAGAACGGATTGGCCTTGGCGGCGGCTTCGTCCATGTGGGCGTAGAAGGTGTCGCCGGTGAAGTGCGCGAAGTGCTCGATGTCGTCCAGCGTGATCGGCCGGCTCGCAGTCTCGATGCTCTGGCCGATTTCGAGCTGGTTGAAGTTGAGCTTGAACGGATGCACCTCGGCAGCCGGCGCCGGCGCGCCGCGGCTCCAGGTGCCGGTGAGCGCCGCGAGCCGGCGCGGCGACGCCTGGATCGCGGTGCGCTGTAGGTAGTGATGCACGCTGCGCAAGCCGCCGAGCTCCTCGCCGCCACCGGCGCGGCCGGGGCCGCCGTGCAGCAGCGCCGGCAACGGCGTGCCGTGGCCGGTGGATTCCGCCGCATCGTTGCGGTCGACGATCAACAGCCGGCCGTGGAACGGCGCAAGACCAAGGATGATCCGCTCGGCGACCGCGTCGTCGTAAGTAAACAGCGACGCCACCAGACTGCCCTCGCCGCGCGCCACCAATTCGATCGCCTGATCGACATCGTCATAGGCCAGCACGGTGGCGACCGGTCCGAAGGCTTCGGTGGCATGGACGAGCCTGGCCTGCATCGGCTCGCGCGCGCGTAGCAGCACCGGCGCGAAGTAAGCGCCCGCCTGGGTATCGATGCCGTCACCGTCGCAGGCGTTCGGATCGCCGGACACGATCTCGGCCTCGCTCTGCAGCGTGGCGATCGCGGCGCGCACCGCCTCGCGCTGGCCGCGACTGACCAAGGGGCCCATGGCCTTGTCGTCGCTGCGCGGATCGCCGAGCCTGACCTCGGCGAGCTTGGCTTTCAGCGCCTCGATCACCGCAGCCTCCAGCGCGCGTGGCACCAGCACGCGGCGGATCGCGGTGCATTTCTGCCCGGCCTTGGCGGTCATCTCGCGCACGATCTCACGGACGAACAGATCGAACTCCGGCGCGTCCGGCGTCACGTCCGCCCCGAGGATCGCGGCGTTCAGCGAGTCGCGTTCGGCAATGAAGCGGATAGCGTGGCGGGCGACGTTCGGATGCGCCTGCAGCTTCTCGGAGGTTTCCAGCGAGCCGGTGAAAGCGATCACGTCCTGACCGCTCAGGTGATCGAACAGATCGCCGGTGCCGCCGCAGATCAGTTGCAGCGCGCCTTGCGGCAGCAGCTTGGACTCGTCGATCAGCTTCACCAGCGCCTCGGCCACGTAGGCGGTCGCGGTCGCCGGCTTGGCGATCACCGGCACCCCGGCCAGCAGTGCCGGCGCCAGCTTTTCCAGGAGGCCCCAACACGGGAAGTTGAAGGCGTTGATGTGCACCGCGACGCCGCGGCGCGGGGTGAGAATGTGCTGGCCGACGAAACTGCCGCGCTTCGACAAGGACTCGACCTCGCCCTCGGTGATGAACGGCGTGTCCGGCAATTCGCGGCGACCGCGCGAGGCGAACGCCGCCAGCGTGACCAGGCCGCCGTCGATATCGATGGCGTTGTCGCGGCGGTTGGCGCCGGTGTCGGCCGCGAGCGCGTAAAGCTGCTCCTTGCGCTCCGTCAGGTACACGCCGAGCGCTTTCAACATGTCGGCGCGCTGATGAAACGACAGCTTGCGCAAATTCGGCCCGCCGACATCGCGGGCATGATCGACCATCGCCTTGAAATCCAGCCCGGCGCTGGAGGCGCGCGCCACCGCGCGGCCGTCGATCGCGCTTGCGATCTCGACCAGGCCGCTCTCCGGCGTCACCCAGCGATCGCAGACGAGGCTTTGCAAGGTGACGGTCATGGAGTCCCTCCCGGTGGCGGCCCACGGTTCGCGGCGCGGTTTGACGTCCACGCCGGCCGTTGACACGATGATGGCTTGGGCTAATAATTGACTGACCGATCGTTCAATTCAAGAGGCTTTTGAAAAGCCCCGATACGGTGAGGGAGAGAAACGTGGACGAGGTCCTGATCGACGATCGGGGGGCGTGGCGCGTGATCACGCTGAACCGGCCGGACCGGCTGAATTCGTTCAACGCCGCGATGCACCGTGCGCTGGCCGCCGCGCTCGACGAAGCGGCCGATCCGGCCTGCCGCGCGGTGCTGCTGACCGGCGCCGGGCGCGGCTTCTGCGCCGGCCAGGATCTCGCCGACGTCGCGGTGACGGACGGCGCTGCGCCCGATCTCGGCGTCACCATCGAGGAGTTCTACAATCCGCTGGTGCGGCGCATCCGTGCGCTGGACAAGCCGGTGGTGTGCGCGGTCAACGGCACCGCGGCAGGTGCCGGCGCCAACGTTGCGCTGGCTTGCGACATCGTGCTGGCGGCGCGCTCGGCCAAGTTCATCCAGTCGTTCGCGAAAATTGGCCTGGTGCCGGATTCCGGCGGCACCTGGCTGCTGCCACGGCTGATCGGCGATGCCCGTGCCCGGGCGCTGGCGATGCTGGCCGAGCCGATCGGCGCCGAGACCGCCGCGGACTGGGGCTTGATCTGGCGCGCGGTCGACGACGATCAGCTCCGCGGCGAAGCCGAAAAGCTGACCGCGCATCTCGCCGCGCAACCGACGCAGGGCCTGGCGCTGATCAAGCAGGCGCTCGCGGCGGCAGCCACCAACACGCTCGACGCCCAGCTCGATCTCGAACGCGACCTACAGCAAAAGGCCGGCCGCACGCCGGACTACGCCGAAGGCGTCGACGCCTTCATCGCCAAGCGCGCGCCGAACTTCACCGGGAGGGCGTCGTGATCGTGCAGGACGGATTGTCCGCGGACGAACTGGCGCGGGCCTGCGCCGATGCGATGTGGGCCAACGACCATGCCAGCAAGGGGCTCGGCATGGAGATCGTCGAGATCGGCGCCGGCTTCGCCACGCTGGCGATGACGGTGACCACCGAGATGGTCAACGGCCACGGCATCGCCCATGGCGGCTTCATCTTCACGCTGGCGGACAGCGCCTTCGCCTATGCCTGCAACTCCTACAACGACACGACCGTCGCGGCGCAGGGCACGATCAGCTTCATCCGCCCCGGCAAGCTCGGCGCCCGGCTGGTGGCGAGCGCGCGCGAAGTGTCGCGCTCCGGCCGCAGCGGCATCTACGACGTCCGCGTCACCTCTGGATCGGTGGTGATCGCCGAATTCCGCGGACATTCGCGCGCGATCGGCGGCGCGCTGGTGCCGCAACAGCAACAAGACCAACGTTGAGGGAGGAGACGGCAATGGCCGCGACGGTGCACCAGATCAAGCCCGGTACCTACAATCCCGAACTCGACGACGCCGAGCGCGCCTCCCGGGACGAGATCACGGCGCTGCAGACCAAGCGGCTGGCGTGGTCGCTGAAGCATGCCTACGACAACGTCGCGCACTATAGGTCCGCGTTCGACGCCAAGGGCGTACATCCGTCGGACTTCCGCCAGCTCTCTGATCTGTCGAAGTTTCCGTTCACGGTGAAGACGGACCTCCGCGACAACTACCCGTTCAAGATGTTCGCGGTGCCGCGCGAAAACCTGGTGCGAGTCCACGCTTCGTCCGGCACCACCGGCAAGCCGATCGTGGTCGGCTACACCGCGAACGATATCGACACATGGGCCACCGTGATGGCGCGGTCGCTGCGCGCTGCCGGCGCGCGGCGCGGCATGATCATCCACAATTCCTACGGTTACGGCCTGTTCACCGGCGGGCTCGGCGCGCATTACGGCGGCGAGAAGCTCGGCTGCACCGTGGTGCCGGTCTCCGGCGGCATGACCGAGCGGCAGGTGCAGCTGATCAACGACTTCGGGCCCGATATCATCACCGTGACGCCGAGCTACATGCTGGCGATCCTCGACGAATTCAAACGCCAGGGCCTCGACCCGCGGGCGTCCTCGCTGAAATACGGCGTGTTCGGCGCCGAGCCGTGGACCAACGCGATGCGCGCCGAGATCGAGCAGGCTTTCGACATGGACGCCACCGATATCTACGGTCTGTCGGAAGTGATCGGACCCGGCGTCGCGCAGGAATGCGTCGAGACCAAAGACGGGCTGCACATCTGGGAGGATCACTTCTATCCCGAAGTGATCGATCCGGAGACCGGCGAGGTGCTGCCCGATGGCCAGAAGGGCGAACTGGTGTTCACCTCGCTGACCAAGGAAGCCTTCCCCGTCGTCCGCTATCGCACCCGCGACCTGACGCGCCTCTTGCCCGGCACCGCGCGCCCCGGCATGCGGCGGATGGAGAAGATCACCGGCCGCTCCGACGACATGATCATCCTGCGCGGCGTCAACGTGTTTCCCACCCAGATCGAGGAGGTGCTGCTCGGCACAGACTGGTGCGGCGGCCATTTCATCATCGAGCTGACCCGCGAGGGGCGGATGGACGAGATGACGGTACTGGCCGAGGCCCGCGCCGAGAGCTGGGACGGCGCCGGCCTCGTCCCGCACGCCGAACGCGTGGCCGCCTACATCAAGAACACCATCGGGATCTCGACGACGATTAAAGTCGTGCCGCCCGACACACTGGAACGTTCGCTCGGCAAGGCCCGGCGGGTGTTCGACAAACGGCCGAAGAATTAGAGCGCACTACAGCGCCTTGCGGAAGGTCAGATTGATCCGCTGCCGGCCGAGCAGCGGATGCTCGCCGTCCTTGAGCGTCAGCACGCCATGATACACCAGCCGCGACGGTCCGCCCCAGACGAACACATCGCCATGGCGGAGCTCGTAGCGCCGCGGCTTGTCGCTGCGGGCCATGCCGCCGAACTGAAACGTCGCCGGCAGACCGAGCGACACCGACACGATCGGCGCCGAGAAATCGACTTCGTCCTTGTCCTGATGCAGCGCCATCTTGGCGCCGGGGACATAGCGGTTGATCAGGCAGGCATCGGGATCGAAGCCGGCAAAGCCGGCCTCGGCGGCGGCGCGCTGCGCCAGATCGCGCAGCACCGCGGGCATCTGCGGCCACGGCGCCGCGCTGTCCGGATCGTTCGGTGAATAGCGATAGCCGCGGCGGTCGGTGACCCAGCCTGCGCTGCCACAGCTCGTCATTGCCACGCTCATCGTATGGCCGCCCGGCGTCATCATGTGGCGGAACGGCGCGCGCGCCACCACCGCATCGATCGCGGCGAGCACATCATGCTCGTTGTCGCAGGCAAAGCCGCGCAGCAATGCCGCACCGGGCGCGATGTCCTCGCGGCGCGGCAACGGCGGATCGAGACTGTCGAACAGATCCGCCATCACGCGCTGCTCCCCTTCACATTGCCGCCGAACTGCCAGTCCGCCGTCTCCACCGCAAGATCGATGAAGGCGCGCACCTTGGCGGAGAGCAGCCGTGCGGTCGGATACACCATCGCGATCGGCAGCGGCGGCACCTCGTAGTCGGCGAGCACGATCTGCAGCCTCCCCGCCGCGATCGCCTCGGCGGCCTGATAGGCCAGTACGCGCGCGAGGCCGCCGCCGCGCTCGGCATGCAGAATCGCGACATCGGCGACGTTGCTGACGAGGCGCGGCGCGCACGGCACCCGGACGTCACGGCCCTCGACGATGAAGCGCCAATCCACCGGCGCGCCGCTCTGGCCGAAATGCACGACGTCGTGGGCCGCGATCTCGGCCGGGGTCGCTGGCACGCCGCGCGCCGCCAGATAGTCCGGCGACGCCACCACGATCCGCCGCATCGCGCCGAGTTGCCGCGCCACCAGACTGGAATCCGACAGATGCCCGATCCGGACCGCGCAATCGACGCCGTCCTCGACCAGATTGATCATCAGGTCCGACAGCCGCAACTCGCCGGTCACCTCCGGATAGCGCCACAGATAATCCGACAGCAGCGGCGCCACATAGCGCCGGCCGAAGCCGACCGGCGCCGACACCACCAGCCGGCCGGACGGCGTGACCCGCGCGGCCGCAGCCGACGCGTCGGCCTCTTCGAGATCGGCGAGAATCCGCCGCACCCGCTCCAGATAGCGCGCGCCGGTGTCGGTGAGAGCCACCGAGCGCGTGGTTCGCTGCAGCAGCCGGGTGCCGAGCCGTTGTTCCAGCGTCGCGACCAGCCGGGTCACCGTGGAAGGTGACAGCCGAAGTTTCCGCGCAGCCGGCGCGAAGCCTTGAAGGTCGGCGACGGCCACAAACGCCATCATCGTGTCCAGGCGGTCCATGCCACCATTTCAGAACTTGCAACAATGAAGTGTCAAATCAACTGATTGTTCTATCAATAAGAAAAGACGACCTGTCCGAGAGACATTCGAGCAGGAGAAATCCCATGACCGACACACTGCACTTCTCCAGCGACATCGCCTTCACCCCGTCCGTCAAGGCGATCCAGACCCGCAAGGGATCACGCGACGCCTATGCCCGCGTCGAGCGCAATGGCGGCTGGGCGACCACGATCGACGACAACCTCGCCGCCTTCCTCCGCGCCCAGACCACCGTGCTGCTCGCCACCGCCAGCGCCGATGGGCAGCCCTATATCCAGCATCGCGGCGGCCCGGCGGGCTTCCTCCATGTGCTCGACGCCCACACCCTCGGGTTCGCCGACTTCAAGGGCAATCAGCAGTTCATCACCCAGGGCAATCTGGCCGAGAATCCGAAGGCCTATCTGTTCGTGATCGACTATGCGCACCGCCGCCGCATCAAGATCTGGGGCCGCGCCCACGTGATCGAAGACGATCCGGAGCTGATCGCCCGGCTGATGCCGAAGGGCTACAAGGCGCGGCCCGAACAGGCGATTCTGTTCGAAGTGGCGGCGTGGAACAGCAACTGCCCGCAGCACATCCCGCAGAAATTCGATGCCGCCGACGTCGCCGCGGCGATCACGACGCGCCACATCCGGATCGCCGAACTGGAGGCACTGCTCGCCGCGGCCACGAAGGCGCGGGAATAACCGGAGAATTCGCGCGTCGACGCGCGTCGGCCGGTTTCGCCGGCGGCCGCTTCAGGATACAGAGAGCCGATGATCGCTCTCGCCCCGATCGACGCCGCCAACCCGTGCCAGAGCTGCGGCGCGTGCTGCGGCTATTCGGAGAACTGGCCGCGCTTCACGATCGAGGACGACGCCGCGCTGGATGCGATTCCGGCGGCGTTAGTCAATGCGCGGCTGTCGGGAATGCGCTGCGACAACGACCGCTGCGGAGCGCTCGCTGGGACGATCGGCCAGACGACGGCCTGCACGATCTATGCGCTACGCCCCGAAGTATGCCGCGACTGCCAGCCCGGCGATCCGGAATGCCTGATGGCGCGGCGCAAGTTCCGCCTAGCGCCACTTCCGGGTTCGCAAACGACCTGACCGATCAGTTGGTGGTGTCGGGCGCCGGCTCGTCGTCGAGTTCTAACTCGGTCTCCTGATCGAGCGGCGCGAAGCTGGCCAGCGGCGCGGTCGACAGCGTGATCGCCTTGCGCTGGGAATAGCTGCTGACGCTCGGCGCCCGCCGCTCGTGGGCCAGCGCGTACAGCACGGAACCGGCGCGGCCTCCGGCCACGACCAGATCGCGCTCGTCGCAGCTCGCCGCTACGGCGAGCGCCAGTGGTTGCAAATGCGCGCGGCGATAACAGAACAGCGCCAGCATCGCCCGAACATCGCCCGACACGCTGTCGACGAGCTGCGACAATCCGTTCTCGTTGGCGCGATACATCTGACCCAGCAGTTCCTCGCGGACCGGGCAAGCGTCGTTCTCGAAAGCTTCACGGCTGGACCACATCGGCGTTCTCCCGAACAGGTTGCGGATCACTAGGATGCGTCCGAGTTTGTTAATGAGCTCTTAACTACACAACCTGATACCACTACTGGCCATTGCGTGCGGCGCATGGAACTCTTCGGCGATCACGAATTGCGACGGCGATCGTTTTCGTCGTGACGCCGACGCACAATCGGTCAAGTATGCGTCACTGCTCAGCAGAACGCTGTTCAGTGAGTTCATCTTGCAAGATGGAGAGTACGCATGACTGATCCGGTCACGTTGTTCCCCAATCTGTTGCAGCCCGCAGCCAAGACTTACGCACCGGTGGGGATCAAGTTCTGGGAGAGCGAGGCGACCGTCCTCGACAACATGAAGGAATTCGCAGACGGCTGGTTCGAGCGCCGGCGAATTGGAACTCGCGCCGCGCTGGAGACGGCCCGGCGGATGGGCGAAGCAGCGACACCGCTCGATGCGTTCCGCGAATACCAGGATTGGCTCGGCGGCGCGATGGCGCGGGTGCTGGAAGACGGCATGGCCTGGCAGCAGCAATTCATGAAAACCAATGCCCGGCTGGCGCCCCATCTGAACCGCCAGGAGCAGCCACCAGAAAGTCCGGCGACCGAGCAGGACACGCGGCTGAGCGCCTGACGCCGGCCGCTTCCGCCACCGAGAGGCGCCCCTCGCACGAGCCGTCGCGCGACTTCAGATCGACACGGCGATGCCGACGGCAAGCGCGCGCGCTGTCGGCATGCGGCCGTTGTCGACGTAGCTCGTCGGCGCACACCGGCTTCTGACAGCAGGCTTCTATCGGGCACGTGGCAAGGCTGCTGTATGTCGTGGCATGTCGCCGCTATGTCGTCGGCGACAGCTCCGCGGCTTCGATCGTCGGCAGACTGATCTCGACCCGGTTCCGGCCATTCAGTTTGGCGCGATACAGCGCGTTGTCGGCACGGGCCAGGAGGGTTTCGGCGTTGTCACCCGGCATGAACTGAGCGACTCCGAAGCTCGCCGTAATGCTGCCGACCTGCTCGAAGATGGTGTGCGCGACCAGCAGCCGCAGCTTCTTGGCAGTTTCGGCCGCCGCCGCCGCATCGGTGTCGGCGAGCAGCACCGCGAATTCCTCACCACCCCAGCGCGCCAGCAGATCGGCGCGGCGGACACTCGCCGCCACCGTCTGCGACAACCGGATCAGCACCTGATCGCCCATCGGGTGACCATAGACGTCGTTGACTTCCTTGAAGTAATCGATGTCGAAGATAATCAGCGAGAACGGCCGGCCGGTTCGCTGCGAGCGCGCCAGTTCCTCGTCCAGCCGCATGTTGAACTTCGAGCGGTTGTGCAGCCCGGTCAGAGCATCGGTCGTGGCCTGGCGCGCCAGATCTCTGGTTCGGTCCTGCAGTTCCTCCCGAAGCTGACGCTGCACGCGGTCCCGCGCCCCGCGATCCAGGCCGAAGAAATAGAACAGCGCGGCGATCACCACCTGCAAGGTGATGACGATACCGAGCAGCCTGCTCGCGAAGATGTCCTTTACCGGAAGCGCCAGCACCAGCGATACGCCGGAGCTGCCGATCGGCTGGCGGACCACGTAACTGCGCCGGCCGCCAAACTCCGCCCAGCCTTGGCCGAAAACCTCGCGTTTCAACATCTGCGGCCGCGCCGGCGCGCCGAGCTGTTCGGCGAGTTGCAGCCGCGGCATATCCGGCCTGGGCCACAAAGTCCTCAGCCATTCGTCCGGTCGGTTGGTGATGATCACCAGCCCGCGGGGATCGACGACGAAGAACGCCCGATTGAACCGGCTCATCACTGCGGCCAGGCTTTCAAGCGAAATCTCCAGCGCCGCAACGCCCTGAATAGTGCCATCGGCGCCGCGGACGGGCGCGGCCGTCAGATACGTCCTGAGCCGCTGCGGCGGATCGACGCGAAACTCGCGAACCGGCCGGCCGGCGATCGCCTTCTCGAACCAATCGACCGCCTGCAGGTTCGGCTGCCCCAGCCAGTTCCGATCGGACGGATCAGACGATCCGACGATCTGCCCGCCACGATCGACCACGAGGCTGCGGATCGCCTCGACGGCGCCAGCCTCGAGCTGCAGCACCGATCGGGCGGTGCCGAGGCTGGCGGCGTCGCTGCCGCCGAGCAGCGGCAGGATCGTCGGCGACGTGGCGAGTTCCCTCACCACCGCATCGGCCATCGCGATCTCGCGTTCGAAGCCGCTCACCAGCAGCGCCGCGTCGCCGTTACCTTCGGCCTCGGCGCCTTCGCGGTAGATCTCGCCGAGCCGGTTGGTCAGCGCCCAGCCCAGCAGCAGAATCACCAGCAGTATCGTCACCACCCCGAGAAACTGCCGCTTCAGGTGGACGGAATAGTCCGGATAGGCAAACCGCTCCATCACCCGGCGGCCCCACGCCGCCCAGGTCAGCACCGCCAAGATCGCCGCGATCAGTCCGCGCACGAGCTGGATCGGAACTCCGGTGAGCTGCTGGAACGCGTCCTGGTTGACGACGTCGGCGGGCCAGAACGGCGCCGGCTCGACGATCACGCCCGCCGCCACTGCGTAGCAGCCGAATCCGGCCGCCACCGCGATGATCAGCGGCCGTATCGCTTCCGCGTAGTCGGTCCGGCGGGCAAACAGGGTGAATCCGACCAGCACCGCACCGGGAGCAGCCAGTAGATAGCGCGCCATCGCGTCGGCCGAGGGCACTCCGTCGACCGCACCGATCACGCCGATCACCAGCACGATCGCGCCGAAGATCCACGGCCCGGGCATCGGAATGCCGCGCGACAATCCGCCCTGTCGGCCCGCCTCCGCCAGCAACACGAACGACAGTGTCGACACCGCCGCGCGCGCAACGGCGAATTCCGCCGTGTCCCCGACGATCAGCGCAATCATGTCGAGCCATTCGCTCGCCCCGTGGACGCAGCCGAACAGCCCTGTCAGACGGGTCAGACGAACGAGCGCCCGGTGCTCCTGCTCGCGGCGGCTAGCGATCGCGAGACACAATACGCCGAGCAGGATGAACGCCAGCCCGTAGAAAAAGTAGATGAAATCGAGCTGAGATTCGAGATGACGCAGCATGATACTCGGACTCGGTGTTTCCTCCGCCACGGTTTCCGCGCGGTCAGCAGCGTGCTGCTGATCGCCACAATGCTAATCGATCGCAAGTCATGCAGCGGTTAATGCCGCGCCACGTAGAACTACGTGGCTCGGGCTCCGAGCGGCGCCGAAGTGCCGACGTCGTCACTATTTCGTGCCCGGCGCTGCGAAAAACAGAACTAATTATACCACAGGTTCCAGCAGCGACCGAGACGCCGCGCCGCCTGCTTCGACGCGAAACCACGCGCCCCGGTGGCCCGTCGGCTGCAGCGCCCTATGCGTTGGTGGCCAGGATGATCGCCAGACCGAAGCCGGTCAGATGGTGCAACGCCTGATCGGTACCGATCAGCCACCAGAACCAGCGGTCCTGATTGGTGACGTCGTAAGTGGCGACGATGAAACCCTTGGCGCGATCGATCGCCAGATGGATCGCGAAGTCGATCGGGCCGATGTACCAGAACCGCGGTGCCAGGATCAGCATCAACAGCGTCGTCATCACCAGATGCACGCTGCAATGCGCGAGCAGCGGCAGCGCCCAGCCGGTCTTGGCATCCTTGCCCACCGCCATCCACTTGTTCTGGAAGATGAAGTCCGCGAACACGTGTTTGACGGTGAGCAGCAGCATCCAATAGATCAGCGCTCCGACTGCAATCGACGACGACAAATCGGGAAGGATCAAGCTCGCACCTTCGCTTGGGCTCGCCGCAGGCCGACGGCGGCGACAGCCGGTTTACGGCCGTTCGATCGTCCGCCGTCCCGCAAGGAGGCTTCGCATCGCAGCCGGCCGGGATCGGCCAGCGCCGTTTTATGACACTTCTGATTGAGGAATGCACGTGGCTGCCGCCGGACGTTGCCGGGCCTGTGCAATTCCCGCCGCCCGGCAGCGGGCGCAGGCAGTCGCCGGCTCGCACGATCGAAACGACGGTCGATCATCACGACGCGGCGGCTCGCATCGGGACGGTACAGCACCGCGCCCGGATCGATTCGATCGCGCCTTTCAGGCTGGTCTGCTTGCGCTCGGGCAGCGCCGCAGCACGTGCCTCCGAGATCGCCTGCGACAGATCTGGCAGCGGCAAGGTGCCGTTCACCGCCGGCTTGATCAGGGCGTCGACGAGCAGTGTCCAGTCCGCCATGCCGAAGCGATAGCCATCGCCATAACCGCGCACCATGGTGGCGGTTTCCACCACCGCCCCGACCGCTTCCGGACGGATCGCGAGGCTGCGGTCGATCATGTGCAGCCAGCGCTCGACCCACTTCCGTTCGCTGGCGTAGCGAATCGAAAGCAAACGCCAGCGCCGCAACCAGGCGATGATCCGCAGCTTGCGGATGCCGAGCCATCCACTGCCGTTGAAGCGCATCTTCACCGGCATGTGCAGCCAGCCGAGATAGTTCAGCATTTTTAGCGTCGGATCGGCCACCACCACGGGCAACGCCGCCACCACTTCGTCGATCCGGAATCGGCATCTGCGCTCGATGCGCTGCGCCGTCCGTCCGGCCGGCGCGCTCGCCGCTTCCTGCAGCGTGAGCTGCGCGATCCGGATCGGATCTTCGTACGACATCCGCACCGCCAGCAGCTCGGCGATCCGCAGCAGCAGCGCGTCATCGATCTCGCGGCGCCCGACGAATCGGCTGATCCGATCGAGATACAGCCGCGCGTAGCGGCGGCCCTGGTAGATCACCAGCCGCTCCGCCGCCTCCTCAAGGGTCCGCGCCACCTGCGGCGAAGCGGCGGCTGGCGCATTCAGCACCACCACGCGATCGTTCTCGCCGAGCACTTCGGCGAGCGTCGAGCGCAGTGCGTCGATGTAGCCGGCCATGTGGCTGCCTTATGCCGTGCCGCCGACAGCGTCGGGCCGCGGCGGCTGCGCGGTGGCGGCGAGCCGGGCCTGCAGCGACTCGATGTTCTCGAACAACCGGGCGCTGGCGAGCCGCAGGAAATAGAAGCCGAATTCCGGATTCTGTACGTACAGCTCCTCGACCTGGCGATAGCTGACGCCGAGCACCGTGCCGGCCTCGACGCATTCCAGCGTCTGCGTCCTAGTGTGGGTCGGCGACAGCATGCCGAGCTCGCCGACGATCGCACCGACCGGCAGCTCGATCCCGGATTCGACCAGGCGAAACCGGCCGCTGACGATGTAGAACATCTCCTCGGCCTTTTCGTCCTTGTAGAACAGCTCCTCGCCGGCCGCGCATTTGCGCTCGGTCATGAACGGCTTGAGCCAATCCATCGACAGGTCGCTGTTCACCGATTTCTTCACGTCCCGCACGAGCTGGAGCATCTGGTGCAGCCGCCAAGCGTTGAGCGGCAGCAGCACGGCATGCAGCGCCAGCGTCGGATAGTTGTGTGTCGGAATCGACACCGCGATGAGCAGCAGGTTGGTCAGGATTCCGAACACCCGCAGTGGAATCATCGTCCGCATCGTGGCGGTGGCGAGCACGAAGATCGTCGCGAACACGCTGCTCGCCATGCCGGCATTCTGGGCGATGAGAGACATATCCATGTAGGACCACCGTTGTCTTGCAATCGAAGGCGCCGAAGCCGGCGGAAGCGATCTGGGAGAGCGTCGCAGGCCGTCCGGCCGCAACTCTCCCCTACACGCTGGTGCGGACGGAATTATAAACCAGCCGGCGCAGATTGCGCGAGCGGCGCCCGAATCCCGCCCGCCGCCCGGCTGGTTGACGGACGACCGGCCGGCGGGCAGTTTGCCCGGCCTATTTTCCAATCCCCGCGGCTCCGTCCGCGATTCTTGCAGGGCCAGGCGCCGTTCCGGCAGCCGCCCACTTCCCATCAGGAGACCAGACCGATGTCCGACAGCGACACTGCCAGCGCGCCGGTGCTGACCATCGACGGCCCGCGCGCCACCATCCGGCTGAACCGTCCCAAGCACCTCAACCGGCTGCAGCCGGACGATCTCGCCGTCCTGCTCGATCAGTTCGCACGAATCGACGCCGACGCCGCGATCCGGGTGCTGGTGCTGACCGGGACCGGGCGGGCGTTCTCGGCTGGGTTCGATCTCGGTGAGGTGGCGGAGCGCGCCACCGCCGAGCTCGAGGCCGAATCCCCGGGCTCGGCGTTCGAAGTCGTGGTCAACCGGCTCGAGGATCTGCGGGTGCCGACGATCTGCCGGCTCAACGGCGGGGTCTATGGCGGCTCGACCGATCTGGCACTGGCCTGCGATTTCCGCATCGGCGTCGACACCGCCGAGATGTTCATGCCGGCGGCGCGGCTCGGGCTGCATTACTATCCGGGCGGCATCAAGCGCTACGTCTCCCGGCTCGGCATCGACAACGCCAAGCGCCTGTTCCTGACCGCGCAGCGGATCGATGCCGCCGAGATGCTGCGGATCGGATATCTGACGCAAATGGTGGCGATGGACCGGCTCGACCGCGAGGTCGACGCGCTGGCGACCACGCTCGCCGGCAACGCGCCGAACGCTGTCGCCGGCATGAAGCGCGCCATCAACGAATTCGCCCGCGCCGCCTTCGACGAACAGGCCGCCGACGCCCGCGCCCGCGCCTCGATGCGCAGCGACGAAATCAAGGAGGGCATCGCGGCGTTCGCGGAAAAACGCGCGCCGCGGTTTTGAGGGCTCGACCGAAGCCCTCTTCAACGAGCAATTCCGGGGCGCGAAGCCGCAATGCCTATCCGCCAGTCATTCCGGGGCGCCGCGAAGCGGCGAACCCGAAATCTCAGGCGCAGTGCATAAATCAGATTCCTGTATCTGCGAGGTGCTGGTGCATAGTCAGCGCGACGGAGGCCGCTCGGTAGATTCCCGGCCGATCATCTCGCCGTAACCCGGTGCGGGCGCCTCTGTCGGTGTTGCTTGATCGAACAGTCGCACGGGCGTTGCCGTTGCGGTGATCGCCCGCATACAGGACCGATCCCCATGACGATTGCACTGCCGCTTACGGTTGCGGCCGGCGTCGATGCCGGCCAACGTTTCCTCGATGTCGCGCTGGCTCCGTCGGGCCAGACCTTCCGGATGCCTAATCTGGCCGAGGGCATCGCCGAGATCATCGCCCGCCTCGAACGCTCCGGCGTCAGGCGGGTGGTGCTGGAGGCGATCGGTCCCTATGCCGAACCGCTGATCAAAGCGCTTTCGGTCGCCGGCTTCGAAGTCGGCATCGTCAATCCGCGCCGGATCAAGGCGTTTCGCGAGGCCGAAGGCGGCCGCGCCAAGACCGACAGGCTGGACGCGCGGCTGATTGCGCGCTTCGCTCTCACTATGCCCGAGACCCTGCGCCCCCTGCCCACCGACACCCAACTCGAGCTGAAGGCGTTGTCGCTGCGACGCCGCCAGCTCACCGAGATGATCGCGATGGAGAAGACCCGGATGAAGCAGGTCTGCGGCACACTCCTGCTCGATAGTCATCGGGCCGCGATCGCCGCGTTGTCGGCGCAGTGCCAAGCCATCGAGGCCGAACTCGCCAGGCGCATCGGCGACGACGCCGAACTCCGCCGAGTCCTTCACATCCTCAAATCAATCCCCGGCATCGGCGAACGGGTGGCTACGCTCCTGATCACCGACCTCCCCGAACTCGGCCAGCGCGATCGCAAGGCCATCGCCAGCCTCGCAGGGCTCGCGCCCACGTCAGCCAATCCGGCGCAGCGCCGCCTCGCGCCGCCATCGCCGGCGGACGTCCCTGCGTTCGCGCCGCGCTCTACATGGCCGCCCTGGTCGCCGCCCGCCACCACCCCAAGCTCCGCGACGACTACAACGCCCTTCGCCTGCAAGGAAAACCCGGAAAGGTCGCGCTCATCGCAATCGCACGAAAACTGCTCGTCACAGCCAACGCACTCGTCAAAGCCGACACGCCATATCAAAGTAAGACCCTTGACACATAAGACAGTCGCCGGGTTCGCTCGCTAAACGCGAGCGCCCCGGAATGACTCGTTGAGAGGCCGTTACTTGTCTACGAACGTCGCGACCTCACCCAACGCGGCGCGGTTGGTGCGATACGAGTTCGCCTTGTGGTCCGGGTCGGCATAGCCGAACGAGATGCCGCAGACGACGCGGCGGTCGTCGCCAAGGCCGAAATGCTGGCGCACCACGCCGGCGTGAAACGCCAGCGCCGCCTGCGGCACGGTGGCGATGCCGAGCGCCTGTGCGGCGAGCAGGAACGAGGTGACGTAGCCGCCGCAATCGACCGCGCCGTAGACGCCGAGCGCCTCGTCGGTGGTGATGATCGCAGCATGCGGCGCGCCGAACAGGTTGAAATTCTGCAGTGCCTGCTGGGCGGCGGCGGCCTTGTCGCCGCGGGCGATGCCGACCGCGTTGTAGAGCTGGAACCCGCTCTCGCGGCGGCGATCGAGATAGACGCCGCGATACTCGCGCGGAAACTCGAAATCGCCCGACATCGGCGCACCGCTGGCGGCCGCAGAATAGATCACGTCGCGAAACCTCGTCGTCGCCTCGCCCGAGGTGATCACCACCTGCCACGGCTGGCTGTTGCACCACGACGCCGTCTTCTGCGCCGCACCGAGGATACGCTCGATGACCTCGCGGGGCACCGGATCGGGCTTGAACGCCCGGCACGAGAACCGGGCGGCCATCAGGTCTTCGAGGACGTCGATCGGGGCGGTGGTCGCGGCAGCGTCGGTCATGATGGCCTCATTGCTCGATGGTCGTCATTCCGGGGCGCTCACGACAGTGAGCGAACCCGGAATCTGAAACGCGCTTTGGCGCCGGCAATCGAACAACTTCGGGATTCCGGGTTCGCGAGCTTTGCTCGCGCCCCGGAATGACAGCCGTGGTTGATGATTGCCTCACCGCCCCTTGGTCGGAATCTTGTTGAACGGCACGTCCTTGTCGACCCGGATGTCGCCGGGCAGGCCGAGCACGCGTTCGGCGATGATGTTGCGCAGGATCTCGTCGGTGCCGCCGGCGATCCGCATCGACGGCGAACCGAGCAGCATCGCCTGGAAGCTGCCGCCGGCTTCGGCCTCGGCCGGATCGGTGAACACGCCCGCGGCGCCTTCCAAATCCATCGCGAACGCGGCGATGTCCTGCAGCATCGGGCCGGCGACCAGCTTGCCGATCGAGTTCTCCGGGCCCGGGCGCTGGCCCTTCGACAGCGCCGAGATCGAGCGATACGAGGTGTACTTCAGGCCGCTGGCCTTCACGGCCCAGTTCGCCAGCTTGCTGCGCACCGCCGGGTCGTCGATCGCCGGGCCGTTCTCCGTGACCAGATCGTTGCAGAACGCAAAAATCTCCGGGAAGCCGGTGGCAAGGCGCGCGCCGATCGACATGCGCTCGTTCATCAGCGTGGTCAGCGACACGTTCCAGCCGTCGCCGACTTCGCCGAGACGCTGGCTGTCCGGAATCCGCACGTTGGTGAAGAACACCTCGTTGAATTCCTGCATGCCGTTGGCCTGCTTGATCGGCTTCACCTCGACACCCGGGCTCTTCATGTCCAGAAAGAACATGGTGAGGCCCTTGTGTTTGGGCACATTCGGGTCGGTGCGGGTGATCAGCAGGCCGTAATCCGAATAGTGCGCGCCGGAGGTCCAGATCTTCTGGCCGTTGATGATCCAGTCGTCGCCATCCTTCTCGGCGCGGGTGCGCAGACCCGCGACGTCGGAGCCGCCGGCCGGCTCGGAGAACAACTGGCACCAGATGTTCTCGCCCGACGCCAGTTTCGGCAAGTACTTGCGTTTGTCGTCCTCGCTGCCATAGGCCATCACGGTCGGGCCGCACATGCCTTCACCAATCTGGAACGGCTGGGTGAGCTTGCCGTAGACGCCCTCCTCCTGCTGCCAGATCACTTTTTCGATCGGGGTGGCGCCACGGCCGCCATATTCGCTCGGCCAGGTCAGACAGGCCCAGCCACCCTCGGCCTTCTTCTTCTGCCACGCCTTGCCGACCTCGACGATGTCGGCGTTCTTCAGGCTGATGCGGCCGAGGCCGGACTTGGTCAGTTCCTGCTCGTACTGCTTCGGCGCATTGGCGTCGATCCACGCGCGAGCGTGAGCGCGAAACTCGGCTTCCTGCGGGGTATCGTCGAAATTCATCTCAGCCTCTCGTCAGTCTGTTCTTGTCTCGGCCCTCATGGTGAGGAGCGCGCATCGCGCGCGTCTCGAACCAAGAGACTCGTTTCGTTCTTCGTTCGTAGGATAGGTTGAGCCGTTGCGAAACCCATCGATCACTCGCACTGATGGTCGATGGGTTTCGCTGCGCTCAACCCATCCTAAAATCTTGCTATGCCCGCCCCTTGGTCGGGATCTGGTTGAACGGCACGTCCTTGTCGACGCGGATGTCACCGGGCAGGCCTAGCACGCGTTCGGCGATGATGTTGCGCAGGATCTCGTCGGTGCCGCCTTCGACGCGGGTCGCCGGCGAACGCAGCAGCATCGCCTGGAAACGGCCGGCGACTTCGGCGTCCTCCGGCCCGCTCAGCACGCCGGCGGCGCCCTGCAGATCGAGCGCGTACATCGCGACTTCCTGGATCATGCTGCCGGCGACCAGCTTGCCGATCGAGTTCTCCGGCCCCGGGCGCTGGCCTTTCGACAGCGCCGAGATCGAGCGGAACGAGGTGTAGCGCAGGCCGCTGGCCTTCACCGCCCAGTTCGCGAGCTTGCTGCGCACCGCGCGATCGTCGAGCGCCGGCGCACCGTCGAGCGTCAGCGACGAGCAATAGTCGAACAGCTCCGGGAAGCCGGTCGCGACGTTGGCGCCGATCGACATCCGCTCGTTCATCAGCGTCGTCAGCGATACGTTCCAGCCGTCGCCGACCGCGCCGAGGCGCTGGCTGTCCGGAATCCGCACGTTGGTGAAGTACACCTCGTTGAAGTCGGAATTGCCGTTGGCCTGCTTGATCGGCCGCACCTCGACGCCGGGGCTCTTCATGTCGAGGAAGAACATCGTCAGACCCTTGTGCTTGGGCACGGTCGGGTCGGTGCGGGTGATCAGGATGCCGTAGTCCGAGTAGTGCGCGCCGGAGGTCCAGATCTTCTGGCCGTTGATGATCCAGTCGTCGCCATCCTTCTCGGCGCGCGTTCGCAGACCCGCGACGTCGGAGCCGCCGGCCGGTTCGGAGAACAACTGGCACCAGACCTTCTCGCCGGAGCCGAGCGGCGGCAGGTAGTGCCGCTTCTGTTCTTCCGAGGCGTAGGCCATCATGGTCGGGCCGCACATGCCCTGGCCGATGATGAACATCGCCGTCAGCTTGCCGAACACGCCTTCTTCCTGCTGCCAGATCACGCGCTCGATCGGCGACGCGCCGCGGCCGCCATATTCCTTCGGCCAATGCGGAACGGCCCAGCCGGCATCGGCCTTCTTCTTCTGCCAGGCCTTGGCGACCTCGAGAATGTTGGCGCCCTTCAGCACCACCCGGCCGAGCGACGCCTTGCGCAGCTCGTCCTCGTATTGCTTCGGCGCGTTGGCGTCGATCCAGGCGCGCGCCTTGGCGCGAAATTCGGCTTCCTGCGGGGTATCGTCGAAGTTCATCGATACGAACCTTTATCCTGACGGGCCCTCATGGTGAGGAGCGCGCTCTCGCGCGCGTCTCGAACCATGAGCTGTTCATCCTCATCCTTCGAGACGCCCGGCTGCGCCGGGCTCCTCAGGATGAGGTTCACGTGCGTTACGCCGCGTTCTTCTGGCGCATCCGATCGATCAACTGATCTTCCCAATACGACTGGCTGCCGAGGCTGAGTGCCAGCGCGTTGGAACGGCGATAGTACAGATGGCAGTCGAACTCCCAGGTGAAGCCCATGCCGCCGTGCACCTGGATGTTCTGCTTGGCGCAGTGCTGGAACGCCTGGGTGGCGCTGATCCGCGCCGAGGCCGCGGCCTCGGGCAGTTCGGCCGCATCGGTCGAGAGCGCCCAGGCGCCGTAATACGAGTTCGAGCGCGCCAGCGTCGCCGAGACGTACATGTCGGCGAGGATGTGCTTGACCGCCTGGAACGAGCCGATCGGACGGCCGAACGCGATGCGGTCGAGCGCGTAGTCGCGGCCCATCTCCAGCGCTCGGTCGGCGCCGCCGACCTGCTCGAACGCGACCAGCACCGCGGCGCGGTCCATCACGCGCGACAGGATGCTCCAGCCTTCGTTCGCCGCGCCGAGCGGCTCGGCCTTGGCGCCGGCAAACGTCAGTTCGGCCTGCTGGCGCGACGGATCGACATTCTGCAGCGCCTTGGCGGTGACGCCGCCGGCCTTCAGATCGACCAGAAACAGCGAGACGTCGGTGTCGCGGCCGCTGTTGCCGGTACGCGCCGCGACGATCGCGAAGTCGGCGATCGCGCCATCGGCGACGGGCTTCTTGGTGCCGCTGAGCGTGCCGTTCGACACCGCGAGCTTGACGGCGGCCGGTGACGGTTTGCCGGTGCCTTCGAACAGCGCCAGCGTGCCGATCGCCTCGCCCGACGAGATCTTCGGCAGCCACTTCTGCTTCTGCTCTTCCGAACCCGCCAGCAGCAGCGCCTCAGCGGCGAGATACACGGTCGAGGAGAACGGCACCGGCGCCAGCGCGCGGCCGAGCTCCTCGGCGATCACGCAGAGCTCGAGATGGCCCGCACCGGTCCCGCCGTATTCCTCGGGAATCGCGACACCGAGAAAGCCCATCTCGGCGAGGCCCTTCCACAGCTCGCGGTCATAGTCGGCCTTGCCTTCGAGCACGGCACGCACCGCCTTCGGCGAGCACTTCTCGGCAAGAAACCGCCGCGCCTGATCGCGCAGTTGCTTCTGGTCGTCGGAGAAATCGAAATTCATGGACGCGTCTCGTTGTTGTTAGGTGTTGGTCTTGAATGACTTCACCGTCATTCCGGGGCTCGCCGGCAGGCGAGAACCCGGAATCTCGAGATTCCGGCTTCGCGCTGCGCGCGCCCCGGAACGACGGAGAGTTAAGTTCGCATCGCTCACTGCAGCACCATCACATCCGAATCCGGATGCTCGGCGTACAGCCGCTCCACCAGGGCGGCACGGCGTTCGAGGCCGGCGCGCTGGTTGATGTAGCCCTTGTCGGTGAGTTCGTTGCCGTCGATCGACGGCGGCTCGACCATCAGCATCGCGCGCGCGATCCGCATCGAGCTGGCGCCTTCGACTTCGCGGTTGTGCTTCTCCAGGCCGGCGCGCAGCGCGGCAATCACCGCCGGATGCTTGACCACGTCCTCGAAGCTCGCATTCGGATCACCGATCATCACCCGGCAGGCGTTGAGGTTCGGCCAGGCCAAGAGGCCGATGTAGGCGCGATCCTGCCCCGCCACGAGTGCGTCCTGGATCACCGGGCTCGCCGCGGCGATCGCGTCGGTGCGCACGGTGCTGACGTGGACGAAGGTTCCGGTCATCAGCTTGAAGTCTTCGGCGACACGGCCGGCGAAGATGATGCCCTTCACCGGATCGTTCGGATCGACGAACACGCCGGCGTCGCCGATCTTGTAGAAGCCCTCTTCGTCGAACGCCTTCTCGGTCAGATCCGGCTGGCCGTGATAGCCGGGCATCACGTTGACGCCGCGCAGCCGCAATTCGTACTTGTCGCCGACCGGCAGCATCTTCAGTTCGACGCCGGGGAACGGCAGCCCAATCAGGCCGACGCGCTCGGTGTCCCAATAGGTCCCGGTCGAGGTCGGCGAGGTCTCGGTCGAGCCCCAGCCGGTGTAGAACACCAGCCGATGCCCGGTGGCGCGCACCGCCAGCGCCTGCATCCGCTCGTACAGATCGTCGGGCAGCCGGGCACCGCCATAGGCCATCAGCTGCATGTCCTTGAAGAACGACCGGCACAGCGCATCGTCCTTCTCCATCGCGCTCGCCAGCGCCGCATAGCCGGCCGGCACGTTGGCGTAATAGGTCGGCGAGATCTCGCGCAAGTTACGCAGCGTCTCTTCGATCTGGCCGGGCACCGGGCGGCCGTCGTCGATGTACAGCGTGCCGCCTTCGATCAGGAGCGGGTTGAACGCCGCGTTGCCGCCCATGGTGTGATTCCACGGCATCCAGTCGAGCTGCACCGGCGGCGGACCATTCGGATCGCGCGGCCGCACCTGCATCATCATCGCAGCATTGGCGCACATCATCCGCTGGGTGTTGATCACCGCCTTCGGCATTCCGGTCGAGCCGGACGTGAACAGGAACTTGGCGACGGTGTCGGGCGTGATCTGCGCGACCGACTGCGCTACCTGATCGGTCACCGGCGTCGCCGCCATGTCGTCGAACGCGATGCTGGCAATGCCGTCCGCCGGATCGGCGACGTGGATCACCTGGACGTCCTTCAGGTCGAGCGCGTGCAGTGCCTTTGTGAATGGCGCACCGTTCTGCACCATCACGGCCGCCGGCTTCACCAGATCGAACAGGTACTTCAGCTTGAGGTGATCGTGGCTCATCAGCGAATAGGCCGGCGACACTGGCGCGGTCGGAATCCGCGCCTGCATCGCCGCCATCATGATCAGCGCGTGCTCGATCGAGTTGCCCGACAGCACCGTGAGCGGCCTGCCTTCCGGCAGCTTCAGGTCGAGCAGCGCTTGGGTGAGACCATCGACGATGCGCTTCGCCTCGGCGTAGCTGACCTTGCGCCACTGCCGCGCCTCGCCCTTGCGCTGCGCCAGCCAGATATGATCCGGCCGCTGCTTGGCCCACTTCGCCAGCGCCATCGGCAGGTTGGGATCGTGATCCATCAGCGGGAAGCGCGACTTCATCACGATGACGCCGTCCTCGCGGCGATCGACGTCGATCTCGCGCGGCAGCCAGTTCACTTTGCGGAATGGCGGCTTGGTCAGCACTGCGGCTGCGCTGGCGGTCATCTGGTGTTCTCCCGTTTTCTCGGCCTCTTGCCGGGCCAACGTTGATTGGGTCAGCGGTTGCCGTAGACCGGCTTGCGCTTCTCGAGGAACGCGGCGACGCCTTCCTTGAAATCCTCCGAGCGCGAACACAGCACCTGGTTGCGATCTTCCATTGCGATCACCTGCTCGATCGAGCCGGCATCCACCGCCATGTTGAGGCACTCCTTCGACAGCCGCAAACCGACCGGCGATGCCGCCATCATCGCATCGACGAACGGCTGCGCCGCGGCTTCGAGTTGATCGTCTTCCACCAGTTCGGACACGAGCCCGGTCATCAGCGCGCGTTCGGCGCCGATGAAGCGGCCGGTCAGGATCAGCTCCGACGCCACCGAGACGCCGACGAGGCGCGGCAAAAAGTAGCTGGTACCGATGTCGCAACCGCCGAGGCCGAGTTTGATGAAGGCACAGTTCATCCGCGCGCTGCGCCCCGCGATGCGGACGTCGGAAGCCAGCGCCAGCGCAAAGCCGCCGCCGGCCGCGGCGCCGCGGATCAGCGAGATGATCGGCTGCGGGCAGCGGCGCATCAGCATCACGATGTCGGCAATCCGACGCTGCGAATCCAGCGACTCGGTGACGCCGGGCGTTGCGTTCTCACCGGCGCGGCGCGCCATCGCATGTTTGAGATCGAGGCCGGCGCAGAAATTCGCGCCCGCGCCTTTCAGCACCACGACGCGGGTCTTGCGGTCACGCTGCAGGCGGCCAAAATAGTCGTTGAGTGCGTCGATTAGGCCGGGATCGAGAGCATTGAGGCTGTCCGGCCGATTGAGCGTGACCCAATCGACACCGTCACGATGATCGACCAGCAAGGCCTCGGTCACGCCATCACTCCCGTCAGTTGTTGTTCTTATACGCCGCTGCTGCGACGTTTAATCGGATCGCCGTTCTGGCGATAGTCGCTCCCCTCCCAAATACAGGGAAAGAAACAGTCCTGCGTGCTTCGAATTCCGCCGCGCGAGAGATCGAAGGTCTATCGCGAACTACACGCGGCGGAGATCGAAGATCTCACCCTCTCCCGAAACGGAAAGGGTGAGAAGTGCGCGTTTAGCGCGGCGCCATGCGGATGGCGCCGTCGAGACGGATGGTCTCGCCGTTCAGCATCGGGTTCTCGACGATCTGCACCGCGAGCGAGGCGTATTCCGACGGATCGCCGAGGCGGGCCGGATGCGGCACCTGGGCGCCGAGGCTCTTGCGGGCGTCTTCCGACAGGCCCATCAGCAGCGGGGTGAGGAACAGGCCCGGCGCGATGGTCATGACGCGGATGTTCATCGACGCGAGGTCGCGCGCCACCGGCAGGGTCATGCCGACGATGCCACCCTTCGAAGCGGAGTAAGCAGCCTGGCCGATCTGACCGTCGAACGCCGCCACCGAGGCGGTGTTGATGCAGACGCCGCGCTCTTCGCCGATGGTCGGCGCACTCTGCATCCGCTCGGCGACGAGCCGGATGCAGTTGAAGCTGCCGATCAGGTTGACGTTGATGATGCGCGAGAAGTGGTCGAGCGGATAGGCGCCGTTCTTGCTGACGGTCTTCACCGCGCCGCCGATGCCGGCGCAGTTCACCAGCACGCGGACGATGCCGTGCGCGGCTTCAGCCTTGGCGATCGCCTCCTTGACCGGGGCTTCCTGCGACACGTCGCCGACGCAGGCGACGCCACCGATCTCGGCCGCGACCTTCTCGGCGTTGTCCTTGTTCATGTCGAGCACGGCGACCTTGGCGCCCTTGGCGGCCATCGCCCGCGCGGTCGCGGCGCCGAGCCCCGAACCACCGCCGGTGATGAGAACGGAGACGTCTTTCAACTGCATTGGATATCCCTTTCCTTGGGCGCTTTCTTGAAGCTTGGTCTCGGACGACACCGCTCGCCGCCTTTTAAGAGCGGTCGGGCCGACGCGTCCCGCGTGGTTATTGCGCTGTTGGTCCGGGCCTTCAACAGCCCCTTGGGCGTTTCCCCGATCGTTGAGGCCGGCAAAAGGTCGCGACTTGGTCCGCTACCGATCCGGCTCGAGGTCTCTCCTTGGGTGGCGTCTCGTTGAGCTCGCGTTCCGACAGATTGCTTGGGCGTTTCCTGGCGTTTTCTTCTTTATAGAGACACGAACAATGTCCCGGGGGTGCCTGAAGCTCCATTCCGCCTGCCTTCTTGCCGGGCAGGTTCCGTGAACTGGTTCCTTGGGCGTTATTGTTGTTTGTTCGGATTTTCCTTGGCTTGTCCCGGGTCTGAATTGAAGGTCTCTGAAGTTGGGTGGGGTCGTTTCTTCTTTTTGTTAGCTCAGGATCCTGCGGCGGAAGGCTGACGTGCTCTGTTCGTCAGCAAACCACCGAGGACGATCTTTTCGATATGCGCCACATAGGAGCGACAGACCTCGTCCGTCACCGGCCCGACGCCGGCAGCGCGCATCATGGTCTGCCGACCGAAGAACAGGTGATCGCAGGCGCCGATCAGCGTGGTGTAGAACAGCACCGGATCGACCTCGCGGAAATCGCCGCTGGCGACACCCTCGGCGAGCAGCCGGCGATGGAAGTCGAGCAGCGGCCCGACGAAGAACTTGGTGACCTCGTCGGCGGTGTCGCGGTTGAGCCCGTGCAGCAGATAGTGAATCAGCCGGTTGAGATACGGAAACTGATGATACGCCTTGATGATGCCGGCGATGTGCAGCTTCATCTTGGTGGTCGGCGACAGCGGCTGCGCCAGCAGGAAATCGAGATGCGTCATCTCGTTGGCGGCGTCGCGCTCGAGCAACGCCAGCAGCAGGCCATCCTTGTTGCCGAAGTGATACTTCACCAGCGCGGCATTGACGCCGGACTTCTGCGCGATGTCGGCCAGCGAGATCTCGACCGAGTTGCGCTCGATCATCAACTCGCCCGCAGCGACCAACAGCTTCTCGGCGGTCGAATTTTTCGCCGCCGGCGCCTTGGTAGCCATCGAATGGTTCAGGTGCGCTGCCATCGTCATCGCACTTACAGCATCGTTTGACACGGCTCAAGCGTTAATTGATCGATTGACTAAATCCTTCCCCACCACTTAAATCGCCGCGGTCCAATACCCATACCCAACAACCATTACAGGGAGAGAACACATGGCCGAGGCCTATATCGTCGCCGCTGCCCGCACCGCCGGCGGCCGCAAGGGAGGTCGTCTGGCCGGCTGGCATCCGGTCGATCTCGCCGCCTCGGTCATCAACGCGCTGGTCGACCGCTCGGGCGCCGCGCCGGATCAGATCGAAGACGTGATCATGGGCTGCGTCGGCCAAGGCGGCGAGCAGGCCGTCAATATCGGCCGCAACGCGGTGCTGGCCTCGAAGCTGCCGGAAAGCGTGCCGGGCACGTCGGTCGACCGGCAGTGCGGCTCGTCGCAGCAGGCGCTGCATTTCGCCGCACAGGCGGTGATGGCCGGCACCATGGATATCGTGATCGCTGCCGGCGTCGAGTCGATGACCCGCGTACCGATGGGCTCGCCGAGCATACTCGCCGCCAAGGCCGGGCTCGGTAACTACAAGAGCCCGAAGATGGAAGAGCGCTACCCGAACATCCAGTTCAGCCAGTTCGTCGGCGCCGAAATGGTGGCGAACAAGTACAACCTGTCGAAGGACGAACTCGACGAATTCGCGTTCAACAGCCACCAGCGCGCGATCGCCGCGACGCAAGGAGGCAAGTTCAAGGACGAGATCATCCCGCTCGAGATCACCCGCGCCGACGGCTCGACCGACATCCACCATATCGACGAAGGCATCCGCTTCGACGCCACACTCGACGGCATCAAGGGCGTCAAGCTGATCAACGAGAACGGCGGCAAGCTGACCGCGGCGACCGCCAGCCAGATCTGCGACGGTGCCTCCGGCGTGGTGGTAGTCAACGAGAAGGGCCTGAAGCAGCTCGGCGTGCAGCCGCTCGCCCGCGTTCATCACATGACGATGCGCGGCGGCGATCCGGTGATCATGCTGGAAGCCCCGCTGCCCGCCACCGAATACGCGCTGAAGAGGGCCGGGATGAAGATCGACGACATCGATCTGTTCGAGGTCAACGAAGCCTTCGCCTCGATCCCGGCCGCGTGGCTGAAGGCGACCGGCGCCGATCCGGCCCGGCTCAACGTCAACGGCGGCGCGATCGCGCTCGGCCATCCGCTCGGCGGCTCCGGCACCAAGCTCATGACCACCCTGATCCACGCGCTGAAGCAGAACAACAAGCGCTACGGCCTGCAGACGATGTGCGAGGGCGGCGGCATGGCCAACGTCACCATCGTCGAGCGGCTGTAACGACAACAAGCCGCAAGGCCTCATCCTGAGGAGCCCGGCACAGCCCGAAGGGCCGAGCCGGGCGTCTCGAAGGATGTGCTCTATACCCTCATGGTTCGAGACGCGCGCCTAACGGCGCGCTCCTCATCATGAGGTTCAGTGCCAGACAGAGCGGAATCAATCCGCCGCATCACCGAGAGGAAATCCCATGACGCATCCGTCGATTCACGCCAAGACCACCCCCGACAAAGTCGCCTACCGGATGGCCTCGACCGGCCAGGCTCTGACTTATCGACAGCTCGACGAGCGCTCCAACCAGGGCGCGCATCTGTTCCGGTCGCTGGGGCTGAAGGCCGGCGATCACATCGCGCTGTTGATGGAGAACCGGCTGGCGTTCATGGAGATCTGCTGGGCGGCGCAGCGCGCCGGCCTGTATTACACCGCGATCAGTCGCTATTTGACCAAGGACGAGATCGGCTACATCGTTCAGGACTGCGGCGCCAAGGTGGTGATCACCTCCGCTCAGGGCAGCGAGACGATGAAGGCGCTGCTGTCGGACGCACCGGGCGCGCCGCTCTACTACATGGTCGACCAGCCGGTCGCCGGCTTCCGTTCGTGGGAGCAGGAAACCGCCGCGCAGCCGACTACGCCGATCGCCGACGAGGTCGCCGGATACGACATGCTGTATTCCTCCGGCACCACCGGTCGGCCGAAGGGCATCAAGCGCGAATTCGAAGGTAGCGCCATCGACGTGCCGAGCCCGTTCCTGCGCCTGTTGTGCGAGAAGATGTGCGGCATGAACGACGGCAGCATCTATCTGTCGCCGGCGCCGCTGTATCACGCGGCTCCGCTGCGCTTCAACATGATGGCGACCACGCTCGGCGGCACCTCGATCATCATGGAGCATTTCGACGCCGAGCAGTTCCTAGCGCTGGTCGAGAAGTACAAGGTGACGCAGTCGCAGCTCGTGCCGACGATGTTCGTGCGGATGCTGAAGCTCCCCGACGCGATCCGCAGCCGCTACGACGTGTCGTCCCTGAAGGGCGCAATCCACGCCGCCGCACCCTGCCCGGTCGACGTAAAGGCCAAGATGATCGAGTGGTGGGGCCCGATCCTGATCGAGTACTACGCCGGCTCCGAAGGCAACGGCGTCACGGTCTCGACCTCGCAGCAATGGCTCACGCATCGCGGCACGGTCGGCAAGGCGGTGGTCGGCACCATCAAGATCCTCGATGACGACGGCGACGAACTGCCTGTCGGCGAAATCGGCACCGTGTACTTCGCCGATGCGCCGTCGTTCAGCTATCACAACGATCCGGACAAGACCAAGAAGGCCTACAATGAAAAGGGCTGGTCGACGCTGGGCGACGTCGGCTATCTCGACGACGAGGGGTTTTTGTATCTCACCGACCGCAAGAGCTACATGATCATCTCCGGCGGCGTGAACATCTACCCGCAGGAGACCGAGGACGTGCTGCTGACCCATCCCGACGTCGCCGACGTCGCGGTGTTCGGCGTGCCGAACCCCGAGATGGGCGAAGAGGTCAAGGCGGTGGTGCAGCTTCGCGACGGCGCCGCGCCCAGCGCCGAGCGGGCGGCCGAGCTGATCGCGTTCTGCCGCGAGCGGCTGTCGCCGATCAAGTGCCCGCGCTCGGTCGACTTCGAGGCCGAGCTGCCGCGCACCCCGACCGGCAAGCTGGTCAAGCGCCACCTCAAGGACCGCTACTGGCCGCAAGCGCAGAACAAGGTCGCCGCGACCGCCTGAGCGATCCGATCCTGCCGTGCCCTCGCCGCCGAACGGCGAGGGCACGATCGCGGCTCCAAAGCCAAGAACGACTCCGCTCCGCCGCCGGGCTACGCTATGCTGGCGCGGTGATGCGGCTCCGCCTTGTTCCGATAGCTTCGCCGACCTCCGACCGCGCTGGTGCTGCGGTGTCGGTGCTGGCGCATGTCGTGCTAGTCGGCGCGGTGCTGCTGCTCGCCGAGGTGCATCCCTTCGCCGAAGTGCCGGAACAGCGGATCGAGGTCGAAGTGGTGACTGCCGACGAAGCGCCGCCGCCGGTGCCGGAGAAAGAGCCGGATCAGAAGCCGGACGAGCAACAGGCGCCGAGTTTCGAGGTGCCGCAGACGCCAGCCGAGCAGCCCAAGCCGCAGCAGCAGGCCCTCGCCGCCCAGCAGCAGCCGGCCGAGACCAAGCCGCCACCGCCCGCTCCACAGCCTCCGCCGCAGCAGAACGCGCAGGCCCCGGCGCCTCCGCCGCAACAACAGCCGGCACCGCAGCAGCAGCCTCAACCGGCCAAACCGGCAGCAGCGCCGATGCCCTTCCCACCCGCGATCCCGCAGGAGCCGGACATCACCGTGAAATACTCGGTGGCGCTCGGCCTGCCGGCCGAGGGCGGCGGGTTCGACGCGCCGGCCGAAACCGTCGCCAACATCAGCGCGGAGGCGGTGGCGGCGCTGCGCAAGCGATTGAGATCCTGCGCCGCCCTGCCGGCAGGGCTGTCGCCGGCCGACAACGTCAAGATCGTGATCCGGGTCGGGCTGACGCCGGACGGTCGGCTCGCCCAGGAGCCGTTTCTGATCGAAGCCAGCGCCTCGGCCAAGGGCCCGGCGCTGATGAGAGGCGCGATCGCCGCACTGGAAGCGTGCCAGCCCTATACGATGTTGCCGGCCGATAAATATCGCGAATGGCGGGTGCTCGACATCGGCTTTACGCCGCAGGATTTCCGCGGCTGAACCCGCTGCTCAGCCACGCGTCCCTCCGAAAGCCGTGTGGAAGGACCAGAAACTTCAGGGCCGGAAATAAAGAAGCTCCGGAAACCGCCGGAGCTTTAAGTCAAGGGAGACTCGATGCACCCACTCCGCGTCTGGCGGATGGTGCGAATTCCTCATGCGGCACCTGTATCGCCTCGCAGGCAACTACGTCGCCTCGCGCCCTGCCCCCGCTCGTTGCGCTGCCCGCTGGCGCCATGCTGCCGCCGAACGGCAATTTCTACCCAGGCGAGTATGCAATAGAACATTCGTGGAATGATCCTTGACCTAAGTCAAGAATATCTCGCTTGGCGGAAATAATCGCGAGCCCCCTGGAACTGATCGGATCAGCTCCCGCGGCAAGCCACTACCGCAGGCCCAAGAACCGACTAAGCTCCGGCCCAGCTCGTCCCCCGCCTCGAACCCGGAGAAAGCCATCTTGCCCGTCTCGTCCTGGAGCTTCGCGACTGTCACCGACCTTGCACAAGCCTTGAAGACCAAACAGGTCTCCGCCGTCGAACTCACTCAGGACGCGATCGGACGAATCGAGCGCCACGACGACAAGATCAACGCGATCTGTGTCCGCGACTTCGACCGCGCGCTGCAGAGCGCCCGAGCGGCCAATCTGGCGCTGTCACGCGGCGGACGCGAGCCGCTGCTCGGCATCCCGCTGACGGTGAAGGAGAGCTTCAACGTCGCCGGACTGCCGACCACCTGGGGCTTCGTCGAGCAGAAGAATTTCGTGGCGCAACAGGACGCGCTGGCGATCCAGCGGGTCAAGGCCGCCGGCGGCGTGATCCTCGGCAAAACCAACGTGCCGGTCGCGCTCGGCGACTGGCAGAGCTACAACGACGTGTACGGCACCACCGGCAACCCCTTCGATCTGTCTCGCACGCCCGGCGGCTCGTCCGGCGGCTCGTCGGCCGCGCTCGCCGCCGGCTATGGCGCGCTGTCGCTCGGCTCCGACATCGGCGGCTCGTTGCGGGTGCCGGCGCATTACTGCGGCGTCTATGCCCACAAGCCGACCTTCGGGCTGTGCCCGGCGCGCGGCCATACCCCGCCGCCGTTTCCGCCGCTGCCATCCAACCGCGACCTGTCGGTGATCGGCCCGATGGCGCGCTCGGCCGCCGATCTGGCGCTGCTGCTCGACGTCATCGCCGGCACCGATCCGGTGTTCGACGGCATTGCGTACCAACTCGATCTGCCGGCAGCGCGGCACACCACACTGAAGGATTTCCGCGTGCTGCTGCTGGATACCCATCCGCTGCTGCCGACCGGCGCGGCGGTGCGCGGCGCGCTGCAAACGCTGGCGGCCGGGCTGACCAGGGCCGGCGTCCGCGTCGAGCGGCAGTCGCCGCTGCTGCCGGATCTCGCCGAGACCTCGCGGGTGTATATGCGGATGCTGCTGTCGTTCCTCGCCGCCGGCTTCCCGCCCGAGCTGTACGCCGGCGCGCAGGAGATGGCGGCCCGGCTCGACGCCAAGGACGACAGCCTCGCCGCCGAGCGGCTGCGCGGCATCGTGCTAAGCCATCGCGACTGGGTCGCCGCCGACAGCCGCCGCACCGGCCTGCGAGCGCAATGGCACGAACTGTTCAAATCGATCGACGCGGTGATCTGCCCGGTGATGCCGACGCCGGCCTACACCCAGGATCACTCCGAGCCGCAGGAAGACCGCCGCATCGAGATCGACGGCAAGGCCTATCCCTACGTCGATCAACTGGTGTGGCCCGGCATCGCCACCCTGCCCGGCCTGCCGTCGACCGCGATCCCGGTGGGAATGTCGGACGACGGCCTGCCCGTCGGCGTGCAGATCGTCGGCCCGTGGCTGGAAGACCGCACCCCTCTGAAGCTCGCCGAACTGATCGAACGCGAATTCGGCGGCTTCACGCCGCCGAGGGCGCTGGTCGATTAGTCAGCGACGAACGCCACCACAATCCGTCGTCATTGCGAGCGAAGCAAAGCAATCGAGAGCTCCGAGCACAGCGCCGGATTGCTTCGTCGCTTCGCTCCTCGCAATGGCGGGAAGAGATTTCAGACTCGCACCCTACGCCGCCAGCAACGGCGCGATCTCCTCCATGGTGGCGGCGCGGTCGCCGAGCAGGTGATCGGCGATCGCGAGTTCGAGCTTACCGTCCTGAGCGGCGAACGGATCGGGCTGATACAGCCGATGCTCGACGGCGAGCCGCGACAGCAGCACGCGGCGGGCATCGCCGCGCATCGCTTCGATCTTCGCGCCTTCCCCGGCGAACGCCACCGCGCTGGCGACATGATACAGCGCGCTAGTTGCGCGGCGGGCGTCGGCCTCGTTGCCCGCGCCGCGCGCAACCTCGCGAGCAAGATCGATCGACTTGTCGATCAGTCCGCGCAGCCGGTCGCGCCAGGCCTGCGGCACGCGCGCCGCATCGTCGAGCCGGGCATGCAGATCGGCGGCGAGCGCCGACTCCGCACCATGCCGGCCGATCGCGCGCTTGAGCGCATCGATCGCCACGATGTTGCCGGTGCCCTCCCAGATCGAGCCGAGATGCGCGTCGCGCAGCAGGCGCGCGGTGGCGAACTCTTCGACATAACCGATGCCGCCGCGCATCTCGAGCGCATCACCACAGACTTTGCGCGCATCGCGGGTGGCACGGAATTTCAGCGTGGGCGTGAGAATACGCAGCAGCGCCGCGGCGTCCTGGCTGCCGCCCTCGGCGCGGTCGAGCGCGTCGGCGGTGAGGAAGCTGATCGACATTCCCTGCTCGGTCGGCAGCAGGATCTTCATCAATTGCCGCCGCGCCAGCGGCAGGTCGATGATACGGCTGCCGAACACCACACGGTTCTTCGCCACCGTGATCGCATCGTGCCAGGCGCGGCGCATCAAGGCGGTCGACTTCACGCCGTTCGACAGCCGCGATGAGTTCACCATCTCGGCCATCTGCACGAAGCCGCGGTCGAGCTTGCCGACCGCGTAGGCGATCGCGCCTTCGAGCTTGATCTCGCCCGACGCCATCGAGCGGGTGCCGAGCTTATCCTTCAGACGGACGATCCGGTAGTGATTGGGCGTGCCGTCGTCGAGCACGCGCGGCATCAGAAACAGACCGACGCCGCGGGTACCGGGGCCGGCGCCTTCGGGCCGCGCCAGCAGCATCACCACCTTGGCGTCGGCGTTGGAGCAGAACCACTTCTCGCCATACAGCCGCCAGTGATCGCCGTCCGGCACCGCCACCGAGGTCAGCGTGCCGACGTCGGAGCCGCCCTCCTTCTCGGTCATGAACTGGCCACCTTGCGTCAGCTTGCTCATGTCGGTCTGGGTCAAACCGTCGAGATACTTCGCCTTCAATTCGTCGCTGCCGAATTTCGACAGCAGCTTGGCGCAGCCGTCGGTGACGTTGATCGGGCAGCCCATGCCGAATTCGGTCTCGTTGAACAGCAGCGTGAAGGCGTGCTTGGCGGTCACCGGATAAGTCTCCGGCCAGCCCATGATGCCCTTGCGGTGCGACAGCGCGTGAATGCCGAAGGTGCCGAATGCGGCGTTCTCGAGCTCGCGATACGCCGGGTGATACTCGACATATTGGGCGTCACAGCCGAACCGGTCGCGCTGATGTAGGATCGGCGTGTGGCGGTCGGCGAGCCGCGCACACTCGTCGAGCCGGCCGCCGGCCAAGGCGCCGAGCGCATCGAGATGCGGCTCGATGTGATCGACCAGCGCTTTCGGCAGATGGATGCGGAGCAGATCAGCGAGCGACGGATCGGCGCGATAAAAATTCAGTCCGGTGGTGTCGGGCGCGATCAGGTTCGCGGCGTTACCGGGCTTGGCCGCGGGCGCGGCGGCTTGTTTGTTTCCTGCCGACATGTGCAACTCTTATTTTGCTCTTCGGGGGCTGTCAGATGCTATAAGCCCGAACCACAGCCTGCACAAAGCTGCCCGCAACCACAATCATCCAAGGATGCGCGACGGGTTCCGCCCGGCGGAATTGCGCAGCCGCATCGACGCCGATGGAACTAACTACCCTCATTGTCCTGATCGCCGGCGCGCTGTGCGGCGGCTTCGTCTCCGGCCTGTCGGGCTTCGGCATGGCGCTGGTGTCGCTCGGGTTCTGGCTGTACGTCTTCCCGCCGACGCTGTCGGTGCCGCTGGTGCTGCTGTGCTCGATGGCCTCGCAGGCCTCGACGATGCGGATGGTGTGGCAGCACATCGACTTCAAACTGGTGACGCCGTTCCTGATCGGGGGGCTCGCCGGGGTGATCCCGGGCAGCATGCTGGTGGCGTATGCCGACCCGTGGGGCTTCAAACTGTTCGTCGGCCTGTTTCTTCTGATCTTCCCGCCTGCGCTGTATTTCACTCCGCCGATGGCGCTGACCTTCGGCGGGCGCTGGATGGATGGCGTGATCGGCTGGGTCGGCGGAGTAATGGGCGGCTTTGCCGGACTGTCGGGCCCGCCGCCGATCCTGTGGGCGAGCATCCGCGGCTGGGACAAGCATCAGCGCCGCGGCGTGTTTCAGGCGTTCAACTCCACCGTGCTGATCGCGGCGCTGATCCTGCAGACCGCGCACGGGCTGGTAACGCGGCAGGTGTTGCACGCGGCGCTGTTCGCGCTGCCCGCGATCCTGATCGGCGCCTGGCTCGGCGCCCGGACCTATCACGCGCTGAGCGACCGCTCGTTCCGCAACGTGGTGCTGGCGCTGCTGTTCTTATCCGGAGCCAGCCTGGTGTGGAGCAGCTTCGCCGTGGCGCGCTGAGCCGCGGCTCGGGCAAGCACCATGACCGAAACTCCGCTGTGCCGCGCCGCCGATCAGGCGCGCCAGAACGGCTTTGCCGCTTCGTGGATCATGTCGCCGCGGGACAGGCCGAGATCGCGCAGTTCGCGCGCCGAGAACCTGGCGAGGTCGGTGCGCCCGCTCCGCCGCCGGCGCCACAGCGCAAGCGTCGCGCCGAGCCGAGCCCACACCCTTCTGCTCCGGCGCCGATCGATCGTCGCGCAGTCTGAGCATGTCGACATCGCAGCCTTCCCGGACATGTCGTCCCGGTGCGAAGTATCCGCCCTGGCGCGGTCCGGCGGCAAACGAGGTTCTCGCCACGTTTCCTGAGATATTCTCATGCCCCGCATCGGGAGGCGGCGACGGCGCAAGATCAGCTTGCCGGAGGCGCGACGGTTCTGTCTCGTAAGCGCGAGGCGAGCGCCGATTCGCCGATGATGCGAACGGTCGCGCACAGGCTGCCGGCGACCGCCAATACGGGGCGATGCAATGATGAACGAGCTGCTGCCGCTGGCGGAAAAGGTCGCGATCCGGCTGATCGCGCAGAAGCAGACGATCGCGGTGGCCGAGTCGTCGACCGGCGGATTGATCGCCGCGGCGCTGCTCGCGGTGCCCGGCGCCTCGGCGTACTTCCTCGGCTCGGCGGTGGTCTACACCCGGCAGGCGCGGCGGGTGCTGATGGACATTCCCGATGCCGACATGAAGGTGGAGGGCATGCGCTCGTCGTCGGAGCCGTATGCCGAGCTTCTGGCGAAACAGATCCGCTCCCGGCTCGGCGCCGACTGGGAGCTGTCGGAGACCGGCGCCGCAGGCCCTTCGGGCAATCGCTACGGCGATGCCGCCGGCCACACCTGCATCGCCGTGGCCGGGCCGAAGCAGGCGGTGATGACGCTGGAGACGGCGAGCGCCGACCGCGTCGACAACATGCAGGTGTTCGCCGCGACCGCGCTGACCTTCCTGCTGCACACGATGTCGGGGTAGCTACGGCCGCAATCCGCGCTGCCGGTGCGCGCTGCCAAAGCGAAACGGCGGCCGCACCGCGACCGCCGCTTCCGATCTGCGCGCTCGGCGCGTGATCAGGCCTTCGCGTACATCTCCTCGACGTACTCCCAGTTGATCAGGTTCTCGATGAAAGCCTTCAGGTAGTCCGGACGCTTGTTGCGATAGTCGATGTAGTAGGAGTGCTCCCAGACGTCGACGCCGAGAATCGGGGTGGCGCCGTGCACCAGCGGATTCTCGCCGTTCGGGGTCTTGGAGATCTCCAGCTTGCCGTCCTTGACCGCGAGCCAGGCCCAGCCCGAGCCGAACTGGCCGGCGCCGGCAGCGGCGAAATCGGTCTTGAACTTCTCGAAGCCGCCGAGGTCTTCGTCGATCTTCTTGGCCAGCGCACCGGGCAGCTTGGTCCCGCCGCCGTTCGGCTTCATCCACTTCCAGAAGTGGATGTGGTTGTAGTGCTGGGCTGCGTTGTTGAACAGCGGGGCGTTCTTATTGAACGAGCCCTTGACCACCTCCTCGAGCGACTTGCCCTCGAATTCGGTGCCCTTCAGCAGGTTGTTGCCGTTGGTGACATACGCCTGATGATGCTTGTCGTGGTGATATTCGAGCGTCTCCTTAGACATGTACGGCTGCAGCGCGTCGTAGGCATACGGCAATTCGGGAAGCGTGAAGGTCATGATTCATTTCCACGATGGGTGGGGGACGTCGTCTTAACGGGAACCCTTATAAAAGGTTCCCGGCTCGGACCCAATATCTATTCTAACTTGCAACAGCGTGTCACAGTGTCCGGGCTGCCGACAATACCGCTGTTTCGTGAAGGGCTTACCGTCAGGGAGCGAAACGTACCACAGTACGCCCGCGCCCCACCGCTGACGGCTCAGGCCGTCGCGGGCACCACCAGTTCCTCACGCTTGCGCGGCGGCCGGACGTTCATCAGCATCTGGGCGCAGCCGGCGATCAGACCGATCAGCACCGCGGCCTGCCAGGCGCGGTCGTAATTGCCGAGGTGGTCGTAGATCACCCCGCCGCCCCAGGCGCCGAGGAACGAGCCTACCTGATGGCTGAGGAAGGCGATGCCGGTCAGCGTCGCCATGTAGCGCAGCCCGAACAGTTGCGCGACCAGGCCGTTCACCAGCGGAATCACCCCGAGCCACAGCGAGCCCATGATCGCAGCGAACACGATGGTCGAGGTCGGCGACGCCGGGAAATAGAAATACGCCGCGACCGCCAGCGATCGCACGATGTAGATTCCGCCGAGCAGATATTGCTTGGGATAGCGCCCCCCGAGCCAGCCGAAGGCGTAGGAGCCGAACACGTTGAACAGGCCGATCACCGCCAGCGCCGAGGCGCCGAGCGACGGATCGAGACCACAGATCGCCAGATAGTTCGGCAGATGCGTGGTGATGAACACGAGCTGCAGACCGCAGACGAAGAACGCGATCGCCATCACCATGAAGCCGGAATGGCCGAGCGCGGCCTGCACCACTTCGCCGGCCGACTGCTTGACGTCGTCGGCCTTGTCGATTTCCAGCTTGTCGGCGCGGCCGGCGAACAGCGCCGACGGCAGCATCGCGGCGGCGAGGCCGAGGAAGCCGATCAGCGCCATCTGCCAGCCGGCGGTCGAGATCAGCGTCTGCGCCAGCGGCGAGGCCAGCACCAGGCCGAGCGAGCCGGCAGCCGAGACCGCACCCATCGCGACGCTGCGCTTGGCCGGCGATACCGTGCGCGAGGTCACCGTCATGGTCATGCTGGAGGCGGTGCACGACAGCGCAATGCCGACACACACGCCGCATCCAAGTGTGAACATCAAGGCCGAGTCAGCGACCATCATGAGGACGAGACCAGCCGCATAGACCACGACGCCGCCGGCCATCACCCAGCGGGTGCCGTAGCGGTCAGCGATCAATCCCACCATCGGCTGCGTGACGCCCCAGATGATGTTCTGCAATGCTGTCGCGAAGGAGAAGTCGGCGCTGGTGATGCCGACGTCGCGGATCACCGAGGGCTGAAACAGCCCGAAGCTCTGCCGCATGCCCATGGCGAGGCTGAGCAGCACCGACGCGCCGATCAGGATCGACCAGCGCTGAAACGCGCTGAGCTGAGCTGCCTTCATGGGCGGATTCCTCTCCCGGAGAATATTTGTCTTTCTTCATGCCCTGGTTTGGGAGATTTGACCATCCGTCCCGGCGGTATTCGGGTTCTGCGCCGAATGCAGGGGTGCCGCTGCGAGGCCGGCGTCCCGGAGCTCTGCACGAAACGCCGTCGCGCCCGCGTGTCCTGCAATGCCCCGCCGCTTGTGCCGGACACGGCCCTGTGGTTATTGTATGTTAATCATCATACAAAAGACCGCCGCAGATCGCGAGGCGGCATCCGGGGAGCGACCGCATGACCATCGAGGCCCCCGCCGATACGCCGCTGCCCGCTCCGCCGCCGAACCGGCTGCTGACCGCGCCGATCCTGCCGACTCTGCTGCGACTGGCAGTCCCGAACACGATCGCGATGCTCGGCACCGCCCTGGTGGCGGTCGCCGAGACCTTGTACATTGGCCGTCTCGGCACCGAGCCGCTGGCGGCGATCGCGCTGGTTTTTCCGTTCGCGATGCTGACGCAGATGATGTCGGCCGGCGCGATGGGCGGCGGCGTCTCATCGGCGATCAGCCGCGCCCTCGGCGCAGGTGATACACACCGGGCAGGTGTTCTGGCTCTGCACGCGATCCTGATCGGGATCGGCGGCGGGCTGGTGTTCTCGCTAGTGATGCTGACGTTCGGCCGCTCGCTGTTCGCACTGCTCGGTGGCCGCGGCGAAGTGCTGGAACAAGCCAGCAGCTATTCGGTCGTGCTGTTCTCGGCCGCGGTATCGATCTGGCTGGTGAACACGCTGGCTTCGATTCTACGCGGCACCGGCGACATGATCCTGCCGTCCGCGGTGCTGCTCGGCGTCGCAGCTCTGCAGGTTGTGATCGGCGGCGCGTTCGGACTCGGCCTGTTCGGCATGCCGCGACTCGGCATGCCCGGCGTCGCCTCGGGCCAGGCGGTCGCCTTCACGCTCGGTGCGCTGTTTCTGCTGCTCTATCTCGTCAGAGGCCGCAGCAGGCTGCGGCTGCAACTGCGCTCGTTCAGCCTGCAGCGGCCGATCTTCATCGACATCCTCAAGGTCGGCGCCCTGGCCTGCCTTGCTCCCCTGCAGTCGGTGCTGACGATCCTGATCTTCACCAAGGTGCTGGCGAGCTACGGCACCACGACGCTCGCCGGCTACGGCATCGGCTCGCGCCTGGAATTCCTGCTGATCCCGATCGCGTTCGCGGTGGGCGTCGCCTCGATCCCGATGGTCGGGATGGCGATCGGCGCCGGTGATATCGCCCGCGCGCGGCGGGTGGCCTGGACCGCCGGCGCAGTGTCCGCACTGATCGTCGGAGCGGTCGGCGCGGTGCTGGCGATCCGGCCATCGCTATGGGTGTCGCTGTTCACCGCCGATCCTGCCGTCACCGCGGCCGCGCATGCGTACTTCCACCTCGCCGGCCCCGGCTTCGGATTTTTCGGCCTCGGCGTGACGCTTTATTTCGCCAGCCAGGGCGCCGCCAAGGTCGGCGGCCCGGTGCTGGCCGCGACCGCGAGGCTGGTGCTGGTGGCCGTTGGTGGCTCGGCGTTGGTCACCTTCGGGGCGCCGGCGTCGGCGATGTTCGCGATGGTGGGCGTGGCGATGGCGGTCTACGGCCTCGGCACCGCCGGGGCGATCCACCTGACACGCTGGGTCAAGTGAATCGCATTTATCCCCAGCGCCCGGCGGGGGTCACACGATTGCACGAATCGGGCGCTCTGTTATCCAACCGCCCGCCGCACTGCTTCTGAATGCTGTTCGCGGCTCCCGCGCGTATCGTTTGGAGGTATGGAATGGCCGTTCGGTCCGGTTTCGTCGTTGCCGCTTTGGTTGCCCTGGTGTCGCTGTCATCCGCAGCGGCGGTGGCCCAATCGGCCGGCCCGCAGGGTACCTGGCTGACCCAGGCCGGCGACGCCAAGGTCCGGATCAAGGGCTGCGGCAACGCGCTGTGCGGCACCATCGTTTGGCTGAAGCAGCCGACCGACCCCAACACCGGCAAGCCGCAGGTCGACGATAAGAACGCCGATCCGCAGCTCGCGTCGCGCCCGATCATCGGCCTGCAGATTTTCGGCGACATGCGCCCGGTGTCGCAGGGCAAATGGAGCGGCCACATCTATAATGCCGACGATGGCAAGACCTACCAGAGCAGCATCTCGCACACCGGCCCGACCACCTTGCTGGTCGAAGGCTGCGTCGGGACGCTGTGCGGCGGCGAGACCTGGACGCTGACGCGCTAAGCAACCGCCCTATCGGGCATCGCCTTCAAAGCCAGGGCGGCGGACGCATAGCCCCCGCCTGCCCCGTCGATGAAGTGGACGTGATCGCTGCGCGCCACCGACGGTGTAAAACACGTCACCATCGCCGACTGCTGCCGCGACACGCCGTAGCGCGCGACGCCCGCGTCCGCCGCCGTGGCCAGCTTCTGCTCCAGTGCGTCGGCGAGCTCCGGCGCGCAGTCGACCACCATGCGTAGTCCGTCGTCGTATTTGCGGAAGTCTGAGTTCTCGACCAGCTCGGTCAAGTAAGTCCGCGGCACGAAGCCGCGCACGGTGATGCCCAGCCGCATGATCAGATAGCTGAACAGCGTCTGAACCAAGAGCGCCGCTCGGCGCATCGTCAACGGTCTGCCCTGCCCGGCGCGCGCTTCGAGGTCGAAGCCCTGCGGCGGCCAACGCAATGCCGGGCCCTCGCCCGGCACCGGCCTGCCCGCCTCGGGGCTGCGCTCGATCAGCGACACGATGTCCTCGATCAGAGTGCGGAACGCCGCGGGATCGGCCTGCGCGGTCGGCATGATCAGCACCGACAGAATCACCCCGCGCCGCGCCGGCATTTCCTCGAACCGGCATGACAGGCCGGAAAGATCCGGCGCAGTCCCGGGCGGCGCCGGCGGAATCGAAAACTCGCCACGCTTCATCGCGGCTTCGGCCCAGCCGAGGCCGCCACCGGCGAACATCGCATAGCTGACGTGCGGCGAAGGCGCGAACCGGGCGACGCGAACCTCCAGCCCCTTGGCGCGGATCGCCGCGACCGGCACCAGCGCGATCCGCATCGTCAGACCGAGCTCATCGCGCACCCAGGCCGCGGTCGCCGCCAGCGCTTCACGGGCCGCAACAAGATCGGCCGGCGCCACCGCAAAGCCGGCGCCGTCGCCGCCGAACACGAACGGGAATTCGCGGCCTTGAAGCGCGTTGGTCACCGCCGCGATCACCGCCGCCCCGGCCATGTTGACCGACTTGTAGCGCTGCTCGGCGATCGCGCGGGTGGAATCGACAATGTCGGCGACGCCGACGGTCCAATCGTCCGGCAGCGGCGCGTAGAGGGCAGGATCCATCAGGCTGCGGAAGCCGCGAAACACCGCAACGCCCTCGTAAAAGCCGCCGCTGTCGCCTGCGCTCATGCCGCCCGGCCCTCCTCGATTGATGCCGATGAGTTACGTCCGCAAACCCGATCGGTTGCGAACGGCCGAGGTCAGTCGCTGCCCGAGCACAGGCCGAGCGCAGCCGTGATCGTCCCGCGCGCGCAGCGCGTCAGCGTGATGTCCGAATACAGCCCGTAGGCGAACACGGCCAGGGCCAGCAGGAAGATGATGCCGAGCGATTTCACGTCAGATGTCCGGTTCACCACCAGCGGTGCAAGCGCAGCGCCCGCTGGCGGCCGAGGTCGTGTCCGTTAGATCAGATCGGGCGCGGGAGGATCAACCCGGAAGGCGACGCTGATCCGATCGCGATACCGAAATGTTGTTTCAGTTCAGACATCCGAATGATCATCGCACGCCGAGGATCAAACGGCAGATCCCTGAAGCCCCAACTCGCATAGAACCCACGGACACCGTCGTCGAGCGGATGGGTGACCACGCCGCCACATCCCACGATCTCGGCGGCGCGCAGTGCCGACTTCAACGCGAACTGCAGTAATGAAGCGGCGTGCCCCTGACCTTGACAGGCTTTATCCACCGCGAGCTGGCCCAGCAGCAAAACCGGCACTGGATCCGGCTGGTCCGATCCGCGGCGGGCGGTGCCGCCCCTTGGCCAATCCTGAATTCAGATAATATATTGATACGAATTATAAAAATTCGATCTTCGAGCGACTTTGGCCGATCTCTTGGCCGATCTTCAGTTTAGCTGTCGCGCAGGCTGCAAGATCGTCACGTGCCGCAGGCGCCACCCAATCCGTCTCGCCCCATCGCCTCAGCTACAAGACATGAAAAAGCCCGCACGCGGCGGGCTTTTTCACTGATCTGACGATCGAGATTTGGTTGCGGGGAGAGGATTTGAACCTCTGACCTTCAGGTTATGAGCCTGACGAGCTACCGGGCTGCTCCACCCCGCGTTAAACCTTTGCGCGGCTTTCAGAAAACCGATGACCATCAACGCCCAAAGGCGCTGATCGATCCTCCCGGAGGCTTCCTGAGAAGGTGCCCGGGGCGAATGCCCGGGGCGCGAGGGGTGTCTACCAACACCGGGGGGATTTGCAAAGCCCCAAGGGCGGATTTGGGCGAAGTTTTTCAAGATTATATGACGGACGGAACCGGGTGTGGTTGCCGGAACGCCCTTCCCCTGCGAGACTTCGGCAAAATCAGCCCATTCTCCAACCAAACGGGCATCGCAGGGAGCGGAAGATGGACCAGCCGGTCGGCGGTTTCGGGGGCAATGCGCTCCACGACAGCTTTCATCGCATGTTCGAAAGCTCGCGTGCCGAGCCGCCGCCGACGCTGGAGCAGCGCCTGGACCGGCTCGCCCGGCTGCGCACCTTGATCAAGGACAACGAAAGCCGATTCGAACAGGCGATCTCCGCCGATTTCGGCCACCGCAGCACCACCGAGACGCTGATCGCCGAGACGCTCAGCCTGCTCGGCGACATCAAGCACACCTCGCGGCATCTGAAGCGCTGGATGGCGCCGCGCAAGGTGTCGACCCAGCTCCAGTTCCTGCCCGGCAAGAACCGGCTGCTGCCGCAGCCGCTCGGCGTGGTCGGGGTGATTGCGCCGTGGAATTATCCGCTGCAGCTCACGATCGCTCCGGCGATCGGCGCGATCGCCGCCGGCAACCGGGTGATGATCAAGCCGAGCGAATTGTCGCCGCACTTCACCGCGCTGCTGCAGGAGACCGTCGCAGCCAAGTTCGACGCCAGCGAGATGGTGGTGACGGGAATCGAACCCGGCGTCGCCGAGGCGTTCGCCCGCCTCCCGTTCGATCATCTGATGTTCACCGGCTCGACCCGGGTCGGCCGCATCGTCGCCGCGGAAGCGGGCAAGAACCTCACCCCGGTCACGCTCGAACTCGGCGGCAAGTCGCCGACGATCGTCGACCGCTCGGCCGATCTCGACGAGGTGGCACCGCGGATCGCCTACGCCAAGCTGATGAACGCCGGCCAGACCTGCATCGCGCCCGACTACGTGCTGGCGCCGCAGGACCGGGTCGAAGCCCTCGCCGGAAAGATCTGGGGCGCGATGCAGCAGATGTGGGGCACCGATCCGGCGAATCCGGACTACACCTCGATCATCGCCGAGCATCACTACGCGCGGCTGAAAGGCCTGGTCGACGACGCCGTCGCGCACGGCGCGCGGCTGCTGCAGCCGGCCTCCGCGGGCGAGGCCGCCTGGGCGGGCCAGCGCAAATTCCCGCCGACCATCGTGCTCGGCGTCACCCCCGAGATGAAGATCATGCAGGAGGAGATCTTCGGCCCGCTGCTGCCGATCCTCGGCTATCGCGAGCCGACCGAGCCGATCGCCTTCGTCAACGGCCGCGACCGGCCGCTGGCGCTGTACTGGTTCGGTACCGACGACGCCGCCCGCGATGAGGTGCTGGCGCGGACCGTCTCGGGCGGCGTCACCATCAACGATTGCCTGGTGCATTTCGCCCAGGTGAACCAGCCGATGGGCGGCGTCGGCGCTTCGGGCACCGGCGCGTATCACGGCGAATGGGGCTTCAATACCTTCACCAAGATGAAGCCGATCTTCTACCGCTCGCCCTACAACCGCTTCGCGGATCTGTATCCGCCCTACGGCGGCAAGATCGCGCGGCTCTCGAAGCTGCTGCGCCTGATGTCTTAGCTGGTTCGACGCGTTTTCGTCACGCGAACCGGCGGCCACTTCGCGCGAAAACGCTCCGACGAGAAGACCCGCACGGCCGAAGAAGCCGGCGGCAACCAATAAAACAACATCGCGGAGGGAAACGCTCGTGAGCGAAACAGTGGACTTCGTCGTGGTCGGCGGCGGCTCGGGCGGTTGTGCCGTCGCCGGCCGGCTGTCGGAGGATGCCGGCACCTCGGTGGTGCTGCTCGAAGCCGGCGGCACCGCCGACAATTGGGTGGTGAAGACGCCCTACGCGCTGTCGCTGATGGTGCCGAGCAAGCTCAACAACTGGCATTTCGAGACGGTGCCGCAGCCCGGCCTCAACGGCCGGATCGGCTATCAGCCGCGCGGCAAGGGCCTCGGCGGCTCGTCGGCGATCAACGCCATGGTCTATATTCGCGGCCACAAATGGGACTACGACCATTGGGCCGAACTCGGCAATGTAGGCTGGTCCTATGCCGACGTGCTGCCCTATTTCAAGCGCTCGGAGAACAACACCGAGTTCAACGGTGCCTATCACGGCCAGAGTGGGCCGCTGCATGTCGACCGGCTGCGCACCGATAATCCGGTGCACGAGATCTTCCTGCAGGCGGCGCGCGAGGCGCAGTTCCGGATTCGCGATGACTTCAACGGCGAGGAACAGGAAGGGCTCGGTCCGTATCAGCTCACACAGCACAACGGCGAGCGCTGGAGCGCGGCGCGTGCTTACGTCCATCCGCACATCGCCACGCGCCGCAATCTGCGGGTCGAGACCGAGGCGCAGGCGACGCGGATTCTGGTCGAATGCGGCCGCGCGGTCGGCGTCGCCTATCGGCAGAACGATCAGATCCGCGAGATCCGCGCCCGCCGCGAAGTGATCCTCGCCTCCGGGGCGTTTCAATCGCCGCAGTTGTTGATGCTGTCCGGCATCGGCGACGCCGCTGCGCTGAAAACGCACGGCATCGACGTGGTGCACCATCTGCCGGGTGTCGGTCAGAACCTGCAGGATCACCCCGACTTCATCTTCGCCTATCAGTCCGATGCGCCGTATTTCACCGGCACCAGCTTCACCGGGATCGCGCGCCTATTGTCGACCATCGGTCAATATCGCCGCGAGGGGCGCGGGCCTTTGACCACCAACTTCGCCGAATGCGGCGGCTTCCTGAAGACCCGGCCCGACCTCGACGTGCCCGATATCCAGTTGCATTTCGGCATGGCGATGGTCGACGATCACGGCCGCAAGCGGCACTGGGGCACGGGGTTCTCTTGCCACTTCTGCCTGCTGCGGCCGAAAAGCCGCGGCAGCGTCGGGCTGAGCAGTTCCGATCCGTTGGCACCGCCGCAGATCGATCCGAATTTCCTCGGCGATCCGGCAGACATCGAAACCATGGTGGCCGGCTACAAGACCACGCAGCGGCTGATGCAGACGCCGGCGCTGCGCGCGCTGCAGCAGAAGGATCTGTTCACCGCGAACGTCCACACCGACGACGACATCCGCGCCATCCTGCGCGCCCGCGTCGACACTGTGTACCACCCGGTCGGCACCTGCAAGATGGGCGCGGACAATGATCCGGAGGCCGTGGTGGATTCACGGCTGCGGGTGAAGGGCGTCGGATCCTTGCGCATCGTCGACGCCTCGGTGATGCCCACCTTGATCGGCGGCAACACCAACGCGCCGACGATCATGATCGGCGAGAAAGCGGCGGATATGATCCGTGAGGAGATGCGGGCGCACTGACGCGCGCATCTACCCGGCTTTGTCATTCCGGGGCGCGCGCAGCGCGAACCCGGAATCCAGAAGTTGGTCCCCGCGGCGCCCGCGCGGATGAACTCCTCGAGATTCCGGGTTCGCTCGCCTTCGGCGAGCGCCCCGGAATGACGGATGGCGCCTGCCTACCGAGCGCACAGACCGTCAAATGCAGTGATGCGAATGCGCTCGCGATTAGGCATGGGTGAGAAACACTCATGCTTCCCATCGCGCCGCAGCGCGTATGGATTTGGGACCAGCGAGCTGCGCTCGCGTCCCGGAACAATGAACGAAGCATGGTGCCGATTGCTACCCCAGCAAGAATCCGCCATCCACCGTCACCACGCTGCCGGTCATGTAGCGCGAGGCGCTCGAGGCAAGCAGCAGGATGGCGCCGTCGAGGTCGGATTCGTGACCGACGCGGCGTTGCGGGATGCTCTTGACGAGCTTCTCGCCGGCGGGCGTCGACCACAGCTCGCGATTGATGTCGGTGTCGATGTAGCCTGGCGCCAGCGCGTTGACGCGGATGCGCGAGCTGGCGAGCTCCAGCGCCATCGCCTTGGTGGCCTGGATGATGCCGGCCTTCGAGATCGCGTAAGGCGAGACGAATTTCAGCACGCTCTGGCCGAGCACCGAAGCGATGTTGACGATGTTGCCGCCCTGCTGGCGTGCGATCATCCGGCGCGCCACTTCGGTCGCCAGGAAGTAAGCGCCCTTCAGATTGGCGTCGATCACCTTGTCCCAATCGGCCTCGGTCTGATCGACCGCAAGTTTCTCGGTGGCGACGCCGGCATTGTTGATCAGCACGGTGATCGGGCCGAGCGCGGCCTCGGCCTGATCGAGCGCGCTCGCCATCGAGCCGAGATCGGTGACGTCCATCCGCACCGCCACGGCGCGTCCGCCGCTGTCCCTGATCTCTTGTTCGAGGCTCTGCAGCTTGTCGGTCTGCCGCGCCGCCAGCGCGACCGCAGCGCCGCGCGCGGCGAGCACGCGGGCGAATTGTCGGCCCAGCCCCTGCGACGCACCGGTGACCAGAATGACTTCGTTGCTGACGTCGAACAATGGATCCATGCCGCGTTTCCCGTTGATGTGTTATGCGTGGCCTTCCCCTTACCATGCCGAAACGGCTTGGCTACAGTACCGCCCTCACCGACATCGCCATCCAAGCTGGAGTGAACCGTGGATCTCGGAATCAAAGGCCGCCGCGCGCTGGTGTGCGCATCGAGCAAGGGACTTGGCCGCGGCTGCGCTGCGGCGCTCGCCGCCGAAGGCGTCCATGTGACGATGACCGCACGCGGCGCCGAGGCGCTGGCGCTGGCTGCAGCCGAGCTGCGCAAGGCCTATCCGGATGTCGAGATCATCGACGTCGCCGGCGACATCACCACCCCGGAAGGCCGCGCCGCCGCGCTGAAGGCGTGCCCGGAGCCGGACATCCTGATCAACAATGCCGGTGGCCCGCCGCCGGGCGACTTCCGCGACTGGACCCGCGACGACTGGATCAAGGCGCTCGACGCCAACATGCTGACGCCGATCGAACTGATCAAGGCGACCGTCGACAAGATGATCGAGCGCAAGTTCGGCCGCATCGTCAACATCACCTCGGCGGCCGTGAAGGCGCCGATCGACGTGCTCGGCCTGTCCAACGGTGCACGCTCCGGCCTGACCGGATTCGTCGCCGGCCTGTCGCGCAAGACCGTCCGACACAACGTGACGATCAACGCGCTGCTGCCGGGACCGTTCGACACCGATCGGCTGCGCGGCGTCGCGGCCGGCCAGGCCAAGGCGACCGGCAAGCCGGCCGAGCAGATCCTGGAAGCGCGGAAGAACGAAAACCCGGCGGGACGGTTCGGGACATCGGAGGAATTCGGCGCAGCCTGCGCATTCCTGTGCAGCGTGCACGCCGGCTACATCACCGGCCAGAACCTGCTGCTCGACGGCGGTGCCTTCCCGGGAACGATGTAAGCGTCGCGGCGACGTATCAGCCGGCAGCGGCGACGCTGCCGGCGCATGGCCCGGCTATTTCTGGGCCGACATGACGATCCGCACCAGATCGGTCGCGTTGCGGGCGCCGAGCTTCTTCATGATGTTGGCGCGGTGATACTCGATGGTGCGCGGGCTGATGCCGAGGTGCCGGCCGGCTTCCTTGTTGGTGTTGCCCGAGGAGAACAGCTCCAGCACCTCGCGCTCGCGCAAGGTGAGCGGCTCCTTGCCCGGGAAATTGTAGGATGGCGCCTTGCTGCCCTGGCTGGCGTCGCGCCGCCGCGAGAACGCTTCGATCGCCTCCTCGACCCGCGACACGATCTCCTTGCCGCGGAATGGCTTCTCGATGAAATCCAGGGCGCCGTTCTTGATGGCGTTGACCGCCATCGCGATGTCGCCTTTGCCCGAAATCATGAAGATCGGCGCCGGGTAGTCCTCGGCGTGCAGCTCGGCCAGAATGTCGAGGCCGGACCGGCCGGGAATGTGAACGTCGAGCAGGATGCAGGCGGGGCTGCGATTGCGCGCCACGGCAAGCAACGATTCACCATCGGCGAAGCAGATCACCTGATAGCCCGCCGCCGACAGCACGATCGACAGTGTCTCGCGCACCGCCGGATCGTCATCGACGACGAAGACCTCTCCTCCAGACGACTGCCCGTTCATCGCACGACCTCCCGGTAAATATCTTGAATGGAACGCACGCCCGACCAAATCCCGTAATTTTACGGGGATCCAAGTTAACGCGAAGACAGCACCAAACCGTTATGATGATCTCAGAATACGCGAGGTCGCCGGTGTTATCTGCTTCCACCTTACTAAGTGCGCGCCCGTCTCACACGCCGCTCCCGTTTTCGCTCTCGGAACGATCCCCCGCGCGGGGTATCAGCCCGGCATCTCCATCTGGATCCACGAAGTTTCGCATTATCATTAGGAACCGGATTCGAGCAAGCAAGCGCTGGCGATGCGGCGGTGTCCGCGGGGATAACCTCGGCCCGGCGACCGCGATGCAACAGGCTGGCGACCGCGCCGCCGGCGTGCGACGCTCCTTCGCCCCACTCTCTCGTGGCTGATCCGGAGCCCAGCGTCCGATGCTTCCGTCGCCCCGCCCCAATCTAAAGCGTTCGCTGGTGGCCTTGCGCGTCACGACGGTGGCCCTGATCGCCACCATCGTCGGCACCAATTTGATCTTCCTCGGCAATCTGCGTGAAAGCACGCTGAGAACCGCAGAAACCAGTCTGGAGCGCTATACGCTGACGCTGGCGGAGGAAGCCGACCGGTCGTTCAAATCGGTCGACCTGCTGCTGTCGAGCATCCGCGACTACGTCGCACGCGCCGGCGTCACCGACAGCTCCTCGTATCGACGGCTGATGTCTCAGCAGAGCGCTCATTCGCTTCTCAGCGAGAAGATCACCGGCATGCCGCAGGTCGAAGCCGTGACTATGATCGACGAGGCCGGCAAGCTGATCAATTTCTCGCGCTATTGGCCGATCCCGGACGTCGACATCTCCGACCGCGATTACTTCAAAGCGCTCAGCGGCGACCCTTCCCTGGTGAGTTTCATCAGCGCGCCGGCCAGGAACCGCGGTTCCAGCACCTGGAACATCTATCTGGCGCATCGCCTGAACGAATCGAACGGCGGGTTCATCGGCCTGCTGCTCGGTGCGATCTCGGTGAAGTATTTCGAAAATTTCTTCGCCGCGACGTCGCCGGGGCCCGGAACCGAGATTTCCCTGGTGCGCTCCGACGGCGTGTTGCTGGTCAGCTATCCGCGATCCGACAAGATCGGCACCGTCGTGACCGAGGCCGGCCGCCTCGCGCTCGCGGCGGGCGCCCGCCACCGCGAGGCGGCGGTCGCGAACAAGCGGCTCGGCGCCACCCGGATGCTGCCGAACTATCCGATCGTGGTGCGGGTCACCCAGCCGGAAGAGACCGCGTTGCAGAGCTGGCAGGACATGGCGGCCCTGATGATCGCAATGTCGCTGATCAGCGCGCTGGTGATCATCACCGGCAGCGTCGCGATCGCGCGCTGGTGGGGCAAGCAGCATCTCTATGCCGAGGCCGCCGAAGCGGCGAGCGCCGCCAAATCCAGCTTCGTGGCGATGATGAGCCACGAGATCCGCACCCCGATGAACGCGGTGATCGGTCTCGCCACCAACCTGCTGGACACCCGCCTCGACGCCGAGCAGCGTCAGGCTGTGACCGGCATTCACGACGCCGGCGACAACCTGTTGCAGATCCTCGACGACATTCTCGACTTCTCCAAGCTGGAAGCCGGCCGGCTCAGCCTCGAGCCGATTCCGTTCGCCCCGCGTAGCGTCGTCGACAATACGCTGAGCGTGATCGGGCCGCGCGCCGTCGCCAAGGGTCTGACCGTCCGCCAGCAGACCCGCGGCGACATTCCCCAAGCGCTGACCGGCGACGCCGGCCGCATCCGGCAGGTGCTGCTCAATCTGATCTCCAACGCGGTGAAGTTCACGGCGGCCGGTGAGATCGTGATCACCACAGAATGCCTTTCGCAGGATTCGACCACAGCCAGGATGCGGTGGACCGTCACCGACACCGGCATCGGAATTGCCGCCGACAAGATCGACTCGCTGTTCAAGGATTTCGTCCAGGCCGACAGTTCGATCAGCCGGCGGTTCGGCGGATCGGGCCTCGGGCTCGCCATCAGCAAACGGCTGATCGAACAGATGGGCGGTCAGATCGGCGTCAGCTCTGCGCCGGGCCGCGGCTCGGAATTCCACTTCTCGCTGACGCTGCCGATCGCCGACGAAGTCGCACCGCCCGAGCAGGAAGACCAGGACGTCTATGCGCAATTCCGCGCCCGGATCGAGGCCGCTGGACGGCCGCTCCGAATCCTGGTGGTCGACGACAATCCGACCAACCGCGCGATCGCGGCGCAGATGCTCGGCGAATTCCGCGTCCAGACCAACACCGCCTGCGACGGCACCGAGGCGGTGACCGCCGCGACCCGGTTCAGCTACGACGTGGTGCTGATGGACGTGCGGATGCCGGAAATGGACGGGCTCGACGCCACCCGCGTGATCCGCGCCCAGGGCGGGCCGCTCGCCGCGGTGCCGATCATCGCCTTCACCGCCAACGCCTTCGCCGAGGATGCCGCCGCCTGCCGCGCTGCCGGCATGAACGATCACGTCGCCAAGCCGGTCCGCAAGAAGGCGCTGATCGATGCGATCCTGCGAGCGCTGCCGCCGCTTCCGGCCGGAGCTGCGATACCGTCACCCCGGCTCGTGCCGCCATCGGCGCAGAGCACCCCTCCCGTGGCGGAGCACCGGAGCGGACAGACCGAGGCGCCGCCGGACCGCGAGGGTGCTGGCCGGCTTTATGTCGGCCGCAAGGCGTTCGATCATCTGGTCGAGGAAATCGGACGAGACGCCACCCTGGCGGTGTTAACGGTGTTCGCGCGGGACACCGAAGCCCGCATCGCGCTGTTCGAGACCCTCGATATCGCCGCCGAGCGCCGCCGCATCGAACGCGAGGCGCATTCGCTGAAGAGCGCCGCGGCCACTTTCGGGCTCGACCGGCTATCTGCGCTGGCCCGCGAGCTGGAGCAGGCCGCTCCGCATCTGTCGCAGTCCGACTACGCGGCCCTGACCGGGCAGATCAAAGCCGCGTTCGCGGCGGCGCGGCACACACCGGCCGGCGACGATCACCCGGTCGAGCTGGCAGTCTGACGAGCGGCGGTTCGTGGCGCCGACGGGTGACGCGCCGTCCAGTCCCGATACCATTCGACGAAAGCATCCCGGCGCAGCGCCCGCGAGAATTCGAAGCCCTGGCCGATATCGCAGCCGAGCGCGTCGAGGGCCTGCCAGGTCGCGGCATCCTCGATGCCCTCCGCCACGACCTTCATGTTGTACTGATGCGCGATCGCCACCGAGGACGACACGATTTTCCACATGTCGGCGTCGGTCAGGCAGTCCTTGACGAACGAGCGATCGATCTTCAGCTCACTGAACGGCATTCGCGCCAGCGCCGACAAAGACGAATAGCCGGTGCCGAAATCGTCCATCGAAATGCCGATGCCCTTGAGGCGAAGCCGCAGCAGCACGTCCATGGCGCGACCGACATCGGCCATCGCGGTGGTCTCGGTGACTTCGATCATCAGCGAACGCGCCGGCACGCCGATCTCGACGAGCAGGCGCTCGACTTCCTCCGGAAGCGAGGTGTCGGACAGCAGGGACGCCGACAGATTCACCGCCACCACGAATTTCGGCTCGGTGTCGAGAAACGCGGCGGCGAACGCCATCGAGTCGCGCAGCATCCGCAGCGTCATCGCCCTGATCAACCCGCCCTGCTCGGCGAGCGGAATGAACAGATCCGGTCCGACCGGACCGAAGGCCGCACTGTCCCAGCGCGCCAACGCTTCGCAGCCGGTGACGTTGCCGGTCGCCAGGTCGATCTTCGGCTGAAAAGCGGCGTAGAACTCGCCGTTGTCGATGCCGCGACGGAGATCGTCAATCGTGATTTCAGATCCTCGCGTGTCGACCCGGCGCCGAGACGCGGCCGCCTCCGGCATCGCCGCCAGCGCGCCGCGCAGCAGCGCCAGATCGATCGGCTTCGGCAGCGACACGGTGTCGAGCATGCCGACCGCATGAGCCATCCGGACCGTGGCGCTGAGAATTCGCTCCTCGCAGCCACTGATTACGATGATACGTCGCGGCTTGACGTCGCTCGCGGCGATCAACCGCAACAGCTCGATACCGTCGTGATCGCCCAGCGACAGATCGATGGTGACGTAGTCGAACCGCCCGATCGCGAGCCGCTCGGCGGCTTGATGGTAGGACGAGGCGAAATGCGGACGGTAACCGAGCTTGGTACAGACTCCGCTGACGATCGCCCCCTGGACTGGATCGTCGTCGACGACGAGGACGTCGACCGCCGGACCTTGTTTGGCTGGATCCATCATTGCCGTGCCTACTTCGAGCTGATCGAACGCTTCGGTTCCGTGAGACGCAGCCGCAAGGCCGCTTGTCGTGAGCGCGTCTTCGTCGCGCACCGGCCGCGCCTTCTTCCCGAACCATGGGACCGCCCCAACCAGCACGCGAACCAAACCTATCACTCGACCGTTGAAAGAAGGGTTTGCAGGAGGTCCAATACGCGCGACGTCGAAGAATGAGTCAGCAGTCTCTTACCGAATTCGTCGCAATTTTCGCGGATGCGTCACGCCATGCGGTCGTCGCGGCTGGCCGGTTTGACGCTCTTGTTGCGGGTGCTGAGAAACCGGACGTCGATTTCCGATCCGTTGACTCGGATCAGTTCGCAGCGGCGATATGCGAGACCTGTCGACGACAGCAGGAGGAAGAACTCCTTGAGGTTCAATCCCTCGATAGATCCTTCGAGTTCGAGTTCGGCATCCACGGCGGACACCGCCTTGAGCACGCAATTGCGTCGCCAGGTGCCGTCGATGCCCATGATCCAGACGTTGTAGCCGCGTCCGAACGACACTCGCTCCGGTCCGCTGCTTTCGGACGCCACGGCGTTCTCCTCTATCGCCCGGTCAGGGCCCCGGCTTTCAATCCGCCGGCCGCGAAGCTCGGAGGCGCCGATGCGGCCGCGGTATTCGGCAGATACACGCCGCGTCGTTTCGGGCAGATCCGGTAGGAATCGGTGAGGCCGACCACGGTCTCGGCCGCACCGAGAAACAGGTAACCGTCCGGCTCGTTGACGCGCATCAGCCGGTTGAAGATGTCGGACTTGGTCGGCTGGTCGAAATAGATCAGCACGTTGCGGCAGAAGATCACGTCGAATTTGCCGAGCGCGGTGAAGTCCTGGAGCAGGTTGAACTGCCGAAACTGCACCATCGAGCGCACATCGGCATTGAGCTGCCACATCGTTCCGACCTGTTTGAAGTATTTCACCAGAAGCTGGATCGGCAGGCCGCGCTGAACCTCGAACTGGGTGTAGAGTCCCGCCTTGCACTTCTCCAGCACTTCCGGCGACAAATCGGTGGCGATGATCTCGATGCGCCAGCCGGCGAGTTCGGCGGCCTTCTCCTTGAGCAGCATCGCCAGCGAATACGGTTCCTGGCCGGTCGACGACGCCGCGCACCAGATCCGCAGCGATTTGCGACCTGCGCGCGCCTTGATCAGCTCGGGGATCACGCTGTCCTTGAAGTGATCGAACGGCGTCTTGTCGCGGAAGAAGAACGTCTCGTTGGTGGTCATCGCTTCGACCACGTCGTTGATCAACGAGTCCGATCCGGCCTTCATCTTCTGCACCAGATCGGTGATGCCCGGCACACCCGCCTTGCGGGCGAGCGGCAGCAACCGGCTCTCGAGCAGGTACTTTTTATCAGCCGACAACACCAGGCCGGAACGGTCCTTGAGCAGCTTCTGAAGGTACTCGTAATCGAGCGGTGTCATGCGTTCCTTCCCGGGGTTCTTCGAGGGCGATGATCTGGTCGGCGCGCTACGTCATGCAGCCATACGTTGGGTTGCGATTTCGAGTACTTTGTCGACGTCGAGGACGACCATGAGCTGTCCGTCGAGGCGGTGGACGCCGTTGGCGAAGGATGCCATGCGGGGATCGAGGTTGACCGGGTTGGTCTCGCGGCCCTCGTCGGGCAGGGTCAGCACTTCGCCGATGGAGTCGATCAGGAGGCCGTAGGATTCGCCGCGCAGGTCGACGCCCATCGCCATCGGCGGCTTGCCGTCCTGGTTCCTGGGCAGGCCGAGACGGGCCCGCATGTCGATCGCGGTGACGATCCGGCCGCGCAGGTTGAGCACGCCGGCGACGTCGTCCGGCGCCAGCGGCACCCGGGTCAGCCGTTCCGGCATGAACACGTCCTGCACCCGGCTGATCGGCAGCCCGAACAACTGCCCGCCGATCATCGCGGTGGCGAACTGGGTGGTGTTGCCGCTGATCGCGTCGATGGCGCGGGTCATCGCGGGGGTGTCCTTCCTGGTCTCGCTCATGCCGCCTGCTCCAGCACTTCCGGCACCGCATGCACCGTGGTCTGCTCCTTCAGCGCCGCGATCAGGCCCGGACGGTCGAACTTGGCGATGTAGTCGGTAAGACCGGCCTGACGTCCGCGTTCGATCGCACCCGGCGACACCAGCGAGCTCAGCGCGATCACCGGCAGGTTCGACATCTTGGTGTCGGCGCGGATCGCCTCGGCGAACTCGAAGCCGTTCATCTCCGGCATCTCGATGTCGGTCAGGATCACGTCGAACTGCGCGCCCGAGCGCAGCACCGCAAGACCCTCGACCGCCGAGGTCGCGACCCGCACCTTGTAGCCCGCCGCCTTCAGCACCGGACCCAGCATGTTGCGGAAGAACGCACTGTCGTCGACCAAGAGCACCGAGCGGGTGGTCATCGTCTGCCGCATCTCCTTGCGCGCCAGCCAGTCGGAGAACGCCATGGGGAGGAAGTGCGCGACGTCGATCACTTCGGTCGCCTGGCCCTTGATCACCGCAGAGCCGAGAATACCCTCGCGGCTGGAACCGACCTGGATGTGCAGATGCTCCTCGACGATGTCGACGATCTCGTCGACCACCAGGCCCATCGACCGGTCCTCGTCGGCGAACACCAGGATCGGCTGCACCCCGCTGGAGGCCACCTCGACGCCTTCCATCAGCACCAAAGGCATCAACTGGTCGCGGTACTGCACCATGTAGCGGCCGTTCGACATCTCGATCTTGTCGGAGGCGATCTCTTCCAGACGCGTCACCAGCGACAGCGGCACCGCCTTCGGCTGGCTCGAGCCGGCGCGGAACACCAGCAGCGAGGTGAGCTGTTCGGCCGAGGCGTTGCGGCTCGCCGCCGCCTGGTCGGAGATGTCGTGCTGCGCCGACACCGCGGTGCCGAGCGCCTGCGCAATGCCATTGGGATCGACGATCATGATCACCGCGCCGTCGCCCAGGATGGTGTTGCCCGAGAACATCCCGATGTGACGCAGCTTGGTCGACATCGGCTTGACCACGATTTCTTCGGTGTGGAACACGCCGTCCACCACGATGCCGAAGGTCTGGCTGCCGACCTGCGTCACCACGATGAAGCCGTTCTCCGGCTCGCTGTTGGTGCCCTCGTCGATGCCGAGCAGCTTCTTCAGATGGATCAGCGGCAGCAGCTTGTCGCGCAACCTGAGAACCGGGGTGTCCTTGATCCGCTCGATGCGGTGCTCGGAGTTGGCCCGCGCCCGCACCAGTTCGACCACCGCGAGCTGCGGGATCGCAAACCGGTCGCCGCCGGCTTCCACGATCAGCGCCGAGACGATCGCAAGCGTCAGCGGGATCTTGATGGTGATCGCCGAGCCTTCGCCCGCGACCGACTTCACCTCGATCGTGCCGCCGATCTGGTCGATATTGGTGCGCACCACGTCCATGCCCACCCCGCGGCCGGACACCGAGGTGACGGCGGCGGCGGTCGAGAACCCCGGCGCGAAGATGAACTTGTGGATCTGCGCCTCGGTCATCTTCTCGAGTTCGACCTCGGTGACCAGACCGTTGGCCAAGGCCTTGGCCTTGATCCGCTCGGTGTCGAGCCCGCGACCGTTGTCGGCGATGCAGATCACGATGTGGCCGCCCTCGTGATAGGCGCTCAATCGGATCGTGCCCTGCTCGGGCTTGCCGTTCCGGACCCGCTCCTCCGGCCGCTCCAGGCCGTGGTCGGCGGAGTTGCGCACCATGTGGGTGAGCGGATCCTTGATCAGGTCGAGCACCTGGCGGTCGAGCTCGGTGTCGGCGCCGTGCATCTCCAGCTCGATCTGCTTGCCGAGTTCGCCCGCCAGATCGCGCACGATCCGCGGCAGCTTCTGCCAGGCGTTGCCGATCGGCTGCATCCGGGTCTTCATCACCCCGTCCTGCAGCTCGGCCGTCACCGTCGACAGCCGCTGCAGCGGCACCTTGAACTCGTTGTCCTCGTGGCGGCGGCTGATCTCCAGAAGCTGGTTGCGGGTCAGCACCAGCTCCGACACCATCGTCATCAGATGTTCGAGGGTATCGACGTTGACGCGGATCGACTGGTTGGCGACCCCGCCGCCCCCGCCGCCTTCGGCAGCGCCCTCGCCGTCGCCGCCGGACTTCTTGGCCGCCGGCTTGGCGGCCTTCGGCTTGGCGGCCGGCTTCGGCTCGGGCTGCGCGGCCTCGACGACGGCCGGAGCCTCGCTCACGGCCGGCTGCAGCGGCGGCGCCTCGACTTCGATCGCGGTCTCGCGGAAGGCCCGCTCCAGCTCGTCCAGCGACACCTCGCCCGGCCGCAGCGGACGCTCCAGCGTCTGCGCCACCAGCGTGCCCTCGGTGGCCGCATCCGCCACCGCCTCAGTCGCCGGCGCTTCGGCCTCCATGACCTCTACGTCCGCAACCACCTCCGGCACAGCGCCGCCGAGCTCGGCCGCGATCTCCTCCGCCGTCCGCATCGACAGCCGCTCCAGCTCACCGATCAGGTCGCCGTCCTCGCCCTCGGGCTCGGCCTGGGTCGCCTCGAGCTGCGTGAGAATGTCCTTGATCCGGTCGATCGTGGTCAGGATCAGCGTCACCGCCTCACCCGTCACCGGCATCCCGTCCCGGAATTTGCCCATCAACGTCTCGGCCGCATGCGCAAGCGCTTCCAGCCGCGGCAACCCCAGAAAACCGCAGGTCCCCTTGATGGTGTGAACAAGACGGAAAATATTGTCCAATATCTTCGCGTTGTTCGGCTCCTGCTCGAAACGGACCAACTGGTTGTCGACCGTGTCCAGGCTCTCGAAAGTCTCCGTCAAAAACTCACGAAGAAGATCGTCCATACGCGTTACGCCTCTTGCCTGAACTTCCGGTGGCCGCAAAGTCGCGGTCATCCGCTCCGGAAGCGGAATTTATGTCCATTGCCAGCCATATCCGGCCGTCGCCTACGCTCTCGTTAATTTTGCGGCACGTAGGAGTACGAAGTCGGCAGCGCGCCCCCGTATCGGAGCGAAGCCGACATCGCTCAGGCTGCCCGGACCGTGTCGAGGAAACGACTGACTTCGGCCTTCAACCGGTTACTGTCCTGGGACAATGCCCGCGCCGCCGACAGCACCTGCGAAGCCGCCGAGCCGGTCTCCGCCGCCCCCTGCTGCACGCTGGCGACGTTCGAACTCACCTCCATCGTGCCGTGCGCAGCCTGCTGAACGTTCCGGGCGATTTCCTGGGTCGCGGCGCCCTGCTGCTCGACCGCTGACGCGACCGTGGAGGCGATCTCCGCCATCCGGTCGATGGTGACGCCGATCTGCCGGATCGCAGCGACCGACTCCTCGGTCCCGGCCTGGATGCCGGCGATCTGCTGACTGATATCGCCGGTCGCCTTCGCGGTCTGCTCGGCGAGCGCCTTCACTTCCTGCGCGACCACCGCGAAGCCGCGTCCGGCCTCGCCGGCCCGCGCCGCCTCGATCGTCGCATTGAGGGCCAGCAGGTTGGTCTGGCCGGCGATGTTGTTGATCAGTTCGACCACCGCACCGATCCGCGCCGCGGCCTCCGACAGTTCGCCGACCCGATCATTGGTGTGCCGCGCCTGGCTGACGGACTCGACCGCGATCCGTGCCGACTCCTGCACCTGGCGGCTGATCTCGCTGACCGAGGACGACATCTGCTCGGTCGCCGACGCCACCGACTGCACGTTGGAGGCGGCCTGCTCGGACGCCGCGGCCACGGCAACCGTCAGCCCCTGCGACCGCTCCGCCGTCGAAGTCAGCGTGCCGGCCGAGGCTTCGAGTTCGGTCGACGCCGACGATACGGTCTCGATGATCTCGCCGACGGCGGCTTCGAACTCGTTCGCCAGCCGCTGCATGTCGAACTTGCGCTGCAGCGCCATCCTGCCAGCGGCATCCTTCTCTTCCTCGCGGGTGAAGTAGAGCTGGTTCTGCATCGCCTGGATGTTGCGCAGCGCGACCCCGATTTCGTCGTCGCGATCGATGACGATGCGGCTGTCGAACTTGTTGTGGGCGATATTGGACATCGCGGCGTTCAGCCGGCCGATCGGCACCGTGATCGCGCGCATCGTGAAGCGGCCGTTCAGGATACCGAGCAGCAGCCCGAGCGTCAGCAGGGCCAGCGAGATCGCCCACAGCATGGCATACTGAATCTGACCGGCCTCGTACTCGGCCTTCGCCACCCGCGTCTGGATCACCACCAGCCCGTCGAGGTCGGCCTTGGCGAGGTCGTAGAGTTGCTTTCCTTTTCCGGTCACCAGCGCGCTGAGCTCGTCGATTTTGCCTTCCCGCAGCAATTGCAGGCCGGGACGGGTCGCCTGCTCGCCATAGGCGCGACGGCGCTCGACGAACGAGTCCGCCAGCCGCCGCTCCTCCGGGCTCAAATCCGCGGCGAGATAATCGGCGATGGTCTTGAGCAGGGTCTTGGAGTTGGCCTCGATCCGCTGGGTCAGATCCGGCACCTGCTGTCCGGCCTTGGCGAGCAGCGCGGCGCCGCTCAGCGCCATCGCGTTGTCGAGCATCCGATCGTTGATGACGTAGAGCTGTTCCAGCGGCACGACGCGGTGGCCGAACATCGTGCTCAGCCGCAGGTTGGCGTCGCGGGTCGACCACAGTCCGACCGCGCCGACGGCTATCAACAGCACCGCCTGCACCGTCACCAGCGTGGTCAGCCGCGCCTTCAGCGTCCGCGTGAAGACGGAAAACTTGTCCAGCCACGACCGCCGGCGGATGATGCCGTCGTCGATCTTGTAGCCGTGGGCTTTGTTGGCCGCGAGCAGCGCGTAGACGCGCTCCGCCTCCGCGCGCTGATCGGCCGGCAGCTTGGTCCGCACCGACATGTAGCCGGTCACCTCGCCGTTCTCCCACAGCGGCGTGGCGCTGGCGAGCACCCAATAGAAGCCGCCGTTCTTACGCCGGTTCTTCACCGCGCCGACCCAGGGCCGTCCGGCCTTCAGCGTGTCCCACAGGTTCTGGAACGCTTCGGCCGGCATGTCGGGATGACGCACGATGTTGTGCGGCTGCCCCATCAATTCCTGTTCGCTGAAACCGGACGCCGCGACGAACTGTTCGTTGAAATAGGTCAGCTTGCCTTTGACGTCGGTCTTCGAAACGATCAACGTGCCATCTTCGAGTACGTACTCGTCGCTGGTGACGGGCAAGTTCTTGCGCATTTCAGACTCCAAACAGCTCCGAGCCGGTGGGCTCGCCTGACGTGATCGTATTTGTTCGATTTCGCAGCCATACCGAGACCGGGCGCAGGCTGCTTCGTTGCAGGTCATCCGGCCGATGCCGGGCTTCGGGAGCACGACGACCGCTGCTCGGGCGCGGTGCTACAATCGACGCGTGAACCTTTCGGAAAGCGACAGCCCCGCTTTGCCTCGCTGGCGTTCAGGCCAATTTCAGACATTCGCCGCCACGGCGAAACATCCTCCGGTCGGCTACTCGAGCACCAACGGAATCCTCACCGGGATTCGACTTTAGAATGATAATCAACATTCAATATCTCCAAGGTACGCCACTCGCCGACGCTCCACCGGATCGCACCGAGGAAACGGAAGTACGCACGCTGCCCAAGGGATGGGTCGTTACTTGGGAAGATTCCGAGGATAGAAAGCCAAATCTATCCTATTCGTAAAACTGTCTGAAAAACCGCGTGATTTGCCGATTTTGGGCGAGAAGTTCGCTATCGGGGCGACGCAATCAGTGAAGCGCGATCGTGAATCGAGTAAACGGTCAGACTTAAGTCGAAAGACGACGTTTGAGGGTCGCGCACCGCAATTCAGACGGCGCACGGATGCACGCCGCAGCTTCAGCTATTGCGTTCGAACCGGGGGCCGCGCACCTCGCCCCAGGAATGCACGATCGGCAACCCGGCCACGGTGCTGCGCAGATTGGCGAGCGAGATGCGGAGTGCGGCGAGATCGATCGGCTTGGGGAAACTCTGCAACAGTTCCATGCCGAGCGACTTGGCGAGATCGCGCGAAGCGCGGCGATGCTGCGAGTTCATACCGCTGATCACGATCATCGGCCCTTCGTATTTCGCCGCCGCCATCGCCCGCATCACGTCGGCACCATCGCCGTCGTCGAGCTTCAGATCGAGCGTGACGCAGTCGAAATGCTTGTCGCGGATCAGCGCGATACCCTCGGCGCAGGTCGCCGCATGAGTGACTGCGTAGCCGGCCTTTTCGGCTGCGCCGGCGATCAGCATGCGCTGCACCAGGTCATCGTCGACCACCAGCAGGTCGAGCAGCCCGAGCACGCGGTCGGCGTTTGGTCCGGCTTGCGCCAGATCGGTCCGTTCTTCGCTGCGCATCGCTCGGCTCCCCGTCAATCGGCCGCCGAGCAGTATCGAGGTTCGTGCAACCAGAGGTTAATTCGATCGCACACCGCGCCGCCGAACGCGCAGTCGGATGCGCAGGTGGTTGACGCGGCGTTGACCGAACCGGCGCAATTGTTCGGATCGCGCCGGCCCTCGGTCGCGACCGGATCAGATCGACCAGCGCCAGTCGCGAACCTCCGGCAGATCGTCGCCGTGCTCGCCGATATACAGCTTGTGCCGCTGCATCGTCGCCCAGTAGCGCGACGTCGCGGCGTCGCGCTGGCCGGCGAGCCGGGGGATGCGCAGGATCGCGTCGAGCGCCAGCCGATAACGATCGAGATCGTTCAGCACCACCATGTCGAACGGCGTGGTGGTGGTGCCCTCCTCCTTGTAGCCGCGGACATGGATGTTGACGTGGTTGCGGCGGCGGTAGGTCAGCCGGTGGATCAGCCAGGGATAGCCGTGGAAGGCGAAGATCACCGGCTTGTCGGTGGTGAACAGTTCGTCGAAGCGGCGATCGTCCATGCCGTGCGGATGTTCGGAGCTCGGCTGCAGCACCATCAGGTCGACGACGTTGACGACCCGGATGCGGATATCGGGGACGTATTCGCGCAGCAGCATCACGGCCGCGAGCGTCTCGACCGTCGGCACGTCGCCGGCGCAGGCCATCACCACGTCGGGATCGCCATCGTCGTTGCTGGCCCATTTCCAGATGCCGGCGCCGGCGGTGCAGTGACGCACAGCGGCGTCGATATCGAGCCACTGCCACTCCGGCTGCTTGCCGGCCACGATCAGGTTGACGTAGTTGCGGCTGCGCAGGCAGTGGTCGGCCACCGACAGCAGGCAGTTCGCGTCCGGCGGCAGATAGATCCGCACCACGTTCGACTTCTTGTTGGCGACGTGATCGATGAAGCCGGGATCCTGGTGGGAAAAGCCGTTGTGGTCCTGGCGCCAGACGTGCGAGGTCAGCAGATAGTTTAGCGACGCGATCGGCTTCCGCCACGGAATCGTGGCGCACGCCTTCAGCCACTTGGCGTGCTGGTTGAACATCGAATCGACGATGTGGATGAACGCCTCGTAGCACGAGAAGAAACCGTGGCGGCCGGTCAGCAGATAGCCTTCGAGCCAGCCCTGGCACAGATGCTCGCTGAGCACTTCCATCACCCGACCGTCGGGGCCGAGATCGACATCGACGTCCTCGATCGCCGCCATCCACTCCTTCGGCGAGACTTGCAGCACCGCATCCAGCCGGTTCGACGCTGTCTCGTCAGGGCCGAACAGCCGGAAATTCTGGCTGTCGAGGCTGTTCTTCATCACGTCGCGCAGGAAGCTGCCGAGCACCCGCGTCGCCTCGGCCTTCAGCGCGCCGGGCGCCGCAACCGTCACCGCGTAGTCGTGGAAATCCGGCAGCGACAAAGGCTCCAGGAGTTCGCCGCCATTGGCGTGCGGGTTGGCACTCATGCGGCGGCGGCCGGTCGGCGCCAGCGCCTGCAATTCGTCGCGCAACTTGCCGGTTTCGTCGAACAGCTCCTCGGGGCGATAGCTGCGCATCCAGTCTTCGAGCTGCGTCAGATGCTCGGCGGTCTTGAAATCTGCGATCGGCACCTGATGGGCCCGCCAGGTGCCCTCCACCGGCTTGCCGTCGACCTGCTTGGGTCCGGTCCAGCCCTTCGGCGTCCGCAGCACGATCATCGGCCAGCGCGGCCGCTCGGTGGCGCCGTGATTGCGGGCCTTGTCCTGAATCGCCTTGATGTCGCCGAGTACGCGTTCCAGCGTCGCGGCCAGCGTCTGGTGGACAAGCACCGGATCGTCGCCTTCGACGAAGTGCGGCTCGTAGCCGTAGCCTCGCATCAGATCGGTCAGTTCCTGCGGCGTGATCCGCGCCAGCACCGTCGGATTGGCGATCTTGTAGCCGTTCAGATGCAGGATCGGCAGCACCGCGCCGTCGCGGGCGGGATTGAGAAACTTGTTGGAATGCCAGCTCGTCGCCAGCGCGCCGGTCTCCGCCTCGCCGTCGCCGACCACGCAGGCGACGATCAGATTCGGATTGTCGAACGCGGCGCCATAGGCGTGCGCCAGCGAGTAGCCGAGTTCGCCGCCTTCGTGGATCGAGCCGGGCGTTTCCGGCGAAACGTGACTCGGCACGCCGTGCGGCCATGAAAACTGTCGGAACAGTCGCTGCATGCCGTTGCGGCTGCGCTCGATCGCCGGATAGCGCTCGGTGTAGGTGCCTTCCAGATAGGCGTGCGCGACCAGACCCGGCCCGCCGTGGCCGGGACCGATGATGTAGATCATGTCGAGATCGTGCTCGGTGATCAGCCTGTTGAGATGCACGTAGAGCAGATTGAGGCCGGGCGTGGTGCCCCAATGTCCAAGCAGGCGCGGCTTGATGTGTTCGAGCTGCAGCTTCTGGTCGAGCAGCGGATTGTCCTGAAGATAGATCTGTCCGACCGACAGGTAGTTCGAAGCGCGCCAATAGGCGTCCATCTTCTGCAACAATTCGTGGGACAACACGTCGGACATCATCATCTCCAGGTTAGAGGCAGAGTGGGCTGCTCGTGCATAGGAGCAGCCCTTCGCACCGCAGGCGAAAGTCGTATCGACGCCGGAACGACGTATTGCGAAACCGCGGCGCCACTCGTATCGGCTGCGGTACAGTGTCAGCTTTGCGTGACATAGTCATGCGCGAACGCCACGCAATGCGACCAATCATGCAGCAGCGGCGACGGCGTTCCTCGCATCGCGCATGTGAGGTGCGCATCTGCATCAATGACAGTGCTGCGACGGACGAACCGGCACGATGTTTGATGCGGATCAATCGCGACGGTGCAATCTTCTTGATTCTGATCAATGTGTTTGCAGCGCGACCAACGAAGATGCCGCGCGTCAACGTAGCGGTACTCCTGAGGCCACGAATGTCCGAGTCCCAGCTTCGTCAAAACATCCTTGACGAGTTCGAGTTCGATCCGAGCTTCAACAGCGGCCACATCAAGGTTGCTGTCGAGAACGACAACGTCATCCTCAGCGGTCACGTGATCTGCTACGCCGAAAAGGTCGCGGCGATCGCGGCGACGCGGCGCGTCAAGGGCGTTCACGCGATCACCGATCACATCGAGGTCCGCTATCCGTTCAATCGCACCGCCGACGATCAGATCGCGCAGCGCGCCTGCGATCTGCTGGATTGGAACGTGCTGGTTCCCGCAAGCTCGGTGGACGTGCAGGTCGAGAACGGCTGGCTGACGCTGACTGGTACGGTCGACTGGCACTTCGAGCGCGCCGCGGCGGAGGACGACGTCCGCAAGCTCGCCGGGGTGACCGGCGTCACCAACAACATCGTCATCAACAATCCGCTCGCCGATCATTCCTGCATCCGGGCAAAGATCGAGTCGGCGCTGCGCCGCCACGCCGAGATCGACTCCAAGAGCATCCGCGTCACGGTGAAGAACGGCAACATCGTGATCCTGGAAGGCCGTGTCGATACCTGGGACGAGCGCCGCGCCGCGCAAAACGCCGCATGGTCGACACCCGGCGTAGCAGCGGTCGATGACCGGCTGATGATCAACTGATCCAGGCTTCCCGCACCTGCCGGTGCCGGCCCGCCCGATGCGGGGTCACGCGTCCTGCGCCGCCTGCCGCGGCGCGCTCCGCGGCGGCGCGACCTGGGCTTCACGCACGATCGTCACGGTGCAGACCGCTTCGCCCGCGACCTTGGCCGAGACGCTGCCGAGCAGTGAACGCAACACCGAGCTGCGCCGTGCGCCGATCAGGATGTGATCGACGCGGCTGGCCTGTGCGAATTCGAGAATCGCCGTCGCCGGATCGACCGCCTCGAGCACGTGGACGGTCAGACGATCGTCCTCGAGCTTCAGCGGTTCCGCCCAATGCCTGAGTTGCACCAGGCGATCGACGTGCTTGTTGTGGCCGTGCTCGTCCAGGGTGCGGTCGATGGTCATGCGTCCAAGCTTGAGCACGTTGAGACATGCCAGTCGTGCCGAAGGCAGCGTGGCGAGAATCCTCGACGCCGTGGTGCGCAGCGCCTCGTTCAGCGCCGCCGAGCCTTCGGCCAGGTCAATCGCCACCGCCACGATCGGCGCCGAAGCCAGATGCGCCGCCATCGTCTCGGCTGCCCGCGACCGCGTCAGTTCCTTGTTGAAGCGGCGGCGCAGCACGGTGCGCAGCGGATCGTGCTTCAGCTTCTCCGAGCGCGTGGTCAGCTTCACCTCGGCCGGATGGGTGAGATCGAACACGAGCTGCGCCGCGGTCGGGTAGCGCCACGCCGGCTCGATCTCCAGGCAGCGCAGCACGATCTCCTGCAGCCACGGCGGATAGTCGGGCCGCAGCTTGCGCGGCGGCTGCGGATCGCGCCACAGCCGGCGGCGCATGCCGTACATCGTCTCGGTTTCGCCGAACGGCCGCACCCCGGTGGTGAAGAAATACAGCAGCACGCCGAGTGCAAACAGATCGCTGCGCGGCTCGTCACGCACGCCGAGCAGCCGCTCCGGCGCCATGTAGGGCGCGGTGCCGAACGGCAGCCGGAATTCCTCCTGCATCAGGTCGGGTAGCTGATCGCTGCACGCCAGTCCCATGTCGAGCAGCACCGCCTCGCCGGTGGGGCGGAACATGATGTTGCTGGGCTTGATGTCGTGATGGATGACGTGCTGACGATGCAGGTCGGCGATCGCGGCAGCGATCCTGGCCGCGATCGCGACGGCCTCGTCGTCACCGAGCGGCAGCTCCGGCAGGCGCGCGAGCAGCGGCTCGCCGGCGATCCGTTCCATCACGATATAGGGCTGGGTGGAGAAGTCCTGCATCGACACGAATTTCGGGACGTGCGGCCCCGACAGCCGCGGCATCAGCATCTGCTCCATCTCGAAGCTAACGATCGCGGCGGGATCCTCGCCCTCGCCGAGCCGGGGGATCTTCATCACCATCGGCATCGGATCGTCGTCGCGGCGCACCTTGAACAGGGTCGCCATGCCGCCGCGATGGATCGCCTCCTCGATGATGAAGCCGTCGAGCGTCGATCCGGGCTCCAACACGGCCTGGTCCATCGCCTAGCGCCCCACCAGCAAGCGGTCGGCCAGCCACAGCGGCAGGCCGTTGTCGCGAATCCGCCGCGCCGCTTCGCCGGCGTCGTACGGCACCCGGCAATAGGTCAGCTCGTGCTTGACGGTGTCGTACAACGCGTAGGCCGCGGCCGGATTGCCGTCGCGCGGCTGCCCCACCGAACCGAGCACCGCGTGCCACTGCCGCCCCGGCAACAGATGCACCGGAACGTCGGCCGTTGGCACGAAGGTGGTCATCTTGCCGGTGACAGACAGCGAATACAGCGCCGGCTTGTGGACGTGACCGCAGAAGGTGACGTGAGCCGAAACCGCCTGCATGCTGCGCGACGCGACCGAGGTGTCCGTGACGTAGATCCAGGCCTCCGGCCGGGTCGCTTCCGAATGCACGAACAGCAGGCTGTGCTCCTCGTGGCGCATCGGCAGATCGGCCAGAAACTTGCGCTGCGCCGAATCGAGCTGGCCGCGCGTCCATTCGATCGCGGCCTCCGCTTCGGCGTTCATCTGCAGTTTCGGATTGCCGATCGCGGCATCGTGATTGCCGAGCACCGCGATTGCGCCGTCCGCCACCAGGTCGCGCACCGTGCTCACGCTCCAGTCCGGATCGGCGCCGTAGCCGACATAGTCGCCGAGCAGGACGATGCGCTCGGCGCCGTGCGCGCGGGCGTCGGCAAGGCATGCGGTGAACGCCGGCCGATTGGCGTGAATGTCGGCGAAAAGCCCCAGCAGCACCGCGCCCCCTCCTGCTCCCTGTACCGCCCCGGCAAGGGCGGTTTCCGATCGTCGCTCCGGCGCCGTCGCGTTTTCATCCCGGACGAAAATTCACTCGGCCCGGCCGAAGTTTACGGCCTGTCTTTGATCGATCGCAACCGCGTTGCACTCCTTGATCCAGCGCAATGGGGCGCGCGTGCTTGTATGAGTATATCGCCCCGCAAGTTGCGTTGGAGGCGCTCATGACCGCACCCGGCAAGCCGACACAAAACGCGCCCGTGACCGAAGCCGTCGCCGACGTCGTCAGAGAGTGGGAAGAGATTGCAGGAAGTCCGAGCGAACTCGAAGCCTTCGGCCGGGCGATGGCCAACATGGTCAAGGATCTCGGCCTGTCGCCCTCCGAAGTCCGCGCTCTCGCAACCAAGGGCACCAGCGCCAAGGAACTACCCTGCCTGCTCGAAGCGCTGCGCATCAGCATCCGCGCGCTCGCGGAGAAGGAGCCGATGCTACTGAACGACCTGCGGCGCAACTGCGCGATATGCGATCACAAGCAGGAGTGCGATGCCGATATCGCGGCCGGTACGCTGGTCCCCAGCTATCAGCGCTACTGCTTGAACGTCGATACGCTGGATGCTCTCAGCCACGACACCAACTTCGTAGCGGAGTCGTGAATCCTTCCGATCTGCGCGGCGATCCTCGCCGCGACTTCTCAGCGGCGAGACGCAGACGGCGTCTCGCCTAGTACCAAAGCACCATTCGTTTGATCTGCGTCAACAATCGTTGACATTGCGTATGTCATCGTTTCTTGACAATCATGGGAGAAAGTCAGTGCGCATCCTTCTCATTCACCCGAATTATCATTCCGGTGGCGCGGAGATCGCCGGCCACTGGCCGCCGGCATGGGCCCCCTATCTGGCGGGCGCGCTGAAAGCGAACGGCTTCACCGACATCAAGTTCGTCGATGCGATGACCGAAGAGATCTCCAGTGAAGGTCTCGCCAAGATCATCTCCGACTATCAGCCCGACCTGGTCGGCGCCACCTCGATCACTCCCTCGATCTACGCGGCCGAAGAGGCGCTGAAGGTCGCCAAGCAGATCAACCCGAAGATCGTCACCATGCTGGGCGGCGTGCACGCCACCTTCATGTATCAGCAGGTGCTGAGCGAAGCGCCGTGGGTCGATGTCATCGTCCGCGGCGAAGGCGAAGAGATCGTCGTCGAGCTGGCGCGTGCCGTTGCCTCGGGCAACTGGCCGGCCAATCGCTCCGAGATCAAGGGTCTCGCCTACACCGAAGGCTCCAACGGCGAGAGCCAGATCGTCGCCACGCCGGCCGCGCCGACCGTCAAGGATCTCGACGCGATCAAGCCGGACTGGGGCGTCCTCGACTGGACCCTGTATCGCTACATTCCGATGAACACCCGCGTTGCGATCCCCAACATGGCGCGCGGCTGCCCGTTCACCTGCTCGTTCTGCTCGCAGTGGAAGTTCTGGCGCGACTACCGCGTCCGCGACCCGAAGAAGGTGGTCGACGAGATCCAGGAACTGGTCGAGAAGTACGACGTCGGCTTCTTCATCCTGGCGGACGAAGAGCCCACCATCAACCGCAAAAAGTTCATCCAGTTCTGCGAAGAGCTGATCGCCCGCGGCCTGAACAAGAAGGTGCAGTGGGGCATCAACACCCGCGTCACCGACATCCTGCGCGACGAACAGCTCCTGAAGTTCTACAACGAAGCTGGCCTGATGCACGTCTCGCTCGGCACCGAGGCCGCGGCGCAGCTCAAGCTCGACCTGTTCAACAAGGAAACCAAGATCGCCGACAACAAGAAGGCGATCCGTCTGCTCCGCGAAGCCGGAATCGTGACCGAGGCGCAGTTCATCGTCGGCCTCGACAGCGAAACCCCGGAGACGCTGGAAGAGACCTATCGGATGGCGATGGACTGGAAGCCGGACCTCGCCAACTGGTCGATGTACACCCCCTGGCCGTTCACGCCGCTGTTCAAGGAATTGAGCGACAAGGTCGAGGTGTTCGACTTCGCCAAGTACAATTTCGTCACCCCGATCGTGAAGCCGGCGGCGATGGAACGCGGCGAACTGCTCGACCGGGTGATGAACAACTATCGCCGGTTCTACATGTACAAGGCGTTCTTCTCGTATCCCTGGTCGGGCAGCGGCCGACGCCGGCGCTATCTGCTGGGCTGCCTGAAGGCGTTCCTGAAGGCCGGCTTCGAGCGCAAGTTCTACGATCTCGGCCGGGTCGGCTATTGGGGTCCGCAATCGAAGAAGAAGGTCGACTTCCAGTTCGACACCACCCGCAAGATCTCGCACGCGCAGATGGCGGACTGGGAAGCCAACGCCGACCGCTCCCGCAAGGCGGCCGCATCGCAGATGGCCATCGTCTCGGCCTGCGGCGGCGGCACCGAGCAGATGGAGGAGAGCGAGGCGGACGCCAAGGCAGCGCTCGCCAAGTCCGTAACCAGCCGCATGGCGGAAAACACCCATGACGCAGGTTCGGTCACCCGCCACTGACGTGGGAGCGCATGCGGCGGCGTCCGAGATCGGACCCAATGCCGTCATCCAACTGATCCACGCACTCGAAGCGGCCGGTCTCCAACCGGCCGCGAAGGAGATCTTCTCCGAGGCGGCGGCGAGCGACTGGCTCGCCGAGCCGCCGTCGGCGATGGTCGACGAGCGCCCGGTGGCTGCGATCCACCAGGCGGTGCGCCGCGTGCTGCCGCAGCCGCAGGCCGCGGCGATCCTCGCCGACGCGGGGCTGCGCACCGGTGACTACATCCTTGCCCATCGCATTCCGAAGCTGGCCCAGGCCGTGTTGAAAATCATGCCGGCCTCGATTGCCGCCAGGATGCTGACCAAGGCGATCACGGCACATGCCTGGACCTTTGCGGGTTCCGGCAGATTCACTGCCAGCGTGGGAAAAACGGTGACGTTCGAAATCGCCGCCAATCCGTTGTGTGCCGGGGAACACGCCGATCACCACGTCTGCGTCTGGCACGCCTCCGTATTTCAACGGCTATTCCAGGTTCTGGTGTCGCCTTATACACGAGTGACCGAAACGGCCTGCGGGGCGAAGGGCAACGAATGCTGTCGCTTCGTGGCGGATTGGACCTCGATTCCGGACGCCGCCAATATTTACGCCAGCCGACGATCCAAGCCGATCGCAGGTCAGTCAGAAACCCTTTCCGCGCGTTGATCCGCGGGCGATGAAAGAGATCACGACGATGTCGTCTGCCCTCGACAAATACGCCAAGAGCTCGGTGCCGCGCTACACCAGCTATCCGACCGCGCCGCACTTCGCCAAGGACTTCCCGGAGTCGATCTATCGCGGCTGGCTCGCCCAGCTCGACACCGACGAGCCGATCTCGCTGTATCTACACGTGCCGTTCTGCAAGCAGATGTGCTGGTACTGCGGCTGCAACATGAAGCTGGCGGCGAAATACGATCCGGTCGCCGACTACGTCGAGAGCCTAATCGACGAGATCAATCTGGTCGCCGACGCCCTGCCCGGCACGATGCCGGTGCGCCACCTGCATTTCGGCGGCGGCACCCCGACGGTGATCGATCCGCAGGATCTCGGCGCCGTGATGACGCTGCTGCGCGAGCGGTTCGAGTTTCTGCCCGACGCCGAAGTGGCGATCGAGAGCGATCCGCGCACCCTGACCGCCGGCATGGCCGCCAAGATCGGCGAGCTCGGCTTCACCCGCGCCAGCTTCGGGGTGCAGGAGTTCGACCCGAAGGTGCAGGAAGCGATCAACCGCATCCAGCCGCCCGAGATGGTCGCCCGCGCGATGCAGCAGTTCAAGTCGGCCGGTGTCGAGCGGATCAACTTCGACCTGATCTACGGCCTGCCCTATCAGACTGCCGAGGATCTGCGCCGCACCGTCGAGCAGTGCGTCGAGATGCGGCCGGATCGGGTGGCGCTGTTTGGCTACGCGCACGTGCCGTGGGTCGCCAAGAACCAGCGAATGATCCCCGACGATTCGCTGCCGAAGCCGGAGCTGCGCGCGACCCAGGCCGACGCCGCCGCGGAGGCGCTGGTGAAGGGCGGCTACGTGCGGATCGGCATCGATCATTTCGCGCTGCCGGGCGACACGCTTGCGATCGCCGCCAAGACCGGTGAACTGCACCGGAACTTCCAGGGCTACACGGCGGACGCCGCCCAAACCCTGATCGGCCTTGGTTCGACCTCGATCGGCCGCACCCCGAGCGGCTACGTGCAGAATATCAGCGAAACCGGCGCATGGGCGCGCGCGGTTGCCGCCGGCCAGTTGCCGGTGCATCGCGGCCATGCGCTGACCCAGCAAGACAATCTCCGCGCGCATGTGATCGAACGGATCATGTGCGACGGCAAGGTCGATCTCGCCGCCGCAGGCAAGGCGTTCGGCTACGCCGAAGACTGGTACGCGCCGGAGCAGGATTCGCTCGCAGAGCTGCAGCGCGACGGCGCGGTGGTGTGCAACGGCAGCAAGCTGACGCTGACCCCGGAAGGCGTCCGGCTGTCACGGGTCGTTGCGTCGGTGTTCGACACCTATCTGCGCAACTCCTCGGTCCGGCATTCGATCGCCGTCTGACGGCGGCACCGCTCACGCTTCAAGACAGCGCGCGCTTCGGCGCGCGTTCGTCGTTTTGATGCAGCTCAATTGCAATTCCGCTTTCGGGTGGATTATTACCGCTGACGGTAATGGAGCAGGCATCAGTATCCTTACGGAGCTGCAACTTTAACGGAAAATACCACATCTAGCAGCCTAATCGCCGCGTGGTTCTTCCGTGCGGGTCGGCAACGTCGCAGCCCTCCACGATCGGACCAATCGAGGTACGTGCAATGGCCCACAAGCTCAAAGTCACCGAAGACATGGTTGCCAAGGCCGCCGCCGCATTCCGCGCCGCCAACGGCAGCGAACTGTTCTGCCTCCGTGCCGCGCTGGAAGCCGCACTCGCCAACCAGACCTTCTCGGTCGGCGACGAAGTCACCACCCAGGGCGGCGCGACCGGCATCATCCTGTCGATCAACGGCGACGAGGCTCAGATCTCCTGGTCATGCCGCGGCAAGACCACCACCAAGCTGTCCCAGCTCGAGCACATCGAACACGACCAGTCGGTGCTGATGGAACAGAGCGCCGCCTGATCGGCCCGCCCGTCCGCGACCTCGCCGGCCGGCGCGAAGCTCGCGCCGGGGCTGCTGGTTGATCCACGTCAACCTCCCGAGAGGCCGGTTTGATCCAATGCGGATCAAACGCACCAAACAATCGGGAGGACACCATGCAGATCCAGCAGATTCATCACGTCGCCTATCGCTGCCGTGACGCCAAGGAAACCGTCGCGTTCTACGGCCGGGTGATGGGCATGGAGCTGATCGGTGCCATCGCCGAGGACAAGGTGCCGTCGACCAAGGCGCCCGATCCCTACATGCACGTCTTTCTCGACGCCGGCGCTGGCAACATCCTGGCGTTCTTCGAGCTGCCGAACTCGCCGCCGATGGGCCGCGATCCGAACACGCCGGACTGGGTGCAGCACATCGCGTTTCAGGTCGGCGACCTCGACGCGCTGATGGCGGCCAAGCAGCGCGCCGAGGCCGAGGGGCTCGACGTCGTCGGCCCGACCGATCACACGATCTTCAAATCGATCTACTTCCGCGACCCGAACGGACACCGGCTCGAGGTCGCAGTCTGGACCGCGACGCCGGAACAGCTCTCGCAAATGAAGAACGTCGCCCACGCCATGGTCGACGAATGGGCGGTGACCAGGAAGCCGCCGCGCCATACCGCTTGGCTGCACCAGAAGGAATTCGCCGAAGCTGACTAGCGCGTTGTCGGACGAAGGATTCACTTCGCTTGAAGGCGTGGCACCACAACCCGGCGTCGGAAGCGAAGGCCGAGGCAGTTAGGACGATGACACCGGCGCAGCCGAGCACTTCTGCGACTATTGCCCGGCCAGGCGGTCGCAGTCGGCTCAATGTCGAGCTTCATGTAAGTTAAATTGCAAGTGCATTCGTCCCGCAACGCCCGCCGCGCGGCTTGACAAACAGCCCCAGCCCCTGCGGAATCCCCAGCGATAGGCCGCTACTCGAGCCGCGGGACGGGCATGACCGGACTACACCAGCTCGGAGTGCTTCAGCTCGCGATCCTGATCGGGATCGCGGCGCCGGCGACACGCGCCCAGGCGCAGTGGTGGCCGAACAGAGAGCCGGTCGACTACGAAGACTGTGTCGCCAAGGGCGAGGCGAAGGCCGACAGCAGCGAGGCCAGGACGGCGCTGGCGGCGCAGTGCGATGCCCGATTCGCCGGCCGACGCAAACCCGGCGGCGGCTACACTTACTTCGATTTCATGCAGAACCGCAGCTTCGACCTCGCCGGACCGAATCCGACCGCGGATGAACTGCGCAAGATCGACGAGGAATACACCGCGTTCCTCGACCAGCGCCGTCGGCAGATGATCGCGGCGGCCTTCGCCGCCAAGCAGCAGCAGATCGCAGCGCTTCAGCAGCAACAGCGACAGACCCTGGAGCCGCCGCCGCCCTTGCCCAGACCCCGGCCGGTCGTGGAGGAACGCCGCGCCGCGGTCGACAAGCAACGACCGCGCCCCGAGAAAAAGCGCGCCGAGCGCAAACGCATGCCGGAGACGCCGCGCTACGCCTGCAGCAGCAATGATCCGGTGTCGTGCGGCCTGACGCATCTGTCGGACGGCTTCACTGCGGTGAAGGCTTCGCTGTTCGGCACCCCGACCACCACCGCACCACGACGCTGAGCACTTGCACCGCCGCCGCCTCAGCGGTCGGAGCGACGGATCACCTCCATCAACTCCGCAATCTTCTGGCGCTGATCGTTCTTGTCACCGCTCGTGATCGCGTGCTCGACGCAATGCGCGACGTGATCTTTCAGAACCTCTTCCTCCACCCGCCGCAGCGCGGCGCGGACCGCCGAAATCTGGGTGACGATATCGATGCAGTAGCGCCCCTCCTCCATCATCTTGGAGATACCGCGCACCTGTCCCTCGATCCGCCCCAGCCGCTTTTGACACGACGCCTTGATGTCCTTGTGCATGTCGGATATATACCCCTACACGGTATGGGTTACAAGCGCCAGGGTGACGCGATGCGCGACGGCGAGCATGCGGGGCACGACGCCCCTGTCAAGAACCAGGATTGCTGCGGATCGGCGGGCGCAAGCGCGCCGGCGACCTCGTCCTGTTGCGGCGGCGGCACGAGTCGCTCGTCCACCGCTACGGCGACGGCGATCGACCCGGTTTGCGGCATGAGCGTCGACCCGGCGACCGCGCAGCATCGGTTTGATCACGACGGCAAGACCTATTACTTCTGCTGCGGCGGCTGCCGCGAAAAATTCGCGGCCGATCCGGCGGGCGTCCTCGCCAAGGCCGCGACTCCGTTCACGCTGCCGCCGAAGCCGGCTCCGAAGCTGCATCAACTGACGGAGCTGCCGGCGACATCCTCATGCTGCGGCGGTGGCGACCAAGCGCCCACCAAGGCGATCGATCCGGTCTGCGGCATGCGTGTCGACGTCGCGACCAGCAAGCACAGCTTAGATCACGACGGCACCACCTATCACTTCTGCTGCGGCGGCTGCCGCACCAAGTTCGCCGCCGATCCCCAGCGCTATCTCGCCAAGGCTGCCGCATCGTCGTGCTGCGGGGGCGCGCATGATCACGCCGGTCTTTCTCACGGCGCGGCCGTCGACGACGGCAAGGTGATCGACCCGGTGTGCGGGATGAAAGTCGATCCTGCCACCAGCAAGCACCGCTTCGCCTACAAGGGCACGACCTATCACTTCTGCCGCGAAGGCTGCCAAACCAAGTTCGCCGCCGATCCGGTGTCGTATCTGGACAAGAGCAAGGCCAAGCCGGAGCCGGCGATGCCGGAAGGCACCATCTACACCTGCCCGATGGATCCGCAAATCCGCCAGGTCGGACCGGGCACCTGTCCGATCTGCGGGATGGCGCTTGAGCCCGAACTGGTATCGCTCGACGACGCGCCCAATCCCGAACTGATCGACATGACGCGGCGGTTCTGGATCGGCCTTGTGCTGGCGCTGCCGGCGGTGGTGCTGGAGATGGGCGGCCATCTGGTCGGCGGCCACGGCCTGATCGACCCGGCGCTGTCGAACTGGATACAGCTCGTGTCGGCGACGCCGGTGGTGCTGTGGGCCGGCTGGCCGTTCTTCGTGCGCGGCTGGCAATCGGTGGTGACGCGCAACCTCAACATGTTCACGCTGGTCGCAATGGGCACCGGCGTCGCCTACATCTACAGCTTGATTGCGACGATCGCGCCGCAACTGTTCCCGGCGGCGTTCCGGGGTCACGGCGGCACGGTGCCGGTGTACTTCGAGGCCGCGGCGGTCATCACCGTGCTGGTGGCGCTCGGGCAGGTTCTGGAACTGCGCGCCCGCGAAGCCACCTCCGGCGCCATCAAGGCGCTGCTCGGCCTGGCGCCGAAGACCGCCCGCAAGATCGCCCCCGACGGCAGCGAGCACGAGGTCGAGATCGATAGTCTCACCGTCGGCGACAGGCTGCGTGTGCGTCCCGGCGAGAAGGTACCGGTCGACGGCACTATCGTCGAAGGCCGCGGCACGCTGGATGAATCGCTGGTGACCGGCGAGTCGATGCCGGTGAGCCGCGAAACCGGCGGCAAGGTGGTGGCCGGCACGCTGAACCAATCCGGCGGCTTCGTGATGCGCGCCGATCAGGTCGGCCGCGACACAATGCTGGCGCGCATCGTGCAAATGGTGGCGCAGGCGCAACGCTCGCGCGCGCCGATCCAGCGTATCGCCGATCTCGTCGCCGGCTGGTTCGTGCCTGCGGTGGTGCTGGCCGCGCTGATCGCGTTCGCCGCCTGGGCGACGTTCGGCCCCGAACCGCGGCTGACCTTCGCGCTGGTCGCCGCCGTCAGCGTGCTGATCATCGCCTGCCCGTGCGCGCTCGGCCTCGCCACGCCGATGTCGATCATGGTCGGCGTCGGCCGCGGCGCGCAGGCCGGTGTGCTGATCCGCAATGCCGAAGCACTGGAGCGACTGGAGAAGGTCGACACCCTGGTGATCGACAAGACCGGCACGCTCACCGAAGGCAGGCCGAGCGTGGTGGCGATCATCACGGCCAACGGCACGGACGAGACCGAGCTTCTTCGGCTCGCCGCAAGCGTCGAGCGCGCCAGTGAGCATCCGCTCGCAGACGCCATCGTCCGCGCCGCCAAGAAGCGCGGTCTCGATCTCGCCGACGTCGCCGATTTCGACGCGCCGAGCGGCAAGGGTGCCGCCGGTCGGGTCGCAGGCCGGACCGTGGTGATCGGCAATCCGGCCTATCTGGCGTCGATCGGCGTCGACACCGACACGCTCGCGGCCAAGACCGACGAGCTGCGCAGCGACGGAGACACCGTGGTTCACGTCGCGATCGACGGCCGCCTCGCCGGCCTGTTTGCGATCGCCGACGCGGTGAAGGCGTCGACACCTGACGCGCTGACGGCGCTCGCCGCCGACGGCATCAAGGTGATCATGCTGACCGGCGACAATCAGGTCACCGCGAGGGCGGTGGCGCGAAAGCTCGGCATCGCCGATGTCGAAGCCGAAGTGCTTCCCGATCAGAAGAGCGCCGTAGTCGACAAGCTGCGCCGGCAAGGACGCGTGGTCGCGATGGCCGGCGACGGCGTCAACGACGCCCCCGCGCTCGCCGCCGCCGATGTCGGCATCGCGATGGGAACCGGCACCGACGTCGCCATGGAGAGCGCCGGCGTCACGCTGCTCGAGGGAGATCTCGGCGGCATCGTCCGCGCCCGCAAATTGTCGCAGGCGACCATGCGCAACATCCGGCAGAATCTGTTCTTCGCCTTCGTGTACAATGCCGCGGGCATTCCGATCGCGGCCGGCATCCTGTATCCGAGCCTCGGGTTGTTACTGTCACCGATCATCGCCGCCGCTGCGATGTCGCTGTCGTCGGTGAGCGTGATCGGCAATGCGCTTCGCTTGCGCAGAGCCGTGCTGTGAGATGTCCGGGTTGCGACTGAGAGCCGCCTGCGTCCCATTGATCTAACGCAAGGATTGGCGGTCGATTGGACGTATTTTGCGGTCGCGAAGGTTTGCCGCAAATCTTTCCGTGTTTGCGGATAGCGACATCGAGGTCCCGGCCATGTCACGAATCATTGAAATGCTGAACGAAGAGCACCGCAACATCGCGCGCCTGCTCGACGTGCTCGAACGCGAGCTCAGCGTCTTCGATCGCCGCGAACGCCCCGACTACGAGATCTTTCAGGCGATCATTCAGTACTTCAAGGAATATCCTGAAGCCTGCCATCACCCGAAGGAAGACGTCGTCTACCAGATCCTCAAGGAGCGCAGCCCCGCGGTCGCCGGAACGGTCGGCGACATCGAGAAGGAACACGAGCTGGAGGTGGATCGGCTCGCTCACTTCGCCAAGGTGGTGGACGATGTCCTCGCCGATCAGGAACTGCCGCGCCAGACCTTCCACGCCGCCGCGCAGGACTTCATCGAGCACCAGCGCCGCCACATGCTGAAGGAAGAGCAACTGCTGTTCCCCGCCGCGCTCGAAACCCTCACTCCCGAAGACTGGTCCAAGATCGACTCGCGGATCGACGATCGCAAGGACCCGATGTTCGACGGCGAGACCGCGAGCAAATTCCAGAATCTATACGCGACCATCCTGCGCTGGGAGCAGGAGACCGAAGCCGAGCGCAGCAAGGCGCCAGTGCGCGCCTGATCGGCACGGGCTGCCCGCCCTGCCGCTCCCTCCCGGAACGGGCGGCGATCGAGCCGCCCCGATGATCAATCGTCTTCTGATCAGTCGTCTTCGCCGGCGTAGTCGGCCCAGCAATCCGAGGTCTCGTATACCCGCACGCCGCAGAGCTGCGGCAGCTCCGGCTTGGTCCGCTGCCAGATCCAGACCGCGATGTTCTCGGCGGTCGGATTGTCCAGCCCCTCGATCTCGTTGAGGCAGTGGTGGTCCAGCCGCTTCAGCAGCGGTCCGAACGCCGCCTCGATCTCGAAGAAATCCACCACGAAACCGGTCAACGGATCGACCGGGCCGCTGAGCTGCAGCTCGACGCGATAGGAATGCCCATGCATCCGCTTGCAGCGGTGGGTTTCCGGCACGTTGGGTAAATAATGGGCGGCTTCGAAGCGGAACGCTTGGGTGATCTTCATCGGTTTCGGGGGTTGGGGCGGCGGGATGCGGCCGCGAGGTCGGCGGACCCTATAAGAGCGGCTGTCGCATTTGAAGCCGCCTATGCCCCTAAACCGGCGGCTGGGCAAGCCCTGCCGGCCGCAATGCCGCCCCTCCGCGACGACGCCATGCCGCGGCGGAGCCGTCACCGGTCCGCATCGGCCGGCGGAGGCGCCCGTCGATGGGCGCCTCCGTGGCAGTTATGCCTTAGCCTTCTTGGCCTTCTTGGCCGTTTTGGCTTTCTTCGCCGTCTTGGCTGTCTTGGCCTTCTTCACGGTCTTCTTGGTCGCCTTCTTCGTCGCTTTCTTGGCGGCTTTCTTCGTCGCCTTCTTCGTGACCTTCTTGGCGGCCTTCTTCACCGTCTTGGCCTTCTTGGCCTTGGCGACGGTCTTCGCCTTCTTGGCTTTCTTCGCCATCTCGTCCTCTTGAGCTGATGGATACTAACGCCACACGAGACGGGACCGGACTCGCCGATCGTGCAACCGCCTCCATTTTGATCCGAACAGATTCGCTGCCTGTTCTAGCGGCTGGCGAAAGTATTTCGCGTTGTTATCCACAATTGTTCGCTTATTTCGCGCAAATCGTCAGCGTTAATGCGAAGTGAACGTCCGTCCTCGCCGCAATGCTGCGGCGCCGTTCACTGATTCAAAACCAACTCGTATTTTTGCGAAGCCTGATCAGATTCCGTTAAAGGCTCTCGGCGCACCCTCGGCTCAACTTTAGGAGTATCCATGGGACGGCGGGACGCAGTCATCGGAAGTTCGATCACTTCCTGCGACCGGAGACACGCATGTTGAGCATGCCGACCCTCTGGCTCGTCTTCCTGATCAACTTCGTCGCGCTGGGTCTGGTCTGGATCCACGTCACGCGAAGCTATCCGAACTTCACGCCGGCGCGCTATATGACGGCGGCCTGTTTCGTACTCGCGACCGGCTCGATCGTCGGCATGCTGCGGGTGACGATCAACGTCGAATTCTCACTGATTGTCGGCGGCACGCTGGTGGTGTTCGCCTGTTGCCTGTCGGCGATGGGGATGTTCGAATTCTATCGACGCCCGGTGCCCTGGAGGCTCGCGCTTGTCGTCACCGGCTCGGTAGCGATCGGACTGAGTTTCTTCGTCTTCGTGGTCGACTCGATGGCGATGCGGATCGTGGTGTATTCCATGGCCCAGGCGGCTCCGATCGTCGCCACATTGCCGCTGGTGATGTCGCGTACCGGCCGCCGCAACCCCGGCGCTCGGATGGCCGCGGTGATCGCCAGCCTGATCCTGAGCGTCTATCTGATCCGCTCGATCGCGGCGCTGATGGGCATCGGCGGCGAACTGTCGATCGTCAACTTCAACGATTTCCAGGCGACCCTGGTGCTGGCGCTGGTGTTCCTGTCGATGACCTGGAACTTCGCCTTCGTACTGATGGCGATCGACCGGCTGCGCTCGGAGGTCGAGACTCTGGCGCTGCTCGACGATCTCACCGGTGTGTCCAATCGTCGGCATCTGCTGCAGCGGATGTCGGAGCAGTGCGCGATCTCGATGCAGACCGGCGAGCCGTTCACGGTGCTGGCGATCGACCTCGACGGCTTCAAGGCGATCAATGACGGTCACGGCCACGCAGCCGGCGACGAGTGTCTGCGGCGCTTCTCGCGTGCCGCGCAATCGCGGCTGCGCCCCGGCGACCTGTTGGCGCGCACCGGAGGCGACGAGTTCTGCGTGGTGATGCCGGGCACGACGCTGCGCGAAGGCGCGATGATCGCCCGCCACATCGTCGAGGAAAGCCGCGCGGCGTCGGCGCAGGGCGATGCCGATATCCGCATCGCGGCGTCGATCGGCGTGGCGCAGTGGACCCGGCAGATCGGGATGTATCCGGAGCGCCTGATCGCGGCGGCGGACGCCGCGCTGTACAACGCCAAGAAGCTCGGCAAGGATCGCTACGTGGTGTACGAGCCGGCCCCCGAACCGCTGGCAGACGCTCTCCTCCCCGCGCCGGAGACGCTGCGCAGGATCGCGTGACGCCGAGCCGGCGAGTACCTGCCGGCGCCGACGTCCGTCAGGCCAGCAGCGTCGCGTGAATGGTGCCGAAGCCGATTGCGATCGTGAGCACACCGACGGCGACCTGAAGGACGCGGTTGGCAACAGTCAGCGACCGCGCCGAAATCACCAGCGGCACCGCGATCACCGCCGACAGCGCTCCCATCCCGACCATCGAACCGATCCCGAACAGCGCGACGTAGAGCAGCCCCTGTGCCGGGCTCGGCGCCTGTGACACCGCCAGCACCAGCAGCGCCGCCGAACCGGCCATGCCGTGCATCAGCCCGACCAGCAACGTACGCCAGCGGAAACCGTGGACGTGATGATGCGCGGCCGGCCGGTCGTGGATCAGCCGATCGGCGTGGCTGTGAAGATGGACGTGGCGGACGCCGTCGTCGTGCTGATGGACATGAACGTGGACCCGGTCGCGCCACAGCCGCCAAAGCAGATGGCCGCCGAGCGCCACCAGCATGAACCCGACCGCCCCTTCGAGCGGCTGTGCGACCTGTTCGGGGATCGACTGCCCGATCACCAGCGCGACGCCGGCAAACAGAAAAAGCGTGAGCGTGTGGCCGAGCCCCCAGGTCAGCCCGTGCTTGACGATGTCGGCGACGCCGCTGCGACGCGCCGCGATCGTCGACACCGCGGCAATGTGATCGACCTCGAGCGCGTGCTGCATCCCGAGCAGAAACCCCAAACCCAGAATCGCGAACATCGGTCCCCGGCCGTCGCGCCGCCGGCAAATTGCGGCGGCGGCAGAATGGTGTAAGTTTCGTCAACACAACACGGCCGCAGAGCCGGAACAAGGGAGAAACGGAATGATCGCCAAGTCGATTGCGACGGCGATGATGACGGCTGCGCTGCTGTCGTCCTCCGCTGCCCGCGCGCAAGTCTCAGACGACGTCGTCAAGCTCGGCATCCTCACCGACATGAACGGCCCGGCCTCGACGCCGACCGGCCAAGGCTCCGTCACCGCCGCGCAGATGGCGGTGGAGGATTTCGGCGGCACCGTGCTCGGCAAGCCGATTCAGGTGATCGTCGGCGACCATCAGCTCAAGCCGGACATCGGCGCCACGCTGGCGCGGCGCTGGTATGACGTCGAACAGGTCGACCTGATCCTCGACGTGCCGGTCTCCGCGGTCGGCCTCGCGGTGCAGAACATCGCCAATGAAAAGAAGCGGCTGTTCATCACCCAGTCGACCGGCGCGGCGGATTTCCACGGCAAGTTCTGCTCGCCTTACGCGATGCAATGGGTATTCGACACCCACGCGCTCGCCGTCGGCACCGCACAGGAAGTGGTCAAGCGCGGCGGCGACACCTGGTTCTTCATCACCGACGACTACGCCTTCGGCCAGTCGCTCGAGAAGGACGCCGCCGCGATGGTCACCAAGAGCGGCGGCAAGGTGCTCGGCTCGGTGCGGCCGCCATTCGCGACCTCGGACGTGTCCTCGTTCGTGCTGCAGGCGCAGGCCTCGAAGGCGAAGATCATCGGCATCGCCGCCGGCCCGCCCAACAACGTCAACGAGATCAAGACCGGCGGCGAATTCGGCATCTTCAAGGGTGGCCAGCAGATGGCGGCGCTACTGGCGCTGATCACCGACGTGCATTCGCTCGGCCTGCCGACCGCGCAGGGTCTCTTGCTGACGACGTCATTCTATTGGGACATGGACGACAACACCCGCGCATGGTCCAAGCGCTATTTCGCCAAGATGGACCGGATGCCGACGATGTGGCAGGCCGGCGTGTATTCGGCGACGCTGCACTATCTGCAGGCGATCAAGGACGCCGGCACCGACGATCCGCTCAAGGTCGCCGCCAAGATGCGCGAGAAGCCGATCGAGGATTTCTTCGCCCGCAACGGCAAGCTGCGCGAGGACGGGCTGATGGTGCACGACCTGATGCTGGTGCAGGTCAAGAGCCCAGAGGAGTCGAAATATCCCTGGGACTACTACAAGATCTTGACCAAGATCTCCGGCGACGACGCCTTCGGGCCGCCGGATCCGACCTGCCCGCTGGTGAAAAAGTAGCGCGCCTCTTAACGCTTAAAGCGTCGGCTCAAGGCACTTCCTCTCCCAGTCATTGCGCGCGAAGCGAAGCGATCCAGCCAAGTGCTCGGCGCTGTATTGCTTCGTCGCTTCGTTCCTTGCAATGACGGGTGTATGTATTCGGTTATTGCACTTTCGCGCGAAGGACTTCTTTCATGGAATACCGCCCGCTCGGCCGCAGCGGCCTGAAGGTGTCGCCGCTGTGCCTCGGCACCATGATGTTCGGCGGCGCCACCGACGAGCCGACCTCGGCGCGGATCATCGACAAGGCGCGCGACGGCGGGATCAATTTCATCGACACTGCCGACGTGTATTCGACCGGCGGCTCCGAGCAAGTGGTCGGCCGCGCGATCGCGGCGCACCGCGAGCACTGGATCCTGGCCACCAAAGTCGCCAACCCGATGGGCGACGGACCGAACCGCGCCGGACTGTCGCGCCGCCGCGTGATCCAGGCCGCCGACGACAGCCTGAGGCGGCTCGGCACCGACTGGATCGACATCTACTACCTGCACCGCGAGGACCATGCGACGCCGCTCGATGAAACGGTGCGGGCGATCGGCGATCTGATTCGCGCCGGCAAGATCCGCTATTTCGGCGTCTCGAACTATCGCGCCTGGCGGGTCGCCGAGATCTGCAACATCTGCGACCGCCTCGGGATCGACCGTCCGGTGGTCAGCCAGCCCTATTACAATGCGATGAACCGGATGCCGGAGGTCGAGCACATTCCGGCCTGCGGCTTCTACGGCCTCGGCATCGTGCCGTATTCGCCGCTGGCGCGCGGCGTGCTCACCGGCAAATACGCGCCCGACGCGGAGCCTTCCAAGGACAGCCGCGCCGGCCGCGCCGACAAGCGGATGCTGCAGACCGAGTGGCGGCCGGAGTCGCTGAAGCTGGCGCAGCAAATCCGCGCCCATGCCGAAGCCAGGGGTGCCACCGCGGGACAGTTCGCGGTCGGCTGGGTGCTGAACAACGCGCTGGTGACCTCGGTGATCGCCGGCCCGCGCACCGAACAGCAGTGGGACGACTACGTCCGTGCGCTCGACTATAGCTTCACCGCCGAAGACGAGGCGCTGATCGACACCCTGGTGGCGAGCGGCCATCCCTCCACCCCCGGCTACAACGACCCGGCCTATCCGATCGAAGGCCGCCCCGTGCGCCACGCCGGCTGAGCGCTTGCCCGGCTGCCGGCCAAAGTTGCGGCCGATCAAGCCCAAACGCTGCGACGGACCGTAGTCTCGGCCCCGACAAGCGGCCGCGCGATCGTCGCTGCCTGCGAACCGCACTAGAAGCCGGGAGACCGCCCATGACCAGCCCCCATTTCCATGCCGTGATCTGGATCGACCACCGCGAAGCGCGGGTGTTTCACTTCAACCCGTCCGAGGCCGACAAGCTGGTGGTGCACGCCGACAATCCGAACCGCCACATCCACCATCACCGCGCGGTCGGCTCGGGTCACGAGGCGGTGGACGAGCATTTCCTCCACGCCACCATGGAGGCGATCGCCGATGCGGGCATCGTGCTGATCGTCGGCCCGGCCCAGACCAAGCACGCGCTGGAGAAATACATCGCAGATCACAACCCCGCCCTGAAGGCGAAGATCGCTGCGGTCGAGACCGCCGATCACCCCAGCGACGGCCAGATCGTCGCCTACGCCCGCAAGTACTTCAAGGCCGAGGACCGCACCACGCCGCAGACGCGGTAACGCACCTTCTCGTCGGCAATGGCGCGGCCGGAGTTCATCGCTGGCTGCGAGGCCGCCCTCCACGGCCTGTCGTAAATTCCGCGCGAAGCAAATTATCACCTCCTTCGCGCATACCGGCAGCGGCGCTGTGCCATTGCCGATCGTATTGGCGCGCAACACGTCCCATGCGCGTGATCGATTCACACGATCGGCATTGCGCCCTCGGCCCGCACATGCCTAGTATCGCCGCCGTGACGATCGAAAAGATCGCGCCAAGAAAATGGGATGGAAACAGATGAAACTTTTCGGACTTGCGGCCGTCATCGCGGCGACGTCTTTGCTCGCCCCCGGCGTTGCGCTCGCACAGAAATCCTACGGTCCGGGCGCCAGCGACACCGAAATCAAGATCGGGAATTTCGTGCCCTACAGCGGTCCGGCGTCGGCCTACGGCATCGTCGGTCAGGTCCAGAGCGCCTACGTGAAGATGCTGAACGAGAAAGGCGGCATCAACGGCCGCAAGATCAATTTCATTTCGTATGACGACGCCTACTCGCCGCCGAAGGCAGTGGAACAGACCCGCAAGCTGGTCGAGGGCGACGAAGTACTGTTTCTGTACCACACCCTCGGTACGCCTTCGAACACCGCCGTCATGAAGTACCTGAACCAGAAGAAGGTGCCGCAGTTGATGCTGTCGAGCGGCGGCACGCGGTTCGGCGACGATCCGAAGACCTATCCGTGGACGATGCCGTTCAATCCGCCGTATCAGGCGGAGGGACGAATCTATGCGAAGTGGATCATGGCGACCCACCCCAACGCCAAGATCGCGGTGCTGGTGGCGAACGACGATTACGGCAAGGACATCTACAAGGGCGTCAAGGACGGGTTCGGCGCTAAGGCCTCGATGATCATCTCGGAGGCGACCTACGACATCACCGATCCGACCATCGATTCACAGATGGCCAAGCTCAAGGCTTCGGGCGCCGATCTCTTCCTCAATCTCTCCACGCCGAAATTCGCCGCGCTGGCGATCCGCAAGATGGGCGAACTCGGCTGGAAGCCGATTCACGTCCTGAACAACGTGTCGTCGTCGGTCGGCGCGGTGATCAAGCCGGCCGGGATGGAATATGCGCAGGATGCGATCACCGCGAGCTACGTCAAGGATCCGACCGATCCGACCTGGAAGGACGATCCGGGCGTGAAGGAGTGGGATGCCTTCCTGCAGAAGTACATGCCGGGCTCGGATCGCTCCAACGGCCTGTTGCTGTATTCCTACGGCGCGGCGCAGACGCTGGAACACATTCTGAAGCAGGCCGGCGATAATCTGACCCGCGAGAACATCATGAAGGTCGCCACCAGCCTGAAGGGCTACGCGCCGGCCTCGCTGCTGCCCGGTATCACCATGAACACCTCGCCGACCGATCACTTTCCGATCGAGCAGATGCAACTGATGCGCTTCAAGGGCGATCGCTGGGAGATGTTCGGCGAGGTGCTCGAGGCGAGGGTTACGAACTAACGCAGCCGCAATAGCGACGGCCGATGCGCGGGCCAGACATCGGCCCGCGCATCTCGCTTTTGGGCCGAGGCGCCGGACGATGACGGTGGAGTGTGATGCCAGCGCTGAGGTTGGCTACGACCTCCAAAACAATCAGCTCGCATAGCCGCGGGCATGTCCCAGCTAATCGGTCTTCTCGTCCGGTGCGGACGGGACATGGCGGCGGAGGTCCATGCTGTCGTGTAGAATTCGCACGATCTCGATCGTGCGGCCTGATGTGGCCCGATATAGCAGAAAATGGCTACCCCGGCGGCCATGTCGGGCAACGTGGAGCGTGCGAAGTCCGACCAGAATTTCGTCCCGGGCGCGGGAGGAGACAACATCGGGACCACCGGCAAGCTCCCCAATCGCCGCAATCAGTGTATCGCTGTAGATGCGCGCTTGCCGCGCGCCGAAATTTTCGGCGGTCCATTTGAGGATGTTGGCAAAGTCGAGCTCCGCGACGGCACCGAGACGGACCTGCCATTCCGGCTCGGACATAACGGCTACTCTTCCGTTCGGGAAACGACGCTGTCCGAGAGCTCGCTCAGGTAGGTCTGCAATTCTCCGATGTCTGCGAACTCCTTGAACTCGCCCCGATCCAACGCCGCTATACCTGAAAGGGCGGCAGCTCTCAGTGCCTCCAACCTGCCGGCATCTTCCGCCTCACGCTGTTCGACCAGCCGCAGTCCATCGCGCAAGACCTCGCTCGCGTTCTGATAGCGGCCAGACTTCACCAGGGCGTCGAGCAACTCTTCCTGGCGGTCCGTCAGCACGACATTCCTGGTTGGCATACATCCTCCAGCACATTCCGAGCGATCACGCGATTGGCATAATATGCCATAGAGCATTGAGCACTTCTATCCGGAAGATCGGCCGCCCGCTGAGCACCGGGCGCCTCATACGGCCGCAAGCTGACCTTGCAACCCGGAACATGGGATTCCGATCCTTCGAGCTGACAACGCCGCGGTGACTACGCGCCCTCCCCCGCGATCCGCCCATCCACCACGCGCACGATCCGGTCGCACCTTGCGGCCAGATCGTCGTTGTGGGTGACGAGCAGAAACGTGGTGCCGCGTTCGCGGTTGATCTCGCGCATCAGTTCGAACACGTCGTCGGCGGATTTGGTGTCGAGGTTGCCGGTCGGCTCGTCGGCGAGCACCAGATCGGGGTCCATCGCCAGCGCGCGGGCGACCGCGACGCGCTGCTGCTGACCACCTGACATGTTGGAAGCGCTGTTGTTGCGCCAACGGCTGAGCCCGACGCGGTCGAGCAGTTCGTCGGCGCGCTGCTCCATCGCCGTATCGGGGCGGCCGCGATCGACCAGCATCGGCATCATCACGTTCTCGCGCGCGGTGAATGCCGAGATCAGATAGTGATACTGGAACACGAAGCCGATGGCGTGGCCGCGCAGATGCGTCAGTGCCGAGTCGCCGAGCTGCCCGGTGTCCTCGCCGTTGATCAGCAGGCGGCCGCCGGTCGGGCGGTCGAGCAGGCCGATGATGTTGAGCAGCGTCGACTTGCCCGAGCCGGACGGCCCCATCAGCGCCAGGAAGTCGCCGCGCCGCATCGTCAGGTCGATGCCGTGCAGCACCTCGGTCTCGACCGGCGTGCCGACATTGTAGGATTTCCGGATTCCATCGAGCTCGAGAACGTCAGCCACGGATCGCCACCACAGGATCGAGCCGTGCGGCGCGCAGCGCCGGAGCGATCGCCGCGGCGACGCCGGTCGCAGTGGCCAGCACCGCCGCCCAGCCGAACAGATCTGGTTCGAGGATCAGCGGAAACAGTTCGCTGCCGTCGACCTGGCGCGCGGTGCGATGCCAGGTGAACAGCGCCAGCGCACCGAGCGCCGAGCCTAGCACCGAACCGACGAAAGCGAGCAGCCCGCCCTGGATCAGGAACACCCGCAGGATTTGGCCGCGCCGCGTGCCCATCGCGCGCAGGATCCCGATGTCCTTGGAGCGCTGGATCACCGTCACGATCAGCACCGCCGCGATGCCGAACGCCACCGACAAGCCGACGAACAGCCGGATCAGCGTGTTGGAATTCTGCTGCGCCTGCACCGCGGTGAAGAACTGCGCGTTGGTCTTGATCCAGCTATCCGCCTTCACCCGCAGCATCGCCTGGATTTCCTGCGCGATGGTCTCGGCGGTGTAGATGTCCGCCACCGTCAGATCGATCGAAGTGACGCCGCCAATCAGCCCGAGCATGCTCTGGGCGTTGCGCAAGGTGACGAAGGTGTTGCGCTGGTTCGCGGCCTTGTTGCCGAAATCGAAGATGCCCTTGATGGTGAGGATGCGGTTGCCGGCGAGCGGCGTCGACACGATGATCTTGTCGCCGAGCGACGCGCCGAGATCGCGCGCCAGCTCGATGCCGATCAGGATGCCCTCGGTGGTGACCTGCGCCTCGCCGGCGACGATGAAGTCCGGCACCTTGACGATCTTGAAGTAGATCTCCGGTTCGATGCCGTACAGCGTCACGGCGCGGCTGGTGTCGCCGCGCAGCGCAAGCGCCGAGCCGGACGCGGTGGCGGCGGCGTAGACGACGTCCGGCCGCGCCTGCATCTCGGCGCGGATCTTCGGCCATTGGTCGATCGAGATCATCCGCTGGGTCGGGCGCTGCACCACCGCGGCTTCGACCGTGCCGGGCTCATCGCGCAGCGGCCGCGCCACCTGATCCGGCGGCAGCAACTGGATCTGCGGCACCGAGGTCAGCACCCGCTTGATGAAATTGGCCTGCAGCCCGGCCAGCATCGCCGACATGAACACGATGACGCCGACCCCGATCGCAATGCCGCCGACGATCACCAGCGTCTGCACTGCGCCGTCGAGCAGGAACCGCACCGCCGCGATCCACTCGAACGGCAGCCAGCGCTTCATTGCAGCACCGCGCGAATGCGCTGATCCGGGACGACTCCGGTGGCGAGCGGAATCACCCGGTCGCCGGGCACGAGGCCGTCGATCACTTCGTAGAAGCCGACGCCGCGCAGGCCGAGTTTGACCGGCTGGCGTACCGCCCGGCCGCCGCTCGCCTTCAACACATAGGGCGCCGCTGCGGCGTCGTTCACCGCGCGCGCCGGCACGATCACCACATCGTCGCGCCGCGCGGTGGCGATGTCGACCGACACCGTCATGTCCTGGCGCAGATAGTCCGGCGGATCGTCGACCTTGAGCTTGATCTCGACCGAGGCGCGGTTGATGTCGACCGACGGGTTGATGTAGCTCAGCGTCGCGTCGAACCGCTTGTCCGGATAGGCGTCGGCGGACGCCAGCGCGTGCTGGCCGAGCGCGAGCTGGCCGAGATTCTTCTCGTCGATCTGCACCACGATCTGGATGTCGCCCGCCGGCGCCAGTACCAGCAGCGCCTTGCCCGGCTGCACCACCGTGCCGCGCTCGACCGCACGGGTGATCAGCACGCCGTCGCGCGGCGCCACGATGGTGGCGTAGCCGAGCCGCGCCTGCGCGGTGTTGAGATTGGCGAGCGCCTGGCTGAGCTGGGTCTCGGCCATCACGAAATCGCTGCCGCCGGGGCTGGAGGTGAACACCTGCAGCTCGGCGGTGCGGACCTGGGTGCGGGCGACGTCGAGATTCTTGGTGGCGTCGTCGAGCGTCGCCTTGGTGCCGTAGCCGGAGGCTGCCAGCTTGGAGGCGCGCTCGTAGATCGCCTCGGCGTTGAGCAGGTTGGCCTGGGCCTGCTTCAACGCTTCGTCGGCGGCCGGCTTGGTGAGTTCGCGGAGCTGTCGCACCCGCGCCTGCGCCTGCGCCACCGCGCCTTCGGCCTGCACCACCCAGGCCCGCAATTCCGACGCCTCGATCGCGACGAGCTGCTGGCCCTGGTGCACCTGCTGGCCTTCTTTCACCAGCACGTCCTTGACGGTGCCGGTGATCTGGCTGGCGATTTCGACGCGATAGGGAGTTTCGATGTGGCCGCTGGCCACCACGGTCTGGACCAGATTGCCGCGCTGCACCTGCACCGCGACCACTTCCGGCCCGAGCAGCAGCCGGCCGACGCCGAGCCCGGCCACGATCAGGACCACGGCAAAACCGAGCACCGACCATTTGTGACGCCGCAATGCGCCGGCCCAGCGGGCAGCCAGATGCGGCCGCGGCGCGTCGATCTGCTCGGTTTTCTGCAACATCATGATCCGCGGTCGATCACCCTGTCGAGACCTAGCCTCCGAACCCGGGAGGACCATTGCGAAAGATCAATTGCGGCATCACGCCCGCGTGCTCAACTTCGCAGATTGCCGCGGAGTCGTCCGCGGCCGATCGCCTGTGGCCGAAGGATGCGATGACGACTCTGATCTTGCTGGCGCTGAGCGTCGTCGCGCTGTTCACGGCGGCGGGCTGGGTGTCGTGCCGGCTGGCACGCCGGCTGGAGGCGCGCTATCCGCCCCGCGGCGTGTTCATCAACGCCAACGGCGTGCGGATGCACGCGCTCGATCTCGCCCCGGCCCGCCCGGCTGCTGCGGCCCGGCCGACGGTGCTGCTGCTGCACGGCGCCAATCTGTGTTGCGAAGACATGCGGATGTCGCTCGGCGAACGGCTGGCGCAGCGGCTGCGGGTGATCATCCCGGACCGTCCCGGCCAGGGCTACAGCGTCACCGGCACCGGTCCGGTCGCCTCGCCGGCCTATCAGGTGACGCTGATCCGCGAGGTGCTGCGCGATCGCAACGCCGGACCGCTGATCGTGGTCGGGCATTCGTTCGGCGGGCTGATCGCGCTGCGCTACGCGCTCGACAACCCCGATACCGTCGCCGGCCTTGTGCTGATCAATCCGACCACGCATCCGCGGCCGCAGGGGCTGCCGCTGTTCCAGCGCGCCGCCGAAGTGCTGATGAAGCCGCTGGTGACCTATACGCTGCTGCCGCCGCTATCGCTGGCGATGATGAAGCGGATCTCGGCGCGGATCTTCCGGCCCGAGACGCCGCCCGCCGACTATGCCGAGCGCAGCCGGCTGGCGCTGGCGCTGACCGCCAAGCGGTTCGCCGCCAGCCTCGAGGAATATGCCGGGCTGCGCGATCAGCTCATCGACCACGTCCCGCGCTACGCCGCCATCCAGGTGCCGACCGTGATCGTCGCCGGCACTGCCGATCCGGTAGTACCGCCGCAGGTCCATGCCGAGGCGCTGGCGCAGGCGGTACCGCAGGCCCGGCTGCTGCGGCTGAACGGCGCCGGCCACATGGCGCATCACGCCCACGCCGATACCATCGCCGCCGAGATCGAGCGGCTGGCCGACGCCGTGGCGGGGCGGACCGCTCCGGCCCGGGCCGAGGCCGCGGAGCGGAGCTGACCCGGCGAGGATCGGATCCGCCATGAAACTCCCGCGGGCCGGCTGCGTTCCTGTTCGGGAACGAACCGGAGTCCGCCATGACCGCCGCAAAACTGATCTGTGCCGTGACCATCGTGTCGATCGCGAGCGCCGCACCGGCGCTGGCCGGCGCTAAGCATCGCCTTCATCATCACCATCCCCACCATGGCTACGCCGCACCCGCCGATCACCCGTTTCTGCACCCGGACTTTCGCTTCCATTTGCCGTCACGCGCGGCCTACAGCCACAATTTCGGCCCGCCGGTGTGGCCGGATCGGACCTACGCGACCTATGACGGACCGTTATCGGCGCTGTGCGGCCAAGGCGCCGCCGCCTATCGCGGCCAGGACGGCCGTCGCTATCCCTGCAACTGATCGCACAGCCGAACCGCCAGGCTCGGTTGCAACGGCCGCCGAACGGCGGCACACTTCCACGCCGGCCGCCGGCCGCCACGCGTTTCACGGAACCGACCAATGACTGACACCACCGCCGAAGACGTTCGCAAAATCGCCACCGCGCTCCTCAAGACGGCCATCGAGATCGTCTCCGAAGAGGACGGCGGCGCGCACAATCAGTGCAAATTGTGCGGTGCGTCCGTGCCGTGGCTGCAGACCGGCGACGAAATCCAACATGCTCCGGATTGCCCGGTGGTGATCGCCCGCAATGTGCTGTCGGCGCGGCCGAAACTGCATGCGGTCTGAGCCTCGCGCCGGCGGCGCCGAAGCCGCCGCGGCCAAGGCCGCGTCCGAGATCGCGGTCTGCCTGGCACCGGCGGAATTCATCGACAGCGACCACCCCGAGGTGATCGCCCGCGCAACGCAGGCGACGCGCGGCGCCGAAACGCTCGCCGACAAGCTTCGCGCGCTGTACCTGACGGTGCGCGACGACGTCCGCTACGATCCGTATGTCGACTTTTCCAGCCCGGAGATTTTCCGCGCCTCCAGCGTGCTGCGCGCCGAGCGCGGCTATTGCGTCGGCAAGGCTTCGGCATTCGCCGCGCTGGCGCGCGCCTCCGGGATTCCGGCGCGGGTGTGCTTCGCCGACGTGCGCAATCACCTCGCCACCGAGAACCTGACCCGAACGATGGGCACAGATCTTTTCGCCTGGCACGGCTACGCCGAATGCTTCACCGGGCCGCGCTGGGTCAAGGCGTCGCCGACCTTCAACCGCACGCTGTGCGACAAGCTCGGCGTCGCGCCGCTCGACTTCGACGGCTCCTCGGATGCGGTGATGCAGGCGTTCGACAACAACGACGCGCGGTTCATGGAATATGTCCGCGAGCACGGCGCGTATTTCGACGTGCCGGTGAAATTCGTCCAGGCCGAGATGAAGCGGCAGTACCCCCATCTGGCGCAGCAGGGCAGTCTGCGCGGCTCGATGGAAGATGAAGCTGCGCTGGATGCCGCCGCACGCGCGGCTCGACGCTGAGTTTTTGCACACCCGAAGGCGGCCGCGAACGCTACACCGGCGATTGCCGTCTTTCGCGTTGTTGCTGCGTCGTCGCGTCCTCGACCAGTTCCTGGACCGCAGCGGTGCCATGGTCGAACAGCGAGAAGAACTGCCGGTCGTCGCGCAGCATGTGGCCGACGATCAGCGCATTCACCAGGAATTCGCGTAGTTCTCCGAGGGATTGGCCGCCGGCCGACATCGCGTCGCAAACCTGTCTGGCGCGGGCCAGGAGATGATCGTGCTCCATGCGGTGTCGCGCGCGCTCGTCGTAGTCGATCGCTTCGAGCACGGACTCCTCGTAGGCGAAATGCTCGGCCACACGGGCGATCAGCAGCTCGACGACCTCGGCCAGCCTGGCGGGCTCCAGCGTCGCGATCTCGGCGCTGAGCACGACATTGGCGAGATCGAACAGCTCGCGGTGCTGCCGATCGATCGTCGGTTCGCCGCAGGCATAGCTGTCGTGCCACAGAAGGCCGGGCTGAGCGGCGGCCGGCTGCCGCCCAGTACCCTCGGCCGTGCACAACGACCGACTGCGGCTGGCCTGTTTGGCGGCGTACATCCAGTGATCGGCGCGTTCGACGAAATCCTCCACCGTTTCGCCGCGCCTGAACTCCGCCGAGCCGATCGAGATCAGCAGCCGCCCCAGCCTTTCGTGGGTCGACCGGCGGTGCAGTTCGCGAGCGGCGATCGCCGCCCGGATCTTCTCGCCGAGCAGCAGCGCGTCGCGCAGCCCGGTGCCGGGCAGCACGATGGCGAACTCGTCGCCGCCGTAGCGACAGACAACGTCGTCGCGGCGGCAGGTGTGCTTGATCGTCGCCGCCGCCAGCCGCAAGACGTCGTCGCCGACGACGTGACCGTGACGATCGTTGAACTGCTTGAAATTGTCGAGGTCGATGATCAGCAGCGACAGCGGGCCGCTGGTTTCGCCGGCCGCGATCAGCCGCGCCAGCGAGGTCTCGAAGAATTTGCGATTGCCGACTTCGGTGAGCGGATCGGTCATGCTCTCGAGCCGGACCTGCTCCAACTGGTGCTGCAATTCGCGAACCTGCGCCGCAGCGGCGCCGAGGCGCTCGACCAGCAGCGCATTGGTGGCACGCATCTCGATCGTCCAGCTCAACAGGTCGTCGACAATCGCTGCGCCGTCGCCGCGCCCGCCGGCCAGCCGCGGCGCCGCGCTCGACAGACGGGTCTGGTAGCCATGGGTGGCGTCGGTGGCTTGCTCGATCACGTCGATCAGGCGGCTCGACTGCGACTCCACCTGTACGCCGAGCGCGTGAATCCGTGTCGCCGCTTTCGACGGAAACAGGATCTGCTCGTACAGATTGGCGATGTCACGGGAGGTCGGCCGCGGGTTGGCGGTCAGCAAGGCATCGATCGCCTCGGTGAGCGCTTTGTGACGGCCGGCGAAGAACGTGTACCACAGCTCGAAGCTCTCCGGATCGAGCGAAAGATCGAGATCCCGAATTTGCTTCAGGGCCTGCGCGGCGACGCGATCCTTCCAGTCGCGATCTACATCGGTGTGCATCGTCATGATGGGCAAAAACAGTCTCGTCGGCCGGCGTCGGCGACCGCGATCGTTGCGGCCGCCTTCGCGGCGACTCTAAGCTATCATCGGGCGCGGCAGGGTGGCTGTGCGTCTCGCATTCGAAACAACTGGTCCCAAATCACTTTGCGACCATTCCGGTGGTCGGCAGCATTATCATACCCAACACACTGATCGGCCGCGGGATTCGCAGAAGCAACAGCGCGACTTAATCACGAATTCGGCTCGGACGCATGACACCCTCGTACCGCTGAGCAGTTTCAAACTGCAAGAATCTCGGATCGCGCGCGGGAATCGGTTGAAGCGGTGGGCTGCGCCGATCTCGGCCCGAACTTACGACGACAGTATCAAGCCGTGGTGCGCAGAAACTCGCTCAGCGTGCGGCCGCCGTCCGCCGGCTGATGCAGCCGGTGACACGGCACCGCGCCGCCGACCTCGGCACGCAGTTCGGACGGGCTGTAGCCATAGCGCAGCCGGAACGCGCGGCTGAACTCCTGCGAGCTGAAGAATCCGAACGAGGAGGCGATCTGCTGAATCTGCCGAGTCTCGGCGGGATCGCACAAAGCCCGATGCGCGGCGGCCAAGCGGCTGTTGCGGACGTAGCGCGCGGCGCCGCCGTGCGGCTCGAACAGCCGGTACATCGCGCTCCGCGACAGGCCGAGGCACTTGGCGAGACTGGCCGGTGTCAATTCCGGATCGGCCAGCCGAGACTGCACCACTCGGCGGGCCCGCTCGCCCAGACTTGCGATCACCCCGTCGCGTGCTTCTTCCAGGCATTGCGGCGTCGGCGCCAGGCAAGCGCCGACCATCACTTCGGTGGCGCGGACGACCGCGGGCACATCGTCGATCGTCAGATCCGGCAGCCGGCGCTCGAGCGCGAGCAGATAATCGGAGAGCAGCTCGCCGCATGCGGTGTCGATCACCGTATTGTTGAGCCGGTCGAGCGTGCCGGCGAGCGGGGCGAACTTGTCGCGCGGCATGAACAGCATCAGGATGTCCATCGCCTGCATCTGGCCATGGCACGCTTCGCCGAGCGAATACAACGCGAGCTGTCCCGGCGTGCCGCGCGAAACCTGTTCGGCCGATCGACCGCCGTCGCTGACGACCCAGTTCGATCCCGCCTTGATCAGAAACAGATACCAATGGTCGGCGAATACCGCCTTGGCCCGCTCTCGCGTTCGCGCAAACCGCGTACCGCCGCTCCGCTCCTGGCACATCGCGAAGCTGCCGAGATCCCAAACCGCAAGATCGATCGCTGCGGTCGACGGCTGGTCAGAGCCCGGCGTCAGGTCGGCGACGGGACGCAAATGCTCTCGCCAGGCATCGAACCGATCACGTTCGGGAAGCTGCGAGGTCGTGAACCGAACAGGCAGCAACAGGCGTGACGATCCAGGCATCCGATCCACCTCCCGCAGCGACGATCGTCGTTCGTCTTCAACGTACCAGGATCCGATCGCCGGTCGATTTCCCATACCACTGCTTACTCGTACAAATAGCGCTGAAACCCCACAAAGGTCTCGCGAATGGCTTGCACGCTTCCCAGCTCCGCCGCCGCGTCGTCGATGGTGTGATACTTGAGCTCGACGAGTTCAGCGAGCTTGTCCTGATCGAGTTCCCTAACGCCCTGCCGGACGTATTGGGCCCTCGACGCGAAGCACTCACTTTCTGCCTGAATGGCTCGATGTTGTCAGAGTCGACGTCAAATCCAGTGATCGCAACCGATCGACGAATTCGACGAGATCCGTCCGCGTGGATAGTGCGGCGAGGTATTCTTCCCATGAAGGGAGCGTGCGGGTGAGGTTGGCCGCGGCTTCGCGGGTGACCGCATCCACCAGAGCAGGATTTTCATCGAAGAGTTTCGTCAGGGATGCACCCGGCGACACGACGGTGACCTGAAGTTCATCGAGCGCGACGAAATCAAAGTCTAAGACGTCGGCGTCAAGAACCGCTGTGTTGGCCGGAGGTGGCATAGTTAGTTTCGAGGTCTTCCGTGTCGGCCGACAGCGCGGCGGACAAGTCACGCCGGCGGTCTTCGAATCTCGGAGCTTGGCGACGTCTGCGACCCTGATGCGGCGATGCGTGCCTACCTGCCGGAACGGCAGCTTGCCTGTATCCATATCCAGCTCTTCCTGCTCCAGTGCGAGTCGAAGAACCAGACCGGGACCAGATTTTCCAGGACAACTGGGCTCATGGCGACCCGAGTGGTCGTCTGATTGCAGCAGTATTCTTTGTCCGTCTGGTGGGCCCGGCAGGACTCGAACCTGCAACCAGACCGTTATGAGCGGTCGGCTCTAACCATTGAGCTACAGGCCCCGCCGGCGGCCGCGGAGGGCGGCGGACGGTGCGGTCTCCCCATACAATGGCGTCCCGGCTGCGGCAATCGGCAGCTTGCCCGCGATCAAGCGGTTCGGGTCCGCGCCAGCGGTGCCGGATCGCGGCGCGGCGGTGCCGGCAGGGGCGCGGCTGCCACCAGCAATTCGATCGTTAACGCCGGATGAATCGGCCGCGGCGCGGGCGCGAACAGGCCGGAATCGCCGATGAAACGTGTCGCACCCCATAGTGACGTACCGTTATGAGGCTGCGACCGCCGGAAGAGTGGGGTGCGGGCTTGCGCTGGAGCGGCGGCCGACGCACCGGGCGGCATCCGACGGATCGCCTTTAACATGCCTCAAACAATCCCGGCACTATGGTCCCTGCCCGATCGATCGACGGTATGCGTCAATGCCCCTCTTCCCATGGAACCCGCTGTTCGAAACCGGCAATGAGCGGATCGACCGGCAGCATCGCGGGCTGTTCGACCTGACCAATCAGCTCGCCAGCGCAGTCCAGCACCGCGAGCCGATGCCGAAATTGTCCGCGCTGGTGGAACGGCTGCGCCACTATGCGCGCACGCATTTCTGCGACGAAGAAGCCTTGATGCGCTGTTCGCGATTGACCGGTGAGGAGATCGGCCGGCACGTTTGCGCGCACAAGACGTTCGAGCACGAGATCGACCGCCTCGCCGCGCGCGCCGATCTGACCGACGCCGAATCCGCCGAGGCCTTTCTGGAATTTCTGGTCACATGGCTGGTGACCCACATCCTGAAGCTCGACCGCCGGATCGCGCAGGCGCTGGTCGACCAGTGCAATGCCGAAGACCCCGATGCGCTGGCGGTCGAAGAGGTACTGATCGAAGCCTTGATGGAGACCGAGCGGCGGTTTCGCCTGCTGTCCGACGAAGCGCCGTCGCTGATCTGGGTCAGCGGTCTGTCCGGCCAGCGCGGCTTCGCCAACAAAGCATGGTACGATTTCGTCGGCATCGACCCGATACACGCCGTTGACGTCGACTGGCCGGGCTTCGTTCATCCGGAGGATCGCGAGCGCTACCAGGCGTGCATCGGCGACGTGCTCGCGACCGGCCAGGCTGCGACCGTCGAAGTGCGGGTCAAAACCGCCTCGGGCGATTGGGGCTGGATCCTGGAGAAGATCAGCCCCCGAATCAGTCGCAACGCCTGCATCGGTCTGATCGCGGCGGCAACTGACGTCACCGGCGCCAAGACCTCGGAGCTACTGCTCTCCGAGGCCAACGGTCGGCTGGAGCGCGAAGTGTCCGAGCGCACCAGGAAGCTGAAGCGGCTGGCCCTGGCCGATCCGCTCACCGGCCTCGCCAACCGCCGGTCGCTGCTGGAGCGCATCGACCGCGAGGTGGCGCGATCCGCCGGCTCCGGCGACGAGCTGTCGCTGCTGTTCATCGACGTCGACCATTTCAAGACCATCAACGACACGCTCGGCCATGCCGCCGGCGACGCGGCGCTGATCGAGGTGGCGCGGCTGATCGAGCAGTCGCTGCGCCGCACCGACTTTGTCGGCCGGCTCGGCGGCGAGGAATTCGTCGCGGTGCTGGCGAAGACCGGCGAAGCGGGCGCCTGCGAGGCCGCCGATACGATCCGCCGCACCATCAGCCGGCACGAATTCGATGGGCTCGGACGACCGGTGACGGTCAGCATCGGCGTGTCCAGCCACGGCAGCGGCGACGACGGCACCGCGCTGCTCGACCGTGCCGATCACGCGATGCTGCAAGCCAAGCGCGACGGCCGCAATCGCTGCCGCGTCGCCGGCCACGGCGGACGCGACCGCCTGTCGGCCTGAGGCCGCTGTCTCCCGTCGTCCTCCCCTCGCCGCTACGCCATCGCCACCCGCGGCCCGCGGCGGCGGGCACGGAGCAGCAGCAGCAGCATGATCGCGACGTTGAGCGCGTTCCAGGCCATGCCGTTGACGAAGGCGGCCGCGTAGGAGCCGGTGGCGTCGAAGATCACGCCGGAGATCCAGCCGCCGAACGACATCCCCAGCACCGAGGCCATGATGACGATACCGACCCGGGTGGCGGCCTCGCGCGCCGGCATCGCCTCGCGCACGATGATCGCATAGGCCGGCACGATGCCGCCCTGGAACAGGCCGAACATCGCCGAGATCACGTACAGCGAGCCGAGGCCGTCGAAGAACAGATAGAACAGCAGCGCCACGCCCTGCGCCACCGAGCCGAGCAGCAGCGTGCGGATGCCGCCGATCCGGTCGGCCAGGAAGCCGGAGCCGATCCGGCTGATGATGCCGAATGCCAGCATCAGCGACAGCATCTCGGCGCCACGCGCCGCGCCGTAGCCGAGGTCGCCGCAATACGCCACGATGTGGACCTGCGGCATCGCCATCGCCACGCAGCAGGCGATGCTGGCGACACACAGCAGCGCGGTCAGCGTGTTGGTGGGAAGCTGCAGATCGATCTTCGGCGGCGGCGCCGCGGCGTGGCTGGTGGCGGCGTGGCCGCGCATCTGCGCCCGCAGCAACAGAACGACCAGCGTCATCGACACGGCGCAGAACGCGCCGATCAGAATATGGGTGGCGCGCCAGCCGATGGTGGCGCTGCCCCAATTGACCAGCGGCGGCCACAGCGTGCCGCCGAGATAGTTGCCGGTGGCGGCGATCGTCACGGCGAGGCCGCGATAACGCTCGAACCAATGCGAGGCCTCCGCCATCAGCGGTCCGAACGTCGCCGAAGCGCCGGCGCCGATCAGGAAGTGCAACGCGGTGAACTGCCACAGCGAGGTCGACAGCCCGGCTCCCGCATAGCCGAGCGCGATCAGCGCGATGCCGGCCGCGATCGCCGCCACGATGCCGAAGCGGTCGGTCAGCTTGCCGGTGACGACGCCGCCGAGGCCGAAGCCGAGCATCGCCATGGTGAAGGCCAGCGAGGCGCCGCCGCGGCTGGCGGCGAACTCCGCCTGCACGGTCGGCAGTACGACGACCACCGACCACATCCCGACGCTGCCGATCGAACCGATCACCAGCGCCAATCCGAGCCGGACCCACGCCTGGCGCGAGTCGAGCGTGAACGCCGGCGTTTTGCCGGTCTTTCCCAAGGGCGTTTCCATGGTTGCAGAGTTTCCGGACCGCGCGCTGCGGTCAAGCCGGGCGCCACGGCACCCTGCCATGCGGTCGCACCCCCGCCGGCGTTAACTCTTTGCTAACCATGCACCGGGCAAATTTTGCCCAGTGAATTGAAGTGTCGTCGGCCGCGAACATCGGGGAACGCCCGTGGACGCCAGTGCGGTGCCTCACGTCGGACCCAGCGGCCCAACGGCCCCACTGCGCTCCGGCGTTCGTGGCAAGCGACACGCACGAGAGGCAGCGGCAGATATGACGGACACCACTGCCGGCCAGGGCTCAGGGTCGGGCATCCCCAGCGTCAAAGAGATGATCGCGATCCTGCGGCGCGGCGATCTGGCGCTGGCGATCGGCGTGCTGACCATCCTGGTCGTGCTGATCCTGCCGCTGCCGGCGATCATTCTCGACCTGTTCCTGGCGATCTCGATCACGCTGTCGATTCTGATCCTGATGACGGCGCTGTTCATCCAGGCGCCGCTGGAATTCTCCTCGTTCCCGACTGTGCTGCTGATCTCGACGATGCTGCGGCTGTCGCTGAACATGGCGTCGACCCGGCTGATCCTGTCGCACGGCCACGAGGGCACCGCGGCCGCCGGTCACGTCATCGAGGCGTTCGGCGGCTTCGTGATGGGCGGCAATTTCGTGATCGGGATCATCGTGTTCACGATCCTGATCATCGTCAATTTCGTGGTCATCACCAAGGGTTCGGGTCGTATTGCCGAAGTCGCCGCACGCTTCCAGTTGGATTCGATGCCCGGCAAGCAGATGGCGATCGACGCCGACCTGTCGGCGGGCCTGATCGACGAAGCCACCGCCAAGGCACGGCGCAAGGAGCTGGAAGACGAGAGCGGCTTCTTCGGCGCCATGGACGGTGCCTCCAAATTCGTCCGCGGCGACGCCATCGCCGGACTGCTGGTGGTGTTCATCAACGTCATTGGCGGCATCATCATCGGGGTGATGCAGCAGGGTCTGTCGTTCAGCGAGGCCGGGCATACCTACACGCTGCTGACCGTCGGCGACGGCCTGGTGACCCAGATCCCGGCGCTGATCGTGTCGACCGCGGCCGGCCTGCTGGTGTCCAAGGCCGGCATCACCGGCTCGGCCGACAAGGCGATGATGGGCCAGCTCTCCGGCTATCCGCAGGCGCTCGGCATGGCCGCCGCGGTGATGCTGGTGCTGGCGGCACTGCCGGGGATTCCCACATTGCCGTTCCTGGCGCTCGGCGGCGGTGCCGGCTATCTGGCCTTCAAGGCCGGCAAGCGCAAGGCACAGGTCAGCGCCGAGGCGGCGCAGGCCGCAGTAGCGCCGGAAATAGCCGCGGCTGCAGCGGCGGCCGCCGCCGAGGAGCCGATCGCCGCGGCGCTGCGGATCGACGACCTCAAGATCGAACTCGGCTACGCGCTGCTGCCGCTGGTCAACGGCCCGGACGGCACCGACCGCCTGACCGAGCAGATCAAGGCGCTGCGCCGTTCGCTGGCGATCGAAATGGGATTCGTGATGCCGGCGGTGCGGATCCTCGACAATGTCCAGCTCGAGGCCAACACCTACGTCATCAAGATCAAGGAAGTCGACGCCGGTTCGGGGCGGATCTGGCCAAATCAGTTCATGGTCATGGACCCGGCCGGCGAGCAGGTGACGGTGCCCGGCATTCACACCACCGAGCCGACCTTCGGCCTGCCCGCCACCTGGGTCGATGCCAATTTCAAGGAAGAGGCGTCGCTGAAGGGCTACACCGTGGTCGACGCCGCCACCGTGCTGTCGACGCATCTGACCGAACTGCTCAAGGCCAACATGTCCGACCTGTTGTCCTACGGCGAAACCCAGAAACTGCTCAAGGATCTGCCGAGCGAGCAAGGAGAACTGGTCAAGGACATCGTGCCCAGCCAGATCACCGTCTCCGGCATCCAGCGTGTACTGCAACTGCTGCTCGCCGAGCGGGTGTCGATCCGCGACCTGTCGACCATTCTCGAAGGCGTCGCCGAAGCGCTGGCGTTCTCGCGCAATCCGTCGACCATCGTCGAGCACGTCCGCGCCCGGCTGGCGCGCCAGATCTGCGCGCAGAACACCTCGTACAACGGCTATCTGCCGCTGATCGCGCTGTCGGCGAAATGGGAGCAGGCGTTCGCCGAGTCGATCATCGGTCAGGGCGAAGACCGCACCCTGGCGATGGCGCCCTCGAAGCTGTCGGAATTCATGACGGCGGTGCGCGACAAGTTCGAGCAGGCCGCGCGCGAGGGCGAAGCGCCGGTGCTGGTGACCTCGGCGACGATCCGGCCGTTCGTCCGCTCGCTGGTCGAACGCTTCCGCTCCCAGACCACGGTGATGTCACAGGCCGAAATTCACCCGCGGGCGCGGCTGAAGACCGTCGGCAGCGTCTGAGCCATTGGTTCCGGCCGCGCCGCCGCCGGAGCGGGCTGCGCGACTTTTGTGCAACAGACAAGCCCGGATGGCTCCTTTGGCCGATGAGTGGGCGCTCACCGAGCGATTCACCCACGCCCTGAGCGTTCGCCACTATTTGATTAATTTTCAGTAAGTTAAGCTGGTCTTGTGCACCGCATCCTCGCGCATTGTCACGCTTGTTCACGCGTTTGTGTTCGCCCCTGCGGAACGCCCGGACGATTTCCTACGTTTTCTGCACGAGTTCTTTGAACCTGCTTCGGGATCGCAAACACGAATTTCCGAGGGTGGAGAAGAAACCCAGGAGGCTCAGCGATGAACCATTCGATCTACAGTGCCGATCGTACCACCCACCTGAAGGTTGTGGCCGTGGCTCTGGTCGCCGGGATCGCGGTGGCGGGCCTCGGGATCACCGCGCGGCTCGGTGCCGACGACGGCTACACCCAGACCGCGAAAGTAATCAAAGCCGGCAAACCGACCACGATCACCAAAGCGGAGACCGTGGTGATCCGCTGAGTAGTCCAGCCGTCACGCAAGCCGGATAGCCCCCCTGGCCAAGCGTGAGCTGAGGAGGTCGCACTCACCCCAAGTGACGACCCGAGGAAAACGCCCGCTCCCCACGGGCGTTTTTCTTTTACGGGAATGTTGGTGAGGTGGGGCGGCCCCGGTTTCGGATCGCATCGGGATCGCGCTTCGGAGTGCCGCTCCCGACAGGCCGAGTTTTATGGCGAGGTTTCACGGCGAGCAGCATAAAGCTCCGGTTCGAACCATCCGCCGCTGCCCCGTGCGTCCGCCAAATCGCCTCGAGCAATCTCGGTGAAGCAGGCGCGGGCGGCCGCTATTGCTGCGGCGTCGTCCGCGCCGGCTCCGGCGGTACGCTTTCCACCAGCTTGCCGGTGAACACGATCGGGCCGGTGGCGACGCCGGTCGGCGAGCCGCCTTCCGGCTCGACCGTGACCGCATAGGTGGCCTGGTTGACGAGTTCGGGATCGAACGAGGACAGCACCGGATTGACGGTGAAGTCGTGGCCGCCGATCACGCCGAGCGAGCGCGGCTTCTGCAGCTTGTCCGACACCAGCCAGAGTTCGTAACTTTTACCGGGCTCCGGGGTGGCGGCGACGCGGCGCACCGTGAAGGTCTTGGTGCCGGCGTCGACCGTGAGAATGAAGGCCGGCGCATCGCCGCTCTTCTGCAGCACCGCGACGTATTGCGGCGGGATCGGCGGCGGCGGCGCCTCGACGGTCACCACTTTGGTCCGGACCGGCGGCCGCACTGCGTCCGGCAGAACATCCGGCTGGTACACCTGCGCGCCGACCACCAGCAGCAGCGACGCCGCGATCGCGCTCGACAGCATGGCGACGCCTCGCCAGATGTAGGCGCGCTTGGCGAAGTGCACGACACGCTTGGATTCGGGGCTGAGTTCGGTCGAGCTGTTTGCGGCGGCGGGACCAGTATCGTTTGCGGGGCGTGGCAAGATCGGTTCTCCCGGCGCACCCAGCACACCCGCGGCTGCATCTCCTGTGGGCGATGCAGCCTGCGGCGGCACCGCGCGCTGTGACTCGGCGGAGATCGCCGCCTTGATCCGATCCCACACTTCGGCGCGCGGCTCGACCAGCCCGACCATCTGATTAAGCGCGCCGAGCTTCAGCTCCCACGCTTCGACCAGCGCGGCGAACTTCGCATCGCTGCGCGTCAGCGCCTCGGCCTCCGCCCGTTCAGCGGCGTCGAGGGTGCCGAGCGCGTATTCGGCGGCAAGCGCACTATGGTCTTCGCTGTGGGCCATCAGGTCAGTCCCAAACACCCCCGAACATCGAGCAGGCTGCGGCGCAGCCAGGTCTTGATCGTATTGGCCGGCGCACCGAACTTGGCGCCGAGCTGTTCACGGCTCCAACCGTTGTAGTACGCCAGCAGAACCAGTTTCTGCCGGTCGGGCTCCAGACGGCCGATACATTCCAGCAGGCGCTTCAGCTCCTCGGTCATCTCGCGGCGCGCCAGCGGATCCGGCGTCTCTGCCGCGACCTCGTTGGCGGACGGCTCCTCTTCGATCGAAACCTCGCCGCGCTTGCGCGCGACGTCGATCGCACGGTTGCGCGCGATCGACGCCATCCAGGTGATCGGCGAAGCGACCTTGGCGTCGAACTGCGCGGCGTTGTTCCAGATCTTGACGTAGGCGTCCTGGATGACTTCTTCGGCGAGATCCTGTCGCCGCAAGATACGAAGAACGACGCCGAACAGTTTCGCCCGGGTCGCTTCGTAGAGCCGCTGGAACGCGTCCTGGTCGCGCTCTGCGACAGCGGCGATCAGCGAAACCAACTCAGCCGGCGACAGCATTCCTAAGACCTCACCATGGCCATTGCAGCCATGCCCCCGTTCGAACCGGGCGGCCCGAACCAAACCAGCATATCGTGCAACGCGGCGTTCCACCACGGCACTTGATAGGCTGTGGATACCGCAAACGAAAGCCCGGACCGCACGGGCCCGGGCTGTTTCTATCGCAGCGATGTGAGCGTCAGGCGACGGCGCCGGCACCGCCGAGCCGTGCCCGCATCAAGCCGATGCTGTCGAGGTCGGCCTGTTCGCGGGCGCTCTCTTCGGCCCGCTCGCGGGCCTGATCGCGCTCGTCGAGCAGTTCGACCTTCTTCATCTCGTCGAACGCCTCGGACAACTGGCCGCGCGCCTCCTCGAGTTGCACGCGCAATTCGTCGGCGGACCGCGTCAGATTCTCCCGACGCTGGATTGCCGCCTTGGCATAGGTCGGATAGGCGAAATGGGTCGGATCGGCGATGCCGGCACGTTCCTGCTCGGTGATAATTTCGCGCTCGAGGTCGGACGACATCCGCTCGAAATCCGCGATCATCGCTTCGATCTGGGCGACCCGTCGGCGCCGCTCGTCGACCTGAAATTTCTTCAGGCGGATCAGCGTATCACGTGACTTCATCGACTCGTACTCCCCAGAAGTCCCAATTCAACGCGGGACGACACCGGCCCGCCGCGCAGGGGCAACCGGCAAATCGATTGACGTGCCAAGCATGATGGCCGGACAAAGTTAGCGTTCCGTTTCCGAATTACTCAGGATCTGCTCTAATTGTGCATATCCTGACTGCAGACTGGTCGCCTCGTCCTTGCCCTGGCGGAGGAAATTTTCCAGCGGCTCGTGCAACCGCACCGCCTCGTCGACCTCGGCGCTGGAGCCCGGGCGATAGGCGCCCAGCCGGATCAATTCTTCCATGTCGGCGTAGGTCGCCATGATCTGTCGCGCCCGCTTGATCAGCGGCAGGTACACCGGGTCGGCGGACTTCGGCATGGTGCGCGACACCGATTTCAAGACATTGATCGCCGGATAGCGGCCGCGCTCGGCGATCGCACGCTGCATTACGATGTGGCCGTCGAGGATGCCGCGCACTGCGTCGGCGACCGGCTCGTTATGATCGTCGCCATCGACCAGCACGGTGAAGATGCCGGTGATGGTGCCCTCGCCGAGCCCGGGGCCGGCACGCTCGAGCAGCTTCGGCAACTCGGTGAACACCGTGGGCGTGTAGCCCTTGGCGGTCGGCGGCTCGCCGGCCGAGAGCCCGATCTCGCGCTGCGCCATCGCGAAACGCGTCACCGAGTCCATCAGGCACAGCACGTCCTTGTCGTTGTCTCGGAAGTACTCGGCGATCGCCAGCGTCAGATAAGCAGCCTGTCGCCGCATCAGCGCCGGCTCGTCCGAGGTCGCGACCACCACCACCGAGCGGGCGAGGCCCTCCTCGCCGAGGTCGTCCTGCAGGAATTCCTGCACCTCGCGGCCACGCTCGCCGATCAGCCCGATCACCGACACCGCCGCATCGACGTTGCGCGCCAGCATCGACAGCAACACCGATTTACCGACGCCGGAACCGGCGAAGATACCCATGCGCTGACCGCGGCAGCAGGTGAGAAAGGTGTTGAGCGCGCGCACGCCGAGGTCGAGCGGCGCTCCGACACGCTTGCGCGAATGCGCCGGTGGCGGCTGGTTGCGGAACGGCATCGGCGACGGGCCCTGCACCAGCGGCCCCTTGCCGTCGATCGGCTCGCCCAAAGCGTTAACGACACGGCCGAGCCAATGCGGCGACGGCCGCACCTGGGCGGCGGCGTTGGCGATGATGGCGCGGCAACCGCGGCGCACGCCCTCGAGCCCCGCGAACGGCATAACAATCGCGTTGTTACCAGTGAAGCCGATCACTTCGCACGGGATCGCACGGTTGGCGCCGGTCTCGACAACGATGCGCGCGCCAACGCTCATCGCGTGAATCGGCCCGGCGATCTCGACCATCAGACCGCGCACGCCGACGACGCGGCCATACGTGTTGACGCTGTCGATGTCGCCGATCTGTTCCGCGAGGGCCTTCATTGCGAAACCCTTAAGTTTGTCGATGCGGGCCGGGTCCCCTTAACTTCGTGTTTACCCGCATCGTTAATCATTGCGTCACTGTCTTTGGTAACTGAGCGCGTTCGCCCATCAGAATGAAGGGCGAGTCGCAAGAGTCGGTTAACTCCGTCTCTTAAAGTGGAACTTGAAGGAGCGGGCCGACAAAAATCTGCTTTGCCGCAATACCTTAGTGCGATTCGACAAAAATTGCACGATGGGACCTTGCGGAGCCGAATCAGTTTTTGTTAACCATTCCTCGTCAGGATCCGAATCAGTTCTTCAAAGGCGTTTCCAGTGCCGCAAGTGTGCGGACGCCTGACGCCCGTAGCGGCGCTTAGAGGGGACTGGCATGCGCGTATTGCTGATTGAAGATGACAGCGCGACCGCGCAGTCGATCGAATTGATGCTCAAATCCGAGAGTTTCAATGTCTACACGACGGATCTCGGTGAAGAAGGCGTCGACCTCGGCAAGCTGTACGACTACGACATCATCCTGCTCGATCTGAACCTGCCGGACATGTCCGGTTACGACGTTCTCAAGCAGCTCCGTGTTTCCAAGATCAAGACCCCGATCCTGATCCTGTCCGGCCTCGCCGGCATCGAGGACAAGGTGAAGGGTCTCGGCGTCGGCGCCGACGACTACATGACCAAGCCGTTCCACAAGGACGAGCTGGTCGCGCGCATCCACGCCATCGTCCGCCGCTCCAAGGGCCATGCCCAGTCGGTGATCCAGACCGGCGATCTCGTCGTCAATCTCGACACCAAGACCGTCGAAGTCGGCGGCCAGCGCGTGCATCTGACCGGCAAGGAATATCAGATGCTGGAACTGCTCTCGCTGCGGAAGGGCACCACGCTGACCAAGGAAATGTTCCTCAACCACCTCTACGGTGGCATGGACGAACCGGAACTGAAGATCATCGACGTCTTCATCTGCAAGCTGCGCAAGAAGCTCGCCAACGCCTCCGACGGCCGCAATTTCATCGAGACGGTGTGGGGCCGCGGTTATGTGCTCCGCGAGCCGTCCGAGGACGACGTCCGCATCCCGGCCTGACCTAGTTTACCCAGGAGCGCCACCCGGCGCTCTCCTTCCGAGTGGTCCTTGACCCCGCCGCAAATGGCGGGGTTTTTGTTTTTGGGACGCGGCTCTGGCGCGCCGACCCGCTCACCCAGGTCATTGCGGGGCGCGCCGATCGGCGCGAGCCGGAATCTGCCGCCGGCACGACTTGGCCGCCGCCCTTCACGACAACCTTGGGATTCCGGGGTCGCTCGCTGCGCAAGCGCCCCGGAATGACGAAGGCTGTCGAGCAATGATGAGGTTGAAGAGTTCGAGGGCTCCGCGCCTCAGCCAGCGCGAAGGCTGCTGAGGGCGGTGGTGGCCGGGAACGCCGGGACGATCGACGGCGCCGACTTCAGGTTCGGCAGATAGACGCCGCGCCGCGAAGCATGCGGTTTGAAGACGTCGGTTAGACCGACCACGGTCTCGGCGGCGCCGAGGGTCAGATAGCCGTCGGGCTCGAGCCGCTTGGCGATCCGCTCCAGAATGCCGACCTTTGTGGTCTGATCGAAGTAGATCAGCACGTTGCGGCAGAACACGATGTCGAACGTGCCGAGCGACGAGAAATCGTGCAGCAGGTTGAGCTGGCGATGCTGCACCATGGCGCGGATCTCGGGGCTGAGCTCCCACACCTCGCCGGCCTGCTTGAAGTACTTCACAAGGAGCTGGATCGGAAGGCCGCGCTGCACCTCGAACTGGCTGAACAGACCGGACTTGGATTTCTCCAGAACCTGAGGCGACAGGTCGGTGGCAACGATCTCGAACCGCCAGCCGGCGACTGCAGGTCCAAGCTCCTTCAGCGTCATCGCGATTGAATACGGCTCCTGTCCGGTCGACGACGCCGCACACCAGATCCGCAACGAGCGCCGCGCCGCGCGCGCCTGCAACAGCGCCGGCAGCATCTCTTCGCGCAGATGATCGAACGGCACCTTGTCGCGGAAGAAGAACGTCTCGTTAGTGGTCATCGCCTCGACGACGTCGGAGATCAGCGACTCCGCGCCCATCCCTTTCATCTTCTGCACCAGATCGCTGATGCCGCCGAGGCCGAACCGCCGCGCCAGCGGCAGCAGGCGACTTTCGACCAGATATTGCTTGTCGGCCGACAGATCGAGGCCCGACCGATCCTTCAGCAGCTTGCGCAGGAACTCGTAGTCGAGCGGAGTCACGAGCGGTCTCCTGCGAACAGGCGGACCACCTTGGAGCCGATCTGGTTGAGCGGCAGCACCGCGGCGCAGACCCCGGCATTGGCGACCGAGCCGGGCATCCCCCATACCACGCTGGAGGCTTCGTCCTGGGCGATCACGCTGCCGCCAGCGGCGACGATGTCCTTGCCGCCGCGCATCCCGTCTGAGCCCATGCCGGTCAAAACCACCGCGAGGATGCCGCCCTGCCAGACATCGATCGCCGATGTGAACAGCGGATCGACGGCAGGCTTGCAGAAATTCACCGGCGGGCCGTCGTCGAGCGCGATCACCGGACTGCCGCCATGCTTGGCGACGCGCATGTGGCGGCCGCCGGGCGCCAGATAAATCTGGCCCGGCTTGATGGCTTCGCCGTCGATGCCTTCGTGCGCGGGATGTCGGCTGGCACGGGCGAGGTGTTCGGCCAGAATGGTGGTGAAGGTCGGCGGCATGTGCTGGGTGATCAATACCGGGAAACGGTCGATCACCGGGCCGATGTCGGCCACCAGCGCCATCAACGCCTGCGGGCCGCCGGTCGACGAACCAATCAACAGCACCCGCGGTGCAGTCGGGCCAAACGAACGTTTGACCAGCGCAGCCTGACTCGCGACGCTCGGGGCTGCGACCGCGGGATGCGGCAGCGGCGCCGGATGCGGATCGCGAGCGACCGCCGGTGCAGCCGTGGCGGGCGACGCACGACGACGAACCCGGCCGCCGAGCGAACGGATTTTCTGCAGCAGATCGTGCTTGAAGATGTCGGCAGCCTGCGGCTCGCGCGTGCTTTCCGGCTTCGGAATGTAATCGGCCGCGCCCAGCGACAACGCCTTGAAGCTGATCTCCGCGTTGCGGCGGGTCAGCGTCGACGCCATGATCACCACCAGGTCGCGCTTCTTGGCGAGTAGTTGCGGCAGCGCCGAAATGCCGTCGAGTTCCGGCATTTCGATATCGAGCACCGCGACGTCCGGCTTGACCCGTTCGAGCTGATTGACGGCGTCGAGCCCGGTGCGGAGCGAGGCCGCCACCACCATGTCCGGCTCGGCTTCGACCCAGCGCGAAATCAATCCGCGGATGACGACCGAGTCGTCGACGATCATCACGCGCAACGGCTCGTATTGCGCCGAATTCGTAGCGGGACTACCTGCCAAAGCTACGCTCATAGGCCACCGACGCAACACATACTTTCCACTCCCCACCGCGTCCCACAACGCGGCGCCAAAGTCGGCCTTCCGACCCCCGTCAGATCAGGCCGACTTCCTGAAACTTCGCCGTCACGATGTCCTTGTCGAAGGGCTTCATGATGTACTCGTTGGCCCCGGCATGCAGCGCCCGGGCGATATGCGCGACGTCGTTCTCGGTGGTGCAGAACACCACTTTCGGGGCGTCACCGCCCGGCATGCGACGCAAATTGCGCAGGAACTCGTAGCCGTCCATCACCGGCATGTTCCAATCGAGCAGAACGGCGTCGGGCAGCCCGTGCTTGCAGGCTTCGAGTGCCTTTTCGCCGTCCTCTGCTTCGACGATCTCGAAGTCGAGCCCCTCGAGGATGCGCCGAGCGACCTTCCGGATGACGCTCGAGTCGTCGACCACCAGACATGTCTTCATTTTCTGCCTCTATCAGTTCAAGCCCGGATGGGCAGTTCCTGCGATTGCGCCGCACTCAGTCCAGACGTCATGCAGCCATACGTTGGGTTGCGATTTCGAGTACTTTGTCGACGTCGAGGACGACCATGAGCTGTCCGTCGAGGCGGTGGACGCCGTTGGCGAAGGATGCCATGCGGGGATCGAGGTTGACCGGGTTGGTCTCGCGGCCCTCGTCGGGCAGGGTCAGCACTTCGCCGATGGAGTCGATCAGGAGGCCGTAGGATTCGCCGCGCAGGTCGACGCCCATCGCCATCGGCGGCTTGCCGTCCTGGTTCCTGGGCAGGCCGAGACGGGCCCGCATGTCGATCGCGGTGACGATCCGGCCGCGCAGGTTGAGCACGCCGGCGACGTCGTCCGGCGCCAGCGGCACCCGGGTCAGCCGTTCCGGCATGAACACGTCCTGCACCCGGCTGATCGGCAGCCCGAACAACTGCCCGCCGATCATCGCGGTGGCGAACTGGGTGGTGTTGCCGCTGATCGCGTCGATGGCGCGGGTCATCGCGGGGGTGTCCTTCCTGGTCTCGCTCATGCCGCCTGCTCCAGCACTTCCGGCACCGCATGCACCGTGGTCTGCTCCTTCAGCGCCGCGATCAGGCCCGGACGGTCGAACTTGGCGATGTAGTCGGTAAGACCGGCCTGACGTCCGCGTTCGATCGCACCCGGCGACACCAGCGAGCTCAGCGCGATCACCGGCAGGTTCGACATCTTGGTGTCGGCGCGGATCGCCTCGGCGAACTCGAAGCCGTTCATCTCCGGCATCTCGATGTCGGTCAGGATCACGTCGAACTGCGCGCCCGAGCGCAGCACCGCAAGACCCTCGACCGCCGAGGTCGCGACCCGCACCTTGTAGCCCGCCGCCTTCAGCACCGGACCCAGCATGTTGCGGAAGAACGCACTGTCGTCGACCAAGAGCACCGAGCGGGTGGTCATCGTCTGCCGCATCTCCTTGCGCGCCAGCCAGTCGGAGAACGCCATGGGGAGGAAGTGCGCGACGTCGATCACTTCGGTCGCCTGGCCCTTGATCACCGCAGAGCCGAGAATACCCTCGCGGCTGGAACCGACCTGGATGTGCAGATGCTCCTCGACGATGTCGACGATCTCGTCGACCACCAGGCCCATCGACCGGTCCTCGTCGGCGAACACCAGGATCGGCTGCACCCCGCTGGAGGCCACCTCGACGCCTTCCATCAGCACCAAAGGCATCAACTGGTCGCGGTACTGCACCATGTAGCGGCCGTTCGACATCTCGATCTTGTCGGAGGCGATCTCTTCCAGACGCGTCACCAGCGACAGCGGCACCGCCTTCGGCTGGCTCGAGCCGGCGCGGAACACCAGCAGCGAGGTGAGCTGTTCGGCCGAGGCGTTGCGGCTCGCCGCCGCCTGGTCGGAGATGTCGTGCTGCGCCGACACCGCGGTGCCGAGCGCCTGCGCAATGCCATTGGGATCGACGATCATGATCACCGCGCCGTCGCCCAGGATGGTGTTGCCCGAGAACATCCCGATGTGACGCAGCTTGGTCGACATCGGCTTGACCACGATTTCTTCGGTGTGGAACACGCCGTCCACCACGATGCCGAAGGTCTGGCTGCCGACCTGCGTCACCACGATGAAGCCGTTCTCCGGCTCGCTGTTGGTGCCCTCGTCGATGCCGAGCAGCTTCTTCAGATGGATCAGCGGCAGCAGCTTGTCGCGCAACCTGAGAACCGGGGTGTCCTTGATCCGCTCGATGCGGTGCTCGGAGTTGGCCCGCGCCCGCACCAGTTCGACCACCGCGAGCTGCGGGATCGCAAACCGGTCGCCGCCGGCTTCCACGATCAGCGCCGAGACGATCGCAAGCGTCAGCGGGATCTTGATGGTGATCGCCGAGCCTTCGCCCGCGACCGACTTCACCTCGATCGTGCCGCCGATCTGGTCGATATTGGTGCGCACCACGTCCATGCCCACCCCGCGGCCGGACACCGAGGTGACGGCGGCGGCGGTCGAGAACCCCGGCGCGAAGATGAACTTGTGGATCTGCGCCTCGGTCATCTTCTCGAGTTCGACCTCGGTGACCAGACCGTTGGCCAAGGCCTTGGCCTTGATCCGCTCGGTGTCGAGCCCGCGACCGTTGTCGGCGATGCAGATCACGATGTGGCCGCCCTCGTGATAGGCGCTCAATCGGATCGTGCCCTGCTCGGGCTTGCCGTTCCGGACCCGCTCCTCCGGCCGCTCCAGGCCGTGGTCGGCGGAGTTGCGCACCATGTGGGTGAGCGGATCCTTGATCAGGTCGAGCACCTGGCGGTCGAGCTCGGTGTCGGCGCCGTGCATCTCCAGCTCGATCTGCTTGCCGAGTTCGCCCGCCAGATCGCGCACGATCCGCGGCAGCTTCTGCCAGGCGTTGCCGATCGGCTGCATCCGGGTCTTCATCACCCCGTCCTGCAGCTCGGCCGTCACCGTCGACAGCCGCTGCAGCGGCACCTTGAACTCGTTGTCCTCGTGGCGGCGGCTGATCTCCAGAAGCTGGTTGCGGGTCAGCACCAGCTCCGACACCATCGTCATCAGATGTTCGAGGGTATCGACGTTGACGCGGATCGACTGGTTGGCGACCCCGCCGCCCCCGCCGCCTTCGGCAGCGCCCTCGCCGTCGCCGCCGGACTTCTTGGCCGCCGGCTTGGCGGCCTTCGGCTTGGCGGCCGGCTTCGGCTCGGGCTGCGCGGCCTCGACGACGGCCGGAGCCTCGCTCACGGCCGGCTGCAGCGGCGGCGCCTCGACTTCGATCGCGGTCTCGCGGAAGGCCCGCTCCAGCTCGTCCAGCGACACCTCGCCCGGCCGCAGCGGACGCTCCAGCGTCTGCGCCACCAGCGTGCCCTCGGTGGCCGCATCCGCCACCGCCTCAGTCGCCGGCGCTTCGGCCTCCATGACCTCTACGTCCGCAACCACCTCCGGCACAGCGCCGCCGAGCTCGGCCGCGATCTCCTCCGCCGTCCGCATCGACAGCCGCTCCAGCTCACCGATCAGGTCGCCGTCCTCGCCCTCGGGCTCGGCCTGGGTCGCCTCGAGCTGCGTGAGAATGTCCTTGATCCGGTCGATCGTGGTCAGGATCAGCGTCACCGCCTCACCCGTCACCGGCATCCCGTCCCGGAATTTGCCCATCAACGTCTCGGCCGCATGCGCAAGCGCTTCCAGCCGCGGCAACCCCAGAAAACCGCAGGTCCCCTTGATGGTGTGAACAAGACGGAAAATATTGTCCAATATCTTCGCGTTGTTCGGCTCCTGCTCGAAACGGACCAACTGGTTGTCGACCGTGTCCAGGCTCTCGAAAGTCTCCGTCAAAAACTCACGAAGAAGATCGTCCATACGCGTGGCCTTCACTGCACGCGGGCACGCGACCGTCGCCAATGCCCGACTAATGCGGCCACTGTGTGCGGAAAGCGTTTAATATTGGTTGCGGGCCGCAGGACGATGCGGCGGAAGTTCAAATAGTTAGGGCCTTCGTACGATCACGAGGCCCGCCGTCAATACAACGTTCACTATATCGAAGCGCCGCTCAGGACGCAGTTACCACCATGGTGTCGGCTTCCGGCGCCAGCGAAACGGTCAATCCGCAGGCCTGCGCCAACAGCCGCGTGTAGTACGGCTGCACGCCGTGCGACTCGATCGGACCGCTCTGCGTCCCGTTGAGCAGATCGACGATGTTGTGCGGCGTGCGGGCGTTGATCCCCGCCGCCACGATGCGGAACGACAAATTGTCGCCCTCGCCGATCGGATCGATCGTCAGCGTACCGCCGCGCGGAATCGTCTGCTGCGCGATGATCAGCATGTTGAGCAGCAGCTTGACCCGGTTCTTGGCAAGCAGCAGCCTGGGCAGATTCCAGGTCAGCTTGGTCTTGTCGTCTTCGAGATGACCGCGCGCCATATTCTGGGCGTCGCCGAGATCGATCTGGGCGCCGGCAGAGCCGGCCGCGCCGAACGCCAGCCGGCAGAACTGCAGCCGCGCCGACGCCGTCTTGGCGCTCTTGCGGATCAGATCGAGGGCGAAATCGCGGTCTTCCTGCTTGGAGCTGTCGTCCAGCACCTCGAGGCCATTGACGATCGCACCGACCGGGCTGATGAGATCGTGACACACCCGCGAACACAGCAGCGCTGCCAGTTCCAGCGCGTCGGGAGCGGGAGCCTGGACAGCGGGAGAAAGGGTGTCGGACATCAGTCTGTTCCTCGGAAAACCGCTCGCAAGACGAATCAGCCTTGGTTAATGGCTTGATACACTGCGGCCGCTGGCAGTGCCAACACAACGGTCCGGCACCGACCGGACCACCGATGGAGGATGACACAGCTTGATGACTGCCGCGTTCGAACAGCCCGCCGTCGTTTCCTCCGAGCACGCCGCCGCTCTGCTTGCACCGCTGACCGAGGTGGTGTTGCGCGCCGGAGCCGCAATCGTGGCGATTTCACGAGATACGCCGGTGCTGCACAAAGGCGACGGCTCGCCGGTGACGGCCGCCGATCTCGCCGCAGACCGGGTGATCGCCGAAGGGCTGGCCGCGGTCGCGCCGGATTTGCCGGTGCTGTCGGAAGAATCTTGCAGCGGCGGGCGTCCGAGCTCGGGCAGCTTCTTCGTGGTCGATCCGCTCGACGGCACCAAGGAGTACATCGCCGGCCGGGACGAATTCACCGTCAACCTGGCGCTGGTGAGCGACGGCGTGCCGGTGCTCGGCATCGTCGGTGCGCCGGCGCTCGGATTGGCCTGGCGCGGCGTCGCCGGTCACGGCGCCGAGCGGCTGACGCTCGCGGCCGACGGCCGCAGCTTCGCCGCCGAGCCGATCCGGACGCGGCCGCTGCCCAAACCGGGCGAGCCGTGGGTCGCCACGGTCAGCCGCTCGCATCTCGATGCCGCCACCGTCGCCTTCATCGACGCCCGCCCCGGTGCGGTCCACGCGACGCTGGGATCGTCGCTGAAATTCTGCCGTATCGCCGAAGGCGAGGCCGACATCTACCCGCGGCTGGCATCGATCTGTGAATGGGACATTGCGGCCGGCGCCGCGCTGGTCATCGCGGCCGGCGGCAAGGTCACCGACACCAGCGGCGCACCGCTGCGGTTCGACGAGCCGCGGCCGAACTTCATCGTGCCGGAGTTCATCGCCTGGGGCGATCGCAACGGACGCTAGATCGGCGGCGGCGTCTATTCGGAGAGCGTCGCCAACAGTCCCGGCCAGCGCTCGCGGGCGTCGTGGAGATAGCGCTCCGGGCTGGCCGCGAAGGAGTCGCGGTTTTCCTCGCGGTCGAACAGATACAGCCGCTGGCCGCTGATCAGCCAGACCCGCGCATTGCCGGCCAACGGCACGCCGCGGGCCACCGCCACCGGATCATAGCCGCCGAATTGCGGGCCGTAGATGTCCGGCCGGGCGAGGAAGAACTTGCGATTGTCGTCGTTGCAGAACCGCCAGACCACGCCGCTGGCGGACGCTTCGAACTGCGCTTGGCCTTGCCGCGGCTCACGATCGGTGAAATATGCCACCGGATCGAACCCATCGATCGCAAGCCCGGTGTTGCGGTCCGCCACCACGCGCTCGGTGGTCGCCGCTTTTACGCCGGGCGAGAATGCGGCTGCGATCAGGCCGAGCGACAGCAGTCCGATCAAGGCGATTCGAAGGCGCATCTGGTTCCGTTCCTGCCGTTGTGCCGTCATAGTTGCTGCCGATAACGTTTCCAGTCGGGGACAAACGCCGCTACCTAAAAGGACGCCTCTCAGCATCCGGTTAAAGTGGCGCAGGGGATTTGAAGACCCAGGGGTGAATTCCATGAGCTTCGTGACGCGTCGCGCCGCGCTGGCCTTTGTTGCGCTGGCAGCCCTGAATTTGCCGGCCATGGCCCAGCAGCAGCCCATGCCGCCGAAGGCTCCCGCCGGCCCGAATACCTATGGGCCGGACGAACTGGTCGGCGCAGGCCACCGCTTCTTCGGCAATGTTTCGCGCGGCCTCGCCTCGGCGATCGAGCGTGCGGTGAGCCAATGGGGCCTGCCCAACGGCTATGTGCTCGGCGAGGAAGGCTCCGGCGCGTTCGTCGCCGGCCTGCGCTACGGCGAAGGCACGCTCTACACCAAGAATGCCGGCGACTTGAAGGTATACTGGCAGGGCCCGTCGGTCGGATTCGACTGGGGCGGCAACGGCGCCCGCACCATGACGCTGGTCTACAACCTGCCGTCGACCAACGCGATCTATCAGCGGTTCGGCGGCATCGACGGTTCGGCCTATGTGGTCGGCGGCTTCGGCATGACCGCGCTGACCGCCAACGGTATTGTGTTGGTGCCGATCCAGTCCGGCATCGGGCTGCGGCTCGGTGCCAATATCGGCTATCTGAAGTTCACGCCGACCGCGACCTGGAATCCGTTCTGATCCGGCCCGGCGGCCCGGACCACAGCCTGGGCGCGTAGCCCGTCACCGGTTCCCGTTGATGCGGCAATGCACTGGCGTTGATACGCCAGCTTATGGCATTGTGCCGCAAATGGATTTGCGGCCGGGCGGCGACGTTTGCCCGCACCATGAGCGGTTCATCGTTTCGAATTCGCGCCGACGCGGTCCGCGCCAGCTCAGCGGGCCGCGCGCGCATTGCCAGAGCGCGTGTGGGAGACATCGATGGTCGAACAGATCATGTATCTGGCGATCGGCTTTCTGGTCGCGATGCTGCTGGCGTTGATGATCGCCCCGCTGGTGCACAATCGCGCGGTGCGGCTGACCACGAAGCGGCTGGAGGCGGCGACGCCGCTGTCGATGGCGGAGATCCAGGCCGACAAGGACCAGCTTCGCGCCGAATTCGCGATGTCGGCGCGGCGGCTGGAGATGAGCGTCGACCAGCTCAAGAACAAGACCACCAGCCAATTCGCCGAGATCGGCAAGAAGACCGACGCGATCAACCGCCTCAAGCTCGAACTCGCCGAGAAATACGCCGCGATCGAGACGCTGCAGGCGAGCGAGGCCGCGTTGCAGGAGCAGCTTCGGACCGCCGAGCAGAACTTCGCCGCCAGGACCGAGGAGCTGCGCAGCGCCGAGGCCGCGGTGGCCGAGAAGCAGGCCGAGATCGTCCGTCTCGGAGCCGAGCTGACCGAGCGGTCGACGATGGCCGACACCAGGCAGATCGAATTGGTGGCGCTGCGCACCCAGCTCGAGGAGCTGAAGGCGCGGATCACCGACGCCGAGAAGGCCTTCGCCGACGCCCGGACCCGGCTGGAAGCGCAGCGCGGCGAATCCGCCGCCACCACCCAAGAACTGGACGAGGCGCGCGGCCGCGTCGAGGCCCTGAGCCAGCGGGTCGGCGAACTCGACCGGCAGTTGCTGCTGCAGGTCAAGGAAGCCGAGCTGCTGGGCGGCCGCGTCCACGAGCTGGAAGAGCGGCTCGCCGCCCAGAGCAAGCTGCTCGCCGAACGCGAATCCGAGAACAACCAGCTCCGCGCCGCCAACGAGGCCGCGCTGCGCACCGTCGGCGAACAGCGCAACGAGCTCGACGCCGCCAGCCGCAAATCGCCGGACCTCGCCCGCATCCGCAACGACAAGGCCGCGCTGGAAGATCAGCTCGCCCAGGCCCGCGACGAGCGCGCCAGGGCGCAGCGCGAGCTGGTGGCGCTGAAGCAGCAGGCGGAAAGCTCGTGGGAAACCGAGCGGATGGAGAACGCGCTGCTGCGCGAGCGGATCAACGACATCGCCGCCGAGGTCGCCAAGCTGGCGATCACGCTGGAAGGCCCGGATTCGCCGATCCAGGCCATGCTGACGGCGCAGCCGGCACCGGCCAGGCCGGCGAAGGGCGGTAAGGCCGCCAACGGCAGCAAGAGCGCCGGCGCCACCGTCGCCCCGGTGGTGACAGGCGGCACGCTGGCCGATCGTATCCGCGCGCTGCAATCCCACGCCTCGCGCGCCCGCCAGACCGGCTGAACCGCGCCGCATCCGGCGACGATCTGGGCAAATCTGCCGAAGCCGGCCGTTGCCGCTTGACACCCCCGCCCCGCACTTCGTAAATCGCGCCTCTACGGTGGTTCGACCGGCCGCTTCGCGGCCCCTAGTCCCCAACCGGTCCCGGGCGCATAGCTCAGCGGGAGAGCGTTCCCTTCACACGGGAGAGGTCCAAGGTTCGATCCCTTGTGCGCCCACCATTTATTTCTGCCGGTTGAGATGTGCAGAAGTTTCCTGACCTTCCTGGTCGCCTCGTCCTTCCTCGGTTGATCGTTTTTCGACGGACGTCTCCCAGTCCGTAACAAATGGCTCGCCATACCGGGCTTCAAAGGCTGCGATGAACGCCGTGTTGCTAACTACCCATTGGAAAGCAGGCCATTCTCGGAATGCAAGCCTGTTCACCTGATCATCGGAGATTTTGGACATTAGTCCCACAACTTGATCAACATCCTCCAACACAGCAGCTACGCATATTCGGAACTTATCCGCCGCTGCAGTCCAGTCCTCCTTTGCGAGCAAGTCCACTGCTCGCCTCTCATCACCTATGCATTTTAGGGCGATCGCCAAGTTAACCACCATCATCTTCCGATAAAGATCAGAGTCGTGCCGTTTCTGACCAAGACCGAATTCGAGCATCGCCTGAACCATCTTGAAACGCCTGATCCTCAACAGCTCGTAGCTTTCTATCACCAGGGACTCCGCCGCCTCCTTTAACTCCTCAGGCCTCAACTTCCGCCAACACGTCTGGATTAACTTCCACCCGAATTCCAGAACAACATCCACCGACGCATTCAAGTACTTCGCAGATATCACCAGCTGATCGCCAACCTTCAAATCTCCGACATCAACGTTATGGTCCTTGCAGACCTGGATATATTGCTGAGACACCGCCCCATTCGTATGAGCGATTAGATTTCGTCTTTCGCACACTTCAATAAATCGAGGCCAAACCGGAAGATCTATTCGCAGAGGCATGCCCAATTTAGCCTCAAGAGAAGCAATCTGTTCATGATGACTCTTTCGGAGAAAGGCCTCTACTTCCTTCGCTAGAATATATTCCCTGGCAGCCTCCACTGACCCCAATTCAGTCAACTCCTTAAACGATAGTATCCTTTCCGAAGCAGCCAACATTTCCGGCTTCGACAAAAACACCAACCTCAACAAGTCGGCCAGAAATGCGTCATACGTGCTAACCAAGCCCATCAGGAACATCCCGGGCAAACTCGATGTCCCCTCGCGAAGATGCTCGATCTCTCGCAACGCCCGACGTATCTTCGGCAAGGCATCCACCTTGCATTCATAGAGCTGAAACTGGTCAGCCTGACCGATCTTCTTGGCCGTCTTCGAGACAGGCTGATAAATCCTCCGATCGAACTCATACCTTTCCACGTTGGGCAGCAATGTCATTGTGATCGGAATGAGCCGATGCATCTTATTGATCGACAGCAAAAATTCCTTTGTGATTCCGCCGAACGTGGCAGTCGAAGGCGTTTCGGTGGAGCCTCCAACCTCAGGCGTTGAGGACTGCAATACAACCGCCTCATCCACCCCTTCTGACTGCCGATCATCGATCCACTTTTGAGCTTTCTGCATTTCCTCAGAAACAAATAGTCTAAGCCATTCGCCCGACTCTGAATCTTGCTCAAACGCCAAGTAAAAAGTTTGATCCGCCATTACCCGTAGACTCCGAATAAGTTTCGCGACACATACGCGCTAACAATGTTCCTATCTAGTTTTTAGACCATCTACACAAATTAATCGACGTCACTTCCGGCAATATGCACTTTGCGACGGACTTAACTCAGCCACTTGGCTCTCAGTCGGAGAATGGTGGACACTTCGGTCTAAAATATCACAACGGTCCCCGGCGGCACCGTGTGTAAAGCGCGCCTAACCTTCCTCCTTCGGATTCAATGCGAACCGTTGGCTTATAAGAACGCGAAGGTTCGATGCACCTAGGCTACCAGCGATCTCGTTTCCCGCGCCACCACGCCGCACACCATCGCACCGCAGCAATTGATCCGGCACAATGCGGCCGCACTGCACGCTCGTTTAGCGACGATCGCAGATGGCATCTGTCCATCGTCGGGAAGGGAGCGATCCATGCCTCACACCATCGATCAGAAGATCAACGCGTTGCTCGAGCAGGAGACTTCGCTTCGGCAGTGGCTGGAGCAGATCCGGGCGCTGACCAAGGATGCCCGCGGCTCCACCGTGATCGCCGGCCTGACGCAGAAGGAGACCGAGGAGTTTCTGCTGCTCAGCCCGCTGGTCCGCGCCTTCGACAGCGGCATGACCGCCGACCATGCGGCGGCGGCGCGGGCGCGCCATGCCGAGCTGAAGGCCAAGCTCGAAGGCGCGCTGCAGGACAATGCGATCGAAAGCCTGAGCGGCTGGGGCGAAGCGGCGGCGGGAGCCCGCTGAGCCGAACAAGACATTGCCCGTGCGGATGGTTCGAGACGGCGTGACGCGGCTTCTCATCGTGGTGCCGTGCCTGTCGCACGCGCCCGACAGCCAGCCTGCGATGACGTGACGGATTTCGCTGCGCTCAGCCCATCCTGCGGGGGTGGTTCGCTGAGTGCCGGCTCGGTCAGGCCGAGGCCTGCTTGGTCTCGGCGGTGACGGGCGCGCAGAATTTGTGCGCCAGCCAGGACGACAGCATCGCCGGCACCAGGCCGACCAGGCCGTACAGCACAAATTGCAGGACGCCGGCATCGGCGCCGCGATTGCCGTACATGAAGGCGGTGGCGACGAAGCCGATCACGCCGACGATCACCACGCGGACGGCGGGACCGATGCGGCGGATGTGGCAGACGATCTCGTCGATCGCCGCCATCATCAGCGCCGGCAGCAGGCCGAACAGATAGCTGTATTGCAGCGACTTGAACAACACGACGAAGAACTTCTTCACTTCCATCAGGTTGGTGTGAGCCCAATAGCCCGACAGATAGGTCGTCGCGAACAACAGCAGCAGACCGCCGATCAACGGACCGATCGCAGCAAAGATCAGATAGCGCTTCATGCCAGCTCCACCCGCGGCCATGCCCGGCCGCGGCGGCAGGCTACGTCGCCGGCGACCGGTTCGACAACTGTCCGAAACGCGAATCCGCCGGACGGCGCCGGCCAGACTACATCTGCACCGCGATCAGGTTCGGGCCGCCGCTGGAAAGGCCGGCGGCGAGCGCCGCGTTCAGCTCGTCGGCGGTCGACACGTTTTTGGCCGGCACGCCCATGCCCTTGGCGAGCGCCACCCAGTCGAGATCCGGGCGGTCCAGCGTCAGCATGTCCTCGGCGCGCTGGCCGGGCTTGCCGGCGCCGACACCGTCGAACTCGCCGCGCAGGATCTGATACTTGCGATTGGCGAACACCACGGTGGTGACGTCGAGATTTTCGCGCGCCTGGGTCCACAGCGCCTGCACGGTGTACATCGCGCTGCCGTCGCCGACCATGCACAGCACCTTGCGGTCCGGGCAGGCCACCGCGGCGCCGACCGCGACCGGCGGCGAGAACCCGATCGAGCCGCCGAGATTCTGCAGCCAGTCGTGCGGTGCGGCCGCCGCCGTCGGCGGAAAGAAGCCGCGGCCGGTGGTGATCGATTCATCGATCACGATGCCGTTCTCCGGGATCGCCATGGCGATCGCCTGGGCGATGTTGTCCAACGTCAGCGCGCCGGTCGGCCTCGCGATTTCGACCAGCTTCTGCGGCGCGGCGTCGCTCGCCTTGGCGCCGAGCGCGCCGGCCAGCGCTTCCAGCGCCGCGACCGAATTCTCGCCCACTTCCGTGACGCGGTGCGCCTCGCAGCCTTCCGGCTTCAGCAGGCTCGGCTTGTCCGGATAAGCGAAGAACGCCACCGGATCCATCGCCTCGACCAGCACGATGTGGCGGAACTGCTTGAGGATCGGCAGCGCGGCATCGACCACATACGGAATCCGCTCGATCCAGTAGCGACCCTGCCCGCGTGCCATCCGGGCGTTGTAGGTCTGGCCCATCACCTTAGCGCCGGTCTTGCCGGCGATGCGATGCGCCAGCGCCAGGCCGTGCTCGGTGAGCGCATTGCCGGAGAGCAGCAACAGCGTCGGCTCGCCGGAACGCAGCACGCGCGCGGCGGCCTCGACCGCCTGCGGCGAATAGCTCGGACGCTGACTGTGTTCCGGCACGTCGGCGACACCGTCGGCCTCGTTCCAGGCGGTGTCGGCCGGCAGGATCAGGGTGGCGATCTGCGCCGGCGAGCTCTTGGCCGCGGCGATCGCGGCGGCACCGTCGCGCGCCACCGATCTGGCATCCGGCGAGGTGCGGACCCAGGCCGACATCGGCCGCGCCAGGCCTTCGATATCCGAGGTCAGCGGCGCGTTGTAGTCGATGTGGTAGGTGGCGTGCTGGCCGACGATGTTGACGATGCCGGAGGCCGCCTTCTTGGCGTTGTGCAGATTGGCAAGGCCGTTGGCGAGACCGGGGCCGAGATGCAGCAGCGTCAAGGCCGGCGTGCCCTTCATCCGGTAGTAGCCGTCGGCGGCGCCGGTGACGACGCCCTCGAACAGGCCGAGCACGCAGCGCATCCCCTCGACCCGGTCGAGCGCGGCGACGAAGTGCATTTCCGAAGTGCCGGGATTGGTGAAGCAGACATCGACGCCGCCCTTGACCAGCGTCCGCACCAGACTCTCGGCACCATTCATCGTTTCGCTCCCGATTTGCAATTTCTGCATCCGATCAATCATTGTTCCACCGCTTCGTCAAAGGGAGACGGCGCGCGGCAGGACTGCGGCGGACGCGTGCGGCTGCGTACCGCGGCCGGCTTGCGCAATCGGTGCGATTGTGGCCAGTTCGGAGCGAAACGAAGATTGCGAGGTTTCGGAATGGTTCGTCGACTTGCCGCCAGTGCGCTCGCGCTGATCTCGATCGCCACCCTGCCGACCGCCGCTTCGGCGCAGGAAATGGACCTGCGCGCGGTGATGGGCTTCGGACCGTTCTATCAGTCGGGCCCGAGCGCCAATCCGATCCCGCGCGAAACGGTGATGTTCGAGGGCCGGTATGCTCCGGGAACCATCGTCATCAGCACCCGCGAGCGCCGGCTCTACCTGGTCCAGGGCGACGGCACCGCGCTGCGCTACGGCATCGGGGTCGGCCGCGACGGCTTCCGCTGGTCGGGCACTCACCGCATCACCGCCAAGCGCGAGTGGCCGGGCTGGACGCCGCCGGCCCAGATGCTGCGCCGCCGCCCCGATCTGCCGCGCTACATGGCCGGCGGCGAGGACAATCCGCTGGGCGCGCGGGCGATGTATCTCGGCTCGACGCTGTACCGCATCCACGGCTCCAACGAACCGGAGACGATCGGCCAGGCGGTGTCGTCCGGCTGCTTCCGCATGACCAACGACGACGTCAAGGATCTGTACGACCGGGTCCGGGTCGGCACCGTGGTGGTGGTCAAGAACTGACACGATCCGCCGAGGGCTGCGTGCACAGCCGGCCCCTGTCGAATTGCCGGTTGTGCGGCTGAGCGAATTCCGGCAGCCTTTCGCAATGCAATGCGGCGCCCGGCATCTTCGACCTGCACTCGCGGCGGCGGTGGTCGCCGTGGCCGGCCTGCTCGTGGCGGTGCCGGCCGGCGGCCGTGAAGCGACCGACTTCTCCGGCCATCAGCGCTCCGAGAAGATCGACTTCACCGACAACCAGATCGTCGACGGGTTCTTCAAGACCGCGTTCGGCGCCGAATATCATCTCGCCGGACGGGTCGACCGCATCCGCAAATACGAGGCGCCGGTGCGGGTCTACGCCGAAGGCGACGGCCATGCCCACCGCCGCGCGGAACTCGCCCGGATCGTCGCCGACATCGCGGGACGTATCCAGCATCTCGACATCGCGATGACCGACAACGCCGACGAGGCCAACGTCACCGTGCATCTGGTCCGCGACCGCAACCTGCGCAAGACGATCGCGGCCTTCTACGGCGAAGAGCGCGCCAGAGAGATCCACGACAGCCTCGACCCGCAATGCCTGTCCGGGTTCCGCAAGAACGACCGCTTCGAGATCGAACGCTCGGACGTCATCCTCACGGTCGACAACGGCGACTTCGTGTTCCGCGACTGCGCCTATGAGGAACTGCTGCAGTCGCTCGGCCCGATCAACGACACCGACGAAGTGCCGTGGACGATGTTCAACGACGACGTGCAGAAGGGCTATTTCGACGTCTACGATCAGTACCTGTTGAACATCCTGTACCATCCGGCGATCCGCCCCGGCATGACCGTCCCCGAAGTCAAAGCCGTGCTGCCGCAAGTCCTCACAGACGTCAGGAGCTACGTCGCCAGGGTGAACCGGCTGACGCGCTAGAACGTTTCTGTCTTGTGATGGAATCGCGGCTGTGCCTTGGAGTGCTCACAACAGGTACAACCTCATGGTGAGGAGGCGCGAAGCGCCGTCTCGAACCATGCGCTGCAGGCCTGACGGCTCCTCATCCTTCGAGACGCCCGGCATTGCCGGGCTCCTCAGGACGAGGACTCCGTGCCCTTAGGGAAGGGCAAAGTTCGCTTCAATCAATCGATGAACCGCTCTGGAGCGTCGCCGGAAGCCTCGCGCGGACATGCAGAAAGATCGGCGCCACCCGCGTGTCGGCCACAATCGGTTCGGCCGCCGCAACCTCTTCCGAGGCCCTCGGCTCACCGAATGCCTCGATCGAGAGCCCTGCCCCGACGATCATCGCGACCCAGGTCGACAGCGTGCGGTGAAAGCGGGGCACCGCAAACGGCGTCAGCACGGCCTGCTGCTCGGGCGAAACACTGGAAAACAACCATCGTTCGACGCGGCCGTCGCTCTCGTCGAAGTAGTCGGCCACTTCCACAGCCACCGGAGCCCCCTGCGCATTCCGGATGTTGCGGCGTGTCGGCGGCACGAAGCAGGGGTGCAGGATGGAGAACTGCAGGAAGCCTCCCGGCCTCAGCAGTCGCGCCACCTCCCGCAGCGTTGCCGCCTGGTCGACCATGTCCATCATCGACATGAAGGCCGTTACGAAATCGAAACTTCGGTCGGCAAACGGCAGCGTGAGCCCGTCTCCCAGTACGTAGTTCACGCCGAGAGGATCACGTCGCTCGGCTTCGCGGGCATGACGCAGGAAGGTCGGGGCGATGTCGAGGCCCGTCATCGACGCGCCCAGCCGCGCGACGGCACGCGTGTTGGTGCCATCGCCGCAACCGAGATCAAGCCCTCCAAGACCGGCAACCGGCGGCAGCATCGCGAGGAAGGCCGGCGTATTCAACGCATCCCGGTATCGATCATGGCCGGCGCGGGAGAGCATGGTCCATGTCTCGGCGTTGCTCTCCCAATGCGCGGCGACTTCCTTCGCGTCCATGATTTCTCCCTCGAATTCGGAGCAAGGGAGGAGCTTTAGGGGCGGCCGATGGCAAAGCAAGGGCGCCACAGTGGCGTCCTCGGTGAAGGGGACTCCTTATGCCGTCTTGGTGAACAGCTCCCGGCCGATCAGCATGCGGCGGATCTCGCTGGTGCCGGCGCCGATTTCGTAGAGCTTGGCATCGCGCAAGAGGCGGCCGGTCGGATAGTCGTTGATGTAGCCGTTGCCGCCGAGCAACTGGATCGCGTCGAGCGCGCATTGCGTGGCGCGTTCTGCGGCGTACAGGATCGCGCCGGCAGCGTCTTCACGCGTGGTCTCGCCGCGATCGCAGGCCTTCGCCACCGCATAGACGTAGGCGCGCGAGGCGTTCATCGTCACGTACATGTCGGCGACCTTGCCTTGCACCAGTTGGAAGGTGCCGATCGGCTCGCCGAACTGCTTGCGCTCGTGCACATAGGGCAGCACCACGTCCATGCAGGCCTGCATGATGCCGACCGGGCCGGCGGCCAGCACCGCGCGCTCGTAATCGAGCCCGCTCATCAGCACGTTGACGCCGCGGCCGACCTCGCCGAGCACGTTCTCCTCCGGCACTTCGCAATCCTCGAACACCAGTTCGCCGGTGTCGGAGCCGCGCATCCCGAGCTTGTCGAGCTTTTGCGCGGTGCTGAATCCCTTGAAGCCCTTCTCGATCAGGAACGCCGTCATGCCGCGCGGACCAGCGGCCGGATCGGTCTTGGCGTAGACCACCAGCGTCTCAGCGATCGGGCCGTTGGTGATCCACATCTTGTTGCCGTTCAGGACGTAACGGTCGCCCTTCTTCTCGGCGCGGGTCTTCATCGACACCACGTCGGAGCCGGCGCCGGGCTCGCTCATCGCCAGCGCGCCGACGTGCTCGCCCGAGATCAGCTTCGGCAGATATTTGCGCTTCTGCGCTTCGTTGCCGTTGCGGCGTATCTGATTGATGCAGAGGTTGGAGTGCGCGCCGTAGGACAGGCCGACCGAGGCCGAGGCGCGCGAGATCTCCTCCATGGCGATGCAGTGCTCGAGATAGCCGAGCCCGGCGCCGCCGTAGTCTTCCTCGACGGTGATGCCGTGCAGACCGAGCTCGCCGAGCTTCGGCCACAGGTCGCGCGGGAAGGTGTTGGTCTTGTCGATGGCCTCGGCGCGCGGCGCGATCTCGTTGGCGGCGAAGTCGCGAACGGTCTCGCGGATCGCGTCGGCGGTCTCGCCGAGATCGAAGTTGAACAGGCTCTGCGCGTTGGGAATCATGCTGGGTGCTCGCTCCGCTCGGCGGCACCTCGTCGCGCCGCCGTGTGTTGTTTGCGCGCACCATGTCACGGCGCCGGGAGCCTGAGAAGGCTCCAATGGTGGGGCGCCGCAGCATGCTGTCCAGCTTGTCGACGCAAGTCGCCGCGCGGGCGCTTTTCTACCGTCAAATCAATTTGTTCGAACCGCCGGGCAAGCCCCGCAAAGGTGCCTTGCCGCAGCCGCCGGTTGACGATCTGATCATAAAGCCGAACCCGCCGGACCGAACCATGGCGGGACCGAAAATCCGATCGCGACCGCCGCCGACACGCGGCGAGCGTCCACGACATGGCCAGGGAGGACGACGATGCACGGCACCATCGAGAGCGGAAAAGCGGCGCGGCTGCGGGCGGCGCGCGAGGAAGCCTATGCGACCCCGCTGAAGGACTTCCACCCCGGTGCGCCGCGGCACTTCCGCGACGACACGCTGTGGCCGTGGTTCGAACGGCTGCGCAAGGAAGAGCCGGTGCACTACTGCACCAACGCGCCGATCGAGCCGTACTGGAGCGTGACCAAGTACAACGACATCATGCATGTCGACACCAGCCACCAGATCTTCTCGTCGGATTCGACGCTGGGCGGCATCTCGATCCGCGACGCGCCGGTCGGCTACGACTGGCCGAGCTTCATCGCGATGGACGAGCCGCGGCATTCGGCGCAGCGCAAGACGGTGTCGCCGATGTTCACGCCGGACCATCTGGACGAACTCGCCGTGCTGATCCGCGGCCGGACCCAGAAGGTGCTGGACGGCCTGCCGCGGGGCGAGACCTTCAACTTCGTCGACCGTGTCTCGATCGAGCTGACCACCCAGATGCTGGCGACGCTGTTCGATTTTCCGTTCGACGAGCGCCGCAAGCTGACGCGCTGGTCGGACGTCGCTACCGCGCTGCCGAAGAGCGGCGTGGTCGAATCCGAGCAGCAGCGCCGCGACGAACTGAACGAATGCGCCGCGTATTTCGCCCGGATGTGGAACGAGCGGGTGAACTCGGAGCCGCGCAACGACCTGCTGTCGATGATGGCGCATCACGACGCCACCCGGGAGATGGACCGCGACAACCTGATCGGCAACATCCTGCTGTTGATCGTCGGCGGCAACGACACCACCCGCAACACCATGTCGGGCTCGGTGCTGGCGCTGAACGAGAACCCGCAGGAGTTCGAGAAGCTGCGGGCCAATCCGAAGCTGATCGACACCATGGTGCCGGAGGTGATCCGCTGGCAGACCCCGCTGGCGCACATGCGCCGCACCGCCCTTGCGGACACCGAGCTCGGCGGCAAGACCATCCGCAAGGGCGACCGGGTGGTGATGTGGTACGTTTCGGGCAATCGCGACGACGAGGTGATCGAGCGCCCGGAGGAATTCATCATCGACCGCGCCCGGGCCCGGATCCACCTGTCGTTCGGTTTCGGTATCCATCGGTGCGTCGGGATGCGTCTGGCCGAATTGCAACTGAGGATCGTATGGGAGGAGATGCTTAAGCGTTTTACGCGCATTGAAGTTGTCGGGGAGCCGAAGCGGGTGTATTCGAGCTTCGTCAAGGGCTACGAGTCCTTGCCGGTCCAGGTCTCATGACCTCCCCCCAAAACCAACAAGAAGACGCAGCCGATGAAACACCATGCCGCGGAGCAGGACGAATACCACGACATCCGCGACGCCGTCGCCAAACTGTGCGCGCAGTTTCCCGGCGAATACTGGCGCAAACTCGACCGCGAGATGGCCTATCCCAAGGCGTTCGTCGACGCCCTGACGGAGGCCGGCTACCTTTCGGTTCTGATCCCGGAGGAGTACGGCGGCGCCGGTCTGAAGCTGTCGGCGGCGGCCGCGATCCTGGAAGAGATCCAGCGCGCCGGCTGCAACGGCGGCGGCTGCCACGCCCAGATGTACACCATGGGTACTCTGCTGCGGCACGGCAGCGACGAGCAGAAGGCCAAGTGGCTGCCGAAGATCGCCAGCGGTGAACTGCGGCTGCAGGCGTTCGGCGTCACCGAGCCGACCTCGGGCACCGACACCACCTCGCTGAAGACCTTCGCCAAGAAAGACGATAACGGCGACTACGTCGTCAACGGCCAGAAGATCTGGACCAGCCGCGCCGAATATTCCGACCTGATGATCCTGCTCGCGCGCACCACGCCGAAGGATCAGGTGACCAAGAAGACCGAGGGCCTGTCGGTGTTCCTGGTCGACATGCGCGAGGCGCGCGGCCATGGCCTCGAGATCCGCCCGATCCGCACCATGATGAACCACGCCACCACCGAAGTGTTCTTCACCGACCTCAAGGTGCCGAAGGAGAATCTGATCGGCGAGGAAGGCAAGGGCTTCCGCTACATCCTGTCCGGCATGAATGCCGAGCGCATCCTGATCGCCTCGGAGTGCGTCGGCGACGCCAAGTGGTTCATCGCCAAGGCCAGCGCCTACGCCAAGGACCGCACCGTGTTCGGCCGCCCGATCGGCCAGAACCAGGGCATCCAGTTCCCGATCGCCAAGGCCTACGCCAACATGCGCGCCGCCGAGCTGATGGTGAAGGAAGCCACCCGCAAATACGAAGCCGGCATGGATTGCGGCGCCGAAGCCAACATGGCCAAGATGCTCTCCGCCGATGCGTCGTTCGAAGCGGCCAACGCCTGCATCCAGACCCATGGCGGCTTCGGCTTCGCCGAGGAATACGACGTCGAGCGCAAGTTCCGCGAAACCCGGCTGTATCAGGTCGCACCGATCTCGACCAACCTGATCCTGTCGCATCTCGCCGAGCACGTGCTCGGGATGCCGCGGTCGTACTGATTGCCAGCCGCCCACGGCGTGCGCCCGCCGCCGGACAACACGCTTGTCATTCCGGGGCGCGCGGAACGCGCGAACCCGGAATCTGACACGCAGATAACATCTGGATTCCGGGTTCGCCGCTGCGCGGCGCCCCGGAATGACCACTGTGGGGACTATTGATGCTTCCGCTCGAAGGACTGACCGTCATCGCCGTCGAACAGGCGGTCGCGGCGCCGTATTGCAGCTCGCGGCTGGCCGATGCCGGCGCCCATGTCATCAAGATCGAACGCCCCGAGGGCGACTTCGCCCGCGGCTACGATCACGCCGCCAAGGGCCAGAGCAGCTACTTCGTCTGGCTCAACCGCGGCAAGGAATCCGCGGTGGTCGACCTCGCCACCAAGGAGGGCCGCGCCGAGCTGGAAAAGCTGATCGCCTCGGCCGACGTGCTGCTGCAGAATCTGAAGCCCGGCTCGATGGACAAGCTCGGCTTCGCCCGCGAGCGGCTGCGCAAGGACTATCCGAAGCTGATCATCTGCACGATCTCCGGCTACGGCGATGACGGCCCCTACGCTCATCGCAAGGCCTATGATCTGCTGATCCAGGCCGAGAGCGGTCTCGCCTCGATCACCGGCGGCCCGGAAAGCGCCTCGCGTGTCGGCATGTCGATCGTCGACGTCGCCACCGGCGCAACGGCGCACGCGGCAATCCTCGAGGCCTTGATCGGCCGCGGCCGCACCGGCCAGGGTGCCGACATCCGGATCTCGATGTTCGACGTGATGGCCGACTGGCTGACCGTGCCGCTGCTCAACGCCGAGGCCGGCAATCCGCCGAAGCGGCTCGGCCTCGCTCATCCGTCGATCGCGCCCTACGGCGTGTTCACCTCGAAAGACGGCAAGGATATCCTGATCTCGATCCAGAGCGAGCGCGAGTGGAAGAAGCTGTGCTCGGACGTGCTGCGCCAGCCGGACCTCGCGACCGATCCGCGGCTGTGCAGCGGCGTCGAGCGGGTGAAGAACCGCGCCTACACCGACAAGATCGTCGCCGACATCTTCGGTTCGCTGACCCGCGACGATCTGCTCGAACATCTGGCCGCAGCCGACATCGCATTCGCCGAAGTCAACACCATGGAAGACCTGTCGCACCATCCGCATCTGCGCCGGATCGAGGTCGACACCCCGAACGGCAAGGTGACCTATCCGGCGCCGGCCGCGATCGTGGTCGGCGAGGACCGGCACTACGGCGCCGTGCCGGGCATCGGCGACAAGCGCAAGTAAGCGGGCAAGTAAGCGAGGACCAGCATGACCGACGCGCTCGATATCGATCATCTGCGGCAGTGGATCGGCCGCAGCGAACAGGCCACCGACTTGGTCACGCCGCAACTCGTCAAGGGCCTGCGCGCGACGCTGTTCCTCGACATCGGCAAGCCACAGGCCGGCGACGCCGCGCCGTTCACCGTGCATTGGTGCCTCGGCCAGCCGGTGTACCCGATGGATCAGCTCGGCCCCGACGGCCATCCGACCCGCGGCGGCTTCCTGCCGCCGGTGCCGCTGCCGCGCCGGATGTGGGCGGGCGGCGAACTGCAGTTCGTCGACGCGCTCAAGGTCGGCGACGAAGTGACCCGGACCTCGACGATCGGCGACGTGACGATCAAGCAGGGCTCGACCGGCACGCTGTGCTTCGTCACCGTCAATCATGAGATCACCACGCCCCGCGGCGTTGCGATCCGCGACCGCCAGGACATCGTCTATCGCGACGTGCCGCCGCCGTCCGCCGCTCCGGCAGCGCCGGCCAAGCCTGCGGCTGCGCCGCCGGCCGCCAAGCATCGCGAGAGCCATCTCGCCGATCCGGTGCTGCTGTTCCGCTATTCGGCGCTGACCTTCAACGGCCACCGCATCCACTACGACCGCGACTATGTCACCAAGGTCGAGGGCTATCCCGGCCTGATCGTGCACGGCCCGATGCAGGCCGCGCTGCTGGTCGAATTCGCCGCCAAGCTCAAGGGCAGTGCGCCGAAGACGTTCAGCTATCGCGGCGTCCAGCCGCTGTTCGACGGCGCCGACTTCAGCGTCAACGCCAACGAGACCGCAACCGGCCTCGAGCTGTGGACCGCCAACGCCGACGGCGTGCCGACCATGAAGGCCACGGCGAGCTGGTAGCTCTTGCAACATGCACGTCATTCCGGGGCGCTCACGAAAGTGAGCGAACCCGGAATCTCGAGCTGTTCTGCGACTCCGACGTTTCCCCAATTTCGGGATTCCGGGTTCGCGCGCGAAGGGCGCGCGCCCCGGAATGACCGGCAGACATAAGGACCGCGGGGACATATTGACTCCCCTCCTCTCCTCCTGATTGATCGACGGCAAGCAACAAGCACGGTGCCTTGCGCCGGAGGAACCGCCTTGCCGAAGAAGCCGAAGTCGCACGCGGCGACCACCGTCAAATCCGCCACCCTCGATCTGCTCCGCGCCTTCAGGATCGATCGGGTATTCGGCAATCCCGGCTCGACCGAGCTGCCGTTCCTCAGCGACTGGCCGGACGACATCGACTACGTGCTGGCGCTGCAGGAGGCCTCGGCAGTGGCGATGGCGGACGGCTATGCGCAGGCGACGCGCAACGCCGGCTTCGTCAATCTGCATTCGGCGGCCGGCGTCGGCAACGCGCTTGGCAACATCTACACCGCGTTCAAGAACCAGACGCCGCTGGTGATCACCGCCGGGCAGCAGGCGCGTAGTCTTCTGCCCTTGCAGGCCTTCCTCGGCGCCGAGCGCGCGAGCGAATTTCCGCGGCCTTATGTGAAATACAGCGTCGAGCCGGCGCGCGCCGAAGACGTGCCCACCGCGATCGCCCGGGCCTACTATGTGGCGATGCAGCCGCCATGCGGCCCGACCTTCGTGTCGGTGCCGATCGACGATTGGGCGCGGCCTGCGGCGCCGGTGCCGCCGCGCACGATAACGCGCGAGCTCGGGCCGGATCGTGCGACGATGCAGGTGCTGGCCGATACGCTCGCCGAAGCCAAGAAGCCGGCGCTGGTGGTCGGCCCCGCTGTCGATCGTGCCGCGGCGGTCGGGCTGATGGTGCAACTCGCCGAGCGCGCGCGAGCGCCGGTGTGGGTGTCGCCGTTCTCCGCCCGTTGCAGCTTCCCCGAACGGCATCCGCTGTTCGCCGGATTCCTGCACGCGTCTCCCGGACAACTGTCCGAAGCGCTCGACGCTTACGACGTCGTGGTGGTGATCGGCGCGCCCGTGTTCACCTTCCATGTCGAAGGCCACGCCGCGATCTTCGACGGCGCCTCGAAATTGTTCCAGATCACCGACGATGCCGAAGCCGCATCGGTGACGCCGCTCGGCACCAGCATCATCGCCACGATGACTCCTGCCCTCACGATGCTGCTGGAGCTGCTGCCGGAAGCCAAGCGCGCCGCACCGCCGGCTCGCGCCGTGCCGCCGGCGCCGCAGCCGGCCGAGCCGATGCCGGCGGAGGTTCTGCTGCACACCCTGCGTGCGGCGATGCCGGAGAGCGCCATGCTGGTCGAAGAAGCGCCATCGCATCGACCGGCGATGCAGAAGTACATGCCGATGCCCGGCCAGGACAGTTTCGCCACGATGGCGAGCGGCGGACTCGGCTGGTCGCTGCCGGCCTCGGTCGGCTTCGCGCTGGCGCATCCGACCCGCCGCACCGTCTGCCTGATCGGCGACGGCTCGGCGATGTATTCGATCCAGGCGCTGTGGACGGCGGCGCAGCGCAAGCTGCCGCTGACGGTGGTGGTGCTGAACAACGGCGGCTACGGCGCGATGCGCTCGTTCAGCCAGGTGATGCAGGTGCGAAACGTGCCCGGACTGGAGCTGCCCGGGATCGACTTCACCGCTCTGGCGCAATCGCTCGGCTGCGATGCGGTGCGGGTGACGCGCAGCGCCGAGCTGGCTCCGGCGCTGACGCGCGCCCTTGCATGGGACGGCGTCAGCGTGGTCGAGGCGATGCTCGATAGTTCGGTGCCGATGCTCTACGCGCGCAACGGCTGACGTCGCATCATCAATTATCCAGCGCCTCGTACACCAGCTTCTTCAGCTCGCGCTGGATCGGCTGGCGGTGCGAAGGGGTCTGCTCCATCAGCACGAAGAACATGTCGAGCTTCGGATCGATCACGAAGTAGCAGCCCGACGCGCCGTCCCACTTCAATTCGCCGAGCGAGCCGGGCGGCGGCGGCTTGGCGTGGCCGGCGTCGGTGCGGACGCCGAGGCCGTAACCGTAGCCGAAGCCGTCACCCGGGAAATAGAAGTAGTCGCGCTCGATCCCGGAGTTCGGACCGATCTGATCGGTCGTCATGTCCTTGAACACGGCTTCGCTGAGATAACGCTTGCCGTCGAGTTCGCCCTTGTTGTGCAGCATGCGGACGAAGCGGATCACGTCGGGCGGCGTCGAGGTCAGGCCACCGCCGCCGGATTCCCACTTCTTGACGATGTCCGGCCGGCTCGGCCGCCCGACCCGGAAATCGGCGTCGTTCGGCATCGGCTGCGCCATACGCGCCTTCTGTTCATCGGTCGTCAGATAATAGCGGGTGTCCTTCATCCCGAGCGGATCGAACAGCCGCTCCTTCTGGTATTCGTAGAACGACTTGCCGGAGGCGACTTCGATCACCCGGCCCAGCACCTCGTAGGAATTGCCGTAGTCCCACAGCGTGCCGGGCTGCTCCTGCAGCGGCAGCTTGGCGATCCGCTCGGCGAATTCGGCATTGCTCGGATCGTTATCGTAGATCTTGGCCGCCGCGATGGTCTTGCGCACCAGGCTGTCGCCATAGAAGCCGTAGGTGATGCCGGAGGTGTGCAGCAACAGATCGCTGATCAGGACCGGACGCTTCGGCGCGACGAAATCGAGATACTTCTCGCCGTCCTCGCGCTTCTTCTCGACACCGACCTTGGTGTCGGCGAACGCCGGGATGTATTTCGACACCGGATCGTCGAGCTTGATCTTGCCGTCGTCGACCAGCGTCATCACCGCGAACGCCGTGAACGGCTTGGTCAGCGACGCCAGCCGGAAGATGGTGTCGTCGGTCATCGGCTGCTTGGTGGCGACGTCGCGGACACCGAAGTACTTGTGATAGACCGGCTTGCCGTGGCGCTCGATATACACGATCGCGCCGGGGATCTTGCCCTCGGCGATGATCTTGTTGAAGAACTCGTCGATCCGTTCGAGCTTCTTGTCGGAGAACTGCACGCTCGGCGGCAGGTCGAAGGTGGTCTCGGCGATCGCCGGGCTCGCGGCCGTTACGGCCAGCGCTCCTGCCATCAACCATCGCGCAGCGCGACGCAGCATTCTCGTATCCTCCTGAGTTCTTCTTCGTGGATGTGATGGTAGCGGCGCGTGGAGCGGTTTCAAGGGGCCGCATCCGTAAGCGCCGCGCGATGCAACTCGGCACTCGCCGGCGAGAAGCAACAGAACACCGCTCGCGTGACCGAAGTGGTGGCGCGCAGCGCATCGAGGGTGATCCGGACAGCGATCGGCGCCGCGCGCTCGGGCGGGAAACCGTAAACGCCGGTGGAAATCGCCGAGAACGCGATCGAGCTCAGCGCATGATCGTTCGCGAGCTGCAGGGCGCGGGCGTAGCAGGAGGCAAGCGCGGCGTCCTCGCCATGGCGGCCGCCGTGCCAGATCGGGCCGACGACGTGGATCACATGGCGCGCCGGCAACCGGTAACCGCGGGTGATCCTGGCATCGCCGGTGTCGCAGCCGCCGAGCGTTTCACATTCGGCGAGCAGTTCGGGACCGGCCGCGCGATGGATCGCACCGTCGACACCGCCGCCGCCGAGCAGGGAGGCGTTGGCGGCGTTGACGATCGCGTCGACGGCGAGCGTGGTGATGTCGGCGACGACGACCTCACAGGTCGCCGTGCCGATCTGGCGGACGAAGGGGCTCAGGCGGCGGCCTTGATGCCCTTGTCGGTGAACAGCTTCTGCAGTTCGCCGGCCTGGAACATCTCGCGCACGATGTCGCAGCCGCCGACGAACTCGCCCTTCACGTAAAGCTGCGGAATGGTCGGCCAGTTCGAGTACTGCTTGATGCCGTCGCGCAGCTCGGCGTTTTCGAGCACGTTGTGGCCCTTGTACGGAATGCCGATGTGATCGAGGATCTGCACCACCTGACCCGAGAAGCCACACTGCGGAAACTGCGGCGTGCCCTTCATGAACAGGACGACGTCGTTGGCCTTCACTTCGTTGTCGATGAATTGCTCGATGCTCATGGCGAATCCTTTTGCGGCGCGGCCGGCTGACCACCAGCGGCCGGGTCGAACGGTCATATATGTATCCTGAAACCGGCGAATAGCCCAAGTCAAAACCGATTGAGCCCGGCTGTCGCCTTGACTTCGCTACCGTTTTTCAAGCGGTCGATGCCCGGCGAAGACCGCCTGTCCCACGCCGGCTATTTCCTCGCCGGTACGCCGCCGACCTTACATCCGGCCTGCCAGAGCCTATGTGTCGTCTGGAACTCATTCCCAACAGCAGCGTTTTCCACCAAACCGGAGATGCTCGTGACGATTTCATCCTCCGCTGCAAGCTCGGCAGCCGATTCTTCCCCATCGTCCGTCTCCGCCCGTGATCTGGCCGACCGGCTATCCACCGCCTATCGCACCGTGCGCGACGAGACCGAGCGGCGCGCGGCGCCGCTGTCGCCGGAAGATCAGGTGGTGCAGTCGATGCCGGACGCCAGCCCGGCAAAATGGCACCGCGCCCATACCACTTGGTTCTTCGAGCAGTTCCTGCTCGGCCCGCATTGTCCGGGCTATCAGGTGTTCCACCCCGACTACGCCTTCCTGTTCAACTCCTATTACGTCTCGGCCGGGCCCCGGCATACCCGCGCGGCGCGCGGCCTCCTCACCCGCCCCGGCGTCGCCGAGGTCGCGGCCTATCGCCGCCACGTCGATGAGGCGATGCTGAACTGGTTCGCGACCGCCGACGCTGCGAAACTCGAACAGATCGCGCCGCTGATCGAGGTCGGGCTCAATCACGAGCAGCAGCATCAGGAATTGCTGCTGACCGACATCCTCCATGCCTTTGCGCAGAACCCGATCCCGCCGGCTTACGATCCGGCCTGGCGACTGCCGGCGACCGCGCGCGACGGTGACGATTGGGTCGCGTTGCCGGAGGGTATCCACCCGATCGGCCATGCCGGCGACAGCTTCCATTTCGACAACGAAAAGCCGGTGCACCGCGCGCTGGTCGGGCCGGTCAAACTGGCGCGGCACCTCGTCACCAATGCCGAGTGGCTGGCGTTCATGGCCGACGGTGGCTATCGCACCGCCACGCTGTGGCTGATGGACGGTTTTGCCTGCGCCGAGCGCGAGGGCTGGGAAGCACCCGGCCACTGGCGGCAGGTCGACGGCGAATGGAAGATCATGACGCTCGGCGGCCTGCAGGCCATCGATCCCGACGCCCCGGTCTGCCACATCAGCTACTACGAGGCCGACGCCTTCGCGCGCTGGGCCGGCAAGCATCTGCCGACAGAGATGGAGTGGGAAGTCGCGGCGCGCGCCGGGCATCTTCCGGATGCGTTCGGCACCGTCTGGCAATGGACTCGCAGCGCCTATGCACCCTACCCGGGCTACAAGGCGATCGAAGGCGCGCTCGGCGAATACAACGGCAAGTTCATGGTCAATCAGCTCGTGCTGCGCGGCTCGTCCTGCGCGACGCCCGAAGGCCACAGCCGCGTCAGTTATCGCAATTTCTTCTATCCGCATCACCGCTGGCAGTTCACCGGCCTGCGGCTCGCCGACTATGGCGCCTGATTTGAAGATCTCAATGCGCCACGCGCGCAGCCTGGAGGATCGCCCATGAACGTGCACGTCGCCGTGCAGACGCAAGCGCATCGGCTCGATTCCAACACGGCTGCGTTTGCGCGCGATGTACTGGATGGGCTGACGCGGCCGCAGAAGGAATTGTCGCCGAAGTACTTCTACGACGACACGGGCTCCGAACTGTTCGTCGAGATCACCCGCCTGCCGGAATACTATCCGACCCGTACCGAGCTCGGCATTCTGCAGGGCCGCGCGGGCGAGATCGCGTCCCTGATTCCGCCGGACGCGGCGATCGTCGAGTTCGGCGCCGGCGCCACCACCAAGATCCGCCTGCTCCTCGCCGCGCATCAGGTCGCGGCCTATGTGCCGGTCGATATCTCGGGCGACTTCATCATCACCCAGGCCGAAGCGCTGCAGCGCGATTTCCCGCAGCTCGCGGTGCATCCGCTCGCCGCCGATTTCACCAAGCCGTTCGCGCTGCCGCCCGCGGTCCGCGACCTGCCGAAGGTCGGGTTCTTTCCCGGCTCGACGATCGGCAACTTTGAGCCGCAAGAGGCGCGGCGCTTCCTGGAGAGCGCCCGCGACATTCTCGGCCGCGGCGCCCGGATGATCATCGGCGTCGATCTGGAAAAGGACGAACGCGTCCTGGTGCCGGCCTATGACGATGCCGCCGGCGTGACCGCCAAATTCAACCTCAACCTGCTGATCCGCATCAACCGCGAACTCGGCGCGAATTTCGATCTGTCCGCGTTCGCGCATCGGGCGATCTACAATCGCGATCAGCACCGCATCGAGATGCATCTGGTCAGCCTGCGCGACCAGACCGTGAATCTGTTCGGCGAGCGAATCGGCTTCCGCGCCGGCGAGACCATCCACACCGAGAACAGCTACAAATACAGCCTGGAGCGGTTTGGCGCGCTGGCGCAGCAGGCCGGCTGGACTCCGGCGCAGTGCTGGACCGATGCGGACGCGATGTTCTCGGTGCACGCGCTCGAAGCGAACTGAGACAGCCGCCGCGTCCCGCCTGTCATCGCCGAACTAAGCCGCTGCTTCCTCTGCGGCGGCGACCCGCGCCGCGCGCCGGCCGCGCGCTTCGGCGGCGCATTTGGCGACGTGGACTTCGCGATTGATCACCTGCAGGTTCGGCAGCCCCCAATAGCCCAGCAGCTCCGGCCATGCGCGGTCGCGGTGCCGTTGCCAGACCTGAAACAGCGGCACGAGGTGATCGACTTCAGAACTCCGCAGCAGCCTTCGGTTGGTCTCGCGGCAGCGGCGGCCCTGCAGGCGCCGCAGCAGCTTGGTCTGGCCGCTCGGGGCATTCCAGAACTGCCAGGCGGTGACGCAGGCGCTGTGCCAGGTGGCGTTGGTGTTGATGCCGGCGTCCCATAGATCGGCGTGCCAGCCGAGCCGATAAACCGGCTGGCCGCAGACGCAGCAGAAGCCGGGGCCGCGCTGGTACGCTGTCTCCCGATACGGCGCAGGCGGAATTCGAAACGTCACCGGCAGGCCGGCTTCGGCGTCGTCGCCGATCTGCCATCGCCAGCCCTCGGGAGCACCGCTGCGGGCAGCCAGCACACGCGCCAGCCGCTCGGCGCGCAGCGGATGGGCGCGCCAGTACGAATCGACCGCGACCCGCAGGGTCGAAGGCACATAGGCGCGGGCTTTGGCATGGACCAGCACGGCCTGCGGGAACGCATCCGGCAGGCGCGTGGTCAGCCGCGCGAGCGCCAGAGCGTTGGCCTTCGCCTTGTCTTCCCGCCAGTTCGACATGTGCCCACCCACCGAGACGGTGCCGCGCGGCTGTAAAGCCTTCGTTAACGTCGACGCACCGGGGCCATGTCAGCCGGGCAACCGACCGAGGCCCTGCCTCCGTTCAAAGGCGAAGTTGGGGAGATGTCGGCAGACTATTCCGGCACGCCGGTCTGCAGCGCGAGCGCGTGCAGCACGCCGCCCATCTGCCCCTGCAGCGACTGATAGACGATCTGGTGCTGCTGGACCCGCGACTTGCCCCGGAACGACTCCGAAATCACGGTCGCGGCGTAGTGGTCGCCGTCGCCGGCGAGGTCGCGAATCGTCACCTCCGCGTCGGGAATCGCGGCCTTGATCATGGCCTCGATGTCGCGGGCATCCATCGGCATTCGGTCATCCTCCAGATCGTCGCGGGCCGCCTGCGCGGGGCGCGCGGTGGCAATCCTGAACCGACATCCTATATCGCAGTGCGCGCCTTTCAAAGCCACACGCCGAACACATCTCGGCAACGGTGACTGTGACGCAGGCCCAATTCACGCCCCTGAGGTCCGCCTATGAAGCTCCCCGGCCCCGATCATCCGATCACGATCACGGCAAATCCGAACGGAGTCCGGATCAGCGCGGACGGCAGGGTGATCGCCGAGACCCGCCGTGCGCTGACGTTGCAGGAGGCGAGCTATCCGCCGGTGCAGTACATTCCACGGGATGACGTGGATATGAGCCTGCTCGAAAGGACGGCACGTGTCACCCATTGCCCGTACAAGGGCGACGCCGGTTATTTCAGCATCGTTGCCGGCGGCGAGCCGCAGCCCAACGCGGTGTGGAGCTACGAGCAGCCGTTTCCGGCGATGGCGGAGATCGCAGGCTATCTGGCGTTTTATCCGCAAAAGGTTCAATTCGAAGAATTCAAACCCTAGCAATTCGCCGAAGAGGCGATTCAGCTATTGCGCAGTATCGTAATTCACCGGCGGCATCGCGCGGGGCTCTTGTCGTGACTGTAACCTATCCCACCACCGGCGGCATGACCGCGCACGCAGCTTCGCATGTGCGCGACCTGTCGCTCGACCGGACCCGCACCTTCCTCACCATCCTGGTGCTGATCCACCATTCGGTGATCCCCTACACCTATTTCGGTCATACCGATCCCGCGTCCTGGATCGGCTTCGACTGCGTGGTGCTCGCCACCGACAGTTTCTTCATGGCGATGTTCTTCATGCTGTCGGGGCTGTTCTTGTGGCCGAGCCTCGACCACCGGCCGAAATTCGGTTCGCTGGCGCGCGACCGGCTGATCCGGCTCGGCATTCCGTTCGTGATCGCAGCCTTCACCGTGATCCCGATCGCCTACTACGCACTGGCGCTGCGCGCCGACCCGACCGAGACCTTCGCCAAGTTCTACGAGAACATGATCACGGTCGGTCCGTGGCCGAGCGGGCCGTTGTGGTTTCTGTGGGTGCTGTTCATCTTCAGCGTGATCGGCGGCGCGCTGTACCGGATTTCGCGGCACACGCTCGACCCGATCAATCATCTGGCCAAGCTCGGCTACAAATCGCCGGCACTGTTCATCGGCGCGGTGTTCGTGGTCACAGCAATTCTCTACGTGCCGTCGCGGCTGTACTACACCTCGACCTATTGGTTCGAATGGGGTCCGTTCGCGGTGCAGGCCAGCCGGGTGCTGCTGTACACCGCCTACTTCTTCATCGGTGCCGGCATCGGCGCCTGCCATCCCGAGCAGAGCGTGCTCGGCGCCGGCGGCAAGCTGGCGCAGCAATGGTGGATCTGGCTGCTGGTCGCGCTGGTGCCGTATCTCGGGATGTGGGGCCTGATCGGCATCAAGCGCGGCATCCTCGACAATCCCGACGATCTGCCGATGTGGTACGAGGCGAGCTACAGCATCGCGCTCACCGCGTTCAGCGCCGCGATCATCTTTGCGATCCTGGCCGTGTTCCTGCGCTTCCGCCGCGGCGGCTGGAGCCTGCTCGATCCCTTGCAGCACGACGCCTACGGCATCTTCCTGGTGCACTACGCCTACATGCTGTGGCTGCAATACTGGCTGCACGACTACGACCTGCCGGCGATCGTCAAAGCCGGCATCGTCTTTACCCTCGGCCTGCTGCTGAGCTGGGCGACGACCTATCTGCTGAGGAAGATCCCAAGCGCGTACAGGGTGTTGTGAGGCCTCTCTTCCGTCATTCCGGGGCGCGCGCAGCGCGAACCCGGAATCTATAACCACCGAATCTGTTGCTGGCGCACGGCGTCACCCGCCGTGCTCATCCGCGAGCACAGGGGTTAGGGATTCCGGGCCTGCGCTGCTACGCAGCGCATCCCGGACTGACGATGGATAGGTGATCGGACGCGGCTGAGATTCCGGCTTCGCTCGCTGCGCGAGCGCCCCGGAATGACGCTGGAGAGACCTAAGGCGACTACGCCTTCCCCGCCATATAGTCCGGCAGCCAGTGCTCGTGGGCATGACGCAGCGCCTTGATGTCGACGGTGCGTTCGCCTTCGATCTTCAGCGCGTGACCACCGGTGACGCCGATCTGGACACAGGGCACCCCGATCGTCTTCAGCTTGGTCTTCACCGCGAGCAGATCGGCTTCCTTCACCGTGACCACGTAGCGGGCCTGATCCTCGCCGAACCACCAGGCGTGCGACACGATCTCGGCCGGCGGCGCGTCGAGCGTGGCGCCGATATTGCCGCTGATCGCCATTTCGGCGAGCGCGACCAGCAGGCCGCCGTCGGACAGGTCGTGCACGGCGGTCGCAGTGCCGGCCTTGATCATGCCGCGGACGACGTCGCCGTGGCGCTTTTCGGCCGTGAGATCGACCGGCGGCGGAGCGCCCTCTTCGCGGCCGCAGATCTCGCGCAAATACACCGACTGGCCGAGCCAGCCCTTGGTTTCGCCGATCAGCAGGATCGCTTCGCCCTCGGCTTTGAACGCCAGCGTCGCAGATTTGGTGAAGTCGTCGAGCACGCCGACGCCGCCGATCGACGGGGTCGGCAGGATGCCGCGGCCACTGGTCTCGTTGTAGAGCGAGACGTTGCCGGAGACGATCGGCGAGTCGAGCGCGATGCAGGCTTCTGAAATGCCCTTCAGGCAGCCGACCAGTTGGCCCATGATCTCGGGCCGCTCCGGATTGCCGAAGTTCAGGTTGTCGGTGATCGCCAACGGCTTGCCGCCGACCGCCGTGATGTTGCGATAGGCTTCGGCCACCGCCTGCTTGCCGCCCTGATACGGATCGGCCTCGCAGTAACGCGGCGTGACGTCGACAGTGAGCGCCAGCCCCTTCGGGCCGTCCTCGATCCGGACCACCGCGGCGTCGCCGCCGGGGCGCTGCACGGTGTTGCCGCCGATGACGTGGTCGTACTGCTCCCACACCCAGCGCTTGGAGCACAGGTCCGGCGTCGCCAGCAGCTTCTCCAGCGCCTCGGCCGCGCCCATCGGCGCGTTGATATCGCGGGCGTGGATCACCGGCAGCTTCGGCGATTCCACCCACGGGCGATCGTAGAGCGGCGCCTCGTCGCCGAGTTCCTTGATCGGCAGATCAGCCTTCACCTGCCCGCCATGCTTGACCACGAACCGCTTGGTCGGCGTGGTGTAGCCGACGATCGCGAAGTCGAGACCCCACTTCTTGAAGATCTCCTCGGCTTCCTTTTCCTTCTCCGGCTTCAGCACCATGAGCATGCGCTCCTGGCTTTCGGAGAGCATCATCTCGTAGGCGGTCATGCCGGTCTCGCGGGTCGGCACCGCATCGAGATCGAGTTCGACACCGAGGTCGCCCTTGGCGCCCATCTCGACCGCCGAACACGTCAGACCCGCCGCGCCCATGTCCTGGATCGCGATCACGCAGTCCTTGGCCATGATCTCCAGACACGCCTCGAGCAGCAGCTTCTCGGCGAACGGGTCGCCGACCTGCACGGTCGGGCGCTTCTCCTCGGAGCCTTCGCCAAACTCAGCCGACGCCATGGTGGCGCCGCCCATGCCGTCGCGCCCCGTTTTCGAGCCGAGATAGACGATCGGCATGCCGACGCCGCTCGCTGCGGCGAGGAAGATCTTGTCGGCATCCGCAAGGCCGACCGCCATGGCGTTGACCAGGATGTTACCGTCGTAGCGGGTGTGGAACCGGGTCTGGCCGCCGACCGTCGGCACGCCGAACGAATTGCCATAGCCGCCGACGCCGGCGACGACGCCGGACACCAGGTGCCGGGTCTTGGGATGGCTAGGATCGCCGAAGGAGAGCGCGTTGAGGCAGGCGATCGGCCGGGCGCCCATGGTGAAGACGTCGCGCAGGATGCCGCCGACGCCGGTGGTCGCGCCCTGATACGGTTCAATATAGCTCGGGTGGTTGTGGCTCTCCATCTTGAAGACCACCGCCTGATTGTCGCCGATGTCGATCACGCCGGCGTTCTCGCCCGGCCCCTGCAACACCCACGGCGCCTTGGTGGGCAGCCCGCGCAGGTGAATGCGCGAGGATTTGTACGAGCAGTGCTCGTTCCACATCGCCGAGAAGATGCCGAGCTCGGTGAAGGTCGGCTCACGCCCGATCAGATCGAGAATGCGCTGATATTCGTCCGGCTTGAGGCCATGGCTGGCGATCAGTTCCGGGGTGATCTTCGGCTCGGGAGCGGACATAGGGCAGCATTCCTCGGCGCGCCGGAGGGGCCGGCGCGGACCGTTGTTATGTAGAAAGATCGGCCCAAGGGGGAAAGGCTTTTCTACGCCCCTGGGGATGGCGCTCGGCGCCGGCGATCACTGCGAACCCATTGATCTGGCGAAGGTCTTGCCCGATCCGTCATGGCCGGGCTCGCCCCGGCCATCCACGGCCGCGGGCACCGTGCCCGAAAACGTGGATGCCCGGGACAAGCCCGGGCATGACGTCGTTCTTGGATGGGGCGTCCGAGGGGGACGCCCGTGCTGCTCAGGCCGCCACCGCCGGTAGGCCAGCCAGCGCAGTGGCGAGGTCGGCTTCGTCGTAGTCCTGATCGACCAGCTTGCCTTCGAAGTAGTTGATGTAGGCCTGCATGTCGAAATGGCCGTGGCCGGAGAGGTTGAACAGGATCGTTTCCGACTTGCCCTCCTCCTTGCAGCGCAGCGCCTCGTCGATCGCGCAGCGCACCGCATGGGTCGATTCCGGCGCCGGCACGATGCCTTCGGTCCGGGCGAACTGCACGCCGGCTTCGAAGCAGCCGACCTGCTGATAGGCGCGCGCCTCGATCAGGCCGAGCTCGTAGGCGTGCGACACCATCCCGCTCATGCCGTGATAGCGCAGGCCGCCGGCGTGGAAGCCCGGCGGCATGAAGGTCGAGCCGAGCGTGTGCATCTTCACCAGCGGGGTGAGATGCGCGGTGTCGCCGAAATCATACGCGTAGGTACCGCGGGTCAGCGTCGGGCACGCCGCCGGCTCGACCGCGATGATCCGCCGCTTGCGGCCGCCGCGCAGTTGCAGGCCGAGGAACGGGAATGCGAGACCGGCGAAGTTGGAGCCGCCGCCGGCACAGCCGATGATCACGTCGGGATCGTCGCCCGCCATCTCGCACTGTTTGATGGCTTCCTGGCCGATGATGGTCTGGTGCAGCATCACGTGATTGAGCACCGAGCCGAGCGCGTATTTGATGTCCGGATTCTTCGCAGCGACTTCCACCGCTTCGGAGATCGCGATGCCGAGCGAGCCCGGACTGTTCGGATTGGCCGCCAGGATGGCGCGGCCCGACTCGGTCTCGGTCGACGGCGAGGCGATGCAGCGGGCGCCATAGGTCTCCATCAGCGCACGGCGGTACGGCTTCTGATCGAACGACACGCGGACCTGGAAGACCAGGACGTCGAGCCCGAACAGCGAGCCGGCGAACGCCAGCGACGAGCCCCACTGCCCGGCGCCGGTCTCGGTCGACAGCTTCTTGATGCCGGCCTGCTTGTTGTACCAGGCCTGCGGCACTGCGGTGTTCGGCTTGTGCGAGCCGGCCGGCGAAACACCTTCGTACTTGAAGTAGATCTTGGCTGGGGTGCCGAGCGCCTGCTCGAGACGGCGCGCGCGGATCAGCGGCGCCGGACGCCACATCCGGAACACCTCGCGGACCGGCTCGGGGATCTCGATGTAGCGCTCGGTCGCGACCTCCTGGAGAATCAGCTCCATCGGGAACAGCGGCTCCAGATCGCTTGGGCCGACAGGCTGATGCGTGCCCGGGTGCAGCACCGGCGGCATCGGCGTCGGAAAGTCGGCATTAAGATTGTACCAGGACTTCGGGATGCTCTCCTCGTCCAGCACATACTTGATCTGGTCGCTCATTCTGGTCTCCCTCACGCGGCCCGTTTCTTGCGGGCGAGAGGGTATACAGCGCCGATCTGCCTGCCAATTGCGCAGTGTCAATTCAGATTCACCGATTTGCATTGCAGCGCCGCATCGGTTTTATGGACCAAACGATAGACCAAAGGATAACGCCCCGTGCACACCCCCGCCGAACCGACGCGTCCCGGTCGCCCGGACCTTTTCACCGCAACCGAAGGCGAATTTGCCGGCTGGCGAACCTGGACCCGGGACACCTTCGAATCCCACAACGGGCCGTTCTGGCACCGCATCGATGACGACGGCCGCGTGCGCTGCGCCTTCCGGGTCGAGAAGAAGCACCTCAACGGCATGAAGGCGGTGCACGGCGGCTGCCTCATGACCTTCGCCGACTATTGCCTGTTCGCGATCGCGGTCCGCGAGCTGCAGGGCCCGGGCGTGACGGTGGCGTTCGGCGCCGAATTCCTGGATGCGGCATTCGAGGGCGAGCTGATCGAGGCGACCGGCGAAGTCACCCGGGCCGGCAAGTCGCTGATCTTCGTCCGCGGGATTCTGAAGAGCGGCGAGCGGCCGCTGTTCACGTTCTCGGGCACCATCAAGCGGGTCAAGCGCAAGGTACCGCCGACCGAGGTCGCCGACAGCCACTGACGCGCCGGCCTTGCCGCCTCCGCAGGGCTGCGCCGCGCGATCGACAACCGAAAGCTAACCAAGATCGGGTAAGGTCGCGCCGTGACCTCGCTCCCCACAATCCTGGTGTTCGATTCGGGCCTCGGCGGCCTGACCGTGCTGCGCGAAGTGGTCCGCGCCCGACCCGACGCGCACTACGTCTATGTCGGCGACGACGCGTTCTTCCCATACGGCCAGCGCAGCGAAGAGGCGGTTATCGGCCGCGTCGTGCCGCTGATGGGCGAGCTGATCGCCGCCCACGCGCCGGACCTGGTCGTGATCGCCTGCAACACCGCCTCGACCATGACGCTGGCGCCGCTGCGGGCCCGCTACCGGGTGCCGTTCGTCGGGACGGTGCCGGCGATCAAGCCGGCCTGCGCGGGCTCCCGCACCAAGCGGGTCTCGGTGCTCGGCACCAGCGCGACGGTGCGGCTCGAATATACCCGGGCGCTGATCCGCGATTTCGCCCAGGGCTGCGAAGTGTCGCTGGTCGGCTCGATCCGGCTCGCTACGTTGGCGGAGACGGCACTCGGCGGCGGCGAAGTGACCGACGCGGCGATTCGCGCCGAGATCGCGCCGTGTTTCGTCGAAGCCGACGCCAAACGCGGCCGCACCGATGCGGTGGTGCTGGCCTGCACGCATTATCCGCTGCTGCTCGACTGCCTGGTGCGACTCGCGCCCTGGCCGGTCGACTGGATCGATCCGGCGCCCGCGATCGCCCGCCGCGTCGTCACGCTGCTCGGCCCCGCCACCGGCCATGCCCCGACGCCGGGCGCCGAAATGATCTTCACCTCCGGCCGGCACCCCCGGGCGAGCGCGGCGCTGGCGCCCTATTTCGGCGGCCGGATTCCGGCCTGAGCGCTTTTCCGCCTGCCGGGACGCTGCTAGCTTTGCGCCCCGGAGGAGCCCCAATGACAATCAGAATCTCGCGTCACATCCTGGTCGCATGCGCGCTGGTCGCCGCCTGCGGCGCCGCCGTCGCGCAGCAGAGCGGCATCAAGCGCACGCCACTGCAGAAGATCGAATTCCCCGACGGCTATGTCACCGTCAGCGGGCTCGCAGAGCTGCCTCCGGGCGGCAACATCGGCCGCCACACCCATCCCGGCATCGAGACCGGCTATCTGCTCGAAGGCGAAGCGGTGATGAGCATCGACGGCGAACCCGACAAGCACCTCAAGGCCGGCGACTCCTACGTCATTCCGGCCGGCGTGGTGCACGATGCCAAGGTGCACGGCGACAAGGGCGCCAAGGTGATGGCGGTGTGGGTGGTCGACAAGACCAAGCCGCTGGCGACGCCCGCGAAGTAATGCGGGGCAAAACTCGCCGGATCTCGGCACCGCGAAGGTTGATTGCCGATCTGATGCACGCCTCGCAGGGCGTGCCGCTGATCAGCTATCGCCGCACCTTACATCTCGGCCCGCTGGCGCGGGCACGGGCCGCGGCGGCGTCGCCGCCCGGCTTCGCTGCGATCTTCGCCAAGGCGTTCAGCCTGGTGGCCCGCGACGAACCGCTGCTGCGGACGCTGTATATCGACTTTCCCTGGCCGCACTTCTTCGAGCTGCCGAAGAGCGTCGGCATGATCGCGGTCGCCCGCCGCATCGACGGCGAGGACTGCGTGCTGATGCAGAAGGTCACCGCTGCCGACACGCTGCCGCTGCACGAGGTCGACGCGATCATTCGCAGCGCCAGCACCGCACCGATCGAGACCGTGCCGATGTTCCGCAAGCTGCTGCGGATCAGCCGGATGCCATGGCCGCTGCGGCGGATCGCCTGGTGGGCCGGGATGTCGCTCGACCGGCCGCGGGCGAACTTCTTTGGCAGCTTCGGCGTATCCTCGGTGTCGGCCTTCGGTCCGGGCGACCTCTACCCGGTCAGCCCCGGCCCCTATATCCTGAGCTACGGCCGGCTCGCCGACGACGGCCGCCTGGAAGTCATCGTCCGGTTCGACCACCGGGTGATCGACGCCGCCCCGATCGCGCGGCTGACCACCCGGCTGGAACAAGTGCTGAACACCACTATCGCGGCCGAGATCGAGCGCCTGGACCGCCCAGCCCGGGCGCTTCGGGCGGCAGCCGGGCCTTGAAGCCGCAACTCTGTTGACATATGTTAACACTCGTCCAGCGTGGGCGTCACGATGGCAAAGCGGCCGTCCCATCCGAACGAGGAAATCGAGGCGGCGGTCAGCCACGCCGAAGCGCTGGGCTGGAGCTGGAGCAAAGTCGGCGGCCATGCGTGGGGCCGATTGCTGTGCCCGCATCACGATCGCGACGGCTGCGTGCTGTTCGTCTGGTCGACGCCGCGCAATCCGGAGAACCATGCGCGGCAACTGCTGCGCCAGATCGCACGCTGTCCCCACGCCAAGCAGGAGGATGATGGTGAAGACCTATGAATTCAGTATCGTTGCCTCCGGTCTCTCCTCGGCGGTCGAAGACTTCGCCGACCAGTTCTTTGACGCCGGCTGCGACGACGCCGCCGTCGCGTTCCAGAAGGGTCACATCGTGCTGGACTTCGCCCGCGAAGCCGAGTCGATTGGCGATGCGATCGCTTCGGCAGTTGCAGCGGTCGAGGCCGCGGGCGCCAAGGTCGAGCGGATCGAGCCGGACCCGCTGGTCAATCTGTCCGACATCGCCGCGCGCTGCGGTCTCACCAGGGCAGCGCTGACCCAATACGCGAAGGGCCAGCGCAGCCGGGATTTCCCCGCGCCCAGCGTCCGGGTGACCTCGGATAGCCCGCTGTGGGACTGGGCCACTGTAGCCCGATGGCTGTATGCGCAGCGGAAGCTGAGCCGGGAGGCCGCTGTCGAAGCCGAGGCGGTGCGGCTCGCCAATACCGCGCTCGCCGCCGGCGACCGGCCGTTGGCCGCGCCGCTCGCCCAGCGGCTGAGAGCGTACGAGCAGACCCTGGAAGCGGCCTGAACCCGCTTTCGACTGCCCGGCCCGAATTGACATCCCAGGGCTTTGCCCCTAGAAAGCCCCCGCTCGCGGGCCGGTTTCGGCCCGCGTTGCGTTTCGCGACCCGTGGTCCTCCCCTTATGCTTTAAGGACGGACCTGTCGGCTGGGGAATTCTCCCGAGCACAGGAGGGCGCGTTTCCTCACAACTCAAACCCTAGAGGACGCGATGACAAAGCGCGCTGAAGCCAAGTATAAAATCGACCGCCGGATGGGCCAGAACATCTGGGGCCGTCCGAAGAGCCCGGTCAACCGCCGCGAATACGGCCCCGGCCAGCACGGCCAGCGCCGCAAGGGCAAGCTGTCCGACTTCGGCGTCCAGCTCCGCGCCAAGCAGAAGCTGAAGGGCTACTACGCCAACATTTCCGAGCGTCAGTTCCACGCCATCTACGTCGAGGCGACCCGTCTGAAGGGCGACTCGGGCGAGAACCTGATCGGCCTGCTCGAGCGCCGCCTCGACGCGGTGGTGTACCGCGCCAAGTTCGTGTCGACGATGTTCGCGGCCCGCCAGTTCATCAATCACGGCCACATCAAGGTCAACGGCAAGCGCGTCAACATCCCGAGCTACAAGGTGCGGGTCGGCGACGTGATCGAGGTCAAGGAAGCCTCCAAGCAGCTCGCGGTGGTGCTCGAAGCCAGCCAGCTCGCCGAGCGCGACGTGCCGGACTACATCGAGGTCGACCACAACAAGATGACCGCGAAGTTCGCCCGCATCCCGGCGCTCTCCGACGTGCCGTTCGCGGTGCAGATGGAGCCGCACCTGATCGTCGAATTCTATTCGCGCTGATTTCTTCGTACTGATTGCTGCTCAGTCCGATGCATCGAGGCCCCGGTTCGCCGGGGCCTTTTTGTTTGCGCGGCGTATTCCAAAGGCTCTTCGTCATTCCGGGGCGCGCGAAGCGCGAACACGGAATCTCGAGGATGTTGCGAAGGAAAGTTCACCGGGCGCGTGGCGAAGGCCGCATCCAATCACTGCGAGGTTCCGGGTTCGCTCGCTGGAGCGAGCGCCCCGGAACGACTTGCGGAGGGATGGTACCAATCACATCCCGCTGACCTGATCGTGTCCGGGCAAATACCTTCCGCTTCGCGCCCGGCATGTTAGCCTCGGGCATGGCCTACACTCCTTCCCCGCCCGATCCGAATGCGCCGCCGGTGCGGATCAATCTGTTGTCGGATACCCAGACGCGGCCGACGCCGGCGATGCGCGAGGCGATGGCGCGCGCCGAGGTCGGCGACGAGCAGACCGGCGACGATCCGACCACCAACCTGCTGCAGGAGCGCGTCGCGGCGCTGCTCGGCAAACAGGCCGCCGTGTTCCTGCCCTCGGGCACGATGTGCAACGTCACCGCCACGCTGGCGACCTGCCGGCCCGGCGACGAGATCATCGCACATCGCACCGCGCATATTCTGTCGCGCGAAGGCGGCGCTCACGCCGCGCTCGGCGGCTTCCAGATCACCGGCCTGGACGGCGACGACGGCCAGTTCTCGCTGGACGCATTCCGCGCCGCACTGCATCCGAAGACGCGCTACGAACCTCCGCAGGTCATGGTGAGCGCCGAGCAGACCGCCAATATCGGCGGCGGCACGATCTGGCCGCAGGCCACGCTCGATGCGGTCGCCGCAGCCGGCAAGGATGCGGGGCTGTGGACGCATATCGACGGCGCCCGGCTGATGAACGCGGTGGTCGCCACCGGCGTCTCCGCCGAGCGGATGACGAAGGGCTGGGATTCGGCGTGGATCGATTTCAGCAAGGGCCTCGGCGCGCCGGTCGGCGCGGTACTGGCCGGCCCGCGTGCCTTCATCGACGAGGTGTGGCGCTGGAAACAGCGGCTCGGCGGTTCGATGCGGCAGTCCGGCGTGATCGCTGCGGCGTGCCTGTACGCGCTCGATCATCAGGTCGACCGCCTCGCCGACGATCATGCCAACGCACGCCGCCTCGCCTCCGGACTGGCGCAGATCGACGGCGTCGAGGTGCAGGTGCCGCAGACCAATCTGGTGTTCTTCAAGCCGGACGGCGCCGGCGTCGCGAGCAACGACATGGTCGGACAGCTCCGCCGCCGCGGCGTCGTTCTGGCGATGATGGAGGGACGGATCCGCGCCTGCACCCATCTCGACGTCAGCGCAGCGATGATCGACGAGACGCTCGATCATGTCCGCGAGATCGTGCGCGCGGCCTGAACCGCGCGCACCTCGAAGCCGCGTCCGAGCGCGTTACGCCTTGGCGCCGAACGCCTCGCGCAGCTTGGCCTGGATCTTGGCCATGCCGCCGATCCAGCGATCGTAGTTCTCGGTCTTCTTGCGCATGTAGTCGATGACTTGCGGGTGCGGCAGGATCAGGAAGGTTTCCTGCTCGATGCCCTGCAGCGCGTCCTTCGCCACCTGCTCCGGCGACAGGTTGCCGTCGGCCGATTGCGGCCCCTCGGGCAGGCCGCGCAGCATGTTGGTATCGACGCCCTGCGGGCACAGGATCGAGACCCTGATGTTGTGCGCCTTGTGGGCGATGGCGAGGCTTTCGGCGAAGCCGACCGCGCCGTGCTTGGTGGCCGAATAGGCCGGGCTGCCGACCTGCGACAGCAGACCCGCCGCCGAGATGGTGTTGAGGAAGTAACCGCCGCCGCGCGCACGATAGCGCGGCACCAGATGCCGCGCGGCATAGACATGCGCCATCACGTGGATCATCCAGCTCTTCATGAACGGCTCGTCGGAAGCGCCGCCGGCGTTCTCCGCCATCGGATCGAAGCCGCCGCCGATCCCGGCGTTGGAGCAGAACAGGTCGATCGGCCCGAACTGCCGCTCGGTCTCGTCGATCACATGCTTGATGTCGGCCTCATTGGCCACGTCGCATCTGAACGCCGCGCCGCCGATCGAGGCGGCGACCGCCTCGGCGCGGGCCTGATCGAGGTCGGCGACCACGACCTTGGCGGCGCCGGCCTTATGAAAGGCTTCGCACAGCGCCTGCCCGATTCCATTGCCGCCGCCGGTGACGACGACGACTTTGCCCGCGATCTGCATGGTTGTTTCCCCCGCTTGTTGTTGGCGGGGCGTTCATATCGGAAAGATCCGGCGGCGGCTACGCCAGCACCAGGTCCATCACCGCGACGTAGTGGCAGCCGGCGGCGACCAGCACGAAGGCGTGCCAGATCGCATTCTGGAACCGAAGCCGCCGCCAGGCGTGGAAAATCACGCCGGCCGTGTACAGCAGGCCGCCGATCGCCAGGAACCACATCGCCGTGGTCGGCAGCGTCTCCACCACCTGATCGTAGGCGATGATGCCGCTCCAGCCGAGCGCGAGGTAAAGCCCGACCGACAGCTTGTCGAACTTGCCGGGCTTGAACAGCTTGAGCAGGATGCCGATCACCGCGACGCCCCAGACGCCGGCGAGCAGCGCCAGACCGAACATCTGATCCTTGATCTGGCTGATGATCGGTGTGTAGGTTGCGGCGATCAGAATGTAGATCGCCGAATGGTCGAACCGCCGCAGCAGCCATTTGCGCGGCGACACCGGCCACAGATTGTACGCCGCCGACAGGCCGAGCATCGCCAGCAGCCCGGCGACATATACCGATACCGAGACGATCGTCGGCGTAGATGCGAACACGCCGGTCAGCGTGACCAGGGCGGTGGCGGCGATCAGACCGGCGACGAGGCCCAGCACATGCACCACGCCATCGGCGATCAGCTCGGCGCGATCGTAGTTCCAGTGCACCGCGCCCTTGGCGTCGATCCTGGCATGCGACACGATTTGCTTGAGGCGGAAGATCGTCATTGCGCAGCAGGTATCCCGTTCGCGAACAGCTTATCCGAATTGATCTGGCGCATTCATGACGAGGTGTGGCAATGCGATACACGCAACGCGACACGCTCGGCCACGGCCGCCGATGAAGCCCGAATTTTCCGCCCGAAAGGCGGCAAAGCCAAGACCGGCCCGGCAGGTCGGATTGTCGCACGAATCGGCGGTTTCCGGCTAGTTTCGCCGGCAACCTCTGACGATTGAACCTTGGCGCGCATGGCCTTCAATTTTTCCAATCTGCTCGAAGATGCGTGGCTGTCGGCGCGGGCGCTCAAGGACTACGGCGAGAACCTGTTCAATCCGACCATCCGGCTCGGCGTCACCGGCCTGTCGCGCGCCGGCAAGACGGTGTTCATCACCGCCCTCGTCCATGGGTTGTGCCGCGGCGGCCGGTTTCCGATCTTCGAGTCGATGTCGACCGGGCGGATCGCCACGGCGCGGCTGGCGCCGCAGCCCGACGATGCGGTGCCGCGCTTCGCCTATGAGAACTTTCTCGCCACGCTGATCGAACAGCGGCAATGGCCGAGCTCGACGGTCGACATCAGCGAATTGCGACTGGTGATCGATTATCAGCGCAAGAACGGCTCCGAGCAGACGCTGACGCTCGACATCGTCGATTATCCGGGCGAATGGCTGCTCGACCTGCCACTGCTGACCAAGACCTACGAGCGCTGGGCCGCCGAAAGTCTGGCGCTGTCGCGGCAGGATCCGCGGGCCCGGGTGGCGCGGGAGTGGCACGCCCATCTCGCCACGCTCGATCCCAAGGGACGCGAGAACGAGCAGGAAACCCTCAAAGCGGCGCGGCTGTTCACCGCTTACTTGCGCGCCTGCCGTGACGAGCAGTTCGCCATGAGCCTGCTGCCGCCCGGCCGCTTCCTGATGCCCGGCAACCTCGCCGGCTCGCCGGCGCTGACCTTTGCACCGCTCGACGTGCCGGACGGCGGCACCGCACCGGATGGCTCGCTGTGGGCGATGATGCGGCGCCGGTTCGAAGCCTACAAGGATGCTGTGGTGCGGCCGTTCTTCCGCGATCACTTCGCCCGGCTCGACCGCCAGATCGTCCTGGCCGACGCGCTGTCGGCATTCAACGCCGGTCCCGAAGCGTTGCAGGATCTCGAAGCGGCACTGACCGGCATCCTCGAATGCTTCCGGGTCGGCCGCTCGACGCTGCTCAGCTCGGTGTTCCGGCCGCGGATCGACCGCATCCTGTTCGCCGCCACCAAGGCCGACCATCTGCACCATTCCAGCCACGACCGCCTGGAGGCGATCCTGCGCAAGCTGGTCGAGCAGGCGATGCAGCGCGCCGAATACGCCGGCGCCAAGGTCGACGTGGTGGCGATGGCCGCCGTCCGCGCCACCCGCGAGGCCCAGGTGCAACGCGGCCGTGACCGGCTGCCGTCGATCGTCGGTACCCCGATCGCCGGCGAGATGGCGGAAGGCGAGGTTTTCGACGGCGAGACCGAAGTCGCCACCTTCCCGGGCGATCTTCCGACCAATCTGCAGGGTCTGTTCCGCGGCGAGGATACGTTCCGCGGGCTGGCCGCCGGCTCGCACCAGGACGCCGATTTCCGATTTCTGCGCTTTCGCCCACCGCGACTTGTCAGCCATGATGCGGAGGGGCCGGCGCTGCCTCACATCCGCCTCGACCGCGCGCTCCAGTTCCTGATCGGAGACAGACTGCAATGACCGAGCGGGTTCCTCCTCGCCGGCCGGCGACCTTCAAGCTCAGCGACCCGAGCGTGGTGCTGATCGATTCCGACGACGGCGGCCCGACGGCTAGGCCGTCAACAAAGGCCGACGCAAAGCCGAGCGTGGCCGCGGGCGTGGCCTCCCCGCCGCCGCCACCGCCGCCGCGCGCCCGGGTCGAACTCGCCCGCGAAGCCGAACCGCCGATCTCGGCGCCGAAGCCGCCGAAAAGTATCGTCAATCCGAAGAAGGGATTTCGCTGGGGCACGGTGTTCTGGAGCGCCGCGACCGGTCTGGCGACGCTGGCATTCTGGCTGTGGATCAGCAAGCTGGTCGAGGATCTGTTCGCGCAGAGTCAGACGCTCGGCACCATCGGCATGGTGCTGGCGCTGCTCGCCGGCGGATCGCTGGCGATCATCATCGGCCGCGAGGCGTTCGGCTTGATCCGGCTGGCGCGGATCGAGCAGCTCCACGCCCGCGCCGCGCGGGTGCTGGACACCAACAACAGCGCCGAAGCCCGCGCCATCATCCGTGAACTGCTCAAGTTCGAACATCCCAATCCGCAACTCGCGCGCGGCCGCGCCACGCTGCAGAAGCACGTCGACGACATCATCGACGGCGCCGATCTGATCCGGCTTGCCGAGCGCGAACTGATGACGCCGCTCGACCTCGAGGCGAAGGTGATGATCTCGAAGGCGGCGCAACGCGTGTCGCTGGTCACCGCGATCAGTCCGAAGGCCCTGATCGACGTGCTGTTCGTGGCGATCGCAGCGACCCGGCTGATCGGCCAGCTCGCGCGGCTGTACGGCGGCCGCCCCGGCGCGCTCGGCATGTTCAAGCTGATGCGCCAGACGGTGTCGCACCTCGCCATCACCGGCGGCATCGCGCTCAGCGACAGCGTGATGCAGTCGGTGCTCGGCCACGGCCTCGCCTCGCGGCTGTCGGCCAAGCTCGGCGAAGGCGTGGTCAACGGCATGCTGACCGCAAGGCTCGGCCTCGCCGCAATCGATCTCACCCGCCCGCTGCCATTCGACGCCCTCGCCCGCCCACAGCTCGGTGATCTGGTCAAAGACCTGATGAAGAAGCGGGAGAAGGACGAGTAGCGGCCAGTTGGCGGAACGTTGCACGCGTCTGCACTACATCCCGCAGATCTTGCCTTGTGCTGATCGGCACCTACCGAAACAAAAGTCGTCACTCCGGGGCGCGAACGAAGTGAGCGAACCCGGAATCCATAATCACCGACAGCGAATGTGGAGTCCGGCCTGCGCCGTCTAGCGCAGCACATCCCGGAATCAATTGATCGAGGTATGCAGTCACTGATGGCGACGCGAGCGAGGCCGGACAAAAAACAGAACGCGGCTGCCCGCGCGCAGCGGCCCGCCTGGCTCCGCCGCATCGGCGTTCGGCAGGTGCGGATGTTCTGCGGGCTGGTGATGTTCACCTATCTGCTCAGCCACTTCCTGAACCATGCGCTCGGTAACATCTCGCCAGCGGCGCTGCAGGCCGGCGTGCTGTTGCACCTGGAGATCTGGCAGTTCCTGCCGGTCGCGATCCTGTTCTATGGCTCGGTGACGGCGCATGCCGGGCTCGGACTGTGGGCGCTGTATCAACGCCGCCAGTTCCGCTGGAAAACGCTGGAGCCACCGCAGCTCCTTCTTGGCCTGTCCGTGCCGCTGATGATCTACAGCCACGTCATCGTGATGCGGCTCGGCAACGTGCTGTACGATCAGGACCGGCTGTATCCGCAGGTGCTGTACAATTACTTCGTCGTCGCGCCGCCCTATCGCGCATGGCTGATGGTCGCGGTGATGCTGATCGCCTGGACCCACGGCTGCATCGGCCTCTACGTCTGGCTGCGGATCAAGCCGGCGTTCCGCCGCACGATGCCTTGGCTGCTCGCTGCCGCGGTGCTGATCCCGACGCTGGCGCTGCTCGGCTTCTATCAGGGCGGCCGCGAGGTGGCGCGCGAGGCCGCTTCACCGCAATGGCAGGCCGAAAATCTCGCGCCGGCCAATCTCGGGACGCCTGAACAGCAACAGACGCTCGACGCGATCGGCGACGGCTTCCTGATGTTCTATCTCGGCCTGATCGCGCTGGCACTGATCGCCCGCGCGGTGCGTGCGATCGCCGAACGGCGCGGCGGCATGGTCAGCCTGACTTATGACGGCCAGCGCAGCATCCGCGTGCCGAAGGGTCTCACGGTGCTGGAGGCGACCCAGCGCCACAATATTCCGCACGCCTCGGCCTGCGGCGGTCGCGCCCGCTGTTCGACTTGCCGCATCCGCGTGCTCGGCGATCCGGCGGTTCTGCCGCCGCCGTCGCCGCGGGAGGCCTTCGTGCTCGCCTCGATCGGCACCGGCGACGATCCGTCGATCCGTCTCGCCTGCCAGCTCAAGCCCGACCACGACATCAGCTTCGTGCCGGTGTTCCCGCCGCGCAACGTCGCCGCAGCGCGCAAGGCGGCGCGCGCAGCCCGGGTCGGCGAAGAGCGCTATCTGGTCAGCATGTTCGTCGACATGCGCGGCTCGACCAAGCTTGCCGAAAGCCGGCTGCCTTTCGACACCGTGTTCATCGTCAACCGCTTCCTCGGTGCGGTGTCGCGTAGTGTCATCGCCTGCGGCGGCCAGCCCAATCAGTTCGTCGGCGATGGCGTGCTGGCGCTGTTCGGGCTCGCCGAGGCGCCGCGCGACGCCTGCCGCAACGCGATCCGCGCCGCCGCCGCGATCGCAGCGGCGATCGACGAACTCAACAGCTTTCTTGGCCATGATTTGCCGGAGCCGATCCGGTTCGGCATTGGCATCCACAGCGGCGAAGTGGTGGTCGGCGAGATCGGCTATCGCGACAACATGGTGTTCACCGCACTCGGCGACTCGGTCAACGTCGCATCGCGACTGCAGGATATGACCAAGACGATCGGCTGCGAGACGCTGCTGTCCGACGAGCTCCGCGCCACCGCGGGCCTGTCCGAGCAGGCGCTGCCGACGCTGGAACTGGAGATCCGCGGCCGCACTGAACCGATGCTGGTCTGCGTGGTCGAGCACTCCGGCAATCTGGCCTCGGCGCTCGACGACAGCGAATTGGCGCTCGCCTGATCGGCCGCCAGGATCCGGCCGCCGTACCGATCCTCGAGCCCCATCTGCCGAAACAAAAAACCCGCACGCACGGCATGAACCCGTGCGCGACGGCTTGCGACGAACGGGCGATGGGCGGGTCCGATCGACCATCGACGGACCAGGCAGACTTGAACCAAACAACGAACCGCGCATCGCGCGTATTTCGAGGAGAACGACCATGTTTCGCAAGATCGCCCTTGGACTGTTCGCCGCCGCTTCGCTCAGTGCCGTCGCGCTGGCTCCGACCGCCGCTTCCGCCGGCGGATGGAAGCATCACCATCACCACGGCTGGGGCCACCATCACTGGCACGGCCCGGCGATCGGGATCGGCTATGTCGGATACGGCTACGGAAACTGCTACGTGACCCGCCGCGTTCCGACGCCTCACGGCTGGCGCTGGCGCACCTTCAACGTCTGCGACTAATCTCCGCCGGCTTCGGCGCATGGTGCGCGCAAGCACCATGGGCCTATGTCGAAGATCGAGGCTCCGGTTCTGATCGGATCAGGACCGGAGCCGGATTCGTCGGAGGCTCAGTCGAGCTTGACCCACTGATCGACCGGCATCACTTCCGGGCTCTGCGCATAGCTGCGGGTCCACATGTCGACGACCCATTGGGCGCCGGTGGCACGCTCGGTCAGCACCGCGGTGTTGTGCGGCGTCTGCAGCACCAGCACGTTGCCGCGATACTTCGGATCGCCGACGCTGTGATACTTGAACAGCCCCCACTCCTGCATCACCAGCAGCAGGCTGGTGGTGTTGCGGGTTGTGTCCCAGCAATCGAAATTGTGCTTGTCGTCGAAGTAACGGAAGTCGGCGCGCGCGATCCGCTTGTCGGTGCCGAGCACCGGTCCGAGCCGGCGGTCGAGCCACACCACCGCCTTCTGCACCGCCGCGCGTTCCGCCGCAGCCGACGCCTTACCGGCCGCCATGATCCTGCTCAACGCGGCACGATCCCCGGCCGTGAACGCCAGCTCGTAGCGACGGCGGCAGACGAAGCCATAGCACACCGTCATGCCCTTGGCGGTCGGCGGGAAAATCGAAACCGAACTGTACAGATACGAGACCTGCGAGCTGAGCTCGGCGGCACCGGCCGGCGCGCCGAACCAGGCGGCAGCCAGCGCCGCGGCCGCGAGCGCACCGAACCGTCGTGCGTTGGACTTGCCGCGCGTCACCCTCATGCCCGCTCCCAGCCTTCCGTTTGATCGAGGCGAAGCTAGCGTCAGGCCCCGGCCGTGCCAATATGGCAGCTTGGATGGCATTGCATTTGCTGGCCGCACTGATGCGTGCCGTCCACAGCTATCTGGCCTCGGGAGCCGACCGCCATGCCGTCCGACCAGCCGCTTGCCGAGTTCACTGCGGCTTACGCGCCGGATGATGCTGCGCTCGCCGCCGAACTGCTGACGAGCGCCGCGCTACCGCCCGACCGCGAAGCCCGGATCGACGCCGTTGCGACCGAACTGATCAGCTCGATTCGCGGTTCCGAACATGGCCTGGGCGGCGTCGACGCGATGCTGCGCGAATTCGCGCTGTCGACCAAAGAGGGTCTGGCCTTGATGGTACTGGCCGAGGCGCTGCTGCGGGTTCCGGATGCGGCAACTGCCGACGCTTTCATCGAGGACAAGCTCGACCAGGGCGATTTCGCGCATCACCGCATCAAGTCCGATGCCGTGCTGGTGAACGCCTCGGCCTGGGCCCTCGGACTATCGGCGCGTCTCGTCCATGCCGGCGAGACGCCGCAAGGCACGCTCGCGGCCTTGACGCGGCGGATCGGCGCACCCGCGGTGCGCGCCGCGACCCGCCAGGCGATGCGGCTGATCGGCAATCATTTCGTGCTGGGCGAAACGATCGACTCTGCACTGGCCCGCGCCAAGGCGCATGTACGCGAAGGCTCTCGCTACTCTTACGACATGCTCGGCGAAGGCGCCCGCACCGCCGAGGACGCCGAGCGCTACTATCAGTCCTACTTCGATGCGATCACGGCGATCGGCCGCACCTCCGGCAACGCTGCACTGCCGGCGCGGCCGGGCATCTCGGTCAAGCTGTCGGCGCTGCATCCGCGGTTCGAGGCGATCAGCCGCGACCGCGTGATGCGGGAGCTGACGCCGCGGCTGCTCGAGCTGGCGAGGCTCGCCAGGAGCCACGACCTCGCCTTCACGGTCGACGCCGAGGAAGCCGACCGGCTCGAACTGTCGCTCGAGGTGTTCGCCGCCTGCTTCGCAGATCCATCGCTCAGCGGCTGGGACGGCTACGGCCTCGCCGTGCAGGCGTATCAGAAGCGCGCCGCCGCCGTGATCGACTACGTTGCAGAGCTGGCGAACGCACTCGATCGCCGGATCATGCTGCGGCTGGTGAAGGGCGCCTATTGGGACACCGAGATCAAGCGCGCGCAGGAACGCGGACTCGCCGACTACCCGGTATTCACCAGGAAGCCGATGACCGACCTCAACTACCTGTCCTGTGCCGGCAAGCTGCTGTCGCTGCGGCCGCGGCTGTTCCCGCAATTCGCCAGCCACAACGCACTGACGGTCGCGACCATTCTGGAACTCGCCGATGGCAGCGACGACTATGAATTTCAGCGGCTGCACGGCATGGGCGAAGCGCTGTACGCGCGGCTGCTCGACGAGCATCCGCAGCCCGTATGCCGGATCTACGCTCCGGTCGGTGGTCACCGCGATCTCTTGGCCTATCTGGTGCGGCGGCTCTTGGAGAACGGCGCCAACTCGTCGTTCGTGGCGCAGGCCGGCGACGACAGCGTGGCGGTCGCCGAACTGCTGACACGGCCTGCCGCGCTGATCGGCCGTCCTGAGAACGCACGAAACCCGGCGATCCCGTTGCCGCGCGATCTGTATCAGCCGCAGCGGCTCAATTCGCGCGGCATCGAATTCGGCGACCGCAGCGCGCTCGCCGCACTGCTCGGCGACATCGAGACCGCGCGCCGGCCGCTGCCGACCATCGCAGCCGCGACGCCGGCGCAGGCCGCAGCAGCGATCGCCGCCGCGCGCGACGGTTTCGAGACGTGGAGCCGGACCTCCGCCGATCACCGCGCGGCGATCCTGGAGCGCGCCGGCGATCTGCTGGAGCAGCGCCGTGCGGCGCTGATCGCGCTGCTGCAGGACGAAGGCGGCAAGACGCTCGACGACTGCGTCGCGGAACTGCGTGAGGCGATCGACTACTGCCGCTACTATGCGAGCGAAGGCCGCCGGCTGTTCGCCGAGCCGCTCGCCCTGCCCGGCCCGACCGGCGAACGCAATACGCTCGGCTTGCGTGGTCGCGGCGTATTCGTGGCGATCAGCCCGTGGAATTTTCCGCTGGCGATCTTCCTCGGCCAGGTCACCGCGGCACTGATGGCCGGCAACGCGGTGGTGGCCAAGCCTGCCGAGCAGACGCCGGTGATCGCCGATGCCGCGATCCGCCTGCTGCATGAAGCCGGCGTGCCGCGCGCGGCGCTGCATCTGGTGCAGGGCAACGGCCGCATCGGTGCGGTGCTGGTCGAGCACGCCGACGTCGCCGGCGTCGTCTTCACCGGATCCACCGAGGTGGCGCGTGCGATCAACCGCACGCTGGCCGCCAAGGACGGCCCGATCGTGCCGCTGATCGCCGAGACCGGCGGCATCAACGCGATGATCGTCGACGCCACCGCGCTGCCCGAGCAGGTCGCCGACGACGTCATCACCTCCGCGTTCCGCTCCGCCGGCCAGCGCTGCTCGGCGCTGCGGCTGTTGTGCGTGCAGGAGGACGTTGCGGATCGTGTCATCGCGATGATCGCCGGTGCCGCGCGCGAACTGCGAATAGGCGATCCGCGCGATCCCGCAACGCATGTCGGACCGGTGATCGACGCCGAGGCGAAGGCCCGGCTCGACGCGCATATCGCCAGGATGAAACGCGAGGCGCGGCTGCACTTCGCCGGCACGGCACCGGCCAATGGCAACTTCGTCGCGCCGCATGTCTTCGAACTGAGCCGTGCCTCGCAGCTCACCGAGGAAGTGTTCGGCCCCGTGCTGCACGTGGTGCGCTACAAGGCGGCGCAGTTCGACCAGCTCCTCGATGACATTGCCGCCAGTGGCTACGCGCTCACGCTCGGCGTCCAGTCGCGGATCGACGACACAGTGGCACGCGTGATCGCGCGGCTGCCGACCGGCAACGTCTATGTGAACCGCAACATCATCGGCGCCGTCGTCGGCGTGCAGCCGTTCGGCGGCTCCGGCCTGTCCGGCACCGGCCCGAAAGCCGGCGGCCCGCATTATCTGCCGTGCTTCGCGCTGGAACAGACGGTGTCGATCAACACCGCAGCAGCCGGCGGCAATGCCGCGCTGCTGACGGGCGGCGGATAGCCGACGTCACGCCAAGAACTGCGCGCGCTGTCGGAAGGCCTCCATGCAGGTTCCAATATTGCGTCGTCCCGACAACCCGGTTCATATGCGTCGAGCAGCCGGAACGGCGCGATCCGCGTGAATTTCCGGACAACGAAATAACAAAAGCACGAGGGAGCTCACGCGCATGGACGACAACGGCATCTTCAGCGGCCTCAAGGTGCTGGATTGCGCGAGTTTCATTGCTGCACCGGCGGCCGCGACCGTGCTGTCCGATTTTGGCGCCGACGTCATCAAGATCGAACCGCCGGGGGCCGGCGATCCCTATCGCAACCTGCCGAACCTGCCGGGCTATCCGATCAGCGACCGCAACTACGCGTGGATGCTGGAGGCCCGTAACAAGCGCAGCCTCGCGCTCGACCTCGCCAAACCCGAGGGCAAAGAGGTGCTGCGCAAGCTGGTCGCCGAGGCCGACGTGTTCATCACCAACTTCCCGCCGCCGGTGCGGGCGCGGCTCGGCGTCGCTTATGCGGATCTCGCGCCGCTGAACGAGCGGCTGATCTATGCGAGCTTCACCGGCTATGGCGAGCGCGGCGAGGAAGCCAACAAGCCCGGCTTCGACAGCAACGCCTGGTGGGCGCGCTCGGGCATGATGGACCTGGTGCGCGCCGACGAAGACTCCACTCCGGCGCGCTCGGTCGCCGGCATGGGCGACCACCCCTGCGCGATGTCGCTGTTCGGCGCGATCGTCACCGCTTTGTACAAGCGCGAGCGCACCGGCAAAGGCAGCGAGGTGAAGTCGAACCTGATGGCCAACGGGCTGTGGTCGACCAGCGTGCTGGCGCAGGCCAAGCTGGTCGGCGCCGAATTCCAGCCGCGGCGGCCGCGCGAGCGCGCGCTCAACGCGGTGGCCAATCACTATCGCTGCCGCAACGGCCGCTGGCTGATCCTGTCGCTGCTCAACGAAGAGAAGCAGTGGCCGACGCTGACGAAGTGCCTCGGCCGCGAGGATCTCACCGACGATCCGCGCTTCGCCACCAAGGCGGACCGCCACGCCCGTTCGATCGAACTGATCGGCATCTTCGACGAGATCTTTGCCACGCGCGATCTCGCCGAGTGGCGCAAGGCGCTCGACGGCACCGGTCTGGTGTTCGGCGTCGTCGGCATTCTCGACGACATCACCACCGACAAGCAGTTGATCGAGAACGAAGTGCTGGTGCCGTTCGAGAACGACACCACGCTGACCATCAACAGCCCGATCTGGATCGAAGGCAGCGCCAAGACCCGGCCGCGGATGCCGCCGGCGCTCGGCGAGCACAGCGACGAGGTGCTGCGCGGCGCGGGCTACGACGACGCCACCATCAAGGCGCTGCGCGCATCGGGCGCCATCGGTTAGCGCCGCCGAGGCTGCATGACGGGCCGGCTCCGGGATTCTCGGAGCGGCCTTATCCGGCTAAAGCACCTCCGGCAGCGAATGGCCCTGCAGCTCGATGCTGAGCCCCTGCATGCCGAGATCGGTGATCTCGCCGCCCATCGCCTTCAGGCTCTCCTCGCGGATCAGCGACATCAATCCGCGCCGCAGCGCCAGGAATTCCGACGACATCATCATCGACTGCTGCCGCGGCCGTTCCAGCGGAATCCGGATCTCGGCCTTGATCGAGCCGGGCCGCGCCGTCATGCAATACACACGGTCCGACAGGAAGATCGCCTCGTCGATGTCGTGGGTGACGAACAGCACCGAGATCTTCAGCCGCTGCCACATGTTGGTGAGGATCTGCTGCATGATGATGCGGGTCTGGGCGTCGAGCGCGCCGAACGGCTCGTCGAGCAGCAGCACCTTCGGCCCGGTCGCGAGCGCCCGGACGATGCCGACGCGCTGCTTCATGCCGCCGGACAGCCGCTCCGGATAGTGCTTCTCGAACGCCTCGAGCCCGGCGAGGCCGAGCAGCGTGCGCGCCGCCCGTTCGCGCTCGAAGCGGGACATGCCGCGCATCTTCAGGCCGAACTCGACGTTCTCGCGCACGGTCTTCCATGGGAACAACGAGTATTGCTGGAACACCATGCCGCGCTCGGCGCTCGGCCCGGTCACCTTCTCGCCATCGACCGTGACGACGCCGCTGGTCGGCTTCAGGAAGCCGGCCACCGCATTCAGCAGCGTGGACTTGCCACAGCCGGACGGTCCCACGATGGAGACGAATTCGCCGGGCTCGACATGGATCTGCGTGTCGGTGACGGCCTCCACTGAGCCGTCGATCGTCTCGTAACGCAGCGCGAAATCGCGGACTTCGATCCGGCCCTGACGGGCCTCGGGAGCAGACTGGCTCATCGCGACCTCCATGGCATCACCAGCGTTCCGGCGGAGCGGATCAGCAGGCTGGAGCCGAGCCCGAGCACGCCGATTGCGATCATGCCGAGGGCGATGTCGGGATACTGCACCAGCGAGTAGGCTTCCCAGGTGAAGTAACCGATGCCGAACTGGCCGGAGATCATCTCGGCGGCGATCAGCGACACCCAGGCGACGCCCATCCCGACGGTCAGTCCGGTGAAGATGTGCGGCAGCGCGGCCGGGAAATACACCTCGCGGAAGATCGATGCCTCGCGCGCGCCGAGACATTTGGCGGCCCGCACCAGCACCGGATCGACCAGCGTCATGCCGTGCAGCGTGTTGACCAGGATCGGAAAGAACGCCCCGATGAAGGTGATGAACACGATGCTCTGCTCATTGGTCGGCCACAGCATGATCGCCATCGGCACCCAGGCGATCGCCGGAATCGGCCGCATCACCTCGGCGACCGGAAACACGAACTCGTGCACCAGGCGAAAGCGTCCCATGATCAGGCCGAGCGGCACCCCGACGATCGCCGCCAGCGCGAAACCGAAGAAGATCCGGCGGCAGCTCAGCAGCACGTGCATCAGGAATTTCGGATCGTGCATCGCGCGGGTGAAGCTCTCGTACACCGCGAGCGGCGTCGGGACGTTGGTGAACTTCACGAACATCACGACCCGGTAGGTCGTCAGCAGATGCCACGCCAGAAGAAACAGCAGCAGCGACACGATGCCGATCAATCCGGCGCGCAGCCTGTTCTGGTTGAGCCGGTACCAGCGCGATGCGCGCGTTGCGAAAGCCGGCGGGCCGGCTTCGCGTGGGGCGACCGGGGCGGCGGTCGCCGCCATCCGGTCGCGCGACGTCATCAGGGCGGGGCTGCTCACGTGCGGTCTCCCGCCATCGCCAGCTTCACCGCTTCGTCGAAGCCGACCACCTTGCCGCTGATCTTGCCGGCGTAGGCCTCGGCGTCCTTCTTCAGCAGGAACGGCACAATCTCGCCCTTGCCGGCGGCGTAGAACGCCTGGTCGGCGAACAGCTTGATGCCGCGGGAGGCGTCGAACACATAAGCGACGTTGATCTTCTTGCTCTTGGCCTTGAAGTCCGCATACGCGCCGAGCGTGCACTGCGTGCTCGAGAACGGCAGGATGCCTTCGCCATCGACCCAGACCTCGCCGGCCTTGCGCGGCTCCCCGATCGGCTTGTTGCAGAACTTGTCCTGGCCGGAAATCTCGTAGTTGGCGGTCGAGGCGAGTTCCTTGTCGTAGTCCAGCTTCATCTCCGCATAGGCCTTGCGGACATAGCTGTCGTCGATCCATGTCTTCGGATCGAACTCCTTCATCCGGCCGAGGCTCTGCAGCACCTTGACGTCGGTCGCGGCGGCGTCAATCAGCGCCGGCTTAATGGTCGGATCGGTGGTCATGTTGCCGCTCGGGCCGAGGAAGATATACACCACCTCCTTGTTGATCCCGGTCCAGTCCCCGATCTTCTCGGCGGCGGCCTTCGGATCCTGGCGCAGCCATTGATTGGCGGCGATTTCCGCCTTGAGATAGGCAACGACGACTTCCGGATACTTTTCGGCGAAATCGGTGCGGACCACGGTGCCGTGGAAGGTCGGCAGGTTGGTCTCGACGCCGTCGAAGATCTTGCGGGCGTAGCCGCGGAACGGCAACAGCTCGGCGAACGGGACGAAGTCGGCGTGAGCGTCGATCTTCTTCTCCTGCAGGTTGGTGGAGCCGACTTCGGGGCTCTGGCTCACCAGTTGGAAATAGTCCGCCGGATAGCCGCGATCCTGCAGCGCCTTGAGCACCATGCCGTGCGCCGCCGAGCCGAACGGAACGCTGACCAGCTTGCCCTTCAGATCTGACAGCTCGTAGTAGGGCGAGTCCTTGTGGACGACGATGCCGTTGCCGGACCCCGCCATGCTGTAGGCGGCGATCGAGATCAGCCGGCTCTTGCTCTCGGGATTGTTCTGAAAAGTGAAGCCGTTCACGATCAGCGGATAGTCGCCCATGATGCCGAACTGCAGCTTGTTCGCCATCATCCCGTTGGTGACCGGCGGGCCGGAGGTGAAGTTCTGCCATTCGATCTCGAACTTCACATTGGCGTATTTGCCGGTCGTGGGGAGATACTTCTCCAGCAGATGAAGCTGCCGGATCACCGTGCCGGCGGTGACCGTGTTGGTCGTGGTATCCTGGGTGCCGATCCCGATGGTGATCGTTTCTGCGGTGGCCGGCAGGGCCGAGATCCATGTGAGGCAGGCGACCGATACGACGATTTTCTGAAAGCGGCTGACCATTCTCATCCCCGTTCGCTTGGATGGCTGATGTCGCCATGATTGGTAGCCGGGTCGTTTAGAGCAAATCCGGACTGGACCATCGGGTGGATTAGTTGCCGCTAAAGACGGGTTGCGCACTCCTTGGGCAATTTTGCTTCTAAGAGCCATTTGCATAGGCAGAGAGGTCAGTCGGTCGCGTGGCCGCGCATCTCCTCGAGGATATCGGGCCGGCAGACGACGATCTGCGAGCGCCGGGTCTGGACGATGCGCTTCTCCTGCATTCGCCGCAGACTGATCGTGACCCATTGCCGTGTCGCACCGACCAGGTGGGCGATGTCGGCGTGGGTGAATGCGACTGCAATCACCTTGCCGTCGGCATCATCCACTCCGTAAAGGTCGACCAGTTGCAGCAGCAAATGCGCCAGCCGCTGGGTGATCGAGCGCGTTCCCAGCATCTGCGCGAGCGCCGAGTAGCATTTGCCCTTGAAGCTCAATCCCTCGATCAGGCCGATCGCGAGATTCGGAACCTCCGCAACCAGCGAGCGTAGTTCCCTCCCCGGCAGATGCACGACGGCGGCATTGGTGGCGGCGACGCCGGACCATTGATGCACGCCGGTGTCGAACACTTCCGGACCGCCGACGAAATTGCCGATGTGCCAGTATGCCAGCGTGATCTCGCGGCCCTGCGGCGAGGTGTAGAACACCCGGATTCGGCCGCTCTCGATCAGGAAGATGCCGTCGTGCCGCGCGCCTTGGCTGAACAGCGTCTGGCCGCGATTGAGGACTTTGCGGCGGCCCTGCTTGAGGACCAGCTCGCGCTCGCGCAGGCTGAGCCGGTCGATCAGCGAAGGCGGTCCGGCGGTGGGTTGGTGGCTTTCGGTGAGCAGAAGCGATCGGCCCGTTCCGACGCGCGCCGGGCCGAGGGTGGACGTCGACTCCGCTGCCGATTTGGCTGCCTGCAGCACGATGATTTGCCTCTCGCGTTGATCAGACCGACCAGATGCGGAGCAATGTTCGTGCCAGCGATCAGGATGAATGTGCCGCCTCAGTCGGCGTCGATCAGCGTCGCCAGATAGGCGTGCGGATAAATGCCGCGATCGTGGCCGTCGGAAAACTGCAGGTTGAGCCCGTAGCCGAGATCGCGGACTGCAACGATCGCCGCGCCGGGAAACTCGGCCGGGAAACGGCCGTCGATCCGCGCCCGCGTGCAGTAGGCGCATTTGCATGCGAGCCGCAGCCGCTCGGCAGGCAGGGCGGCTGTGCGGCCATCCGCGATCTGCACCGTCAAGGACGCTAGATCGGCCTCGACTTCGCTGGAAGCGTGCACTGTCACCATGAGGATCCCTCCTGTCGCAAGGGCCCGAGGCTAGGCACGAGGCCGCATCGGGCCTAGCAACAAATTGCTCAGATCCGCGGAAAAACAGCACGCCGCTCCTCTTGGAGGAGTTCTTCGGGAAATTTTGCAACTAATTGACGGCGACCGCGATTTCGAAATTGCGAAGAGGGGTCGATATCCGCGACATCGTCTCATCGGACGCAGGAGATCACCTGCGCGTGAGGAGAAGACGATGAGTGCATTCCAAACCGAAACGGTGTTGTCGGTCAGGCATTGGACCGACTCGCTGTTCAGTTTCACCGCGACGCGCGACCCTGGATTCCGGTTCCAGAGCGGCCAGTTCGCGATGATCGGTCTCGAAGTCGACGGCCGGCCGCTGATGCGCGCCTACAGCATGGCGAGCGCCAATCACGAAGAAGAGCTGGAATTCTTCAGCATCAAGGTGCCCGATGGTCCGCTGACGTCGCGGCTTCAAAAGATCAAGCAGGGCGACCAGATCCTGGTCGGGCGCAAGGCGACCGGAACGCTGATCGCCGGCAACTTGATTCCCGGCAGGCGGCTGCTGCTGCTGTCGACCGGCACCGGGCTGGCGCCGTTCGCCAGCCTGATCAAGGATCTGGAGATCTACGACATCTACGAATCCATCGTGCTGGTCCACGGCTGCCGGCAGATTCCCGAGCTGGCCTATGGCGAGCAGTTGGTCGAGGGCCTGCGGGACCACGAGTTCCTCGGCGACCTGATTCGCGACAAGCTGCACTACTACCCGACCGTGACCCGCGAGCCGTTCCGCAACCGCGGTCGTGTCACCGATCTGATCGCGTCGGGCCAGTTGTTCGACGATCTCGGCCAGTCCGGGCTCGACCTCGAATCCGACCGGGTGATGCTGTGCGGCAACCCGGCGATGCTCGCCGAACTGCCGGCGATGCTGAGCGAGCGCGGCTTCCGCGAAGGCAATCACAGCGAGCCCGGCCACTTCGTGGTCGAGAAGGCGTTCGTCGAGCGCTGACACCCCGTTCGGAAATCGCGCGCCGGCGACAACTAATTGCTATCGTCCGGCGCGCGTCTGAACAACTCTGCTCCACAGCGGCGGTCCGCCGAGGAACCAGGAGCAGAAGATGGCGATGGATGAGATAGTCGACGGACTGTCGGAAGTATCGTGCGACGTGTTGGTGATCGGCGGCGGCACCGCCGGTCCGATGGCCGCTTTGAAGGCCAAGATGAAGAACCCGAAGGCGAACGTCGTCCTTCTGGAAAAGGCCAACGTCAAGCGCTCCGGCGCGATCTCGATGGGGATGGATGGCCTCAACAACGCGGTGATCCCGGGCTACGCCACGCCGGAGCAGTACACCAAGGAAATCACCATCGCCAACGACGGCATCGTCGATCAGAAGGCCGTCTACAAATACGCCCAGAATTGCTACTCGATCATCGAGGAACTCGACAGCTTCGGCATCCGCTTTCTCAAGAACGAGAACGGCGATTATGCGGTGAAGAAGGTGCACCACATCGGCACCTATGTGCTTCCGATGCCGAACGGTGAGACCGTCAAGAAGGCGCTGTACCGGCAGTTGCGGCGGGCGCGCATCCTGATTTCCAACCGCTACATGGCGACGCGGCTGCTGAAGGGCGCCGACGGCCGGATCGCCGGCGCGGTCAGTGTCAACACCCGCACCGCCGAGTTCCTGGTGTTCAAGGCCAAGGCGGTGATCCTGTGCACCGGCGCCGCCGGCCGGCTCGGGCTGCCGACCTCGGGCTACATGTTCGGCACCTACGAGAACGCCGCCAATTCCGGCGACGGCTACGCGATGGCGTATCACGCCGGCGCCGCACTCGCCAATCTCGAGTGCTACCAGATCAACCCGCTGATCAAGGACTACAACGGTCCCGCCTGCGCCTATGTGGCCGGCCCGTTCGGCGCCTACACCGCCAACAACGAGGACCGCCGCTTCATCGAGTGCGACTATTGGTCGGGCCAGATGATGCTGGAGTTCTACAACGAGCTGCTGTCCGGCAAGGGCCCGGTGTTCCTGCAGCTCAAGCACCTGCACGACAAGACCATCGAGGAAATCGAATCGACCCTGCACAAGGTCGAGCGGCCGACCCGCGGCCTGTTCCAGCAGGGCCGCGGCATCGACTATCGCCAGGAATCGATCGAGATGCACATCTCCGAGATCGGCCTGTGCAGCGGCCACAGCGCCTCCGGCGTGTTCGTCGACGACAATGCGCGCACCACGGTGCCGGGGCTCTACGCCGCCGGCGACATGGCCAGCGTGCCGCACAACTACATGCTCGGCGCCTTCACCAATGGCTCGTTCGCCGGGCTCGACGCGATGGAGTTCGCCGACAACCACGATTTCGCCGAGATCGACGCCGCCGAGGTCGCGCGCGAGCGCGACCGGGTGCTGGCGCCGACCCGGCGCGAGGACGGCATCCCGCCGAACCAGATCGAGTACAAGACCCGCCGGCTCGTCAACGACTATCTGCAGCCGCCAAAGGTGACGCGGAAGTACGAGCTCGGCATGCGCCGGCTCGCCGAGGTCCGCGACGACATGGAGCAGCGGATGATCGTCCGCAACGCCCACGAACTGCTGCGCGCGCTCGAAACGGCCTCGATCATGGACTGCGCCGACATGGCCGCGCACGCCTCGCTGTATCGCGAGGAGAGCCGGTGGGGCCTGTATCACTGGCGGACCGACTTCCCCGACAAGGACAACGAGAACTGGTTCTGCCACACGCTGCTGAGCAAGCAGAACGACAAGATGACCAGCGAGAAGCGGGCGGTCGAGCCCTACGTCGTGCCGATCGCCGACGAGGAGAAGGATCTCTACGACAAGCAGCGCATCCGCGCCACCGCCTGACGCCCGCACCCAACCAGGAGAACGGACACATGCCTCTCGCCAGTTATCAGACTACGGTGCCGGTCGTCGTCGACGACGCCAAGTGCATCGCCGACAAGGGCTGCACCGTCTGCGTCGATGTCTGCCCGCTCGACGTCCTGCGGATCAGCGACATGACCGGCAAGGCCTACATGGCCTACGACGAATGCTGGTACTGCATGCCGTGCGAAGCCGATTGCCCCACCGGGGCGGTCACCGTCAACATCCCGTATCTGTTGAGGTGATCATGTCGAGCCCGTTCGAATCCTACGACGATCTCGACGACGCCGACGACCGGCTGCAGGCCGCCGACCCGGCGGAGCGGCGCGTCGCGATCATCGCGCTCGGCCATTCTGGCGATCCGGCTGCGATCAGTCACCTCGCCAACATGGTGGCCGACCCCGACGCCGGCGTCCGGCAGCAGACCGCGATGGCGCTCGGCGAGTTCGACGGACCGGAGGCCGCCGAAGCGCTGGTCCGGCTGTTGGTCGACCCGGAGCGCATCGTCGCTGCGGCGGCCGCCGACAGCCTCGCCGAGTTCAAGGATCCCGCCTCCGCCGACGCGATCCTGCCATTGGTCAAGCACGGCCACGCCTTCGTCCGCAGCGGCGCGCTGCGGGCGCTGAAGGAGCTGCGGCGCAAGGACACGCTGAAGCCGGCGCTCGAGGCATTGCAGGACGGCGACGCTGCGGTGCGGGTTCAGGCGATCGGCGTGATCGGCTTCCTCAAGCTGGAAGAGTCGATCCCTGCCCTGACCGCTCTGATCGGCGATCCAGATCCGCACGTCCGCCGCGCGGCGGTCAGCGCGCTGGCGTTCTCGCATATGAAGATCGCCGCCGAGACCATCGTGCGCGCGCTCAAGGATGCAGACTGGATGGTACGCGAGATGGCGGCGGAAACACTCGGTCTCAACGCCCGCGGCGCGATTGCCATCGAGCCGCTGATCGGATGCCTCGCCGACGAGTTCTGGCAGGTACGGCTGAAGGCGATCCGCAGCCTCGGCCGGATCAAGGCGCTGCAGGCGGTACGGCCGATCGGTCAGTGCGTCACCCACGAGCAGGCCAATCTCCGGAAAGAAGCAGCCGCCGCGCTGGGCGAGATCGCTTCCCCCGACGGCGAGCCTTATCTGGTGCTGATCGCCGACGACCTCGATCCGGACGTCCGCAAGAACGCCCGCTGGGCGCTCCAGCAGATCGCTGCGAGCAAGGCGAGAGCCGGGGCGTAAGCTGAAACAACCCGCGCAGTCGGCGAGACGCCGCGGGACAGCCAAATCAAAACGGCGCCGGCTGTCTCACAGCCGGCGCCGTCAAAGTTTCAGGAATGACGCTGTGCGCTCAGCGCGCGACGATCAGACCGCGGCTGGTGACCACGACCCAGCGACCGTCCTGGCGACGGATCGCATCGACGCGGCCGACACCCGGGAGCGGGTCGCCGGCATAGACTTCGTATGTGCCGGAGCGGCCTTCGACCACCGCGCCGCCGTCATACACGTCGCGCAGCACCCAACCTTCGATCGTCGGCAACCGGCCCGGCTGCGACTTCGCCGGCTCCGGCTTCGGCGTGATCGATCCGGTGACATCCTTGGCGGCGACTGCGGCAACATTCGCCGGCACGGGAGGCGCGGGAGGTTGCGCCTGTGCGGTGCGCAGCTTCTCCACCGTCTCGGTCAGCTTGGCAATCTTCGCCGCCGGTTCGGCCTGGGCTTTCTCGAGCTTTTCCAGCCGATCGGCGGTCTTGCCGATCTGCGCCGAGCTGAGCTTGGTCGAACGCTCGATCTCTGCCTTGATGGCGGAGAGTTCACCCTGCAGTTGGGTGACCTGTGCGTCCAGTGTCTTCACCTGCGCCGAAGCCGCGGTGGTCTCGGCATCGCTACGATGCGACAGGCTGGCAGTGGCCAGTGCACCACCGACCGCCCCCGCGATCGCCGCCAGGATCACGGCAGCAGCCACCGCCGCCAGCTTGCGCACGCCGAAGCGATGAGCTGCGGACTGGCTCGCCTCATCGGGCGCCTCGACTTCAATCTCGTCGTCCCAGTGCCGATACAGATCTTCCCGAGGCGACGGCGCCATGATGGTGACGGTGCCGGGGCGCGGACGGCCGACGCCGTCCGATTTCTCGATCTCGGATTTGCCGGCAGCGGACTTCGCATCGTCCGGCTTGGCGGCGCCCGCATTGGCCGGGGTCGCCTGAGGCGCGGATGCCGAGCTTGCTTCCGGGCTGCCGGCGTTCGCCTGCACTCCGTCGGTCGCGGCGGCCGCGCCGGTCTGCTGTTCACCGATGGGCTCGTTGCGATGCTCGTCCACGTTTCAAATCCTCCAGATCAACTTGATACTATTCGGTAACTTTCATTACTTGCGAAATCGTTACTTCCCCCGCCGGTTACGGAAATTTCACGAATCGTGAAGAGCGCGCACAGCATTGCGCACCGCACGGCTTTGCACCGCACGGTGTCCCGCGCTAGGACAGATCGATCATCAAAGGCGCAACCAAGCGCCGACAAGGGAGACGACCATGAAGCTGTACGATTCGATCGGGCCCAATCCACGCCTGGTACGGATGTTCATCGCCGAGAAGGGCCTGACGATTCCGACCCAGACACTCGACATCCGCGCCGGCGAGAATCGAAAGCCCGAACATCTCGTGCGCAATCCCCACGGCCAGACGCCTACTCTCGAACTCGACAATGGCAGCTTCTTGGCGGAGGTCACCGCGATCTGCGAATATCTCGAGGAGAAGCATCCAGAGCCGCCGCTGATCGGCACCACGCCGGAAGAGCGCGCCGAATGCCGGATGTGGACGCGGCGGATCGACCTCTACATCTGCGAGCCGCTGACCAACGGCTTCCGCTTCGCCGAAGGCCTGAAGATGTTTCAGAATCGCATGGTGTGCGTGCCGGAGGCCGCGCCCGGCCTGAAGAAGATGGCGGCCGACCGCATCCGCTGGATGAACGAGCAGATGCAGGGCAAGGACTACGTCTGCGGGTCACGGCTGACGCTGGCCGATTTGTTGCTGTACGGCTGGCTCGATTTCGGCGCTCAGGTCGGACAGCCGCTCGATCCCGCCAACACCACGATCGCCGAGTGGTTCAAGCGGATCGCCGCGCGGCCTTCTGCGAAGGCATAGTGTTTCGACCGGCGTCAGCGTCCAGCACGGCGCTCACGCCTCCGGCCAGACCAGCGACCGGTGCAGGCCGGCACCCGCCCAGGCGCCGTCGGCAACCGCCAGCGACAGCGAATGCGGCAGTCGCGCCGCGTCGCCGCAGGCGAATGCGCCGGCCACGCTGGTCTGCTTGCCGTCGTCGGTTTGAATCTGGGTGCCGAACGGGGTTTCGGTCAGCGCGCAGCCCAGCGCTTGCGCGATCGGCGTCGCCGGCGCGTTGCGGCTCGCGGTGAAGATGCCGGCGAACGGCAGCTTCCGTCTGTCGCTCAGCACGACGTCGGCACGTCCTTCGATCCGCGCGATCGGTGTCTCGTCGATCGCAACGCCACGCGCGGCCAGATCGTCCCGCCCGGCGTCGTCGAGCACCAGCGCGGCGTTGGTGAACAGCGTCACCTCGCCCCATTCCGGCAGCAACTGCGCCTGGTGCAGCGACATCGGCCCGGTGGCGATCACCGCGATGCGGCCTTTGTCGAGCTCGTAGCCGTGGCAATACGGACAGAGAAACACGCTGACGCCCCAGCGCTCCTGCAGCCCTGCAATCGCCGGCAACGTGTCGGAAACGCCGGTGGCGAACAGCAGCCGCCGCGCATGATGTTGCGCGCCGTCGCCGGTCTCGACCACGAACGCGTCTTTGCGGCCGCTCGCCGCGCGCGCGGTGTCGTCGACCCAGCTCAGCGTCGGGTAGGCCTGGAGCTGCCGGCGCGCGGTCGTGGCGATCGCCGCCGGATCGGCGCCGTCCTGTGACAGGAAGCCATGCGAATGCGCGGCGAAGCGGTTGCGGCGCTGGCCCGCATCGATCACCCGCACGCTGCGGCGCGCACGAACGAGCTGGAGCGCGGCGGCCATTCCGGCATAGGAGCCGCCGATGACGATGACGTCGTGGTGCATGTGAACTCCTTAAGTACGCGTCCGATGCGCGGCGTAGCGGCGGTTGAAGTCGGCCGACAAACTGGCCAGCGTGATCTTGCCGAGCCGGTCCAGCAGCAACGCTTCGGCATCCGCGAACGCGTCGTCGAGCGCAGCGTTCACCGCCTGCTCGACCAGACATTGCGGCGCTTCGTGGCGGTTGCCGATCGCGAACACCGTCGGCTCGCCGAGCGCATCGTAGAGATCGCGCAAGGTGACCGCGTTCAGATCGGCGACGATCTGCCAGCCGCCCGACGGCCCGCGGGCGGAGGCGACCAGTCCGGCATCGCGCAGCAGGCCCATCGTCCGCCGCACCACCACCGGATTAGTACACATGCAGGCGGCGAGCGTTTCGGAGGTCATCGGCTCGCCGCGCTCCGCCATATGCAGCAGCGCGTGCAACACCGAGGACAGGCGACTGTCTCGTTTCATGTAACTTTTGATATTACGAATTAGTCGCAGATGCAAGGGCCACGTCTCGACCCTGTCGAAGACAGCCTTGCTGCGGCCAGCCGAGGGGCTCGCACCGACTACACCACCACCGGTGCGTCGGGCAGTTCGTTGTCGTTGGGACCGTTGCGTGGAAAGTGTTCGGCCAGATGCGCGGTGATGCGGTCGATGCCGCGCAGCACGCCCTGCTCGAACCGGCCTTGGCGAAACTCCGCCTCCATCTCGCGGCAGATCGCTTCCCAGGCGCCGGCGCCGACGCGGCCGTCGATGCCGCGATCGGCGATGATCTCGACATTGTGGTCGGCGAGCAGCAGATAGATCAGCACGCCGTTGTTGTGCTCGGTGTCCCAGATCCGAAGCTGCGAGAAGATATCGAGCGCGCGCTCGCGCGCCGGCTGGTCGCGGAACAGCGGCGCGCCGTCGAGCGCGCCCTCGACCACGAAGCGGATCTGCCCGGCGTGGCGGGTCTCGCTGGCCTTGATGGCCCGCTCGATCGCATCGAACGCATCGGGCGAGAATGCGCGATATACCTTGCCGCGGCTGGTGAACAGGTGCTTGCCGATCCGCCGGATGCCCATCCGTATCTCCACTCACCAATTGCCCGAGGCGCCGCCGCCGCCGAAGCTGCCGCCCCCGCCGCTGAAGCCCCCGCCGCTGCTGCCCGACCCGCTCGACCACGAACCGCCGCCGCCTGACCAGCCGCCGCGGCGCCCGGAGGAGATCGTCGGTCCGCCGAACAGGTCGATCACCAGTGCCAGCAGGAACGCGGCGCAGCCCGCGACCAGCGCGATGTACCACACCAGGCCGAACAACATCGCCACCGCGCCGACGATGACGCCGGTGAGCCCGGAGGCGGCGACGCGGCCGAGCGCCGCCTTCAGGAAACCATTGAGCACCAGCGTGCCGAACAGCAGCGGGATCGCCCAGCCGGTCAGTTCGTCCATCGATTCCGGCGACGACCATTCGTGCTGCGGCTGCGGTGCCGGCAGCGGCTCGCCGTCGATCACGCCGATCATCCGGTCGACCCCGGCCTCGATGCCGCCGTCGAAATCGCCGGTCTTGAATTTCGGCGTGATGATCTCGTCGATGATGCGCTTGGCGGTGACGTCGGGCAGCGCGCCTTCGAGGCCGTAGCCGACCTCGATGCGCAGCTTGCGATCGTTCTTGGCGACCAGCAGGATCGCGCCGTCGTCGACCTTGTTGCGGCCGATCTTCCAGGCTTCGGCGACCCGGATCGAGAACTGCTCGATCGCCTCGGGCTGCGTCGTCGGCACGATCAGCACCGCGATCTGGCTGCCCTTCCGGGCCTCGAATGCCTTCAGCTTCTGATCGAGCCGCGCCACCGCAGCTTCAGACAGCGTGCCGGTCTGATCGACGACGCGGCCGGTCAGGGCCGGCACCGCAACGTCGGCGCGGGCGAACGGCGCCAGCGCCGCCGCGATCACGCACAGCAGCACCGCGAGGCCCGCGGCGCGGACGGCGCGCATCGTCGCGATCATCGCCTTACTTGGCCGGAGCCGGAGCCGGCGCCGGGCTGAAATCGACCTTCGGCGCGGTCGAGATCTCCTTCTCGTTCTCCACCGTGAAGTTCGGCTTTTCATGATAGCCGAACAGCATCGCGGTGAAGTTGGTCGGCACCGAGCGCACCGTGACGTTATACGCCTGCACCGCCTTGATGTAGCGGTTGCGCGCCACGGCGATGCGGTTCTCGGTGCCTTCGAGCTGCGCCATCAGGTTCTTGAACAGCTCGTCCGATTTGAGCTGCGGATAGTTCTCGGTGACGACCAACAGCCGCGACAGCGCGCTCGACAATTCGCCCTGCGCCTGCTGGAACTTCTGGAACGCGGCCGGATCGTTCAGCACCTCGGGCGTCGCCTGGATGCTGCCGACCTTGGCGCGGGCGTTGGTGACGCCGAGCAGCACGTCCTTTTCCTGCTGGGCGAAGCCCTTCACCGAGTTGACGAGGTTCGGCACCAGATCGGCGCGCCGCTGATACTGGTTCACCACCTCCGACCAGGTCGACTTCACCTCCTGGTCTTCGCTCTGGATGGTGTTGTAGCCGCAATTGCTCAGGCTGAGCGCGGCGAGCGCCGCCAGCACCGTCAGAAACTTCCGCATCGATCTCTCCCGCACGCGAACCGGCGCAGCATAGCATGCGCCGGTGTGTCTTTGTCGGTATTGCGGGCGTTGAGGTTCTAGGCCGCCTGGGCCGACTTGGCGTCCTGAATCGCACGCCAGACCTTTTCCGGGGTCAGCGGCGTGTTCAGGGTGGTGACGCCGAGCGGGGCCAGCGCGTCGAGCACGCCGTGCACCACGCAGGGCGGACCGCCGATCGCGCCGGATTCGCCGCAGCCCTTGGCGCCGAGCGGGTTGGTCCGGCACGGCGCCGACGGATCGAGCGTGACGTTGATCGGTGGCAGATTGTCGGCGCGCGGGATGCAGTAGTCGAGATAGCTCGCGGTCAGGAGCTGGCCATCGTCGTTGTAGGCGGCGTTCTCGTACAGCGCCTGGCCGACGCCCTGGGCGATGCCGCCATGGATCTGGCCGGCGACCAGCATCGGGTTCACCGCGTTGCCGACATCGTCCACCGTGGTGTAGCGCACCACGCGGCTGACGCCGGTCTCCGGATCGACCTCGACCTCGCAGATATGCGCGCCGTTCGGCCACGACGGGCCGTCGACCTCGCCGGTGGAGTCGACGCTGAGCCGCGCGCCCTTCTCCTTGGCGGCGATCTCGAACAGGCTGATCTTGCGATCGGTGCCGGCGATGGTCAGCATACCGCCCGAGTATTCGATGTCCTCGACCGAGGCTTCGAGAATGTTCGCCGCCTTCTCGCGCGCCTTGGCGATCATGTCGGCGCTTCCCACCGCCACCGCGGTGCCGCCGACGAACAGCGAGCGCGAGCCGACGCTGCCGAAGCCGACCGCCAGATCGGTGTTGCCCTGGACGACGTCGATCTTGTCGATCGGAATCTCCAGCGCGGCGGCGATCATCTGGGTGTAGGTGGTCTCGAGCCCCTGCCCCATCGCCTGCGTGCCGGAATGCAGCACGACGCGGCCTTCGGCGGTAGCGTGCAGCTTGACGTTCTCGGTGTGGGCGCGGCCGCCGGTCCATTCGATGTAGCTGGTGACGCCGCGGCCGTAGAGCAGGCCCTTCTTCTGCGCCGCCTTCTTGCGCGCCTTGAAGCCGTCCCAATCGGACAGCTCGGCGGCGCGGTCCATCATGTGGGCGAACGCGCCGCTGTCGTACACCTGGCCGACCGCGTTGGTGTAGGGCAGTTGCGACGGCTTGATGTAGTTGATCTTGCGGATCGCGCGCGGGTCCATGTTGAGCTTGCGCGCCGCGGCGTCCATCAGCCGCTCGACGATATACACCGCTTCAGGCCGCCCGGCGCCGCGATAGGCGCCGACCGGCGCGGTGTGGGTCATCACCGCCTTGATGTCGAAATGCACCACCGGGAGGTGATACACGCCGGTCTGCACGAACGGGCCGAGCACCAGCGGAATGATCACGCCGGCCCCCGCCAGGTAAGCGCCGGTGCCGCCGATCGAGCTGACGCGATAGGCCAGCACCTTGCCCTTTGCATCGAGCGCGAACGAGGCTGTCGAGGTCAGATCGCGGCCATGGGTGCCGCCGACGAACTCATCGGTGCGATCGCCGCGCCAGCGGATCTTGCGGTTCAGCTTCACCGCCGCGTAAGCCACCAGCGCATCTTCCGGATAGACGCCGGTCTTCTGGCCGAAGCCGCCGCCGATGTCGCCGACCAGCACCTGAATGCTCTCCTTCGGCCGCTTCAGAATGGCCTCGGCAAGCGCGTCGCGGGTCTGGCCCGGCGTCTGCGACTGGGTGTGCAGGATCAGCCGGCCGGTCTTCTTCTCGATCTCCGCAATGGTCGAGCGCGGCTCCATCGCCGACGGGATCAGCCGCTGGCTGACGAGATCGAGCGACACGGTGTGGGCGGCGCTGGCAAACGCAGCATCGACCTTGGCGGCATCGCCATAGCTCATCGCGGCCACGATGTTGTCGGGTGTCTCGGCCCACACCGCCGGCGCGCCGGGCTGGATCGCCGCGGTCGGATCGGTCACCGCCGGCAGTTCGTGGTACTCGACCGCGATCGCCTCGATCGCCGCCTGCGCGGCGAGCTGCGAGGTCGCGACCACGGCGGCGACCGGCTCGCCGACGAAGCGCACCTTCTCGTGCGCCAGCAGCCGGCGCAGCGGCAGCGCCATCGGCGAGCCGTCCGGCCGCTTGAAGATCGGCAGCGTCGGGATGGTGCCGACATCGTCGGCGACGAGATCGGCGCCGGTCAGCACCGCCTCCACACCCGGCATCGCCTTCGCCGCCTCGGTGTCGATCGAAACGAGATCGGCATGCGCATGCGGCGACCGCATCACCACCAGCCACAACGCCCCGTCGGCGGACTTGTCGTCGAGATAGCCGCCGTGCCCGGTGAGCAGGCGCTGATCTTCCAGACGCTTGACGGGCTGACCCGCGCCGAACCGCATCGAGCCGGGGAGAATGTTCATGCCGTTTCCTTTTGTTGCTTGCTTGGCCGCAGTTTTAGCGGAGAACCGAGCGGTACGCCAAGAGGGGCGCGGGGGCGGACGGGTGTCGTTGCGATGCGCGCAAGCACCATGTTTACGTGGTCATTCCGGGGCGCTCGCGAACGCGAGCGAACCCGGAATCCAGACGTTTTTACAACGATGGGGTGCTCAACAGCTCCAGATTCCGGGTTCGCGCCTGCGGCGCGCCCCGGAATGACGCAGCAAGGAATGCTCGCCCCGAGAGGCTAAGCGATCTCAGCCAGCACCTTCTCCACCGCTTTCCGCTCTTCGGCCGTCAGCGCGGTTTGCGGCGGGATGGGGTCGCCGACGTCGTAGCCTTGCAGCGACAGGCCGGCCTTGATGCAGGCGGCCAAATTGAACTTGGCGAAGGCTTCGTTGACGCGCCACAGCTTGCGCTGCAGCTTCAAGGCCTCGTCCCAGCGCTGCGTCTTGCACAGCTCGTACAGCGCAACGCTCTGGCGCGGCGCGATGCAGGCGGGGCCGGCCATCCAGCCGACGCCGCCGATCAGCATCACCGCCGCGGGAATGTGCGCCGAGGCCGAGAACACTTGCAGTGCGTCGCCGCAGCGACCCATGATCGACAGCAGCCGCCCGGTATTGGTCGACGCGTCCTTGATGTAGCGAATCCGCGGATGCTCGGCGAGCCGGGCGATCACATCCAGCGTCAGATCCGAGCGCTGGAATTGCGGGTTGGTGTAGATCACCACCGGAATCTCGACCGCATCGGCGATGGCGCGGAAATAGCTTTCGATCTGCGCGTCCTTGAGCGGAAAATACGCTTCGAGAATCGCCAGAATGCCGTCGGCGCCCAGCTTCTCGTAAAGCCTCGCCTGCGCCACCGCATCCGCCACCGAGGTCGAGGCGACGCCGGCGACCACCGGCACGCGGCGCTGCGCGGCCTCGATCGTCGCCCGCACCACCGCTTCGCGTTGTGCGGTGCCGAGATAGGCGAATTCGCCGGTCGAGCCGAGCGGCGTCAGCCCGTGCACGCCGGCCTGGATCAGATCGTCGCACAGCCGGCCCATCACATCGGCGCGAACGCGGCCTTCCGCATCGAGCGGAGACACCAGATAAGGGAACACGCCGTGAAAATCCGCCATCATCCAATCCCGTCACTTGTCCACATCGGGCCGCCGGAACCGGCGCCCGGCGCCTATCCAGCGCAATCCGCCCGGCGCCGCAAGGCGGAAACGTGCTAAGCCTGCCCGACCCACCCTGAACGAGACCTGCCGATGACCTCTGCCCTGCCCCGTGCCGCCAACCAGCAACCGCCGGTCGCGCCGCGCCGTCCGCATAGCTTCACCACCCACGGCATCACGCTGACCGACGACTATGCCTGGCTGAAGGATCCGAACTGGCAGGAGGTGCTGCGCGATCCGTCGCTGCTCGATCCGGACATCCGCAGCTATCTCGAGGCCGAGAACGGCTACACCGACAGCGTGCTCGGCCACACCACCAGTTTGCAGAAGAAGCTGGTCGCTGAGATGCGCGGCCGGATCAAGGAGGACGATTCCAGCGTCCCGTCGCCGGATGGGCCTTACGCTTACTTGCGCAAATATCGCGAGGGCGGCCAGCATCCGCTGTACGGCCGCGTCGCGCGCGACGGCAGCGGCGAGATCGACATCATCCTCGACGGCGACGAACTGGCCAAGGGCCACGACTACTTCCAGTTCGGCGATCGCCGGCATTCGCTCGACCACAAGCTCGAAGGCTGGAGTGCCGACACCAAGGGCTCGGAATACTACACCATCCGCGTCCGCGACTGGGCGACCAAGCAGGACCTGGCCGACGTGGTCGAGGAGACCGACGGCGGTCTGGTGTGGACCGCGGATTCGAGCGCGTTCTTCTACGTCAAGCTCGACGACAACCACCGCCCGATGCAGGTGTGGCTGCACAAGCTTGGCACGAAGCAGGCCGACGACCTTCTGATCTATGAAGAGCCGGATTCCGGCTGGTTCACCCACATCCACGAAAGCACCAGCGGCCGGTTCTGCGTCATCGCCGGCGGCGATCACGAGACTTCCGAGCAGCGGTTGATCGACGTCTCCGACCCGACCGCGCCGCCGCGCCTCGTCGCAAAGCGCGAACTCGGCGTGCAGTATTCGCTCGGCGACCGCGGCGACGAACTGTTCATCCTGACCAATGCCGACGGCGCGATCGACTTCAAGATCGTCACCGCGCCGCTGGCTGAACCGACCCGCAACAACTGGCGTGACCTGATCCCGCACCGCGCCGGGATCTATGTGATCGATTTCGATCTCACCACCTGCCACCTGATCCGGCTGGAGCGCGCCAATGCGCTGCCGTCGATCACCATCCGCGACCTGAAGACCGGCGACGAGCACGCCATCGCGTTCGCCGAGACCGCGTATTCGCTCGGCACCATCGGCGGCTACGAATTCGACACCACGAACCTGCGGTTCTCGTATTCGTCGATGACGACGCCGTCGGAAGTCTATGATTACGACATGGCGACGCGGCAGCGCGTCTTGTGCAAGCGCCAGGAGATTCCCTCCGGCCATAATCCGGCCGACTACGTCACCACCCGGATCATGGCGAAGGCGGACGACGGCGCCGAGGTGCCGGTGTCGATCCTGCATCGGGCCAGCCTCACACTCGATGGAAAGGCACCACTGCTGCTGTACGGCTACGGCTCGTATGGCCACGCGATGGGCGCCGGCTTTTCGGCCAACGCGCTGTCGCTGGTCGATCGCGGCTTCGTCTATGCGATCGCCCACATCCGCGGCGGCGCCGACAAGGGCTGGGGCTGGTATCTGGACGGCAAGCGCGAGAAGAAGCCCAACTCGTTCGACGACTTCGCCGCCAGCGCCCGCGCGCTGTGTGCTGCGAACTACACCTCGCCCAAGCGTATCGTCGCCCACGGCGGCAGCGCCGGCGGCATGCTGATGGGCGCGGTCGCTAATCGCGCCGGTGAGCTGTTCGCCGGCATCGTCGCCGAGGTGCCGTTCGTCGACGTGCTCAACACCATGCTGGACGACACCCTGCCGCTGACGCCTCCAGAGTGGCCGGAGTGGGGCAATCCGATTGCGAGCGAAGCCGACTTCAAGACCATCCTGTCGTATTCGCCCTACGATAACGTCGCCGCCAAAGAATATCCGGCTATCCTGGCGATGGGCGGTCTCACCGATCCGCGCGTCACCTATTGGGAGCCGGCCAAATGGGTGGCGAAGCTGCGCGCCACCATGACCGGCGGCGGTCCGGTGCTGCTGCGTATCAACATGGGCGCCGGCCACGGCGGCGCCTCCGGCCGCTTCAGCCGGCTCGACGAGATCGCGATCGTCTATGCCTTCGCGCTGTGGGCGGTCGGCCTGGCTGACGCCGCGGCGTGAGCGTGGCATAAAGCCATTCAGACAACCCCTCCCCGTCATTGCGAGGAGCGCAGCGACGAAGCAATCCAGCTCCGTGCACGGTGCTTCTGGATTGCTTCGCCTTCGGCTCGCAATGACGGAGCCCAACTAACAAGCCTTCAGGAAACATCCCGAGCACATCATGGCCGCACCCAAACCGCCCGGATTTGAAACCCTCAGCCTGCATGCCGGACAGCATCCCGATCCGCTGACCGGCTCGCGCGCGGTGCCGATCTATCAGACCACCTCCTACGTGTTTCAGGACACCGACCACGCCGCGGCGCTGTTCAACATGGAGCGGCCCGGCCACCTGTACACCCGGATTTCCAACCCGACGATCGCGGTGCTGGAAGAGCGGATCGCCGCGCTGGAGAACGGCGTCGGCGCAGTGGCGACCGCGAGCGGCATGGCGGCGCTGCATCTTGCGATCGCGACGCTGTTGAACGCCGGCGATCACATCGTCGCCTCATCCTCGCTGTACGGCGGCACGATCAACCTGCTCGCGCACACGCTGCCGCGGTTCGGCATCACCACGACGTTTGTGGCGCCGCGCGACCACGCCGGCCTTGCGGCAGCGATCCAGCCGAACACCCGGCTGATGATCGGCGAGACCATCGGCAATCCGGGCCTCGAAGTGCTCGACATCCCGAAGGTCGCGGGAATCGCCCACGAGGCGAAGATCCCGCTCCTGATCGACAACACCTTCGCGACGCCCTACCTGAGCAAGCCGATCGAGCTCGGCGCCGACATCGTGATGCATTCGGCGACCAAATGGCTCGGCGGCCACGGCATTGCGATCGGCGGTGTGCTGGTCGACGGCGGCCGGTTCGACTGGCGCGGCTCCGGCAAGTTTCCGACGCTGACCGAGCCCTATGCCGGCTATCACGACGTCGTCTTCGACGAGCAGTTCGGCCCGCCCGCGTTTGTAATCCGCGCCCGGATGGAAGGACTGCGCGACTTCGGCGCGTGTCTTTCGCCGACCAATGCGTTCCAGTTGCTGCAGGGCATCGAGACGCTGCCGGTGCGGATGGATCGGCATGTCGCCAACACCAGGGCGGTGCTCGACTTCCTCCAGGCCAACAAAGCGGTCGATTGGGTGCTGCATCCGACGCTGGAGAACCACCCCGACTACGAACTGGCAAAGACGCTGCTGCCGAACGGCGCCGGCTCGATCATCTCGTTCGGCATCAAGGGCGGCCGCGCCGCCGGCCGCAAGTTCATCGAAGCGCTGCGGCTGACCAGCCATCTCGCCAATGTCGGCGACGCCAAGACGCTGGTGATTCATCCGGCTTCGACCACGCATCAGCAGATGACCGCGGAGCAACTGAAGGCCGCCGGCATCGGCGAGGAGCTGATCCGGCTGTCGGTCGGCATCGAGACCGCCGACGACATTATCGCTGACCTGGCGCAGGCTCTGCGCGTTTCGCAGAAGGGCTGAGTCATGCAGATCAAGGTCAACGGGACAGACACCTTCGTTGCCACCGGCGGCAAGCCGTTCGACGCGTCGCTGCCCGCCGCGGTGTTCATTCACGGCGCCGGCTTCGACCGCTCGGTGTGGGCGTTGCAGACGCGCTGGTTCGCGCACCACGGCTATGCTGTGCTGGCGCCCGACCTCCCCGGCCACGGCCGCTCCGGCGGCGAGCCGCTGAAGACGATCGCCGAAATGGCCGACTGGATCGCCGCGCTGCTCGACGCCACGGGCGCGCAGCCGGCCAAGCTGATCGGCCATTCGATGGGCTCGCTGATCGCGCTGGAGACCGCCGCGCGCCACCCGGCCAAGGTGGCGTCGCTGGCACTGATTGGCACCACCTCGACCATGGCGGTCGGCCCGGATCTGCTGAAAGCTGCCGAGGCCAACGACCCTGCCGCGGTTGCGATGATGACGATCTGGGGCCTCGGCCCGGATGCCGAGATCGGCGGCAACCTCGCTCCCGGCCTGTGGATGCACGGCGGCTCGGTACGCGTGCTCGAAGCCAACAAGCCCGGCGTGATCTTCAACGATCTGTCCGCCTGCAACGACTACAAGGACGCGCTGACGGCCGCGGCGAAGGTGACGGTGCCGACGCTGTTCATCCTCGGCGAACGCGACATGATGACCCCGACCAAGAACGGCAAGACGCTGGCAGCCGCGATTGCGGATTCACGCACCGTGATCCTGAAAGGCGCCGGCCACACCATGATGGTCGAGCGCCCGGACGAGGTACTCAAGGCGCTGCAGGGGTAAGCGTCCGCCAGCCCACGCCCGTCATTCCGGGGCGCTCGCGCCAGCGAGCGAACCCGGAATCCCGAGCTGTGGAGCACCCGGCGTCGCCACACGTTCTCTTCACCCTCCCCTGGAGGGGGAGGGTGATCCTCAAGGTGCCGGCCACACCATGATGGTCGAGCGCCGGGACGAGGTGTTGAAGGCGTTACAAGGGTAAGCGCTCTCTTGCACCACACTCGTCATTCCGGGGCGCTCGCGCGAGCGAGCGAACCCGGAATCCCGAGCTGTGGAGCATCCGGCGTCGCAACAACTTCTGGATTCCGGGTTCGCGCTTCGCGCGCCCCGGAATGACCGTCGATTAGTTTGTCCCCTCGCCCTTCCCGAACACCCGGCTCGCCAGCACATCGCTCGCTTCGATCGTCATGATGTCCTCGGCGGTCAGCGAGCGGTCGAGGTCGGCGATCAGGCGGTTGGCCTGGCGCAGGCGGATGCGGTCCAGCGCGTTGCGGATCGAGCGGGCGTTGGCGAACAACGGCTGGGTCTTGCGGATGCCGATGTAGCGCTCGAACGCGGCCTTCGCTTCCGGGGCGAAGTGATAGTTCTGCTCGTTCAGCATCCCTTCGGCGATCGTCAGCAATTCGCCGTCGGTGTAGTCGGGGAAGTCGATATGGTGGGCGATCCGCGAGCGGAAGCCGGGATTGCTCTGGAAGAACTTCTCCATCCGGTCGGCATAGCCGGCCAGGATCACCACCAGATCGTCGCGCTGGTTCTCCATCACCTGGAGCAGGATCTCGATCGCTTCCTGGCCGTAGTCGCGCTCGTTCTCCGGGCGATACAGATAGTAGGCCTCGTCGATGAACAGCACGCCGCCCATCGCCTTCTTCAAGACTTCCTTGGTCTTCGGCGCGGTGTGGCCGATATATTGCCCGACCAGTTCGTCGCGGGTCACCGAGACGACGTGGCCGCGGCGAACGAAGCCGAGCTTGTGCAGGATCGAGGCGATGCGCAGCGCCACCGTGGTCTTGCCGGTGCCGGGATTGCCGGTGAACGACATGTGCAGCGTCGGGTTGCCGGTGGCGAGCCCCATCCGCTTGCGCAGGCGTTCGACCAGCAGCAGCGCGGCGATCTCGCGAATGCGGGTCTTCACCGGCTTCAGCCCGATCAGCTCACGATCGAGCTGGTCCAGCACTTCACCGATGCCGACTTCGTTGAACTCGGCGCGGAGATCGACGCGCGCGGGCGGCGCGTCGTCTCCATTGGTCGTCGTTGCTGTCGTGTCCACGATCAGCCTCCGTAGCGGCGGCCTTCAGGCTTGTCGGCCGAATAGGCGCGCGTGGTGTAACGCATGTTGCGGCCGTCGACCTCCTGACGGTCGAGCCGGAAGCCGGGTTCGTCCTTCGGGCGGTTGACGATGAACGACAGCCGCACCGATTCCCAGCCGTGCGAAGAATCGAATGCCGACAGCCGGATGTAGCGATCGCCATAGATCTTGCGGCATTCATTCAGCTCCATCATCACGCCGGCGGCGTCCTGCAGATCGAACATCGGCAGGCCCCACATCTCCCAATAGGTGTTGCGGGGATGCGGGTCGTCGGTGAATTCGAGGTTCACCGCCCAGCCCTTGGACAGCGCGTATTGCACCTGGGCGGCGATCTGCTCGTCGGTGAGATCGGGCAGGAACGAGAAACAGCCTTGGGTCAGTCGCATGGGTGCGCTCCTTTAGACCGAGACCGACGGGGTCGGCGCGTAGTCGGGGGTATCGGTGGATTCGTAGTTGAAGGTCACGTTCTTCCAGGTGTCGAGCGCGGCCTTCAGCGGCGTGCAGGTCTGCGCCGCCTTGGCGAGGATTTCCGGACCTTCGTGCAGGTAGTCGCGGCCCTCGTTGCGGGCGAGGATCATGGCTTCCAGCGCGACGCGGTTGGCGGTGGCGCCGGCCGCGATGCCCATCGGGTGGCCGATGGTGCCGCCGCCGAACTGCAGCACGACGTCTTCGCCGAGCAGGTGGAGCAACTGGTGCATCTGGCCGGCGTGGATGCCGCCGGAGGCCACCGGCATCAGCTTGTTGAGGCTGGCCCAATGCTGGTCGAAGAACAGCCCGTTCTCCAGCGCCATCGGGTTGAAGTCCTCGCGGCAGATGTCGTAGTAGCCCTTGGTGGTCGCCGGATCGCCTTCGAGCTTGCCGACCACGGTGCCGGCATGGATGTGGTCGACGCCGGCGAGCCGCATCCACTTGGCGATGACGCGGAACGACACGCCGTGATTGCGCTGCCGCGTGTAGGTCGAGTGACCGGCACGATGCAGATGCAGGATCATGTCGTTCTTGCGCGCCCACTTCGCCATCGACTGGATCGCGGTGTAGCCGATCACGAGGTCGATCATGACGATGATCGAGCCGAGCTCCTTGGCGTATTCAGCGCGCTCGTACATGTCCTCCATCGTCGCCGCGGTGACGTTGAGGTAGGTGCCCTTGATCTCGCCGGTCTGGGCCTGCGCCTTGTTGACCGCCTCCATGCAGTACTGGAAGCGCTCGCGCCAGTGCATGAACGGCTGCGAGTTGATGTTCTCGTCGTCCTTGGTGAAGTCGAGACCGCCCTTCAGCGCTTCGTACACCACGCGGCCGTAGTTGCGGCCCGACAGGCCGAGCTTCGGCTTGACGGTGGCGCCGAGCAGCGGACGGCCGAACTTGTCCATGCGCTCGCGCTCGACCACGATGCCGGTCGCCGGGCCCTGGAACGTCTTCACATAGGCGATCGGCAGCCGCATATCCTCGAGCCGCAGCGCCTTCAGCGGCTTGAAGCCGAACACGTTGCCGATGATCGACGCGGTGAGGTTGGCGATCGAGCCCGGCTCGAACAGGTCGAGGTCGTAGGCGATATAGGCGAAGTACTGGCCGGGGGAATTCGGCACCGGATCGACCCGGTAGCACTTGGCGCGATACTTCTCGGCCGCGGTCAGCCGGTCGGTCCACACCACGGTCCAGGTCGCGGTCGAGGATTCGCCGGCGACCGCCGCGGACGCTTCGATCGGATCGACGCCGTCCTGCGGGGTGACGCGGAACAGCGCGATGACGTCGGTGTCCTTCGGCTCGTAGTCGGGCTCCCAATAGCCCATCTTCTTGTATTCCATCACGCCCGACTTGTACCGGTCCTTGCCGCGGATGGTGGTTGTCTCGTTCATGTCGTCCTCCTTGAAAGCCCTGTCCGGCCGAGGCGGCAGGATGATCGGACGCCGTTCGGAAGCCTGATCGCGCGGCTCGCGCGATGCCGATCGGCGCCGGATTGCGTTGCGGGACGACTTTGACCACAACCGCCTAAATAAGAGAAATTTCAATATCTTCGATATTGCAAAAGAAATTCTTATATCGCGCCGGCCCGGCTCAGACCAGTTGTTGCGCTCCGTCGAGTACCGGAGCGGCGTTGTCCAAAGCGTCGTGGAGCGCGGCGAAAGCGCCGGGAATATCCTTGTTGGGCTGGCAGGCTCGCTCCATCCGGCGGCACGCCGCCGCCAGCTGCATGAAGCCGAGCTGGCCGGCCAGCGACACGGTCTTGTGAGCCACCGCTCCGAGCGCGGTGCGGGACTCCTGGTCGAGCTGCGAGGCATCGATGTGGTGCGGCCATTGCGCCCGGATACGCGCCGTGGCGTCGCGAAGCTGGGCGAAGAAGCCGGCGATATCGTCATCGCTGGCGAACAGCCGCAGATCTTCCAGCGCCTCGTGATCACGCACCGGAGGCTCGATCTCCGAACCGAGGTCGACCGGCGCCAGCGGTTCCGACGGCACGTGCGGCACGCCGACGTCTGCCCATCGCGCCACGCAGGCGAGCAGTTCGGCGCGGTTGATCGGCTTGCCGAGGTGCCCGTCCATCCCCGCCGCCTTGTAGCGTGCCACCTGCTCAGGAAGGACGTTCGCAGTGAGCGCAATGATCGCCCCCCCGCCCCCCTCCCCACCAAGAGCGCGGAGGCGGCGGGTGGCCTCGAGACCGTCCATTTCGCCCATTTGAATGTCCATGAAGATCACGTCGTAGCGGCGGCTGCCGACCATCGCGATCGCGGCGCTGCCACCGTCGGCGAGGTCGACCTCGTGGCCGGCCCGGGTCAGCATGGTCTTGCACAGATCGCGATTCATCTCGACGTCGTCCACCACCAGGATCTTGAGGCTGCGGCCGGCCTCCACCAGCGTTTCGCTCCTCTCGATGTCGAGCTCGGCGGCGATCGGCAGTTCGATCTCGAAATAGAACGTGCTCCCGCGGCCGGGCGCGCTGTCGATGCCGATCTCGCCGCCCATCGCCTGAACGATGCGCTGCGAGATCGCGAGGCCGAGCCCGGTGCCGCCGTATTTGCGGGAGATCGTCTCGTCGGCCTGACTGAAGCGCTTGAACAATCCCTTCTGATCCTGTGCCGAGATGCCGATGCCGGTGTCGGTGACGGTGATACGCAGCCGCGCACGATCGCCGACGCGCGACAGGCAGGCGACGTTCAATTCGACGGAGCCGGCCTCGGTGAACTTGACGGCATTGTTGAGCAGATTGAGGAGCACCTGTCGCAGGCGCGCACCATCGCCCATCAGAACCGCCGGGATTTCGTGCGCGTCGACCCGCAGTTCAAGTCCCTTCTTCTCGGCCTTCCGCTGGATGATCGACATGCAGTTGTCGATCAGTTGCTCGACGTAGAGCGGCTTGCTTTCCAGCGTCACGCCGAGCGCCTCGATCTTCGAGAAGTCGAGGATGTCGTCGATGATCACCCGCAACGAGTCGCTGGCTTCGAAAATCCGTATCACCTGCCGACGGGTGTCCAGCGCCAGCGTCTGGTCTTCCAGCACCAGATCGGCGTAGCCGATGATGCCGTTGAGCGGGGTGCGGATCTCGTGGCTCATATTGGCGAGGAAATCCGCCTTGGCGGCGCCGGCCTTCTCGGCGCTGGCGCGCGCGGCCTTCAGTTCGTTCTCGTATTTGAGCTGCTCGGTCAGATCGACCGCGATTCCGAGGACACCGAGATCGGTCCCGTCTTTCGTCCGCAGCCGGCTGAGCGTCAGCCGGACGGGAATCCGGCCCCCCTCCGCGTTGATATAGGTCCACACCGCGGTGTCGGGATCGCTGCGCGCGAGGCGCGCACGCAGCACGCCGAGATTCGAGCCGACATCGACCCCCTCCTGCCGCAACGCGTCGGCGCGCGCGGCGAGTTCATCGGGATCGTGAAACAGCATCGCGGTCGCCCGGCCGATCAGATCCTCGGCCTCGTAGCCCAGCATCCGCTCGGCCGCAGGATTGAACAGCGTAATGGTGCCGGTGACGTCGGTGGCGATCACCGCATAAGCGGCGCGTTCGAGGATGGCGGACTGCAGTGTGAGCGTTTTCTCGAGCTGCGCGGTGCGCTCGGCGACCTGCCGTTCCAGCCAGGCGTTGAGGTTGCGGATCTTGTGTTCGGCCGCCACCAGATCGGTGATGTCGCGCGCGGCGGTCGCGATGCCGATCAGTGAACCGTCTTCGCAGCGGATCGGCGAGACGCTGACGGCGACGTCGACGGGATCGCCGTTGCGTTTGTTGCGCTTGGTCCGGAAATGGCTGACCTTCTGTCCATCGCGGATGTCGGCGAAGATGCGGCTTTCCTCGTCCCAGAGCGACTCCGGAACGATCAATTCGGTCGTCGGCCGGCCGATCGCCTCTTCGGCGGAATAGCCGAACAATCGCTCGGCCGCCTTGTTCCAGTCGACCACCGTGCCGTCGACCGATTTGGCGATGATCGCGTCGTTCGAGCTTTCGAAGATCGCCGCCAGCCGCGACCGTGCGATGTCGTGCTCGGCGCGGCGGGCCTTATACGAAATCTGCAGATTGACGAGCGAGGTGAGCAGAAATCCGAGCGCCAGCGTGACGGTGAAGCCGAGCCACGGGCTCGGCAGACTCAAGGAGTTCACGAACGGCGGCAACGCCCAGATCTGGATGTGCCAGGTGCGGCCGTAGACCGCGAACGAAATCTCGCGTGCCGGCAACGACATCCCAACGTCCTGCGGCCTGCCGACGGTGTGAAACGGCGCTCCGCCATCGTCGGTCAGTGTAAACCCGAACGCGCCGGTGCCGCTGTGGAGGTCCGCCAGGATCTGGTAGATGTCGATCGCGGTGAAGGCCCAGCCGATCAGCGCCCGTCGCCGCTGCTCCTCGGTCGCGATCGGATCGCCGGTGCGATACACCGGCAGCAGAATCAGCACTCCGCTGTCCATCCCGCTGATCGGTAGCAGTTCGATCGGCGCCGTCATCGTCGCCTCGCCGGTCGCCGCGGCCGCATCGGCAGCCGTCTTGCGGCTGCTCTCCGAGGCCAGATCGATGCCGTACGCGACGGCGTTGATGTGGCTCGGCTCAAGGTAGGTGACGAGGTATCGCGTACCGTCGTGCGGGGCCAGTTGGGAGACCTTGTAGGTCGGCTGACCGCCGGCGCGCCGCTGCGCGACGAACGCCGCCACGTCCTGCGGTTCGACCGGACGGACGAAGCCAAATCCGCGGGCGCCCGGGAACTCCCGGAGAAAGTCGCGCGTCTCGGCGTAGCGATGAAAGGTGTCGAAGCTGATCGACTCGCCGCCGCTGGCCACCACGACGCCGCGCGCGGCCAGCAGTCCGAAGCGATAGCTGCCGAGATTGTCCTCGAGCTGATCGGTGAAATCAGCGGCGAGCGCATCGAACTTGCGCGCCACGGTGCGGACATTCTGCTCCGCGACCCCATAGGCGACGAGGGCGCTCAACAGCGCGCTGGCCACCGTTCCGACGACCATCCCGACCAGCCACCGCCGCTGCGCCGCCCGCTCGCGCGCGACCGGCTGCGAGACCTTGGGTGCGGACGCTCCTGGGGACAGGCAGGCAACCATCGGTGTCAGAGCTTCACGGCAGCAATCGGCTCGGCCGAGCAATATTGCTGGATCGCATCGAACAGCTCGCTGACGTCGAACGACTTCCTGAAGATGCCGACGGCGCCGGGATAGCCCAGCATCTCTCGCTTGAGCTGCTTGGCAGTGGTCTCGTCGAGCTCCCTTCCGCTGATGACGATGACCGGGATCTGCGCCGTGGCGCGCGAGCTCCGCAGCCGCATGATCAGAAATTCCGCGTCGCCTTCGGGCATGTAGTAGTCGGTGACGACGACACTGGGATAGTGGCTGGCGGCGAGCCGCAGGGCACGGGCCGCATTGGGCGCGTACAGCACCTCGATGCCGAGCTTCTTCAGACGGCTGGACAAGAACTGGGCGACCTGCTCGTCGTCGTCGACCACCAGCACGCGCGGATTGCTCGGCACCGCGTCCGGCATCGTCGCAAACGGCCCGATCTGCTCGGCGATCGCTTCGGCCATGTGCGGAAAGATCTCCGTGAGGGCCTGGCAGATATCCTGCCAGAATTGCTCGCGCTTGCAGGCGTAGAACAGCCCCATCGCTTCGCAGTGCTGCAGCGTTTCGTCGCTCGGGGTGCCGGTGACGATGATGACGTCCGCCGCAAGGCCGCCCGGTTCGAGCAGATGGTACGAGGCGGTGAGCCCGTCGAGCTTCGGCATGTTGATGTCGACGATGATCAGGTCGGGCGAGCTGCGTCTGGCCTTCAGCAGCATCTGCAGGCCGTTGGTCGCGGTGTCGACCTCGAACCCCATCTTCCTGCAGCGGGTCGACAGCGCCGCCAGAACGGCAGGATCATCGTCGGCAATCAGGATCACGGGCGCGTTCATACGGCTCTCCAAATCGCGATGATCAATCCGGTTGCGGGCCGCTGTTCCGATCGAGCAATTCGAGGAGGCCATCCAGCCCTGCAAGCGTGTCGGCTCGGGCGACGCCGTCGGACGTCATATGTGCGATCCCGTCCTCGACCGCTGCCGCAGCATCGCTGATCGCTCCGAAGCCGTAGATCCCCGCGACACCCACCAGCTTGTGGACGACGTGCCGCAAATCGTCCGGTGCGCCGCCGGCTTCGAAGGGTCCGCGCAACTCCCGGAGCAACGCGGCATCGTCTTTGAAGCGGTCCCGGATTCCGATCTCCGGCGCCGGGCCGGCGTCGTCGACCGCGGTTGCCGCGAGCGCCAGATATCCGCGCACGCTGCCGATCAACTCCCGCAGGTTGAAAGGCTTTGCGATGATGCCGGACGCGCCGAGCGCTTTGAAATCGGCGATGTCCTCGAATCGGCCACAGGCGGTGGTGAACACGACCGGGATTCCCATGGTGAGCGGCCGATTGCGCAACTCCCCGAGCAACTGGAGGCCGTCGACCTCGGGCATCGAAACGTCGCTCAAAATCAGATCCGGCAGCCATTCGGCAGCGGCGCGCATCCCCTCCTCGGCGGAGAGGCACCCTCTCGTTTCGAGCGTCGGATCACGTGACAGTACCGCAGCAACAACTTTCAGCATCGCCGGATCGTCGTCGATATGCAGAACGCGACTCTTCACACGACCTCCCTATCCGACACCCGCGCGCCGGTCCTGCCGTGACAAACAACCTCTCCGACCCGCATCGACGCAGCGCCATGACGACCACCACAACGAGCCTCATGACGGACCAAATGACGAACCCCACGACGACCACCATGATAGTTAGCTCGCTAACATACCGTTTAAGTGACCTCGATTCTCACTCGATGGAAAGCACCCCGGCCAGTTACTCGGTATTACACGTAGTTACGTACTAATTTCGACATTACTCGGAACTTTACGAAGCCCCCTCCCCGTACAATCCACACTCCGCCAGACGACGCACACGCCGGACCAGTCCCCCATCGAAGCGACCGCACCCGACCCGCAGCGCCGTCGACGCAACTAATCGACTCGACGCGCCAACAACCGCAACTAATCGAATTGTCGCAGCAGCCGACGACACACGCGCGCACGTCATCCGGCGCACCTCTCCGACACGACACACATCTGCGGTTCGTGATCAGCCGAAACTAACGCACGCCAGTCGCCCCTGTTCGACGCGCGCCAGCTACGGCGCTGATACGCAAGCCGCCGGGCACGCCGATCGATGTCCGATCACCGTCCACCTCGACATCGTCGAACGCCCGATCGGCGCCTGCCGTGCCGGACGTGCCGCCGGTGCGGACGACACAGCGCGTTCGGTCAAGGTTGACCCTCCCGAGCGAATGACCGAAACTCGACCACCGCCACGCATACAGTCGTTGTTCGATGAGTCGACAATTCAGGACCGTCTCGATCCGCCAGCTCCGCGCGCTGGCGGCGTTGGCAGAGACCGGCAGCATCACCGCGGCGGCAGTCAAATTGAACCTGACGCAGCCGGCCGTGACGCTGCAGCTCCGCAATCTGCAGGCGCTCGCCGATCTGCCGCTGATCCAGCGCAGCAGTGACGGCATGCGGCTGACCGACGCCGGGCGCGAAGTGCTGGCGCTCAGCGAGCGGATCGAGGCCGCGATCGCCGCGTGCGAGACCTCGCTGGAGATGATCGCCGGCAAGACCGCGGGACGAATTTCGATCGGCGCGGTGTCGACCGCGAAGTACTTCGTGCCGTTCGCGATCTCGGGCTTTCTCAAGCGTCATCCGAAGATCGACGTGCATCTGTCGATCGGCAATCGCCAGGAAATCGGCGCCGAGCTGCGCAACTACGAACTCGACATCGCCATCATGGGACGTCCGCCGGTCGATCTCGAGGTCGACGTCCACCTGATCGGCGACCATCCACACGTCGTCATCGCGCCGACCGCGCATCGGCTGGCCCGCAAGGACGGCATTGCGCCGGCCGAACTGGCGAGCGAGACCTTCGTGACCCGCGAGCCCGGCTCGGGCACGCGCAGCCTGATGGAGCAGTTCTTCGGCGGCGCCGGAATCAGCCCGGCGATCGGCATGGAGATGACCAGCAACGAGACCATCAAGCAGGCGGTGATTGCCGGGCTCGGCATCGCCTTCATCTCGGCCCACACCGTCGCCACCGAGCTCGACGAGCGGCGGTTGGTGATTCTGGATGTCGAAGGATTGCCGGTGGTGCGGCAGTGGTTCGTGGTCAGCCGTCGGGACAAGGTGCTGCTGCCGCCGGCGCGGGCGATGCTCGACTTCCTGAAGGCCGAAGGCCCGCAGTTCCTGCCGCGCACCCACGGCCGGCTACGGCTGACCCGGCCCTCGCCCCGCGGCAAGCGGGGCTGACCGAAGGGGACCGGCGGTCCTGATCCGCCGAGCCCGGCCCTGACCGTCGAAGATTTCTGACGTTCGGCCTTGCCGAATGCCCCCTCACCCGGATTGCTGCGCAATCCGACCTCTCCCCGCGCGCGGGGAGAAGTTAGAGCGGTTCATCGTTTGATTGAAACGATCCGACTTTTCCGAAGGCACTGAGTCCTCATCCTGAGGAGACCGGCGAAGCCGGGCGTCTCGAAGGATGGGGCAACGCATTCCCTGCGTCACATGGTTCGAGACGGCGCTACGCGCCTCCTCACCATGAGGTTGTAGGTGTGGCACGCGGTGCGGATCAGCTCTGATTCTATAAATTGCAGAACTGCTCTGGGCCGAGCGCGAGACTGAGACTCTCAAGCGTCCGCGCCAGGTCGGGCTCAGGCGCCACCCCAAGAGCGGCTCGCTCCCTCTCCCCGCTCTTCGCGGGGAGAGGGTCGGGGTGAGCGGCAGACACAGGCAGCGAGCCCCGCAAAGACAAAAGCGCGCGCCTTGCGGCGCGCGCCAGTCTTGCTCGGGTAGATCAGTGAAGGGCTCAGGCGGCCTTGGCGAGGCCGACACGGGCCCAGATTTCGGCGAGCGCCTGCACCAGATGCTCGATGTCGGCGTCGGTGTGCTGCGGCGACGGCGTGATCCGCAGCCGCTCGGTGCCGCGCGGCACGGTCGGATAGTTGATCGGCTGCACATAGATGCCATAGCGGTTGATCAGCTCGTCGCTGATCTGCTTGCACAGCACGGCGTCGCCGACCATCACCGGTACGATGTGGCTCGGGTTCGGCATGTGGGCGACGCCGACCTGGTCGAGCCGCATCCGCAGCCGCGCAACACGATCCTGATGGCGATCGCGCTCGGCCGAGCTCGAGCGGATGTGGCGAACGCTGGCCAGCGCTCCGGCGGCGACCGCCGGCGGCAGCGAGGTCGAGAAGATGAAGCCCGAGGCGAAGCTGCGGACGAAGTCGCACAGCGCCGCCGAGCCGGTGATGTAACCGCCGACGATGCCGAACGCTTTCGCCAGGGTGCCTTCGATTACGGTGAGGCGGTGGCTGAGCCCCTCACGATCGGCGATGCCGCCGCCGTTCGGACCGTACAGGCCGACGCCGTGGACCTCGTCCAGATAGGTCATGGCGTTGTGCGCGTCGGCGACGTCGCAGATCTCGGCGATCGGCGCGATGTCGCCGTCCATCGAATACACCGACTCGAACGCCACCAGCTTCGGGGCGTGCGGATCGAGATCGGCGAGCTTGCGCTCGAGATCGCGCGGATCGTTGTGCGCGAAGATCCGGGTCTCGCTGCGGCTGTGGCGGATGCCCTCGATCATCGAGGCGTGATTCAGCTCGTCCGACAGGATCACGCAGCCGGGCATGCGCGACGCCAGCGTCGACAGCGTCGCCCAGTTCGAGACATAACCGGAGGCGAACAGCAGACCGGCTTCCTTGCCGTGCAGTGCCGCAAGCTCCTGCTCCAGCAGCACGTGATAGTGGTTGGTGCCAGCGATGTTGCGGGTGCCGCCGGCGCCGGCTCCGCAGGAATCCAGCGCCTCGTGCATCGCGCTCAGCACCGCCGGGTGCTGGCCCATGCCGAGATAGTCGTTCGAGCACCACACCGTGACTTCGCTGGTGCCTTCGGGCCGATGGTGAGTCGCGCGCGGGAACGAACCCGCGTGGCGCTCCAGGTCGGCGAACACGCGATAGCGACCCTCGCGATGGAGGCCTTCGATCTGCCGCTTGAAATAGGCTTCGTAGTTCATGACGTCCTCCCGTTGAGCGTCGCGGCGGGTTCTGCGACCCGAGCCGATGCCAAGCCGCTCCGGGGATGTTGCTCCAGGAAGGTCTGGCGGAACTGATCTTCCAGCCGCTGCCGGGCGCAAACCTGGCGCGCCTTCGGCTGCGCCTCCTCGGCGCGGGCGGTGGGAACGACGACAAGCTGCGGTGCGGGGCGAGTCTCGACCGCGGCTTGAGAATCGGCGTGCTGCGAGGAGCCCTGCGCGGACGCAGCAGCGATGGTGGCGGAGGGGTTCTGTTCCATGACGATGTTCTCCGGCGAGAAACCTGGACGAATGCCCCAGCTCCACAGCGTGATGGCAGGCAGGGGCAGCAGCATGAACCAATGCTCGACGACACCGAGCGCAAACAGCGTCGACACCAGCGTCAGCCCGACCACTTCAAACGGCGTATCGGCGACTTCCACAATGCGCTGGATCATAACCACCAGCACCGCAGTCGCCAGCGTCACCGAAATCGGGAAGAACGCGCTGACCGGCTTGCGGGCGAAATAGGTCTTCAGGAACTGCACGGCGTCCGGCATCAGCTCGTCGTTGGTGACGGGCACGCCGAGGAACAGATTGATCTTGGCGCTCTGGCGCAGCACCCACAGCGCCACATAGGTCCACAGCCCGACCTGGTTCTCGGCGCCGAGCGTGACCAGAAGCACCACGCCGCCGCAAGCGAGCAGGCAGATCTCGTGATAAAGGATTGCCTGCAACGCATAGCTGAAGCGCACGAAGCCCTTGGCGCCGGGCGGGCACGGCTCGGCCCGCGGGCCGGTGAGCCAGCCCGACAGGAAGGCGATCTCCTGGGCGCCCCACAGGAAGATGATGCAACTGAACGCCATGTAGGCCGCGCCGACGCTGACGTCGTTCGCTGTCACCGACAGGCCGCACAGCGCGATGATCAGCATTCCCCCGGCACACACCGCCCGCAGCAACTCCGAGCGGCCGACGCTGCCGACCAGCAGCAGCACCGCCCCGGTGGAGAACCACCAGACGAACGCCGCGAAGATCGGTGGGCCGAGGTAGCTGATCATCGGACCGTCCTCCTCACCACGCCGGACGCAGGCCGATGACGCGCGGCAGTTCGTTGCGCTTGGCCGGGAGCAGGAACAGCCGGCCGAACGCCAGCGCCGCCGCGGCGGCGTGGAACGGACGTTTCATCCTGCCGAGCAGCCCCTGGCTGTGGCTCTTCTCGATCTTCTCGGCGGCGATGCGGATCCGTTCGAGGTTCTTGAGGAAGCGCGGATCGTCGAGGTTGATCATCACCGGAAACACCTGCTTGGAGATCTCGGTGGTGACGCGGAACACCTGCATGTCGTAGTCGGTGGCGTCGACTCCCAGCGCCTCGTAGAACGCCGGCCGCATGTGGTCGCGGACGTACATGGTCGCGAACACCGCGAGCAGGAAGAACCGGATCCACAGCTTGTTGACGCCGGACAGCAGCGACGGGTCGGCGCGCATCAGAAGCGCGAACGCCTCGCCGTGGCGGAACTCGTCGTTGCACCAGCGCTCGAACCATTTGAAGATCGGGTGGAAGCGGCGCTCGGGATGGCGCTCCATCTGGCGATAGATGGTGATGTAGCGGGCGTAGCCGATCTTCTCCGACAGATAGGTCGCGTAGAAGATGAACTTCGGCCGGAAATAGGTGTATTTCTTGACCTTGGTCAGGAACGACAGGTCGACGCCGATGCCGTGATCCTTGAGGATCTCGTTGATGAAGCCGGCGTGGCGGGCCTCGTCGCGGCTGAGCAGACCGAACAGCTCGCGGATTTCCGGGTTCTTGATCCGCTTCTTGATCTCGGAATACAGCACGCAGCCGGAAAATTCGGCGGTCAGCGACGATACCAGGAAGTCCTTGAATTCGGCGCGCAGCTCGGGCGGCAGCTTGTCGAGGTCGCTCTCGATGAATTCGTCGGTCTTCTTGAAGTGCGACTTGTTGTAGTCGGCACGCAGCTCGTTCATCATCGTATTCCATTCGGAACGAACGAGGCTGACGTCGAGCTTGTCCATCGCGGCGTAGTCGGTGGTGTAGAACCGCGGGGTCAGAATGGTGTCTTGCTTGGCGATTTCGAGGCTGTCGATGCTGCCCTTGATGTCTGGTCGCGATCGCACTGCGCCCTGGGCGCCGCCCTCCATTGGAATCATTGAGCCCTCCCGGTCGAAAAGCTGACTTCGTACAGTTCGGTCAGTTCACGGTAGCCTTCGAACCGCGCACGGATCTTGTCGAGAAGACCGGCACGGACCACGGTTGCGGTGCGACGAACGACCAAACGTTCGCCGAAGTCGACGTGGGTCGGCGCATCGTGAACCAGGACCTCGTCGCCGGGTCCGATTTCGATATCGCCGTCGAGGACGACGTGTGCATGCAGGGTTTCCGAGGTCTGTTCGATCTCGACCGTGCAGGGGACGTCGAAGCTCGTGCGTTTCCCTAGTCCGAACATGCTTATTTCGAAGCGCCTTTCCCGGTGGGGTTTTGATTATTGGAGGTGGTTTGGTCCGCGCCGTCGCCGGCGGGCATCAATTGTGCGAAAGCACGCAGATTGTCGGCGCCGAACGCGTTGAGATCGATCACCTTCTTGGTGACCGGATCGGTCAGCGTGTACTGCCCGTTGACGTAGCGGGCGAGCTGGAACGACGGCGTCGAGCCGATGCCGGACTTCTGGCGCTCGCGCGCCATACCGTGCATCACGACCCGCACGAACCCGGACTGGCCGGGTTGCAGCGACGCCACGAGCTGCCGGTCGGCAGAGCGATACACCAGCACCGCACCGTCCGGACTGTCTTCGAAGTTCAGGTCGAGGCTTTCGACCATCGCCGGCGGCGTCATTTTGGAATGACCGATGCCGGTCAGGCTGGTGGTCGCCGCCGCGGCGATCGTGAACAACACGACCGCCGCAGCCGCGATCAGGACACCCTTCGGAACATTGAGATTGTGCGCGGCCTCGCTCATCTCGATCTCCGGTTCAGGCTATTGCCGTTGCGGTTGAACTCGGCAGCGGACCGTCTTCCGGGCCGCTGCTGGTGGATTGCACGATCGCCACCGCGGAGCTGTCGGTCTGCGCCTTCACCGCCTCGGCGAGCTTGGCGGCGACGGCGGCGACGTCCGGAACCGAATTCAGCATCGGTTCGGGATTGTTGATGTACCAGGGCCGCACGTGCGGCCACAGCAGGACGTAGGATGCGCGCCTGTCGTCGATGACGCGCAGCGGAATGTCGCCGCTGCCGTCGCGATTGCGGCGGAGGTCGGCGTTGGCGATCCGGGTCAACGGAATGTTGATGGTGATCGGCAGCGCCACGCCCATCTGAATCAGGACGCGCTTCGAGGTGATGGTGTAGCAGGTCGCGCGCCGGAACAACCAGACCAGCAACGCGAGCAGCCCGAGGCCGATCGTCGCCGGGATCAGAAGCGTCGATGCCGAGATCAACGCTTCCGCCGGCGACTGGCCGTTCGACCAGTACGACCAGGACTTCCACACGATCAGCAGGGCGAAATAGATCGCCACCGCCCGCATGTGGAAGGACCTGATGGCCAACCCCTTGTAGGTCGGCTTCCCCTGCCAGATGACGCGCTCTCCCTCCGGCAAGGGCGATGGAAGCTCACGAAACTGGCTGGGGACGTCGGTCATACCAGAGACTCCGAACGCAGCGGCGTGGCGTAGAGGGTGCCGGCGCCGTAATACGCACAGATCTTGTCTTCTTCGAGCTTGGTGACCTGATCGCTCTTGGCGGTGGTCGGGACGCCGGCGAACTGATCGCCACGGATCGCGTCGACCGACACCCGGCCAGACGGATCGTTGATCAGCGCGAACGGCACCGGGAGCAGCACGCGCTTGCGGCTCTTGGCGACTTCCACCTCGAGATAGCGGGCGAGCACTTCGGCGCGGTCGACCCAGACTTCGGTCACCGTACCGCCGACCACGCCGTCGCAGCCGATCACCGGCATGCCGATCGGATTCGGGTCACGCGGATCGAGGAACATGCCCTTGGCGGCACGCAGCGGCGCGATCGCCGGCAGGTTGTCGAGGGCGAGCTCCGGAACGTCGGCACGCTGGGCATAGGAGCCGGGGCCGACGCCGTCCGCGAACGGGTTGCCGGTCGGGACGAACGGCGCACCGGGCCACGGAGCCGACGGGGCGAGCGCCACGTTCGGGCGGTCGTTGCCGGTCGACGGCACGGTCTTGGTGGCACCGCCACGCAGCAGGTAGGTCTTCGGATCCGGCGGCGCAGGCACGCCGATCTTCGCCAGCCGGGTGCCGCTGCCGCTGTCGGCGACCAGCGGATAGCCCTCGCGCTTGTCTTCACGGCGAAGATAGAACAGCAAGCCAGCGAAGAAGATCCAAAATACGTACAGGGTAACCTGCGCTAAGTCCAAATACGCTCCGGGTTGCATGGGACAGACCCCTTCCTCTTAGTTAACTTGGAAATTCGGCTAGGCCGAATTTGGCTGACGACTGCGCGTAGTCCGTTCGTGTCGTGCGCACGAGCGGACCGACCGCAACCAGCGTTGCAAACAGCAACGCGATCTCGATGTAGTAGACGAAGCAGTAACCGATGGCCGGCCCCGACAGCACGGCGCCGAGCGCGCCGTCGCTGGCGAGAGCTGCGACGGCATCGCGAATGCCGCCGCCGAGCAGGATGCCGCCGCCGGCTGCGGTCGCCTGCACTGCGCCCCAAGTGCCGAGCGCCATTCCTGAATCACTGCGGGACGCCACGGCCATCGCGGCCGTCAAGGTACCGGCCGCGAACAGACCGCCGCCGAATCCGATCAGCGCGGTGCCGATCCGGAACAGCACCGCCGATTGCGCCGGCGCCGACATCACCACCGCGGCGAACGCGAACATGCCGATCATGGCGCCGAGGCCGGCGAGCCGGTACGGATCGCCGCCACGGCCGAGGGTCCGCGCCGCCAGCGCGAATCCGCACAGCGTGCCGATCGCAAAGAACGCGGTCAGCGCCGTGGTCTGCCCCACGCTGAGCTGCAAAACCTGGGCGCCGTAGGGCTCCAGCAGAATGTCCTGCATCGAGAAACCGGCAGTGCCGAGCGCCACCGCCACCAGCATCCGGGTCGAGCCGCCGGCGTTGCGGAACTGGGTCCAGGATTCGGCAAACTGCGGTCGCGGCCGCGCCGCCGAGGTCAATTGCGGGTTGCGAGCTTCCTGCTTCCACAGCGCCCCGATGTTGAGCCCGAGCTGCAGCACGGCGACGCCCTGGATCACCTGGATCAGCCTGAGCTCGCTGAAATCGTGCAGCAGTTCGCTGAAGATCAGCGCGCTGCCGGTCATCCCGACCAGCAGCATCACATACAGAAACGCGACCACCCGCGGCCGCGACACTTCCGGCGCGATGTCGGTGGCGAGCGCGAGCCCGGCGGTCTGAGTGGTGTGCAGCCCGGCTCCTACCAGCAGAAACGCCAGAGCGGCGCCGATCTGGCCATACACCGCCGGATAGGCGCCCTCGCCCGACAGCACCAGCAGCGCGAACGGCATGATGGCGAAGCCGCCGAACTGCAGCAGCGTTCCCATCCAGATGTACGGCACCCGGCGCCAGCCGAGCACAGAGCGATGGTGGTCCGACTTGAAGCCGATCAGCACCCGGAACGGCGCGAACACCAGCGGCAGCGACACCATCAGCGAGACCAGCAAGGTGGTGACGCCGAGCTCGACGATCATCACCCGGTTGAGGGTGCCGTTGAGCAGCACCACCGAGGCGCCGACCGAAACCTGGAACAGCGACAGACGCAGCAGACGACCGAGCGGAAGCTCCTTGGTCGCCGCGTCGGCGAACGGCAGGAAGCGCGTACCGAGACGCATCCAGCCTTTCGCCAATGTCGCTGCGAGTTGGCTCATCGTCGAACCATCTCCAGGGCCTGCGAGGTGTAGAAGCCGGACGACACCCGATGGGTGCGGCCGGGCTGCCATTGCGCCAGCAGCGGCTCGGCCGCAACCAGACCGCGCAGCGTCTTTTCGCTGATCGGCTCGATCGCCGGCGCGCGGTCGGCACGCGGGAAAAAGCCGCCGACGAAATGCATCAGCGTCAGCAGCGGCGTCTTCGGCGCGAACGTCACCGCCATTGACTGCCGGGTGCGCGACGCCAGCGTCGCCAGCATCCGGCAGATGTCGTGCGGCAGATAGTGGATCAGCGAGTCCATCGCGACCACGAAGTCGAACTCGCCGAGTTCGGGGTCGAGCATGTCGCCGGAGCGGAAGTCGATCGCGGCCGGATCGATGTCGGCCGGCAGGCGCTCGCGCGCCACCGCCACCAGCGTCGGCGACAGGTCGATCGCGACGACCTTGGCACCGCGCCGCGCCGCCTCGATCGACAGCGCGCCGGTGCCGCAACCGGCGTCGAGCAGCCGGGTGCCGGTCATGTCGGCCGGAAGCCACGACAGCAGCGTGCCCCGCATTTCGTCGCGGCCGGCGCGCACGGTGGCGCGGATACCGCTGACCGGCGCATCCGACGTCAGCTTGGCCCAAGTGTCGGCGGCGGTGCGATCGAAATAGGTTTCGAGCTCGCCGCGTCGCTCAATGTAGCTGCCCAACGCCATCAATCAAATCCCAAGAGATCAAAGATGTCGCGATCCTTCAGCGGCTTGCCCTGGACCGGGGGTTCCTTCGCCTCCCACAATTCGGTAGCGAGCCGAAGATATTCATTTTGCACAGCTTCGATTTCTGCGGTGTGATCCATCTCAAAAAGTGTCATCTTTTTCAGACGGCTCTTCCGGATGACATCGAGGTCCGGCAGATGCGCGACGCGCTGGATACCGGTGCGTGCCCCGAACTTGTCGATCTGGTCGGTCTCACGGCTGCGATTGGCAATCAGTCCCGCCAGCCGCACGCTGTAGTTCTTCGACTTCGCCTGGATCGCCGCGGCGATGCGGTTGGCGGCGAAGATCGAATCGAAGTCGTTGGCGGCGACGATCATCGCCCGCTCGGAATGCTGCAGCGGGGAGGCGAAGCCGCCGCACACCACGTCGCCGAGCACGTCGAAGATCACCACGTCGGTGTCTTCGAGCAGATGATGCTCCTTGAGCAGCTTGACGGTCTGGCCGACGACGTAGCCGCCGCAGCCGGTACCGGCCGGCGGGCCGCCGGCCTCGACGCACATCACGCCGTTGTAGCCCTCGAACACGAAGTCCTCGGGGCGCAGCTCCTCGGAGTGGAAGTTGACCGACTCCAGGACATCGATCACCGTCGGCATCAGCTTCTTGGTGAGCGTGAAGGTCGAATCGTGCTTCGGGTCGCAGCCGATCTGCAGCACGCGCTTGCCGAGCTTGGAGAACGCCACCGACAGGTTCGACGATGTCGTGCTCTTGCCGATGCCGCCCTTGCCGTAGATCGAAAACACCTTGGCGGAGCCGATCTTCACCTCGGGGTCGAGCTGGACCTGGACGCTGCCCTCGCCGTCGCCCTCGGCGCATTTGCCGGCATTGATGTCGGCGCAGCCCGAGGTCTTCAGCTTCAGGGGGTCAGTCAGGATGTTCATGCGGCCACTCCCACGCCTTCCAGGCGATCCTCGAGCTCTTCGCCTGCCTTGCGCAGGGTCTCGAGCATTTCCGGGTCCGGAGACCAGTAGTTGCGTTCGTGCGCTTCGATCAGGCGGTTGGCGACTTTCGCCGAAGCCACCGGATTGAGCGCGGCGAGGCGTGCCCGCATTTCAGGGTCGAGCACGAAGGTCTCGGTGAGCTGCTTGTACACCCACGGCGCGACTTCGCCCGTGGTTGCCGACCAGCCCATAGTATTTGTCACGTGCTCTTCGATCTGACGCACGCCTTCGTAGCCATGCTTGAGCATGCCCTCGTACCACTTCGGATTCAGCATCCGGGTGCGAGTTTCGAGTGCGACCTGCTCCGACAGCGTCCGCACCGTGCCGGCGCCGCGGGTCTGGTCGCCGATATACACCGGCGCAGCCTGGCCGCCCTTCGCCTTGCGCACCGCGCGGCTGATGCCGCCGAGCGTGTCGAAGTAGTGGTCGACCGTGGTGACGCCGAGCTCGACCGAGTCGAGGTTCTGGTAAGCGAGATCGACGTCGGCGAGCGCGCTCTTGAGCAGTTCGGCGTGCTGCACCGGCTGCCCCTTGAGACCATAAGCGAAGCTCTTGCGCTTGGTGTAGGTCTCGGCGAGCTCGTCCTCGTCTTCCCAGCGGCTGTTCTCGACCAGGTGGTTGACGTTGGAGCCGTAGGCGCCGTCGGCATTGCCGAACACCCGCAGCGAGGCCGTCTCCATGTCGCATTTGTGCTCGGCCTGGTAGGCCAGCGAATGCTTGCGGATGAAGTTCTGCTCGGACGGCTCCTCGGCGCTCGCCGCCATGAAGGCGGCTTCGGCGAGCAGCTTGATCTGCAGCGGCAACAGGTCGCGGAAGATGCCCGACATGGTGATGATCACGTCGATCCGCGGCCGCCCGAGTTCTTCCAGCGGGATCAGGTCGGCGCCGGCGAGACGGCCGTAGCCGTCGAACCGCGGCCGTGCGCCCATCAGCGCCAGCGCCTGGCCGATCGGCGCGCCTTCGTTCTTCAGGTTGTCGGTGCCCCACAGCACGATCGCGACGGTCTCGGGCAGCGGATTGCCCTCGGCGACGTGCTTGTCGATCAGCCGCTGCGCCTGCTTGGCGCCGTCCTGCAGCGCGTAGGCGGACGGGATTCGGAACGGATCGAAGCCGTGCAGATTGCGGCCGGTCGGCAGCACCGCGGGCGTGCGCAGCAGATCCCCGCCCGGCGCCGGACGGATGAACTTGCCGTCGAGCGCCCGCAGGATCGCGGCGAGCTCATGGTCTTCGGCGAGCAGCTTGTCGATCCCGGCCAGCTCCTTGAGCATGTCGAGATTGGCCTGCGCTTCCGGACCGTTGCCCGACAGATGTTCGGGATGGCCGCCGCGCACCAGCGCTTCGAGCACCGACTTGTCGGGGCGCTTGCCGTGCATCGCATCGGCGACCGCTTCCAGCGTCTCGACCCGTTCCTCTTCGGACGGCACGTTGCCGACGACGTGGAGGCCGTGCGGGATCAGCGCGTATTCCATCTCGAGCACGGCATCGGCCAGCTTGGCGATGGTCGTCCCCGCCTCTTCGGCGGTCCAGGCCGGCTCGGCGGCGGCGAGATCGAGGCCGGCGGCCTGCGCCTGCACCAGCGTCGCCAGATTCTCGCGCTCGGTCTCTTCCTCCGGCGTCAGCCCGCGCCAGCGCTCGATCGAGGATTTCAGCTCGAGCAGCCCGCGATACAGGCCGGCATGCGCCACCGGCGGCGTCAGATAGCTGACCAGCGTCGCCGCCGACCGCCGCTTGGCGATCGCGCCTTCGGACGGGTTGTTGGAGGCGTACAGATACATGTTGGGCAGATCGCCGATCATGCGGTCGGGCCAGCAGGTGCCGGACAGGCCGGTCTGCTTGCCGGGCATGAATTCCAGCGCGCCGTGGGTGCCGAAATGCAGCACCGCATGGGCGCCGAAATCCTGCTTGATCCAGCGATAGAACGCCGAGAAGGCGTGCGTCGGCGCGAACCCCTTCTCGAACAGCAGGCGCATCGGGTCGCCTTCGTAACCGAACGCCGGCTGCACGCCGACGAACACGTTGCCGAAGCGCTCGCCGAGAATGAAGATCGAGGAGCCGTCGCTCTGCTGCTTGCCGGGCGCCGGACCCCACTGCCCTTCGATCTCGCGCAGGTAACGCTCGGCCTTGACGTGATCTCCGGCCATCACCCGGGCGTGGACGTTGGCGGTCGAGCCGAACCGCGCCGCATTGCCGGTGATGATCGCCTCGCGCAACGCATCGACGCTTTCGGGCAACTCGACGGTGTAGCCCTCGGCCTTCATCGCCTTCAGCGTGTTGAACAGCGACTCGAACACGCCGAGGAACGCCGCGGTGCCGGTGTTGCCGGCATTCGGCGGGAAGTTGAACAGCACCGCCGCGATCTTGCGGTCCTTGCGTTCGCTCCGCCGCAGCGCGATCAGCCGCGCGGTGCGCGAGGCCAGCATCTCGGCGCGCTCGGCGCAGACATACATGTCGCCGCCGCTCTCGTTGCGGTCGAACTTGCAGAACTTCTCGCAGCCCGGACAGGCAATGTCGCCGCCGTCGGAGCGGCCGCCATAGACCATCGGGTTGGAGCAGCCGTCGAGCTCGGGGATCGCCACCATGATGGTGCTCTCCACCGGCATCAGACCGCGATCGGACGCGGCCCATTGCTCCAGCGTCTGAAACTCGACCGGATGCGCCGACAGATACGGCACGTCGAGCGCGGTGAGGATGTCTTCCGCCGCCTTGGAGTCGTTGTAGGCCGGGCCGCCGACCAGCGAGAAGCCGGTGAGCGACACCACCGCGTCGACCACCGGACGGCCGTTCTTGATGAAGAACTTCTCGATCGCCGGGCGCTGATCGAGGCCCGAAGCGAACACCGGAATGACGCGCAGGCCCTTGGCCTCGAACGACTCCAGCATCCCGTCATAGTGACCGGCATTGCCTGCGAGCAGATAGGAGCGCAGCAGCAGCACGCCGACAGTGCCCTTGGCGTCGGCCGGTCCCGGCGGCAGCTTGTCGGCCGTCTCGGCGATGCGGCCCTTCATCTTCGGGTGATAAACGCCGATATCGGCGTAATCGAGCGGCGGCTCGACCTTGGCGACGCCGCGCAGTCCCTTGCGCGGGCCGCTGGCGTAGCGATCGATCAGCAGCCGCACCATGTTGGCGATGTTCTGTTCGCAGCCCGCCAGCCAGTATTGCAGCGTCAGGAAGTAGGCGCGCATATCCTGGGCAGTGCCGGGCACGAAGCGCAGCAGCTTCGGGAGCTGCCGCAGCATCTTCATTTCGCCCTTGCCGGCGCTGCCTTCGGTCTTTTTACCGCGCAGCTTCTTCAGCCAGTTGATCATGCCGAGCGCTTCGGCGCTCATGTCGAACTTGCCGATACGGGTGAGCTTCACCACCTCGGCGGCCGACATGCAGCACACCAGCGCGTCGCAATCGTTGCGGCGCGCCTGCAGCGCCGGCATCACCGCGCGGACGTGATCGTCCATGAACAGCATGGTGGCGATGATGATGTCGCCGGTGGCGATGTCGGCGAGACAGCGCTGCAATGCGTTGACGTCGCCGCCCCACTCGTCGGCGGAATGCACCGTCAACTCGATACCGGGATAATCCTTGCGCAGCGCGTTGCGGGCGCGCGCAGCGGCTCCGGACAGGTGGCTGTCCAGTGTGACGATGACGACCCGGACCGGGGTCTTGTCAGCGGGCGAAGTGCGCTTTGGCATCGTACAAGGTCTCGACAGTAATGGTTGCGACACCATTCTCGTTGGCGAAGCGCTCGGTATTCCGGCGAGCCTTGCCGCGGACGAAGAACGGTATCTTCAGCAGTTCCTTTTCGGCTTCCGGTGCCCACACAGCCCCCGTGGGGGCGGGTGCGGTCGGAGCCGGCTCAGATGCTGCACCGTCGAGAACCGGCGCGCTTTGCGGCAGCGCAACGGCGACCTCCGCCACAGCAGGCGCCGAAGCGGGTGCATGGCCAGTGCCGAGATGCGACGGCAGCGCGCCGTCCTTGAATTCGAAATCGTCCTTGAACATCGCCAGAAGATGCTCTTCGAGGCCCATCATCAGCGGATGAACCCAGGTATCGAAGATCACGTTGGCGCCTTCGAATCCCATCTGCGGCGCATAGCGCGCAGGGAAATCCTGAACGTGCACCGGCGCCGAGATCACCGCACAGGGCACGCCGAGCCGCTTGGCGATGTGGCGCTCCATCTGGGTGCCCAGCACCAGTTCCGGATGCAGTTCGGCGACCTTGGCCTCGACCTCGAGATAGTCGTCGGTGATCAGCGCCTCGACGCCGTATTTCGCCGCCGCCTCGCGAACGTCGCGGCCGAACTCGCGGCTGTAGGTGCCGAGCCCGACCACCTTGAAGCCCAGCTCTTCCGACGCGATCCGCGCCGACGCGATCACATGGGTGGCGTCACCGAAGATGAAGACGCGCTTGTTGGTCAGGTAGGTCGAGTCGACCGAATGCGAGTACCACGGCAGTCGCGTCGACGCTACCGCCAGCACCGGCTCCGGATCGACGCCGGCAAGGCCGGCGACTTCGCGCACGAATTCGCGGGTCGCCGAGACCCCGATCGGAATCGTCTTGGTGAACGGCTGATGGAAGATCCGCTGCAGCCACGACGCCACCTGCGAGGCGACTTCCGGATACAGCACCACGTTGAAATCGGCATCGCCGAGCCGGGTCAGATCCGCCGGCGTCGCGCCCATCGGCGCCACCACATTGACGTCGATCCCGAGCTGAGCGAGCAGCCTGGTGATCTCGGCGACGTCGTCGCGGTGGCGGAAGCCGAGCGCGGTCGGGCCGAGCAGATTGCATTTGGCGCGCTGCCCCGCCGGGCGGTCGGGCCGCTTGGTGCCGGGAGGCGGCGCCTTCGGTCCGGCGATGGCGCGCACGAGCTGATAGAACGTCTCGGACGCGCCCCAGTTTTCCTTGCGCTGATACGCCGGCAGATCGATCGGGATCACCGGGATCGAGAAGCCGAGCGACTTGGCGAGCCCGCCCGGATCGTCCTGGATCAGCGAGCCGGTGCAGGAGGCTCCGACGATCATGGCCTGCGGCTTGAAGCGCGCATAGGCGTTGCGGGCCGCGGTCATGAACAGCTCCGCGGTGTCCTTGCCGAGATCGCGCGCAGCGAAGGTCGTGTAGGTCACCGGCGGCCGCTTGTTGCGGCGCTCGATCATCGTGAACAGCAGATCGGCGTAGGTGTCGCCCTGCGGAGCGTGGAGCACGTAGTGCAATTGCTCCATGCCCGTCGCGACGCGCATCGCGCCGATATGGGGAGGGCCCTCATAGGTCCATACGGTAAGCTGCATGGGTCAGGCCACCAACTTGGCGCGCCGCACCAGCGGCCGCGCGAACAATTCAGCAAGATCGGCCGCCTGCTCGTACCCCTGGATCGGGGTGAACACGAGTTCGATCGACCATTTCGTCGTGATGCCTTCCGCTTCGAGCGGATTGGCTAGGCCGAGGCCGCACACCACGATGTCCGGACGCGCCAGACGGCAGCGATCGAGCTGATCGTCGACGTCCTGGCCTTCGGTGATCGCAACGCCGGCCGGCAGCAGCTTCAGCTCCTCGGCGAGCTGCTCGCGATGCAGATACGGCGTGGCGACTTCGACAAGTTGCATGTCGAGTTCGCGCGACAGGAAGCGCGCCAGCGGAATCTCGAGCTGCGAATCGGGGAAGAAGAAGATCCGCCGGCCGCCGAGTTCGTTCTTGAACGCAGCCAGCGCGCGTTCGGCGCGGGCGCGATTGGGCGCGGTGACCTTGTCGAACTGCGCCGGGTCGACACCGAACGCATCGGCCGCCGCACGCAGCCAGCCGGTGGTGCCTTCGACACCGAGCGGGAACGGCGCCGCCAGCCGCTTGGCGCCGCGCTCTTCCAGGGCTCGCACGGTGTCGGGCAGGAACGGCTGCGCCATCAGGATCTTGGTGTTCGGTCCGACGCTGGGCAGCGCGGTCGATTTGCGCGGCGGGAAGAACGCGACGTTGCGGACGCCGAGCGCGTCAAACATCCGCATGAACTGATCTTCGACCACGTCGGCGAGCGAACCGACCACCAGCAGCGACGGCTTGGCATCGGCCTGCACCGGCAGTTCGGGCACCAGCGACGCCAAACAGGCGTCTTCACCCTGGGTGAAGGTGGTTTCGATGCCGCTACCCGAATAGTTGAGGATGCGCACGCCCGGCGAAAACCGCTGCGACAGGCGAAGCGCGGCGCGCGACAGATCGAGCTTGATGACTTCCGACGGACACGAGCCGACCAGGAACAACAGCTTGATGTCGGGCCGGCGCGCCAGAAGCTGCGTCACCACGCGATCGAGCTCGTCATTGGCGTCGGTGAGACCGGCCAGATCCTTCTCTTCCATGATCGCGGTGCCGAACCGCGGCTCTGCGAAGATCATCACACCGGCCGCCGACTGGATCAGATGCGCGCAGGTGCGCGAACCGACGACGAGGAAGAACGCGTCCTGGATCTTGCGGTGCAGCCAGACGATGCCGGTCAGCCCGCAGAACACTTCACGCTGACCACTCTCGGTGCGAATCTCGCGAGACACCAATTGATCCGCTGCGGCGGACGAACAGCCGGAAACATGCACGGTCATGCGCGGCTCCCGGACATGTCGACCGCACTGGTCGCAGCAAGCCGCTCGTCGCGACGCGCAGCGCGCAGCTTGAGGATGAACTGAGCCGCATTGACCACGTAGGTCGCATAGGCGGCGAGCGCCACCAGCATCTGATCGCGCGGACTGCCGAGTCCGAAGAACAGCATCACCAGATAGGCCGTATGCAGCGCCAGAACCAGGAAGCTGAACACGTCTTCCCAGAAGAACGCCGGCGCGAACAAGTAACAACCGAAGACTTCGCGCTCCCAGATCGCACCGGTGACCATGATCGTATAGAGCACCAAGGTCTTGATCACGATCGACACCGTCGCGGCGGTGAAGCCGTCACCGGTCCACAGATAGTTCAGCACGAGTCCGAGGCTGACCAGAAAAACCAGGAACTGAACCGGCGCCAGAATTCCCTGGACCAGCGTCCATTTCGTCGCATCCCGACGCCGCCGCTCTTCGGGCGTGTAGAGAGTCTTAACCCCCTGCTTCTGCATCGAAACCGCGCCGCCGACCGCAGCACCGTCGGGCGCATTGGCACCTGTCATGTAAAGAACATTTGACACAGCGGCGTCGCGGTGGTGCGATACCGGCTCCGAGGCACGCGACAACGGCATCGTCGCACCGAGACCCTCTTTTTCTTGATCTGATGCGCTTGAATGATGCACCGCGCTTCTCCTTCAGGGCGGGCTGATCAACAAAGGCTAATCGTCACGAATGCCACTGTCAACCAAACCATACGTAAATTAAACTTGACGGTCTTAGGGCTATGCGCCTTAAGTTCGAGGTGACGGAGTACCCCTCATGACGAACTGGACCGACCGGCTGCTTCTGGAAGTCGTCGAACCCGACAGGGCCGCTTCGCCCATCGTCCCGCTCTCCCCTGCCGTCCCGGAACCGATTTGGCGGTACCGCCGTCCGATGAAGGCGACCGGTATTTCGATCTCGCTCCGTAAAGAGGTACTGACCCAGGTTGGGTTTTCGCTGCGATCCATGTTTGCGAATTCTTGTGGCCTGCCCGAAGGCGGCTCGACGCTCGAAGTTCAACAGTTCGTCCTGCTGACGCTCGGAAGCGACGAAGCGGCCGCGTTGCTCCATGTCGAGACTCTTATCTCGCAGGGCACCACGCCCGAATTGATCTTTCTCAACCTTCTCGCGCCGACGGCGCGGCGGCTGTCCGAAATGTGCGACAGCGACGCGATCGACTCGGTAACCGTGACGCTTGCGATCTGCCGGCTGCAGGAGATCGTCCGTCACCTCGGCGATGCGTTTCCGGTCAACAACCGCGGCATCGGCGGTGAGGTGTTGTTGACCACGATTCCCGGCAATCAGCTCAGTCTCGAAATGACGATGGTGGCCGAACTGTTCTACCGCGACGGATGGGCGGTGCGCTCGATGCCGTTCAGGCCGCTCGGCGATCTGTTCTCACTCATCGGCGAGTGCTGGTTCGAGGTGATCGGACTTTGGGTCACCAGCGATCGACGGCCCGACGAACTGAAGCGCTACATCCAGGACGTCAGGCGAAGGTCGCGCAATCCGAAGGTCGGGATCATGCTCGGCGGACCGACGCTGACGCGACGCCCGGATCTTTCGGCATCGGTCGGAGCGGACGTAGCTGCGGCCGAGGGAGATTCGGCGCCGCGCCTGGCACGCGAACTGGTCGCGGCGTTGAAGGCCGGCAAATAGACTGGTTCTTGTTCGCAGTAACCCGATTGCCCTGCTATAGGGTCTCATCATGGAGGCTCGTATGGCAGTGGTTCAGGCGGAAAACGACGCGAGCGTCGTGACAGCTCTTTATCTTCGGACGCGCGCGCTGCATCTCGAAGCGGAGCGCACCGGAATCGTCGCGGAGATTCTGCGCGGCACGGCGACCCGCGACGGCTACACGCTGTTGCTGCGCAATCTGCATCCCGCCTATCGGGCGATCGAAGCCGGCATCGCGCGACATCGCGACAATCCGATCCTTGCGCCGCTGGCGGCGCATTCGCTGGCTCGCACTCCTGCGATCGAAGCCGATCTCGTCGCACTCGCCGGCACCGGTTGGAACGATCAGCTTCCGGTGCTGCCTGCGGCCGAAGCCTATGCGGACCGTATCGCGGAGGCGAGCGAAGGCGACGGCAGCCGGCTGATCGCGCACGCCTACACCCGCTATCTCGGCGATCTCAACGGCGGACAGATCGTGCGCCGGCTGCTGGAGAAGACGATGCAGCTCGGCCCTGCCGAATTGGCGCATTACGACTTTTCGGCGATCGGCGATCCGGGCGCATTGAAGACCGAGTATCGCGAGGCGCTGGAACAGGCCGGAGCGGCGGCGCCCGATGCCGCGGCGATCATCGAGGAAGGCGCAGCGGCGTTCACCTGCAACATCGCGCTGTCGGTCGCAGTCCAGCAACATCTCGCGGATCGCGCAGTCACCGTCTGACCGCGCCCGCGGCCGAGCGCCGCAGCGCTCCTACGCCCTGCTCTTCGGATCGCCGTCGACGGTGTCGCTGCCCGCCGTGCGGGCGGCGTGCTGCACCAGATGGCCGAGCACTTCGGCGGTGCGCAGCATCGACTGGCGGACGCCTTCCAGCAGCTCGGCGATCCGCCCGGTCTCGACCCCGTAGGTGATTTCCAGCGCCGCAAGCTGCGCGTTCTCGACCAAGGCCGACAGCAGCTTCTCGTGGACCAGGTCGGACTTGGAATCGAGCCGCACGCCGGTCCGCGCGCTGGCGAGAATGCCTTCCTGAAATCTCGCACGCGCCGCCTCCGCGGTGCGGCGATCGGTTGCATCGCTGAAGATCAGAACGAAGCCGAGCGCCTGATCCTCCGACCGCGTCACCGGATCGGCACGAACCGTCAACGGAGACTGGGTGTTGCCGGGACCGCGCAGCATCACTTCGCCGCGCCAGCCGCGGCCGTGATCGACCAGCTCCGCGGTATTGCGCAGGAACTCCTGCTGTTCGACGAACAGGCCGGCGAGATCGCTCAGATGCGCCGCGGGCGGCGCGCCGGACGGCAGCATCGCGCGAAACGCGTCGTTCATCAGCAGGATGCCACCGCCCGGGTCGGTGATCAGCACCGGCTGCACCGAGGCGTGAACCTGGGTCGAAAACTGCTCGTACTGTTCGCGGGCGATCAGCGTCCGCACCGCGCGGAACTGCAGCACGATATCGGCGACGATCTGCCCGATGGTCCGGGCCGCGGCGAGATCAGCCGCCGTCCAGGGATCGGACGTGCCCTCGACTACCTGGTGCCATTGGGCGAACGAGCGCCGCGGCGACAGGTCGGCCGGGCTGTCGCCGATCGTGAACGGTTTCTCCGGATTGCCGCCCCAGGTGACGGTGTGAACGCGCTCGGGGCGAAACCACATCAGAAACTCGCCGCGATGATCCGAGATCGGTGCGGCCATCACGCCGCTCGCCGCGCGCGTCAGATGCGCGAACTGCGGAGCATCGAGACCGAGCGAAGCGGTCGACGCCACCGCCGCGCGAGGCTGGCGATCGAACCAGGCGGCGATCTGGCGGACGTCCTGGGTCGACGGCACCTCGCCGATGGTCCTGACCTGATCCTCGTACACCAGCGCGCAACCGGCCGCGCGCAGCGGCTGCAGGATCGATTGCGTGGTGTCGAAGATCGCGGCGCGCCAGTCGCCTTCCCGGGTGATGGACTCGATCATGCGCTGCTCGAGCCGCTGGACGAACAGCTCCGACTGGCTCTGCGCGAAGCTCTCGAGCGCGGTGATCCGGGTCGCCATCGCCTCGGCGAGCAGCTCGCAGATCGCCCGCAGTTCGAAATGAATGAAGCGTGGCAGATAGTGATGGCAGGCGATCAGCCCCCACAGCTTGCCGCCGACCACCAGCGACACCACCAGGGTGGCGCGCACGCCCATGTTCTTCAGGTATTGCAGATGGATCGGTGACATCGAGCGCAGAAAACAGCCCGACATGTCGAGATCGCGCCCGGTGAGAGGCGACAGCCGTGGCTCGATCGGCACCGGCTGATAACCAACGTCGACAAGCACGCGGACACGCTGGCGCTCGTACAGCCGCCGCGCCATCTGCGGAATGTCGGACGCCGGGTAGCGGTTGCCGAGATAGGATTCGAGGCCGGGCACGTGGCGCTCGGAGAACACCTCGCCGTGGCCCTGCTCGTCGAAGCGATACACCATCACCCGGTCGTAGCCGGTGTGCTGCTGGAACAGCAGCGCGGCGGCGTCGCACAGCGCGCCCAGCGATCCGGCCGTACGAATCCGCTCGAGCGCCGGCGCCAGCGTGCCGGTCAGGTCGACCGGCGGCCCGGCACGCTCCAGCTCGATCACCAGCCCGCCTTGCGGAGGCCGATGAATCAGACCGTCGAAATCGGCGGCGGGACGGCCGAGCCGGCAGCGCACCGCGATCGGCATGCCTTCGACGGTGGGATCGAGGTGCGGCAGGATCTTGAGTAACAGATCGCCGTCGATCTCGGCGAGCGGAACGCCGACGACCCGGCTGATATTCAGGAACTCCGCCGCGTTGGCGCTGGCCTGAATGATGCGATGGTCGGGCTCGCTGACGACCAGAAGCGCGCCGTGCGGCTGGATCGAGCCGGCGAGATGGATTTCTTCAAGTTCGCAATTCGAAAGATCGGCAGTTCCGAATGCGGGGCTACCGGAGGCATGACCTGCCACTCAATCCTCTGCGTCGTCTGAGCGACCGTTCCCGTCCTTGTCGGCGGCAGCGGAATTCGCACCTTTATCGTCGAAGCCGTAGCGGCTGAGTTTGGCATAAAGACTCTGCCGGCTCAATCCGAGCAACTCGGCGGTCGCCGTGCGATTGCCCCTGGATCGCACCAGGGCTTCCTTGACGTAGTGCTGCTCGACGATGCTGACCGCGTTCTTGACCAGCTTTCGCAGCGAGGATCGCCCGAGTTGCTTGCTGATCGGGCCGAGCGCCTGACGCAAGGCATCGTTGTCGTCCGCCTCGCCGAGGCGACGCGCGACGTTGCGGAGCAGAACGCCGATGTATTGGTCGTCATCGCCGTCGACGGCCGAAACCTCGATCTCGGTCTCACTGCCGAGTTCGCCGCGGATCGTGGTCTGATACAGCCGCACGGTCTTGTAACGCCGCAGCAGGGTCAGCAGACTGGTCAGATCGGCACCCGGCCGTCCCAGCCAGCAGCCGAGCGAACGTCCGACCGCCGCAGGCTTCGATCCGACCTGCACCAGATCGAGGAACGCCTGATTGGCGTGACGGACGATGCCGTCGGAGTCCAGCGCGACGAAGCCGTCGGGGATCCGGTCGATCAGGCCCCGCAGCACCGAGTCGTCGTCAGCTTCCTCAGGGATCGCCGAGGTCGTGACCGGCGTGAAGTGCAGCAGGAAGACCTGCCGCCGTTCGGATGACATCAGCGAGCCGCGCAGCATCCAGGCCCGATCGTAGCGGCCGAGATGGACCAGCACGCTCAGCGCGCTGCCGCGCTCGCGCACCTGGGCCAGCATGTCGCGGACCGCGTCGCGATCGGCCGCGGCGACTTCAGCGAGAAAGTCACGCCCGACGACATCGTCGTTGATGCGCTCGACGCGGCTGATCGCCCCGACCGCCGCACGGTTGGCCTCGACGATTCGCATGTCGCCGGCCGACACGATCATCACCGCGTCCGCTGCGGCGTCGAACACCAGCCGATAGCGCGTTTCCAGCTCGCGCAATCGCCAGTAGTCCCGCTCCATCGCCTGCTGCGCGGCCATCAGCCGGGAATGCAGCTCGGAGACCGCCTGCATGTTCTTGCCGACCGCGATCATGCCGGTGCGATCGCCCAGCAGCATCGTGGTGAATTCGATCGGGATTTCGATGCCGCTCGGGAACGGCTGATTGATTTGCCGGAAGGCGGATATTCCGCTGCGCCTTGCGTCTTCGACCATCCGGCGAACCTTTTCGCCGCCGCCGTCGCCCGCGATGTCGCTCCAGAGCCGACCCAGCCAACCGTCAACGCTTTCAGCCGCCATTGCCGGAGACAAAGTGGCTTCGCGAATCACACCCTCCATATCGAGCAGAAGGGTAATGTCGGCATGAACGGATTTCGGGGCCATCAACTCCGCTCGCACACAGCAGGGCGTCATTACGACGCATTGTCGAGGAACACTGCCGTGCAGCCAAGCACTTAGGCGCACTGCGGGCGCTTGACAAGTGGTCGTCACCGGCCGGCAATGAAAAATTAGCCGAATTGACTAGCCGGTAATATAATTTCGACAGATCAACGTCATCTAGCACAAATGCGTCGAACCATCGGTCCGCATCTGGGTTAGAACGACTTTACAGAACCGACCAGAACGGGTTTGGATGCGACTGTTTGTCGTGGCCTACGAGGCCCGGGGTCGCTGGACGCCAGGACGGGTTCTTAAGGAGAGAGACGTGGTCAAAAAACTTCTCACTATTGTCAGCATCGCCGCTACCGCAGGATCCCTGTCGATCGGGACTGCCTCGGCGCAGGATGCCAAGGCGGGCGAGGCGGTGTTCAAGCAGTGCATGACCTGCCACCGCGCCGACAAGAACATGGTCGGTCCGGCGCTGGCCGGCGTGGTCGGCCGCAAGGCGGGCACCGCCGCGGGCTTCACCTATTCGCCGCTGAACCACAATTCGGGCGAAGCGGGTCTGGTCTGGACCGCCGACAACATCGTTCCGTATCTGGCCGATCCGAACGCCTTCCTGAAGAAGTTCTTGACCGAAAAGGGCAAGGCTGATCAGGCGGTCGGCGTCACCAAGATGACCTTCAAGCTCGCCAACGAGCAGCAGCGCAAGGACGTGGTGGCCTATCTCGCCACGCTCAAGTAAGTCGTCACAACTCGCTGACGTCTAGCGGCACGAGGGCTTCGGTTCACACGAACCGGAGCCCTTCGTGCTTTCGGGGCCTTGGGGCTGGGCCTGTGTGCTTGGACCTTCGTGCTTGGACCTTGGTGCCTGGGTGCTTTCGGGCCATCGTATGTTGGCCTCAGTGCTGCCGTTGATTGAATGTCCGGAACGGACGATTCTGGACCGCGCCGCGGCGAGCACTCGACCGGAGGGCGCCGCTGTCAGCGCCAGCGCCGCAGCACATCCACCAGATGCGCCCCGCCCGCCGCCAGCAGGCACAGCGTCGGCACCAGCCAGCCGCTGCCGGCGAGGACGGCGCGGAGCGCCAGCAGCATCAGCGCGCCGGATATCATCCCCGGCAGGAAATCCGCCGGCGCGATGCCGCGCTTGCGCCAGAGCCAATAGCCGATCACCCCGATCGCCTCGAACAGCAGGAAGATCAGCACCACGTCGACCACGGTGCCGCCGGCGAACAGTTCGGACATCATCTGCATGGCAGTTCTCGAGGTGGCCGCATCGCCGCGCGATCAGAACGGCGTGTTGAGCGCGACCACGGTCCAGTTGAGGTAGGCCGCGAACGTCACCCAGACCAGGTACGGCAGCAGGTAGTAACTCGCGGTGCGGGCGCTGCGCCAAAACACCACGACGCCGGCCAGCACCGACAGCCACAGCAGCGGCACTTCGAGCAGCGCCCAATCCGGCCGCCGCACCGTGAAGAACAACATGCTCCACAGCACGTTGAAGAAGCCGTTGGCGGCGAACAGGCCGATCACCCAGTCGCGCTGGGCGCGGGTGCGGGCGCCCCGCCAGGCGTACACCGCCGACATCGCGGCGAGCGCGAAGATCACCGTCCAGGCCGGACCGAACGCCCAGTCCGGCGGCTGCCACCAGGGCTTCACCAGGCTCTGATACCAAGTTCCGGTGTCGGTCAGCGAACCACCGAGCAGACCGACAAAGAGCGCGACGGCAGCCGCAACGAAGATCGGATTCACAAGGCCACCGCCTGTAGCAATCAAACCGAAGCCAGCCCCGTCATGTGGGCCAGGTTCTTGAAGAAGATCCGGACATGGGCGATCGGCTTGGCCCGGACCAGCTTTTTGTTCATATACGAGTCCCACGTCAACTTCTGGACGTCGCGATCGCGGCAGATGCTGACGAATTGTTCGCGGCGCTTGTCGTTGGCGTACCAGTACCACTGCATCAGGCCGAGAATGCGGAACACCGAGCCGTTCGCGCGCATGAAGCGCTTGCGCGCCAGCTTCAGCGCCTTGGCGTCGGCGGTCTGCAGGAACTCGCCGACCGCTTCGGCCGCGAGACGGCCGCCGAGCAGCGCGTAATAGATCCCCTCGCCCGAGGCCGGCGCCACCACGCCGGCGGCGTCGCCGGCCAGCAGCACGCTGTGGCCGTCGTCCCAGCGCGGCAGCGGATGCAGCGGGATCGGCGCCCCCTCCTTGCGGATGGTCTCGACCTCGTCGAGCCCGGTTGCCTTGCGCAGCTCCGCCACCGAATCGCGCAGCGAGAAGCCCTTGTGCATCGAGCCGGTGCCGACGCTGACGGTGTCGCCATGCGGAAAAACCCAGCCGTAGAAATCCGGCGAGACCTGGCCCTGATAGTACACGTCGCAGCGGGCGCCTTCGTAGGCGGCCTTCTGCTCCGGACGCGGCGTCTTGATGATCTCGTGATACGCGAACACGAACGGCACACGGTCGGCGTCGGGCAGGAACTGCCGCGCCACGCCGGACACTGCGCCGTCGGCGCCGATGATCGCACGGCAGCGCACCGTCTGATCGGCCATCGAGCCGTCGGCCTGACGCGCCTCGTAGTGCACGGTGTTGACGCCGGATTCGTCGCGGCTGAACCGCTTGAACAGGCCGGTGCGCCGTTCGGCGCCGACTGTGGCGGCGCGCTGGCGCAGCCACTCGTCGAAATGCTCGCGGTCGACCATGCCGACGAAACCGCCGTCGATCGGCATGTCGACTTCGACATTGCTCGGCGACACCATCCGGGCCGAGCGGATCTTCGCCACCAGCATGCTGTCGGGAATCGCGAAATCGTGGATCGCACGCGGCGGGATTGCGCCGCCGCACGGCTTGATGCGGCCGGCGCGGTCGAGCAGCACCACCCGCTTGCCGGCACGCGCCAGATCGCAAGCCGCAGTGGCGCCGGCGGGGCCGCCGCCGACGACAACGACATCGTAAATTGCGGAGCTCTCGGTCATTTCAACCTCCGGCGACTGCTGGACTGGACAAATCTGCGACACGGCGGTGCTGTGCGCGATGCACCCACACCGCCATCGCTGCGGACGCGACGAACAAACCGGCCTCGGCGGCGAACACCACCGCATAGGACAGGGCCGGCGCCCCGAGGATCAGGCGAGCCAGATCGCTCGCCAGCGTACCGATGAAGCCGCCGACGCCGAATGCGATCGCCTGAGCGGCGCCCCACAGTCCCATCCGCACGCCTTCGCGATTCTCGCCGCCGGCACCGACCAATTCCATCATCGAGCCGATCGCCGCGACCGCATAGGCGCCGTTGGTGACGCCGAGCATGAACACCGTGCTCCGCAGCGGCCAGGACGGCCCGACGATCGCGGCGGTCGACAAGCCGAGCAGCGCGATCGCCGAAGCGACACAGCCGCCGATGGTCCACACTTGCAGATTGCCGCGCGATTTCGGAAACAGCGCGCCGATGATCGGTACCATCGCCATGCCGATCAGCGTGCCGCCGTGCTGCACGCTGGACAGCTTGGTGGTCTCCCCGGGAGTGAAGCCGAACACCGCGCCGGCGAACGGCTCGAGGATCAGATCCTGGGCGCTGTAGGCGAGCATCGACACGAACACGAAGATCGCGAAACGCCGCGCCTGCGGCTCGTGCCAGACGTCCGCGAACGCCTTGCGGAAAGACTCCTGCTGTGCCGCCGGCTTGGCGGCAGGCGCCGGCGCGCCGCCGCGCCCTTCGACGCCCCACACGCCGAGCAGGGTCAGCGCCATCGCGATCAGCGACACGCTGCCCGACACCGCGACCAGCCGCTGCGGCGAGAACGGGTCGAGCAGATGCCCGGCGATCGCCGTGGTGACGATGAAACCGGCGATCATCATCACCCAAACGATGGTGGCCGCCGCCGCGCGACGCTTTTCGTCGGTTCGCTTGGCGAGCAGGACCAGCAGCGAGGTGCCGGCTGCGCCGACCCCGCCGCCGATCAGACAGAATGCGACCACCGCCAGCGCCATGCCGAGCAGCGGCTGCACCGTCATCCACGCGGTCGCCACCGCGGCCAGGAAGCCGCCGAGCGCCAGCACCGCCATGCCGCCGATGATCCATGGCGTGCGGCGCGCGCCGCGATCGGAGCCGTGGCCCCAGGCGGGACGGAAGACTTGCAGCGCGTAGTGGATCGCGACCAGGGCGCCCGGCAGCATCGCCGGCAATGCCAGCTCCACCACCATCACCCGGTTGAGCGTCGAGGTGGTCAGGACCACGATCGCACCGAGGCCGGTCTGCACCAGCCCCATCCGAACAATGCCGAGCCAGGACAGCGGTCGGATCATGATCAGGACGCTCCGAACGACGACACGGCGACGGCGCTAGCCATCATCCCCATGACGTACAGCGCGACACCGAGGCCGCTGAACCAGGTGGCGCGTTCGACCGGACTGCGCAGGAATCGGACCATCAGGCCGAGCTGCAGCACCAGCACGAGACCCACGATGCCGGCCTGGATCGGGCGATCCCATGCCACCAGCAACGCGACCACCACCACCTGCGGGATCGCCATCACGGCGCAGGCGACCCGGGCGGCATTGTCGACGCCGAGCTTGACCGGCAGCGAACCGACCCCGGTCTTGATGTCGCCCTCGATCGACTTGAAGTCATTGAGCGTCATGATGCCGTGAGCGCCGGCGCTGTACAGCAGCGCCAGCGTGACGATCCACCACGGCGGCAGGCCGGCGAGCATCACGGCGGCGCCGGTGAACCAGGCGAAGCCCTCGTAGGTGATGGCGCAGGCGCCGTTGCCGAGCCAGCCGTTCTGCTTCAGCCGGAACGGAGGCATCGAATACATCCAGGCGAGCACCAGGCCGAGCGCCGCGGCGCCGAACACCCAGGCGCCGAGCTGGCTCGCCACCAGCAGCGACGCTGCGGTCCACAGAAACGACAGATACAGGCCCCACCGCCCCGGAATCCGTCCCGACGGAATCGGCCGGTTCGGCTCGTTGATGGCGTCGACGTCGCGGTCGAACCAGTCGTTGACGACCTGGCTGGTGGCGACCAGCAGCGGACCGCACAGCACGATGCCGGCAATCACTTCCACCCAGCGCGAGGAGATCGGCACGCCCGACGACACCACGCCGCAGCCGAACGCCCACATCGGCGGAAACCAGGTGATCGGGTGCAACACCTCGAGCACCGCCGACGGCGCTGGACGCACGGCCACACTGTTACTCATCGGCTCCGTCTCCTTCCGGTGCGTGTTCGGCCAGACCGTACCGGCGCAATTTCACGTAGAGGCTCTGGCGGCTCAGCCCGAGCATGTCGGCGGCCGAAGCGCGGTTGTCTCCGGTCAGCTCCAGCGCCGCCTCGATCGACAGCTTCTCGATCACGTCGGTGGTCTCCCGTACCAGATCGCGCAGCGGCACCCGGCCGATCAGCTCGGTGAGCTGCGCCACCGAGCGCGGCAGCTCGCGCTTGGAGGTCGCCGCGGTGGTCAGTCGCTTCTCGACGTTTCGAATGGCGAAACCGAAACACGGCTTCTCCTCGATGTCCTTGAGCGCCACCGCGGAGACTTCGACTTCGGCGGCCGCCCCGTATTCGCCGCGCAGCACGGTGGCGAACAATTTGATCGTGCCGTTCTGACGCAGGTTGGCGAGCGCCACCGACAGATCGACGCCGGTGCGGCCGAGCCAGCGATCCAGCAATTCGCCGCGCGCCTGCTCGGCGCTGCCGAGCTGCGCCATTTCCAGAAATGCCAGATTGGCCCGCGCAACACGGCCGTCATATTGGGTGATGACCAGCGCGTCGGCGGCGGATTCGAAGTAGTTTAGAAGGAGCGACGCGGTCTTGGCGCTGCCGGCTTCGGGCGCGACGCCGTACGACGCCAGCCTGACCAGATACAGGGAGGCGTTCTCCTGGCGGAACAACGACGCCGATAGTTCACACTCGCGCACACCGTCCGCCAGTTTGATTCGTGCCCGGCCGTCACGGCCGGTGGAGCGGACGTCGGCGAACAGGTTCAACACCGTCTGCTGATCGGCGCCGGCGACGAATCCGACCACCGGCGCATTCAGCGCTTCCGGCGCGCTGGTGTCGAACAGCGCCAGCGTCGCCGGATTGGCGTCAACGATCAGTTCACTGGCCGCATCCACGATCATCACCGCTTCCGAGGACACCTGGAACAGCAGCCGGTACCTCGTCTCGGCGTGCCGCAGCCGGATGTAGTCGCGCTCCATCGATTGCTGGGCGTTGATTAGCCGCTGCTGCATCATCGCGAGTTGACGCAGATCACGACCGACCACGAGGAGACGATCGTCTCGCCCGAAGTTGATCGCCGAATACAACACCGGGATGTCCTCGCCGCCCGGCGAGGGATGATTGACCTGCCGCCAGGTCGGGGTATCGCGCACGGTGGCGTCGAGCAGCAACTCACGGATCTTCGGCTGGGTGTCGGAGGTGACGATGTCGACCAGCCGTGAGCCGAGCCAACGCCCCTCACCGTCGAGCTCTTGCGCCAGCTCGTCTTTATTGAACGCCGCGTCCCGGATCACGCCCTGCGGGTCGACCACCAGCGCGACATCGGTCGCAGCGGCGATCAGCTTAGCAGCAGACTGTGCACCGAGATCCCCCAGCGACTCCTTCGGAGATTTGAACACTTGCACCAGGGCAAATATCCTCCAGCAAGAACTCGTCCTCCACTCCGGCGTCTGCGTCCTTACAAGCCTGGCCTTATTCTCGTTCGCAGTCTTCTCAGGCTTTGTTTTGTCGGCCTCTCAGCGGAGTTCGAGGCGCTTCGTTTACAGCAGGTCGCTTCCCTCGTCATCAGCCAGCGGTAGAAAAGGACCGCCAGCCGTCGCATTTCTCGGGAGCCGAAAGCAGCAGCGCGCGCCTGTTGGGATCTATACCATCAGGCGCGCGCATCATTCGTTCAGATAGACGTGCGGTTGTGGTTACCGCGGCGGGGCCAGGCCGTGCTTCACGCCCCAATCGAACCAGTTATCGACCACCGGGCCGGTCAGGATGATGCCGATGGCACCGGTCAGCGGGCAGAGCACCGCGAACCACCAAGCCCAGCGATGGATCGATTCGGCAGTGGCATTGAAGCCCATCGTCCAGCGCCAGAACAGAGCAGCGCGTTCAAGTGCGGTACCGCGGTCCAGCATCTGCTCGATTTCGCGCTCGCCACCGTAGCGGCTCACAGCGAGGATGGTCGCACCGTGCATGGCGAACAGCAGGGCCGAGCCGTACAGGAAGGCGATCGAGAGACAGTGGAAGGGATTGTAGTACAGGTTGCCGTACTTGATCGAGAAGTTGTTGGTCCAGTCGAGGTGCGGGAAGACACCGAACGGCGGCGCTTCGCTCCAGGAGCCCATCAGCAGCGGCTGAATGAAGCCGAGCGACAGGTACAGCAGGATTGCCGAAGCGAACGCCCACGCAATGTGGGTGCCCATGCCGAGCGCCCGAGCGCGGCGGTAGGTGCGAACCCACCACAGCAGGATCGACACGGTCAGGAAGAAGCCGGCGATCAACCACCAGCCACCTTCCTTCAGCGGCGGAATGCTCAGACCGTATTCCGGCTTCGGCGGCTCAAGAGCCAGCCAGCAGAACTGGCGCAGGAATTCGATCGGGCTCCAGTCCACCGACGCCAGCATGTTGAGACCGATGATCTCGATCGCAACGAAGCCGCACAGCAGCGAGCAGACACCGGTGAAGCCGAGATAGACAGGACCAATCTGGGCATCGCCGAGCTTACCAAGCCAATAGAAGAAGGTGGTCTTGGTCTCGCGGGGTGAGCTGCCGGGACGTAGCGGCACCCCCGCATAGGCAGGTCCTTCAACCTGGACCTGCGTAAAGATGTTCTGGTATTGGGCCATGACAAGACTCTCTTGTGACCGGTTGAATTACGGATTCCAGATCGGCAGGTTGCGCCACCAATTCCACCAATCGGGCCACGAACCACCTTCCGCCAGCACCGGACCACTGATGATCATGCAGACCGCGCTGAAGAACACGGCAGCCAACGCCAGGAACAGACCGAGGCGGTGAATACCGATGGTACCAATCGAGTAGCCGACGAGATCGCGGAACACGGTGTTTTCGTGCTCCGGAGACTTCACGGGTTCACCACGGTCCGGATTGAGAGCGGACAGCACCAGGCCGCCGTGCAGCGCAAGCGCCAGACAGGTGGTGAAGAAGAACGTGATCGCGATCATGTGCGCGGGATTGTAGTGGAACTGGCCGTAGGCGTAGCCGGTGTTCGACACCCAATCCAAATGCGTGAAGATGCCGTAGGGGAAACCGTAGCTCCAGGAGCCCATCAGAACCGGACGGATCACCACCAGCGTCACATACGCGAAGATCGCGAAGCTGAAGGCGAACGGAACGTGGAAGCCGATGCCGAGCTTGCGGCAGATCTCGACCTCACGCAGCGCCCAGGTGACGAACGCGCCGGTCGCGCAGATACTCACCCACTGCCAGATACCGCCCTCGGTGAGCGGCGCAAATCCCAAACCGTACTTTGCGTCCGGCGGGTTGACGCTGATCTGCCAGAGATTCCAGGTGGGGCCAAGCGCAGTATTCCACGCGATCAGCGCGATGCCGATCAGCGCGAAGAACACGGTCATCACCCCGAAGATCCCAACGTAGAACGGGCCAACCCAGAAATCGAATAGGTCGCCCCCGATTAGCGTTCCGCCGCGAACGCGGTATTTCTTCTCAAAACTGAGCATTGCCATCGATCGTTCCTCCGCGTGCGAGCCAGGGAAAATCCATCGTCGTGGTCCAGTCCAAGTCGCTTCCCGGAAGGAAACGGGCCCGGCAGATCGGTCCGTTTCCCGCCCCTTCCGGCAAGCAGTGCTTCACGCCATTAGACCGGCATGCTCGGCGGAGTGAAGGGCAGCGAGATCGACGCCGCCTTCGCCGCACGCGGACCATCGAGCCAGTTGAACCGGCTGGTGCTCAGCAGGATGAAGTGGATGATGATGCCCAGGCCGAACAGAAACACGAACAGCAGGACCAGCGCGCGACGCGGATCAAACAGAAGCCAAATTCGCCACATAGTAGTCGTCTCCCCTTAGCACAGGAACGAAGTCAGTTGCTGAACGCTGTCCATCGCGTAGCCGGTCGCTTTGGGCAGCCACGGACGCCACATCCAGGCGAGGATGTGAGCGACAACCGCAACGACGATGAAGAGGAAGAAGCTGGTCACGAAGATCGAGTGGAATTCCTTGGCTTCCGCTTCGGAAAGTCCCGAGATGGAACCGTCACTCATTTGGTCACCTCCTAGTGATGGCCTTTTGGGCCGACACGCCGCCCGAGCGAGGGCGGCTACGATTGCCGTATCGTTTCCGAAACGACAGCGATTTACCGTTTCGTCTCCAAAACGGCAGCCTTCCGTCCGGCGGAGGCCGGACGAAATCTCCGAATTACATTCCCATGAACGACGAGGTCACCAGGACACTCGCCGCGTTGTGAGCTTCACTGAAGACCGACTCCTGCGAACCGGACCTTTTGCGCCAGGGCATCGCCCGCGTAACCAGAGCCCGGATCAGAAACAGCGCGTAGCACGCACCGAACATCACCCGGCATTCGAACGCGGCACTATCCGGAAGAACCCTAGAGCGACGGCCGGTGTGGGCGTAGTCGGACATCGATCATCTCCTCACTCTTGGATTGCTCATATTTGGTCGCGACATTGTGAAGCGCATTGTTCTAGCTCAAATCATCGTTACATCGTTTGGCCGTCGAGCAGCGCCGCGCGCGCCCGAGACACGAATTCGGTAGTGACTTTTTCCTGTCCGGCGCGGCGTGCGCTGTTTTCGGCGGCGTCGCGAAGACGTTTTGCCGCAGAGATCCGTACCAGAACCGGATGAGCTTCGAGCACTTCGTCGAGCAGCGCCTTGGCCTCGTCGCTCCACAGCAATTCTTCGTGCCGGCGTGCCGGCGTCGGATCGACCCGGTCGAGATCGCTGCCGAGCGGCAGGATGTTGAAGAGCGCGTCGAACAGCGCGTTGCAGACTTCCTGCACCAGGTAAGTGGCACCGGAGTAGCCCATGAACGGCGTGCCGGTGTGACGGCGGATCACAGCACCCGGGAATGACGCCGGAATGTACACGGCGCGACCACCGGTCTCGGCCAAATACATTCTTTCGTTGTAGCTGCCGAACATGATCAGCGGCGGGGTCTGACGAATCGCTGCACGCACCGCTTCGTTGTCGGTCTTCTTGCCGACACAGCGCGAGATCGCGAAGGTGCACGGCAGCCCCATCTCGTCTTCGAGGAAATGCCGCACGCCACGGGCATAGGTATCGGTCGCGACGATGGCGAAGCTGGCGGTGCCGAAGAAGTCCTGGGTCACCGACCGCCACAGATCCCACAGCGGCTTGATGGTGGTGTTCTTTTCGCGCTCGATGAACGGCTCGGGATCGAGGCCGGTGAGCTCACCAAGCTTGCGCAGGAAACGCGTGGTCGAATGCAGCCCGATCGGCGCCTGCAGGTAAGGCCGCTCCAGCGATTCGCACAGCAACCGGCCGAACTCGCGATACATGCAGACGTTGACGTCGGCATTCACCAGCTTGGGAATATCAGACAGGTGCGTGCCAAGCGGGAACACCATGTTGACTTCGGCGCCGATGCCTTCGATCAGGCGGCGGATCTCGGCGAGATCGGACGGCATGTTGAAGGTGCCGTAGATCGGTCCGATGATGTTGACCCGCGGCTTCTCGCCGTCCTTGCGCTTCCGCTCCGGAATTTTCTTCGGGCCGTATTCTTTCCACAGCCACGAAATCGCGCGGTCGGCGCTCTGCCACTGATCCTCGTCGATGGTGCGCGGCAGAAAGCGCTTGATGCCGGTGCCTTCGGGCGTGACGCCGCCGCCGATCATTTCGGCGATCGAGCCGGTGACGACGACGGCCGGCAGATAGGGATCGAGCGCCTTGTGGGCGCGGTGCATCGCGCCTTCGGTGCCGAGCTTGCCGAGCTCTTCTTCGCCGAGGCCGGTGACGACGATCGGCAATTCGTGCGGCGGCAGCGCGTCGGTGTAGTGCAGCACCGAGGTCACCGGCAGGTTTTCGCAACCGACCGGACCGTCGATGATCACCTGCAGACCCTTCACCGCGGTGAAGGCGTACACGGCGCCCCAATAGCCGCCGGCGCGATCGTGATCGAGGACGAGCATCAGATCATCTCCTCCGCCTTGCGCTTCTTGGCTGCGGCTTCGATCTGCTTCTTGTACTTCTCGCGATAGGCCGGAACGTCCTTCGGCGTGTCTTCCCAGACGCCGGCGGCATAGCCCTGCCCGACGTCGCCGAAGAACTCCTTCATCTCGTCGAATCGCGCCTTGTTGCCGAGCGCGGCATTGATCACTTGCGCCAGCGAACCGGCGCCGGCAGGACCGAACAGCGGCCGCGCCGAGATCAGGTTGGTGAAGTACAAGGCCGGGATCGACATCGTCTTCGCCTTCTGCACCACCGGCGTGGTGCCGATCGCCAGATCCGGCATGAACTCGTCGACCGCGGCGTAGTCCTGCTCGAGCGAGGCACGGAATTGCACCCGCACGCCCTTGGCTTCCAGCCATTCGCGATCCGGGTCCGACCACGGCGTGCGCGGCACCGCGGTGCCGACATACGGTACGTTCGCGCCGCTCTCGATCAGCAGCCGCGCCACCAGCAGCTCCGAGCCTTCGTAGCCGGACACGGTGATACGCGCGTTGATCGGCTTGGCGGCGAGCGCCGCCTTGATGGCCGGCAGGAAGCGGTTCTTGGCGGCGTCGATCTTCGAGCGCTCGACATTGCAAGCGGTGCCGATCGCTTCGAGCCACGCTTCGGTGCCGTCGTGCCCGACCGGCGCCGAGCCCACGACCTTGCGGCCGGCGAGCTCGAACTGGCGGATACACGATTTGTAGAACGGGTGAATCGCCGCGACCACCTGGCAGTCGAGCGCCGCATAGAGCTCGCGCCACTCGCGGGTCGGCACCACCGGACCGACGGCGAGGCCGAGCGGGTCGAGCATCAGGTTGATACCAACCGGATCGGCCGGGAACATCTCGCCCAGCAGCGTCACGGTCGGACGCTCGCTGCGGCCGCCGCGCGGCGCCTGCACCGGGCCCTGCTCGGCTTCCTTGCGGGCGTATTCGAGCATCGCGCCGGACAGTACGTCCTTGGCCTCGGCGTGAGTCGGCACGCCGAAGCCCGGCACGTCGATGCCGATGATGCGAACGCCGTTGATTTCCTTCGGCAGCAGATCGAGCGGCACGCCCGAGGCGGTCGGCACGCAGAGATTGGTGATGATGATGGTGTCGTACTGCGCCGGATCGGCCAGCTTGTAGACAGCCTCGCGAATGTCTTCGAACAGCTTGCCGGTGACCAGCGTTTCCGAACTGAACGGCACGTAGCCGACGGTGCGGCGGGCGCCGTAGAAATGCGACACGAAGGTCAGGCCGTAGACGCAGCAGGCCGAGCCGGACAGCACCGTCGCGGTGCGGCGCATCCGAAGACCGACGCGAAGCGAACCGAACGCCGGGCACATGCTCTGCGGCTGGTCGTGCGGTCCCTTCGGATAGTCGGCGGCGTAGCGCTCGAGCACGTCGCTCTTGCCGGCGGCTTCAGCCGCCGCTTTCATTTGTGCAGCACCGGCGTGGCAGCCGAGGCCGTCGGCTTTGGTCGCGGCTTCGTTGATCGCGGGCGCATCGGTGTCGACGGAAAAATCCGCCGCATCGTCGCCGATCGATCCGGCGATGCGGCCGGAATAACGAGACATGACACTCATGACGAACTCCCGATCACCCGATCTCAGACCTCGTCGTAGATCACTTCGAGCGACGGCTTGTTCAGCACCGCAGCGCCGCACATGTCTTCCATCGTGGCCGGCTCGAGTACGACGTCGCGCCCGGTGACGTCGCTGGAGAACAGGCCGAGCAGCCCGTCCTGAGACAGCGGCTTCGGCCGGACCGGCGGCGCGGTGGCGACGTTGTCGGCGAGCGTCGCGAACAGCGGACCCCACTGCCCGTCCGGCAGCGCGACGATCTCGTAGTTGGCGCTCTTGCGACGGATGCCTTCGTCGGCGGGAATTGCCGACAGCACCGGAATCCCGGCCGCCGCTGCGAAGGCTTGAGCCTCGCCGGTGCCGTCGTCCTTGTTGATCACCATGCCGGCGACGCCGACATTGCCGCCGAGCTTGCGGAAATACTCGACCGCCGAGCAGACGTTATTGGCGACGTACAGCGACTGCAGATCGTTGGAGCCGACGATGATCACCTTCTGGCACATGTCGCGGGCGATCGGCAGGCCGAAACCGCCGCACACCACGTCGCCGAGGAAGTCGAGCAGCACGTAGTCGAAGCCCCATTCGTGGAAGCCGAGCTTCTCCAGCGTTTCGAAGCCGTGAATGATGCCGCGACCGCCGCAGCCGCGGCCGACTTCCGGACCGCCGAGCTCCATCGCGAACACGCCGTCGCGCTTGAAGCAGACGTCGCTGATGGTGACCTCCTCGCCGGCGAGCTTCTTCTTCGACGACGTCTCGATGATGGTCGGCGTGGCTTTGCCGCCGAACAGCAGCGACGTGGTGTCGCTCTTCGGATCGCAGCCGATCAGCAGCACTTTCTTGCCCTGCTGCGCCATCATGTAGGACAGGTTGGCGAGCGTGAAGCTCTTGCCGATTCCGCCTTTGCCGTAGATCGCAATGATCTGGGTTTCCTTGGTGACGGGAGTCGTCACCGGGGCATCGGGTTCAACCGACGCCTCGGCCCGGAGTTGTGCGTCTTGCAGGCTGATCTGCGGAACGACGTTCATCAGCTCGGTCTCCAATTCAGAACCATTTTGAGGCAAGCAGGGTCTTCGAAAGCGATCCGATAGGCGTCGGGGGCCGACGCCGCCTCCTGGTGGTGTGTGATCAGTCCGTCGAGCGAGAGCTTGCCGCTTTCGATCAACGCCTTGGTGGCGCCGATGTCCGGCGGCTGCCATTCCGCCGCAACCCGAATGCGTGCTTCACGCATGAAAGCGGGCGGGAACGAGAACGACAGCGGCTCGCTGTAGAACCCAGCGAGCACGATCTCGCCGGTGGCCGCGATGCGCGAGATCAAAGTGTCGAGCAATTTCGGATCGCCGCTGACGTCGTAGATGCTGCGATAGTCGCGACGCTCGTCGGCGGCGGGGTCGATCACCGCATAGCCTTCGGCGCCGCCGCTGCGAATCGGGTTCTTCTCCCACACCACCGGCGGCGGATTGCCGAGCGCGATCGAGATCCGCGCCAACAGGCGACCAAGCACGCCGTGGCCGACGATGCAGTCGGGTGGCGTCGCGCCGCGGGCCGCAATCGCATGATAGGCCGTCGCCGCCAGCGCGATCAGAATGCCGCGCTCGCCGAGCTTCGAATCCAATGGCACCACGCGCTTGGCGGGCACCACCAGCCGCGACGCCGAGGCGCCGAACAGGCCGCGCACTTCGCCGAAGCACTTCGCACCGGGCACGAACACCATCTGGCCCGGCTTCAGGTCGGTGGCCGATCCGGCCTCGACGACCTCGCCGACCGACTCGTAGCCGGGGACCAGCGGGTAACCCATTCCGGGGAATTGCGGCATCCGGCCCGACCACAACAGCCGCTCCGTACCGGTGCTGACGCCACTCCAGGCAACATCGACAACGATGTCGTCGTCAGTCGGCGCCGTGAGGCTCAAGCGACTGAGTTTGACCTGTTGTGGCTGCTTGAGTACGACCGCGATGGTGTCCATCGCTTACTCCAAATTCCGAACGGCAGAGCTCTGCCGCCGAGTGTCATGCTAAACTGACGGACCACAGTGTCAAGCCAGATTAACACAACTACCGTTTGGATGCGGTAATTACGGAGGCAACCAGCGGCATCGGAACCGGGTGCAACATGACCTGGGAGAAGCCCGCATTCTCCAACATCGCCCGTAGCCGAGGGAAGCTCCGGGCTTTCCCGGAGCCCATGGCGTAAAGATAGAAGGCGAAATAGGCGTCGGAGATCGCCGCGGTGCCGGGGGTGCCGGCGATCGGCTCGGCGATCAGCAGTTTTCCATTGTCGGGCAAGGCCTTGTGGGCGGCGCGCAGCAGCGCCTCGACGACCTCGTCGTCGTGGTCGTGGATCACCCGGATAAGAGAGATGATGTCGGCGCCTTCGGGCAGCGGGTCGGTTCTGAAACTGCCGCCGACTGCAGTCGCCCGGTCTTTCAGCCCGTTCGCCTCGAACCGGGCGGCCGCCTTCTCGGCCACCGCCGGCAGGTCGAACAGGATACAGCGAAGCTGAGGTGCCTGGGCGGCGACCGCCGACAGGAACGAGCCGTCGCCGCCGCCGACGTCGAGCAGGCAGCGGTGATCCCGGAACGTGTAAACGTGGAGAACCTCGCGGGTGATCATCGGCTGCGAGGCGGCCATCAGCTCGGTGTAGGACGCAATCGCATCGGACGGCAGCTCGCACGGGCGCTCGCCCCGCACATACGCCCAATACGCCGCCAGCTCGCCCCCGCCCCGCGGCGCGCGCAGCATTGCCACCGGATCAGACAGATCGCGATACAGCATGGCATGATGTTCGACCAGCGCGAGCACGCCGGGATTGCCGCGCAGCTCGGCGCCGAGCTGACCGAGGCCGTAGCGGTTGCCGTTACGGGGCTGCAGCAACTGGAGCGCGACCGCCCCATCGAGCAGCATGCGCATCGACTCGACCGGCAGCGACAGACGCACGGCCAGTCCTTCGGCGGTGGCGGGACGATCGGCGACGATGTCGAGCAGCCGGAGCTGAACGCAGGCCAGCAGAATCTGCGAATAGACGAAGCCGGCGACCAGATCGAACATCGCCACGGCACGCCGGCGGGCGACCGGACGCATCAACGGAAACACCGCGGCAAAGCGCTGAAAACGCGGATTCGACAGGATCGAATCGCGCCAGCCGAGCAGCCGGTCACGCAGGCTCAGGGAGACCATCTGGATCTGCTACCACCGGCCGGCCGCGAAGGCCAAGCCGGCGGCCGCATCAGGCCGCTGTGGCGGCGAGCTTCGCCGGCACCAGACGCGTCGCTTCCGACATGATCAGCGACCGCAGCTCGTTGCCATTGGTACATTCCGGCATCGCCTCGACGGCGCCGCGCACCAGCGACTTCAGGTGGTAAATCGCGCCATCGATGCCCATCTCGCGCACCGCGCTGGGGCGATCGTGGGCGATGTCCTGGCCGACCGGCTTGCCGATCTCCTCGACATCGGCGGCGGCGTCACGCAGATCGTCGGCGACCTGATAGGCCTCGCCGATCTTCTCGCCAACCATCCGCCACGGCTCCGGATCGGAACCGGCCGAAGCCGCGCCCATCGCAGTCGCGGCAACGAACAGCGCACCAGTCTTGGAGCGGTGATAATGCGCGAGGTTGATCTCGGACTCGCATTCCCAGGCCTGGCCGGCGACGATACCGAACGGCACGCCGACCGCACTGCCGATGATCTGGGTCAGCTTCAACAGCCGGTCCGCCGGGCCGTCGACCCGGGCGATGGTCTGGAACGCCAGCACGATCATAGCGTCACCGGCGAGCACGGCGAGCGGCTCGCCGAACGCTTTGTGCACCGAGGGCCGGCCGCGGCGCAGATCGGCACCGTCGAAGCACGGCAGATCGTCGTGGATCAGCGAGGCGCAATGCATCAGCTCGAGCGCGGCACCGGCGGCTTCGGTAATTCCCGGATTGTCTTCGCCGCAGGCAAGCGCCACGCTGTGGCAAAGCCGCGGACGAACGCGCGCCCCGCGCGGGAACACCGCGCCACGCATCGCCGCCGCCAGCCGCGGCGGACAACCGGCCATATCGGCCTGATTGAGCGCCTCAGTCAGCGCACGCTCGATCCGATTGGTGACATCCATGGCTACACTCCCGCGCCGGGCACAAGTGTCAATTTAACTTGTCACGCGAAACTGTAAGTTATTATGGACACCTGTCAATGATATGGCTCAAAGACAGCTAAGCCGGAGCGAGAAATCGAATGCGGGATCAGGCCGCGAAGAATCGCGTCGTAGTGATCGGCGCAGGCGTCGCGGGACTGACGTCTGCGCTCGCATTGGCCGCTCGCGGTCTCGACGTCACGGTGCTGGAACGCGCCGCAGGCCCCGGCGGCAAACTGCGCGAAGTCGCAATTGGGCCGGCGCGGATCGACAGCGGCCCGACCGTATTCACGATGCGCTGGGTGTTCGAGGAACTGTTCGCGGGCATCGGCCTGAATTTCACCGACCATGTCCGCCTACGACCTTTGTCGGTGCTCGCCCGCCACGCCTGGGACGACACCACGCATCTCGACCTGTTCGCCGACGAGGCACGCTCGGCCGACGCGATCGGCGCGTTCGCCGGCGCAGCCGAAGCCAGGCGCTATCGCCAGTTCTGCGCCGACAGCCGGCGCATCTACGAGATTTTGGAGAAGCCGTTCCTGCGCGCCACCGCGCCGAGCCTGCCGAAGCTGGCGACCGCCGGGGGCATCGGCGGTCTGATCGAACTGCGCAAGATCCGCCCCTTCACCACGATGTGGAAAGCGCTCGGCGATTATTTCCACGATCCGCGGATGCGGCAACTGTTCGGCCGCTATGCGACTTATTGCGGATCGTCACCGTTCGACGCGCCCGCGACGCTGATGCTGGTCGCCCACGTCGAACACGAGGGCGTCTGGATCATCGAAGGCGGCATGCACGCGCTAGCGCGGGCGCTGGCCGATTGCGCCGTCAGGTTCGGCGCAACGATTCGCTATCAGCAGAGCGTGCGCGAGGTGATGGTGTCCGGCGGACGTGCCGCCGGCGTGATCCTGGAGAACGGCGAGCGAATCGAGGCGCATTCGGTGATCGTCAATGCGGACGTCGGCGCCTTGCCGGCCGGGTTGTTCGGCGAGGCAGTACGCGCCGCCGCGTCGCCGCTGGCCCCTCGATTGCGCTCGCTGTCGGCAATCACCTGGAGCATGGTGGCGAAAACCGAGGGCTTCCCGCTGAGCCGGCATTCGGTGTTCTTCTCGCGGGATTATCCACGAGAGTTCACAGAGATCTTCGGCCGCGGCGAGGTTCCGAGCGAGCCGACCGTGTATGTCTGCGCGCAGGATCGCATCGACAACGAGGCCCGTCTCGGCGCCGGCGGAGAAGAGGAATTGCTGGTGTTGATCAACGCGCCGCCGGTCGGCGATCGGAAGACCTTCGATCGAGGCGATGTCACGCGGGCCGCCGAGCGCGCGTTCGGCGTGTTGCAGCGTTGCGGCCTGCGGGTCGATTCTGATCCGAGCAAGACGCAGGTGACCACGCCGGCGGATTTCAACCGGCTGTTCCCGGCGACCGGCGGCGCGCTGTATGGTCGCGCTTCGCACGGCTGGAGCGCCTCGTTCGAACGTCCCGGAGCGGGTACAAAGATCCCCGGCCTGTATCTGGCGGGCGGCAGCACCCACCCCGGTCCCGGTGTGCCGATGGCCGCCCTGTCGGGTCGCGCCGCGGCGGCGAGCTTGTTCGCCGACCTCGACTCCAACCCCTCCGGGCCGAAGCCTGCCCTTCGCCCGGCAGCCTCCAAGACGACGTGAGAGAATGATTGCCTGGCCTAACGAGACCGACGAACGCCGCGCCGGATTCAATGTCGATATCCCGCGCAACGGCTATGCCTGGTGGTACATCGACGCGATCAGCGACGACGGCCGCGAAGGGCTGACCATCATCGCCTTCATCGGCAGCGTGTTTTCGCCGTACTACGCGTTCGCGCGGCGCCGCGGGCCCGCCGACCCGCTCGACCATTGCGCCATCAACGTCGCGCTGTATCACCAGGCCGGCAAGCGCTGGAGCATGACCGAGCGCGGCCGCGGCCGCGTGGCGCGCAACGTCAATGCCTTCCTGATCGGCCCCAGCGATCTCGGCTGGGACGGCAAGACGCTGACCATCAACATCCGCGAAACCGGCGCGCCGGTGCCCGGCCGAATCGAAGGCCGCGTCCGGGTGACGCCGGCCGCGATCACCAAGGATTTCTTCGTCCTCAACCTGCAGGGCAATCATCGCTGGTGGCCGATCGCGCCGCGCGCGCGGGTCGAGGTCGATCTGCGGCGACCCAACCTGTCGTGGCAGGGCGAAGGCTATCTCGACAGCAATGCAGGCGACGAACCGATCGAGACCGGCTTCCGGCATTGGGAATGGGCGCGCGGCGCGATGCGCGACAAGACTGTGATCCTGTACGAAGCCGAACGCCGCGACGGCAGCCGGGTCGACCTCGCCGTCACCTTCGACGCCGACGGCAACAAGCAGGAATTCACCCCGCCGCAGCTATTGCCGCTGCCGCGCTCCGGCTGGAAGGTCGACCGCAGCGCCCGCAGCGAGACCGGCGCCAAGCTGGTCCGCACGCTCGAAGACACGCCGTTCTACGCCCGCTCGATGGTGGAAACGACACTGCTCGGCGAGAAGGTGACGCTGATGCACGAAAGCCTGTCGCTCGACCGCTTCCGCATGCCGGTGGTGCAAGCCATGCTGCCGTTCCGGATGCCACGGCGGAGATAGCGGGCGGCGTGCGTTTTCGATGGCCGGAACGAGTCCGGCCGTGATGGCCAGACCAGAATAGACGCAGCATTCCAACACCGTCATGGCCGGGCTTGTCCCGGCCATCCACGAACGACATACTCACCGCATGGGATGCGGTTACGTGTACTTTTTGACCAACCGGCCCAACGGCATCCTGTATATCGGGGTGACGAGCGACCTCGTGCGTCGGGTCCATGAACACCGCACCGGCGCCGTTGCGGGCTTCACGAAGCGCTACGGCTTGAAGCGGCTGGTGTACTTCGAAATTTATGATGACATCCGGACTGCGATTCAGCGCGAGCACAACATCAAGCACTGGAGCAGGACTTGGAAAGTGCGCCTGATCTTGGCGACGAATCCGCATTGGGACGATCTTTACGACTCGTTGTGAGGCTGTTCGTGGATGGCCGGGACGGAGCCCGGCCATGACGGATTCAGTGCCCCTCGTGAAGTCTAGCCCCCTTCCCCCTCTCCGCCTCGCGCTTCCGATCCAGCCTGCGCCCCTGCCATTCGAGCACGCCCCAGCCGGCGGCGAACATGCCGAGCATCAGGATTTCGAAGTAGTTGAAGGCGCTATCGCTGTTCATTGCGGGCGATCCTTGTCGCGCTCGGCGCGGGCGCGGTCGAGGCGTTTGCCTTGGCGCTCCAGCACCAGCCAGCCGACGATCAGGCAGGCGAACACCGCGATCAGCTCGATCAGTCCGTAATAGTTCTCCATCACGCGCCTCCCGCTGCCGCAGCCAGTTCGGGCTTGATCAATTCCAGCGCACCCGAGGGCCTGATCAGCTCCAGCTCACCAGCGGCGGCATCGAGCTCATGATGGTTTCGGTGTTGCCGCCGGTCTGCAGGCCGAACATCGTGCCCTTATCGTACAGCAAATTGAACTCGACGTAGAGGCCGCGGCAGGCGAGCTGCTGAGCGCGCTCCGCCTCGGTCCACGGCTCGACCATGCGCCTGCGGACGATCTTCGGATAGATATCCAGCAGCGCCGAACCGACGTCGCGGGTGAAGGCGAAGTCGCGGTCGAAATCGCCGCTGTCGAGGTGATCGTAGAAGATGCCGCCGACGCCGCGGGCCGTGCCGCGATGCGGAAGAAAGAAATACGTATCGGCCCAGGGCTTGAACTTGGCGTAGTAGTTCGGATCGTGGGCGTCGCAGGCGGCCTTCATGGCGGCGTGGAAGATCACCGCGTCCTCCGCGTCCTGACTGCGCTGCTCCGGCAGCATCGGCGTCAGATCGGCGCCGCCGCCGAACCAGCCTTTCGACGTCGACAGAAATCGCGTGTTCATGTGCACGGTCGGCACCCGCGGACTGCGCGGATGCATGATCAGGCTGATGCTGGTGGAGACGTAGTCGAGGCTGGCGCCGTCTCCGGGCAGATTCTTGGCCATCTCCGGAGTCAGCCTGCCGTTGGCCGACGAGGTGTGAATGCCGATCTTCTCGAACAGCCGCCCGTTCGACAGAAAGCCACCGACCCCGCCGCCGGCGCCGGTCTTCCGCTGCCACGGCTTGTAGGTGAAGGTGGCCGGCTCGCCGGGAAACAGCTCCGCCGGCGCCTCGCGCTCAAGCGTTTCGATCTCGGCGCAGATCCGATCGCGCAGCCCCTCGAACCAGGCCCGCGCCTGGGCCCGGCGGGCCTCGACGGGATTATCGTTGGAAGCAGCGGGCGAGCGGTCGAGGTCGGTGTCGATGGTCATGGCCGTGATCCGTTGCGCAAGGTCCGCATCGGTATCACGCCAATGTGGCGGCTACGAGAGTTTTTGCAACTCAGTGGCGTTTGAACGGAGCAGCCCGCTCGGGGAGCGCGCGGCTCATCCTTCGAGACGGCCGCTACGCGGCCTCCTCAGGATGAGGTCGAAGCGAGAGGATGGCCCAATCGAGATTCGTGGAGTGTCGCTACGCGCGATGTCCTCATGGTGAGGAGGCGCGCAGCGCCGTCTCGAACCATGCGCTACAAATGTCGGCGCAACCGCCGTTCGCGGATGGCCGGGACAGGCCCGGCCATGACGAAATTGAGACGGAGATCTGCTAACTACACCCGGCTGCGCTGCAGCATCTGGTCGCGGCGTTCGAGGCGGGTGAACAGGTCGACCAGCCAGGCGACCTTCTGCTCAAGCGGCTTGACCTTCTGGCGCGGCGGCAGTTCGCGCACCGGATGCGCGATCACCGCGTCGACCAGAAACTTGGTCTCTTCCATGTCGCCGAACTTGGCCGGCAGATACTTCGCCGGCGCCCATTCGGTTTCCTGGAACGCCAGCAGCCGCGCCAACACCGCGAGCTTGCGGCCGGTGGAAACCACCGCGCGGCTCGACACCGAGTCGAGACCGGAGCGTTCGACCTCGCGGCCGATCTCGGCATACAGCGCGCGCGCCGCGAAGATGCCGGGACGGCAGGAGCGCGGCAGATTGGCGATGCCGAGCGTGGCACGATCGTACAGCGCGTCTGCGGTGTCGATCAGTCGCTTGACGATGCTGGCGATCTCCGGCGTGAACTTCGGATCGGCGAGCCATTTGGCGGGATCAAGTCCAGCTTCGCGCATCCACGACAGCGGCATGTAGATGCGGCCGTTGCGCGCGTCCTCGCCGATGTCGCGAGCGATATTGGTGAGCTGCATCGCGCAGCCGAGATCGCAGGCGCGGGCCACGATGTCGGGTTTGCGCTGCCCCATGACCAGCGTCATCATTACGCCGACGGTGCCGGCGACGCGGGCGCAGTACGAGTACAACTCCGACAGCGTCTCGAACCGGCGGCCCTGCGCGTCCCACTCCAGCCCCTCGATCAGCGCCTCGGGAATCGCCGGCGGAATCGAAAACCGCGCCACCACATCGGCGAAGGCGCGGTCGGACGGATAGGCACGCGGCACGCCGCGGCAGGCGCGGTCGAGCCGGTCCTTCAGCACTTCGACCGCGGCGGCGCGATCGAGACCGAGATCGACGGCGTCGTCAGCGACGCGGCAGAACGCATACAGCGCGATCGCCGGATCGCTGATCCGCCGCGGCAGCACGAGGGACGCCGCGTGGAAGGTGTGCGAGCCTTCCTTGATCATCTCGCGGCAGGCCAGCATGTCGGATTGGGCCAACATATCGGATTGCAGACTCATGATGTCACCAGACTGTCGGCCGGAGGGACCAGCGCATCGATGACCCGCGCCGAGGACAATACCCCGGGCAGGCCGGCACCGGGATGCGTTCCGGCGCCGACGAGATAAAGCCGCTTGACGTCTTCGCTCTGATTGTGCGGCCTGAACCAGGCGCTCTGCCACAGCACCGGCTCCAGACCGAACGCCGCGCCGCGGAACGACGACAGCCGGTCCTGGAAATCCAGCGGCGTGGTGATCTTGGAGGTCGCAATCTGGTTTTCCAGATCGGGCAGAATGGTGGCGCCGAGCATCTTGGCGATCGCAGCCCGATAGGGCTCCGCCTTGCTGTGCCAATCGACGTCGCCGAGCAGGTTCGGCACCGGCGACAGCACGTAGAAGGTGTCACAGCCGGGAGGCGCGAGCGACGGATCGGTCGCGGTCGGGCGATGGAGATACAGGCTGAAATCCTCGGCGACCACCTTGCGGCTGAAGATGTCGCTGATCAGCTCCCTGTAGCGCGGCCCGAGCAGAATGGTGTGGTGCTTGACGTCGTCGTAGCGGCGCTTGGTGCCGAAGTACCAGACGAACAGACTCATCGAGTAGCGCGACTTCTCGATCTTGGCGTCGGTCCAGCGCTTGCGAGTCTCCGGCGCCAGCAGATAGCGATAGGTCGAGGCGGAATCGGCGTTCGACACCACGATGTCGGCCTTGATCACCTCACCGTCGGCGAGCTTGACGCCAGTCGCGACGCCGTTCTCGACCACGATCTGACGGACGTCCTGGTGATAGCGTATCTCGCTGCCCTGCCCTTCGATCAGCTTCACCAGACCGGTGACGAGCGCGCCGGTGCCGCCCATCGCCGAATGCACGCCCCACTGCTTTTCGAGGTAAGTGATCAGGCAGTACACCGAACTCGACATGAACGGATTGCCGCCGATCAAGAGCGGATGGAAGCTGAACACCTGCCGCAGCTTCGGATCCTTGAAGTGCTTGGCGACGAGGCCGTAAACGCTGCGATAGCTCTCCAGCTTGATCATCGCCGGCGCGATCTTCAGCATGTCGGTGAAGCGGCTGAACGGCTGATCGCCGAGCTGCTCGAAGCCGACTTTGAAGATCTCGTGCGAGGCCGCCATGAAGCGGTCGTAGGCCGGCACGTCGTCGGGACAGAATTTCGCGATCTGGTCGAGCACCGCATCGCGATCGTCGGAATAGTCGAAGTGCGTGCCGTCGTCGAAGCGGATGCGATAGAACGGCGACATCGGCTTCAAGGTGATGTCATCCGACATCCGCTTGCCGCACAACTTCCACAGCTCTTCGAACAGATACGGCGCGGTGACGATGGTCGGCCCGGCGTCGAACGAGAAGCCGTCCTGCTTGTGGACGTAGGCGCGGCCACCGGGCTTATCGAGCTTCTCCAGCACGGTGACCCGATACCCTTTAGCGCCCAGACGGACCGCCGCGGCCAAACCGCCGAAGCCGGAGCCGATCACCACCGCATGCGGCGCATGATCGCGGGGAGGACGAGGAGCAGGATTGGGGCCAGGATCAAGCATGGGTACCACTGTAACAAAAAATTGACAGAGGGCTAGCGGCAATCTGTAAGCGGGTCCTGACAAGCCGTCTTTGATCTATTCGATATTCGGAAGTTTTTCCGCATAGCGTTCGATCAGGTCGGCGATCAGGGCCGGCCGCTCCTCGTGCGCCAGATGGCCGAGCGCCGGAATCCGTTCGATCACCGCTTTCGGCAGGATTTCCCGTACCTTGACCGCCACCGACGGTGGGATCGCACGGTCCCCCTCGGCCGCCACCAGCACCAAGAGCGGCTTCAGATTGGGCAATGCTTTCAACAGCGGTTCAAGCTCCCAGTTCGCCATCATCCGCAGCGCTGCGGCGACATGATGCGGGCTGGACACCAGCTTGCCGTAAAGCTTCATGCCGGCCGGATCGATGGTCGAGCCGGTGTTGCCGATCAACCGCTCGACCGAGCCGCGGCGTCCGGCCTGCCAGGCGAACAGACTCGGCACGAACGGATTCATCACCAGCATCTTGGCGAGTGGCGAGAAGAAACTCGCCGCCGGCCCTCCATAGGGCAGAAACGCGCCGTTGAGGCTGAACAGGATTTTCGGATCGATCGCGCCGTCGAGGCACATCCGCGCCAGAATCGCTGCGCCCGCCGAGTGACCGACCACCAAACAGGGGGAGACCTGCAGCACGCGCAGCAGCGCGGCGAGGTCGGTCGCCATCCCGGGCAGCGACATCCGATGGCCACGCGGCGACTGGGTGAAGCCGTGCCCGGGTAGGTCGGGCGCGACCACCTGATAGTGCTGTGCCAGCAGCGGCGCCAGACCCCGCCAGGAGTGCGAAGCTGCGCCAGTGCCGTGGATCAGCAGGATCGCCGGCGCGGTCGGCGATCCCATGCGTTGCACATGCCAGCGGAAGCCGCCGGCCTCGACGAAGCGGCTGGCCTCGCGATGGGGCCAATCCAGGCCGTCCCGACTCCAGACGAGATCGCTCACGGCACGCCTCGACTACAGGCCCCTCATGGTGAGGAGCCCGCTCTGCGGGCGTCTCGAACCATGAGGATGCAGGACGCCATCCTTCGAGACGCGGCCCTGCGGGCCGCTCCTCAGGATGAGGCCCGTTGTGAGGAGAGGCAGTGACATCGTCGCCGCCACTACAGCGTCGCCCTACCCGTCCCCGTGACCCGACCGAGAAACTCGTCATAGGCCCGCATGAACTCGCCCGGCACCTCGAAATGCGGCATCGCGCCGGTCTGAAACACCGTGACGGTCCAGTTCGGCCGGCCCTCCACCGTGGTCTTCAAGGTGTAGTCGACGAAATCGCCGCGGACGCCGTGGCTGAACCACACCGGCATCGGCAGATCCTGATAGATCCGCAGGATGTCCTGACTGAACAGATAGCCGGCGACGAAGTAATACGGCGCGTGCTGGGCGCCCGGCTGATGCGTCGTCAGATAGTCGTAGTCGAGCATACCCTGATCGATGTTCGGCGCGCCGAAGGCCTTCTTCAGGAACCAGGCGATCACCGGCTTCATCGTCAGCAGCTTGAAGATGCCCTCGCTCCATACCGGGTTCTCGAAGAACGCGTGCAGCCACGGAATCGCGCGCGATCCCTGGGTCCAACGCTGGTTCTTCTTGTCGAATCCGGTCGGGGCGACCAGCGCCAGGCTACGGAACGGCTGCGGCGTTTCGCTCGCTGCACGCGCCAGGAATTCGCTGCCGAGCGACAGCGCCAGTGCATCGATCGATTTGTCGGGGTGCACCTTCTGAATCTCGGCGACTACGGAATGCACCGCATCCGTCATCATCCGAATGGTGTATTGACGCTTTGCGCGCGACGAATGACCAAAGCCCGGCAATTCGATCGCATAAACCGGGCGGCTTCGCGCATAGTGCTCGAAGATCGGCCGGACTTCGTAAGCAGAGCCTGCGGCATTGACGCTGTGGATCAGCAGCAGCGGCGGCTCCGACGTCGGCTCCGCCGGCGCTGAGGACCAATAGGTCAGCCGGCCGCCGAAGCTGTCGATGTCGTGACGTTCGCCCGGGACCGGCGCCGGCAGCGCCGGATTTCCGCTGAGCGTCTCGGACGATGCGGGGGTGGGTGCGGTTGCATTCATCTCGAAATTCCTATTCGCGGCATCTCCGCCGCAGGTCGGCGTGGTCAAGACGGTGCGCGCAGTGTATCAGACCGTCAAGAAGACTTGTCGTACAACAGTGGGTAGCTCTCTTGACACAGAATCTGGTGACCAAACCGTTCATGGAAGTGCTTTCCGGCAACCGGCAGGCCTCTCCTCCGATGTGGATGATGCGGCAGGCCGGACGTTACCTGCCGGAATACCGCGCAACGCGGGCGCAGGCCGGTAGTTTCCTCGATCTGTGCTTCAATGCGGAGCTGGCCGCCGAGGTGACGCTGCAGCCGATCCGGCGATTCGGCTTCGATGCCGCCATTATCTTCTCCGACATTCTGGTGGTGCCCTATGCGCTCGGCCGCGCGGTGCGGTTCGAAGTCGGTGAGGGTCCGCGGCTCGACCCGCTGGATACGCCCGACAAGGTCGGTACGCTGAGCAGCGCGATCGACCTGTCCAAGCTCGAGCCGGTTTTCCAGGCGCTGCGCATCGTCCGCGGCGAACTGTCGCCGGAAACCACGCTGATCGGCTTCTGCGGTTCACCGTTCACGGTCGCGACCTACATGGTGGCCGGCCAGGGCACCTCGGACCAGCACCCTGCCCGACTGATGGCCTACCAGCATCCCGGCGCATTCGCGAAGATCATCGACGTGCTGGTCGAGAGCTCGATTCAGTATCTGCTCAAGCAGCTCGAAGCCGGCGCCGACGTGCTGCAGATCTTCGACACCTGGGCCGGCATCCTGCCGCCGCGCGAATTCGAGAAGTGGTGCATCGAGCCGACCCGCCGGATCGTCGAGGGCATCCGCAAGGTCAAGCCGGGCACCAAGATCATCGGCTTCCCGCGCGGCGCCGGCGCGCTGTTGCCGGCGTTCGTCGAGCGCACCGGCGTCGACGCCGTCAGCATCGACTGGACCGCCGAGCCGGCGTTCGTGCGCGAGAAGGTGCAGACCAAAGTCGCAATTCAGGGCAACCTCGATCCGCTGCTGCTGATCGCCGGCGGCTCGGCGCTCGACCAGGCGGTCGACGACGTGCTGAACAACTTCTCGGCCGGACGGCACATCTTCAATCTCGGCCACGGCATCACGCCGGACGCGTCGATCGCTCACGTCGAGCAGATGATCAAGCGCGTCCGCGACTACAAGGCCTGAGGCACCTTCGCCTCCTGCGGTCCGATCTGATCAAAGAGCCGGTGCAGCCCGCACCGGCTCTTTTCTTTTGTCGATTGCAGAAAGCAATCACCACAACCTTCCAAGACAATCTGACAGTTAGGTTGTGCGGAAGCTTAGCTCCCTTTTTTGAACTCGTTGTGCCGGTAGTCGGCATTGGCCGGAACCGGGGTTGTTAGCTCGCGGGCGCCAGGAAAGGCCCGATACGCCTGGATTTCAGGTTCCCGAACAAGCTTATCCGCAGCCACAAGATTTCGATAACCAAGGTTGGAATCATTGGCGGATCATGAGCAATCCTGAAGATCTCCACGCCGGCGAGTGCGTTACTAATCGACAGGTATTCTTCCGGGGGCCGAACCGCAGTGTCCGTCCAGCGATTTCTCAAGCAGCGCGCCGTTAACGTCACCGTCGGTGGCAACTACTCGCTGGCGAACTGGTACGACCAGAACGGCAAGCTGCGACAATTCGCCTGCCGCACCAGCCGGGTGTCGCCGTTCCGGATGATCGTCGACGTCCCGGTGATCGGCCGCGTCGGCGATCAGATCTCGTCGTACTTCAGCGAGTTCGGCAAGCTTGAAGGGCACATCAGCGACACGCTGCCGGGCGGGTTTCTCCTGGAACTCGCCGTGACTCGCGCGATGCGCGAACGCCTCTCCAACCAGTTGAGCTGGCTGGAGCGGAAGATGCTGGACCCGGAAATCAAGGACGCACGGGAACAGGCGCGGATCGTTCCGGCCTGTCCGCACTCCACGCTGATCCTCGCCGACGGCAGTACGCACACCTGCTTCGTCATCGACATGTCGATCTCGGGAGTCGCGGTGTCCGCCGACGTGCAGCCCGAGATCGGCACGCCGTTGGCGGTCGGCGGCTGCGTCGGGCGCGTGGTGCGGCATCGCCCGGACGGCTTCGCGGTCAAGTTCACCGAGCTGCAGAACCGCAACGAACTGGAATGGCGGATCGCGCGGCCGCCGCAGCGGAACTCGACGGTCGGTGCGCGGGTCGAAAGGCTTGCCACCATCGAGGCGCCGCCGCCTCCTGCTCCGATCACGCCGCGTGTCGCCGGAGACGACGACGCCTTCGTGCTCGACGCTTAAGATCACTGCTCCGAGCGGACGCCGCTCAGTCCTGCCGGGTAGCGGCGGTCACTGCCTGCGCCAGCACGGTGGCATCGGCATGCGGCAGCGGCAGATAGCGCGCGTCCATTTCCTTGGCGAAGGCTTCCGCCTGCGGCCCCGGACGCGGCGACATGTCGATCACCACCGAACTGATTCCGGCGACGCGGAACTGCCGCGCCGACGCCTTGGCGTCCTCTTCGGCCTGCGGCCGTCCCGGCGCGCCGTCGCGCGCGATGTTGGCGCGGCCGTCGGTGAGCACGATCACGGTCGGGGTCTGGCCTTTGCGCTTGATCGAATCCGCCAGCATGAAGGCGCAGTCGAGCCCGGCCGACAGCGGGGTGCCGCCGCCGCCCGGCAGTCCGGCGAGGCTGCGCTTGGCGCGCGCCAGCGACCGCGTCGGCGGCAGCAGGATCTCGGCGATGGTGCCGCGGAACGAGATCATCGCCACCTGGTCGCGGCGGACGTAGCAGTCGGCAAGTAACAGTTCCACCGCGCCCTTGGCTTCAGCCAGGCGGTGCAGTGCCGCCGAACCGGAGGCGTCGACCACGAAGATGGTGATGGTCTCGGTGCGCTGCTTGAAGCGCGCGATCCGGAAATCGTCCTTCTCGACCAGAATGCGCGGCGCGCTGCCGTTGCGACCTTCGGCCTGGCGCCGCCGGAGCGGCTGCCACGGTGCCGCGGCGCGCAGCGTCTCGATCACGTTGAGCTTGGAGCCGTCGCGCAGTTCGCCGCGGATGCTGCCGGCGGGACGGCCGCGCTTCTTCGACTTCTGCAGCTCGCCGGCTTTGCCGGCCGAGCGGGCCCGCGCCCGTCCGGCCGAGGCGCGCATCGCCTCCAGCACGCCGGGCGGCATCGCGGCCTTGACGGCGGCGAGGATCACCTCGTCCAGCGCCTTGTCGATGTCGGGCGTCTGCTGCTCTTGATCGTTGTTGTCCTGATTGTCGTCTTCCGGCGGCGGCGGCTCGGGCGGCGGCGGCTCATCGGCCTGGTCCGGCTGCTCCTGCTGCGGGAACACGGTCGCGCGCGGCGCCAGCACCAGCCGTGCGGCAAGCGTGATGTCGTCCTGCGCGATCGCAGGTCGATCGAACAGCGCCGCGCTCGCCTTGGCGGCGCGAATCGCCAGCAGCGGGGCGCGCAGCGAGATGATGCCGAGCGCGGCAGCCGCCGTACAAACCGCCTCGATCTGGTCGCTCTCGACCTTGATGTCGGCGAGCCGGGCGCGCGCGGCGCGGATGTCGTCGAGCGAGATCGGGAAATCGTCGGTCTCGCGCCAGGCGAACTGATCGAGATCGAGATGGAAGCCGAGCCGGTCGCGCAGCCCGGCCGGCGCGAACTCGTCTTCCAGCCCTTCGTCGAGCGCGATGACGCCGAACCGCGCCGGCATCCGCAGCGACAGGCCGTCGCGCTCCACTGCGGTTTCGTGCGCGTCCATCGCCGCGGTCAGATACACATTGGTCGAGGACTGCAGCCGCTCTGCCATCGCCACCACCAGCACGCCGCCATCGGCTTCCGACAGCAGACCACGCTCGGCGACCGGGCGGCCGGCAAGCAGCGTCGCCGACAGATCGAGCCCGCCGAGCAGGCGGCCGTCGCCGATGTGCAGCGGCAGATGCTTGTAGGGTTGTTCAGGCGGCAGCGCGGCCCGCAGCATCGCGAGCCAGCGATCGCGCACCGGGCCGGCACGCGAGCGCAGCAACACACCGCCGGTGCCGACCGGATCGACCGCGAACAACTGCGCCGCGGTCACCGCATCGGACCATGCGAGCGCGATGCTCATCCGAAGATTTCGGCGAGCGCGCGGTCGACCCGCACGCTGGAGCCGGCATCGTCGAGCGGATTGCGGCGCAACCGGTGCCGCAAGGCAGAGGGCGCGATCCGCTTCAGGTGATCATCGGTCACGGTCTTGTCGTGCTCGAGCGCAGCGAGCGCACGCGCGGCACGCATCAAGGTGAGTTCGCCGCGCAGGCCGTCGGTGCCGAGCGTCATGCACAGCTTGGCGGCGCGCTCCAGCGCCGCATCGCTCACGGTGACATCGGGCAGCCGTTCCTTTGCCTGCGAAATCTTGCGGCGGAGCTTGGCCTCTTCCTTCGACCAATCGGCCACGAAGGCCGCCGGATCGTTCTCGAACGCATCGCGGCGTCGCACCACTTCGATGCGTTCCGGCAGCGTGTCCGGCGTCTTCACTTCCACCGACATGCCGAAGCGGTCGAGCAATTGCGGACGCAGCTCGCCTTCTTCCGGGTTGCCGGTGCCGACCAGCACGAACCGCGCCGGGTGACGGATGCTGAGCCCTTCGCGCTCGACCACGTTCTCGCCAGAGGCGGCGACGTCGAGCAACAGGTCGACCAGATGGTCTTCGAGCAGGTTGGCTTCGTCGATGTAGAGGAAGCCGCGATGCGCTCGCGCCAACAGGCCAGGCTCGAACGCCTTCTCGCCCTTGGCCAGAGCGCGTTCGAGATCGAGTGCGCCGACGACGCGATCTTCGGTGGCGCCGAGCGGCAGATCGACCACCGGCACCGGCACCTGCGCGGTCTTGACCTTGCCGTGCTTGACCTTCTCCCTGCACTCTTCGCAGTAGCGCTCGGGCTGGTCGGGATCGCAATTATAGCGGCAGCCGACGACCGTCTTCATCTTCGGCAGCAGCGCAGCGAGCGCGCGCACCGCGGTCGACTTGCCGGCACCGCGATCGCCGAACGCCAGCACGCCGCCGACCTTCTGATCCACCGCCGCGATCAGCAGCGCCAGCTTCATCTCGTCCTGGCCGACGATCGCGGAGAACGGAAACACTGTGGCCATGACGATTACTCCGGCCGGGTCTTTTCGATCACCGCGGCTGCACCCTTGTCGAGCAGTTCGAGTCCGACGTCGCGACCGAGTTCGCGCGGCCGATTGGCCGGACCGGTGCGCACCGCCTCGATGAACATTCCGCCTTCCAGGTCGAGCACCGAGGCGCGCAGCGTCATCTCGTCGCCAGTGATGATCGAGTGCGCCGCGATCGGCGAGTTGCAATGGCCATTCAGCACCCACAGCACCTCGCGCTCGGCATCGCAGCACAGCCGCGACTGATGATTGTCGATCAGCGCCAGATACTGGCGAGTCTTCCACTCGTGCACGGGGCATTCCACCGCGACGATTCCCTGACCGGCTGCGGGCAGCATTTCTTCCGGGGTGAAGTCGTGAGCGATGCGATCGACGAAGCCGACGCGCTCGATGCCGGCGCGCGCCATGATCAGCGCGTCGGCGGGACCCACCTCGCTGCCGTCCGGCATCCGCTGCTTCTCGCCATTGTCGAGCTTGCGCATCCGGCTGTCGGCCGCGCCGCGGAAATGGATCACCTCGACTTCCGGGAACAGGCGCTTGGCATAGGCCGCGCGCCGCACCGCGTTGGTGCCGATGGTGTAGCCCTTGCCGCGGGATTTCTTCAGATCATCGAGAGTGAGGCCCTTGCGCAGCACCAGCGAGTCGCACGCCGGATCGCGCGCCAGCGTGGCGGCGACGATCAGGCCGGGCGTCTCTTCGTTGGCCGGCATGTCCTTGAGTGAATGCATCGCGCAATGCAGTTCGCCGCGCAGCATCGCGGCGCGGATCTCGGCGACGAAGGCTCCGCCCTTGCCGCCGTGCGGCAGCAGCTTGCTGATCTGATCGCTGTCGCCGACAGTTTCGAACTTGATGATCTGGGGATCGAGCTCACTCGCAGCCGCGCTCAGTTGCTTGGCGATGTCCTCAGTCTGGGCAAGCGCCATCACGCTCTTGCGCGTACCAATACGGACTGGAAATTTCACCACACGCTCCATTCGACAACCGCGACGGGCCCGCGGCGAAGTTCGGCCGAACCTTATGACCAGCCCGAGCCAGATTGCAAACGGATGACACCGATGTCTCGTAGAAGCCCGGCGGGGGACCGGGGTCGTTGATCCTGGACAATTCCGGTGCCTGCGACAGCCTTTCGCGGAACCTTTCAGCTTCTGTCTATCGCCACGCAATGGTACTCAAGTCAACTAGGCGCAATATTGAGCAAGGTCAAAAGCGAGATGACGGCTGAAGTTCTGATTGGCGACGGAGACGTTCGACTTTCGCCGCACCCGCTGCGCGCCATCGTTCTCGGCGAGGTCCACGCGCGCCCGTTCACTGCACTGAACCTGCCGGCACGCGTGCTGCACTTCGCGTTCGACACTTCAGGACCGGCCGCCGCTGCCGACCGCGCCGCAATGATCAGCTTCTGCGAGTCGCGCGGGCTGCAGCCGCCACCGCCCGGCGAAAAACACCACCGCGCCCGGTTCGGCACAACCATGCTGCGCTGGGAGCAGCACTCCGAGTTCACCACCTACACTTGGGAGATTCCGGCCGATCCGACCGCAGCGCCGTTCCATCCGGAAGCATCGTCGATCGCCTCGCCGATGCGTCTGCTGCCGCAGCCGGGCCCGCTCCTGGTCGCGGTCGATCTGCACGCGATGCCGGAGGATCCGCCGCGCACCGCGCCGGAGCGGCAGTTCGATCGCGCCAGCCTCGCGGTCGCCGAGAACTCGGACGGCGCGGCGCTGTTCGCTACCGATTTCCAGCCCGGGCCGTCCGGCTTCGTGCGGGTGCTGGTGATCGATCGCGGCATGTCGGCGGAGCGCGCCGGCGCACTGGTGCAGCGCGTGCTCGAAGTCGAGACCTATCGGACGCTGGCGCTGCTCGGCCTGCCCGAAGCGCAGCGGCTCGCGCCCTCGATCGCCGCCAGCGAGAAGCGCCTCGCCGAAGTCACCGCGGAGATGCGCGGCGGCGGCGACCTCGCCAACAACAATAAGCTGTTGCAGGAGCTGACCGAGCTCGCAGCCGAGGTTGAAGCCGGTGCGGCTGCCAGCCTGTATCGATTCGGAGCCAGCCGCGCCTATGACGAAATCATGAACGGCCGGTTGGCGACACTCGGCGAACGCAAGGTCGGCGGTCTGCCGACCTGGTCGTCGTTCCTCGCCCGCCGGATGAAGCCGGCGATGCGCACCTGCGCCACCACCGAGGCCCGCCAGTCCGACCTGTCGCTCAAACTCGCCCGCGCCGCCAACCTGCTGCGCACCCGGGTCGACGTCGAACTCGAACAGCAGAATCAGGAACTGCTCAAGTCGATGAACGCCCGGACGCGGCTGCAGCTTCGGCTGCAGACCACGGTCGAAGGGCTGTCGACCGCGGCGATCACCTACTACGTTGTCGGCCTGTTCGGCTACATGGTGAAGGGCGCCGCCGAGGCCGGCCGGCTGAAAATCGATCCGAATCTCCTGACGGCGGGTTTTGTTCCGATCGCCGCGCTGTCGATCTGGTGGACGATCCGGCGGATCCGCAAGAAGCACATCCCGGACGTCGATTGATGGCCGCGCATCGCAGGCCGAAGCTGCTTCGGATCATCGTCGCGCTCGCCGCGCTGGCTGCGATCGCGGTGGCGCTGTGGCAGTTGCAGCTCGGCAAGGACGGGCTGATCATCACGCATGCGACGGTCGGGCAGACGCCCGTCACCGTGTTCCGGCTGCCGTCTGCCACCAAGGCGCCCGTGGTGGTGATCGCCCACGGCTTCGCCGGCTCCCAGCAATTGATGCAGCCGTTCGCGCAGACGCTGGCGCGCAACGGCTACATCGCCGTCACCTTCGACTTCACCGGACACGGCCGGAATCCAGTAACGATGGTGGGCGACGTCGACGAGCCGACCAGGATCACCGGCGTGCTGGTCGACGAACTCGGCCGGGTCACCGACTATGCCCGCAAGCTGCCGCAGAGCGACGGCCGCGCCGCCGTGCTCGGCCACTCGATGGCTTCCGACATCGTGGTGGCCTATGCGGTGGCGCATCCGGACATCGCCGCCACGGTCGCGGTGTCTGTGTTCACCCGCAAATCGACCGCGACGCTGCCGCACAATCTGCTGGTGATCGTCGGCGCGCTCGAGCCGCAGATGCTGAAGGACGAGGGCCTGCGCATCGTCAATCAATTCGCGGGCAGCAATGCCGTCGCCGGCCGCACCTACGGGAGCTTCGCCGACGGCACCGCGCGGCGCCTCGTGCTGTCCTCGGGCGTCGAGCACATCGGCGTGCTGTACAGCCAGGACTCGATGCGGGAGTCCCTGCACTGGATGAACGATGCGTTCGGCCGCACCGGTTCCGGCTGGATCGACCAGCGCCCGCGCTGGCTGGCGCTGTTGTTCGGCGGGCTGATCGTGCTGGCCTGGCCGCTGTCGAAGCTGCTGCCACGCGCCGCCGCGGTACCGATGGGCGCCAGCCTGAGCTGGAAGCAACTCCTGGTCGCCGCGATCGTGCCGGCGGTGCTGACACCACTGCTGCTCTGGAAGGCGCCGACCGATTTCCTGATCATCCTGCTCGGCGACTATCTGACGCTGCATTTCCTTCTGTACGGACTGCTGACCGCCGCGATCCTGGTGCTGATCCGGCTGCGTGGCCGGCGTGCCGCGGCGCATCCCACGCGGCCTCACGCGCAGGAACTGGCCGCGCTCGGCGCTCTGCCCGATCCCGCCCACCCGCGGGTCGCGATCGCGGCGCTGGTGATCGCAACCGTGGCGGCAATCGCCTACAACATCCTCGGCTTCGGCGTCGCGCTCGACAGCTATCTGTTCTCGTTCATGCCGATCGAGCCGCGCATTCATCTGATCGCCGCGGTCGCCTGCGGCACGATCCCGTATTTCCTCACCGCAGAATGGATGGCTCATGGCCAGGGCGCCAAGCGTGGCGCCTACGCGCTGGCGAAGTTCTGTTTCCTCGCTTCGCTCGCCGCAGCCGTTGCGCTCAATCTGCAGAAGCTGTTCTTCCTGATCATCATCGTGCCGGCGATCCTGCTGTTGTTCCTTGCCTTCGGCCTGATCAGCAATTGGACCTACAAGGCGACCAATCATCCGCTGCCCGGGGCGCTGGCCAATGCGGTGCTGTTCGCGTGGGCGATCGCGGTGACGTTCCCGATGGTGATCCGGTGATGCAGCACGAGCTGTGGCCTGCGGCAGGACAGCGACGCTGGCGAGTGATCACCGACACGGTGATGGGTGGCGTGTCGCAGGGCACTGTGGAGCTTACCGAGATCGAGGGCCGGACGGCGACCCGGATGCGCGGCGCGGTCTCGACCGAGAACAATGGCGGCTTCATCCAGATCGCGATGGATTTGTCGCCGGACGGCGGCGCGTTCGATGCCGGCGGCTTCGAAGGTATCGCCGCCGAACTGTTCGGCAACGACCAAGCCTACGGCCTGCATCTTCGCACCACCGATCTGCTGCGGCCGCAGCAATCCTATCGCCACCCGTTCGAGGCGCCGCCGCGCTGGCAGGTGCTCGAGTTTCCGTTCGCGGCCGTCACGCCGCACCGTACCGACATGCCGTTCGACCCGCGCCGGCTGCGGCGGGTCGGGCTGGTGGCGATCGGCCGCGAGTTTGACGCAGATCTATCGGTCGCCCGGCTTTGGCTCTATTGATCGGACGAGCAACTTAAGGCGAATGGCGACGTCATCCGCCGGTTCCTAGAAGACGCGCCCATGCACGATCGTAGCCCCCCGCCCGCACTGTGGACGCCGCCGCTGAACCAGCCGGCGGAGCGCGAACTGTGCACCGATTGCGGCGTGTCGCGGATGAGCGATCCGAAGCAATGTGGTCAGGCCTGCCAGTTCATCAAGCCGGACTACCCGGCGATGGAACGGCGGGTGCACGGCCGCAGCCGCGACAGCGGCTCCGGCGACGAAGCGTTCTTCGGGCCGTATCGCCGGATGCTGCAGGCGGCGATGAAGCAGCCGCGCGAGGGCGCGCAGTGGACCGGCATCACCACCACCATCGCGCAGCGGCTGCTGGAGACCGGCGCGGTCGACGCGGTGATCGCGATGGCGCCGGATCCGTCCGACAAATGGAAGCCGATGCCGGTGCTGGTGACCAAGCCGGAAGGGATGGCGCAGTGCCGCGGCATGCGGATGGGCTACGCCCCGTCGCTGGCGCTGCTGGAGCCGGCGATCGCCGCCGGCTACAAGCGGCTCGCGGTGATCGGGGTGCCGTGCCAAATCTACGCGTTGCGCCGGCTGCAGGATCAGCTCGGCCTCGAAAAGCTCTACGTGATTGGCACGCCGTGCTCGGACAACACCACGACCGAGGCGTTTCACGGCTTTCTCGATCTCTTGTCCGACAAGCCCGAGACCATCACCTATCTGGAATTCTGCGCCGACTATCATGTCGAGATGCGGTTCGACGACGGCAAGGTGAAGCGGGTGCCGTTCCTGCTGCTGCCGATCTCGAAGCTGCCGCCGGACTTCTTTCCGATCACCTGCCGCACCTGCGTCGACTACACCAACACGCTCGCCGACATCACCGTCGGCTACATGGGGGGACGCGGCGAGCAGTGGCTGCTGGTGCGCAACGAGCGCGGCGAGGAACTGCTGAGACTGCTCGGCGAAGAGGTGAAATTGCGCGAGCCCACCAGCGCCGGCAATCGGGTGGCACCGGTGAAGGGCTTCCTCAAGAATACCGAGCTGGCCGCCGGCGGCCTGCCGGTGCGCGGCATGCCGAACTGGCTGCGGCCGTTGATGGGCTGGCTGATGCCGAAGGTCGGACCGCGCGGCATCGAGTTTGCGCGGGCGCGGGTCGAGATGAAGGCGGTCGAGACCGTGCTGCATCTGCGGCGGCACTACAAACACAAAATGAAGAACATGATACCGCCCCACGTCTGGGCCCTGGTGAAGCCCTACGGGCTTGAGCCGCAAGACGGCGAACGCCACAACTAACAACTTTCCGTGCCGTGGTTCCTGCCCGGAACCGAGCTTCCTAATCCCGGTTATCGCGCGGCAGGTGCGCGGGCGTTGTCGCTCGCACATCGCTCAACCGAACATGGAGGCTGACGTGGACACCGATATCATCGACCATCTGAAGACGCTGCACACCAGCGAAATCGACGCCCGCAACGGCTACGAGGAAGCGCTGGAGGACGCGGAAGGCCAAGGCATGACGCCGCTGTTCCGCGACATGATCGCGCTGCATCACGGCAACGCCGAAGAACTGGCCGGCCTGCTGATCAACGCCGGCGAAACCGCCGACGATTCCGGCTCGTTCATGAGCGTGGTTCATCGCACCATCATGAGCGTGCGGTCGCTGTTCGACGGCCTCGACGGCAGCGTGCTGCCCGGCCTGATCGACGGCGAGAAGAGAAACCTGTCGAAATACGACGACGCGCTGAAGGCCACCGCCGGCATGCCGTCGATCGCGTCGACGCTCACCACCCAGCGCACCAAGATCAGCGAAAAGATCGCGCTGATGGAGCAGCAGAAAGCCGCCTACGAGGCCGCGCACTGAGCGACGGCGCAATCGATCAGACATGACCTCGGGGGCCGCGGCCCCCGTTTTTGTGCGAAGCACCGCGGCGGATCGGACCAGCTAGCTGACTATCGGTCATATCGGCACAGCTTCATGGCGAGGAGTGCGCAGCGCCGTCCCGCGCGCACCGCGAGCGGCTGGAGACGTCCGGCTTTGCCGTGCTCCTCGGAGCCTGACCGCAATACAGGCCGTCGAGCCAATCGCGATGGTGGCTCGTTTAGTTTGCAGGCGTTTCTTGCGGCTTCAGCTGCATGACCTGGATGCCGGGCACAATGCCGGACAATGACGGGTGAGAAACAAATGCCGATTTCATTGATCGCATTGGCGGCAAGCTCCGAGCAGCCGGCAATGAATAAAGGCCCCGGTCTTTCGACCGAGGCCTCCCACTTGTACCCGGCTTGAACTGCCGGCGATTACTTCGTCACCGTACCGGTCGAGCCCGGCGAGTTTCCGACCCCGGCGTCGGACGCGGTCGGCGCGACCCGCGTGTCGGTGCCCGGATTGTTCGGCTGATAGCGCTTCGGCTCGTTCTGAATGCCTTCCGGCTGCGCCATTCCCGTGGTGCCGCCCTGGCCCGCGGGCGAACTGACCTGGGCGGTCGCCTGCTCACCCGGCTTGTAGGAGAAGCCGGCCGCCAGCAGGCCCATCGCGATCAGCGCGAATACCGCAATGCCGGCGAGTTCCGGCAGCGCACCGTCGCGCGCGGCGCCGCGTCCGGGACCGTTGCCTTCCAGCGTATCGGCGGCGATCTCGCGATTCGAGCGGGACCGAATGAAATTGAGGAACGCCAATCCGACGATCACCACGCCTGCAGCGAGCGTGAAGAACATCAGCCAGCTAATCGGTTGGTCTCCGTCCATGAATTATCTCCGGTTGTCGACGTGTGGATTGTTCACCTGTCGCCAACCAACCGGAGATAGTCGGATTGGTTCCGGATCCGGCAGTGATGCTGGAAAAAACGATCCCGGCGCGTTGTCGAGCGACGGAGAAAGACCGTTCGCGTGAAGCGAAGGCGTCACAGATCAAACGCGGGTTCCGATCGATCAGAAGCGGAAGCCTTCGCCGGTCAGGTCTGATCGTGCGGCAACTGCGCGTGCATCGGAACCCGATGGGTCAGGGTCTCCTCGACCGGATCGTCGGAGCGGTCGCCTGCGAACAGCCGCTGCACTACGACGAAGAACACCGGGACAAAGAGCAGCGCCAAAATCACCACCGCGATCATGCCGCCCATCACACCGGTGCCGAGCGCCTGCTGGCTCTTGCCGCCCGCACCGCTGGCGATCACCATCGGCAGCACGCCGGAGCAGAACGCAAGGCCCGTCATCAGGATCGGTCGGAACCGGAGATGGCAGGCCTCCATCGTCGCGTCGCGCAGGCTCTTGCCCTCTTTGCGGAGATCCTTGGCGAACTCGACGATCAGAATCGCGTCCTTGGCGGCTAGACCGATGATCGTGATCAGACCGACGGTGAAATACACGTCGTTCGGCAGCGACCGCATCGACGCCGCGATCACCGCACCCGCGATGCCGAGCGGCACCGTCAGCAGCACCGACAGCGGAATCGTCCAGCTCTCGTACAGCGCCGCCAACACCAGGAACACCACCAGCGCCGACAGCGCCAGAATGATCGGGGCCTGCGAGCCGGAGAGCTTCTCCTGCAGCGACTGGCCGGTCCAATCGTAACCGAAGCCGCGCGGCAACTGACCGGCAAGCCGTTCCATCTCGGCGATTGCGTCGCCCGAGGTGAAGCCGGGCCGCGCTTCGCCGCTGATGCGGATCGCCGGATAGTAGTTGAACCCGACGATCTGGGTCGGCCCCTTGGACCACTCCACCGTCGCGAACGAGGAGAACGGCACAAGCTGCCCGCGGCTGTTCTTCACCGTGTAGCCGAGAATGTCGTCACCGTTCATCCGCCCCGCGGCGTCGGCCTGCACGATCACGCGCTGCATTCGGCCGCGGTTGGGGAAATCGTTGACGTAGGACGAGCCCAGGTTGGTCGAGACCGTGTTGTTGATGTCCTCGAAGGTGACACCGAAAGCCCCGGCCTTCTCGCGGTCGATCACCAGATTGAGGACCGGCGCCGGCGGCAGCCCTTCGACATAGACCTTTTGCAGCACGGGGCTGGCGTTGGCGGCGGCGACGAGCTGTTCGCTGGCTTTCACCAGTGCGTCGTAGCCCTTCTGACCGCGATCCTGCAGCCGGAAGCTGAAGCCCGACGAATTGCCCAGGTTGTCGACCGGCGGCGGCTGCAACGCCGACACACGGGCGTCGCGGATCTCGCCGAGCTTGCGGTTGGCGTCGTCGACGATCGCCGCGGCCGACGATTTGGCGTCGCGCTCGCCCCAATCCTTCAAGGTCACGAACGCCTGCGCGGCGTTCATGCCCTGGCCGAGGAAGCTGAAGCCGGTGAGGAACGTCACGTTCTCCACCCCGTCGCGCTTCAGAAGATAGTCCTCGACCTGCTTCACCACGTCGTAGGTGCGGTTGTAGGAAGAATCCGACGGCGTCTGCACGTCGACGGTAACGAAGCCCTGGTCGTCGATCGGAAGAAAGCCGCCGGGCATCCGCACCATCGCCCAGCCGAGCACGGCGACCAGCACCGCATAGATCACCATCAACCGGCCGGTGCGGCCGAGATTCCAGCGCACGATGCTGGAATAACGCTCGCGCACGTTGTCCAGCGTGCGGTTGAACCAGCCGAACACGCCGCGCTCTGCGTGGGCATGGCCTTTGTTCACCGGCTTCAGCAGCGTCGCACACAACGCCGGCGTCAAGGTCAGCGCCATCAGCGCCGAGAACGCGATCGCCGACACCATCGTCACCGAAAACTGCCGATAGATGATGCCGACCGAGCCCGGGAAGAACGCCATCGGCAGGAACACAGCGATCAGCACCAGGGTGATGCCGATGATCGCCGAGGTGATCTGCGACATCGCCTTGCGGGTCGCTTCCTTCGGCGGCAGCCCTTCCTCGGACATGATGCGTTCGACGTTCTCGACCACCACGATGGCGTCGTCGACCAAAATGCCGATCGCCAGCACCATGCCGAACATCGACAGCATGTTGATCGAATAGCCAAACAGCAGCAGCGACGCGCAGGTGCCGAGCAGCGCCACCGGCACCACGATGGTCGGGATGATGGTGTAGCGGATGTTCTGCAGGAACAGGAACATCACCACGAACACCAATACCACCGCTTCGATCAGCGTGTGCAGCACCTTGGTGATCGAGGCCTCGACCACCGGGGTGATGTTGTAGGGGATCTCGTATTTGATGTTGTCCGGGAAGAAGCGCGACAGCTCCTTCATCTTGGCCTCGACAGCGCCGGCGGTGGCCAGCGCGTTGCCGGTCGGCGACATCAGCACCGAAAGGCCAGCGGTCGGCTTGCCGTTGAGGCGGGTGTTGAACTGGTAGGAAAAGCCGCCGATTTCGATCCGGGCGACGTCGCGCAGTCGTACCGTCGATCCGTCCGGATTGGCCCGCAGCACGATCGCGCCGAACTCGTCCGCGGAGGAGAGCTGCCCCTTGACCAACACCAGCGTGGACGTCTTCTTGTCCTTCGGTGACGGCTCGGCGCCGATGCTGCCTGACGCGACCTGAGCGTTCTGGGCCTCGATCGCCTTGGTGACGTCATCGGCGGTGAGATTGTAACCGACCAGCTTGTCGGGATCGATCCAGATCCGCAGTGCCCGCTCGGTCGAATACAGCGTGGCGCGGCCGACGCCGGGAATGCGGCGGATTTCGCCGAGCACGTTGCGGATCATGAAGTCGCCGAGGCCGACCTCGTCCAGCGAACCGTCGGTCGACGTCAGGGTAATAATCTGCAGCACCGCGCTGGAGGCTTCCTCGACCAGAATGCCCTGCTGCAGCACCGCCCGCGGCAGCCGCGCTTCGATGCGCTTGATGCGATTCTGCACGTTCACCGACGCCATCTCGGTGTCGGTACCCGGCTCGAAGTTCGCAATGATCTCGACCTGTCCCAGCGAGTCGGACGTCGATTCGAAATTCAGAATGCCGTTCGCGCCGTTGAGCTCTTCTTCGATCAGCCGGGTGACGCTGTTGTACAGGTTCTCCGGCGAGGCGCCCGGGTACTGGGTCGACACCGAAATCGACGGCGGCGCAATGATCGGATACTGCGCGACCGGAAGAAACGGAATCGAGATCGCGCCGATCAGGCAGATGAACAGCGCGATGACCCAGGCGAAGATCGGCCTGTCGATAAAAAATGAGGGCATCCTTGGTGCCTATCGCACCGCTTGGACGGAACCCGTGGTCTCAGGCAATACTGCCGCCGACCGACGTTCTCCGACGCTCACCGGAGTCACGGTGTCGCCTGCGGCGAACTTCTGAAAGCCTTCGACCACCACACGCTCGCCCGGCTTGAGACCGTCGAGCACCAGCCATTGCCCGTCCTGCTGCGGTCCCAGCCGCACCGCCTGCACGGCGACGCGGTTGTCGGGCTTGACGACGAAGACCTCGCTACCGCCGCCGCTGTTGCGCTGCACCGCCTGCTCCGGCACCGCGATCGCATCGGCGTCGATACCCTGCTCGATCCGCACCCGCACATACATGCCGGGCAACAGATCCCGCTTCGGATTGTCGAACTCGGCGCGGAGCGTCACCTGGCCGGTGTAGGCGTCGACCTTGGCGTCCGAGAACAACAACTTGCCGTGCTCCGGATAGTGCGTGCCGTCGTCGAGGACGAGATGCGCGCGCACCGCGTCGGGGGCGATCTGGTCGAGCTCGCCGGAATCGAACGCACGGCGCAGCCGCGCCATCTCCGACACCGGCTGGGTGAAGTCGGCATAGACGTGGTCGAGCTGCTGGATGGTGGCGAGGCTGGTGGAGTCGTTCTGCACCACCAGCGCGCCTTCGCTGACCAGCGCCGCGCCGATCCGGCCGCTGATCGGCGCCCGAATGGTGGCGTATTCGAGATTGAGCTTGGCGCGGGCGACCTCGGCCTCACGCACCGCGACCTCGGCGGCGGCCTGGCGCAAATTGCTGATGGCGACCTCGCTGGCGGCGCGGGACGCCGCCTGCTCGTTCGCCAGCGTCGACACGCGCTTGGCATGCATGTCGGCCTGATCGCGCGCGGCGGTCGCCTTGGCGAGCGCGGCCTCGGCGGCCTTCAACTCGACCTCGAACGGCCGCGGATCGATCTGATACAACGGATCGCCGATCTTGACCTCGCTGCCCTGCTGGAACATCCGTCGCAGGATGATTCCCGACACCCGCGGACGCACGTCGGCGACCCGGACCGGAGCGATCCGTCCCGGCAGTTCGCGGACGATCGAGCGCGGATGCGCCTTGATCGTGACGATGCTGACTTCCGGTTTCTCGGGCGATGACGCGCTCGCGACGGACGGCTCGTTGCAGCCGGCCAGCGTCGGCGACAAACAGGCGAGCGCCAGCGCCGTCAACCCAAACCTCGTCATACCCCGCATCTGAAACCTCGTGTGGTGCGCCTCAACGCGATCAAGCAAGGCGCGGACCATCGGCGACAGCAAGGCGCCGACAACCGACCCGATCGTGGAGACGACTGGTGAACAGATGTTAATCGCTAATTTGTGCATCACAACATGGGGGGATGGCGGCGCAATGTCACACAGTAGGGAACCGCCTGATCCCGCAGGCCTTTCCCGGCTTCACAGCTCTGTGTGGCGGCAAATACGCGAACAAATGCCGCAGCTTACTGGCCGTCCGGGGAACTCACGAACGCTTAACCATGCCGTGTTCCGGCGATTCGGCTGTCGAATTGGCGACAGCCGTCCACGCAGGTTTTGTGACAACGGCGCGCGGCGTCATGCCGCATACACGAACGCCGGGTCGGTCAGATCGATCGCAGGAAACTGGTCCTTCTCCGTCCAATAGTCCTGGCTGTGCTGCCACTCGGGTTTATTGCCGCGCTTGGGCAACAGGTGCATGCCGCGCATCAGGTAACCGGGGTTGAAGTTCTCCGGGTCGATCCACGGCAACAGCGCCATGTCGCGATCCTCCGGACGCAGCGCCGGTACCACGCTGCGATAGGCGTTCTCCCTCATGTGGCTCAGCAGCCGGCAGACGAAATCGGCGACCAGATCGGCACGCAGCGTCCAGCTCGCGCGGAAATAGCCGAATACCCAGGCCATGTTCGGAACGCCGGTAAACATCATGCCGCGATAGGTGACGGTCTCGGCGAAATCCAGCGGCGCGCCGTCGACCGAGAACGCGATGTCGCCGAGCACATTGAGATTGAAACCGGTGGCGGTGACGACGATGTCGGCTGCGAGCGCCTCGCCGGACTTCAACATCATACCGGTCTCGGTGAAGCACTCGATCTCGTCGGTGACCACCGAGGCCCTGCCCGATGCGATCGCCTTGAACAGATCGCCATCGGGAACGAAGGCGATACGCTGCCGCCACGGCCGGTAGCTCGGCGTGAAGTGTGGATCAAGGTCGGCATCGGGGCCGAGATGGGCGCGAACGCCGGCGAGCAGTTCCTGCTTCACCACCTCGGGCTCGCTCATCGAGCGGCGGGTGAAGGTCGCTTGATCGAACAGGATCTTGCGACGGACGATCTCGTGGATCCAATCCTCGGCCACCCCGAGTTCCCGCAGCGTATCGGCGATCTCGATCTTGTTGCGGCCGGGAATGAAATAGGTCGGCGAGCGCTGCAGCACGGTGACGTGCGCCGCGGTGGGCGCGATCGACGGCACCAGGGTGGCCGCGGTCGCCCCCGAACCGATCACGATCACCCGCTTGCCAGCGACGTCGAGATCGTCGGGCCAGGTCTGCGGATGCACGATCCGCCCCTTGAACTCGGCCATGCCCGGCCATTCCGGGGTGTAGCCTTCGCTGTGGCGATAGTAGCCCTGGCACATCCACAGGAAGTTGGCGGTGAAGCGCACCGTCTCGCCGCCCTCGCCGCGTAGCGCTTCGATCGTCCAGCACGCATCCTCGCTCGACCAGCTCGCCGAAACGATGCGGTGACGGTAGCGGATGTGGCGGGCAAGATCGTGATCGGCGATCACCTCGCCGAGATAGTCGCGGATCTCGGCGGCGGTGGCGATCGGCTTGCCGGTCCAGGGCTTGAAGCGATAGCCGAAGGTGTAGAGATCGCTGTCGGAGCGGATGCCGGGATAGCGGTGGGTGCGCCAGGTGCCGCCGAACCCGTCCTGCGCCTCCAGCACGACGAAACGGGTGTCGGGGCACTGCGTGGTCAGGTGGTAGGCGGCGCCGATGCCGGAAATTCCGGCGCCGACAACCAGCACATCGATATGTTCGCAATCGGAACGGGGAGCGTGATCGCTGAACGGCGCGGACGCCGCTGCGCCGTCGCGGCCGGGCGCGGCGGAAGCAGAGTGGGTCATGTTTCCTCGACTTTTCTTGTGTCGTTGGAAACAGAATGACGGCTGCGGGCGGCTTTGCCCAGCAATTTCTTGCGACTCAAACGCACGGCGCCGCGGGCATTGCTGCCCGCGGCGTCATGGAACCTGTGTGGCCGACTGGCTCAGATGTTGAGCAGCAGCGGATAGCCGGAGTACGACTTGTACTCGCCTTCCTGCTTCAGGATCAGCGGCATACCGGAGAAGCCCCGATACTCGCCCTCGTCTTTCAGGATCAGCGGCGTACCGGAGAAGCTCTGATACTCGCCCTTCTGCTCGAGGATCAGCGGCGTACCGGAGTAGCTCTTGTACTCGCCTTCCTGCTTCAGGATCAGCGGCTCACCCGAATAGCTCTTGTACTCGCCTTCCTGCTTGAGGATCAGCGGATGTCCAGAGTGTCCTTTGTATTCTTCGCTCATGGTCGATTCCTTTACTTAGAGTAGCACTGGCAGGCCCAGCCAGGAGGAGAAGGGTGTGGAGTTGTTGATCAACAGCGGCTCGCCCGAGTACGACTTGTACGGACCGCTGGTGTCCACCAACAGAGGAGTCCCTGAGAAGGACTTGTATGGGCCGCTGCTGTCGAGCAACAACGGTGTTCCGGAGAACGACTGATACGGGCCATCGCTGCTGATAACCAGCGGCGTACCAGAGAAGGTCTTGTCGCTGTCGACCAGCAGCAAGTCACCGGAATAGGATTTGTACGGGCCGGACGTGTCGAGCAGCACCGGCGCGTGGATCATGTTCGAGAACGGCGCGGCATCGCTCTGTTCGGCAGCGCGCGACGACGACTGCAGGCTGATCGGGTTCGGCCCATAGCTGTCGAGAATTCTGGTCAGTTTCGTACCGAAGCCGAAGTCGGCTTCCGCGGCAACGACGACCCCACCCTTCCTGACGAAATCGGCGTAGGTCACCGCCGATGCGCGCGACACGCCGGCCTTGACCAGGGCGGCGACGATCTCGTCGGCGGAGGAGCGGCCGGACGTGACCACCGCATAGGTGAAATGGCTGCTCTTCAGATCGCTCTCCAGCGCCGAAAGCCGGCTGCTGGAATCATACAAGCGGGTGATGATTTGCGTCATGGCTACTCCGTCTCAATCTCAGGACCCGCTCAACTGGCCCTGCATCAGAATCGTCTCCCGCCGCCGCCGTGTCAGAGGGAACATCGTCACCAGCGTGGCAATGAGCAACACTAGTTCGAGGTAATAGACAAAGTGATAACCCGCCGTGGCCCCGTCCCAACCGTGCGGCGCATAAGCGGTTACCACGTCGCGCAAAATACCACCCAACGCGATCGCGACACCGGCGGCCGATGCCTGCACGGCCCCCCAGGCGCCGAGCGCGAGGCCGACCTGATCCTTCGGCGCCGCATTCATCGTCGCCGTCAGCGTGCCGTGGCCGAACAGGCCGGCACCGAAGCCGATCATCAGCGTGCCGAAGCCGAACACCACCGCCGAGGCCGTCGTCGAGGACAGGTCAGCGGAGAAGATCACTGCGAGGAAAGCGGGAATTCCGACCAGCGTGCCGAAGCTAGCCATCCGGAACGGATCTGCGCCGCGGCTCAGCACGCGCGAGGCGTAGCCGAAGCCGAGCAGGCCGCCGACCGCCAATGCTGCCGTCAGCTTGGTGGTGTCGCCGACGCTGAGCTTCAGAATCTCGCCACCGTAAGGTTCGAGCAGCACGTCTTCCATGCTGAACGCCATGGTGCCGAGCCCGACCGCGATCAGCCGGCGGACCGCATTCGGACCATGGATGAATGCGTCCCACGACTGGCGAAAGCCGCCGGTCGGCGCATCGGGGTGCGCCGTGGCCTGATGAGGATTGTCGCGACGACGCGCCTCCATCTTCCAGGAGGCGATACCGTTGAGGATGATGGTGACGACCGCGGAGCCCTGGATGACCTGAATCAGGCGCCCGGGGGAGAAGTCGGCGAGCAGGATGCCGAAAATGATCGCGCTGGCGATCATGCCGAACATCAGCATGGTGTACATCAGGCCGACGACCTTCGGCCGCGACTCCGGCGGCGCCAGATCGGTCGCGAGCGCGAGACCGACGGTCTGCGTGGTGTGCACGCCGGCGCCGATCAGCAGAAACGCCGCGGCGGCAGCAACCTGTCCGACCCAGACCGGTGCCTGACCGGAATCACCGCCACCGGACAGCACCAGGAGTGCGAACGGCAGGATCGCCAGACCGCCGAATTGCACCATGGTGCCTTTGTACAGGAACGGCACGCGGCGCCAGCCCAGCGCGGATTTATGAATGTCGGACTTGAAGCCGATCAGCGCACGGAACGGCGCGAAAAGCAGGGGCAGCGAAACCATGATACCGACGATCGACGCCGGCACATTGAGTTCGACGATCATCACCCGGTTCAGGGTACCGACCAGCAGCACCAGCGACATACCGACCGCGACCTGAAACAACGACAGGCGCAGCAACCGGGACAACGGCAGATCCGGCGTGGCCGCATCCGCGAAGGGCAAAAAGCGGGGCCCGAGCGAGGCCCAGACTTTCATCATCTTTTGGCTGACTGTGTTCATCGTGCAGCAATTCCAGCTTGCGTGAGCCCGGCGGTCACGACCGCCAGTGTCCGAACGAACAGCACCACTTTGCGACCGAACATGAACTGCGGCAGATCAAATGTCCGCCCGCACGCCGGTCACAAAGCAAGCGACCGGGACCCATGGATCCCGGTCCAGCCACGACAGCTTCGAACGAAGCTGAATCAGCCGATGGAGACCGAGCTCTCGATCGCCGCGGTCTTGCCGTTCCAGTACTTCGGGAACCAGGTGGTGTTGCTCAGGAGAGCGAGGTGCACCAGGATCGCGATCACGGTGACGCTGCCGAGCAGCAGCGGCAGACCAACGGTCGGCTTCACAACAGTCCAAATACGACCTTGATTCATCTTAGTGACTCCTTAGTGCAGCCAGGGCGTATAGACGTACGCCAGGAAGTGAGCGACGATGGCGATCGCGCCGAAGATGCGCGTGCCGTCGATCACATGCTTGTGGAGCTCTTCCGATTCCGCGATCGTCAGACCGGTCGGCCAGACCTTGTTGGGATCGTCTGCCATAGTAAATCCTCCTGAGAGACTTACGATCAGTGTCGTGCTGAACCTGCACGTAGGTCTTTCGCTGCTACGCCGAACATTCGTTCGCTTGGTCTCAGCATTTCCTGTTCGCCCCGACACCCAGCCGCCGAGCGGACAGATGCGGATGCTTCCAGTACGCGGCGGGTCAGAGATCACGCTCTGATCACATCCGAGTGATTGTAAGAGTATCCTGACACACATCTTTGTCAATTTAACATGACACTGATCACTGTCCGTGTCATACCGGACATCCTCAAACCGGTCCGACGAGTCCCGGACACGGAAAATTGAGTAGATTGTGATGCAGTCCGGCCTTGACAATTCTGCCGAGCTTGATCTCGCGGACTGTGCGGCTACCCGTCTCGGTGCCGGCAGGCGTGCCCTGGGCGTATCGGCGGCTTCGATCCACCCGCACGCCGCCTTGCTGGCACTCGCCCAGGACGATCTCGTCATCGTCCATGCCGGCGGCGCCACCGAGTCGCTGGTCGGCGCCGCGGCGGAACTGTTGCCCGGCACCGCGGCCGCCACTGTGTTCTCGTCCGATCAGATCGCCCGGCTGCGCGCATTGGCGCTGTCCGAACGGCTGATCGAACGACCGCTGCACGCCTTCACCCTCAACGCCCCGGACGCCACGCCGACCGACGCAATCGTGCATCAAGCGTCCGGGCTTCTGGTGGTCGAACTCGATCCGCGCCGCGAGCCGGCACCGGACAATTCGCTGGCGCTGGTGCAGTCGATGATCCGGAAGCTGCAGCGAACCTCCACGGTCGGGCAATTCTGCGACGCGATGGTGGCCGAGCTGCACAGGGTGACCGGCTTCGATCGGGTGATGGTGTACCGCTTCGCGGCAGACGGCAGCGGAGACGTGATCGCCGAGGCGCGGGCGCCTGACGTCGGCTCCCTGCTCGGGCTGCGCGATCCGCAGCCAGACATTCCGAAGCAGTCGGAGCCGTTCAGCCGAATTCGCGTCCAGCCCGATGCCCAGGCAATCGCAGCGCCGGTGCTGCCGGGGATCAATCCGGGGAGCGGCGCCGCGCTCGATCTGTCGCACAGTGCGATCCGAAGCGCCTCGCCCGAACACCGGCTGTATCTGGCCCAGCTCGGGGTCGCAGCCTCGCTGTCGCTGTCGCTGGTGGTGGACGGCGAGCCGTGGGGGCTGATGGTCTGCCATCACCGGACCCCGCGATTCCTGCCTTACCGGATGCGCGAGGCCTGCACGCTGTTCGCCGAGATGGCCTCGTCGCAGCTCGAGACTCGGCTCTCGGCGGAGCGGCTCGCCGCGCGGCTGCGCAGCGGCCGCGTCCACGAGGAGCTGGTGACGCGGATGAGCCAGGAGTCCGACCTCGCCGAGGGACTGATCCGGTTCTATCCCAATTTGCTCGATTTCATCCCGGCCGCCGGCGTCGGGCTGTGGATCGACGGCCAGTTCACCGGGGTCGGCGTCACACCGGACGCCGGCCAGGTCGCCGCGCTGATGGGATGGCTGCACGGCGTGCCCCACGATGGCGTCTACCATACCGACGCGCTCCCGCTCGCCTATCCGCCGGCCAAGGCCATCGCCGCGCAAGCCTGTGGGCTGATCGCGCTGTCGCTGTCGGACACGCCGCGCGATTACGTGCTGTGGTTTCGTCCCGAGGTGGTCCGCCGCATCACCTGGGCCGGGATTCCGAACAAGCCGGTGAGCGTCGACAGCAACGGCGGCCGCACGGCCTCCAAGGGCGGCGCCGCGAGGCCGGACTCGGTGCGGCTGCACAGCGATCCTTGGAGCGAGGCCGAGGTCGAGGCGGCGCGCCGGCTGCGCGAATCCCTGCTCGACGTCGTGCTGCGCCGGATCGACGGCATCGCCCGCGAGCGCAAGTCGGCTCAGCTTCTGCACGAGCAGTTGATGCGTCAGGTCGAGATCGGCCTGATGCGCTCGAAGGACGTCGCGCAGACGTTGCGGGAAGAAAAGGAGCGGCGCGTCCTGGTCGAGGCCGACCTGTCCCAGGTGCTGCGCCGAACCGTCGAGGATCAGGAGGCCGAGCGGCTGCGGATCGCACGCGAGCTGCACGACACGCTTGGGCAATCGCTGACCTTGCTGCAACTCGGCTTCGACAAGCTCGGCCAGGCCGCGGGCGACCTGCCGGAACTGCAGCAGCGCATCGCCGAGATGAGGAGCCTGACCGCCGATCTCGGCCGCCAGACCAGCCGGCTCGCCTGGGAGATCCGCCCGAGCGCGCTCGACGACCTCGGCCTTCAGACCGCGATCCAGAACCTTCTCGAATCCTGGAGCGAAAAGTCCGATGTCGCCTTCGACCTGCACATCACGCTCGGCGCGCGCCGGCTGCCGTCGCTGGTCGAAACCACGCTGTATCGCGTGCTGCAGGAGGCGCTCACCAACGTCGTCCGTCACGCCGCGGCGCGCCATGTCGGCGTGGTGCTGCGGCTCAGCGGCGACCAGGTGACGATGATCGTCGAAGACGACGGCCGGGGCTTCGCCACCGCCGGTCTCAGGCAGCCGGCGGACCGGCTCGGTCTGCTCGGTATCCGTGAGCGGCTGTCGCTGGTCGGCGGCTCGCTCGAGCTCGAAACCGCGCCGGGCAAGGGCACTACGCTCTACGCCCGTGTTCCGCTGTGACCGATGGAAGTAACCGTGATGGACCAGCAAGCCCCTTCCCGATTGCGCGTGTTTCTCGCCGACGATCACCCGGTGGTGCTCAGCGGCATGAAGGCGCTGGTCGCGGACGATTCCGGCCTCGAAGTGGTCGGCGAAGCGAGCGACGGCCCCAACGCGCTGCGGCGCGCAACGGAGCTCAGGCCCGATGTCGCCGTGTTCGATCTGTCGATGCCCGGCCTCAACGGCATCGAGGTGGCGCGCAAATTCCTGGCCGCCTGCCCGGATTGCCGGGTACTGGTCCTGACCGTGCACGAGGATGGCGCTTACTTGCGGCAGTTGCTCGATCTCGGCGTCGCCGGCTACGTGCTGAAGCGCTCCGCCACCGACGAACTGATCCGCGGCATCCATGCGGTCGGCAGCGGCGGCATCTATCTCGATCCGGCGATCGCCGGCCGGGCGATCGGCCGCACCACACCGCATCTGCACAATGGCGACGAGCACAATGCGGTGTCGGAACTGTCGACCCGCGAGATCGAAGTGCTGCGGCTGGCCGCGATCGGCCACAGCAACAAGACCATCGCCGCCAAGCTGCAGATCGGCGCCAAGAGCGTGGAGACCTACAAGGCGCGCGGCATGGCCAAGCTCGGCTTCCACAATCGCGTCGAGGTGGTGCGCTTCGCGCTGAGCATGGGCTGGCTGTCCGACCCGTAGTTTTCGCCCGATCTCGCCCCGTTGATCCGGTTCGATCGACCCGCTAGCCTGCCCCCGATCGAACAAGCAGCGTTCCCGCGGTCGCGATGCCTTTTGCATCGAACAAGAACGGGAAGCATCGGGGGAGACTGAATGACCGTCGAGACGCGGACGCAGAAGCCGCAGGCCACCGCCGCTCCAGCCACCAACGCTCCGGCCACCAGCACTCCGGCCACCAGCGCCAAGGCCCTCGCCGGGCTGCGGGTGCTCGACTTCTCCACCACCATCGCCGGCCCGCACTGCACCCGGATGCTGTCCGACATGGGCGCCGAGGTGATCAAGATCGAAGCCGCTGACGGCGACACCATGCGCAACCGGCCGCCGGTGCGCGGCGCCTGCAGCACCGCATTCGGCCAGCTCAACGTCGGCAAGAAGAGCATCGTGCTCGATCTCAAATCGCCGGCCGGCCTCGAGGCGGTGCAGCGGCTGGTCGCTTCAGCCGACGTGCTGGTCGAGAACTTCCGTCCCGGCGTGATGCAGCGGCTGCAGATGGACTACGCGTCGCTGCGCAGCTTCAATCCCGAACTGATCTACTGCTCGATCTCCGGCTACGGCCAGACCGGACCCTCGGCGGAACTCCCCGCCTACGCGCCGGCGATCCATGCCGCGTCCGGCTTCGATCTGGCGCACCTCGCCTATCAGCCCGGGCGCGACCGCCCGGATTATTGCGGCATCTATCTGGCCGACGTGGTCAGCGGGGTCTATGCCTATGGGGCGATCACCTCGGCGCTGTATCAGCGCACACGAAGCGGCGAAGGCCAGCACATCGACGTGTCGATGCTGGAATCGATGCTGACGCTGACGTTGAACGAAATGCAGTGGTCGCAGTTTCCGGTGACGCTGCCGGCGCGGCCGCAGTTCGGCCCGGTCGAGACGTCCGACGGCTATGTGATGATCGCGGTGGCGAGCGAGAAGTCGTTCCGCAATTTCATGCTGGCGGCCGAGCGCCCCGACCTGATCACAGATCCGCGTTTCGAGAAATACGCCGACCGGCGGTTGAACTGGGGCGAGCTGATGGACACCATCGAGACGAGCTGGTCCCGTACGCTGACGTCGCAGCGATGTCTCGCCGCGCTCGACAAGTTCGGCGTACCCTGCTCGGCCTATCGTACCGTGGCGGAAGCGATGGCCGATCCGCAGACCGCGCACCGCCAGGCACTCGCCGAGGTGCACGACGATGCCGGCAGCTTCAAGGTGCTCAACCTGCCGTTCCGGATGTCGGCGGCCGATCCGTCGCCGAACCCGGTGGTGGCTCGGCTCGGCGAGCACACCAGGTTGGTGCTGCAACAGGCCGGCTATTCCGACGACGAGATCGTGCGGTTCGGTGCACGCTGAACGTCAGGCCGCTCGGCGGAGGCGCACGCGCCAGACGTCGGGCCCCTGCTCCAGATAGCTCCACTCGCAATCCTCACCGTGGACCGAGGCAAAGAACTGCCGCAGCGGTCGCGGATCGTGATCGACCACGATCTGCATCGACTGCCCGGGCTCGAGACGATCGAACAATCGCGGGATGATCTCGTGGCGCTGATAGGGCGGAATCTCGCGGACGTCGAGCACGCGTTCGGTGGTGACGGCTTCGGTCATGGCCATGTCCTGGTTGGAGGTGAAGACGAAGTCCGGACGGATCAGTGCGGCTTGCCGCGGGCGAGCAGTGTCGGCCCGTAGCTCAGCGCGAACCCGAGAAAGGCGACCGCCCAGCCGAGCGCGGACAGATGCAGCAGAGGATCGCTCCAGGCCGGCAGCAGCACCGCGGCGATGCGCGCCGCGACCGCGAACACCGCCGCAAGGTAGATGCCCTGAGTCGGCAGCGAGGCGGTGAGCTGCTGGCCGGTGTGGCCGAGCGAGGCGCGGGTCATCACCGCCAGCGTCATCACACCGGCGCCGCCGACCATCCAGGCATGAATGCCTGCGCTGACCGGGATCAGCCCGAACGCCGCGGCCGACGTCAAAAGGAAGCCGAGCGGGATGAACAGATAGCCGACATGCAGCACCAGCAGCAGCTTCTCCCCGACGGTGCGGTCGCCGGCCCAGCGACCGAGCCGGACGAGATGCAGCACGCCGGCGATCAGCAGCGCCGAGCCGCTGATCGGGCTGAGCGGCAGCGCCACCCAAAGCACCAGCGCCAATCCGCCGAACGCGACGATCACCATGTCGAGCTTGTTGAACGGCTGCGGCAGCCGGCCGGGATTTGCACGCACCAGCCAGTTGCGGGTGAAGCTCGGGGTGATGCGGCCGCCGATCAGCGAGATCAGCATGATCACCACCGCGATGCCGATCCGGATGCTGTAGTCGGCACTGCCGCCGACACGCGCTTCGAGATGGAACGCGACGTTGCCGACGAGGAGAAGCGTCAGCAGCGCGACGACGTTGAGGTTGCGCCAATTGCGACCGGCGATGATTTCGCGCAGCGCGGCAAGCGCCACCAGCAGCAGAAACAACGCGTCGACCAGCAGCGCGGCGAGCCAGCCGGTATCGGCCGAGAACGTCACCGCCAACCGCCCGGCCAGCCAGGCCAGAACCAGCGTCCCCAGCGGCGCGCCCTGCAGCGGCAGCCGCCCGGTCCAGTTCGGGATCGCGGTGAGCAGGAAGCCGGTGATCACCGCCGGCAGATAGCCGTACAGCATCTCGTGGACGTGCCAGTCGCGCGGCGCGAACGCGGTCTGCAGCGTCAGGTCGCCGTGATACACCGGCAACCACAGCAGCACCGCGACTGCGGCGAAGATCGCGCCGAGCAGAAAGAACGGCCGGAACCCGGCCGAAAGAATCGTCCAGCGGCTCTGCAACGGATAGCGCGGCACCGGCTTGCGCTTGGCGGGGTCGGCTGCGGAAGATTCGATCGTCGTGCTGCTCATCGCGGTCCACCGGAACTGATACCGGCGGTGCATTTGCCGGCTCATCCTGTGTAGGAGAGCAACGTCCGGCGCTGGTTGTGCCAGCACAACTTCGCGAACGATTTGCAGGGAACCGCTTGCCCTGTCGTGGCGAGGAAGCGCAGCCGAGCAACTACTCGTCAGGGCAGCGGCGAGACACCGATCACCAGCGGATGCAGCAGCAGCAGCGACAGCCACGCCGCGACGCCGATGCCGAATCGTAGAAGGCTGACTCGCCAGCGCTGCGGCTTGAAGCGGCCGCTGATCAGGGCCGCGAACGGCCAGAACGAAGTCCGCGCCGCCAGTTCGGCCCAGCGCGCGGCGCCGAGCTGGCGGCGCTTGCGGCGGTCGATGATCAGCATCCCGGCCAGCGCGATCATCGCGAAAAATCCGAACAGCAGCACGTGGGCGAGGTCGCCGTTCGGCACCGCATGCGCACCGGCCCAAAGTCCGATCGCCCACAGCAGCGGATGCCGGACGATACCGACCACGCCCGGATGCTGCGGATCGAAGGATTTGCGCGGATCGCCGCCGAACGACAGCGGATTGGCGGCGCCGATGCCGAACGCCGCCAATTGACAGGCCAGCGGCAACGCCAGGTTCGGCGCCCACATCTGCCAGGTCTCGAACGGCCACAGCTCGACGAACGGCGCCCGTCCGGTGGCGACGATCAGCCAGGTCAGCACGACCAGCGACTCGATGCTGTAGACGATCAGGAAGCCGCGCTCGCCGAGCGCGCCGACCAGCCGCGCGCGCACCGCCGGCCGCGCCGGGATCGCGTGGCTGAGCAGAAACACGGCGAAGGCGGCGACGAATTCAGTCCAGCCGGACACGGTCGACCTCACACGTTGGCGGCGCAGTCCGTCATTGCGAGGAGCGAAGCGACGAAACAATCCAGCGTCGTGCGTGGAGACCTGGATTGCTTCGCTTCGCTCGCAATGACGGAGTGAAGCGAAGACAATTTATCCGCCAGACATCGCCCGGCTTGCCGGTTCCAACGTTGTCGCGCGTCAACCTGCGGCGAACATCGCGCTGAGGGCGGCCTGGGCTTCGTGCTGGATCTGACTGAGATGGTCGGCGCTGACGAAGCTCTCGGCGTAGATCTTGTAGACGTCCTCGGTGCCGGACGGACGCGCCGCGAACCAGCCGTTGGCGGTGGTCACCTTGACGCCGCCGATGCCCTGGCCGTTGCCCGGCGCCTTGGTCAGCGTCGCGGTGACCGGCTCGCCGGCGAGCTGCTTGATGCCCAGCTTCTCCGCCGTCAGGGTCTTGAACAGCGCCTTCTGGGCCGGCGACGCCGCCGCATCGATCCGTGCGTAGAACGGCGCGCCGAGCTCGGCGGTGAGCCGCTGATACAGTTCCCCCGGATCGGCCTTGCTGACGGCGGTGATCTCGGCGGCCAGCAGGCCGAGGATGATGCCGTCCTTGTCGGTGGTCCAGACGCTGCCGTCGCGGCGCAGGAACGAGGCGCCGGCGCTCTCTTCGCCGGCGAAGCCGAAGCTGCCGCCGATCAGTCCGTCGACGAACCATTTGAAGCCGACCGGGGTCTCGACCACCCTGCGGCCGATCTTAGCGGCGACGCGATCGATCATCGCGCTCGACACCGCGGTCTTGCCGATCGCGGCGTCGCCGCTCCACTGCGGCCGATGCGCGAACAGGTAGGCAATCGCGACCGACAGATAATGGTTCGGATTCATCAGCCCCGAGGAGCGGGTGACGATGCCGTGGCGGTCCGCGTCGGTGTCGTTGGCGAACGCGACGTCGAAGTCGTCGCGCATCCCAATCAGCCGCGCCATCGCATAAGGCGAGGAGCAATCCATCCGCACCTTGCCGTCCCAATCCACGGTCATGAAGCGGAAAGTCGGATCGACCGCGTCGCTGACCAGCTTGGCGTCGAGCTTGTAGCACTCGATGATCGGCTGCCAGTAATGCACCGCGGCGCCGCCGAGCGGATCGATGCCGAGCTTCACCCCGCTCGACCGGATCGCCTCCATGTCGACCACATTGGCGAGATCTTCGACATAGGGCGTGATGTAGTCGCGGCGGTGCACGCAAGCCGCGTTGCGGGCGCGATCGTAGGAGATCCGCTTGACGCCCTTCAGCCCGTTTTCGAGCATCGCATTGGCGGCCTTCTCCACCGCCGAGGTGATGTCGGTGTCGGCCGGGCCGCCGCTGGGCGGATTGTACTTGAAGCCGCCGTCCTCGGGCGGATTGTGCGACGGCGTCACCACCACGCCGTCGGCGAGCCCGTCGGTGCGGCCGCGATTGTGGGCGAGGATGGCGTGGGAGATAACCGGGGTCGGGGTGTAGCCGCCGCGCTCGTCGATCACCACGTCGATCTCGTTGGCGGCGAAGACTTCGAGCGCGCTGACCAGCGCCGGCTCGGCGAGGGCGTGGGTGTCGATGCCGATATACAACGGACCGGTGATGCCGGCGGCGCGGCGATGATCGCACACTGCCTGGCTGACGGCGACGATGTGGTCCTCGTTGAAGGCGTTGTTGAGCGACGAGCCGCGATGGCCGGAGGTGCCGAACGCCACCCGCTCGGTCGCGACCGCGGGGTCCGGCTTGCCGGCGAAATACGCCGTCACCAGCCGCGGGACGTTGACCAGACTGTTCGGATCGACGGTCTTGCCCGCCAGCGGACTCACCTTCGCAGCCATCTCGCACTCCATGCCTTCGAACCAGGTCCGATCCCTCGCCCGGCGCGGGTCGGCCGTCAAGACGGCATCAGGATGAGCTGCTCGAGCCGGCGGCGGCGCGGAACCGTTCGGCAGCAACACGGTTATCGCCCCAGTTGAACGACTGGAGGACGAGACATGACTTTCGGAAAAGGCGCGTTGATGTGGCTGATCGGCATCCCGCTGCCGATCATCATTCTGCTGGCGCTGTTCTGGCGCTAATTCGATTTACTGAATTCTTCAAAGGGTCTCGGCCGTGATCCACGGCACGAGGCCCTTTCGAGTTGGAGTCGCCGTTCGGCTGAAGCCCGCCCGAGCACCGGCCGGCCTACGGTCCCATCGCACGCGGATCGTTGTACATCCGCTTGATGTCCTTCTTGACGTCCAGAGACCGCAGTTTGCTGTTTCCGTCGTCCGCCAGAAACTGGTCGAGCGTCGCCTGAATCCGCGCCTTGACACTGTCCGGCCCGCGGTCGCTCAGCTCGGTGTGCTGCGCGCCGGTGTCGATGATCTCGATGCCGGCCTCCTTGGCGATGGTCGGATCAGGCAGCACCCCGGGATCGGTCTTGAACTGCGGATCCTTCGACCGGAACGACAATATCTTGGCGAAGCCGGCGGTGACGAACGGCACCCGCAGATTGTCCAGCGTCACCACCCGCCGGACCAGCTCGGGGTGCTGCTGGGCGAAGTACATCGATATGTCGCCACCATTGGAATGCCCGACCAGGGTCAGATGTTCGTAGTCCGCATACGGCTCGAGCTTCTTCAATTCGCGGAGCGCGAAGAAGATGTTCTGCTCGCCGCGCTCGTACACCGCCAGGCGCCCGACATACAGCGAGCCGGCCACGGTCATCAGCGGTTTGTCCTCCGGCAGATCGTGCTGGATGCTGGCCACCAGGTAGCCACGGGCGGCGAGCACATTGGCGAGGAACGAGTACTCGGTATTCTTGACGGTGTTGCCATGGCTGACGACCGCGACCGGCAGCGCGACCATGCCGGCTTCGGCCTTCATCTGGGCATCGCGGCGCACCGCGAGCTGGATCGCGACCGGCCGACCGCGCGTCTCGTCGAAAAAGGTCAGCATCTCATGTTTGATCGCCCAGTGGCTGAACGAGAAATACGCCGCAACGGCCACCGCGCTCAGCAGGACAAATATGATCAGTGGTCGCTTCATCGTTGCACCAACCCGGCCCGGCCTCCCTGGAGCTCGCCCCGTTCTCGTCACGCAAGCGGAGCGCCGTTCGCTCAAAAAAACGCTCTTAGTCTCTAGCTGGGGCGGAAGGATAACTCGAAAAGACCTGATCCTGAAACGACATGGATTAAATTTTGGAAAGTGCGCGATGGCACCGACGGGTGCGCGCGGGCCCCGTTACACCAGCATTTCTCTCAGCAGCGCGGTGATCTGCGCCGACGTGTACGGTTTTGGTACAAATCGCCCTCCGTCCGGCAGTTCCGTCGGGGTGACGTTCACGCGGCCCGAGGTGGCGACGATCTTGATCGGCGGCCATCGACCGCGGACGGCGCGGGCGAGCTTCAACCCGTCCATCGACCCTGGAATCTGGATGTCCGTAAACACCAGGCGAACGTCGTCCCGATCTTCCAGAATCGCGATCGCGACGTCGGCCGACCCCGCCTCCAAGACCTCGAAACCCTCGGCTTCGATCATATCGACGGCATTCATGCGCAGGAGCGGTTCGTCTTCGACCACCAGAACTACCGGTCTCCTGCTCACTTCGGTCATCCTCTCAAGCCATGTCGATCGATCATCAAGGGCTCAGCCTCGCGATCGTTCCGGACCTGGGGGAAATCCCTGGGTATAATCGTTCCTATTTTACCGGCGCCGTTAACGCGACCGGTTGCCACTGGAGCTCATACCGGTCGCCGCGGATGGTGAACCACGCGCCGTGGCCGAGCCCGGGTCCCGGCGATCCGCCGCATTGGCCTTGCGCGGCAGTCAAGACGCTCATGCCGGCGACACGCGTCGGCATGAACGATTGAAGGCAGAGACCATCGGTATCAAAGTAGCCGGCCGTCGGGCCCGAAGAACGGGTGCGGACCGTCGAACGAGCCGACCGGTACCAGATGGGTGACGACCTCCCCGAACGCGCCGCCTTCGAACCAGGCGTGCAGGTGAAAGGCCGGCGGCTCGACCCGGAACGATGGTTCGAGCAGTTCCCCGAGATCGAGCGCCACCGCGTGGTTGGGCGCAGGACAGATCGTCGCCACCGTGCCGGCAAACGCCGTCGCCGTGGCACGGTGCACGTGGCCCGAGGCGACCAGACGAACCCAGGGGTACCGTTCGACCAGCAGGGCGAACTCGGCAGAGTTGCGGAGATTCTGCCGGTCCATGTGCCAGATTCCGGTGCGGAATGGCGGATGATGCAGGAACAGCAGCGCCGGCCGCTGGTCCGAGGCCGATAACACGGCCTCCAGCCATTGCAGCGTGTCGGCATCGAGCTCGCCGTGGGGCTGGCCAGGCACACTGGAATCCAGCAGCACGACGTCGAGCCCGGCGACTGGATGAAGCTGATTGAGCGGCCCCTCCCCCGGAAACGCCGGCTGGGGGAACGCGGTGCGCATCAGTTCGCGGGAATCGTGATTGCCCGGAACGGCGACGAAGGGAATCTCCAGCGGCGCCAGCAGGCGCATCAGGTGGGCGTATTCCTGCTCGGTCGGCGTATCGACCAGATCGCCGGAGATCACCACCAGGTCGGGCCGCGGCGCGAGCGCGTTCAGCGCTGCGACGCAGCGAGTCAGCGCGGCCGCGGTGTCGACCTTGCCATAGGCGAGTTCGCCGGGCGCCTTGATATGCAGGTCGGAAATCTGGGCGATCAGAATCGGCTTCGGCGGCATGGTCGGATCTCTCGTTCTGGTTCGTCACAGATGTTCGGGCAGCAGCCGGATGGCTTCGGGATCAGCCACGAGGCCGATGCGATCGCCGCCCCGGATCGGCAGCGCGTTCGGCGCGTCGATCGCCAGTGGTCGTGCGGCCGCGCCGGACACAACGATCCGCTGGCGGTCGCCGACGAAACTGACGCTGTCGACGACGCCCTGCAGCGTCGCGGCCTCGGGCGCTGCGATCCGGATCGTCTCCGGGCGGATCATCGCGACCGCGCGGCTGTGGCTGACGCTGTCGGCGATGCGCCAGTGGCCGCCGGGAAGCCGCAGGGCCCCATCGGCAATCTCGGCCTCGATGATGTTGGCGGCCCCGACGAACTCGGCGACGAACCGGCTGGCAGGTCGAAAATAGATCTCGCGCGGGGTGCCGACCTGGGCGATCGCGCCCTTGCTCATCACCACGATGCGGTCGCCGAGCGCCATCGCCTCGGCCTGGTCATGCGTGACGTAGATCGTGGTGATGCCGAGCGAGCGCAGCAGCCGGTCGAGCTCGCCGCGCAGCTTGTCGCGCAAGGCCGCGTCGAGTGCGGTGAGCGGCTCGTCCAGCAGCAGCACCGCGGGACGAATCGCCACCGCGCGGGCCAGCGCGACGCGCTGGCGCTGACCGCCGGAGAGCTGATCGATCCGCCGATGCTCCAGCCCGGCGATGTTGGTGAGCGCCACCAGCTCGGCGATCCGGGCAGCGCGCTCGGCCCTGGCAACGCCGCGGATCTTGAGGCCGTAGCCGATGTTCTCGGCCACCGTCATGTTCGGAAACAGCGCGTAGGATTGGAACACCATGCCGACGTTGCGGCGCTCGATCGGCACCGAGGTTACATCGACGCCGTCGAACAGCACCCGTCCGCCGGCATCGGGGCTCTCCAGTCCGGCGATAATCCGCAGCATTGTGGTCTTGCCGCAGCCGGAAGGGCCGAGCAGCACCATCGTCTCGCCGCGCGCGATGCTCAGGCTCGCCGGCTCGAGCGCGCGCGGGCCGTCCGCAAAGGTCTTGCCGCAAGCGGCGACCTCGACCGCCACGCCGTGTCCGCCATTTGCCGTCATCGCTTCGGCTCCCGTTCCGCGAGCAACTGCATCGCCACCAGCAACGGGACGATCATGATGAAGAAGATCAGCGTGTAGGCCGAGGCGACTTCCAGCCGCATCGACGCGTAGCTGTCGGCCAGGCCGACCGGCAGCGTCTTGGTCAGCGGCGTGTGCAGCATCCAGGTGAGATTGAACTCGCCGAGCGACAGCGTCACCACCATCAGGGCGCCGGCCAGAATGCCGGGCATCGCATTCGGCACGATCACATTGACGAACCGCCGGCCCGGCGAAGCGCCGAGCGAGGCCGCGCCTTCATCCAGGGTGCGGATGTCGATGGTGGCGAACACCGCCATCACCGAGCGCACCATGAACGGCATGGTGAACACCACATGGCCGACCAGAATGAACAGCCAGGAGCGACGAAATTCGCCGAAGCCGCCATAAGTCAGCAGCAGCGCCAGTGCGATCGCGAGCCCCGGGATCGCCAGCGGCAACGTGATCACCTCCTCGATCAGCCGCGACCAGGTGCCGCCGCGGATGTGCAGCGCATAGGCGGCAGGCACGCCGACAGCGAGGGTGACGGCGAGCGTGGCGAGCGCGATCACGAACGACAGCACGATACTGTCGGCATACAGCGCCCACACCTGCACCACCCATTGCAGGGTGAGGCCGGAGGAGATGCCGCGGAAGTAATTCGCGGTGACGCCTGCGGCGATCGACAGCAGCGCCGGTACCACCAGGAACGCGGCGACCAGCAGAGTGAACAGCAATTGACCGACGAAAATCAGGCGATCACGCATCACATCAGCCCGTCGCCGCCACGGTGCCGCCGGTCAACGACCGCGCCAGTGCCAGCATCGCCCAGGAAATCAGGCCGAGACCGACCGACAGCGACGCCGCGGTGGCAAAGTTCGCCGCCAGCGTGAACTCGGTGTAGATCAGCATCGGCAGCACGTCGATATTGGTGGCGAGCGTGAAGGCGGTGCCGAACGCCCCCATCGCGGTCGCGAATGCGATCGCGCCGGAAGCCACGAACGCCGGCACCAGCGCCGGCAGCACCACGTCACGCTGCACAGCCCAGGGACTGGCGCCGAGCGAACGCGCGGCCTCTTCCAGCCCAGGATCGAGCTTCTGCACCGCCGCCATGATGGTGAGGATCACCCGCGGGATCGAGAAATACAGATAGCCCAGGAACAGCCCCCAGATCGAATAGGCGAACACCACCTTGCTTCCAGAAACGAGCCGCGTCAGATCGCCGATCACGCCCTGGCGTCCGGCGAGCAGGATGATCAGAAAGCCGATCACCACGCCGGGAAACGCGAGTGGGAAGGTCAGCATCGCGATCAGCACGGCGCGGCCGGCAAAGCGATGGCGCTGCAGGAACAGCCCGGCGACGGTGGCGATCACCAGCGTCGCCAGCGTGGTCGCGGCGGCGAGCAGCACGGTGTTGATCAGAGTCGCGCGGTAGCGCGGCTCCAGCAGGATTGCCAGGTAGCCTGCCGCCCCGTGCGGCCCTTCGGCCCCGACCGCCACCAGCCGCGTCATCGGCAACAGGAAGAACGCCGCGGTCAGAACGACCAGCGGCGCCAGGCAGATCAATAGGAAACGTCGGTGCTTCATGATTTGGAGCTGTCCCGGCCGTCGCCGGCCGGGACGATGGACCGGCTCAGCGGACTTCTGCCAGGTAGCGATCGGTGAAGGCCTTCTGGGCGGCTTCCATCTTGGCCCAATCGACGTTCTTGGCGCGAGCGTAGTCGCTGTCCGGGAGGAACTTGGCCTTGACCTCAGCGGGCAACGCGATCGGCCGCGCCGGGCGCAAGTACGCGTTGGTCCAGATCGCCTGCCCCTTGTCGGACAGCAGATAGTCCATCACCTTCTTGGCCTTGTCGGCGTTCGGAGCGCCCTTCGTCAGGCCGACCACATAGGGGAACACGACCGAGCCTTCGCACGGGATTACGAAGGCAAAGTTGCCCTTCTCGGTGTACTTGGCCCGATAGGCGTTGAAGTCGTAGTCGAACAGGATCGGGATCTCGCCCGACACCACGCGGGCGTAGGAGGTCTGCTTCGGCACGATCGCGTCGTTGGCGTGCAGCTTCTTGAAGAACGAAACCGCGGGCGAGAAATCCTGATCGCTGCCGCCGAGGGCGAGATTGACCGCCACCGCGCCGACATAGCCGACCGCCGCCGACGGCGGATCGAGATAGCCGACCATGCCCTTGTAGTCCGGCTTCTCGAGATCCTTCCAGCACGCTGGAACCGGCTTGCCGCCGAGCGCATCGACGTTGACGAACAGGCCGAGCGTTCCGGAATGGATCGCGGTCCACTCGCCGTCGGGATCCTTCAGGCCGGTCGGAACCTCGTCCCACTTCGCCGGCTTGTACGGCTGGGTGACGCCCTGCGCCTTCGCCTTCATGCCGAAATTGACGCCGAAATAGCCGATGTCGGCGACCGGGTTGCTCTTCTCGGCGATGAGCTGCGACAGCGCCTGACCGGAGTTCTTGTTGTCGAACGGAATGTCGTAGCCGAGATCGGCCTTGACCTGCTTGAGCATCGTCGCCCAGTCGGCCCATTGCGGCGGGCAGTTGTAGCAGATCACATCCGCGGCCTTCGCCGGCTGCAGAGATGCGAATGCGGACAGCGCCAGCAGAGCGGCGACCAGACGGACCGGTTTCATCAGCTTCCTCGTTTCGATGTCAGCGGGCGCCCGCCAGCCATGCCGACGCGGCGCGCCCTCACCTATCGGCGGCCCATGACAAGCTTGCGACAAGACAGGTACTCTGTGGTGCAGCGACCGCAGCCGCACATCCACCTTGGAACTTTCACCCGCGCAGATGATTGGGAGGCGGATGGCTGTGCTCGGCTCCGCCGAAGCAGGACGCCGCCGCGCACGCCGCATTGCCGAACGTGAGTTGCGACGATCGGTCACCCGGATCGCATTGGCCAGCTCACCCGCAATCGACCCGACAAATGCCCGCCTGCACGATTGGCCAGCATGCGGGCTCAACGAAAGGAGCCGCCGATGCCGACGCCCGCCAAGAGCAACGCCTGCAGACCGTGGGACGACGAACAGGTCGAACGGCTGAAGGAGCTGATCGCCAGCGGGGCCTCGGCGGTGCGTGCGGCCGCTGCATTGAAGCGCGCGCGCTCATCGGTGCAGGTCAAGGCGCGCAAACTCGGGATGCCGTTCATGGCGAGTCGCGATGCCAAACGCATTCGCAACGCCAAGATCGCCGAGGCGGAAAGCCGGCTCGCCCGCTGAGTCGTCGTCTGCGGTACGATCTTCCATCTGTTACACTCGACCTGCGGAGTGCGGCGAGCTGTCGCGCCTCATGACCAGATGCGCAACGGCTCGGCTCCCACTCCACCACCCGCTACCTTTCGCCAAAGTGCTAATCGGATGAATAACTAAGGTGCCAGATTTTTGCGGCGCGGCTGTGGAAAACAGCACATAATGCGCCGGCTATCGCCGCCATCGAATCAAATCTGAAAGGCGCCCGCGAAGCGGGCGGAAGGGTCAAACAATGCAATATTGGATCATTGCATTCACGGCCGCGCTGGTCGTGGTCATCGGGTACGCCGCCGGTCCGGTCGGCGCGCTGGTATCGCTGCTCGCTTTCGCGGGCTCATTGTATTTGATGTGGGCACGCAAGCTCGGCTTCGCCGGCGCCTGGACGCGGTTCGCCCTCGATCGTTTCTCGGCTCCGTTCTGGAAGGGCGAGAACTGGGAACGCTTCAACGCCATGTTCCACGATGGTGAGAGCGTGGTGAAGGCCGGCACCGTCGCCACTGCGCTGATCGCGCTGTCGCTGATCCTGCCGCCGAGCCAAGTCGCGCTGATCGCCGTCGTGGTGGCCGCATGGTACGCGTTCGAAGTCTATCGCAGCCATCGACCGCTGCCGCGCGCGACCACCGCCATCGAAGCCAAGCCGGTCAGCGATCCGGTGATCTACGCGCCGGCGCGCAACGAGAGCGTGAAGATGAACTGACCGCGTCGGGCGGGCGGTTCAAGCCAGCGGGCGGCGGGGGCATCCTCGCCGCCTTTATTTTTGGCTCGACCGCATGGCGGGACGGCAGAGCCGGCTTGGCGGAGCACCAACGTCCACCCTGCCGCCGTCGCACAATCACTCTGTGATCTACTGCCTATTTTGAAGGCAATTTTTGCTCTTTGTATGCAATTTACTCTCAGCGACCGGTCCAGCGCCGCCTCCCGGATCGCATTTGGACGCGAAATCAGACACTTGCCGAGATAGGCGCGTCTGGCACGATGCTTGCGAAGCAGTTCCATAGCCCCCCTCCTCGTGCTCTGGAGCTCTAAATGAAGCGTCGCGATTTCCTGAAGTCTGCAACCGCCCTCGCCGCTGGTGCGATGGTGCCCGCACCGGCGATCTGGTCTGCCGCCAAGGCCGACGCCCGATCGGAGACCCTGCTGGTCGTCTCCGAAAGCGGTCCGAACAATCTCGACATCCACGGCGTCGGCACCAACGTGCCCGGCTACGAGGTGTCGTGGAATTGCTACGACCGGCTGATCACCCACGAGATGAAGGAAGGCCCCGGCGGCGTCCCCTACTACGACAAGGACAAGTTCAAGGGCGAACTCGCCGAGGACATGAACGTCGGCGACATGTCGGCGACCTTCAAGCTGAAGAAGAACGCCACCTTCCAGGACGGCACCCCGGTCACCGCCAAGGACGTCAAATGGTCGCTCGATCGCTCGGTCAGCGTCGGCGGTTTCCCGACCTTCCAGATGAGCGCAGGCTCGCTGACCAAGCCCGAGCAGTTCGTCGTCGTCGACGACCACACCGTGCGCGTCGACTTCCTGAAGAAGGACAAGCTGACGATCCCGGATCTCGCGGTGATCGTGCCGTGCGTCGTCAACTCCGAACTGGTGAAGAAGCACGCCACCGAGAAGGACCCGTGGGGTCTCGAATACACCAAGCAGAACACCGCCGGCTCGGGTGCGTACCGCGTGGTGAAGTGGACCGCCGGCACCGAAGTGATCATGGAGCGCAACGACAAGTGGGTCGGCGGCCCGCTGCCGAAAATCAAGCGCGTGATCTGGCGGATGGTGCCGCAGGCCGGCAACCGACGGGCTCTGCTGGAGCGCGGCGATGCCGACATCTCCTATGAGCTGCCGAACCAGGACTTCGCCGAAATGAAGCGCGACGGCAAGGTCAACGTGGTGTCGCTGCCGATCAGCAACGGCATCCAGTATCTCGGCATGAACGTCTCGCAACCGCCGTTCAACAATCCGAAGGTGCGCGAGGCGGTCGCTTACGCCGTGCCGTACCAGAAGATCATTGACGCGGTGATGTTCGGTCTCGCCAATCCGATGTTCGGCGCGGCGGCGGACAAGCAAACCGAGGTCAAGTGGCCGCAGCCGACCAAATTCAACACCGACATCGCCAAGGCCAAGGCGCTGATGGCCGAGGCCGGCTACGCGAACGGCTTCGACACCACGCTGTCGTTCGACCTCGGCTTCGCCGGCGTCAACGAGCCGATGTGCATCCTGATCCAGGAAAGCCTGGCGCAGATCGGCATCCGCTGCACCATCAACAAGATCCCGGGCGCCAACTGGCGCACCGAGCTGAACAAGAAGGTGCTGCCGCTCTACGTCAACATCTTCTCGGGCTGGCTCGATTACCCGGAGTACTTCTTCTACTGGTGCTACCGCTCCGGCAATTCGATCTTCAACACCATGAACTACAACTCGCCGGAGATGGACAAGCTGATCGAAGCCGCCCGCGTCGCCGCCGCGGCCAACGATCTCCCGACCTACGATTCCAGCGTCAAGGGCTTCGTCGATCTCGCTTTCACCGACATCCCGCGCCTGCCGCTGTACCAGCCCTATCTCAACGTCGCGATGCAGAAGAACGTCTCCGGCTTCGCCTACTGGTTCCACCGCCGGCTCGACTACCGAACGATGGTGAAGGGCTGAGGCTCTTCTCCCTCTCCCGCTTGCGGGAGAGGGCCGGGGTGAGGGCGACGCGGGCACAGCGCTCGCGCACCCCGCCCCCGCCCCTCCCCGCAAGGGGGAGGGGAGCAGGCCGCGGCGCTTGGCAACGCAATGCTCTCTAACGCCATGACTTAAGGGTATGATCCAATGCTAACCCTGATCGGCAAACGCCTGATGTTCGCGATCCCGAGTCTGATCGGGGTGGTGATCGTCACCTTTCTGCTGACGCGTGCGCTGCCCGGCGATCCGGCGGCGTATTTCGCCGGACCAGCGGCGAGCAAGGAGGCGATCGAGCAGATCCGCCACAAGCTGGGACTCGACAAGTCGCTGCCAGAGCAGTTCGTCCGCTACACCGCCGATCTGGCCCGCGGAAATCTCGGCGAATCGCTGACGACCGGACAGCCGGTCGTCACCGAGATCAAGAACCGCCTCCCCGCTTCCGCCGAGCTGACACTGTTCGGGCTGGCGCTGTCGGTGGTGATCGCGATTCCGCTCGGCATCATGGCGGCGACGCGGCCGGGCTCGTGGATTGATCATCTGTGCCGGGTGACGACCACCGCCGGCGTGTCGCTGCCGGTGTTCTTCACCGGCCTGCTGCTGGTCTACGTGTTCTACTTCAAGCTCGGCTGGTCGCCGGCGCCGCTCGGGCGGCTCGACGTGTTCTACAGCGCGCCCGAGACGGTCACCGGCTTCTATCTGATCGACAGCCTGATCGCGCGCGATTTCGAGACTTTCCGCTCGGCGCTCAGCCAGTTGCTGCTGCCGGCGACGACATTGGCGATCTTCTCGCTGGCGCCGATCGCGCGCATGACCCGCGCCTCGATGCTGGCGATCCTGGCGTCCGACTTCGTCCGCACCGCGCGCGCCAGCGGCCTGTCGCCACGCAAGGTGACGATGACCTACGCGTTCCGCAATGCGATGCTGCCGGTGGTCACCACGCTGTCGATGGTGTTCTCGTTCCTGCTCGGCGCCAACGTGCTGGTTGAGAAGGTGTTCGCCTGGCCGGGCATCGGATCCTACGCGGTCGAGGCGCTGATCGCCTCGGACTTCGCGCCGGTCCAGGGCTTCGTGCTCACCATGGCGGTGATGTATGTGCTGCTCAATCTGGCGATCGACATCCTCTACGGCGTGATCGACCCGCGCGTGCGGCTGGAAGGCTAGGAGCATGACCATGACCAGCATCTCCCATCCGCTCAACGAGCCGTCGGCGCCTGCGCCAACTGCGCGCCGCTCCGGCCTCGCCGAGACGATCTCGCACGCGCGCTACGTGCTCGGCGGCAACCGGGTCACCGCCTTCGCATTCGGCCTGCTGGTGGTGATCGTGCTCGCCGCGCTGTTCGGACCGTACCTCGTGCCGTATGACCCGCTCGCCAGCAATACCGCCCAAGCGCTGAAGCCGCCCTCGGCGACCAACTGGTTCGGCACCGATCAGCTCGGCCGCGACATCTTCAGCCGTGTCGTGGTCGCGACCCGACTCGACCTGTTCATCGCGGTCGCCTCGGTGGTGCTAGTGTTCCTGATGGGCGGGCTGGCCGGCGTCGCCGCCGGTTACTTCGGCGGCTGGACCGACCGCATCGTCGGCCGCATCGCCGACACCATCATGGCGTTTCCGCTGTTCGTGCTGGCGATGGGCATCGTCGCCGCGCTCGGCAACACCGTGCAGAACATCATCATCGCCACCGCGATCGTGAACTTCCCGCTGTATGCCCGGGTCGCCCGCGCCGAAGCCAATGTCCGCCGAGAGGCCGGCTTCGTGATGGCGGCGCGGCTCTCCGGCAACAGCGAGATGCGTATCCTGCTGGTGCACATCCTGCCGAACATCATGCCGATCATGATCGTGCAGATGTCGCTGACGATGGGCTACGCCATCCTCAACGCCGCCGGGCTGTCGTTCATCGGCCTCGGCGTCCGTCCGCCGACCGCCGAATGGGGCATCATGGTCGCGGAAGGCGCGAGCTTCATGGTCTCGGGCGAATGGTGGATCGCACTGTTCCCCGGCCTCGCGCTGATGACCGCCGTGTTCTGCTTCAACCTGCTCGGCGACGGCCTGCGCGACATCTTCGACCCGCAGCGGAGGACGTGAGAATGACCACCCAGCCCCTGCTCGAAGTCCGGGATCTCACGGTCGAGTTCGCCACCCGCCGCGGCATCGTCAAGGCGGTGCAGCATGTCGATATCAGCGTCGGCAAGGGCGAGACGCTGGCGATCGTCGGCGAAAGCGGCTCCGGCAAATCGGTGACGTCCTATGCGGTGATGCGGATTCTCGACCGCGCCGGCCGGATCGCCGAAGGCTCGGTGATGTTCGGCGGCATGGATATCAAGGCCGCGACCGAAAAGGAGATGCGCGACCTGCGCGGCCGCGAGATCTCGATGATCTTCCAGAACCCGCGCGCCGCGCTCAACCCGATCCGCAAGGTCGGCGACCAGATCGAGGACGTGCTGCGCCAACACGTCCAATCCACCTCGTCCGACCGCGGCGAGAAGGCGATCGCGGCGCTCGAGGCGGTGAAGATCGCGCGGCCGCGCGAGCGCTATCACGCCTATCCGTTCCAGCTCTCCGGCGGCATGTGTCAGCGCGTGGTGATCGCGCTGGCGCTGGCCTGCAACCCGCAATTGCTGATCGCCGACGAGCCGACCACCGGCCTCGACGTCACCACCCAGAAGGCGGTGATGGATCTGATCGTCGAACTGACCAGGAGCCGCGGCCTGTCGACCATCCTGATCACCCACGACCTCGGGCTGGCGGCTGCCTATTCCGACCGCGTGGTGGTGATGGAGAAGGGCCGCGTGGTCGAGACCGCCTCCGCGGCCGACATCTTCGCCAATCCGCAGCACCCCTACACCAAGAAACTGATGCGCGCGACGCCGCGACTCGGGGTGAGTTTGCGGGAGCTGCTGCCGGAGGACGAGCGAAGCAGCGCGGCCGAACACGGCACGGCGCGAACCTCTCCCCGCACGCGGGGAGAGGTCGGATCAGCGCCTAGCGATGGTCCGGGTGAGCGGGCGTCTCCACGAGTCGGAGCGCTCGGCCTTGCGGAGACGCCCCCTCACCCCCCCCCTCTCCCCGCAAGCGGGGAGAGGGAGCAGGCCTCCCCTCTCCTCCTCGTTGAAAAGCTGGTGAAGGAATATCCGCGTCAGGGTGCGACCGCGACGCTGAACCGGCTGTTCTCGCGCGGACCGGCGCCGGAGCCGGAGGTATTTCGCGCGGTCGACGGTATCAGCTTTCAGATCGGCCACGGCGAAAGCGTCGGGCTGGTCGGCGAGTCCGGCTGCGGCAAGTCGACCACCTCGATGATGCTGATGCGGCTGCTCGACCAGACCTCGGGCCGGATCGTATTCGATGGCGAGGAGATCGGCACCATCCTGCCGCAACGCTTCGCGCGGCTGCCGCTGCGCAAGTCGATCCAGATGGTGTTTCAGGATCCGACCGACAGCCTCAACCCGCGCTTCACCGCGGCGCGCGCGATTGCCGATCCGATCCTGCAGCTCGGCGACATCAAGGGCGGCGCTGCGGTGCGGGCACGCTGCGAGGAGCTGGCCACGCAGGTCGGCCTGCCGCTCGATCTGCTCGACCGCTTTCCGCATCAGCTCTCCGGCGGTCAGAAGGCCCGTGTCGGCATCGCCCGCGCGATCGCGCTGAAGCCGAAACTGATCATCCTGGACGAGCCGACTGCGGCGCTCGACGTTTCGGTGCAGGCCGTGGTGCTGAACCTGCTGCAGGATCTCAAGCAGTCGATGGGGATGAGCTACCTGTTCGTGTCGCACGACCTCAACGTCGTGCGACTGCTGTGCGACCACGTCATCGTGATGCGCTCGGGGCGGATCGTCGAGCAGGGAACATCGGAGCAGGTGCTGGGCAGCCCGAAGCACGACTACACCCGCGAACTCCTCACCGCGATCCCGCATCCGCCGTTGCCGGTGATGTGATGACACGACACACAAATCTCCATGGTCATTCCGGGGGGCTCGCGCCAGCGAGCGACCCCGGAATCTCGCTGTTATCATCTCGGGATTCCGGGTTCGCGCTGCGCGCGCCCCGGAATGACCAGCCGGTTAATTGAAAGGGACCTGCTTTGACCGACTCTCTCGACTCCTACATCGACGCCGTTGCCGCTGCACTCGGTCTGCCGATCGATCCGGCATGGAAGCCGGCGGTGCGGGCCAATCTCGAAGTGTCGCTGAGGCTGGCGCGGATGGTCGATGAATTTCCGCTTCCCGACGAGACCGAGCCTGCGAGCGTGTTCCGTGCCTGAGGTCAATACCGCCATGTCCACCGACTGGATGACCGCCGCCGAGATCGCCGCCGCCGTCAAGGACGGGACGACGACGGCCATCGCCGCCACCGAGGCTGCGCTCGCACGCATCGCCAAGGCCGACGCAACGCTCAATGCGTTCACCGACATCGTCGCCGAGCGGGCTCGTGCGCGCGCCGGAGAAATCGACGCGGCGCTCGCGCGCGGCGACAGCGTCGGCCCGCTGGCCGGCGTGCCGTTCGCGGTGAAGAACTTGTTCGACGTCGCCGGGCTCGCCACCCGGGCCGGCTCCAAGATCAACCGCGACCGCAGCCCGGCCGCCAGTGACGCACCGCTGATCAAGCGGCTGGAAGCGGCCGGCGCCGTGCTGATCGGCGCGCTCAACATGGGCGAATACGCCTACGACTTCACCGGCGAAAACATCCACGACGGGCCGTCGCGTAATCCGCACGACCCGAGCCGGATGACCGGCGGATCCTCCGGCGGATCGGGCGCTGCGGTCGCCGGCGGCGAGGTGCCGCTGGCGCTCGGCTCCGACACCAACGGCTCGATCCGGGTACCGTCGTCGCTGTGCGGCATCTTCGGCCTGAAGCCGACCTACGGACGGCTGCCGCGCACCGGCTCGTTCCCGTTCGTCGCGAGCTTCGATCATCTCGGCCCGCTGGCGCGCAGCGCCGCCGATCTGGCGCTGGCCTACGATGCGATGCAGGGGCCGGACGATGGCGACGCCGCCTGCACGACGCGGGCGCCGGAGCCGGTCTCCGGCCTGCTTACGCAAGGCCTCGACGACCTGCGGATCGCGAAGGCCGGCGGTTACTTCGAGACCAACCTGTTCCCGGAAGCCGAGGAAGCCGTGGGCCGCGTGGTGAAGGCGCTCGGCGTCACCCGCTCGGTCGAACTGCCGGAGGCCGCCCGCGCCCGCGCCGCGGCTTACGTGATCAGCACGACCGAAGGCGCGTCACTGCATCTCGACCGGCTGCGGCAGCAGCCGAATGACTTCGATCCCGCGGTGCGCGACCGGCTGCTCGCCGGCGCGATGGTGCCGGCGCCGCTGGTCGACCGCGCGCAGAAGTTCCGCCGCTGGTACCGCGCCCGCGTGCTCGAATTGTTCGAGCAGGTCGACGTCATCATCGCGCCGGCCACGCCCTGCGTTGCGCCCAAGCTCGGGCAGGTTACCTTCACGCTGGGCGGCGTCGAGCTGCCGGTGCGGGCCAATGTCGGCCTGCACACCCAGCCGATCTCGTTCATCGGCCTGCCGGTGGTGGCGGTCCCGATCCCGCTCGAGCCGCTGCCGATCGGGGTGCAGATCATCGCCGCGCCGTGGCGCGAAGACATCGCGCTGCGCGTCGCCGCAGCGCTGGAGCGCGCCGGCGTCGCCCGCGCGCCGCGACCAAAGGATTTCTGACCATGGATATCGATCTACCCGACGTCGTCGCCGAGGTCAGCGCAGCCTTCGCCAGGTACGAGACTGCGCTCGTCGGCAACGACGTCGCCACGCTCAACGAGCTGTTCCACAACGACCCACGGACGCTGCGCTACGGCGGCGGCGAGAACCTCTATGGCTACGCCGAGATCAAGGCGTTCCGCGGCGCCCGCTCGCCGGTCGGACTGATGCGCTCCACCGCACGCACAGTGATCACGTCTTACGGCCGCGACACCGCGGTCGCGTCGACCTTGTTCTACCGCGACAACGCGCCCGGCAAGGTCGGCCGGCAGATGCAGACCTGGGTACGGTTTCCCGAAGGCTGGCGCATCGTCGCGGCGCATGTCAGCATGATCGACGAACCGCGGGAATCGCCATGAGCGTCCACGAGGCATCGACTCCGCGCAAAACGAAGTCGCTTCCCGAATCGGCGCGCGTAGTCGCTCCGGACGCGCGGATCGCCCGCCCCCCGCCGCCGGTGAAGATCACCCGTGCCGAGGAACTGCGGCGTCAGCTCGCCGACGAGATCGTGCGCGGCACGCTGCGCCCGGGCGCGGCCCTCGACGAGACCGAGATCGCGCAGCGCTTCAAGGTGTCGCGGACGCCGGTGCGCGAGGCGCTGCGGCAGCTCGTCGCCAACGGACTCGTCGAGTCGCGCCCGCATCACGGCGCGGTGGTGGCGCAGCCTTCATTGCAACGACTGACCGGCATGTTCGAAGCGATGTCGGAACTCGAGGCGCTCTGTGCCGGCTTCGCCGCCGAGCGGATGACGCCGCTGGAGCGGCGGGCACTGGAGACGATCCACGAAGAGCTGCGGACGCTCAGTTCCCAGGGCAATCCGGAGCGCTTCCACGACGTCAACGAGCACTTCCACAATGCGATTTATGCGGGTGCCCACAACGACTACATCGCCGAGATCACGCTGGCGACGCGGGTGCGGGTGCAGCCGTTCAGACGAGCGCAGTTCCGCAATCTCGGACGGCTGGCGAAGTCACATGCCGAACACGACCAGGTCGTGATCGCGATCCTGCGCGGCGACCGAGACGGCGCCGCAAGTGCAATGCGCCACCACATCGATTTGGTGCGCGACGAATACGAAATCTACGCGGTGTCCTTATGAACAAGTTCGAAACCATCAGTGAAATCGTAGCCGCGCATCGCGCCGGCACCAGCACGCCGGCGCAGACGATCGCGCGCTGCTATCAACGCATCCGCGCCTATGCGGACCCGGCGCTGTTCATCACCTTGCGCGACGAGGCCGATGCGGTCGCCGAAGCGGTCGCGCTGGCGGCGCGGGATCCGTCGCTGCCGCTCTACGGCGTGCCGGTCGCGGTGAAGGACAATATCGACGTCGCCGGCCTGCCGACCACCGCAGCCTGTCCGGCGTTTTCGTATCAGCCGGCGTGCGACGCCACAGCGGTCGCCAAGCTGCGGGCCGCCGGCGCGATCGTGATCGGCAAGACCAATCTCGATCAGTTCGCCACCGGTCTCGTCGGCGTGCGCTCGCCTTACGGCGTCCCCCGCAACGCAATCCGCAGCGACCTCGTGCCCGGCGGATCGAGCTCCGGCTCGGCGGTCGCGGTCGGCGCCGGTCTGGTACCGCTGTCGCTCGGCACCGATACGGCCGGCTCCGGCCGGGTGCCCGCGATGCTCAACAACATCGTCGGGCTGAAGCCGAGCCTCGGAATGATCTCGACCGCGGGCGTCGTGCCCGCCTGCCGCACGCTCGACTGCGTCTCGGTGTTCGCACTGACCACCGACGATGCATTGACGGCGCTGCGGGTGATGGCGGCGCCGGACGCCGAAGATCCGTTCTCGCGCGAGCGGCCGGTGGCGGCAGTCAGCGCGATGCCGAGCCGGGTGCGGCTCGGCGTGCCGCAAAAAGGCCAATTGCAGTTCTTCGGTGATGATCTCGCGGCGCGCGGTTACGAGGAAGCGCTCGAACGCTGGCGGGGGCTCGGCGCGGAGCTGGTCGAGATCGACGTCGAGCCGCTCTACGAGACGGCGCGGCTGCTGTACGAAGGCCCGTGGGTGGCGGAGCGCTATCTGACGATCCGGGAGTTGCTCGACATCCAGCCGGACGCGGTGCATCCGGTGACGCGGCAGATCACGCTCGCCGGCGCCAAGCTGTCCGCCGCCGACACCTTCGCGGCGCTCTACAGGCTGCAGGCGCTGCGCAAGATCGCGGAGCGCAGCTTTACGGGGATCGACGCGCTGGTGCTCCCCACCGCACCGACCGCCTACACGGTCGAAGAGGTGCAGGCCGACCCGATCACGCTCAACAGCCGCCTTGGCACCTACACCAATTTCGTCAATCTGCTCGACCTCTGCGGCCTCGCGGTGCCGGCGTCGATCCGCAACGACGGCATTCCGTTCGGCATCACTCTGCTGGCGCCCGCTGGCCGCGACGCCGAACTCGCCAGCCTCGGCCGCGTCTTCCATGCCGACACCGCGCTGCCGATAGGCGCCGGCGACCGAGCGCAGCCACCGCTTGCGGCGATCACGGCCGGCGATGCCAGCGACGAGATCGCGATCGCGGTGGTCGGCGCGCATCTGTCCGGGATGCCGCTGAACCACGAGCTCACCACTCGCGGCGGCCGGCTGCTGTCCGTCACCGCCACCGTTCCGGACTACAAGCTGTATGCGCTGAAGGGCACCACGCCGCCGAAGCCGGGCCTGCTTCGCGTGGCGCCCGGAGCCGGCGCAGCAATCGCGCTGGAGGTATGGGCGCTGTCGCCTGCGGCATTCGGCACGTTCGTCGCGGCGATCCCCTCGCCGCTGTCGATCGGCACGCTGACGCTCGCCGACGGCGCCAAGGTGAAAGGCTTCCTCGCCGAACCTGAAGCGCTCGCGGGCGCCCGCGATATCTCGCATTTCGGCGGCTGGCGAGCCTACATGGCTGAGCTTGCGGCGACCGGCTGAAACCGGCACCGCAATCAACGGAAGAAGACTTCCTGATTGCGGCGCTCGAGCTCGGTGGAATAGGTCCGCAACACATGCGCCTCGCTGACCGTCCCGATCGCCCGGCGGTCCGCGGCGTTGTCGATCACCACCAGGACGTCGGCCTCACTGCGGTCGAACGCCGCCAGAATGTCGCGCACGGAGACCTGCGGCAGCAGGAACTGATCGACCTGCTGCGCCAGGGTCTCCAGCGACGCATCGCCGGCGTCGGCGACACCGTGCAGTTCGGCCGAGTTGGCAAGGCCGGCATAGCTGCCGTCGGCATGCCGCAACACGATGTGCTTGACCCGACCGGGCGGAAACAGCTTCTGCGCCTCGGCGATCGGCAGGTCCGCAGGCGCGGTCGGAAAATCGGTTCGCATCAGGGTCGCGGCGCTGATCTGCTTGACCCAGCCGATGTCCTGGGGGCCGCGGATGGTCTCGCCGCGAAGATGGAAGCGCCAGGTCGCGAAGCTGTAGCCAAACAGTTCGCGCACGATCAGGGCGCTCGTGGATGCGGCGACCACGGCCCCGATCGTCACCCAGAAATCGCCGGTCAGTTCGAGCGCCAGACAGATCATGCTGAACGGCGCGCCGATCACCCCGGTCCCCAGCGCCACCATGCCGGCCACCGCGGCGGTGCCGGGCTGTAGCGCGATGTCCGGGACATACGGCATCAGCACCGTGCTGTAGAGCTGGCCGATCAGCGATCCGAGCATCAGCGAGGCGAAGAACAGGCCGCCGCGGAAGCCGGCGCCGAGCGAAATCGCCGACGCCAGCGTCTTCAGGATCAGCGTCGTCAGAAGCATCAGCCAGGTCGGATTGCTCATCAGCAGAAGCTGCATCGCGCCGTGGCCCGAGCCGAGCACGGTCGGACTGAGCAATGCCAGGCCACTGAGGAACAGCGCGCCGATCAGCAGCCGCGGCGTGCCGCGCCATACGGTGATGCGCTGAAACGTCCGCTCCGAGAACGCCACCGCCAGCATCACCAGGATGCTGAAGAACGCGCACAGCACGCCGAGCAGCATGGTCTGGCCGATCATCTCCACCGAAGCCGGCGTCGGCACGCCGGGGATCTGCAGAAACGACGGATGCACGAGATGCCGAATTACCAGCCAGGACGACACCGCGCTGGCGATCACCGGCACCAGACTCGCCGAGGTGTAGGCGCCGAGTACGACTTCGAAAGCGAAAAACGCCCCGGCGAGCGGCGCGGTGAACGCCGCGCTGATCGCGCCGGCAGCGCCGCAGGCAACCAGCAGCCGCATGTCGGCGCGCCGGGCGGCGAGGCGCTGGCCGATTTGTGAGCTGAATGCCGCGCAGATCTGGGTGTAGCCGGCTTCGAGGCCCACAGATGCGCCGCAGCCGTTCGAAATCAACGTCTGCAGCGAAATCAGCAGACTGCCGCGCATCGACACCCGTCCGCCGTACAGCGCGTTGGCTTCGATCGCGTCGGCGAGCCGCCCCCTGAACCGGCCGGCATAGAACGCCCCGATGATCGCCAGAACGATGGCGCCGCACAGCGGCACCAGCAGGATCCGCTGCCAAGAAATCACCCCATTGGCGCTGAGCCGGGTGCCGAACGGGATGCCGAACAGCACCGCATGGGCGAACTCGCTCAGGTGCCAGATGATCGCCACCAACAGGCCGGACAGCAGCCCGATCACCACCGCGACGATCACCAGCCCGATTTCCCGGTTGCGAACGAAGTTGCGCACCACGGCAGGCAGTCGCCACGGAGTGGACGCCGCCGACGCCGCGGAGGCGGGGCCTGAAACAGCGGGCGTATCCGGGCGTGAGACGACGCTCATCGGGCGGCCCCGCCGGAATGGACATTCATCGACATCGGGCGAGGCACATGGCTGCGGGCGATCCTCGGGAAGATACAAGCCCGTGCCGGCTCGGACGCCGCACGAACTCGGCTGATTGGCGCCAGCTTCTACCGGCTGATCAGACGGACCACCAGTGCAGAGCTGGCAACCAAATAAGGCGGCATCGTCGGGCTCGATTTTCGTCGTTTTGTCTGTATGGTCCGAGGGTTGTCAGGGAGGAACAGGATGACTGGCAGAGCGGTGATCGGCGTGATCGGCAACGCCCATCTCGTCGATAATCGGTTTGCGGTCCAGCATGTCGGGGAACGCAATCTACGTGCGGTCGCCGAGGTCGCAGGCGCGCTGCCGCTGATGTTCGGCGGCTCTTCGGAGTTTACCGACGTCGAGGATCTGCTCGCGGTGGTCGACGGCATCCTGCTGACCGGCGGACGCGCCAATGTGCATCCGACGCATTTCAAAGCCGAACCAAATCCCCGCCACGAACCTTACGACCAGCCGCGCGACGAGCTGGCGCTGACGCTGGTGCGGACCTGTGTCGAGCGGGGCGTGCCGCTGTTCGGCATCTGCCGCGGCTTCCAGGAGATGAACGTGGCCTATGGCGGTTCACTGCATCCGGAGATCCGCGAATTGCCGGGACGGCTCAATCACAGGATGCCGCGGCTGGAGAACGGCGAGATCCATCCCGATCCGACCGTGGTGTTCGCCGATCGCCACGACGTGCAACTCACGCAAGGCGGCGAGTTCGCACGACTGCTCGGCCGCGATCTGATCCGGGTGAATTCGCTGCATGGCCAGGGCATTCTCGAGCCCGGCCCGCGTATCGTGATCGAAGGTGTCGCGGAGGACGGCACCATCGAGGCGATCCGCATCGCCGATGCACCCGGCTTCGCGCTCGGCGTGCAGTGGCACGCCGAATACGACCCGCAGGTCAATCCGATCAACCGCGCGCTGTTTCTCGCCTTCGGCGAAGCCGTTGCCGCGTATCGCGACAAGCGGCAACAGCCGTTCGCCGCGCTGCGGCGGTCGGGGTAGGGCGCAGCATCATTGCTCCATGCACTGCGTCCTCATCCTGAGGAGCCGCGGCGTAGCCCGAAGGGCGCAGCCGGGGCGTCTCGAAGGATGAGGCCACGGGTGCTTGTGGCACATGGTTCGAGACGGCGCTTCGCGCCTCCTCACCATGAGGATGTACTTGTACTGGGCTCAGTAGCGGGCAGCTCTGAGTTGATCAACACAGAGCTGGCCCGCCGAACGTCAGCCGCTTAGTTCAGCTTACCGTCCCCGCCGCTTGACGTCGCGGACCGCGCCGTTGGCGGCGCTGGTGGTCAGCATCGCGTAGGCCTGCAGCGCCGCAGAGACGTTGCGCTTGCGGTCCTTCGGCGTCCAGGCGGCTTCGCCGCGCGCCCGCTCCTCCTCGCCGCGCTTGGCGAGTTCGGCTTCGGAGACGTCGAGGCTGATGGTGCGGTTCGGAATGTCGATCGAGATCCGGTCGCCGTCGCGCACCAGGCCGATCAGGCCGCCTTCCGCCGCTTCCGGCGAGACGTGGCCGATCGACAGGCCCGAGGTGCCGCCCGAGAAGCGACCGTCGGTGATCAGCGCGCAGGCTTTGCCGAGGCCCTTCGACTTCAGGTAGCTGGTCGGATACAGCATCTCCTGCATGCCCGGACCACCGCGCGGACCTTCGTAGCGGATCACCACGACGTCGCCGGCGACGATCTTGTTGGTCAGGATCGCCGACACCGCGTCGTCCTGGCTCTCGAACACCTTGGCGGGCCCCGAGAACACCAGCACCGACGCGTCGACGCCCGCGGTCTTCACGATCGAGCCGTCGAGCGCGATGTTGCCGTACAGCACGGCGAGACCGCCATCCTTGCTGAAGGCATGCGCGGCGTCGCGGATCACGCCCTTCTCACGGTCAAGATCGAGCTCGTCGTAGCGGCGGTCCTGGCTGAACGCGGTCTGCGACGGCACGCCGCCGGGCGCCGCGCGGAAGAAGGTGCGGACGCTCTCGCTGTTGCTCTGGCGGATGTCCCAGCGCGCCAGCGCGGCGCCGAGCGTTTCGGAATGCACCGTGGTGCACGAGGTATCCAGCAGCCCGGCGCGATCGAGTTCGCCGAGGATCGCCATGATGCCGCCGGCGCGATGCACGTCTTCCATGTGCACGTCGGACACCGACGGCGCGATCTTGCTGAGGCACGGCACCCGGCGCGACAGCCGGTCGATATCCTTCATCGAGAAGTCGAGTTCGGCCTCGCGCGCGGCAGCCAGCAGATGCAGCACGGTGTTGGTCGAGCCGCCCATCGCGATGTCGAGCGTCATGGCGTTCTCAAACGCCTTGAAGCTGGCAATGTTGCGCGGCAGCACCGAGGCGTCGTCGTTCTCGTAGTAGCGCCGTGCCAGATCGACGATGGTGTGGCCGGCCTCGACGAACAGCCGCTTGCGATCGGCGTGGGTGGCGAGCACCGAGCCGTTGCCCGGCAGCGACAGCCCGAGCGCCTCGGTCAGGCAGTTCATCGAGTTCGCCGTGAACATGCCGGAGCACGAACCGCAGGTCGGGCACGCCGAGCGCTCCATCGTCTGCACGTCTTCGTCGCTCATCGCGCTGTCGGCGGCGGCGACCATGGCGTCGATCAGATCGACCGCGTGGGTCTTGCCCTTCAGCACCACCTTGCCGGCTTCCATCGGGCCGCCGGAGACGAACACCGCCGGAATGTTGAGCCGCATCGCGGCCATCAGCATGCCGGGGGTGATCTTGTCGCAGTTGGAGATACACACCATCGCGTCGGCGCAATGCGCGTTGACCATGTACTCGACGCTGTCGGCGATCAGCTCGCGCGACGGCAGCGAATACAGCATGCCGTCGTGGCCCATCGCGATGCCGTCGTCGACCGCGATGGTGTTGAACTCCTTGGCGACGCCGCCGGCCGCTTCGATCTCGCGCGCGACGAGCTGGCCGAGATCCTTCAGATGGACGTGGCCCGGCACGAACTGGGTGAACGAGTTGACCACCGCAATGATCGGCTTGCCGAAATCGCTGTCCTTCATGCCGGTGGCGCGCCACAGGCCGCGCGCGCCGGCCATATTGCGGCCGTGGGTCGTCGTTCTCGATCGATAAGCAGGCATTGAACTGTTCCGTGAAATTGTCCGTCGCCGGAAAGGCGCGCCGGCGGCCGAAAACAGGCTTCAGTGAAAGGCGCGCCGAAGCATTGCGACCTCGATAAGCCTTACTTCAGAACAGCCTCTCCCTCAATGGCCGCCGGCGCGCAGGGGGCACGACCTGCGCGCGGACGCTCGCGATTGGCGGTCCGGGACAGGCCACGGCTTCCAACGCACGATCAATTGAACAACGTCTTTGCGGGAGCAGAAGCGCGCCACCTTGCCTGACTTTTGAGTAATGTTATAACATTTCTTACCTGCCCTCCAATACCATAGCAAAGGCCCAGCCCGCCATGGATAACTCCCTGCTTCCGGTGACCGTCCTGTCCGGCTTCCTCGGTGCCGGGAAGACCACGCTGCTCAACCGGATGCTCGCCAACCGCGAAGGTCGGCGGATCGCGGTGATCGTCAACGACATGAGCGAGGTGAACATCGACGCCGAACTGGTGCGGCAGGACGGCGGGATGACACGCACCGAGGAATCGCTGGTCGAGATGACCAACGGCTGCATCTGCTGCACCTTGCGCGAAGATCTGCTGGTCGAGGTCCGCAAGCTCGCCGAAAGCGGCCGGTTCGACGCGCTGGTGATCGAATCCACCGGGATTGCCGAGCCGCTGCCGGTTGCGGCGACCTTCGAATTCCGCGACGAGAACGGCGACAGTCTGTCGGACATCGCCCGGCTCGACACCATGGTGACGGTGGTCGACACCGCCAGCCTGCTGGCGAACTATTCCAGCCAGGAATTCCTGCGCGATCGCGGCGAAGTCGCCGGCGACGACGACGAGCGGACACTGGTCGATCTGCTGGTCGAGCAGATCGAATTCGCCGACGTGATCGTTCTCAACAAGGCATCGGCGGCTTCCCCCGCGCGGCGCGAAACCGCGCGATCGATCGTGCGCGCGCTGAACTCGGACGCCAAGATCATCGAGGCGGATTTCGGCGAAGTGCCGCTGTCGTCGGTGCTGCACACCGGGCTGTTCGATTTCGAGCGCGCGCACCAGCACCCGCTGTGGTTCAAGGAGCTGAACTGCTTTTCAGATCACGTGCCGGAGACCGAGGAATACGGCATCCGCTCGTTCGTCTATCGCGCGCGGCGGCCGTTTCATCCGCTGCGCTTCCAGTCGTTCTGCAACCGGAGCTGGCCGGGCGTGATCCGCGCCAAGGGCTTCTTCTGGCTGGCGACGCGACCGCAGCATGTCGGCGAACTGGCGCAGGCCGGCGCGATGGTCCGGACCTCCAAGCGCGGGCTGTGGTGGTCGGCGGTGCCGACGCAGCATTGGCCGGACAATGTCGACTGGCACGAGGCGATGAAGCCGTATTTCGACCCGGTGTGGGGCGACCGCCGCCAGGAGATCGTGTTCATCGGCACCGGCGAGATGGACGAAACCGCGTTGCGCCGCCAGCTCGACATGTGCCTGATCGGCGAGGACGCAGAGTTCACGCCCGATGCGTGGCGACAGCTCCCCGATCCGTTCCCGAGCTGGACGCCGGCACAGAACTGATCCCCGTTATTGACCCGCCCCAATGATCCGGTTGTGTGCTCTGGCACAATCGGATCAAGTGCCGCGGCGCGTTCGCGGCACAGCTCGGCGTTGGGGGATATCGTGCATCAGAACATCGCCGCATCTGCGGCCGCCATGACGATCGCGCTGCTGACATCCAGCCTTCCGGCCCGGGCCAACGACACCACCGCGGCGCTGACGACCGGCGGGCTCGAATTCCGCAGCAACGCCGATATCGAAATGCTGTCGGAAGACTTGTCGATCTCGCGCGAGCGGATCGACGTGCGCTATCGCTTCCTCAATCGCTCCGGCGCCGATCAGCACGTCACCGTGGCGTTTCCGATGCCGGAGATCGACTTTTCCGACGCCAGCAACATCGATGTACCGAACAACGACTCCGACAACTTCCTCAACTTCCGCACCAAGGTCGACGGCCGCGACGTCACGGCTCAGCTCGAACAAAAGGCGCTGGTCGACAACGCCGACGTGACTGCCCGGCTGAAGGCCCTCGGCGTGCCGCTGCAGCCGCGCGCCAAGGCGACCCAGACCGCGCTGGAAGCGCTACCGGCGCAGACGCAACAGCAACTGCTCAAGGACGAGATCATCCGACCCGACGATTACGACGTCGGCAAGGGGATGGAGCATCACCTTGCGCCGAATTGGCGGCTGCGGGCGACTTATCATTGGGATCAGACCTTCCCTGCCGGGCGCGAGCTGGTGGTCGAGCACAGCTATACGCCGAGCGTCGGCGGCAGCGTCCAGACCGGCATCACCGGCCCGTATTCAACCGCAGAGGAGCGCACCAACTACGTCCGCAAGTTCTGCACCGAGGCCTCGTTCATCAAGGCGGTGGCGGCGATGACGCGCAAGAACGGCAACCAGCCGCCGCCGGAGCAGCGCCTCTCCTACGTCCTGACCACCGGCGCCAATTGGGCCAAGCCGATCGGCGATTTCCATCTGACGATCGACAAGGGCAAGCCGAATGCGCTGGTCAGCTTCTGCGAGACCGGCGTGGTCAAGACCGGCCCGACCCGGTTCGAAGTGCGCAAGATCAATTTCAAGCCGAGCCGCGATCTCGACATCCTGATCATCGATCCGCCGCAGTAGCGCTCGACACTTTTCCGGCGACCGCCGGTCACCCCATCAGATTGCGGTAGATGCCGGGGAGCGCGGCGGGCAGCCTGCCGATGTGGCCGACGATGGCATAGCCGGCGCGGCCGAACAGCGTCGGGAAATACGCCTGCGCATCGACATCGATGGTGACGCCGAACACCGCGATGCCGCTGCGGCGCGATTCCTGCACCGCCCTGCGGCTGTCCTCGAGCGCGAACCGGCCTTCGTAGTGATCGACGTCGTTGGGCTTGCCGTCGGTCAGCACCAGCAGCAGCTTCTTGCGCTGCGGCTGCCTGGCCAATTCGGCGCTGGCATGCCGCAGTGCCGCACCGATCCGGGTGTAGTAGCCGGGCTTCAGCGCCGCGATCCTCCGCTCGACCAGCGGACTCATGCTCTCATCGAAGCCCTTCACGGTCTCGACCCGGACCCAATCGCGGCGCCGGGATGTGAAGGTCAGGATGCTGTGCTGATCGCCGCACGCTTCGATACCATGGGCCAGCACCGTCAGCGCTTCCTTCTCGACGTCGAGCACGCGGCGGTTGTCGATCCAGGCATCGGTCGACAGCGACACGTCGACCAGCAGCGTCACAGCCAAGTCGCGCGCCTGCGGCCGCGCTGCAAGGTGGTAACGATCCGAGCCGCCGTCGCCGGCAGCGATCTCGCAGCGCGAGCGCACCAGCGCGTCGAGATCGAGATCATCGCCGTCGGCTTGCGCCCGCAGCACCTCGTGCCGCGGCCGCAACGCTTCGAACTGACGCCGCACCCGCTTGACCAGCGCCCGTGTCGCCTCGCTGCATTGCCACGCCTCGCCCTGCCCCGGCGCCTGCTGCGCCAGCACCCGGCAATGATCCGCAAGATAAGCGCCGCGCTTGTAGTCCCATTCCGGATACAGCGTGCCGGCGGTGAGCCGGCTGTGCTCGATCGCCTGCGGCGGCAGATCGAGATCGAAGCGGAATTTGCTGGCGGGCTTCTTGGTCGACTTGCCGATGGTGATCTCGTCGAGATCGTCGGCAGCCTTGTCGGCATGCTCGTCGTCGTCCTCGTCGGTCGGCCGATCGACATTGACCATCTCGGCCATCGCCAGGATCTTCTCGAACCGGTTGAGCGCCAAGGGATCGCGCTGCGGCCCGTCGTCTGCCTTCCGCTTTGCCGCCTTGCGCCGCGGCTCCGAGCACGGCTTGGACGCCGCGTCGTCGGCTTCGTCGGGATCGCGGACCGGAGCCTCCACATTGCGGGTCCAGACTTCACCCCACAGCGGGCACGGCAGGAACGGCTGATAGCCCGGCGGCGACCACACGGAGATCTCGCCATCGGTCACGATCATCCGCCACAGCTCGGGGTCCGGCGTTACTTCCGCACCGAGCAAGGCCCGGATCGCGGTTTCGAGATCGCTCTCCATCCGCGGCAACGCCCGGCGTGGCCGCGCCGCAGCCGTTGCGGCCGCAAGGCGATGGTAGGAGCCGCGGAGACCGGGATAGGCCGCGAGCACCTGCTGGGTCGTGGCATGCGCGCGGCGTAGCAGCAGAACGTCGCGCCGCAGCGGATCGGCTTGGTGCACACTGCCGGTCGGCGCCACCGCGAACCAGGCCGCGAGCCAGCGATACAGCGCGCGATTGAGCGCCACATCGGCGAACAGCGCGATCCGGTCGGGCAAGAATAGCGTTGCGTCGTCGCGGCCAGGCTGCCTCAGCCGCTCCTCGCCGAGCCCGATGCGCTGCCGCCAGCCGAGCCGGTGCCCCAAGGTGCGTGCGCTGCTGCCGGCAAGCTGTACCGCGGTCTCGCCGCCGAGCCCGCGATACATCACGCCGAGCGCGGCACGGCACTCGTTCAGGGTCGCTGCGTGTTCCAGATGCTCCGGATAGCTCGCCGCGCGCCCGACCATGCGGTGCCAAGCGCGCCCGACGGTCTCTTCGAGTTCGAGGAAGTCGAGCATGGCGTCCGCTCCAGCGAAATCCCAAGGAGTCATTCCGGGGCGCGAGCGCAGCTCGCGAACCCGGACTCCCGAGATTGTTATCGAGAGAGATTCCGGGTTTGCCGCTGCGCGGCGCCCCGGAATGACTGAAGAGAGGCCGACTATCCAATCACCGCGCCGGCGACTTCGATCAGTGCGGCCTTCACATCCGCGTCGTCGGTCAACGGCTCGATCAGACCGGCGAGCACGGCGTCGCGCACCGGGAGGCCTTCGCCGATCAGGCTGGCGCAATACACCAATAGCCGGGTCGACACGCCCTCTTCGAGATCATGGCCCTTGAGCTTGCGCAGCCGGCCGGCGAGCGCGACCAGCGGCGCGACTCGCTCGCTCGGCAGGCCGCTCTCGGCGGCCACCACGGCGATCTCCCGTTCGGGCGCGAGGAAGCCGAACTCGATCGCGGCGAAACGCTGCCGGGTCGACGGCTTCAGCGCCTTGAGCAGGCTCTGGTAGCCAGGGTTGTAGGACACCACGAGCATGAAATGCGGCGGCGCCTGCAGCTCCTCGCCGGTGCGCTCCAGCGGCAGCACACGGCGATCGTCAGCCAGCGGATGCAGCACCACCGCGACGTCCTTGCGCGCCTCGACCACCTCGTCGAGATAACAGATGCCGCCTTCCCGCACCGCGCGGGTCAGCGGACCATCGACCCACACCGTCTCGCCACCCTTCAGCAGGTAGCGGCCGGTGAGATCCGCCGCGGTGAGATCGTCATGGCAGGACACCGTGAACAGCGGCAGGCCGAGCCGCGCCGCCATATGGGCGACGAAGCGGGTCTTGCCGCAGCCGGTCGGCCCCTTCAGCAGCAGCGGCACCCGCCGCTTCCAGGCGTGCTCGAACAGCGCGCATTCGTTGCCGGCGGGCGTGTAGGGTGGCGGAGCGGGCAGCGTCGCGTCGATGGCGTGCAGAGCGGGCTTCATGGCGATCTCCGTGAATGGAAAAGAGCGGCCACGGATTGCCGTGGCCGCCAGGGGGCCTATTCGGCCGGCTGCAGGACGCCAGTCAGCGTGGCCTGCTTGGTGCGTCCGGCGACGAGGATCGCCCAGACGAACATCAGCGCGGAGATCAGAACGGCGACGCCGGAGCCGAGCCGCACCCAGTAAAACAGCGCGACCTGGTCCTGCACCTCCATGTAGCTCTGGCCGAGCACGCGCTGCAGATGTACCTGAATGACGCCGGCGAAGGTCAGCGCGAAGGTCATCACGCTCATCGCCGTGCACATCAGCCAGAAGCTGGCGATCGACAGCGCCTGGTTGTAAGGCGCGCGGCCGCGGAGCTGCGGGATCGCGTAGGTCATCATCGCCAGGTTCAGCATCACATAGGCGCCGAAGAAGGCGAGATGGCCGTGCGCCGCGGTGACCTGGGTGCCGTGGGTGTAGTAGTTTACGCTGGACAGCGTGTGCAGGAAGCCCCACACGCCGGCGCCGAAGAATGCCATCACCGAGCAGCCCACCGACCACAATAGCGCGGCGCGGTTCTCATGCTTGCGGCCGGCCTTCCAGGTCATCTGCACGGTGAACACCACCATGGTGAAGAACGGCGCGACTTCGAGGGTCGAGAACAGCGAACCGATCCACTGCCAGTAACCCGGCGCGCCGATCCAGTAATAGTGGTGCCCGGTGCCGAGGATACCGGAAAACAGCGCGAGGCCGACGATGACGTACAGCCACTTCTCGACCACTTCGCGGTCGATGCCGTTGAGCTTGATCATCAGAAACGCCAGCACCGACGCCATGATCAGCTCCCACACGCCCTCGACCCAGAGGTGCACGACGTACCACCAGTACATTTTGTCGAGCGCGAGGTTGATGGGATTGTAGAACGCGAACAGGAAGAAGATCGCCACGCCCCACAGCCCGAACAGCAGGATGTTGGTGATGGTGGTCTTGCGTCCCTTCAGCACCGTCATGGTGATGTTGAACAGGAAGATCAGGCAGACCACGACGATGCCGATCTTGATCACGAATGGCTGCTCGAGGAATTCGCGGCCCTCGTGATAGTGGAACAGATAGCCGACCACAGCGGCGCCGGCGGCGCCGAAGAACAGCCAGAACTGCACTTTCGCCAGCAACGGGCTGAACAGCTCGTTTTCAGCCTCTTCGGGCACCAGATAATAGGCGCAGCCCATGAAGCCCATCAGCAGCCAGACGATCAGCGCGTTGGTGTGGATCATCCGGACGATGTTGAAGGGCAGCAGCTCCGACAGCGTGTTCGGCAGCACGTAGATGGTGCCGGCGAGCACACCGAACGTCACCTGAGCGAGGAACAGCGTCAACGCGCCGTAGAAATACAGCAGCGCGACCTTTTGGGTTTGATATTTCATCACGAGGTCTTTCTGATGCGGATGCGCGAGGTCGGTTCAGCCGGCGTCGTTCGGCGGCCAGTTTTGCGTCTTGATCTTGCTGGTCCATTCCAGGAAATCAGCCAGATCGCCGACCTCCTGATCGGTCAGGTGGAATTGCGGCATCTGCCGCCGCCCCGGGACGCCGGAGGGCTGCGACGCCATCCAGGATTTCAGCATTTCGCGGGCCTGGGCCGGATCCTTGTCGCCGCCCCAGCGCACCCAGACATTGGCGAGCTCGGGGGCGAAATACGCACCCTCGCCGAGCAGGGTGTGGCAGTTGATGCAGGAGTTCTTTTCCCAGACGTGCTTGCCGCGGGCCACCGACGGGGTCAGTGTCGAGGCGTCGGTCGACTTGGTCGCGATGTAATAGTGGCTGTGGGCGGTGAGCCCGACGAAGATCGCGAAGAAGAAGGCCGAGCCGCCGAAGAACACATTGCGCGCGGCAGACTTGGTGAGGCGTTCAGCCATCACGTGATTCCTTTTTCGATGTGGGGAGGCGAAGGTGCGGCGCTGCAGCTTCGCCTGCGAAACTAATCGACCGGACCGCCGCAACTTTGTGCTGGCTCAAGGTTCGGAACGATTAGCGAAGGGCCTGCACCAATGGCGAGGCGAGTGCACCGCACGCGACCAGCGCGATCCAGCCGAACAACAACGCCCGCCACGGCCCGGGCGTGCCGCGAAACCCGAAATAATCGAGCACGACCAGGCGGGCCTTCAGCACCGCGACGATCATCAGCACGGCGCCGCCGGCAAACGCTGCCGCGGCGCCTCGGCTAAGTAGAACACCGAGGATGGTGAGCAGTAGCAGAGCAATCGCGCTGCGATCCCGGCGCTGGGTGAACCGGATCATCGCCTCACCGCATCAGGTAGACGATCGGGAACATCACCAGCCACACCAGATCGACCATGTGCCAGAAGCAGGTTCCGCTTTCGACTGCGGCGGCATTGGCGCGCCAAGCGACGCCGAGCAGGATCGCGATTCCGAGCGCGACATGCAGCAGGTGAAACCCGGTGAGCAAGAAGTACAGCGTGAAGAAGGTGCTGCCGTCGATATCGGCACCGCGGGCGATCTCACCGGCGTATTCGAACAGCTTGATGGCGATGAACGCCGCGCCGAGCAAACAGGCACCGACGGTCCAGCGCCAACTCGCGTCGCACGCACCGTTACGAGCGGCTGCGCTGGCCTTGGCGGCGAACCAGCCACTGGACACCAGGCAGAGTGTATTGGCGGCGGCGAGCGCCGGGTCGAGCTGCGCCTGCCCGGCCGAGAAAACGTCCGGCTGCAACGCTCGTGCGATCTGGAACCCGATCAGCAACGCGCCGAAAGCCGCGAGTTCGCTGAAGATCAGCACCCACATCATCAGGTGACCGGGGAGCGACTCCAGCGCGCTGGCACCGGACGCGGCGCGGCTGTCAGTGCTGTCGGAGAGCGCGGGCACACCCGCTGCGGTTGCGTCGGTCATGGCGCGACGATAGAGGCCGCCCCCGCCGCAACGTTGTGCCGCGACAAACTCGCAGGCAATTCACCGCAGCTTGCGCCCCGACAAACAGCGCTTCCTGCCAGCCGCTAGGATCGCGCCAATCAACCCATGAGGGGCCCATGACCGAAGCCAAGCTGGGACTGATCGTCGTCTCGGCGATCATCATCGCCTTCGCGTTCGCGATGCGCCGGTTCGGCGCACTGCAAACCACGGGCGTGGTCGCCACCGCGATCATCACGGTGGCGATTGCCGCCAGCCTGTTCCTGACCCAATAGGCAGGATTATCCCGCCGGATACAGCGCGGCGTGTTCCTGCGCATAGGGCGCGTAGGAATCCTTCAGCGTCGCCGAATTCAGCAGCATGGTCGCGACCAGGCGGCCGGTGGCGTCATAGGCTTCGCTGCGCACCCACATGCTCTCGGTCCGCTTGCTGCCGGACAGCGCCACCACCTTGCGCTCGATCCGGTAGGGCTCGCCGACGAACAGCGGCCCGTGGATCAGCCGGATTTCCTGATCGGCGAACAGGCCGACCACCGGGCCGCGCACCGGCAATCCGTCCTGCTTGCTGAGGTACTGGAACAGCACGCTCAGCATCTCCAGCGGGATGATCGCCTTGCCCCACGGCGCCCCGCCGCCCGGCCGATAATACGGCGACGGCTCGGTGATCACTTCCAGCTTCTGGGCGAGCGAGAACGGATACAGCTCGCCCATGATCTGGTCATGGTCCATCTGCGCCGCCTGGGTCTTGGTCGTCATGCCGACCGAGATGTCGCGCAGGATCACCGGGTCGGCCAACGGCTTCAGCTCGGTGAGCCGGACGTCGAGCGCCGAAGCCGGCGCGTCGCGGCCGACCGAGGCCGTGCCGCGGAGCACTTCGGTGCCGTCGCGCTTGACCATGCGGATGGTGGTATGGCGCGCACCGGCCACCGGCTTGTCGGCGATCGCCTGAACGTCCTCGCCCTCGAACGCAGCGTTACGATAATGCGCCGAGATGCAGCCGGTTTCGAACCACTCCTTGCCCCACAGCCGTTCGCACAGCGGCGCGAACTGACTGAAATGCGTCGGGCCCTCGATGGTGCCGCCCTTGAAGCCGAGCTTCTGCGCGGTGGCGTCGTCGTGGATCGAGGCGTGCGAGTCGTAGACCTGCGCATGCAGCATCTGCCGCGGCTGTCGCCACGGCCCGGCCAGCGCCTCGCCGGTATCGTCGATCGGCGTCTCGAAAGCGGCTTGCGTCATCGTCTCACTCCCAATGCGTTCAGACAGTCGTCGGCTGCTACCAGGTATCGATGCAGGGCCGCTTGCGCTCGGTGCGCTTCGGCGGCGTCGGCACCGAGCGCAGCCCGGCCATGACCCAGCGCCGCGTCTCGGCCGGATCGATCACATTGTCGATCTCGAACACCGACGCGATCGAGACCGCCTTGCCGTTGGCATACAGCTCTGCGACCTTGTTCTTGTAGTAAGCCTCGCGCTCGGCCGGATCGGCGATTGCCTCCATCTCCTTGCGGAAGCCGAGGCGCACATAGCCCTCCAGCCCCATGCCGCCGAATTCACCGGTTGGCCAAGCCGCGGTGAAGAACGAGGCGTGGAAGCCGCCGCCGATCATCGACTGCGCGCCGAGGCCGTAGCCCTTGCGCAGCACGATGCCGAACAGCGGCACGGTGAGGCTGGCCCCGGTGACGAACATCCGCGCAACATGACGGACGATCGCGGTCTTCTCGGCCTCGGGGCCGACCATGAAGCCGGGCGTGTCGCACAGCGACACGATCGGAATGTCGAATGCGTCGCAGAGCTGCAGGAAGCGCGCCGCCTTGTCGCCGGCGTCGGCGTCGATCGCGCCGCCGAGATGCTTCGGATTGTTGGCGATCAGACCGAATGGCTTGCCCTCGATCCGGATGAAGGCGGTGATCATGCCGACGCCGAAATCGCGGCGCAGTTCGAGCACCGAATCTTCATCCGCGATAAGATCGATGACATTGCGGATGTCGTAGACCCGCAGCCGGTTCTCCGGGATCGCCCGGCGCAGCAGCCGCTGGTCCGGCGCCTTCCATTCGCTCACCGCGCCCTGGAAGTAGGACAGATATTTCTGCGCGACCCGGGTCGCCTCCTCTTCGTCCTGCACCAGAATATCGACCACGCCGTTCGGCGACTGGAACGACACCGGTCCGACCTCGGCCGGATGATAAACGCCGAGGCCGCCGCCCTCGATCATCGCCGGCCCGCCCATGCCGATCGAGGCGTTCTGGGTGGCGATGATGACGTCGCAGCAGCCGAGCATCGCGGCGTTGCCGGCGAAGCAATAGCCGGAGACGACGCCGACCACCGGCACCAGGCCGGACAGCTTGGCGAACTGCACGAAGGATGGACCGTCGAGACCGGTCATGCCGAGCCGATCGGTATCGCCGGGCCGGCCGCCGCCGCCTTCGGCGTAGAACACCAGCGGCATCCGCCACTGCTCGACCAGCGTCAGCATCCGGTCGATCTTCTTGTGGTTCATGTGGCCCTGGGTGCCGGCCAGCACGGTGTAATCGTAGGCGATCACCATGCAGCGCGCGGCGTGCTCGCCGAACTCCGCGGCATTGACGGTGGCCACACCGGTGACGAGGCCGTCAGCCGGGGTGTTCTTGATCAAATCGTCGAGCGAACGGCGGCGGCGCTGGCCGGCGATCGCCAGGCTGCCGTATTCCATGAACGAGCCGTCGTCGACGAGCTGCGCGATGTTCTCGCGCGCGGTGCGCTGATTGGTCTTGCGCCGCCGCCCCACCGAGTCCGGCCGGTTCTCGTCGAGGGTGTTGGCCTGCCGCGCCAGCATCTCGGCGAGGTCCGGCCGGATCGCGTCGAGATCGATATCCTCTTCGGCGACGACGTGGTCGCCTTCGACGTCCTGCGGCTCGAGATACAGGATCGGCTCGCCCTGCATCAGCGTCACGCCGTCGGCGGCGACGATACGCCGGATGCGCCCGCCCTGCTCGGCCGCGACCAGATGCTCCATCTTCATCGACTCGATCACCGCGAGCTGCTGCCCCGGCCGCACCACGTCGCCTTCCGCGACCGTGATCGCCACCACAGTGCCCTGCAGCGGCGCGGCAATCGCGACCGCGCCCTCGGGGACCGGCTCCGAAGTAGCCGTCGGGCTGCTGCCGCGCGGGTCGGCGCCTTCGGTCGCGATCAGCGGATGGTCGAATTGCTGCGCAGCCTCGACCAGCTCGGCAACATGGCGATCGATGAAGCTGGTGCTGACCCGATTGGCCTTGAAATCGGCGTGCGCGAGGATCGCCTGCAGCAACGGCACGTTGGTGGCAACGCCGCCGATGCGGAATTCGCGCAGCGTCCGCGCGGCCTTTGCGACCGCCTCGGCCCAGTCGCCGCGGCCATGCACGATCACCTTGGCGAGCAGTGAATCGTAGGACGCGCTGGTGGTGTAGCCGGCATAGCCGAACGTATCGACGCGGACGCCGGGCCCGGATGGCGGCTCGAAGATCGCAAGCTTACCGCCGGTCGGCTTGGTCGCGCCTTTGGCGTCCATCGTCTCCATGTTGACGCGGAGCTGGATCGCGAACCCGCGCGGCCGCGGCACCGAGGGCTGATCGAGGCCGAGCGAGGCCAGCGTCGCGCCGCCGGCGACTGCGAGCTGGGCACGCACCAGATCGACCGCCAGCACCTCTTCGGTGACGGTGTGTTCGACCTGCAGTCGCGGATTGGCCTCGATGAACGCGTAGACGCCGGCACCTTCGCCGGCGTCACCGTCGACCAGAAACTCGAAGGTGCCGAGGCTGTCGTAATTCGCCATCGCGGCCAGCGCCTTGGCGGCTTCGACGATTCTGCTGCGAAGGCTTTCGGACAGCGACGGGCTCGGCGCGATCTCGACCAGCTTCTGGTTGCGGCGCTGAATGGTGCATTCGCGTTCCCAGAGCTGACTGACGCCGCCATGCCGGTCGCCGATGATCTGCACCTCGATGTGCCGCGCGTTGCGGATCAGCCGCTCGGCATAGACGCCCTCGTAGCCGAACGCCGCCTTGGCCTCGGACTGACAGCGCCCATAGGCGTCGGCGAGATCCTCGGCGCGCTCGACGATGCGCATGCCGCGACCGCCGCCGCCGGCCATCGCCTTGATCATCACCGCCGGCTTGTCGCCGAGCGAGGCAAAGAACGTCTGAATCTCCTCCAGCGTCGACGGACCGACCGTGCCGGCGATGATCGGCACATCGCAGCGCTTCGCCAGCTCCTTGGCCGCGACCTTGTCGCCGAACAGCCGCAGCGCCTCCGGCGACGGCCCGACGAAGGTGATGCCCTCCTCGGCGCAGCGCCGCGCAAGGTCGGCATTCTCACTGAGGAAGCCGTAGCCGGGATGCAGCGCATCGCAGCCAGCCGCCTTCGCCGCCGCAATCACCGCCTCGATGTCGAGATAGGCCCGCGCGCCGCGGCCGGGAATCTGTTCGGCGTGATCGGCGATGCGGACGTGCAGCGACGCCGCGTCCTCGGCGGGATGGATCGCCACTGTGGTCAGGCCGGACTCGGCGGCGGCGCGCGCGATACGGATCGCGATCTCGCCGCGGTTGGCGATCAGCAGTTTTCGGAACGGCATTGGGGATTTCCTCGGCAGGTAGCTTTGGGCCGGCGACGCCTTAGCGTCGCCGGCCGTCTCGTTTCACAGCGGCGCGTTGGCGTTCAGCTCTTGCTTCTTCACCTTGCCGGTCGCGGTCATCGGCAACGCGTCGATCATACGGATCTCCGGAACCTTGTAGACCGCCATCCGCTCGGCGCACCAGGCCTGCAGCTCGGCCGGCGTGATGGTGCCTTCGGCTTCCGGCTTGAGCTGGATGAAGGCGACCGGCACCTGGCCTTTGCCGGGATCGTCGCGCCCGACAACGCCTGAACCGAGCACCTTCGGATGCTGGCCGAGCAGTGCTTCGATCTCCGGCGGAAACACGCTCATGCCCTTGACCTTGAGCATCTCCTTGCGGCGGCCGAGGAAGTGCAGGAAGCCATCGGAATCGATGGTGCCGATGTCGCCGGTGCGCAGCCAGCCATCGACCAGCGATTGCGCGGTCGCCTCCGGCTTATTCCAGTAGCTCTTGAGCAGGGACGGCGTGCGGACGCGGATTTCGCCTTCGCCGCCGAGCGGCACCAGTTCGCCGGTCTCGAAGTCGGTGATCTTGAACTCCGCACCGGGCACCGGCAGGCCGACGAAGATCGGCTGCGACACCAGATCGAAATCGTCGCCCTGGAAGCCGGCCGTGAACGTGTTCGAGGTGTGGGTCTCGGTCATGCCCCACGCGGCTTCGGTAAGGATCGTGCCGGTGAGATCCTTCCAGCGCTTGCGGTAGGTCGGGTTGAGCTTCTTGACGAACGACACCACCCGCACCTGGCTGAGCGAGGACAGATCGAACTCCTTGAAGCGCGGGTGATCCATCAACTCGACCGCGCCGTCGACCGGCATCGCCGTGACGTTGACCTTGTAACGCTGGATCGCGCTCAGCACGCCGAGCGCATCCCACCGCGCCAGCAGCACCAGCGTGGCGCCGGTGAACATCGGGAAGATCAGACCGAAGTTCTCGCCCGCGATCCAGAACTCGGGGAAGAACGACAGGAACACGCTGTTCTGATCGGCCACCACCGAGATGCCGTGATTGGCGGCCGCCGTGTAGACCATGTCGCGCTGGGTGTGGACGCAGCCCTTCGGCATGCCGGTGGTGCCGCCGGTGTAGTTCAGCGCCGCGACATCGTCGAGCGAGGCCGGCGGCAGCGGCTCCGGCCTCGGCAATGCCGCGAGCGCAGGCAGCAGGTCGGTCGCGCCCGGCACCGCGATACGCGGGCCGCTCACCGAGTCCGGCACCGGGATCGTCGGATCGGCCGGGATCACGTCGGCGAAGCTGGTGACGATCACTTCGCGCAGCGAGGTCTCGGCGCGGACCTGCTCGACCACGCCGGCGAGCTGGTCGAGCGCCACGATGACTTCGGCGTCGGTGTCGTTGAGCTCGTAGGACAGCTCGAACGCCCGCGACAACGGACTGACCGGCACATGGATCGCACCGAGCTTGAGAATGCCGAAGAATACGATGTGGAACTGCGGGCAGTTCGGCAGGAAAACCGCGACGCGGTCGCCCTTCTTGACGCCCTTCTGCATCAGCAACGCAGCGAAGCGGTCGCTCTGCTCATCGAGATTCGCATAGGTGGTGACGTGGCCGTAGAAGATCACCGCCGGCCGCTGCGGTGCCGATTTCGCCCAGGCGCGCAAGTACTCGCTGAGCGCGACTTCGCCGTGCAGATATTGCGGCTCGCGCGGCGTGCCCATCGGCCACGCCTTGGCCCACAGCGCGTGCAGCTTTGCCAGATAGTCGGCTTCCTTGGCGTCCACGGTCATGTCCCGTCCTTGTTGTTCTTGATTGATCAATTGCGCTTCATGGTCGGATCGAGCGCCGCCCGCAAGGATTCGCCGAGCGTATTGTAGGCGAGCGCGGTGAACAGGATGGCGAGCCCCGGCGGATACATCTGCTCCGGCGCTATCTCCATGTTCTGATAGGCGCGCGCCAGCATCGCGCCCCAGCTCGGATCGGGCGGCTGAATGCCGAGGCCGAGGAAGCTGAGGCTGGCCTCGGCGAGCAGCGCCGCGGCGAGCAGCAACGTCACCTGCACGATCACTGGCTGGATCGCGTTCGGCAGAACATGCCGCCACAGGATGCGGCCGGTCGAGCCGCCGAAGCAGCGCGCAGCGTCGACATACAGCTCCTGCCGCACCACCAGCGTCCGCGCCCGCACCAGCCGCGCGAGCTGCGGCGCGAACACGATGCCGACCGAGATCATGCCGTTGGTGAGGCCGATGCCGAGCGCACCGGTGACGGCGATCGCCAGCACGATTGCCGGGAACGACAGGAAACTGTCGATGACGCGGCTGATCATGGTGTCCACCCAGCCGCCGAGATAGCCGGCGAGGATGCCGACCGGCACGCCGATCAGCACCGCGATCGCCACCGCCAGGAAGCTCGCATACAGCGACGCCATGCCGCCGTAGATCAGACGGCTCAACGTGTCGCGGCCGAGATCGTCCGCCCCGAGCCAATGCTGCGCCGACATCGGCGCCAGCGCCGCATCGATGTTCTGTGCGACCGGATCGTATGGCGCAATCCACGGCGCCAGCAGCGAGATCACCAGCAGCACCAGCAGAAACGTCAGGCTGATGGCGCCGCGCAGATCGGAGACGAACCAGCGCAGGAAACGGCGCGACCGACGCCAGCGGTGGTGATGCTGCGGGGCCGCGAGCGAGACCGTGGTCATGTCGAGATCCTCGGGTCGAGCACGCTGTAGAGAATGTCGGTGAGCAGATTGAGCGCCACCACGATCAGCACCATGGTGAACACCACCCCCTGCACCACCGGGAAATCGCGGTTCATCGCTGCGTTGACGATCAAGCCGCCCATCCCCGGAATGGCGAACACCGCCTCCACCACCACGGTGGCGGCCAGCATCCGGTTGGCGAGCAGGCTGATCACGGTGAGCAGATTGACGCTGACGTTCTTCAGGCCGTGCCGCCACAGGATCGACGACGGCGCCAGTCCCTTGGCGTGCAGCGTGCGGACCTGCTGCGACGACAGGATCTCGACCAGCGACGAGCGCAGCTGCCGCGCCACCTCGGCGATGCCGCCGGAAGCGAGCGCCAATGCCGGCAGAAGCGCGTGGCTGAGAGCGGCGGCCGGGTCCTTCATCAGCGACACCGCGCCGGTCGCGGGCAGCCAATTGAGCTGCAGCGAGAAGAACGCCACCAGCAGCATGCCGAGCCAGAAATTCGGCACCGCGACGCCGAGCGACGCAACCGCCATCACGATGCCGTCGATCCATGAGCCCGGCTTCGCCGCAGCCGCAATGCCGAGCGGCACGCCGATCACCAGTGCGGTGAGCAGCGCCAGCGCGACGATCAGCAGCGTATGCGGCAGGCAGCGCTCGATCGAAGTCAGCACCGCTTCGCTCGACACCAGCGAATTCGACAGATCGCCCTGCACCGCCTTCGACAGCCACGAGCCGTATTGCACCAGGAACGGCTGGTTCAGGCCGTAGAGTTCGCGGATCTCGGCGATACGCTGCTCGGATGCGTTGTCGCCCGCCAGCGTCACGGCGACGTCGCCCGGCACCAGCTTGAGCAGACCGAACACGATGAAGGTGGAGAGCACCACCACCGGCACCGCGTGCAGCAGGCGGCGACCGATGATGCGCAGACGCGGAGCGTTCAACATGGCCAAACCAGTCCAGAGAAAGGGCGCCGCGATCTCTCGCGGCGCCGGGCGATCAGGCGAGCGAGACGTTCTCGAACTTCGGCTTGCCGAGCAGGTTCGGCTGGAAGTCCTTCACCTTCGCCGACAGCGCATCGAGTTCGAACTGGAACGCAAGCGGAGCCGACAGCGCCTGCCCCACCGTGATGCGTTGAATCTTGGCGAACACCGCGGCGCGTTCGGCGAGATCCTGGCTGGCGCGGCTCTCCTGGATCAGCTTTGACAGCTCCGGATCGGCGGTGCGGCCGGCGTTGTAGTAGGCGCCTTTGTCAAAGCCGAGTGCGTAGGTCATGCTCGGATCGGGCCGACCGGTCCAGGCCGACACCAGCATGTCGAATTTCTTCTCCTGGGCGAAGAACTGCGCGCTGATCTCGGCGATGGTGCCGCGCGTGAACTTCAGCCTGATGCCGACCTTGCCGAGCTGGTCCTGGATGATTTCGCCGCGCCGCACCGAGTCCTGATCGGTGTAGCCGCCGATCGTCATCTCCAGCCCGTCCTTGTAGCCGGCTTCGGCGAGCAGCTTTTTCGCCTTGTCCGGATCATACGGATAGGTGCCGGCGACGTCCTTGGCGTAGGCCCAATGGGTGCTCGGCAGCGTCATCCGGGCCGGTTCGCCGAGGCCGCTCAGCGCCGCTTTGACGAAGGCGTCGCGATCGAGCGCGAAGTTGATCGCCTGACGAACCTTGACGTTGTCGAGCGGCGCGCGGGCGTAGTTGAAGTACACCTGGATGCAGTACAGCGTCGGCGACGACACCATCTTGAGATCCCTGGAGCGCTCGATCACCGGCTTCAGCCGCGCCGGCAATTGGAACGTCATGTCGTTCTGGCCGGCGACCACCGAGCGCAGCGCCGTGGCGTTCTCCGGGATGATGTTGAACTCGATACCATCGAGAAACGGCCGGCCCTTGCGCCAGTAGCTTTCGTTACGGGCGACGACGATGATCTCGTTGTCGTTCCAGCGCACGAACTTCCACGGGCCGGCGCCGACCGGCTTGCGGTCGGTTTCGTTGCCGAGCGCCTTGATATTGGTCGGCGACACCATCATGCCGGCGCGGTCCGACAGGATCGCCGGCAGCGAGGTGTCGGGATTCTTCAGCTTCAGCGTTACCTGAAGCGGGCCGGTCACTTCAACAGCTTCGATAGTCAGCAGATCGGATTTGACGTTGGAACGCTGGTCGGAGCGATTGCGATCGAGGTTGAACTTGACTGCCTCGGCGTCGAGCGGCGTGCCGTCGTGGAACTTGATACCCTCGGAGATCTCCAGCACCATGGTCTTGGGATCGGGATACGACCACTTCGCCATGCCGGGCTTCGGCTTCAAGGTGTCGTAGTCCCATTCGACCAGCGTGTCGTACATCGTCCACAGGATGCTGTGATCGGAGCCGGCGCCACCGGTCGCCGGATCGAGCGACGACGGATTGGCAGGGGCAGCGACCTTGAGAATGCCGCCGGTCTTGGCGGCCAGCACTTCGCGCGGCAATCCGAGCACGCCGGCCGCAGAGGCGCCGCCGAACAGCGCCAGAACATCGCGGCGGCGTAAGGTGCGGTTTCCCAGATCGATCACGCGCATGTTAGTCCTCCCATGATTGTTGTGTTTTCTGCTTGTCGTTGATCGGGTGGCGGACCGCCCGTGGTCGCGAAATGACAGGCGACGCGGTGTCCCGGCCTGACCTCGCGCCACGCCGGCACCTCGGCGGCGCAACGCGGCTGCACCGAAGGGCAGCGGGTGCGAAACCGGCAGCCTGACGGCGGCGCCACCGGGCTCGGAATCTCGCCTTCGAGAATGATGCGGCGATCGACCCGCAGATGCGACGGCAACGGAATCGGCTCGGCCGACAATAGCGCGCGCGTATAGGGATGCAGCGGATGCTCGATCACGTCTTCGGCCGGGCCGAGCTCCATCAGCTTGCCTAGATAGGTGACGGCAATCCGGTCCGAGATGTGCGACACCACCGAGATGTCGTGGGTGATGAATACGTAGGTGAGACCGAACTCGCGCTGCAGATCGGCGAACAGGTTGAGCACGTCGCCGCGGATCGAGACGTCGAGCGCCGCCACCACCTCGTCGCAGACGATGACCTTGGGACGCAGCGTCAGCACCCGCGCGATGTTGACGCGCTGTTTCTGTCCGCCAGAGAGCTGGTGCGGATAGCGATCGGCGGCCTCCGGAGACAGGCCGACGCGCTCCAGCGCCGCGATGCCGCGGCGGCGGCGTGACGCCGCGTCGCCCTCGCCGACGATCTCCAGCGGCTCCACCACGCTGTCGATGATGGTCATCCGCGGGTTGAGCGCCGCATTGGGATCCTGAAACACGATCTGGTAGTCGCGGCGATGCTTGCGGAACGCTTTGGCGCCGAGCGCGGCAGGATCGACGCCCTGATGCAGGATCTGCCCTTCTGTGGGCTTCAGCAGCGACACCAAAGCGCGTCCCAGCGTGGTCTTGCCCGATCCGGATTCGCCGATGATGCCGAAGGTCTCGCTGGTGCGAACCTCGAAGTCCATGCCGTCGACGGCCTTGACGGTGTCGTGGCCGTCGCGAGTCGGAAACAGGATGCGCAGATCGCGCACCGCGATGATCTCGCTCGGATCGGCCGGGGCTGAATGTGTCAATTCACCGCTCCCGGCAAAGCCAACTCGGTCGCGCGCCAGCAGCGAGCGCCATGGCCAGCATCGACCTCGACCATCGCCTGCTCACGCTCGCAGCCGACCGCCGCATGGGCGCAGCGCGCGCGAAAGCGGCAGCCGGCCGGCATCGCATTCGGCGACGGCACCCGACCGGGAATCGACGACAGCACGCCGCGTCGGGCGCTGAGCCCAGGCAACGAACGCAGCAGACCCGAGGTGTACGGATGGCGCGGCCGCGTCAGCACGTCGTCGACCGGCGCATCTTCGACGACTTCGCCGGCATACATCGTGATCATCCGGGTGCAGGTTTCGGCGACGACACCGAGATCATGGGTGATGAAGATCAGCGCAGTGCCGGTTCGCTCGCTCAGCGACCGCAACAGGTCGGTGATCTGCGCCTGTACGGTGACGTCGAGCGCCGTGGTCGGCTCGTCCGCGATCAAAAGCTTCGGCTTGCAGATCAGCGCCATCGCGATCATCACGCGCTGCCGCATCCCGCCGGAGAGTTGGTGCGGATACTCGTCGCAGCGCCGCTCCGGCGCCGGAATGCCGACCTCGCGCAGCGCCTCGATCGCGCGGTCGCGGCCCTCGGCCCGGCTCACCGGAAAATGTACCCGATAGGCTTCGCTGATCTGATCGCCGACGGTGAACACCGGATCGAGCGCGCTCATCGGCTCCTGGAAGATCATCGCAATGTCGCGGCCGCGCACCGCTCGCATCCGCCGCGGCGACAGCTTCAACAGATCAACGCCGTCGAACACGATCTCGCCGCGCACCTGCGCATTGTGCGCCGGCAGCAGCCGCAGCAGCGACAGACCCGTCACCGTCTTGCCGCAGCCGCTCTCGCCGACCAGGCCGACGCGCTCGCCGGGAGCGATCGAGAAGCCGACGTTGCGGGTGATCGGCAGCGAGCCGCCAGCGGTGGCGAAAGACAGCGACAGATCCCGCACCGCAAGAAGCGGCGCCGCGGCGACAGCCGGTACGGCTGCGCGATTCAATTCGACGGCATGACCGCGCGACATCACCGCGCCATCGCCCCGACATATCGAGTGCGGGTTCGCAACTGCGCGAACGTCATCGCCATGTCCTCCCTTGATCCGCCGCGTCAGCGTGCGGGCCGTCGCCTGTTGCGGCTTGTCGCCGGTCTCTGCCCGGCGTCGGCGCCATCATCAAAGGACACCGTTTGTCGATTGTCAACAATCGACTGTCACGCTACGAAGGGCCAGCAACGCGCGAGGCGCGTCACGGAGCCCGAGGAGACATCATGGCAGCGACCAACTATCGCAGGCCCCCGGCCGACGATGACGGCGCCCCGGTGGGCCGGTTCTCTCTGCGCACGCTGCCCGATCAGATCGCCGAAGAGCTCGGCGCGGATATCGTCTCCGGACGTCGTAAAGCGGGCGAACGTCTGGTCGAACTCGACCTCGCACGTGACTTCGGCGTCAGCCGCGGCCCGATCCGCGAAGCGATCCGGATTCTCGAGCGGCGCCGTCTGGTCGAGCTCAATCCGCGCCGCGGCGCTTACGTCAAACCGCTTTCGCTGAAATCCGTCGCCGACCTGTTCAACGTCCGCACCGCGCTGTCGATGCTGGCGGTGCGGACGATGGCGACCTCGCCGATCGAGAGCTTCGTTGATACTTTGGCGCGGCGCTGCGATGAGCTGAATGCAGGTGTCGAGATCGACGATCCAATCAGCTTCGCGCGCACCACGACGCGCGCCGTGCGCACCATCGCGCGCGGCTCCGGCAACGAGCTGCTGGTCGAACTCCTCGCCGACCTCGCCAACCAGACGGTGTGGACGACGATCTGGAAATCACCGCTCGATTACCAGACCCGGAAAATCCGCCGGCACAGCGCCGACCTGATGGCGGCAACGCTGCGGGCGATCCGGCAACGCCGACCGAACGCAGCCGAGACGCACTATCGCGAACTGCTCGAAGGCGACCGCGACCGGGCGCTTGCGACGCTATCGCGGATGCGGGGCGAAGCAATCGACTTCAGCGGGATTGCACCGGCGGACGGTGCCGGAATTCCAGCGCGAGCGGTACGGCCGTCCGGATCCACAATGCAGCCCTGATCGCACACGCGAATCTGATCGTACGTTCCGACGGCGGCAGCGCCGAGCGCCGGGCGGAGGCCACGTCGCCACCGACGGCAGCGCAGCAGAAATTCCTCTTTGCGCGATGCGCCGACGCCGGCGTTTTCCCACTGGCGCGATCCGGCGCCAAATCGATCTTATTTTTCCGCGCACGTTGACTTCACATCCGCGTTTGGCAGAGTTGGCTCGTCCGATGTTCTTCGTGAGCTCGGATCGCGGGATTTGACGGAGCAGCTTGCGCCGCGGGTTTAATCGCTAAAGCGCCACGACACGGCTCGTGGGCTCCTTTGTTGACGGAGATCGGCTCATGAACGCCAACATCTCAATCATTGCTGACTTAACTGCACCGCAATTCGGTACTCCGCTTGCGCTCATCACGGCCGTCTCGGCCTCGCGCGGCGTGATCTCGTCGGGACACGCACTCTCCCGCTCCGGCCTCTGTTGTAGCTGTCGAATGAATCTCGGCTGACGCCGACACCGTTTCGACACCACCGACATCATCAGAGATCAGAAGGCGCTGGCTTTGCCAGTGGGAGAGTCATGTCCGACGCTTACGTTATCGAAGTTCAAGCCCGCACCGCCGGCATCGTCGTCCGGGACGGGCGCAAGTTCTGCTTCTTCGCCGCGCATCACGACTTCAACAGTCTGGAGCGGCAGTCGTTCGGTTCGCTGGTCGCCGCCCAGAAGGCCGCAACCCGCTGCTGGAAGGAAGGCCGTCCGCGGCTGCAATAGCCCGTAGCGGCAGCACTTCTCACCCCAGTCAAATACGGCTCGCCAAAGCCGCCTTCGCGTCGTGATCGGCGCGGGGGTGCGGCCGGCACCATGACCCGCACCCACGACACGAATCTTCTGCGGCAGCGCAGGATCGGGAAATCCCGCTCTCGCTCCGCCGCAGATTTCGAAATGGCCGCCGGATCAAGCGGCCGATAGTTTCCCCGCAAACCACGACCACCGAGATGGTCACATATCGAGGTTGAATTCCCATGGCACGTAAACTCGTTCTCGCCGCGGCCGCTTTCGCCGCGCTCACCGCCGCGACCCCGGCTTTCAGCACCGAAGTGGTCCGGATCGGCACCACCGCCGGTCCGTACGCCGAGATCCTGCGCTACGCCGGCGACCTCGCCGCCAAGCAGGGCATCGAGGTGAAGATCACCGAATTCACCGACTACACGGTGCCGAATGCGGCGCTGGCGCAGAACGATCTCGACATCAACAACTTCCAGCACCAACCCTATCTGGACAACCAGGTGGCACAGCGCGGCTACGATATCGTGTCGATCGCCAAGAGCATCATCGTGCCGATCGGGATCTATTCGAACAAGGTCAAGACGCTGGCCGATATCAAGGACGGCGCCAGTGCCGCAATCCCGAACGATCCGTCGAACGGCGCCCGGGCGTTGCAACTGTTCGAGAAGGCCGGGCTGATCAAGCTGAAGCCGGGCATCGGCATCAAGGCGACGATCGCCGACATCGCCGAGAACCCCAGGCATCTGAAGATCGTCGAACTCGACGCCGCGCAGTTGCCGCGCTCGCTGAACGACCTCGACTTCTCCGCGGTCAATCTCAACTACGCGCTCAGCGCCGGGCTCGACCCGAAGAGCGCGCTGCTGCTCGAAGGCGCCGACACCAACTGGAACCTGGTGTTCGCGGTGCAGGCCAAGAACAAGGACAATGCGACGCTGAAGAAGTTCGTCGAAATCTATCGCTCGCCGGAGGTCAAGGCCTTCACCGAGCAACGCTTCAACGGCACCATTCTCACCACCTGGTGACACCGGACGCCGTCGCAACGATCGCCTGTTCATCCTTCCATCGATAGCGCGACCGGCCCCACGGCCGGTCGTCCGCATTCAGGACCACCGCACATGACCGCGACTTCCGACGAGCGCCCGTACTGGGACGCCAAGCTCGAAACCCAATCGCGCGCCGACTGGGACGCGCTGAAACTGTCGCTGCTGCAAAAGCACGTCGCCCACGCCTATGCGGGCTCGCCGGCCTATCGCGCCGCGTTCGACGCCGCGAAGGTCTCGCCGAGCCAGATCAAATCGCTGGGCGACATCCGCCGCTTTCCCTTCATCGACAAGCGCAGCTTGCGCGATCGCCAGCTCGCGGTGCCGCCATTCGGCGACCTCGTCGCAGTGCCGGAACGTGACATCGTCTATATCTCCGCGTCGTCCGGCTCGACCGGCGTGCCCACCGCCTCGCCGTTCACGCAGGCCGATTTCGACGGCTGGATCGACTACGAGGCGCGGCAGTTCTGGTCGTCCGGGATGCGGCCGAGCGACCGCTACGTGCATTCGCTGAACTTCTCTCTGTTCATCGGCGGACCGTGCGTGCTCGGCGCGCAGAAGCTCGGCGCACTGACGATCCACGCCGGCACGTTGCCGTCCGACCGGCTGCTGCAGATCCTCCGCCAGTTCCAGGCGACCGTGATCTGGACCACGCCGTCTTACGCTTGGTATCTCGGCGAGACCGCCATCAAGGAAGGCTACGACCTGCGCAAGGACCTTGCTGTGCGCCGGATCTTCGTCGCCGGCGAGCCCGGCGGCTCGATCCGGGAGACCCGCGACCGCATCGAGCAACTGTGGGGCGCCTCGGTGTATGATTACTACGGTCTGTCCGACATCTTCGGCTCTTGCGCCGGGATGTGCGAGCAAAAGGATGGCCTGCACTGGGCCGAGGATCACATCCTGGTCGAAGTGATCGATCCCGACAGCGGCGAGCCGGTGAAGCCGGGAGACCGCGGCGAAATGGTGCTGACCACGCTGCAGAAAACAGCGCGGCCGATGATCCGTTTCCGCACCGGCGACATCGTCAGCTTCAATCCGGAGCCGTGCCGCTGCGGCCGCACCGCGATCCGGCTCAACGGTGTCCACGGCCGACGCGACGACATGCTGATCATCAAGGGCGTCAACCTGTTCCCGAGCGACGTCGAAGCCGTAGCGCGGCAGGATCATGAGCTGACCGGCGAATATCGACTGGTGGTCGACCGGATCAATCACCTCGACCGTCTCACCGTCGAGGTCGAGCACATCCACGGCTACAACGGCGAGACTCACACGCTCGCCGACCGGTTCGAACGCAAGCTCAAGGCCATCACCGGCGTCTCGGCCGCAGTCTCGGTGCTGAAGCCCGACACCCTGCCGCGCGCCACGCACAAGGCCAAGCGGGTCGAGGACCGGCGCAGCGGGGTGTGGAGCTGAGGAAGAAGACGGAGGAACAGGCGGCGGAGCGTCAGCGTTCCGCCGCACCTCTCCGAACCGTCATTGCGAGGAGGCAAAGCCGACGAAGCCATCCAGCTCCGTACACGAGGCTTTGTGGATTGCTTCGCTGCGCTCGTAATGACGGGGAGAGGACGTGATTGACCAGCGAAGCAGGCGCGCGTACCGATCGCTGCCGTCATCGCCCGCGAAAGCGGGCGATCCAGTATTCCAGGGAATCATTGGCGAAACGGACCGCGCTAGAATAGCTGAAGTACTTGAATACTAGATCCCCCGCATGCGCGGGGGATGACGTTTGTGTGTGGAGCCTAGTCGCTTCGCCTCACCACGCCGGGATATAAGTCCCCTTGAACCGGGTTTCGACGAACTGCTTGACCGGGTCGGAGTGATAGGCGTCGATCAGTTGCTTGACCCAGGGCTTGTCCTTGTCCTCTTCGCGCACCGCGATGATGTTGACCCAGGGGCCTTCGACGTTCTCACGGGCGAGTGCATCCTTGGACGGATCGAGGCCGGCCTGCACCGCGTAGTTGTTGTTGATGGAGACCAGATCGACGTCCTGCAACGAGCGCGGCAGCTGGGCGGCGTCGAGTTCGACGAATTTCAGCTTCTTCGGATTGTCGATGATGTCGGCGACCGTCGCAGTGGCGCCGACGCCGTCCTTCAGCTTGATCAGGCCGTGCAGCGCCAGGATCTGTAGGCCACGCGCGCCGTTCGACGGATCGTTGGCGATCGCCACGGTGGCGCCCGGCTTCAGATCGGCGAGCGCCTTGACCTTGACCGAATACACGCCCTGCGGCGACGCGATGGTGTTGGCGACCTTGACGATGGTCCAACCGGTCTTGGCGACCTGCGCTTTCAGATACGGCTCGTGCTGAAACGAATTGGCCTCCAGCTCCTTCTGCGCCAGCGCCTGGTTCGGCACCACGTAGTCGGTGAACTCGACCGGCTTGATGTCAAGGCCGCGCTCGGCGGCGACCTTCTTGACCACGTCGAGGATCTCGGCGTGCGGACCGGCGGTGACGCCGACCCGGATGGTCTCGGCATGGGCGGCGCCGGCGAAGGCCAGCGCGATCAGGGAAACGGCAAGACGGCGCATTGAGAAGCTCCTGGTCGAGACATGGAAATCAGTGACGGCGGATGCGGCGCTTATCGAGCTTGCGCGCCAGCGTGTCGCCGAGCGTCTGCACGCCCTGCACCAGCGCGATCAGCACCAGCACCACAGTCAGCATCACCTCCGGCATGAAGCGCTGATAGCCGTAGCGAATCCCGAGGTCGCCGAGACCACCGCCGCCGACGGCACCGACCATCGCCGAATAGCCGAGCAGGCTGACGATGGTCAGCGTCAGCGCCATCGTCACCGCCGGCATCGCTTCGGGCAACAGCACCTTGCGGACGATCTGAAGCGGGCTGGCGCCGAACGCACGCGCCGCTTCGATCAGGCCGTGATCGACCTCGCGGATCGCCGCTTCGATGACGCGGGCAATGAACGGGATCGCAGCGATCGTCAGCGGCACGGTCGCCGCCGCGGTGCCGATCGAAGTGCCGGCGATTAGCCGGGTCAGCGGCACGATCGCCACCACCAGGATGATGAACGGCGTCGAACGCGTCGCATTGACGACGACGCCGATCAGGCGATTGGCGATCGGTGCGGCGAACAGCTCACCGGTTTGAGAAGTGGCGAGGAAGATGCCGAGCGGCAGGCCGATCAGCGTGCCGAACAACCCCGCCAACCCGACCATGTAGAGGGTGTCGAGCGTCGACGACGCGATCATGCGAATGAGTTCAGGCGACATAGCCGAGCTGCTCCACCAGGTTGTTGCCGGCCGACAGTTGCGCGATCACCTGGCGCAGCACCTCGGGCGCGGCGTCGAGCGACACAATCAGCGTGCCGAACGGATGGCCGGCGATCATCTCGACCTGCCCCGAGAGAATGTTGAGATTGACGCCGAGCTCGCGCGACACCCGCGACAGCAGCGGCTGGTTGGCGTCGCTGCCCTTGAAGGTGATGCGCAGCACCGCCTGCCCACCCGGCGGCTGATGCGGCTGCAGCTTTTCCAAGAGCCAGTCCGGCGCGCCGCTGCCGGTCACCGACGAAACGAACCGCCGCGTCACCTCGTGGCGCGGGGTGGCGAACACGTCGAAGGTTGCGCCGTCCTCGACAATGCGGCCCCCTTCGATCACCGCGACGCGGTCGGCCAGCGCCTTCACCACCGCCATCTCGTGGGTGATGAACAGTATGGTGAGATGCAGATCGCGATTGATCTGCTTCAATAGCTCGAGAATCTGGTCGGTGGTTTCCGGATCGAGCGCGGACGTGGCTTCGTCCGACAGCAGCACCGACGGCTCGGTGGCGAGTGCGCGGGCAATGCCGACGCGCTGCTTCTGACCGCCGGACAGCTCCGCCGGATAGCGGTCGCGCTTGTCGGCGAGCCCGACCATGTCCAAGAGCGGCAGCACGCGCTTTTCGATCTCAGCTTTCGGCGTGCCGGCGATCTCGAGCGGCAGTGCGACATTGCCGTAGGCGGTGCGCGACGACAGCAGGTTGAAATGCTGAAACACCATGCCGATCGAGCGCCGCGCGGTGCGCAGATCGCGTTCGGACAGCGCGGTGATTTCGACGCCGTTGACGACGACGCGGCCGCTCGACGGCTTGTCCAGCCCGTTGATCAGCCGGATCAGCGTCGACTTGCCGGCGCCGCTGCGGCCGATCACGCCGAGGATGGAGCCTTTCGGAACGGTCAGGCTGATATCGTCGAGGGCGACGACTTCGGCGCTGCTCTTCCGTGCCGAATACACCTTGCGGACACGGTCGATCAGGATACCGGTGGTCGGCTGCGTCGATACGAAGGCGGGGCGCTCTCCCGCGGGCGGTTGCCAGGGAGCATTCATGATGGGCTCGTTCATCGATTCCAGGTGACCGCCCGCGTGGCGGCGTTCCCTATCGACTACCGGCCGGCCTCCCGCATCGCAATGCCTGGAGAATAAAAACAACGTGGCCGTCGCACTGACAGCAAATCGCGACCAATATCTGACCCGAAAGCGCCAAACGGGAGAAAATTCTTTCGCAGGCTTGCCAGCTCAGATACCGCTACCGTCCTCGAAGGCGTCATAGCGCGCCTTGGCCTGGGTGATGACGCTGTTCGGCGGCACATCGCGCGTCAGCCAGACGCCGCCGCCAACCTGTGAGCCCTGCCCGATCGTCACCCGCCCGAGCACCGTGGCGCCGGCATAGATCACGACCTCGTCCTCGATGATCGGATGACGGTCGCCGCCTTTGACGATGCGACCGTGCTCGTCGGTCTCGAACCGCTTGGCCCCGAGCGTGACCGCCTGATACAGCCGCACCCGCTTGCCGATCCGCGCGGTCTCGCCGATCACGACGCCGGTGCCGTGATCGATGAAGAAGCTCTCGCCGATGGTCGCGCCGGGATGGATGTCGATGCCGGTCTGCGCATGGGCGATCTCCGCGACGATCCGCGCCAGCATCGGCACCCCGAGCACGTACAGCCGGTGCGCGATGCGATGCCGGATCATCGCGGCGACACCCGGATAGCAGAATACGACTTCGTCCAGGCTCTTCGCTGCCGGATCGCCATCGAACGCGGCGCGGATATCGCTGTCGAGCAGCGCGCGGATGCGCGGCAGGTCATGGGCGAAATCCGCCGCGATGGTCAGCGCCTGCTGTTCGATCTCGCCGGGCTTGGCGGCGCCGTCGAGATCGGCAAGGCGCAGTTCGCGGCCGACCTCGCGGCGCAGCCGGCGCAGCACCTGCTCGATGGTGTCGGCGACAAAGATGTCGAGAGTGTCTTCCGACAGCCCCGCCGGCCCGAAGTGACGCGGATACAGCGCCGCCACCAAAGCATCGACGATACCGGCTACCGCTTCGCGCGACGGCAATTCCGGCAGCGATCGGCTGCGATAGCGCCGCCGCTGGGAGATGGCGCGGAGCCCTGCGAGTTCGGCGACGATTTCGCCGAGGTCCCATGCTGGCTCAGTGACGACACGGGGCTCGGCGGATTGCGACATGCGGGCGGCTCCGGTGAGTTGGCCTTACAGCGTTCAGTGACAATCTCTCCCCGTCATTGGTAGCCGAAGGCGAAGCAATCCAGCTCAGTGCACGAAGCTGGCTAGCTTCGCCGCTTCGCTCCTCGCAATGACGACATCCTCACACGCGACATCTTCCCATCAGCTCCCGCGCACACCTCGCCCACTCTGCAATCGCCGCAACGCGTCGACCAGCGCGTCGATGTCGTCATGGGTGTTGTAGAGAGCGAGCGACGGCCGCACCGTGCTTTCCAGCCCGAACCGGCGCAGGATCGGCTGGGCGCAATGATGGCCGGCGCGCACCGCGATACCTTCGCGATCGAGCGCCTTGCCGACATCCTCGCTGCGGCAGCCGTCGAGCACGAACGACAGGATGCCTGCCTTCTCGCGCGCGGTGCCGATCAGCTTGAGGCCCGGCACCGTCAGCAGATGCTCGGTGCCATAGGCGAGCAACTCGTGCTCATGCGCCGCGATGTTGGCCATGCCAATGCGAGTCAAGTAATCGATCGCCGCGCCAAGACCGACCGCATCGGCGATATTGCCGGTGCCGGCTTCGAACCGATCCGGCGGCCCCTGGAAGATCGTCTTCTCGAAGGTGACGTCGGCGATCATGTTGCCGCCGCCCTGCCACGGTGGCATCGCTTCGACGACATCGGCCTTGCCGTACAGCACGCCGATGCCGGTCGGCGCGAACATCTTGTGACCGGAGAAGGCGTAGAAATCGACATCCAGCGCCTGGACGTCGACCGGCATGTGGCAGACGCCTTGGGCACCGTCGACCAGCACCTTGGCGCCATGGCGATGCGCCAACGCGGTCATCTCGGCGACCGGGGTGACTGTGCCGAGCGCGTTGGAGACTTGCGTGAACGCGACGATCTTGGTCTTCGGCCCGAGCAGCTTTTCGTATTCGTCGAGCAGGATCTGGCCGTGATCGTCGACCGGCGCGACGCGCAAGCGCGCGCCTTTCTCGGCGGCGAGTTGCTGCCACGGCACGATGTTGGCGTGGTGCTCGAGATGCGACACCACGATCTCGTCGCCTTCGCCGACATTGCGGCGGCCCCAGGCCTGCGCCACGAGGTTGATCGCCTCGGTGGCGCCGCGCACGAACACGATATCCTTCACCGAGGGCGCGTTGATGAAGCCGCGCACCTTGTCGCGGGCCGCCTCATAGGCATCGGTCGACCGTGCCGCCAGCGTGTGGGCGGCACGATGGATGTTGGAGTTCTCGTGCGTGTAGAACTGCACCAACCGATCGATCACGCATTGCGGCTTCTGCGCTGTGGCGCCGTTGTCGAGCCACACCAGCGGCCGACCGTTGACGGTCTCGCGCAGGATCGGGAAATCACGCTTGAAGACGTTGGCGTCGAACGGCCGCGCGCCGGACAGATCGAGCACATGCACGTCGGGGCGATGCTGCGGCGCCAGCCCGGTGAGGTCGAAGGTATCGACACGGGGCGGCGCGGCTGATGCCGGCGTCGCATGGGCCAGGGCCGGATTGTCGGCGAGAAAATACAGCGGAGCTGCCGTCGCCGCAGCGTTGGCCCCGAATGACCCCGCGCTCGGCAATACGCTGCGCGGCACGAAGCTGCGGGATTCGTCGAGCCGGCCTGGTAGCGCGGCCAGATCAGTATCGCGCGGAAACACAGGCTGCACCGCCGGTGCAGACGGAGGCGGCGGCGCCACAGGCGGAGCCGCGAGCGGCACCTTAAGCTCCTGCGGCAACGAGCCAACCGCCGTGGTCGGCTCCGGCGCCAGATTAGGATCGAGCGCGAAGATCGGTGCCGACGGCCGCGCCGCGCCCACGGTGGGGGTCGGCGAGGCCGCGCCGGGATTGTGGTTCGGCTTATAGGAGGGCGATAGCGCCGGCGTGCCTGGAATCGCATTGTGCAGCGGCTCGGCGGCAAACAGTGGCGCCGAGCCGAGCGCGGCGCCGGGCTCCGGCACCGCCCCGGTCGGCAACGCCGAGAAGAACGCGTTGGCCAGCCGCGCGATCGAGGCGACATCCGGTGCACCGACCGCTGCGGCGGACGCCTGCTCCAGCGACGCCGGATGCGGCAGCGCTCCGCCTTGCGGCAGAGCCGCCGAGCCCGGATGCGGCAGGGTCGGCTCAGGCGTACTCATGATACGTACCGACCTCGACGTCATCGAGCACACCGAGCGCGTCCTCGGTCAGCACCGCCAGCGAGCAGTACAGCGAGATCAGATACGAGGCGATCGCCTTGCGGTTGATGCCCATGAACCGCACCGACAGGCTCGGCGCCACTTCGCCGGGTACGCCGGGCTGGAACAGACCGACCACGCCCTGCTTCTTCTCGCCGGTGCGCAGCAGCAGGATCTTGGTGCGGCCGGCTTCGTCGAACGGCACCTTGTCGGACGGCACCAGCGGCAGCCCGCGCCAGGTGAGGAACGGCGAGCCGAACATATTGATGGTCGGCGGCGGCACACCGCGGCGGGTGCACTCGCGACCGAACGCCGCGATGGCGCGCGGATGCGCCAGGAAGAACGCCGGCTCCTTCCAGACCTTGGTGATCAGCTCATCGAGATCGTCCGGGGTCGGCGGGCCCTTCCGGGTCGAAATCCGCTGCGACGGCGCGGTGTTGGCGAGCAGGCCATATTCGGCGTTGTTGATCAGTTCGCCTTCCTGCCGCTCCTTGACCTTCTCGATCAGCAGCCGGAGTTGCTCCTGGATCTGATCGAACGGATGGCTGTAGAGGTCGGAGACGCGGGTCTGGACGTCCAGCACGGTCGTCACCGCATTGAGGAAGTACTCGCGCGGATGCTCCTCGTAGTCGACGAAGGTCTCCGGCAGATCCGGATCGCGGTCGCGCCGCGGGCTGCACTCGACGTCGAACGAAGCAGATGCGGTCGCGCCGCGCGTTTCCTTGACGCGATTGAGACGGAAGATACCAGCCTCGACCGGCGTCCATTGCAACAGCGGTACCAGCCAACGCGGGGAGATGCCTCCCCACTGCGCACGGGTCTTAGTCGCGTTGGCGAGTTGGCGCGCTGCGCCTTCAGCGAGCGTCCTGCGAACTTCGGTATCTTCAGTCATGAATCACTACCCTCGGCGCCGCGGCACCTAAGTGCCGGCGCGTCGCTCAAATGGACCACCTTTGCGGAATAGGAGAAGATTTGATCTGTGTCCATGTCAGCGATCTGTCGCGGGACATGCAACTAATAGAATAGATTTCTACTAACAGATGCACTCAACTCATTGCTGTCGATTCAGCCCAGGCGATTAGCAGTGCATTTTCTCGAAGGCTGCCGCCGAAGAATGAGTTCCTTCGCGCCACGAGAATAATTCTTTAGATGGATGTGGAATTGTGTCCCGGCGGCCACTGCAGGGCCGGCAGTAGGCGCCGGACCGGTGCACCGCACCAGGAAGGGCTCGATGCGGCGCCCGGCGCGCGCCCAGTCCCATTGCGGACGCCGAAACGGCACCCTTGCGCCTGGATACCCTACAGGGGTATGATCATCAAAATCGAGACCGTCGCGCCTTCCAATAAGCGTCGGTCTTGAATTTGACGCGTGACAAGTCTTACCTCTGGCGACGTGCTATCGGAGGACCGATAGCCCTTGGCGAGCTGAAAGCGGGATGCGACTGTTCCGGACGATCTTGGCGCTGATGATGGCGTTGTCGCTGGCGGCTTTGCCGGTCGGCTCGGCGTCGGCCGTCTTGCTGCCTACCGGACCGGCGGAAGCCGCGCAGCACATCCAGCACCACGAGCATCACGCCGGCGCCCACGCTGACCACGTCACCGCCGCCGTCGAATCCTGCCACGGCGCCACCGACGATGCGGCGCCAGTAACGCCCTCCTTGCCGAAACATCCGGCCAAGTGCCCGCTCGGGTTCTGCTGCGTCGGCGCCTCAGTCGGCTTCTCGCCGGTTGCTACGGTGCCTGTGAAATTCATCGCCCGACGCACCAGCACGGTGTTCCCGCCGCCCGACCTGTTCGTGCCGGACCACGCCGGCAGCCCGCCGTTCCGGCCTCCTCGCGTCTGATCTCCTGCTGACGAACCGCGCGAGCGTTTCGCCCGCGCCGATAGCTGCTGCGTGCCGTTCGGCCGCGGCACGAGATCAGACACGTTTGGAGATCATGATGACTGCGAAATTCTGCACCGCCGCGGCCTGCGCCGCCGCGCTCACCCTGTTTGCGACCGCCGCAATGGCCGGCGCGGGTGACTACGCGTTCGAGCCCAAGACCCCCGAGATGAAGAAGGGCGACGACGTCACCGTTGCGATCCGCCTCGTCCACAAGACCACCGGCAAGCCGGTGGAAGGCGCTGTGATCTTCAAGACCCGGGTCGACATGGCGCCGGACAACATGGCCGACATGGTGTCGCCGGTGACGGCGCTGCCGTCGCCGGAGCCCGGCGTGTACGCCTTCAAGACCGACCTGCCGATGGCGGGCCGCTACCTGATCACGCTGTCGGCGAAGGTCCAGGGCGAGCCCGAGACCGTCACCGGCAAGGTGATCGTCAAGGCGTTCAAGTAGGCGCAAGCGGCGCCGCAAGCCGCGGCGCCGCCGTCCCTCACTTCTCCCGACAATCGAACTGCGCCCTCGCGGCGCGCGACGGTGCACGTCATGGCTTCACTGCGCTCACCATCCCTGCTGTTTCTGATCGGACTCTGTCTCGCTGCGCCCGCCGCGGCGGACGAGCGGTCGCCGCTGTACTACCGCGATCCATCCGGCGCGCCGCGCTGGTCGGCCGTGCCGGCGACCGACGCCCACGGCCGCGCTTTTCTGCCGGTCTACGAAGCGGACGAGCCCTCGGTTCAACCGGCGCCGAAGCCGGCGCCCGATCCCAATCGCAAGATTCTGTACTACCGCAACCCGATGGGGTTGCCGGACATCTCCAAGGTGCCGAAGAAAGACTCGATGGGGATGGACTACGTCCCGGTTTATGAGGGCGACGACAGTGCCGACGGCACGGTCAAGCTCTCCCCCGGCAAGATCCAGCGCAGCGGCGTGAAATCCGAACCGGCCGAACGCCGCGCACTCCATGTGCTGGTGAAGGCGCCGGGCGTGATCCAGCTCGACGAGCGCCGCGTCTCGGTGATCGCGATGCGCAGCGAGAGCTTCATCGAGAAGATCACCGACGTCACCACCGGCAGCTTCGTCAAAGCCGGGCAGCCGCTGATGCAGATCTACAGCTCGGCAATCGCGTCGGCTGCCGCCGAATATCTGTCGACCATCAACTCGAAGACCACCAATACGATCGAGGCGTTCGGCCGCGGCTCCCGGCAGCGGCTGGTTAATCTCGACCTGCCCGAGGAAACCATCGCCGAGATGGATCGAACGCGGACCGCGCCTGTGCGCGTGCAGTGGCGTGCACCACGCGACGGCATCGTCCTGGAGCGCAACGCCACCGAGGGCATGCGCGCCAATGTCGGCGATGTGCTGTTTCGGATCGCTGACATCTCAACGGTGTGGGCGCTGGTCGACGTCGCGGAACGCGATCTCGGCTCTCTCGCTGTTGGCCAGAAGGTAACGATCTGGGCGCGCGCCTTCCCGGATCGCGCGCTGTCCGGAACGATTGCGTTGCTCTATCCGCAGGTCAATCGCGACACCCGCACCACGCGACTGCGGGTCGAGCTCGCCAATCCCGATCTGAAGCTGCTCCCGGATATGTATGTCGATGCCGACATCGACGTCGGCGGCGACGCGCCGGTGCTGACGATTCCGACCTCGGCGGTGCTCGACAGCGGCAGTCGTCGCGTCGTGCTGATCGACAAGGGAGAAGGCCGATTCGAGCCGCGCGCCGTGACGCTCGGACGACGCGGCGACGGCATCGTCGAGATCAAACATGGGGTCGACGAAGGCGAAGCGGTGGTCACCTCCGCCAACTTCCTGATCGATGCCGAGAGCAACCTGAAGGCGGCGCTGAAGGGCTTTGCCGAAGCATCAAATGCACCCGCCGCTGAGCAGCCCGCGTCGTCCCACAATCACGCTCACGACCACGCCGGAGCCCAGCCATGATCGCCCGCATCATCGCCTGGTCGGCGCGCAATCTGCTGCTGGTGCTGTTCGGCACCGGCTTCGCCGCAGCAGCGGGCCTGTACGCCCTGCTGCATCTACCGCTCGACGCCATTCCGGATCTCTCCGACACCCAGGTCGTCGTCTACACCGAATATCCCGGGCAGGCGCCGCAGGTGATCGAGGATCAGGTCACCTATCCGCTGACCACCGCGATGCTGACAGTACCGAAGTCGAAGGTGGTGCGCGGCTTCTCGTTCTTCGGCGTGTCGTTCGTCTATGTGATCTTCGAGGATGGCACTGACATCTATTGGGCGCGGTCGCGGGTGCTGGAATTCATCAACGGCGCCGCCTCACGCCTGCCGGCCGGGGTGGCACCGAGCATCGGCCCTGACGCCACCGGCGTCGGCTGGGTCTATCAATATGCGGTGATGTCCAAGGAGCTGAACCTCGCCGACACCCGCTCGATCCAGGATTGGAATCTGCGGTTTGCGCTCGCCAAGGCCGAAGGCGTCGCAGAGGTCGCCAGCATCGGCGGCTTCGTCAAGCAGTACAACGTGGTGCTCGATCCGCAGCGGATGCGCGACCGCGGCATCACCATGGCGCGGATGCGCGAGGCGATCCGCGCCTCGAACGCCGATGTCGGCGGCCGCACCGTCGAACTGTCGGAGTTCGAATACGTCATCCGCGGCAAAGGCTACATCAAGGACATCAACGACCTCGGCAACATCGTGCTGAAGGCCAGCGGCGGCACACCGGTGCTGCTGAAAGACGTCGCACGTGTCGAGCTCGGCCCCGATGAGCGCCGCGGCATCGCCGAGCTCAACGGCGAAGGCGAAGTCGCCAGCGGCATCGTGCTGCAGCGCTTCGGCGTCAACGCGCTCGATGTGATCGAGCACGTCAAGAAACGCTTCCAGGAGATCGCCAGCAGCCTGCCGAAATCGGTCGAGATCGTGCCGGTGTATGACCGCTCGACGCTGATCTACAGCGCGATCGACACGCTGAAGCACACCCTGCTCGAAGAGAGCCTGGTGGTCGCCGCGGTGTGCATCATCTTCCTCCTGCACGTCCGCAGCGCGCTGGTGGCGATCCTGATGCTGCCGATCGGCGTGCTGATGGCCTTCGCCGCAATGAAGCTGCTCGGCCTCGGCTCCAACATCATGAGCCTCGGCGGCATCGCGATCGCGATCGGCGCCATGGTCGACGCCGCGATCGTGATGATCGAGAACGCCCACAAGCACCTGGAGCGCGCCGAGCCGGGCAAGTCTCGCGTCGCGATCCTGATCGAGGCCGCCTCCGAGGTCGGGCCTGCGCTGTTCTTCAGCCTCTTGATCATCACCGTGTCGTTCCTGCCGATCTTCACGCTCGAATCGCAGGAAGGGCGGCTGTTCGGGCCGCTCGCCTTCACCAAGACGTTCGCGATGGCGGCGGCCGCGCTGCTGTCGGTGACGCTGGTGCCGGCGCTGATGGTGATCTTCGTCCGCGGCAAGATCGTGCCGGAGCATCGCAACATCATCAACCGCGCGCTGATCTGGATCTATCGCCCGGTGATCCGCGGCGTGCTGCGCGCCAAGACGCTGGTGATCGTATTGGCGCTGGTGGTGCTCGGCATCTCGATCTGGCCGGCGCGCCAGCTCGGCACCGAGTTCATGCCGTCGCTCGACGAAGGCACGCTGCTCTACATGCCGACCACCCTGCCCGGTCTGTCGATCACTAAGGCCGCCGAGTTGCTGCAGGTGCAGGATCGCATCATCCGCGGCTTTCCTGAGGTCGCCTCGGTGTATGGCAAGGCCGGCCGCGCATCGACTGCGACCGACCCGGCGCCGACCGAAATGTTCGAGACGGTGATCAATCTCAAGCCGAAGTCGGAATGGCGACAGGGCCTGACCACGGACGGGCTGATCGCCGAGATGGACAAGGCACTGCAATTCCCCGGCGTCTCCAACGCCTGGACGATGCCGATCAAGGCGCGGATCGACATGCTGTCGACCGGCATCCGCACGCCGGTGGGTGTCAAAGTGATCGGTACCGATCTGGTCGAGATCGACCGCCTCGCCAAACAGGTCGAGCAGGTGGTGAAGACCGTCCCCGGTACCTCCTCGGCCTATGCCGAACGCACCATCGGCGGCTACTACCTGGAGATCGTCCCGGACCGCACGTCGCTGGCGCGCTATGGGCTCGCGATCCAGGATGTGCAGGACACCATCGCCACCGCACTCGGCGGCCAGACCGTGACCACGACGGTGGAAGGCCGCCAGCGCTTCACCGTCAACATGCGCTATCCGCGTGAGCTGCGCGACGATCCGCAAGGAATCGCCCGCGACGTGCTGGTGCCGCTGCCGGCCGGCGGCGCGGTGCCGCTCGGCGAGGTGGCGACGGTGCAGCCGACGCGCGGCCCGAGCTCGATCCGCACCGAGAACGGCCAGCTCGCGACCTATATCTATGTCGATATCCGCGACCGCGACCTCGGCGGCTACGTCGCCGACGCCAAGCAGGCAGTGCAGGCCGGCGTCAGCTTCCCGCCCGGCGCCTACGTGACCTGGAGCGGCCAGTACGAGTATCTCGAACGCGCCGCAGCCCGGTTGAAGGTCGTGGTGCCGCTGACGCTCGCGATCATCTTCCTGCTGCTGTACCTGAACTTCAAATCGTTGACCGAAACGCTGATCGTGATGCTGTCGCTACCGTTCGCGCTGGTCGGCGGTTTGTGGATGATCTGGGCGCTCGGCTTCAACCTCTCGGTCGCGGTGGTGGTCGGCTTCATCGCGCTCGCCGGCGTCGCCGCCGAAACCGGCGTGGTGATGCTGATCTATCTCGATCACGCGCTGGCCGCCGCGAAGGTCAGATGCGCGGCCGAGGGCCGGCCCCTGACGCGGCGCGACTTGCAGGATGCGATCATGGAAGGCGCGGTCGAGCGGGTCCGACCGAAGATGATGACCGTGGTGGCGATCACGGCCGGTCTAATGCCGATCCTGTGGAGCAGCGGCACCGGCTCCGAGATCATGCAGCGGATCGCGGTGCCGATGATCGGCGGCATGGTGTCGTCGACGCTGCTGACGCTGATCGTGATCCCGGCGATCTACGGCCTGGTCGAGGGCTTCAAACTCACCCGTGCGGCCAGGCGGCGAGCCGCGGGCGCAATGCTGGTGTCTGGAGGGTGATCCTGCGGCCCAACGGTGCGGTTGATCCGGAACTGGTGAGATCAGGTCGGCGGGGAAGGGACAGGACCATGGCTGTTCCCTGGTCGACAACGAGCTGACCGAGCTACGCTAAAGGGGAGCGGCATGGCAGATGCCGCTCCACTGATGTGCCCGGTGCAAAAGGAACATCCGAACGTCTGCGGCTTTGCCCTCGCGATCAACGACGAGGAGCTGCAGATGAAAGCGCTGACCTGGCACGGCAAGAACGACATCCGCTGCGAGAGCGTGCCGGACCCGAAGATCGAGCACGGCCGCGATGCGATCATCAAGGTGACGGCGTGTGCGATCTGCGGCTCGGACTTGCACCTGATGGACGGCATCATGCCGTCGATGCAGAGCGGTGATGTGCTCGGCCACGAGACCATGGGCGAAGTCGTCGAAGTCGGCGCCGACAACACCAAGCTGAAGGTCGGCGACCGGGTGGTCGTTCCGTTCACCATCTCTTGCGGCGAGTGCTTCTTCTGCCGGCGCGGCTTCTACTCCGGGTGCGAGCGTTCGAACCCGAACGCCAAGGCGGCGGAGAAGATGTGGGGTCATTCGCCGGCCGGGCTGTTCGGCTACTCGCATATGCTCGGCGGTTATGCCGGCGGCCAGGCCGAATATCTGCGGGTGCCCTATGCCGACGTCGGCCCGATCAAGGTGCCGGACGGATTGACCGACGAGCAGGTGCTGTTCCTGTCCGACATTTTTCCGACCGGCTTCATGGCGGCGGACTTCTGCAACCTGAAGGGCGGCGAAACCGTGGCGGTGTGGGGCTGCGGCCCGGTCGGCCAGATGGCGATCAAGAGCGCGTTCCTGCTCGGCGCAGAGCGGGTGATCGCGATCGACACGGTGCCGGAGCGGATGGAGTTGGCGCAGCAATCAGGTGCGATCGCCATCGACTTCATGGACGACGACGTCTACGACAAGATCCAGGATCTCACCAACGGCCGCGGCGCCGATGCCTGCATCGATGCGGTCGGCACTGAAGCGTCTGCCACGGCCAGTTTCGACTCGATGGTCGACCGGGTGAAGATGGCGACCTTCATGGGCACCGACCGGCCGCACGTGCTGCGCCAAGCGATCCACTGCTGCCGCAACTTCGGCACGGTATCGATCGTCGGCGTCTATGGCGGACTGCTCGACAAGATCCCGATGGGCTCGGCGATCAACCGCGGCTTGACGATGCGCATGGCGCAAACCCCGGTGCAGCACTATCTGCCGCAACTCCTCGGCCGCATCGAACAGGGCGAGATCGACCCCTCTTTCGTCATCACCCACCGCGCCACGCTCGAGGAAGGTCCGGAGCTGTACAAGACCTTCCGCGACAAGAAGGACGGCTGCATCAAGGTCGTGATGAGGCCGTGAGGGGAGCGTGGTCGCGGTCATTGCGCGGAACCGGAATTCGCTCTTGCGCAATGAGCCCTCGCAAAGGAATGGCCGGGCTGAGCCCGGCCACCGCGTTCAAGATCAATTGGGTTCGCGCGCTCAGGCCGCCTGCGCCTGAACGTAGGAACGCGTGACGCTGTCGATGTTCTGATTGATCCATGCAGCCATGGCCTCTTCTTCCTTCAGCGAAGCCTGCAGCAACGGCTTGGCCGAGCTGACGCCGGCGATGTCGGCGAGCGACAGCAAGGATTTGTAGGCGGCGATTTCGAAATGCTCGAAGGCATTGTTGGCGAAGGTGTTTTTGAGGATCTCATCGGGCATCACGGTGTGGGCCAGCGCCGCCATGTTGCCCATGAACGACTGCGTGACGTCCTTCAGCGTGGAGGCGCTTTCGCCGCAGGCCGACAGGCACTCGTCAAGACGCTGAAGCTGGCCTTCGGTTTCCCGCAAATGCTGCTGCACGCGGGCCTTGACTTCCGGATAGTCGTCCAGCCGCTCGGACTGGCGTTCCATCATCTCGCGCGCCTGGGTTTCCATGGCGTGGGCATTGCGAAGCCCGGTAACAAAGATCTCTCGTGCGTCCTGAGCCATTCTTCAGTCTCCAGTTGAAATGATCGCGCATTCAACGTGAGCGAATGTGCAGCGTTCCTATCGGAACCGGCACATCGTCCGGCGTCAGGGCCGCCACAGATCGAACAGCTCGTTCCGGCCGAGAAGATCGATCTGCTGGCCGTATCGCGTTCGATACATCGTCATCAGTGCATCATGGCCAGGATCGGACGAACTGCACAGCGCGTCCTCGACCAGCACGACGCGAAAGCCGAGGTCGACCGCGTCGAGCACGGTAGCCAGGACGCACACGTCGGTCTCCGCGCCGGTGATCACCACCGTTCCGATGCCGTGGTCCGCGAGCAGCGACGCCAGATCCGCATGCTTGAAGGCGGAGTATGCCGGCTTGTCGACGATGCGCGCAGGCGGCACCAGCCGCTGCAGTTCAGGCACCAGATCGAGCTGTCCAGGCGCGAGGTTCGGCCGCAGCGCCGCCTCCCAGCGCCGATAGTAGCGTCGCCAGCGTCCCGGCCGCTGCTCCGGGTGTTCCGGCGTGACGAACCGGGTGAAGATCGTCGACGGTGCGTAGCGCGCCGCAATGTCGGCGACCACCGGCAGCACGCGCTCCATCCACGGAGTCTCCCAGACGCCGCCGCGGGCGAAGATACGCTGCATATCGACGCAGAGGTGAACGGCGGATTCGATCGGCTCCACGGGGGCGGGCTTGATCATCATGCCATGCGGCTCGCCCGGTGCGGCTCCGGCTCGGTGATGGCTGCGAGCGCCAGCGCCGCAGCGCCGACGACCAAACTGATGACGCCGAGCGGCGAGAAACCGAGCAGCGCGCCGACCGCGAGCAGCGCGACGCCGAACACCACGTCGAGCGCCAGATGCCACGGCATCGGCAGCAGCCGCAGCGCGCCCCATTCGTAGTCAGTGATCAGGCTGTAGCCGATGCCGGCGCAGCCGATCGCGACGAACAGCCAGCGCACCGCGCCCTGCCCGCCCGCCGCGAACGGCAGGACCAGCACCAGCAACGACACCAGGTAGTCGATCGCTCCGTGAATCCGGGTCGGAACAATGCGCAACACGATTCTCCAACACCATTTCCATGCGTTGCACTGAGAACCGTGGGCGACCTGCCGCGTTCCACTGCGACTGTTCGTGCTCGATCTGTATGCGCGCGACGATCGGGCACCGGCGACGCTGGAAGCCGCTCTCGAGCGCAAGAACGATCTGCTGTTCGGCAATCAGACCTATCTGCGGCTCAAGGACAAGATCCGGATCAGGTCGCTCGAACGGAGCACGAATGGCCCCGCCGCCCGCGAAGACGAGACCGTGCTTTCTGAGCTACCGCGCCGGACCGGGCGAGCCGGGGCCGGAGAAGAGCTTCAACTTCTCCCGGCGCGCGCTCGCTCACCGATGGCAGACCGGGTTCGATGACATGATCGAGGCTCTCGGCCCCGGTCAACCAGTCGGCGACGGCGAAGCGCGCGCTGGCTCAGAACAGGTGATCACTACGGATCGCTGCGGCGTCATGGCAGCGACCACCGGATCGGCGTCGCAATTTGCGCCCTGCGTCACCGTCGCTTCAGCTCTTAGCGCTAGCTCCTAGCGCTAGCTCTTGGCGCTGCCGGGCTCGGCCATCTTGCGATGTTGGCTGGCCAGCACGCCGGCCGGGATGACGCTGGCGGCCGCCGTCTGCAGCTTGTTCTTCCAGCCGCTGACGACATCGCCCTCGCCATTCATCATCGCATCGAAACCGATCCGGGCAACTTCGCCGGCGTCGTCCTTCTCGGCGGTGCCGACCGCGGTGTCCAACAGGTCGGCGCGGCGAAAGAACGCGGTCTCGGTCGGTCCGGGCATCAGGCAGGTGACGGTCACCTCGGTATCCTTCAACTCGTCGCGCAGCGCGAAGGAAAACGAGTTCAGAAACGATTTGGTGGCGTTGTAGACCGCCTGGAAACTGCCCGGCGTGAAGCCGGCGACCGAGCCGGTGATGAGGATGCGGCCCGAATTGCGCCGACGCATATCGTTGCCGACGCGGTGAACCAGCAGCACCGTGCCGGTGACGTTGGTGTCGATGACGTGGCGGGCAGCATCGATGTCCTGGTCGAGAAAGGCGTGTCCGAGTCCGCGGCCGGCGTTGGCAAGCAACGCGTCGACCTGCCGCCCCTTGGTGGCGGCAACCAGGCTATCGACGCCGTCCGCGGTCGACAGATCGGCCTGCACCGCCTCGATCGAGACACCGGAGGCGCGTAGTTCGGCCGCCGCCATCTCGACCTCCGGCTCGTCGGCGACGATCAGCAGATCGAAACCACCCTGGGCGCAGCATTTGGCGAGTTCGAATCCGATGCCGGTGGACGCTCCGGTGACGACGGCGAAGGGACGTTGTTCGGTCATGACATGCTCCGGTGGTTCTGCGGTCAACCGGCAGCATCGTGGCGCGTTCCTCGCCACGTTCGGAACCAGTGAGGCGCTGTGCGCTTGTCGCGGAGACAAATGGAGCGCATCGCCTTGGCGCGAATCCTGATCGGCACCTCTGGATGGCATTACCAGTCGTGGCGGGGACCGTTCTTCCCCGACGGCTTCCCGGCCAAGCATCAACTGCAATACTACGCCAGCCAGCTCGCGACCACCGAACTTAACGGGGTGTTCTACCGCACACCGACGCCGACCGCGGTGCGATCCTGGCACGACCAGACCGGGAAGGATTTCGTTTTCGCCTGGAAAGCGTCGAAGTTCATCACGCATTGGAAGCGGCTGTCGGGGAAATCTGCGAACAGCCTCGCCCTGATGGAGGACCGCCTGGCGCTGCTGAAGCGCAAGGCCGGTCCGATTCTGTTTCAATTGCCGCCGCAATTTCAGGCCGACATCCAGCGACTCGGAGACTTCCTGCAGATGTTGTCGCCGCAGCGGCGCTACGTGTTCGAATTTCGGCATTCGAGCTGGTACACGCCGCAGGTGCTCCGCCTGCTCCGCGAAGCCAATGCGGCGTTGTGTTTTTCGGATCATCACGATGCGCCGGCGCCGTGGCGCCGGACGGCGGACTTCGTCTATATCCGCGGCCACGGCCCCGGCGGCCGCTACAAGGGGCGCTATCCGATCGCGACATTGCAGCACTGGGCCGAGCGGGCGAAGGCATGGAAGCGCGCCGGCGCGGACGTATACGTCTATTTCGACAACGACCAGAAGAGCGCGGCGCCGGGCGACGCGTTGCGGCTACAAGCGATGGTTACGACACCGATAGTTTCGCCGCGTCGGGCCTGAGGCTCAGCCGAACAGGCCCAGCAACCACGCCACAATGCCGATCAGGGGAACCAGCGCTACCGCCAGCAACAGGAGCGGGGCGGGCTCGTTTCCGGTTCGCTTCGCGTCGAGCTTGTCGTCGTTCATGGCTACCTTAAGCACCGAACATCGCGATCGTTCCTGCCGTGATCCGGATCCGCATCGCCGTTCGGGCACAAGCCGACATCTGCGCGCGGGGCCCAAACACCGCAGCCAACGAGATTAGGAACGATGGTCTGGACGTTCGGTTTGCGGAGCAGCGGTGGTGCGGCTCCGGGCCGCATCTTCCCAACGCCCAGAGTTCGAAAGGAAACACTCGATGTACTACCATGACAAGCGGCTGCAATATCCTGTCCGTGTCGAGAAGCCCGATCCTCTTTTCGCCCGACAGCTTCAGCAGGCGATTGGCGGCATCGAAGGCGAGATCCGGGTCTGTCTGCAGTACTTCTTCCAAGCGTGGGGCGCCCGCGCGCCCAACAACAAATATCGCGACCTGCTGCTCAACACCGCGACCGAGGAAATGGGGCACGTCGAGATGCTGGCGACCGCGGTGGCGTTGAACCTCGAGGACGCTCCGCTGAGCGCGCAGGAAGAAGGTGCGGCGGACAAGGTGGTCGGCGCCGTGATGGGCGGCGAGAGTACCCGCCAGGTGCTGGAAGGCATGATGCAGCGCCATCTGCTGTCGACCGGCCTCGCCGCCTTCCCGGCCAATTCGGACGGCGTCCCGTTCGACTGCTCCCACATCTATGCCAGTGGCAACATCGCCGCCGACATGTATTGCAACGTCGCCGCGGAGGCCACCGGCCGGACGCTGGCGGTGCGGCTGTTCAACTCGACCTCGGATCCCGGAATGCGCGACATGCTGCACTTCATGATCGCGCGCGACACCATGCATCAGCAGCAATGGCTGGCGGTGATCGAGGAACTCGGCGGCACAGCCGCGCTGCCGATTCCGAACAGCTTCGATCAGCGCGAGGAGCATCAGCGCTTCAGCTACTTCATGATGGGCACCTCGCGGGACGGCACCCCGCCGCCGGAGGGACGGTTCTCCACAGGGCCCTCGATCGACGGCCGCGGCGAGTTCTACGCCGGTCATTTCGAACCGCTCGGCGAGGAGCCCGTGCTCGGGCCGGCGCGGCCGCTGTCGGGCGCGCAGAGCGAGCAGATCAACAGCAAGGCTGCTGCGGCCGAATGAGGCCGACACTGGTGAGCGCGGCCCCCCGCGCTCACCACGACCTCGAAATACCCGGCGTAAGCCAGAGCGATCGCTCTCCCCTCCCCCAAGAAGATCGACGCCGCATGCCCGCCCGCGGCGCTGATCTGAAGTATAGCCTGCTCGCCCGAAGGGTCTCTAACATAGATAAAGGCGTGGCGGAGCTGGCGGCCGAAGCCGACATCGCCACTGGAACCGTTCTGTGAAGCCGGGGTTGTCCGAGACCCGTTCGCAATATGGCTCGCCCGTTACCTGTGCGGCGGCCACAAGCGACGGTGGCGGAACCGGGGCTGACACGACATACTCGGGTGGCAAGAGGCAGATGGCAACCAGATCGATCCAGCTTGCGGCCAAGGTGGTCGTTTCGCCTCGACGGCGGCTTGCTTGGCAGAGGCGCCCCGATGGTTCATCCTTTCCTGCGTAAACTCCGACACGGGGCACGACTGACCAAGGACAGCGAGGAGCTTCTCGTTCGTCTCACCCAGTCGACCCGTGCGGTCGGAGCGCGCGAGGACGTGGTGCCGTTCGGTGGAGAGCCCCGCTATCTGCCGCTCGTGCTCGACGGCTGGGCTTGCCGCTACATCACGCTGGAAAACGGCCGCCGCCAGATCGTGTCCTTGTTCTTGCCCGGCGATCTGTGCGAGCCCTTCGGTGTTCTCCCACGCTTCATGGATCACGGCGTCGCAGCACTGACGCCGGTGGTGATCGCCCAGATCCGCCCGGAGGCGATCCGTGCCGCCGCCAGCGCCAGTCCGCGGATCGAGGAGGCGTTGTGGTGGGATCTATTAGTCGCGTCCGCGATCGACCGCGAGCATCTGGTCAGCCTTGGCAGACGCACCGCCACCGAACGACTGGGTCACCTGTTCTGCGAATTGCATCTGCGGCTGACGATGATCGGCCTCGTCGACGAGGACGAAATCTCCTACGACATGCCCGTCACCCAAGCCGATCTCGGTGACTTGCTCGGCCTGTCGATGGTTCACATCAATCGTTCGCTGCAAGAGTTGAGAAGGACAGGCATGATTTCGTTACGCGGCCGTCGATTGACGATCCGCGACCTCGACGGTCTGCGGGAATTGTCGTTCTTCGACAACGGGTATTTGCACCCGTTCGGCTCGCTTTCGCTGCTGAACTCTACCCACGTCTCGGACGTTGGCCAGACTTCGCGGTGAGTAGCAGATGCCGAACGATGATCTTCCCACTCGCATCGCCGAGCTCAAGGCGGACAACCGCCGGCTACGGTGCCTGCTCGACAAGCGCGATGCGCCCGGGGAGCTACGCCACCGGTTTCGCAGCACCATGGCGATGCTGCGAACGATCGTGCGCAAGTCGGCCGGCACCCAGCGCGATCTGGATTCTTATGTCGGCCATCTCGAAGATCGCCTCGACGCCCTGATGCGCGCCCAAGCTATTGCCGACGAGCAAGGCGCGATCGATCTCCACAAGCTGCTCGCCGACGAGCTGTTGCACTATCAGGCACGCGACGGCGACCGAACGACGATCGCCGGGCCCGATCTGCATCTGCAGCCGCGCGCCGGCCAGGTCGTCGCACTCGCGGTACACGAACTCGCTGTCAACGCCGTCGAGCACGGCGCGCTCGGCAACGGCGGCACGATCGACATCACCTGGAGCGTAGACGGTGAAGGCTCGGATTCCATTCTGACTTTCATCTGGAAGGAGACCGACACGGCGATCGCAGGCGCTCCTTCTCACAACGGCTTCGGTACCGAAGTGCTGACGCGCACGTTGGTATACGAACTCAGGGCGGAAACCGACCTCGCCTTCGAGCCGGACGGGCTGCGATGTACGATCCGCTTTCCACTGTCCGGACGGATCGGTCGGCAGCTCGAACGCACCATTGTCAAGGAGTCTTGACAATGGTGCGACGACCGCCCGTTCACTCGCGATCCGATAATTAGCATAGGTGAATGCATCAACGCCGGGATACAACTAAGCTGATCCTAACAAGCGAAAGGGATCAGCGTGAAACAGCGTCGCAACCGCACCAAACAGCATCTGTCGCTCGAACAACGGCTGTCCGCACTTTCCTATCGGTGGCAGCAGGAGGCCGAGCAGAGCGGCGATCCCGAGGCCCAGGAGAACTGGGAGCGCCGCGCCAGATCGACGCAGGCCGCGTTGGGAATGCTCGCGTGGCTGGAGTCGCGCGAGGCGCGGCGCTGAAATACCGCGAGCAGGCAAGAATAGCGCCCCGGGCGAATCGACGCAGCGTCTCTCCCCGCGGCCGCGCTGGACCATCGTCCGGAGCGGCACTCCCGACACGGCTCACCCGCGACCGCCGTGAATCCGCGCCCTACAACGATGACCTCGACGACATCCCGAGCCACCTCTGCCGACCGTCAGGCGTCGTATGGCATCACGCCCTGAACCTGACCATCACGTTCGGATCCACGAACGTCAGCGCGCGGTGCACTTTCAGCCTGGCGCCCGACACGACCGACCGGGAGCAGGCGCGATGACGGGTCGCTCTGGAGTGCTGTCGGGGCGGCGGATCCTTCTGGCCGAGGACGAGTACTTCATTGCCGACGACATGGTACGGAAGTTCGAGGAGAGCGGTGCCGATGTGGTCGGACCGTTCTCGCGAGTCGACGATGCGCTCGCGGCGCTGGCATCCAGCGCGCATTGCGACGCCGCGGTGCTCGACATCAATCTGCAGGGGGAGATGGTTTTCCCGCTTGCGGACGAACTGATCGCGCGCGGCATTCGCTTCGTGTTCACGACTGGCTACGATCACCACACCATTCCGGCGCGGTTCGAGCACATCGTCAGGTTCGAAAAGCCGGCCGAACCCGAGGCAGTCATCACTGCGCTGTTCCGGTCCTGAGCGAACCACACCTGCCCTACCAGGAACAGCAGCGCTCTCCCGCGGTTAGCGATCCGCCACATGGGAGTGCTTTTTCGATGACACAGACCTATCCAGAGCCGCCGTATCCCAGCCAGCGCCAACACATGCCGGGCGCAACTGAGCAAATGACACCGCGTCCCGATCACGGCGAGCACAGCTACAAGGGCTCGAACCGATTGACCGGAAAGGTCGCGGTGATCACCGGCGGCGACAGCGGTATCGGCCGCGCGGTGTCGATCGCCTACGCTCGCGAAGGCGCCGATCTGCTGATTTCCTATCTGAGCGAGGACGACGACGCGCAGCAGGTCAAGGCACTGGTCGAGGCCGAGGGACGCAGGGTCGTGCTCGTCGCCGGCGATATCAGCCAGCCCGAGCACTGCCGCAAGATCGTCGCCCGCGCTGTCGAAGAGCTCGGCGGCATCGACATCCTGGTCAACAACGCGGCGCATCAGGCGACGTTCGAGGACATCGGCGAGATCAGCGACGAGGAATGGCAGACGACATTCGCGATCAACATCCACGCGATGTTCTATCTGACCAAGGCGGCGGTGCCGCACATGAAGCCCGGCAGCTCGATCATCAACACCGCCTCGGTCAATTCCGACATGCCGAACCCGATCCTGCTGGCGTATGCGACCACGAAAGGCGCGATCCAGAATTTCACCGGCGGCCTGGCGCAGATGTTGGCGAGCAAGGGTATCCGCGCCAATGCGGTCGCGCCCGGTCCGATCTGGACGCCGCTGATTCCATCGACGATGCCCGAGGATTCGGTGACGAATTTCGGCAAGCAGGTCCCGCTCGGCCGCGCCGGGCAACCCGCCGAACTCGCCACCGCCTACGTGATGCTGGCAGATCCGCTTTCGAGCTACACATCCGGCACGACGGTCGCGGTGACCGGCGGCAAGCCGTTTATCTGACCAGTTCGGCAGGCTACGCAGCTCGGTGCCCCGGCGCGCATCCGGGGCGCCACATGAGGTTGCGCCTGGTGCGCGCACGCCGAAGCACGGTCCTGATTCCATCGAGAAACAGAACGACTCCAACCGGCCATCATAACGGGGATTAGGAACGAGCCGATCGCAGCGCGCGTTGGATCGGCACATCAACGGAGAAAGCCATGCGCATCATCAACATCCTGACGCTTCTGCTGGTCATCATCGGGGGCCTGAACTGGGGTCTCGTCGGCCTGTTCGATTTCGATCTCGTAACCGCCATTCTCGGCAACGGCGCCCACGAGACAGCGACCTCCTCGGCCGCCGCACGGATCGTGTACATCCTGGTTGCGATTTCGGCGGCGTATCAGATCGTGCCGTTGTCCCGACTGCTGTCGTCGCGTGCAGCGACCTACGGCACCAACACCTACTGATGGCCCGCGTCATGGCTGCCGAGGATGGGTTTCGCCGGATCGTCGGTAACGATGCGAACGGAGCGATCTATTTCCTGCCATGGCGCACCAGCTTCCAGACCGCGCTCGACTTCGGTCTGGTCGGGCTGCGGCGATGGCGGCTCTGTTACGAGTTGCCTGCCGCAGTGGTCGCCGCCGATCCCGAGGCCTGTGCCCGGGCCAATCGGTCGGTGATCGAAGATGCCGCCGATCAGATCGAGCGCCGACGCCCACGGGTGCTGGTCGGCCTCAGCATGGGGTCGGTACCGGCAACGCTGCTCGCCGGCCGCTACAACACCGCGCTGTGGAGCTTCGCCTCCGCCGACCGCGGCGACCTGATGATCTGGCAGAGCCCCGCTGCGCGGCGGGTGCGTCGCCAGGCGGAAGCGCTCGGCGTGACGCTCGGCGATTTCACCCGTGCACTGCGAGGCCTCAATCCGATCGAATGGCTCGATAGGATCGACCCGGCGAGCCGGTTCTCGGTCGGCAGCTTCGACCGCTACGTGCCCCGCGCCCGGCGCCGCGCGCTGGTGAAACGCGCCGCCGCAACGGTCCCGATCGAGCACGTGGTATTCGAGCCGCTCGGCCATCTCGGCGTGATGGCACTCAGCCAGTGGCGGCAGAACCAATGGCTGCGGCAGGCATGAACGGCCGGTTCACGGCGCAGCGAAAGCCGGAGACGATCGACATGGCCAGGACCACCGATCCGCAACGTCCGTCGCCGCCTGGGACGAAGCCGATTGCCATCTGGGCCGTCATCCTGATCCTGCTCGTGCTGCTCGGCCTCGCCGGGGTGTTTGCCTACGAAGGTCTGGTGACCGGCGATGTCGATGTCCCGGTCCAGGGCTATGTGGCGATGGCTCTCGGCATCGGGTTTTCGCTGCTGATCGGTATCGGCCTGATGGTTCTGGTATTCTACAGTAGCCGTAAAGGCTACGACGCTCCCGCAACACTGCTTGCCAAGCGATCCGAGATCGACGACACCGCGAGCGGTACATCGGACCGGCAATGATCGAGTCCGGATCTCCCGGCAGCTCAGCGCCGACGACCGCTGCACGTCGGCGCCGGATCACCGTAATTTAGGGGCCGCCCGGCGTTTGGCGGGCGAGCCTGAGCGCAGGCCCACGATGCGAGCCCTTCATAGATCTGGTGCGGATCAGGTCTCGATCTTGACGTATTCGAAATCGCCGGGGCGATTGTCGATCCCCACCTTGGGCGGCGCGATCCAAGGCGCGTACTGCCCGGGCTCCGACACCGGCACCATCAGCGAGGCGATGAACTCGCCGTCGTCGTTTGACGGCAGCCATTCGTTGCGCCGCTTGGCCCATGCCGCCGGGTCGATCAGCACGCCGTCGGGCGTTGCTTCGACATCCTTGAACTCGCCGATCTGGCGGTGGAACGCGACGTGCGGCAGCTTGAGCTGGAAGTCGTAGCCGGCGGTGGTGATCACCTTGTTCCAGCGCAGCAGACCCTTGACGCAATCCTGCGAATAGTCGTCGCGCAGCCGCATGTTCAGCGCGGTCAACGCCGGCTCGTCGACACGTTTGATCTCGCCATCCACCAGCTTCAGCACCGGATAGGTGTCGTGCTCGAGCTTGTGATCGTCCTGGATCTGAGTCTCGTGAAAGCGCCCCTTGATGCCGGCATTGAACGCATTGGCGGCGTTGGTCGAGACTTCCGAGCCGAACAGATCAAGCGACAGCGAGTAATGCAGATTGAGCTTCTTCTGCACCGTCGGCAGGTCGATCACGCCGAGCGCGCGGACCTTCTCGATGTCCGTGGGGTCAGTGATTCCGGCGGTGCGCATCGCCTCGCAGGTCCGCTGCACGACCCGGCTGATGCCGGTCTCGCCGACGAACATGTGGTGCGCTTCCTCGGTCAGCATGAAGCGGCAGGTGCGCGACAACGGATCGAAGCCTGACTGCGCCAGGCTGTGCAGCTGCATCTTGCCGTCGCGGTCGGTGAAGTAGGTGAACATGAAGAACGACAGCCAGTCCGGCGTCGCCTCGTTGAACGCGCCGAGCATCCGCGGCGCGTCCTCCGAACCTGAGCGGCGGCGCAGCAGGCCGTCAGCCTCTTCGCGGCCGTCGCGGCCGAAGTACTTCTGCAGCAGGTACACCATCGCCCACAGATGGCGCCCCTCTTCGACGTTGACCTGAAACAGGTTGCGCATGTCGTAGAGCGACGGCGCAGTCTTGCCGAGATGGCGCTGCTGCTCGACCGAGGCCGGCTCGGTGTCGCCCTGGATCACGATCAGCCGGCGCAGCATCGCGCGATGTTCACCCGGCACCTCCTGCCAGGCCGGCTCACCGTAGTGCTGGCCGAACGGCACGACGCGACCTTCTTCCTTCGGCGCCAGCAGGATGCCCCAGCGATAGTCGGGCATCTTGACGTAGTCGAACTTCGCCCAGCCGCGCGGGTCGACCGAGTATGCCGTGCGCAAATATACCAGCGATTCCTGGAAGCCTTCCGGCCCCATGTCGTTCCACCAGTCGATATAGCCGGGATGCCATCCCTCGAGCGCCTTCAGCACCTGGCGATCGGAGCCGAGATCGACATTGTTGGGGATCTTGGTCGAGTAGTCGACGTGCATGATGTTCATATTCATGGGCGGCTCCCGGTTCGTTCGTGTATCCAAACGTTGTGGTCGTCATTGCGCGAAGCGACGAAGCAATCCAGCTCCGCACATCACACTTCTGGATTGCCTCGCCTCGCTCGCAATGACGCGGCTGGCGTTGTGCCGGTGCGCGTCGATCGAATGCGCCGCGACGGCTCACACTCTCGTCATGTCGAATTGCGGCTTCTGGCCGCTGCCGTAACGGCGCAGCGCGCCGACCTCGCCGACCGCATTGGGGCGCTGGAAGATCCAGTTCTGCCAGGCAGTGAGGCGCGCGAAGATCTTCGACTCCATCGTCTCGGGGCCGACGAAGCGCAGGTTCGCTTCCATGCCGGTGAGACTGTCGGGCGAGAACGATGCGCGCTCTTCCAGAAAGACGCGGACCTCATCGTCCCAATCGATATCGTCGAGCGCAAACGTGACCAGACCGAGCGTCTCGGCCGCCTCGGCGTCGAGTGCTTCTCCAGTTTTACTCTGGACCGCCGCGTGGTCGGCCGGATCAGCCTGGAAGCGCGACTGCAGCCGGGTGAGACCATGGCTCATCGGATAGGCACCGAAGTTGAGCGCGGACAGGGTCAGCATCGGCGGCGGGCGGTTGTCGCCGTCACGCGAGCCGATCAGCATGTAGCTGCGGTCGGCCGCGAACACGAGCTCCGCCAGCGTGCCGGCGAAGCACGAGCCCGGCTCCACCAACGTCACCAGCGAGCGCGACGTGACATCGACGCGCTTCAGCACGCGTTTCCAGAAATGGCGGATCTCGTTGGCCAGCCAGTGGTCCTTGTGCGATTCGAGCAACGCGTCATAGGCCAGCACTTGGCTTGCATCACCATGGGACTTGAACACCCATAGTCCGAGCTCCGGCTCGTTCAGCCGCAGATGCAGAATGGCGTCGTCGAGTTCGCGGCCGAGCTGCAACGGCCAGAACGACGCGCCTTGTGCCTGCAGCGCCTCGACCGACGTCGGCGGGGCCGCGTTCGGACCGATGAGCGTGATCGTCGCAATCCGGGCGGCGCGATCGATCTCGACGCCGACCAAGCCGTAGCGCACGCTGGTATCGTCGAATTGGCGCTGCAGCGGGGGCAGCTCCACGCCCGTACCGCTTCCACGACGCGGCGAGGCCGCAGCGAGTTCGCGGGCGCGCTCAGCCACCTTGGCGTCGAGCTTGGTGGTGGCGACGATGTCGTCGACCAGTCGCCACTGCACCGCGCGCTTGCCCTTGATGCCTTCCTCGATGGTACAGAACACGTCGGCGTGATCGCGGCGAACCTTGCGCTTATCAATCACGCGCGTCAGGCCGCCGGTGCCCGGCAGCACCGCGAGCAGCGGCACTTCCGGCAGCGCCACCGCGGCCGAGCCGTCGTCGGCCATGATGATATGATCGGCCGCAAGCGCGAGTTCGTAGCCGCCGCCGGCCGCGGTGCCGTTGATCACCGCGATGCTACGCTGGCCGGAATGCTGCGACGAATCCTCGATGCCGTTGCGGGTCTCGTTGGTGAACTTGCAGAAATTGACCTTATGGACGTGGCTGGCGCCGGCCAGCATACGGATATTGGCGCCGGCGCAGAACACCCGGTTCTTGCCGGAGCGCAGCAGGATCACCTTCACGGCGGGATATTGGAATCGCAGCCGCTGCATCGCGTCGGCGAGTTCGATGTCGACGCCGAGATCGTAGGAATTCAGCTTGAGCTGGTAACCTTCAAACAGGCCGCCGTTCTCGTCGACGTCGAGGGTGAGCGTCGCGATCTCGCCATCGACCGTCAGCTTCCAATGCCGGTAACGGGACGGCTCGGTCTGAAAATCGACCCGCACAGCTCCGTTCGCGAGCGGGCGCGTGTCTGCGGCCTCGGCCATGGCGGCTCCCTGCGTTTCCTCTTGCTTCTAACATGCATTATAATTCATCTTACGCCGGCAAGTCCAGCCGCAAATGCGACTGTGATGCATTTTAGTGCGCGACCGGCGTCGTCGACGACCTCAGGCCGCCCGGCCGTCCTTCGCCTCGGCGTGGCCGCTCAGGATGCGGTCTGCGAAGTCAGCGATCAGCCGCAGAGTCGCCTCGGCCGCTTCGCGGTGCGGCGAATGACCTGCTCCCGCGAGCAGCTCCACTTCGAGCGGGCAGTAGCATTCCGAACGTGCGATCTCGATCTGCCGCATCGTTCCGTACTGATCGTTCTCGCCCTGCACGATCTGCAGCGGCACCCGGATGTAAGCGAGCGAGTCGGCGATGTCCCAGGCGCGGAACGCCGGATCGAGCCAAGCGTCGTTCCAGCCGTAAAAGGCATTGTCGACGTCGTCGTGCCAGCGCGCCAGCTTGGCCCGCAGCTCGGTCGTCTGGTAGGTCGTGCGGATCGCCGCGATCGACGCCACCGAAATGTCTTCGACGACGAAGTGCGGCGCGATCAGCGAGACGCCGCGGATGCGGTGATCGGCGACACCGCCGGCATACAGCGCCGCAATCGAGGCGCCGTCGGAGTGGCCGACCAGCAAGCCGCGGCGAAAGCCGATCTGGTCAAGCACCCGCGGCAGGACCTGTAGAGCCTCGCGATGCATGTAGTCGAGTGGGCGCGGCAACGCGGCCGGCGTCGAGCGGCCATAGCCGGCCCGGGAATATGCGAACACGCCGGCACCGGTCGCGGCCGCGAGCTTGTCCGGAAATTCGCCCCACAACGCCGCCGAGCCCAAACCTTCGTGCAGCAGCACAAGGGTGGGTGCGACGTCCGGCTGCGGACCAACGAAGCGATACTCCAACTGGGCGCCTTCGATTGCCAGCGTGCCGGTCGGACTCAGGCCTACCATTATGTTTCCTCTTATCGTTAGCTCGCACGGATTCAGTCGATCAGCACCACGCCGCGCAGGTTTCGCCCGGCATCGAGGTCGGCATAGCCTTGGTTGATCTCGTCCAGCCGATAGGTCCGGCTGATCAGCTCACCGAGCTTAAGATCGCCGCGGCGATACAGACCCAGCAGTTCAGGAATCTGAAGCCTCGGGCTGGCGAAGCCGTACACCGCGCCCATGATCGCCTTCTGGGTGGCAAACAGTTCCAGAGGCGGCACGTCGATCTGCTTGACGGTGTCGGGCGTGATCGCAGTGACCACAACGTTGCCGGCCTTCGCGGTGGCACGAAACGCCGGCAGCAGCGTTTCGGCTGGGTTGATGCAGACGAAGGCGTGATCGACGCCAGTGCCCTCGGTCAAGGCCAATACTGCGCTGATCAACTCATCGCGTTGCGCCGTGGTGCCGTGGGTGGCGCCGAAAGCCCGCGCCCATTCCAGCTTCTGTGCGATGATGTCGGCGGCGATGATCATCGAAGCGCCGCAGAGTTTTGCGCCCTGCACCACGTTCATGCCGTCGCCGCCGCAGCCGACCACCAGCACCGTATCGCCCGGCTTGACGCGCGCGCGATACCGCGCGGCGCCGACGCCGGCCGGCACGCCGCAGGCGATCAGGCTGGCATGATCGAGCGGAACGTCCTTGTCGATCACCAGCACCGAGGCCTGGTCGACCACGGTGGCCTCCGCAAACGCCCCGATCATGCAGAAGGCGCCGACGTCGCAACCGTCGGCATCGCGCCGGCGAAAGCTGCCGTCAAGTTGCGGCCCGTGGGTGATGCGAGGGCCCTCGGCGCACAGATGATGCAATCCTCGCAGGCACCACCGACAGCGCCCGCAGCCGGGAATGAAAGTGAGCACCACGTGATCGCCCGGGGCAATGCCCTGCACCTGATCGCCGATCAGGTCGACCACGCCGGCGGCTTCATGGCCCAGCACCATCGGCTGCATCGCGACTCGTCGCTCGCCGCGCATCACGTGATAGTCCGTCCGGCACAGGCCGATCGCTGCGAGCCGCACCAAGACTTCGGTCGGCTGCGGCGGGTCCAGCACAACCCGCTCGACGCGTAACGCCGCGCCGACCTCCCGAAACACCGCCGCCCGAATGTCCATGCCCACAGGTTAGCAGCGGTTCGCAGGTTTTCAACGCATCTCCGGAGGCGCTGCTCCGTCACTGCTCTGCAGCATCGCGCTGCAACGCAATACAATTTCGTACCGGAATGCCCAAAATAGTTGATGGCGATCAAGGAAGCGCGAAACGCGCCTGGGGTGTAGTTGGCGTAACCAAGATTGGAAACGCTCTCGATGGCTTCGAAGCTCACCGGTGGTGATCTGCAGATCATCACCCGGATCGCCGTGTTTCGCGGACTGAAGGCGGAGACCGTCGCGCACATGATCGCGCCGGCCACTGCGATCAGCCTGCGAGCGCGCGAATCGATCGTGCGTCAGGACGAGCCGGCGACAGCTTTCTTTATCGTCGTCAGCGGCTGGGTAAAGCTGTTTCGCAGCAACCTGGCCGGCGACGAGGCGGTGATCGAGATCATGAGCCGCGGCGGCAGCTTCGCCGAAGCCGCGGCGCTGACCGGCCACCGCTATCTGGCCAACGCCGAAGCCGTCACCGACGCGCGGGTCGCGCGAATCCCTGCTGATCATCTGGTCCGCTGCATCCGAGCCAATCCGGATATCTCGGTGCCGATGATCGCTTCGATCTGCCAGCACATGCACCATCTGGTGCAGCGCGTCGAACAGCTCAAGGCGCAGAGCGGGGTGCAGCGGCTCGCCGAATTCCTCGCCTCGCTGGCGATCGCCGAGCACGGCTCCTGCGCGCTTGTGCTGCCCTACGACAAGGCGCTGATCGCCGGTGAGTTGGGGTTGACGCCGGAATCGCTGTCGCGGGCCTTCGCCAAGCTGCGCAGCATCGGCGTCACTGTCGAGGCGTCGCAAGTCGCGGTGCGCGATGTCGCAAGGTTGCGCAAGCTGGCAACCGACGGCCGCAGTGCGGTGCGCGGCAAGCTGCAGGCCGTGCGTTGAAGCGTGATCGTGGATGGATCCAGATTACACCAGCGCCAGCGAGGCGAACAGCTCGGCCGTGATGCGGCTCGCCAGGGCCGCCGCGACGACGCGCCGGTAGTTGGCCGGCATCAGCGTCGTCCGCATCGGTTGCACTTGCTTCTGCACCAGCCGATCGATCTCGCGCAGCATCGCATCGTCGAGCGGCCGCTGCGTAAAGGCGGCGGTTTCGGCGAGCAGGAACGGCCTTGAATTGGTCCCTGTCAGCGCGATGCGAAGTTGCCCGATCTTGGAGCCCGAACGTGTCAGCGCAACAGCGACGCCGGCAAGCGGATAGTCGATCGCGCCGCGCTGCCGCACCTTGACGTAGCGCGACGCAGGCGGGTCGGGCGACAGCCGAACCGCAACAACGACCTCGCCTGGCCGCAGCGCGAGATGCGCCCGCCCATCTTCAACATACAATTCGGCGAGCGCGATGCGGCGCCGGCCGCCCGGCCCGGCGATCTCGACCTCGGCGCCGAGCACCAGCAGGGCCGGCGCAAGATCGCCGCTGAAGGCGGCGTGGCAGCGGTTGCCCTTGGGTGCGACGTGGCAGGTGTCGCCGCGGTTCTTCAGACAGTACGAATTCGCCCGCCGCCACCATTCGCTTTGGTTGTAATAGATGCAGCGGGTGTCGAGGCAGAGATTGCCGCCGACGGTCCCAAGCTTGCGATGACCGGGCCCCGCCACACTGCGAGCAGCTTCACTCAGCGCCGGATAGCGGGCCGCAACCAGACTGTCGGCGGCGAGGGTCGCCACGGTGACTCCGGCGCCGATGGTCACGCCGCTGCCATCGACGACGAGCCGTTTGATCTCGGCGATGCCGGTGGTGTCGATCAGCATCTCAGGCTGAGCGATGCCGCGCCGCATGTTGACGAGCAGATCCGTGCCGCCGCCGAGCAGCCGTCCTCCCGGATGCGCCAGCAGTGCGGCGATCGCCTCATCGATCGAGCCCGGACGAAGCAAATTCAACGCATTCAGACCCGTCATGAGGCGGCCCTCACCGCCACCGCCCGCTTCGCTTCGCGCCGCCTCCGCGCCAGCGCCTCGACGACGCGATCAGGCGTCGCCGGCAGATCATCGAGATCGATGCCGATCGCATTGGCGACGGCGTTGACCATCGCCGGCGGAAAACCAGCGAGCGCACCTTCGCTGGCCTCCTTGGCACCGAACGGCCCAAACGGATCGACGCTCTCGACGATTGCAACCTCGATCGGCGGCGATTCGATCATCGTCGGCATCCGGTATTCGAGAAAGCTGGCATGCGCGGGCAGTCCGTCGAGATAGCGCGTCTCCTCGCACATTGCCTGCCCCATCCCCATCCACACCGCGCCCTGCACCTGCCCGACCACCGCGAGCGGATTGATGGCGCGACCGCAATCGAGCGCCGCCCAGACCTTGTCGACAGTGATCAGGCCGGTCGCGTCGTCAACGCTGACCTCGACCACCTGGGCGGCGTAGCTGAATCCCATGGTCGAGCCGACCGCGCCGCCGCGATGCTTGCCGCCCTGCGATTCCGGCGGGCAAGTGAAGGTGCCCTTGACCGTGATGGCACCCTCGTCGACCAGCGCTGCTTTCACTACCTCGGCAAAGCCGAGCGCGGCCTGGGCCCCGCTGCCGATCAGGAAGCTCTCGCCGGCACACTCGATCTGCTCCGGCGCGGCTTCGAGTTTGCGCGCGGCCGCCGCGATCAGGATCTGTTTCAACTTGGTCGCCGCATCGATGGCGGCATTGCCGACCATGAAGGTGATGCGCGACGAATACGCGCCATTGTCCTTCGGAGTGATGGCGGAATCGCCGGAGATCACCCGGACCCGGTCGAGCGCGATGCCCAGCGTTTCTGCGACGGTGATCGCCACCACCGTCGAAGAACCCTGGCCGATGTCGGCGGCGCCGGTGAGCGCGGTGACGCCGCCGTCGAAATCGAGCCGCAGCGCCACCACCGCGTGGGGTTCGCCGGTGAAGTGGATCGGCTTGGCCGAGCCGCTGACGTAGTGCGAGCAGGCCATGCCGAGGCCCTTGCCCGGCGGCAACCTGCCGATCCGATCGCGCCAGCCGCTGGCGCGCTCGACCTTGTCGAGGCACTCGGCGAGGCCGTAGCTGTTGACCATCAGATCGTTGAGCGTGCGCGTCGGCGCCGCCAGCAGATTGGCACGGCGCACCGCAAAAGGATCGAGGCCGAGTTCACGCGCCATCCGATCGATCAGATTCTCGAAGGCATGACGGACGTCGACCGAACCGTGCCCACGCATCGCGCCGCACGGCGGCAGGTTGGTGTAGATGCGGTAGCCGTCGTATTTGACCGCCGGAATGTCGTAGAGCCCCTGCAGCAGCGCACCGGCATACAGGATGGTGACGATGCCGTAGCCCGCATAGGCACCGCCGCGCTGCACCACTTCGCACGAACAGGCGGTGAACCGGCCGTCGCGGCGTATGCCGATCTTCAAGGTGACGTCGGTCTGCGGCCGGGCGCGATGGGTGATGAACGTCTCTTCGCGGCTCAGCCGCATCGACACCCTGCCGCCGGCCTTGCGGGCGAGCAGCGCGGCGATCACCTCGAAGTTCAGCACCTCCACCCGCGCGCCGAAGCCGCCGCCGACGAACGGCTTGATCACCCGTACCCGCGACGGATCGATCTCGAGGCAGCGCGCCAGCATCAGATGCAAATAATAGCTGACCTGCGACACGCTCTGCACCGTAAGCCGCCCGGTGACCGGATCGTACTCCATCAGGCAGGCATGCGGCTCGATCTGGGCGTGGTTGACCTCGGCACAATGGTGCGTGTGGCTACGGATCAAATCGGCGGCTTCGAAACCTGCGGCGAGATCGCCGAACTCGTTGTGAACCTCGCGTTCGATATTGCCCGGCTTGTTGTCGTGCAGCAGCCAGGCGTCAGGGGCACGCGCGGCCTCCGACTCGTAGTAGGCCGGCAGCTCGCGCAGATCGAGCTCGATCAGGTCGAGCGCGCGCTGCGCCGTCTCGGCATCGACCGCCGCCACTGCCGCAACCGGTTCGCCGCGATACCGGACACGGTCGCGCGCCATCGGATACTCGTTCATCGCGATCGGCAGCACACCGTAGGTGATCGCGCAATCCTCGCCGGTGACGATCGCCGCGACCCCCTTCAGCGCCAGCGCCTTGCTGATATCGACCCGAACGATCTCGCCGTGACTGATCGGACTGCGCAAGATGCGTGCGACCCACGCGCCGGCATGATCGAGGTCGGCGGTGTAACGCGCCCGCCCTGTCACCTTGTCGACGCCGTCGACCAGCGGCACGCCGGCACGGTCGAGCCCCCCCTGGAACGCCGGACCGCTCATGGCGAAATCTCCGCGGCGGCCTGCACCGATTCAACGATCTTGGCGTAGCCGGTGCAGCGGCAGAGATTGCCGGACAGCGCCATCCTGATCTCGTCCTCGGTCGGCGACGGATTGCGGCGTAGCAGGCCTTCCGCCGCCATGATCATGCCCGGCGTGCAGAAGCCGCACTGCGCGCCGAGATGGTCATGAAAGGTCTGTTGCAGTCGATGCAACCGCCCGTTCGCCGCTAGACCTTCGACCGTTTCGACATGCCGCCCCTCGCAGCGCACTGCGAGCACCAGGCACGACGGCGCCGGCTCGCCGTCGATCAGCACCGTGCAGGCGCCGCACTCGCCGCCGTCGCAGCCGATCTTGACGCCGGTGAGGCCCGCAACGTCGCGCAGGTAATCGACCAGCAGCATGTCGTCGGTGACCGCGTCCTCGCGCCATCGGCCGTTGACGTTCAGGCCGAGCAGCCGCTTGCGGCGTCGCAACATCATTTCATCCATGGGTCGCTCCCTCGCCGCAAGACTGTCGGCGCGGGAGGGCGACATCCATGACCAAAGTCAAGCGATCGTCACGCCGCACAACCGACGAACCGCTTAGCAAAAATCAAGGAGATCACTTCAGGTGGACGCTTAGATCAAATCAACTCAACGACGGCGGAGGGGGCAATGCCGCTACGCGACTACAACGCGGCGGTCGATTTCGTCGATCGCAACGTTGCGGAAGGCCGGGGCGGCAAGATCGCCTTCATCGATCCGCAGCGCAGCTTGAATTATGGCGAGCTCCGCGACGCCGTCGCACGTGTCGGCCCGATGCTGGCGCGCCTCGGCGTCGAGCAGGAAAATCGTATTGCGCTGGTGCTCAAGGACACCGTCGACTTCCCGATCCTGTTTTGGGGCGCGATCCGCGCCGGCATTGTACCGGTACTGCTCAACACCCGGCTGAATGCGGACCAGTATCGCTATCTGCTGGAGGATTCGCGATCGAAAGTGGTGTTCGCTTCCTCGGAATTCTTGCCGGCGATCGAGGAGGCCGCGGCCGATCTGCCGCATCTGCGCACAATCGTCGCCGTCGGCGACACTCTATCGCCGACCTTGCAACTGGCCGATCTGCTCGCCGCAGAGCATGAAGGCGGCGCACCGGCGGCAACCTGCGCCGACGATATCGCCTATTGGCAATATTCCTCCGGCACCACGGGAATGCCGAAGGGCGTGATGCACGTGCATTCGAGTCCGCGGGTGATGGCGGAGAACGCCGGCCGCCGGATCGGCTACCGCGAAGACGACGTGGTGTTCTCGGCGGCCAAGCTGTTCTTCGCCTATGGGCTCGGCAACGCGATGTTCTGCACCATGGGGATCGGCGCCACCTCGGTGCTGTACCCCGAGCGGCCAACCGCCGACACGGTGTTCGATACTTTGCAGGCGCACCAGCCGACGATGCTGTTCGCCGTGCCGACGCTGTATGCCGCGATGCTGGCCGATCCGCGCTCGCGCACCGAGACGCTCCCGGACCAGCTACGCCTGTGCGTGTCCGCCGGTGAACCGCTGCCGGCGCAGGTCGGGCTCAACTGGCGCAATCGCTTCGGCCGCGACATCGTCAACGGAGTCGGCTCGACCGAGATGGGCCACCTGTTCCTGACCAACCTCCCACACGCCGTGGAATACGGAACGTCGGGAGTACCGGTCGACGGCTATCGACTGCGGCTGGTCGACGAGAGCGGCCAGGACGTCGCCGACGACGAGATCGGCGAGTTGCTGGTGAGCGGCGGCTCGTCGGCCGCGGGCTACTGGAATCAGCGCGACAAGACACGAACAACTTTCGTCGGTGAATGGACCCGGACCGGAGATAAATACTACCGGCGCGCCGACGGCGTTTACACCTATTGCGGGCGAACCGACGACATCTTCAAAGTCAGCGGCATCTGGGTGTCACCGTTCGAAATCGAACAGGCGCTGATGAGTCACGCCAAGGTGCTGGAAGCCGCGGTGATTCCGGCCGAGGACACCGATGGGCTGGTGAAGCCGAAAGCGTTCATCGTGCTGGAGTCGCACGCCGAAATCGATCCCGGCGCGCTGTTCGACGAACTGAAGGAGCACGTCAAGTCTGCGATCGGGCCATGGAAATATCCGCGCTGGATTCAGATCATGGACGATCTGCCGAAGACGTCGAGCGGCAAGCTGCAGCGCTATCTGCTGCGCGAGATGACGCTCGGCGAAGCTGAAGCCACGGAAAGCGCGCGTTCCACTTCCACGCTTTACGGGCGGGCCACCGCCGGCAACGCACGATGACAGCCAAGTCGGGCTTGCGGGTGCAGCGCAATATCAGCGAGACTGACGATGCGACCATCGGCCTCATTGGTGTCTCGCAGAATGATCTGGCTCGATGTAATAGTCGCAATAAAGTACCGAAAAAACACAATGACGAGCTGATCGCTCGCGAGGAAGACCGAGGGGAGGACTACCATGATCGATCGACGTCGTCTGTTGTCGCTCGGAGCGTCGGCCGGTGCCGCGCTGGCGTGCGGCCCGTTCATTCGCCCGTCCTACGCGCAGGCCGGCGCGCTGAAGGTCGGGCTGCTGCTGCCTTATAGCGGGACTTATGCACCGCTCGGCGAAGCGATCACCCGCGGGCTCGAGCTGTATGTGCAGTCGCAGGGCGGCAAGCTCGCGGGCCGCAGCATCAGCTTCGTCAAAGTCGACGATGAATCCGCGCCGCCCAAGGCCACCGAGCTGACCACCAAGCTGATCCAGAGCGAGAAGGCCGACGTGCTGGTTGGCACGGTGCATTCCGGCGTCGCGATGGCGATGGTGAAGATCGCCCGCGAGGACGGCATTCCGACGATCGTGCCGAACGCCGGAGCCGACATCATCACCCGCGCGATGTGCGCGCCTAACGTGTTCCGGACCTCGTTCGCCAACGGCCAGATCGGCCGTGCCACCGGCGATGCCATGATCAAGGCCGGCCTGAAGAAGGCCGTGACGGTGACCTGGAAATACGCCGCGGGCGAAGAGATGGTGTCCGGCTTCAAGAAGTCTTTCATCGCCGGCAAGGGCGAGGTGGTGAAGGACATCACCATCGCGTTCCCCGACGTCGAATTCCAATCGGCGCTGGCCGAGATCGCCTCGCTGAAGCCGGACTGCGTCTATGCGTTCTTCTCCGGCGGCGGAGCGCTGAAATTCATCAAGGATTATGCGGCGGCCAATCTCGGCATCCCGCTGTGGGGGCCCGGCTTCCTCACCGACGGCGTCGAAGCCGCGGCGGGGCCAGCCGGTGACGGCATCAAGACCGTGCTGCACTACGTGGTCGACCTCGACAACGCCGAGAACCTGGCGTTCGTCAAATCATTCGAGGCCGCCTACAAGATCCCGCCGGACGTGTTCGCGGTGCAGGGCTGGGATGCCGGGCAATTGCTCGACGCCGGTCTCAAAGCGGTCGGCGGCGACGTCAGCAAACGCAAGGAGCTGAACGCCGCGATGGCGAAGGCGAGCTTTGCCAGTCCGCGCGGACCGTTCAAACTGTCGGCTGCACACAACCCGGTGCAGAATTTCTATCTGCGCGAGCTGAAGGGCGGCAAGAGCGTCAATCTCGGCCTCGCCGCCCCGGCGGTCGCCGACGAAGCGATCGGCTGCAAGCTGAGCTGACACCCGCCGACACCTGCTGCAGCGGCCGGCGCATCGTCGCCGTCCGCTGTCCCGCACGACCGACATCGGTGACCGGTTCTCATGAGTCTCATCCTAATTCAGGCGCTGAACGGCCTTCAGACCGGGCTGGTGATCTTTCTGGCCGCCAGCGGCCTGACGCTGGTATTCGGCATTCTCGGCGTCATCAATCTCTCGCACGGCTCGTTCTACATGATCGGCGCCTATCTGGCACTGTCTCTGACCGGCATGTTCGGCGACGTCTTCCTGGCGCTGGTCGCCGGCATTCCCCTCGCCTTCCTGCTCGGTCTGGCGATCGAGTGGCTGTTCATCCGCCATCTCTACGATCGCGATCACCTGCAGCAGGTGCTGCTGACCTTCGCGCTGATCCTGATCTTCAACGAATTCCAGCAGGTGGTGTGGGGGTCGTATCCGCACTCGATTCCGGCGCCGAGCTATCTGGCGCACAGCGTCAGGCTCACCGAAGGTCTGAGCTACCCCGTGTATCGGCTCGCCCTGATGGCGATCTGCGTCGCGCTGGCGATCTCGATGGCGCTGATCATTCAGAAGACCCGGATCGGCCGCCTGATCCGCGCCGCCGAATCCAACCGCGAAATGGTCGAGGCGCTCGGCTTCGACTCGCGCCTGATCTTCCGCATGGTTTTCGCCACCGGCGTCGCGCTCGCCGCCACCGCCGGAATGCTCGCGGCTCCGATCGAAAGCGCCTATCCAGGCATCGGCGACCGCGTGCTGATCATCTCCTTCGTGGTGGTGGTGATCGGCGGCATCGGATCGGTGCGCGGCGCGTTCATCGGATCGCTGCTGATCGGCTTGACCGATGCCTTCGGCAAGGTGTTCCTGCCGCAGTTCTCAAGCATCATCATCTATGCGCTGATGGCGCTGGTGCTCGTGATCCGCCCGGCCGGGCTGTTCGGGCGGGCCTGAAGATGCTGACCCGCCCCAACCTCGTCGTCGTCTTGTTCTTCACGGTGCTGCTCGGCTGCCTGCTGGCGCTGCCGTTCGTCGCCGGGCCGTATCCGGTCAAGCTGATGACCCGGATCGTGATCATTGCGACCTTCGTGCTCAGCCTCGATCTCCTGATCGGCGTTACCGGCCTGGTCAGTTTCGGTCACGCCGCCTTCTTCGGCTGCGGCGCCTATGCGGTGTATTTCGTTTCGCCGGAAGCGGAAGCCGCCAATGTCATCGTCGCGCTCGGCGCCGGCTTAGTTGCCGGCGGGCTTGCCGCGCTCGTGATCGGCGCGTTCGCGACGCTGACCCGCGGCTTCTATTTCATCATGGTGACCCTGGCTGCCGGCCAGATGCTGTTCGCGCTGTTCCACGACACCGACATCGCCAAGGGTTCGGACGGCGCCTATATCAACGTCAAGCCCGAGCTGACGCTGGGCGGTCTGACGCTGCTCGATTTCTCCGATCGCCGGCAATTCTATTACGTCTGTGTGGTCGTGCTGATCGCCGCCTATGGACTGCTGCTGGCGCTGGTGCGCTCGCCGTTCGGCCGGGTGCTGCAGGGCATTCGCGCCAACGAGGTGCGGATGAGCTCGCTCGGCTACGACACCTATCGCTACAAGCTCGCCGCCTTCACCATTGCCGGCATGGTGGCGGGGCTCGCCGGTGCGCTGTTCGCATCGATCGACGGCTTCGTCACGCCCGACTTGCTCAACTGGCATCAATCCGGCCTCGCCATCATGATGGTGGTGCTGGGCGGCGCCGGCACGCTGTTCGGCCCGATCCTCGGCGCGCTCGCCTACTCGTCGCTGGAAGAGCTATTGAAGACCGCAAGCATCGTCGGCTCGCTGGTCGCCGACCATTGGCGGCTCGGCACCGGCGCGACGCTGATCGCCGCGGTGCTGATGTCGCCGGACGGCCTCGCCGGTTTGCTGAACTGGCGGCGCAAGCAGCCGCAGATCACACCCGCGCGGCCTCCGGTGGACGAACCGCAGCGTCCGGCGAAGACCGCGAAGGCGCTGGCGACCAGCCATCTCAGCAAGAACTTTAACGGCATCGCGGCAGTCAGCGACGTCACCGTGACGTTCGAGCCCAACAAGGTCCACGCCATCATCGGCCCCAACGGCGCCGGCAAGACCACCTTCACCAACCTGTTGTCCGGCGCGCTGCCCGCCAGCGCCGGCAGTGTGCAGATCGACGAGCTCGACGTCACCGGCTGGCCCGCCTATCGGATCGCCCGCGCCGGACTCGGCCGCTCCTATCAGCGCACCAACATCTTCCCGCGCTTCACCGTGCGCGAGAACTGCGTGCTCGCCGCACAGCTTGACAAGGGCGCGCTGTGGCGGCTTCGCGATGCGCCGTATCGGGTACGCGAACACGCCGCCGTCGACCGCGCGCTGCGGGTCGCAGGGCTCGCCGATCGCGGCGACACCATTGCCGGACGGATGTCGAATGGCGAGCAGCGGCAGCTCGAAATCGCAATGCTGATCGCCTCGGGCGCCGATCTGTTGATCCTCGACGAGCCGCTGGCCGGGATGGGGCCGGAGGAAACCCAGCGGGTGGTGGCGCTGTTGCGTGACCTGGTGCGCGACCACACCGTGATCGTGATCGAGCACGACATGGATGCGGTGTTCGCCGCTGCCGATACGCTGACGGTGCTGGTGCAGGGCAAGTTGCTCGCCCGCGGCCGGCCCGACGAGATCCGGCGCAACGAAGCCGTGCTCGAAGCCTATCTCGGCCATCATGCCAAGATGAAGGAGTCGGCATGACCGCAGCGGCACAGGCGATGCTCGACGCGCGCGGCATCGACACCTTCTATGGGCCCAGCCACATCCTGCGCGGCGTGAACTTCCACGTCGGCCGCGGCGAGACCGTCAGCCTGCTCGGCCGCAACGGCATGGGCAAAACGACGCTGCTGCGGACGCTGATGGGCCTCTTGAAGCCGAAGCGCGGCGCGATCCTGCTCGACGGCCGCGACGTCACCGACGCGAGGGCCAATATCAAGGCGCGGGCCGGCATGGGGTTCGTGCCGGAAGGACGCGGCATCTTCCCGAACCTGTCGGTCGAGGAAAACCTGCTGTTTGCGGCGCGCCCGGGCCCAGATGGCCGGGTCGATTGGACCCGGGAGGCGATCTACCAGATGTTTCCGCGGCTGTTCGAACGGCGGCGGATCTGGGGCAATCAGCTCTCCGGCGGCGAGCAGCAGATGCTGACGATCGGCCGGGTGCTGCTCAGCAATCCCAGCATCCTGCTGATCGACGAAGCGACCGAAGGGCTTGCGCCCAAGATGCGCGACGCGATCTGGGAGACGCTCGGCATCATCGCCCGAAGGGGCATCTCGATCGTGATCGTCGACAAGAATCTCGACGATCTGGTCGACCTGGTCGACCGCCATGTCGTCCTGACCAAGGGGCAGGTGGTGTTCGAGGGCACTTCCGCCGAACTGCTCGCCGATCAGGAGATGGTCAGAACCATGCTGGGCGTCTGAACCGCCTCGTCTCAAAGATCAATCGACGCCCCGCGCCGTGGCTGCATAATCCGCATCAGGAGCCGGGATCACGCGGCACCACGAGGGAGGACAACGCGATGAGTGCAAGCAGCATCACCGCGGCGGAGCCGTACCGCGATGTGCAGATCCGGCCCGCTGCCGCGCCGGATGTGGCGCGCGTGGCGGCGATCGACGAGGCGGCGACCGGCGAAGTCAAGCCGCGGTATTGGCAAAGCCTGTTTGAGAGTTTCTCGCAGAGCCGCGCCGGATGCCGCGCCTTCCTGGTCGCCGAGCTGAAAGGTCAGGTGGTCGGATTCATCTGCGGCGAAGTGCGGGACTTCGAGTTCGGTGCGGAAAGCTGCGGCTGGGTGTTTGCGTTGACCGTCGATCCTGCGATAAGGGTGAACAGTATCGGCACGCAACTCTTTGAAGAGATTTGTCTAATTTTCACTCAGGCGGGGGTCAGGAAGGTCCGCACGATGATCGAGCACGACAATCAGCTCGTCATGGCGTTCTTCCGCAGTCAGGGCCTGATGGTCGGCCGGTTCATCGGAATGGAAAAGAATCTCGACTGATCGAACCGTCCCGACACGCTCGCGCGGTTTGTGGTCGAGACCAACACGAAGATTGACGCCGATGCGGCTGCAGAAATCGACGATGTGTGGACTGTACGCCGTGCTCGAACTCGCGGCGAATCCGGATCGTCAGGTTTCGGCCGGCGACATCGCCGACAAATACGACATTTCGCTCAATCATCTGGCCAAGGTGCTGCGCACCTTGGTGCGGGCGCGGCTGATCGAATCGGTGCGCGGCCCCGGCGGCGGCTATCGCTTCGCCGGCAATCCCAAGCGCGTCACCCTGCTCGACATCATCGCGTTGTTCGAAGACACCGGCCTCGATCTGCAGGAGGCCGCCTCCGACGAGCATGAAGAGAGCCGCGCGCTGCACAAGGTTCTGCGCGACATCGACGAGATCGCGATGACGACGCTGCGGTCGGTATCGATCACCTCGCTGCTCAAGGTAATCGACACCGAACGCCGCAAGGCCGATCGCGGTCCGAACGGCGCCTCGACGCGGCATTCGTCCGCCGGACGGGCGTGATCCGCGCCGGCTTCGGACAAGCCGACGCGACATCTGGCGACACCGCTCAGGAATGCAATTGCTGGTACTTGTCCTGCAACTGCTCGGGCGTCTCGCGCCAATCCGGATTGGGCACGATGCAATCGGCCGGGCAGACGAGCTGGCACTGAGGCTCGTCCTCGGCGCCGACACACTCGGTGCAGCGGAGCGCATCGACCGCGTAGATCGTGTCGCTCGCCGAGATCGCCTGGTTCGGACACACCGGCCGGCACGCGTCGCAGGCCGTGCAGTCCTCGTTGATCATCAGCGCCATATCGCCCTCCTCCCGGTTCAGCCCAACACACCCTCGCGCAGCTTGAAGCGCTGAATCTTGCCAGTGGCGGTCTTCGGCAGTTCAGCGACGAACACCGTGCTCCGCGGATATTTGTACGGCGCCAGCCGATCCTTGATGAAAGTCTTCAGCTCGGTCTCCGACAGAGTCTGACCCGGCCGCGCCACCACATAGGCCTTCGGCTTGGTCAGGCCGTGCTCGTCGGCGACGCCGACCACGGCAGCTTCGAGTACGCCGGGATGCTGCACCAGCGTCGCTTCGATCTCGAACGGGCTGACATAGATGCCGCTGACCTTCAGCATGTCGTCGGTGCGGCCCGCATAGGTGTAGGAGCCGTCGTCGTTGCGGACGTATTTGTCGCCGCTCTTGGTCCAGCCGCCCTGAAAGGTGTCTCGGCTCTTGGCCCGGTTGCCCCAATACATCGTCGCCGACGACGGGCCGTGAATGTAGAGATCGCCGGGCTCACCGTCGGCGACAGGGCCGCCGCCGTCGCCGCGCAGCTCGATCTGATAGCCCGGCACTGGCCATCCGGTGGTGCCGTAGCGCACCCGGTCCGGCAGGTTCGACAGGAAGATGTGCAACATCTCGGTCGAGCCGATGCCGTCGACGATGTCGATGCCGAAATGGCGCTGGAACCGCTGCCCGATCTCCGCCGGCAGCGCCTCGCCCGCCGAGGACGCGAGCCGCAACGCTACCTGGTCGCGAGACGGCAGGTTCGGCGCGGCCAGCATGCCGGCGTAGCCGGTCGGCGCGCCGTAGAACACGGTCGGCTTCACCCCGCCTACACCGCCGAGCCAGCGCTTGAACACCGCGTCCGGCGTCGGCCGCTCGCCCATCAGCAGCGTGGTGGCGCCGACCGTCATCGGAAAGGTGAGCGCGTTGCCGAGGCCGTAGGCGAAAAACAGTTTCGCCGCCGAAAAGCAGACGTCGTCCTCGCGCAGGTGCAGCGTGTTGCGGCCGTACAGCTCAGAGGTCCAGTACGGATTGGCGTGGGTGTGCACCACCCCCTTCGGCCGCCCGGTCGAACCCGACGAATACAACCAGAATGCCGGATCGTCCGCTTGCGTAGCGGCGGGCTTGTCGAGCGGCGCCTTTGCGCCGACGAACTCGGCGAAATCGACCTCACCCGGCTCCAGCGGAGCCGCGGGGCGCGAGACGATCACCCGCTGAACCTCGTGATCGCTCTTGGTCAGCGCCGCCTTCAGCACCGGATGTAGCGCGCCACTGACCAGCACCGCCTGGGCGCGCGAATGCTCCAGCATGTAGGCGTAGTCATCGGCGGTCAGCAGCGTGTTAACCGCGACCGGGACGATGCCTGCATAAATTGCGCCGAGAAACGACACCGGCCAGTCGGTGCCGTCGAGCATCAGCAGCAGCACGCGCTCTTCGCGTTTGACGCCGATCGCGCGCAAGGCAGCCGCGAGCTGACGCGCCTGGGCTTCGAGCTGCGCGAAGCTCAGCGACGAGACATCGTCGACGAACGCCGTCTTGTCCGGCCGGACGCGATTCGTCTGCAGCAGATGTTCGGCGAAATTGAATTTCTCGGGTGGCGGCGTGACCGCGGCGGCATTCATGGTTTCCTCCTGATCGCCTTTATGGTTGTCCGGAAGCGATCTTGACGCCGCTTTCCGCTCGCCGGTTGTGAATGCCGATATCGGCATCCACCCGGCTTCAGGCTGATCGCAATTATCAGGCGGCGCGGGCCATGTCGGCAAGCCTCTTGTGACGGAAGGCCCCCCACAGCGCTGCGCCGATCGCCCCGGCATAGATCGCGTCCGGATGGCTCTCGATCGCGACGTCGACCCTGGCCTTGACCACGGCGTCTTTCATCGCGTCGACCAGCCCGGCGTCGAGCGCCAGTCCACCGGTCATCTGCACCGTGCCATCGAGGCTACCGAGGGTCTTGAGCAGCTTGGCCAGCCGGTCGGCCATCGATTCATGAATGCCGCGCAGAATGTTCGGCGACGAGATACCGCGCGACACCATGTTGATGACGTCGGTCTCGGCCAGCACGGCGCAGATGCCGGAGACTTTCTCCGGATTGTCGGCACGCTGCGACAGCGAACCGATCTCGTCCTGCGCGATGCCGAGATAGCGGGCGATGTTCTCCAGGAACTGTCCGGAGCCCGACGCGCACTGGCTGGTCATCTTATAGGCCAGCACCTTGCCGCGATCGTCCATGCGGATCGCCCGGCCGTGCAGCGCGCCGGTGTCGAGCACCGCGCGGCTGCCCGGATTGAGATAGATCGCGCCACGGGCATGCGTCGTCATCGAGTAGAAGTGCCCGGTGTGGAAGGTGAGCGCCTCGCCCTCGCCGGTGGTGGCGCAATAGGCGACGTCGGCGCGCGCCAGGCCCGTCTCTTTCAGCAGATCGTCGTAGATGTCGCCGGCGAGCTTCAAGGGATCGCGCTGCCGCACCCGCTCGACCCGCTTACCGAGGCAACGCTCCTGGTCGCCCTCGACCGCGAACGCCACCACCTTGATGGCCCCGGTCCCGACATCGATCCCCGACGTGATGGTCATCGTTTTCTCCTCGCAAGTCCGGCCGAGCGTTCGATCATCCGAGCGCTACCATTCACGCCGCGACGGCGCGGCGGGCGAATTCGGAGGCGCCGAGGGCGCCGGTGTAGATCGAGTCCGGATTGATGTTGATCGTCACCTCGCCGTAGTTCTCCTGGATCAGCTTGCGCAGCTCGCGCACCGCCGCCTCGTTCTTGGCGACGCCGCCGGTGAAGGTGAACTGATCGGTGACGCCGCCCGAGCGCGAGATGATCGAGATCGCCCGCAGGATGATGGCGCGGTGCAAGCCGGCCAGAATGTCCTCGCGCTTCTCGCCGAGCGACAGCCGATCGCGCAGTTCGGCACCGGCGAACACCGTGCAGGTCGAGTTGATCCGCGCCGGGCGATTGGATTGCATCGCCAGCGGGCCGAGCTCGTGCAGCCCCATGTTCATCTCGTCGGCGATGTAGCCGAGATAGCGGCCGCAGCCGGCGGCGCAGCGGTCGTTCATCTGGAAATTCTCGACGATGCCGTGACCGTCGATCTGAATGCCCTTGGTGTCCTGGCCGCCGATGTCGAGCACGGTGCGCGTGCCGGGATACATCATGTGGGCGCCGAGGCCGTGGCACAGGATCTCGGAGCGAATGTGCTCCTTGGAGAACGGCAGCGTCACCCGGCCGTAGCCGGTTCCGACCAGATAGGTTTCCTCCAATTCGATCCCGAGCGCCGATTCGATCATCGCGGCGAAATCGCCTTCGCCGTCGGCCGCGTGCGAATCCGCAGCCAGCATTCGCGCTACGGCGCGGCGAAACTTGTCGCTGAGGTCGCCGCCCGGCGGCCGGTTCTCGACCTCGATGATCGACTTGTCGTAGGCGTTCAGCACCATGTCGAGCGCGATGCCCATCTCGCGGGCCACCGCTTCGGCGTGGACATGAAACCGCGAGCCGGCGATGTCGCGGAAAAAATCCGACTTGCGCTTGGCACCAGGAGCATAGAGCGAGGCCGCCTCCTGCCGCAGCCGGGCGAAGATGATGTGCAGCGCCTCCTGCAGCGGGCCGGCAATCGACTTGAAGCGATCCGCCTCGAGCTGGCGATGACACGTCTCCTCCAGATCGTCGAGCTGCTCGAGAAACTGGATCAGCCGGAAGTTGCGCTCCAGCGCCGCCAGAAACTCGGCGCTATGCTCGTGGCCGGCCTCGCCGACGTGAAGTGCGCGGCGGAACAATGTGAAGCGGGCGTCGATCCGCGCCTCTTCGGAGGCGACGCGGGCGGCGGTAGCGTAGTTCGAGCGAGAATTGGTGATGCCGCGCCCGATAACCTCCTTGTTCTCGTCCATCAGCACCGCCTTGGTGGTGGTGGAGCCGAGATCGATTCCAACGAAAGTCCGCATCGTTGCGCTCCTCAGGCGGCGCCGCGGAAGCCCGCGCGCTTCTGTTCGATCATCTGGAAATAGCTCTCCAGCCGGTTCTTGACGTTGGCGGCGGAGAAATAGCGCGGGTCGACCAGATCGGTCTCGATGAACGCCGCCGGCTTGCCGGTGCGCTTCTCGACCTCGCGCATCATCAGGAGCTGGCCGGCGGAGAACGAATTGCAGCTCTTGATCGAATTGATCAGAAGGCCGTCCGCCTGGTATTCGTTGATATAGTTCTCCAGCATATCCACCCGCATTGGCAGGTTGCGGTTGGTGTAGACATTGAGGCAGTATTCGGCGAGCGACTCCAGCGGGCGGTCCGGATCGTGGCGGAAGCCGTAATCATAGGTGCCGCCGACCTTGGTGTAGCTCGAGGCGACGACGACCGCGCCCTCGTCGTAGAACATCTTCCAGAACTGGCGGAAATTGGTGTAGTTCGGCGGGCCTTCGACCACCAGGCGGTAGCGCTCCTGCCCCATGTTGCCATCGGGCGTCACCGGCCCCTTGCCCTGCGCGATCCGCTGCTCGACCTCGGCGCGCAGGAATTTGTAGTATTCGATCGCGTCGTCGGTGCCGCGGAAGGCGCCGAAAATCGGCCCGATGTAATAGATCCCGCCGAAATAGGCGTCGATCGGCGACGGCTTGTGCTTGGCCGATTGCAGCACCCAGACGTGATCGTCCTCGGCCTTGGCGGATTTGCGCAAGTATTCGCGCAGCCGGTCGATGTCGAATTTGACGCCCGAGATCCGTTCCAGCTTCGGGATCACGTCCTGCCGGAGCTGCTTGACCATATAGCTGATCATGTCCGTGGTGATCCGGCCGTCGGCCAGATACGGCGTCTGGAACATGATGGTCTCGCACTTGTACTGACGGCGCAGCAGCTCGAACCATTTCATGAAGGTGAAGCAGCCGGTGTAGGACAGCAGCAACACGTCCGGATCCGGCAGCGGCTTGCCGTTCGGGCCGATATTGCCCTTGGCCATCATGCCGATGTCGGATTTGACGTAGGTGCAGACGTCCTCGGAATGGCCGAGCTTTTCCGCCTCCATCACGTAGCCGCCGCTTTGCCGCCGCAGCCCGTTCTGGATCGCGTTGACCTCCGGCAGGTTGTTGACCATGTCGAAGCACATCAGCAGCTCGTTGAGATTGCCCGGCACGAAGGTCGCGGCCACCTTCTCGCCGCGCTCCTTGGCGCTCGCGAGGCGATCGTAGTGAGCGTTGACCATCTGCTTCTGCCGCGCCATCGACGCATCCTTGATGGCTTCCGGCGGCTTGGTCTTCGGTCCGACGATGACGGTCATGCTCCGCTCCACAATTTGATCGAATCGGCGAAGGTGCCGGCCTGCTCGCGGATCGGCTGCATCTGGCCGGAATTCTCGGCGTATTTGAATGCGATCTGTGGGATGCCGTGGCTCTTCAGTACCGCTTGCAGCATCGGTCGCTCCAGCAGGCCGGGATCGCAGAACGACGTCATGGCGAAGATCACGCCTTCGGCGCGGTTCTTCCGCACGCTGTCGACCAGATACAGCCCCTTCTTGGCCTCGTCCGGCTCGTATTTCGGCGGCGTCGATTTGGAATCGTGCAGATCGGCGCGAGCGAGATTTCGCAACGGATCGCCGTCGAGCGCGACGTCGGAATTCTCCCAGCGCGTCACCAGAATGAAGTCGTCGTCGACAATGTAGCAGCCGGACAGCTCGATCGACTTGATCAGGTTCAGCGGTGGCTGCTCGCAGAACATGCCGCAGATCACCACGCGCGAATTATCCTTGATCGGCCGTTGCTGCAGCCGCACTGCCGCCAGGTAATTGGTGAGCATCTGGTTGTGCTCCTCGACCGGGATCACCATGCCGGCGCGGAGCAGCAGATACAGCTCCGACGACGGCACATTCCACGGCTCGTCGGCGCGCAGTTGATACAGCGCACGGACCAGCCGGCGGTTGTCGTTGAACACCGCGATCGAGGCGCGGATCGCATCGGAGGTGATCGGCTTGCCGGTGAGGCTCGACAGCCATTCGCAAGTTTCGCGCAGCTCGCTGACATAGAACTCGCCGCCGAGATCGTCGTCAAAATTGTGCGGCAGGTCGATGTAGCGCGCGCCCTTGGACGGGAACATCAGCTTCCACATCCCCGACAGATTGCGGATCACGTCGCAGATCGATGGGAACATCATGCCGTCGACGAAATCGAGCCGGCCGGAGACGCCGAGCTCGATGGTCGAACGCGGAATTCGGCAGATGTAGCTCTGATAGTAGGCGTCGCCGTGGATGACTTCGAGCTGGTCGCCGCCACCGAAGATCCCGAGCGGCAATCCGCCGGCGGCGTGCACCAGTTCGCGGGGAGCGTAGTAGGGAAGAAAGCCGACCACGATGCGGCCGGGCTCTGCGGCCTTCCATTCGCGGGCGGCGGTGAAGCTGAGGTCGGAGAACAGCGCCTCGCAACGGGCGATGATGTCCGCCGTGGTGTGATGCGGCCTGTCGAGCATGCCGGTCGTCCTCCCCTGCCCGGCGGCTCTGCCGGGGTAGCGCTGCCGGCCATTTTCCGGTCCGGCGATTTAAATGTAATCTAGTATTAGAATGCGAAAATTAATTTGATGCGGATCAAATTTGACGATGGAAGAGCCGACACGCGACGGACGGCGCTCCGTCGCAATGAATCTCAGATGTCGATCGCGATCTTGCCGAACTGGCTGCCGGATTCGAGATGATCGAATGCGGCGCGGATATCGTCGAGCGGATAGCGCAGATCGATCGGCGGCGTCAGCTTTCCGGCATCGCACCAGGCGATCAGTTCGGAAAGCTCACTCGGGTTGCCGAGGGTCGAGCCGAAGATCTGAAGCTGGCGGATGAACACCCGGCGCAGATCGGCCGGCGGCTGATCGCCGATCGTGGCACCGCAGGTCGCGACCCGTCCGCCGCGCACCAGCGATTTCAGCGCCGCACTCCACATCGCGCCGCCGATGTTCTCGATCACCACGTCGGCGCCGCGGCCGCCGGTCAAGTCCATCACGGCGGCGGGGATCTTATCGGCGGGCGCATCGATAACCGCATCGGCGCCGAGCGCCCGGGCCCGCGCGAGCTTGTCGGCGCTGCGCGAGGTCGCCAGCACATGGGCGCCGGCGGCCGCAGCAATCTGCATCGCCGCGAGCGACACGCCGCCACCAACCCCGAATACCAGCACGGTTTCGCCCGGTTGCAGCTTCGCCTTGGTGAACAGCATCCGCCACGCCGTGAGATAGTTCACGCCGAGCGCAGCTGCCTGGGCGAAATCGAGCCGGTCAGGGATCGGCAGTGCATTTCCGGCCGGCACGCAGACATACTCGGCCATGGTGCCGTCGCGATGCTCGCCGAGCAGGCTCATCTTGGCGCACAGCACCGGCTCGCCGCGGCGGCAGAATTCGCAAGTGCCGCAGACGATGCCCGGATACAGCGTCACCCGCCGCCCGATCAGCTCCGGCATGTCCGCCTCCTCGATCACGCCGGCCCCATCCACCCCCATGATCTGCGGCAGGCTGTGGGTGATGCCGGCGCCGCTGTCGCGCATGTAGAGGTCGACGCGGTTGACGGTCGCAGCGCGCATCCGCACCAGCACTTCACCAGGGCGGCGCTGCGGCATCGGGCGATCGCCGACCTCGATCACCTCGTTGCCGCCGTGACCGGTCATGAATGCCGCCTTCATCGCCTCCGCCCCCTCGTCTTGTTATCGCTTCCGCCCGATAGACGTTGGATGACGCCCGCGCGCCTTGACCAAAGTCATTCCAGTTCCGTCGCCGCTTCGCCCACAGCGCCATCGTCGAGACGCTTCATGTTGTCGAGGATCTTGAGCAGGTAGTGCAGCGTGTGGGTGACGTCGTTGATCGAGAAATCGCCGAGCACTTCGCCGTAATAGGCACGGATCTTCGGCTGCGCGAGCACCTCCCAGACGTGGCGACCGGACTTGGTCATCGTCACCAGCCGTGAGCGGCGGTCGCGCTCGTCCGGCAGGACTGCGACATGGCCGTCGCGCTCCATCCGGCCGATCAGGCCGGTGAGGTTCTGCCGGCTAACCATCAGATAGCGCGCCAGATCGCCGATGCTCATGCCGCTCGCCGCGGCTGGCCGCGACAACGCGCCCAGCACCGCCCATTGCTGCGTCGTCAGTCCCTCGGCCTCGACCGCCCGCGTGCCGGTTTTATGCAACATATTTGCGCATTGATAGAGGCGGAAGAACAGCCGGTTGGCCAGCTCCATCTTCGCATCCGCAGCATTATCGGCACTCGATTGCTTCTCTGCCATCATAGACGATCTTGACGCATCTTCGGAACGCCGGCTAGATATAACAATATATTGTCCTAGTTGCCAGCTTCGATCGCGGGCTTTCTGGGGAAAAGAGATCAGAATCAAAGAGGAGCGAGCGAGGATGGCGCGGCTGCAGAACAAGACGGCGGTGATCACGGGTGGCGGCGGCGGCATCGGCGGGGCGACGTGTCGCCGGTTTGCGCAGGACGGTGTCAAGGTCGCGGTACTCGACCTCAATCTCGACGCAGCCGAGAAAATCGCCGGCGAGATCCGCGCCGCAGGCGGCACGGCGGAAGCGATCCGCTGCGATATCGCCGACCGCAAAAGTGTCGACACCGCTATCGCGACGACGACGGACAAACTGGGGCCGGTGGACATTCTGGTCAACAACGCCGGCTGGGACATCTTCAAGCCGTTCACCAAGACCGAGCCCGGCGAATGGGAACGGCTGATCGCCATCAACCTCACCGGCGCGCTGCACATGCATCATGCGGTGCTGCCCGGCATGGTCGAGCGGCGCTACGGCCGCATCGTCAACATCGCCTCTGATGCAGCGCGCGTCGGCTCGTCGGGCGAAGCGGTGTACGCCGCCTGCAAAGGCGGCCTCGTCGCATTCTCCAAGACCTTGGCACGCGAACACGCCCGCCACGGCATCACCGTCAACGTCGTCTGCCCGGGACCGACCGACACCGCGCTGCTTGCCGGCGTGACCTCCGGCGCCGCCAATCCGGAGAAGCTGATCGAGGCCTTCACCAAGGCGATCCCGCTCGGCCGGCTCGGCAAGCCGGACGATCTCGCCGGCGCGATCGCGTTCTTCGGTAGCGACGACGCCGGCTTCATCACCGGCCAGGTGCTGAGCGTCTCCGGCGGCCTGACGATGAACGGCTGAGCCCAATCAACAATAACGGGAGGATTCCGATGCAGTTCGAAGACCTGATCTATGAGATCCGCAACGGCGTGGCGTGGATCATCATCAACCGTCCGGACAAGATGAATGCGTTCCGCGGCACCACCTGCGACGAGCTGATCAAGGCGCTGTACAAGGCCGGCTACGACAAGGACGTCGGGGCGATCGTACTGGCCGGCGCCGGCGACCGCGCCTTCTGCACCGGCGGCGATCAGTCCACCCACGACGGCAATTACGATGGCCGCGGCACCGTCGGGCTGCCGATGGAAGAACTGCACACTGCGATCCGCGACGTGCCCAAGCCGGTGATCGCCCGCGTCCAGGGCTATGCGATCGGCGGCGGCAATGTGCTGGCGACGATCTGCGATCTGACGATCTGCTCGGACAAGGCGATCTTCGGCCAGGTCGGCCCGAAGATGGGCTCGGTCGATCCGGGCTACGGCACCGCGTTCCTGGCCCGCGTCGTCGGCGAGAAGAAGGCGCGCGAGATCTGGTACATGTGCAAGCGCTACTCCGGCAAGGAAGCCGAAGCGATGGGCCTCGCCAATCTCTGCGTGCCGCACGAAGAGCTCGACGCCGAAGTGCAGAAATGGGGCGAGGAACTGTGCGAGCGGTCGCCGACCGCACTCGCCATCGCCAAGCGCAGCTTCAACATGGACACCGCCCATCAAGCCGGGATCGCCGGCATGGGGATGTACGCGCTGAAGCTCTATTACGACACAGAGGAATCGCGCGAAGGCGTCAAGGCGCTGCAGGAGAAGCGTAAGCCCGAATTCCGCAAGTACATCAAATAACCGCTCTCCCGCCGACGAACGGCGCCGGCAACGCCCGGCGTCCCAATTCTCGAGGAGGGCGAGGCATGAATCCATATCTGAACGAAGACCTCGTGGCGCTGACCGGGCAGGCGCGGCGGTTCGCTGCCGAGCAGGTCGCGCCGGGATTTCAGGAGCGCGACCGGACCCGGGTGCTCGACCGCGGCTTGATGAAGGCGATGGGCGAGATGGGCTTCATCGCGCCCGAACTGCCGGAAGCTTGCGGCGGGCTCGGCATGGGCAGCCTCGCGGCCGGCGTGATCCACGAGGAGATCGCGCGCGCCGACCTCAGCATGTCCTACGTCAATCTGCTCGCCTCGCTGAACGGGCAGATCCTATCGCAGCACGGCCAGCGCGAGATCGTGCAGCCGTGGCTGACGAAGCTGATCGCAGGCGACGCGCTGTTCGCGATCGCGCTGACCGAACCGCGCGGCGGCTCGGATGCGGCGAACCTGCGGCTGCGGATCGAGCGCGACGGCGACGACTACATCGTCAATGGCGAGAAGACCTCGATTTCCGCCGCCGATCAGGCCGACGCCGCGGTGGTGTTCGGCCGCACCGGCTCGATCGAGTCCGGCGCTCACGGCGTCACCGCACTGCTGATCCCGATGGACCTGCCCGGCATCACCCGCAACAGGTTCGACTGCCACGGCCAGCGCGCGATCGGCCGCGGCTCGCTGTTCTTCGAGAACGTGCGCGTCCCGGCCGCGCATCGGCTTGGCGACGAGAACAAAGGCTTCGTCCAGGTGATGCAGGGCTTCGACTTCTCGCGCGCACTGATCGGCCTGCAAGTGCTCGCAGTCGCGCGCGTCGCGCTCGAGGAAACCTGGGCGCACGTCGCCGAGCGGCAGGCGTTCGGCAAACCGCTGTCGGCGTTTCAGGGCGTGTCGCATCCGCTCGCCGACCTCGACACCCAGGTCGAGGCCGCGCGACTGCTCTGCCTGCAGGCGCTGTGGCTGAAGGACCACGGCGCGCCGCACAGTGCCGAGGCAGCAATGTGCAAATGGTGGGCGCCGAAACTCGCTTACGACGTGATCCATCAATGTCTGCTGATGCACGGCCACGGCGGCTATGACCGCGGCCCGATGGAGCAGCGGCTGCGCGACGTGCTCGGCTTTCAGATCGGCGACGGCACCGCGCAGATCATGAAGACGATCATCGCGCGCCACCGTGCCGGCCGCGCCGCAGTGCCGGCCTGAGCGGAGGTGCCGCCGAGACACTCTGCATTCATAACTAATAACTATTCCGGGGGAAACATGGAGTTCGACGCTGTTCTGCTGCCGCCACGCCGCGCCGCGAGCATCGCCGCCGGCCTGTGGCACGACCGCACCATCAATGACGATCTCGACGCCTGCGTGGCGCATTGCCCCGACAAGGTCGCACTGACCGCGGTCCGGCTCGACGGCGGCGCGGTGCGCCGCTTCAGCTACCGTGAGCTTGCGACGCTGGCCGATCGCGTCGCGGTTGGCCTCAGCCGGCTCGGCATTGGCCGCGGCGACGTCGTGGCGATGCAACTGCCGAACTGGTGGCAGTTCACCGTGCTATATCTCGCCTGCTCGCGGATCGGCGCGGTGCTCAACCCGCTGATGCCGATCTTCCGCGAGCGCGAACTGTCGTTCATGCTGAAGCACGGCGAAGCCAAGGTACTGGTGGTGCCGAAGAGCTTCCGTGGCTTCGATCATGAAGCCATGGCGCGCGGCCTGCAGCCCGACCTGCCAGCGCTTCGGACCATCGTAGTCGTCGATGGCGGCGGCGCGGATGATTTCGACACGCTGCTGACGACGCCCGAGTGGGAAAAGGAAGCGAACGCCGCCGCGATCCTGAGCCGCAGCCGGCCCTCCCCGGACGACATCACACAACTGATTTACACCTCCGGCACCACCGGCGAGCCGAAGGGCGTGATGCACAGCGCCAATACGCTGATGGCCAATATCGTGCCTTACGCGCAGCGGCTCGCGCTTCGCGAGTCCGACGTGATCCTGATGGCGTCGCCGATGGCACACCAGACCGGCTTCATGTACGGCCTGATGATGCCGATCATGCTGCGCGCCAGCGCAGTGTTGCAGGACATTTGGGATCCGGCGAAAGCCGCCGAGCTGATCCGCGCCGAGCGCGTCACCTTCACTATGGCGTCGACGCCGTTCCTCACCGATCTGACGCGCGTCGTGAAGGAGAGCGGCGAGCCGGTGCCGAGCCTGAAGACCTTCCTGTGCGCCGGCGCGCCGATTCCCGGGCCGCTGGTCGAACAGGCTCAGGCTGGGCTCGGCGCCAAGATCGTCTCGGCCTGGGGCATGACCGAAAACGGCGCGGTGACGCTGATCAAGCTCGACGACGATGACAAGCTCGCCTCGACCACCGACGGTTGCCCGCTGCCCGGCGTCGAGGTCAAAGTGATCGACAGCGACGGCAAGGCGCTGCCGCCGAACCAGATCGGCCGGTTAGTGGTGCGGTCGTGCTCGAATTTCGGCGGCTATCTGAAGAGGCCGAACTGGAACAGCACCGACGCCGACGACTGGTTCGACACCGGCGACCTCGCCTACATGACGGCGGACGGCTACATCCGGATCAGCGGCCGCAGCAAGGACGTGATCATCCGCGGCGGCGAAAACATCCCGGTCGTCGAGATCGAGGCGCTGCTCTACAAGCATCCCGCCGTCGCCCAGGTGGCGATCGTGGCCTATCCGGACGACCGGCTCGGCGAACGCGCCTGCGCCGTGGTGGTGCCGAAGACCGGGGCGAGCATCGACTTCGCCGCGATGGTCGAGTTCCTCAAGGCGCAGAAGCTGGCGCTGCAATACATCCCCGAGCGCCTCGTGGTTCGCGACGCGATGCCGGCAACACCGTCCGGCAAGATCCAGAAATTCCGGCTGCGCGAGATGCTGCAGCAGGACGATCTTTAGACCACACACCGACCACGGAGCACGACCTTGTCGTCCAATCCCATTATCACCGAAACTCAGGGCCGGGTCGGCATCATCACGCTGAACCGGCCGGAAGTCCTCAACGCGCTCAACGACGCGCTGATGGATGCGCTCGGCGCGGCGCTGCTGGCGTTCGACGCCGACGACGGCATCGGCGCGATCGTGATCACCGGAAATGCCCGCGCGTTCGCGGCAGGCGCCGACATCGCCTCGATGGCCGCGTGGAGCTATAGCGACGTCTATGGCTCGAACTTCATCACCCGCAATTGGGAGACGATCCGCCAGGTGCGGAAGCCAGTGCTGGCCGCGGTGGCCGGCCTCGCTTATGGCGGCGGCTGCGAACTGGCGCTCGCCTGCGACATCGTGATCGCCGGCCGCAGTGCCCAATTCGCGCTGCCGGAAATCAAGCTCGGCCTGCTGCCCGGAGCGGGCGGCACGCAACGCCTGCCGCGCGCGATCGGCAAGGCAAAAGCCATGGACATGTGCCTGTCGGCGCGACCGCTCAACGCCGAAGAGGCCGATCGCTACGGCCTGGTATCGCGCGTCGTCGATGACGACAAGCTGCGCGACGAGACCGTGGCGCTGGCCAGCACGATCGCGGCGTTCTCCGCCCCGGCGCTGATGGCGCTGAAGGAAAGCCTCAACCGCACCTTCGAGAGCACGCTCGCCGAAGGCATCCTGTTCGAGCGCCGCGAGCTGCATGCCCGCTTCGCCAGCGCCGACGCCCACGAGGGCATTCAGGCTTTCCTGGAAAAGCGGGCGCCGCGCTTCACCCACCGATAGTCGTTCTGTTCTTTGGTGGAATCGGGGCTGCGCTAATCCTCGTTTCTCGCGCCAGGGCCACGGAACGCTGCTGCGTTCCGTGGCCCTGTAATCGTTCGCGGCAGATCAGACGAAGCGGAAGTCGTCTGCGGCGAGCGAGCCGATCTGCGTATTGGCCAGCGTCAGGCTGTTGTCGGCATCGAGCGTCACGACGACGTCGTTGCCGACCTGCGTGGTGTGCGACATCACGTCGGTGAAGTTCGCAAACATGCTGCTGGAGAACTGCAACACGTCGGCCGAGCTGCCCTTGGTGGCGAAGTCGGTGACGATGTCCTTGCCGAAGCCGGCCGTGAACACGAATACATCCGCCCCCGAGCCGCCGGTCAGGATGTCGTTGCCGGCGCCGCCGGTGATGATGTCGGCGCCGGAGCCACCCTTGATGATGTCGTTGCCGGCACCACCGTTTAGGATATCGTTCTCCGAACCGCCATCGATGTCGTCGTTGCCATCGCCGCCGGAGATGATATCGACGCCAGAGCCGCCCTTCAGCATGTCGTTGCCGATGCCGCCGTCGACGACATCGTCGCCCGAGCCGCCGTCGAGGCTGTCGTCACCGGCACCACCGAGCAACTTGTCGTTGCCGGCGCCGCCGGCGATGACGTCGTTACCGCCGCCGCCGTTGATCACATCGGCGCCGTTGCCACCGGTGACACGATCCGCCCCCTCGCCGAGGACGAAGCTCTCGATGCCGGTGAAGTGGTCGGTACCGATGCCTGCACCGGTCGCGGTACCGGTCGTGAAGCTGATGGTCACGCCCCCGGTGGCGTCGGACAGGTCGAGCGTATCGAAGCCGGCGCCGCCGTCGATGGTGTCGTCGCCGGAGCCACCGCGCAGCACGTCGTCGCCGCCGCCGCCGATCAGGGTGTCGTTGCCCGAACCGCCGAGCACGGTTTCGATGTTGCGCAAGCTATCGTAGCCGATCTCGTCGCCGGAGGCCCATCCCGACGACAGGTCGGCCACGAAGCCGGCGCTGTCGGCCGTGTAGTCCGCCACGTCGTGACCGTCACCGCCGTCGAGTTCGTCATCGCCAGCGCCGCCGACGAGAATATCGCTACCCGCACCGCCGATCTGCTCGTCGTCGCCGTCTCCGCCGACGAGGATATCGTCCCCGTCGCCGCCATCGATCCGGTCGTCACCGGCGCCGCCGTCGATCGTGTCGTTGCCGGCGACGCCGAAGACTTCGTCGTCGCCCTCGCCCGCCGCGATGACATCGTCACGCGACGTCCCATTCAGGACATCATCGCCCGGCGTCCCGACCGGGGGCTCGGGCTGCGGCGCGACTATCACAGTCACGTTTGCCGTTGCAGTACCTCCGCGCCCGTCGGACACCGTGTAGCTGAAGGTCGCATCACCCGAGAACCCTTCGGCCGGAGCGAAGACGACATTGCCGACGTCGTCGAGCGAAACCGTGCCGCCGGTGCCATTGGCCACCGACAGGATCGCCAACGGATCGCTGTCTGCGTCATTGTCATTGGCGAGCAGAGTCGATGCTCCGATCGTCAGCACGGTGCCGTATTCCGTCCCTAGACCGACGTCGTCGGACGCCACCGGTACGGTATTGGGCGGGCTGATGGTCAGGCTCTGGGTTGCCGTATCCTTGCCGCCACGCCCATCATCGACCACGAAGGTGAAGCTGTCCGCGCCGACATAGCCAGTCGTTGGTGTGTATCGGTAAGTGCCATCGCTGTAGACCAGCACCGAACCGTGCGACGGCCCCTGCCCGAGACTGAACACAGGTGCGGCCCCTCCATCGGCGTCGGACGCGGTGAGCTGACCGATGATCAAGCTATTCACCAGGCCAGCGATGTGCCCGTCGGTCGCGTCAGGAGAACTATTGGCCGGCAGGCTGTCGCCGGCGTTGGCGATCTTGACGAAGTGGACGTCGTCCAGCGCGACGCCGGCGCCCCAAGAGTCCGCCACGCCGGTGTCGACGAACTCCAGCCGGTTCGAACCATTCCCGGAGCCCCCGATCACGTCGAAGCTCAGCGTCGCCCAATGAGCGGAGGTCTGCGGCGGCAGGCCGCTGAAGACGACCTGACCGTTCCATAGCACGGTGACGCCGTCGTCGTAGCGGACATTGTCCGAGTCCGAGAGCGAGAAGCTCACCCGGTAGATTGCACCGGTCTCAACGCCGGTGATCGTTTGGCCGAGCTTGTTCCGCTGTGCCAGATTGGAGCTGTCGAGGTCGATCCAGAACTTCCCGTCCTTGGCCTGGATCCCGCCGTAATTGTCGAGATGCTGCTCGATCCGGTTGACGTTGGTCCAGCCGACGATCTGCTTGTCGTTGTTGCGGTAGCCCCAATCGGAGCCGCCATTGTAGTTGCCGGACTCGCTGATGTCCTCGAAGCTGCCGTTGACGATCAGGTCGGTGCCGATCGCAACCTCGGACGAGGACGATTTGATGGTCAGATCCAGCGTCGCGGTATCCTTTCCGCCACGCCCGTCATCCACCAGGAACGTGAAGCTGTCCGTGCCGGAGAAGCCGGTGGTCGGCGTGTAGCGATAGCTGCCATCGGTATAGACGAACACCGTGCCGTGGGACGGACCCGTGTCGAGACTGTAGATCAGCGAGCCGCCAGCGTCCTGATCCGATGCCGTGAGCCGACCCGTGATGACGGCGCCCTTGAGCCCCTCGGCATGATCGTCCGTGGCAATCGGAGCGTGGTTTGCTGGCAGGGCATCACCGGCGTTGACGACCTTGACGAAGTGCACGTCGTCCAATGCCGCGCCGGCGCCCCAGGAGTCGGATACGCCGGTGTCGATGAATTCAAGCCTGTTGGTGCCGTTGCCGGAGCCGCCGACCACATCGAAGCTCAAGGTCGTCCAGGCGGTGCCGGTCTGGGGCGGCTTGCCGTCGAAGATCACCTCGCCGTTCCACAGCACCTTCACACCGTCGTCGTGGTTCACCGTATCGGAGTCGGACAGCGAAAAGCTCACCCTATAGGTCGCGCCGGCCTCGACATGCGCGATCGACTGACCGATCCGGTCGACGGTCGTTCCCGTCTGCGAATGGTCCATATCGATCCAGATCCGACCGTCCTTGGCGACAATGCCGCCGTAGTTGTCCCAGTGCTGCTCGATGCGCTTGTTGTTGGCATTGGTCCAGCCGACGATCTGTCCGTCCGGGTTGCGGTAGCCCCAGTCACCGGTGCCGTTGTTGCCGGAGGATTCGCTCAGATCCTCGAAGCTACCGTTGACGATCAGGTCGGCGCCGACCGGAATGCCAGCCACCACCGTCAGGTTGACCGCCTGCTCGACGAAGCCGCCATGTCCGTCATTGGCAAGGAAGGTGAAGCGATCCTCACCGACAAATCCGTCGGCCGCAGTGTAGCGATAATTGCCGCCCACGTCGAAAGCGAGAGCGCCATGCGCCGGGCCGTCGCCGACGGTGTAGGTCAGCGCGTCACCGTTGGCGTCCACCGCCGCAACCTTGCCGTTGAGGGGCAAAATCTGGCTGACGACATGATGCGTCTCGTCGGCCACCGGCGCGACATTGCCGGGTGCCGGCAGCACCGGGTCGGACAGCTTGACGAGATGAACGTCGTCGAGTTCTGCGCCGAAGCTGCCGCTGGCGCCTTCGAAGATCAGCTCGTTGGATCCGTCGCCGGCGCCACCCGTGACGATGAAGTGCAGCTTGCTGCCGGCAGCCGAGGGAATCCCCTGATAGAGTACCTGGCCGCCCCATTTGACGCTGACACCGTCTTCTCCCGTCGGCAGATCAGCGAGCGAGAAGCTGAGGCGATAGACCGCGCCCGTCTCGGCGTTTTCGATGTGCCGGGTCAGGACTCCGCCGCCGAAGTCGCCCTCCGCGATCAGGTCGGTGCCGACCGCAATGGTCGATGGCGTCGCAAAGGCCGGCGCGGAAGCCAGCACCGCCTCGAGGCGCGGCAGCAGCGCCGCAATCTCGGCATCCGTCCCGGCGACGGCCATCGCCGCGAGCTGGGCGCCGGTGAACGTCACGCCATCGGAGGTCGTTATCGACCCAGGCTGGTGGGCCGGATCGACTCCGTCACGGAGGATCAGCGCATCATTGCCGGCGCGCACGATCAGATGATTGTCCATGCGGATCACATCGACGCTCGCCGACGTCACGCCATCGAGGCGGATCGTGCTTGCGCTGTCCAGCGACACCAGGTCGATCCCGTCGCCGGCGTGGAAGATCACCTCGTCACCGGTCGCGACGATGACGTCGTTGCCGACGCCGCCGGTCAGCACATCGGTGCCTTCGCCGCCATCCAGGAAATCGTCGCCGCTCCCGCCGATCAGTTGATCGGAGCCACCAGCACCGAACAGCAGATCGTTGCCAGCGTCACCGTAGATCACGTCGTTACCGGCCCCTGCACGCACGACGTCGTCGCCGTGCATCGCGTAGACCTTGTCGGCACCGGTGGTGCCGTTCACCACATCCCACTGCTCGGTGCCATAGACGACGTTGGTGTTGTTGACGAGCGCCTCGAGCGCAGGACGCGCCAGTTGGGTATTGTCGTTGATGATGCCGTCGACGCCGAGATTGAGCGCGTTCCGGACGTCCGCAACGGTTCCGTCGACGGTCCAGCCGTTGACCTTCAAGCCGGCCGCGTGGGCTGCTGCGACCAGCTCCGACGTCAGCGACGCCATCGTCGGCGCGACACCATCCGCATAGGTCGCGTAGCGCGCGATGCTTTCGGCGGTGAGAGCGCTGCCTGTCAGTTGCACCAGCGGGAGTTCGACGCCGTACTTGGTAAACAGCGTGTTGCGAACGAACGGCAGCTCCGATCCGAAGGTTTGAAACACGATCCGCTCCGGGTCGGCGAAGTCGTGAGCCACCAGAACCTTGATGATCGCCTCGGCGGTCGCATTGTCGGCGGCCTTGTTCTCGATCAGGATGCCGAGCTTGCGACCGGTTTCGGTCTCCATCGTCTTGGTCAGATCGATCAGTTCGTCGAGCGTCACGATCGACGGCACCTGCGCCTTGACTTCCGCATAGGTCATGTTGGCGATGCCGCCCGACAGATCGTCATGATAGCTGACCACCACGCCGTCCTTGGTCAGACGGAAGTCGGTCTCGACATAGTCGGCGCCGTAGTTGAATCCCCAACGATAAGCGTCGATCGAATTGTCGGTGTACGGGTTGGTGCCGCGGTGCGCGTAGAGAGTGACATCGACAGACATGGCTTCGTCTCCAGGGGGTAAGCAGGGGATCGTTGAGGCAAGAAGGGACCATCCCCGCCGCAGAGCTGTGCGGCGGGTTGCGAACGTGAAGGGATGTTGGTCAGCCGCGCTCCATAGGAGCGCGGTCGTTTCGTCGGGACGCGGGCGTTCAGTCCGTCAACGAACTCCTGACGAACTGAACGCCGGATTGATCCAGGATGCGCCGGATTTCGGGGGGCGGATCCGCTTCGCAGAAGACGGCGTTGACCTGGTCGATGCGGCCGCCGTGAACGTGGGCGGGACGCATGAACTTCGAAGAATCCAGCACGAGATAGGAACGTCGGCAGTTGCGCAGCATCGCCTCGCGCAGACGAACTTCCTCCTCCGAAAAATCGAGCAGTGAGCCGTCCGCGTCGATGCCGCCGACGCCGAGGATCGCGATATCGACCTTGTAGGCGGCAAAGAAGCTGTCGACCGAGGGGCCGCAAACATCGAGGTCGCCGCCACGCACCGTGCCGCCGGCGATCGCCAGCGTGAAATCCGAGTTCTGCCCGATCATCAGCGCGAGCGGCAGATTGTTGGTGACGATCTTCAGACGGCGATGCGAAAGCAGCGCCTCGGCCACGAACTGCGACGTAGTGCCGATCCCGAGCGACAGGGAATCGCCGTCGTTCACATAGCGGGCCACCGCGGCAGCAATGCTCTGCTTGGCTTCGCGGTTCAGCACGCGGCGATCCTTGAATGTCAGGTTTCCACTTCTCGCCACGCTTTCGATGCCGCCGTGCCGCCGACGCGCCAGACCCTGATCGCACAGCGCGACGAGATCGCGGCGGATCGTCTGGGTGGCGACGGAGAAGCGCGCCGCCAACTCGTCGACGGAGATGAAATCCCGGCTGCGCAACATCTCGGCGATCGCCGACTGGCGCGAAGATCCGGTCACTGCGTTCAAGGGAGCATCTTGTTCGTTCATATGAACTTGGTACACGCGGTCTGTGACGTCGGTGAGACGGTTAATCCGTCTTTACGATTTCCCCTCTGTTCGAGGCCCCTCCGCCAATGCGCGGGGTGCCGAACCTGAGAAATTTCAGTGAATTGTGGCACATGAGGAGTCGCAAGCAGCACCGGGCGCATGCGACCGAACCTGTTCGCGGCGGAGGGCGAGCGCATGAGCAAGCCGCCCGACAATCTCGGCAGATCAGGTTCAATCATTCATTTGAGCGTCAGATGAGCATCAAGGCTTTGGAGCCCGAAGCGCGATCTCGACCTCACCTGGCAGGATGGCCAACCTGCGGTGGCTTCCGGGTCGCAACAGAAACGCTGCCTTCTCGCGCCAGGGCCACGGAACGCTGCTGCGTTCCGTGGCCCTGCAATCGTTCGCGGCAGATCAGACGAAGCGGAAATCGTCTGCGGCGAGGGAGCCGATCTGCGTATTGGTCAGCGTCAGGCTGTTGTCGGCATCGAGCGTCACGACGACGTCGTTGCCGACCTGCGTGGTGTGCGACATCACGTCGGTGAAGTTCGCAAACATGTTGCTGGAGAACTGCAGCACGTCGGCCGAGCTGCCCTTGGTAGCAAAGTCGGTGACGATGTCCTTGCCGAAGCCGGCCGCGAACACGAACACGTCCGCCCCCGAGCCGCCGGTCAGGATGTCGTTGCCGGCACCGCCGGTGATGATGTCGGCGCCGGAGCCACCCTTGATGATGTCGTTGCCGGCACCACCGTTCAGGATATCGTTCTCCGAACCGCCATCGATATCGTCGTTGCCATCGCCGCCGGAGATGATATCGACGCCAGAGCCGCCCTTCAGCGTGTCGTTGCCGATGCCGCCGTCGACGACATCGTCGCCCGAGCCGCCGTCGAGGCTGTCGTCACCGGCACCACCGAACAGCTTGTCGTTGCCGGCGCCGCCGGCGATGACGTCGTTGCCGCCGCCGCCGTTGATCACATCGGCGCCGTTGCCACCGGTGACACGATCCGCCCCCTCGCCGAGGACGAAGCTCTCGATGCCGGTGAAGTGGTCGGTACCGATGCCTGCACCGGTCGCGGTACCGGCCGTGAAGCTGATGGTCACGGCCCCGGTGGCGTCGGACAGGTCGAGCGTATCGAAGCCGGCGCCGCCGTCGATGCTGTCGTCGCCGGAGCCACCGCGCAGCACGTCGTCGCCGCCGCCGCCGATCAGGGTGTCGTTGCCGGCACCGCCGAACAGCAGATCGTCCCCGAGGCCACCGTTCAGCACATTGGCCCCGTCCGTGCCGATCAGAGTATCGCCAAACGCCGTGCCAATGGCATTCTCGACGCTGAACAGATGGTCCGCACCCGGCAGGTAGTCGGGATAGTAAGCCCGTCCGGCGCCGAGATCGACCGTCAGCCTGAAGTCGATCAGGCTGTAGTCGATGGTGTCGTCACCGGCGCCGCCATCGTAGCGGTCGAGACCATAGCCGCCGATGAACGTGTCGTTGCCGGCGCCGCCGAACACCAGATCGTTGCCCGTGCCGCCGGCGATCGTATCATTGCCGTCGGTACCCGTGCGCAGTGTCCAAGCGCCGTCGGTGAACACGAGTTGCTCGATATTGCTCAGCTTGTCGGCGCCGTCGGTGCCGGCCTGATCGGTGACGATGAGCGAGCCGTCGGTGTTCAACGACGTCGCGTATCCGGCGAAGTTGCCGGCGTAGGTCGCGGTGTCCGCGCCGGCGCCGCCATCGATGGTGTCGTCACCGGCACCGCCCCTGATCAGATCGTCGCCATCGTTGCCGAACAAGGTGTCGTTGTCGGCCCCGCCATCGAGCTGATCGTTGCCGGCGCCGGCGTAGATGTAATCATCACCGTCACCGCCGACAAGCACGTCGTCGCCGCCATAGGTGTAGTCCATGGCGATGGTATCGCTGCCGGCCCCACCATCGATCACGAAGCCGCCTGCGGCGGTCGAGAGCGCGACGTCGTCACCGGCGCCGAGCAGGATTGTGCCGATCACCGCGGCGCCGACATAGAGGTTGACCTGGTCATTCCCGGCCCCCATGTCGATCGCCGAACCGCCAGTCGCGACGATTGACCCTGAGTTGTTCAGAGTGTCGCGGCCGCCGCCCATCGAGATGCCGCCGACGATCCGGCCCGACGCGTTGTTGCCGACGAAGTCCTCATAATCGCCGACGAGGTTGATCGCCTCGTTGCCGCGGAGGTCGAACCGGGCAGCGTCAGCTGCCGAGACCCCTTCAGGCCCTCGGCCGTCGCCCTTGATCAGACCGTCGTTGACGATGATCGTCGCCCCCAGAGCATTGCTGTTGCTGGAGTTGTCGACCTGGATCGCACGGCCGTAGCCGTAGATCTCGCCGGTCGCATTGTTGACGATGTCGCCGCCGCCGATTGCGATCGCCTCGGAGACGTTCGGTTCACCGTCGTGATAGCCTTCGGCGCCGAGGCCCGAGATCTTGCCGTAGTTCAGCACCTGCACCAGACCATCGACGTCGATGGCGTCGCCGTCGCTGTCGGACAACTCTGCCGATCGGCCTTCCATCACGCCGTAGTTGGTAATGAACGCCTTCTGGGCGAGCGACCCGTCGGTATCGAGATTCACCGCCGAGCCGTTGCGGCCGATCATGGTGCCGTGGTTGACCACGGTAACGGCATTGTCGCCGGTCACGGTATGGCGCGCGCCTTCCAGCAAACCGCCGGCATAGTTGGTGACCTTGCCGCCGGTGTCGCTCTGGAAGTCGATCAGATCACCGCCGCCGACGAAGCTCGCGTCGGTCGTGATCGTGCCCCAGTTGTTGACGACGCCGTCATTGCCGGGGCGGATCACGTCGGTGTTGGTGCCGTGCTGGCGGATGATGCCGCCGGCCAGGTTGTTGATCACCGCCGAGGCGCCGTTGGTGTCGAAGCTGCGGAAGTCGAGCACGCGGCCGGCGGCTTCGATCAGGCCGGCGTTGTTGATGGTGATGGTCGCGTCGGCCTGCCCGGCCTGCTGCGGGGTCACCGTGCCGCGGACCGCGCCGCCTGCGGCGTTGTTGAGCGTCAGCGAGCCGGTCGCCCCCGCGGCGGTGGTGAGCGCCCGGGTCGAACCGTCGATCTCGCCGGCATTGTCGACGATCGCATCGCCGCCGCCCTGCCAGACGAGGGCGTTTCCGGATACGCCGAGCTTTCCGCCCGCCTCGATCACGATGCGGTCATTGTGATCCACCACGATGCTGGAGTTCAACGTCGCGCCTTGCTGGACGGAGACGCGATCGTAAGCCTCCGATCCCGCCACCGACCAGTTGCCTTCGGCCACCCGCAGATTCTCGACGTCGAGCGTCGCGGCGAGCGAACCGGTGCCACTGCCGATCAGCTTGACGGTGTCGTTGCCGTCGCCGCCGTCGATCGACGTCGGAATGCCATCGTCGGTCGAGACGACGATCAGGTCGTCACCGTCACCGCCGTCCGCGCTGTCGCCTTCTCCGGCCACGAGTTCGTCGTTGCCGGCACCGCCCTGCAGCGTGTCGTAACCGTCGCCACCGATCAGGACGTCGTCACCATCGCCGCCGAGCAGGGTGTCGTCACCCTCGTCGCCCGCCAGACGATCGTCGCCGGCTCCGCCGTCGAGCGTATCATCGCCGGCGCCGCCCGCCAGGACGTCGTCGCCCTCACCGCCGTCCAGGGTGTCGTCGCCCTCGCCGCCGTCGAGATTGTCATCGCCGCCGAGCCCGATCAGCACGTCGTCTCCGCCGAGGCCGGCCAGCCGATCATCACCGGACGAGCCGGTGAGCTCGTTGTCGCCCTCGTCGCCGGCCAGATCGACCGGCATGCTGAGCAGCACGGTATCGGTCCGGTAGTCCAGGTTCTGAATGCGGGTGTCGTGGGCACGGTCGGTGTCGGCCTCGCCATAGGCCGTCTCGGAGTACTTCGCCGCCATGTATTCGGCGAAGGCGTCCTGCTCGGTACCCTCGGCGGCGAAGTTCGCCCGCTGTCCGGCGTCGGGCACCAGATCCGGGGTCAGGTTCACCACATTGGCGAACGCAGGATTGGCCGCGATGAAGCTGGCGAACGGATATCCGTCGCCACCGGTGAGCAGGAAGCTGAGGGTCACGACCCGGATCGCCATGTTCGGATCGACGGCGAGCTCGCCGTTTTCCACCAGCGTCAGCACCAGCCGTCCGCTCTCATCTATCAGCGCCGCCGACTGCACGCGATCGCCGACCGGGAAGTCCTTGTCGAACGAGAACGCGATGCCGCCGACCTGAGCGAACTGGCCGGGGGTGGCGGTCGCCGTCGTGGCCGCGACCGCGTGCTCAAGCACCTTGAGCAGTTGATCGGCGGTCACCGTCACCATCGACAGCGCGTTGTTGAAGCGAAGCGAATTGGCGATGTCGAGCTGCGAGACGTCGCCCGCCTCCTTGCCGACACTGGCGTTCGCCAGCGGCGGGTTCTCCACCGCGTCGCCGCCGACCGCATAGACGTAGCCGATCGAGTCGCGGACGCCTCCGCCGTTCTTGATCGACACCAGCACGGCGGGATCGACCTTCTGGGCGTACCAGAGGTTGGCGTCGGCGGAGAGGTTGCCGAGATTGGTTTCCTCGGTGCGAACCTCGCTACGGCGACCTTCGAGATAGACGTCAGTCTTGCCGAAGATGTTGCCGTCCTGCGCGTCGATGACCCCGCCCACCGCCTGAGCGATATCGTTGACCAGATCGCCGCGGCTGCCCTCCGCGAACGGATCGGCGTCGTCGGCATCGACGTCGCCGTCATTGTCGACGTCGACCGTGGTGCTGCCGTCGTACAGCGAACTCACCACTTCTTCGGTGCTGGCATAGGCGCCGTTGACTGCGGAGTTGGCGGTGTAGATCACGTTGCCCTGGGCATCGAAATCGACTACCAGCCGGCCGACATAGGAGTACTCGCCGGAGGTGTTGACGATCAGCGTGGTGTTGCCGTCGGCATTGGCGGTGACGATCGGATAGGTGTCCGCCGCGGCGTCGCCGGCGCGGAGAACGTCGGTCTCGTCGGCCAGCAGCGTGTGCGAGCCGCCGGCGATGATGACGTCGACGCCGTGCAACAGCGGCGCCAGTGCCTTTTCCAGCGCGAGCTGCTGCAGGTGGCTCACCAGAATGATCTTGTTGATGCCCTGCGCCAGCAATCCGTCGATCGTCGGCTGCAGGATCGCCGCCAGCGCCGCCATGTCGTCGACATTGTCGCCGATCACTTCGACGCCGCCGGTCGACGAGATGCTCTGGACGATCTGTGTGGTCGCACCGACCACGCCGATCCTTTCGCCGCCTTCCTCGATGATGGTGGCCGGCGCGATCTTCTTGCCGATGCCTGCGGCCGGCGGGAAGCCGGTGTAGTTGGCGGCGTCCTGGATCGTGCTGGTGTAGAGACCGGAGAGGTTCGAGTCGCCCGAGAAGTCCAGGTTCGCCGACAGATAGGGGAACTGCGCGCCGGGGAAGCTGCCGGTCTGGCGGATGATCGCCGCGAACGGATTGGTGCCGGCGTCGAACTCGTGATTGCCGATCGCCGACGCCTGGATGCCGATGATGTTGAGCATCGAAATGTCGGCGGTGCCGAAGCCGGGAGAGATGTTCAGGGTGCCGGCGGCGAGGCCGTAATAGGTCTCGAGCGCGGTCTCGTAGACCTCCTTCAGCGAGGCGTCGCTGCCGGCGCTGAAGAACGGGCTCGGGATGAAATTGTCGCCCGACGACAGCGTGATCGAGTTCTCGTAGGTGTCTTCCAGATAGTCGACGATAGCCGCGAAATTGCCGGCGCGACCCACCGCATTGAGGCCCGCTTCGAAATCGGAGGCGTGCAGGATTTGCAGCGTGTAGGCCACGTCGGACAGATCGTCGCCGAGATCGAGCCCGATGATGACCGGATCGTGGTCCGACACCCGCACCGGCTGAGTGCCGTCGAAGATCGCGGTGTCACGACCGTAGTCGGTGTTGTAGTCGAGCGCATCGGCTTCGTCGGCATTGATGTGCCAGGTGGTCACGCCGGTGATCTGCGACGCCATGCTGTCGTTGGCGAAGGCGTAGTCGAGCGTGCCGGTCTGGCCGTCGAAGACGTAGGAATAGGCGCCATCCTCGCGGGTCTGCAGGTTCTCGTAGCCGGCGCCCTCGAGCAGGCCGATCGACTGCTCCTTGGCGTAGCCGTTGAAGTCGCCGAGCAGCAGCACGTCGCTGTCGCCCGAGCCGGTCGGATCGCTCTGCGCCCAAGCGGTCAGGGCGACGGTCGCCAGTTCGCGCTGATTCTGCCAGTTGCCCTGGCCGTCACCCTGATCGGCGTCGGCGCCGGTGCCGGTGCCGCTCTTGGATTTGAGGTGATTGGCGATCGCCGTGAAGGTCTCGCCAGTGGAGATCTGCTCGAAGGTCACCGCGAGCGCGTTGCGGCTGGTGTTCTCGCCGTCGAAGATCTGCCCGACCGTGCTCTGGCTGAGCAGGCCGGAGAGGCCGAGCCCGGGGAGATCGGAGTCGTTGAGGATCTCGATGGTGGTGCCGTCCGCGATCTTCACGTCGGCGGTGCGATAGATGAAACCGACCGCGATGGCGTCGCCACCGACGAATTGTTGGCCGGGGTTGACCCACGCATAGGTGCCCGCGCCGGCCTCGGCGTTGAGCTGGGCGACCAGATATTCGATCGCGTTGCCGGAGGAGCCGGGAAGGAAGTCGTTTTCGAGTTCGGTCAGCGCCAGCACGTCGACGTCCATCTTCAGGATGGTGTTGACCAGCTTGGTGGTCTGCCGCGCCAACTCGGCGGCGCTGTCGGCGCCGCGCGGATCCTCGCCGATCGCAGTGGTGGCCGGGCCGACATCGAGCGTCTTGAAGTAGTTGAGGACGTTGAAGCTGGCCACTTTCAGCGTGCCGCCGACGTCGTCGGGCGCCGCGGTGCGCGGCGTCGCGCTGTCGACGAAGGTGTTGGTGCCGTCCTCGGCCGACCGGATCCGCCAGGTCGCGCCCGAGGTCGAATTGCCGGCCCACTGATAGTCGAGCACGCCGGTCAGGCCGGTGATGGTGTCGCCCATCCGCGGCGCGGTGTCGGTGTTGTAGACCGGGCCGAAACCGTCGAGATTGGTGATCGACTCGTTCTGGGTGTTGAGGCCGTCGTCATAGGTAATGGTGCGGGCGCCGAGCTCGGCCAGATAGGCCTGATAGGCGGCGGCGTCGGGCGCGTTCTCTTGGGTGAACTGCTCGGGACGGTCGCCGGCCACCAGCTTGATCTCGTTGAAGCGATCGAGATTGTACTGCTCGGTGATGGTCAGGGTCTGCGGGATGGTGACCAGCATGCCTTCATAGGCTTCGAGATCGGGCTGGTAGTCACCGTCCTGGCTCAGCGTGGTACCGACGCTCGGGAGGTCGATCGCGGTCGCCATTGAGCTGATGTCCGACACCGCGCCGGCCTGCACGACCGCGATGCTGCTGGCGACGAGCTGGGTCAGGCCGAAATATTCGTTGACCGTGCCGGTGACACGGACGCGGTCGCCGATCTGGACGTCGGTCGAGCCGCCATACACGAAGATCGCCTCGGAGGTCCGGACATTACCGTCCGAATCGGTGATTTCCTCCTGGAGATAGAAGCCGTTGAGGTTGCGGCTGTTGTCGGAGTCGCCGTTCTGGAAGTCGCCGACCACGATGGCGTCGACGGTGACGGTCTGGCCGACCATCGCGCTGCTGGCGCCTTCGCCCTGGATCGCGCTGATCTTGGTGATGCCGACATCGTCGTTGACGATCGTGCCGGTCGCCGTCGCGGCGCTGCCGATCGTGGTGGCGACGGATGCGGAATTGGCGACATTGTCCAGCGTCAGCGTGAAGGTCTCGTTGGCTTCGTCAGCCGTGTCGCCGGCCACTGCAATGGTCACGACCGCGGACTGCTGCCCGGCCGGGATGGTGCCGCTGAAGCTGACCGGCTTGCCGCCAACGAAATCGGCCGCGTCGGCCTGATTCGACGCGATCGAGCCGGAGAACGCAACGTCGCCAGTGGTGCCGCCGCTGCGATCGACGGTGAATTGGAACAGGGTCGATCCGGTGTTGCCCTCGTCGTGCGACACCGCAATCGAGCCCGACGCGAAGGCGACGCTTTGGGTTTCGACCGGCGACGGCGACGAACTGGTGACGCGGATGTCGTCGATCCCGACCCACTCGTCGTTGCCGGCCGCATTCGTTGTCAGCACCCGAACCTGCAGATCGCTGCGGCCGTTGACCTCGGCCGGGAGAAGCAGATCGAACGGCGTGACCTGGGTCGCGGCGCCCTTGGTGGTCACGTCGGCCGCGTAGCCGCCGGCCACGTTGGTCCACGGCCCGCTCGAACCGAGCCGGTACTGCACCGCGACCGACTGAAGCGCGTCGTCCGTGCTGCCGTCGATATCGCGCGCGTTGAAGCTCAATCGCACGTCCTGCCGGCCGGTCGCATCCAGATGGATCACCAGGCTCGGCGCGTCGGCGGTTCCCGAGCCGTTCAGCGCAATGGTCGGATTCGCGATCTGGAATTCGGCAACACCACCATTGGTCAGCGTATTCGGCGCGGTCTGGTTGGCGAGCACGTCGACTGCGCCGAGATCGGCCGCGGTCAGCGAGCGCGGGTCCACAGCAGTGGGAGTGCCTGCGTTGATGTCGCCGAGATAGCCGACGATCGACGCGACGTCGCTCCAATTGTCGTCGATCGTGATCAAGCCGGTGTTGGACCAATCCTGCACAAAATCGCCGTTCGCCAGGATATGAGGGGTCGTCGACATGTATCGCCACTCCAGCGCATGAGAGAAAGGCGTCGCAGATCACCGCCTCACGGCAGGCGCGAGGGCGCGGTCCAGGACGGACGGTTGGTTAACAAGACGTTAATGTCGGGTTGATAGAATGCGAACGGTTACAGATCGGTGACCGGCTCTTTACGGGACGACGAAGTCACAACTTGCGACGTTTCATCGATGCCGCCGAACGAACGAACTAACAGCTTCGAACCGCGCAGCGGGTTCGGCTTCGCTCCTGCGACAATTCCCGGACGATTCATCGCGTTACTGTCGGCTGCCCGGCATCGCGACAGCCCCGACGGCTCGGCTTCGACGGCGGACCGAAACGACGTCGTGCGCACGGCGGGGGCGGCGTTTGGTCGCAGGGCACCGGACTACGACGCGAGCCCTGCGATTTCCGCGGCGATCCGACCTGTCATGTGACTGACGTTGAAGCCCGCTAACGAACGCCGACCGCGATCGGCCATGACGGTCCGACGTCGTTCCGAATTGAGTATCATGACCGCAGTATCGTCAGCCCCGCCGCCAAACGCGTCTCGGGACCTCCCCTCCACCGCGATCGCCTCGTGCACGAGCGCCTTTCTGGCGGTCGGACTGTTTTCGGCGGTGCTCAATCTGCTGATGCTCACCGGCTCGATCTACATGTTGCAGGTGTATGATCGGGTCATCCCTTCGCACAGCGCGCCGACCCTGATCGCACTGTCGATTGCGGTGGCGGCAGCCTATGCGCTGCAGGGCCTGTTCGACTTGCTGCGCCAGCGGATTCTGACCCGGATCGGATCGGCGTTGCACGCAGCGCTATGGCAACCGGTCGTCTGCAACATCGTGCGCGGACCGCTGCGAGGTGGCGGCGCCAATCGCGGCCTGCAGTTGTCGCACGATCTGGATTCGGTGCGATCGTTCCTGTCCGGTTTCGGTCCGACGACGTTGTTCGATCTGCCTTGGATGCCGCTTTATCTCGCGGGCTGCTTCCTGCTGCATCCCTATCTCGGCTGGACGCTGGTCGCGGGCGCCGTGCTGCTGTTCGGGATCGCGCTGCTCACCGAGTTGCTGACCCGCGCCCCAACTCGCGACTCCTCGCGCGCCGGCGCGATCCGCGGCATCCAGTTGGAAGCCGGCCGGCGCAATGCCGAGATCGTCGCTGCGCTCGGAATGGAGCGGCGACTGATCGCGCGGATCGCCGTCGCCAACGACGATCTAGTCGCCGCCCAGCAGCGCAACGCCGATATCGCCGGATCGCTCGGCGCATTGTCCAAGACGCTGCGGTTCATGCTGCAATCGGCGCTGCTCGGCATCGGCGCGTACTTGGTGATCGAGGGCCTCGCCAGCGGCGGCGTGATGATCGCGGCGTCGATCATGGGCAGCCGTGCGCTCGCCCCGGTCGAGCTGGCGATTTCGATCTGGCGTCCGTTCCTCGGCGCGCGACAGGCGTGGCAACGATTGCGCGCGGCGCTGGGCAGCGGCGACGCTCCGGCCCCCGAGGTGGCGCCCGAGCGCGCCGTCAGCAGCCTCACGGTCGATCAGGTGACGATCGCGGCGCCGGGCGGCACCAGCGCGATCGTGCACGGCGCCTCGTTCGCCCTCGAGGCCGGACAGGCCGTCGGCATCATCGGCCCATCGGCCGCCGGAAAGTCGACGCTGGCGCGGGCGCTGGTCGGAATATGGCCGATCGCACGCGGCGAGATTCGTCTCGACGGCGCCACTCTCGATCAGTGGCCGGCGGAAAGCCGCGGCGGCATGATCGGCTATCTGCCCCAGGACGTCGAATTGTTCGACGGCACGGTGGCGGAGAATATCGCGCGCTTCGATCCCGAGATCGACGAGGCCGCCGTGATCGCGGCGGCGAAGGTCGCCGGCGCTTACGACATGATCCTGAAGCTCCCGAAGGGGTTCGAGATGCGGATCGGCGAAGCCGGCGCCACGCTGTCCGGCGGCCAGCGTCAGCGGATCGCGCTGGCGCGTGCGCTGTACAAGGATCCGTTCATGGTCGTGCTCGACGAGCCGAATTCGAGCCTGGACGCCGAAGGCGATGCTGCGTTGACCGACGCGATCCGGCGCGTTCGCGCGCGCGGCGGCATCGCCGTCATCATCGCGCATCGGCCGGCGGCGCTCGCCGCGGTCGATCTGGTGCTGACCTTGGCGGCCGGCCAGGTGCAGGCTTTCGGCCCGAAGGACGAAGTGCTGCGCAAGTCGCTCGCGGCTCACCCGGCGGCGAGCGGAACGTCGCTGCAGGCGGTGCCCGACCCGCGTTCGGCGCCGGCTGCCGCCGTCAGTTGAGGACGATCCCATGACCGCATCCGCAACGCCCAAACCTCGCCACGGCGATCCGTTCCGCGATATCAGACGCGCGGCCGGGCTCGGAATTGCCACGCTGGTGATCGTCGCCTCGACGGCCGGCGTCTGGGCCATGACGGCGCCGCTCGCCAGCGCCGTGATCGCGCCGGCGCAGGTGGTGGTCGACAGCAACGTCCGCCGCGTCCAGCATCCGACCGGCGGTGTCGTCGCCGAGATCTACGTCAACGACGGCGATGAAGTTCGCGCCGGCGACATGCTGGTCCGTCTCGACGAGACGATGCCGCGCGCCAATCTGGCGCTGATCGAAAATCAGCTCAACCAGCTCATGGTTCGTCGCGCCCGGCTGCAATCCGAACAGAACGGCAGCGATACGGTGGCGTTGCCCGCCGAGATCGCCGCGCGTCGCAACGTTGCGGCAATCGCCGAAATGATCGACGGCGAAACGACGCTGTTCGTCCGGCGACGCGACGCGATCAGCGGCCAGCAATCGCAGCTCCGCGAGCGCAAGGCGCAGATCGCGGACGAGATCCGCGGCCTCGAGGCGCAGATCGTCTCGAAGCGCGAACAGATCCGCTGGATTCAAACCGAGCTGGAAGGCGTGCGCCAGCTCTACGAGAAGAACCTCGTCCCCTATGCGCGTCTCACCGCGCTGGAACGCGAGGCGTCCCGGCTGACCGGTGAAGAGGGCCAGTTGATCGCCGAGATCGCCCGCGCCAAGGGCCGGATCACCGAAACCGAACTACAGATCATTCAGCTGGTTCAGGATCAGCGCCGCGAGGTGGCGACCGAACTTCGTGACGTCGAGACCAAGATCGCCGATCTCGGCGAACGCCGCATCGCCGCGCTGGATCAGTTGGATCGCGTCGTGCTGCGTGCGCCGCAGGACGGGCTGGTCCACCAGAAATCAGTCCACACCGTCGGCGGCGTGATCACTGCGGGCGAACAGCTCATGCTGATCGTGCCCAAAGATTCTCTGGTGGTTGAAGCCAAGGTCGACCCGCAGATGATCGACCGGCTCAGGGTCGGGCAATCGGCCAGGCTTCGGTTCAGCGCCTTCGACGCCGCGGTGACTCCCGAACTCGACGGCACACTGACCCGGGTCGCCGCCGACCTCACCAAGGATCAGCAATCCGGCGTGGCTTACTACGTCGCGCGCATCAGCCTCGTCCCCAGCGAACTCGCCAAGCTCGACGGCAAGGCGCTGGTCCCCGGGATGCCGGTCGAAGCCTTCATTCAGAACGGCGTGCGCACCGCGTTCGCCTATCTGCGCAAGCCGCTCGAAGACCAACTCGCTCGCGCGATGCGGCAGAAGTAATGCAGATCCATCATCGTGATGGCGATCGGGCTCATTTCTTGACGGCCCGGCACCCCGCCGTCTCGGCTTCCTTGACGCTGCAGAACCAGCGGTTGTCCGGCCCCATCTTCAGCTTCGCGTAGAGGTGACTGCCGGGCTGCTGATAAGTGCATCGGCCGCCCTTGCCGATACTGCCTTTGATGACGCATTCCGGCGACGGCGCATCGGCCACCGAGGCGGGCCCGCGCAGGATGTCGAGGGCGCTGCTCGGCACGTTGGCGGCCCCGACGATGGTGGTCTGGCGGGTTCGGTGCCGCCAATCCGAAGGGGCGATGAAAGCGCCCGACCACATGCCGGATTGCGCGTCCCGAGCGATGACTTCGGAAGCCTCATAGACGCGCGCCGAGCCGACGAGCGCCATCGCCCATCCGGACCGCACCATCCACTCTTCGACGCTCTCCGCATTCACGGCACAGCTTCCGAGCGACCTGCCGTGTTTGTCGTGACCGGCGACCTGGCAGGTCCATGGCTTCTCGCCGAACCGCTTGACGAGTTCGTCGCGGGCGGCGAGACCGCAGGTCCAGCCGGTGCCCTTCTCGTCGACACACAACTGGTCTGTTTCCGGCGCGTCGATCCCCCGCAGCCGAATCTTCGTCCCTCTGATCTCGACCGTGTTGCCGTCGATCACGAGCGGCACCCCGGCAATCTCGATCGGCTCCTCACCTGGCAGGCAGACATACTGCGTTTCACGCATGCCGAGGCACCGTGCCGCGCCGGTGGTGAAGTCGATCTTCACGCCGAGGTCGCGCGGCTTTCCGAACGGGCCGCGGTCGTTGACCCGAATGCTGCAGGTCCGCCCGTTCGCGGGGTTGGTGACGACCACGGTGGTGCCGAGAGGGTATTCGTGGGAGGCTGCGGTCAGGGCGTCTCGGTTCATCGGTTCGCCGCTGCTCGTTCGCGTGCCGATCGAATACAGCGACGCCAGCACCTCTTTGCCCGAACCGCATTTGCCGGTCTTGTGAACGAAGCGGTGCACGGTATCCCAGCCCCGCGCATCCGCTACGCCGGGTGCGAGCGCCATCACGGCCGCGGCCGCCACGCCGATCGTCAGTGTCGAGAAGAATCGCATTCCAACCCATTGCCTCCGATGGCGCGGTCTCCGCGGGAGCGGCTTAGCATAGGCGCCCGGCGATTGAATCCGCCTCGCCTCATGCGCGGGGCCCGATCAGGAGCCGTGCGACCTCTGCGATCCAGCGCCACACCCGCCGTATCACGGCAGGGACAGAAATCGTCGCGGTTCGAGGCAAAAATTGGATCGAAGGAATCCAAGGCCGGGTCCGAGTACTGACGGATGGTGGCCCGCAAAAAGCCGCCACGCCGCCAGTGCATCAGCGGCGGCCCAGATTTGGAGCGAGTTCGGGTTCTTCTGGAGGACAGCCGCTGCCGCGCCTGATCGACGATCCCGTACTCAAGAAAGGGCGGAGTGCTGCGGCGCCCCGCAAGGACGACGGCGCGTGGCTGCCGGCGCCTCATCCAATTGCGACAAGCGACGCGGCAACGATTGAGGTTGCGCACCGCACTAAACCAAGGTTTCAGAGAGGCCGGTTCGATCGCCCAAAATCGGATAGCCGCTTGGAGGCTGTGGTAGCGGGAGAGGGACTTGAACCCCCGACCCCAGGATTATGATTCCCGTGCTCTAACCAGCTGAGCTACCCCGCCACGGTGGCCCGCAATCGGCCTTGCGAAGCAAGCCCTGCGAACGGGCGGCATATAAGGAGCCGCGCGGCGCGCTGTCAAGCAACACCCGCCCGGCTGCTGAACCCGCCAGTTCGGCTATTTCGGACGGATGGTCGGATCGCCGCCCGGTGTGCCGGGCGGCGGGATCACCGGCGTCTTGCCGACGTCCGGCGTCGGTGCCCGAATCTCCGGATCGATACCTGCCGGAGGGCACAGCACACCGCCGGATTCGGCCAGTTTGTCGCCCAGCGGCTGACGGCTTTCGCCGGTCGTCGCGCCGGGAGCATTGCTGCCCGGCGGATGCACCGTCGCTGTATTCGGCGGGCATGCGGTCGGCGCCGGAGCGGCGGCGGCTGGCGGTTTCGGCGGCGCCTGCGCCGACGCCGGGGTCGACGCCAGTACCAAGCAACTCAGAGCGAGTGAGAGTTTCGACATCATGCCCGGACAACGTGGCGCGCGGCGCCACGTTCCGGCGATGTCACAGTTTGCGATAGCGGATCAGCGAGAAGTGGCCCATCGGCGGCATCGGCCGGCGCTCTGCCAGCTCCACCCCGCCGTGGCGCGCTGCCCAGTTCACTAGCCGCGCCCACGGGAACTCCGGCCGCCAGCCGAGCCGGCGCGCGATCGGCGAGAACGCCAGCTCGAACAGCTTGCGCGGCCCGCTCTCGGCGCCGATGTGGTTGACCAGGATCAGCTCGCCGCCCGGCTTCAGCACCCGGACGAAATCGTCCAGCGTCGCTTCCGGGTCCGGCACCGCGGTAATGACGTATTGCGCCACCACGGCGTCGAAGAAGTCGGCCGGGAACGCCAGGTTCTTGGCGTCCATCACCGCCAGAACGTCGACATTGGTGAGGTTCAGCGTGCGGACCCGCTCATGCGCCTTGCGCAGCATCGGCTCGGAGATATCGACGCCGCACAGCCGCGTAGTCTTCGAATAATCCGACAGCGACAATCCGGTGCCGACGCCGACGTCGAGCACCCGCCCGCCGATCGCATCGGCCACCGCGATGGTCGATTGCCGGCCGCTGTCGAACACTTTGCCGAAAACCAGATCGTAAATCGGCGCCCAGCGCGCATAGGCTTTCGCCACGCCCGCGCGATCGATGTCGTTCGCCATACCCTGCCCCGAAAATCCTTCAGCCGCGCGCGGCGGCCAGCGCCGGCGCCTCGATTTGCTCGCGCCCGCCTTCGAACCGGCGCGGCGCGGCGCTCTTGATGAAGCCACCGCCGAGCACGCGCGCCTGCCCCTCGGCCGCGTCGTAGAACACGCAGGCCTGGCCCGGCGACACGCCCTCCTCGCCGACCACGAGTTCGACCTCGTAGCCGCCGTTCGCGGCGCGCAGCCAGGCCGGCTGCGGCTCCCGCGTCGAGCGAACACGGACGAACAGTTCGAGTCCGTCGCCGACCACGTCGTCGAGCGCGCCGTCGCCAATCCAGTTGACGTCGCGCAGCACGATCCGGTCCATCAGCAGCGCTTCGCGCGGGCCGACCACGACCTGACGCCGCGCCGCATCCAGCCGCAGCACATACAGCGGCGCGCGCGACGCGATGCCGAGGCCGCGGCGCTGGCCGACGGTGAAATGCACGATACCGGGATGCTGGCCGAGCACGCGGCCGTCGATATCGACGATGTCGCCCGGCTCCATCGCGTTCGGCTTCAGCCGCTCGACCACGTCGGTGTAGCGCCCGGTCGGCACGAAGCAGATGTCCTGGCTGTCGTGCTTGTCGGCGACCGACAGGCCGAACTGCCGCGCCAGCTCGCGGGTCTGCGGCTTGGTCATGTCGCCGAGCGGGAAGCGCAAGAATTGAAGCTGCTCGCGGGTGGTGGCGAACAGGAAATAACTCTGGTCGCGGTCGCGATCAGCGGCGCAGACCAGCGCCCGCGATCCGTTCTCGAGCCGCCGCGACGACACGTAGTGACCGGTCGCCAGCGCCGAGGCGCCGAGTTCGCGCGCGGTGGCCAAGAGGTCGCGGAACTTGACCGAGCGGTTGCACTCGATGCACGGCACCGGCGTCTCGCCGGAGGCGTAGCTGTCGGCAAAGCTGTCGATCACCGACTCGCGAAACCGGCTCTCGTAGTCGAGCACGTAATGCGGAATGCCGATCCGCTCGGCGACCGCGCGGGCGTCGTGGATGTCCTGGCCGGCACAGCAGGCGCCCTTGCGATGGATCGCCGCGCCATGATCGTAGAGTTGCAGCGTGATGCCGACGACGTCGTAGCCCTGCGCTTTGAGCAGCGCTGCGGTCGCCGAGGAATCCACCCCGCCGGACATCGCGACCACGACGCGGGTGTCCTGCGGCCGGCCTTCGAGATCCAGACTGTTGAGCATTGGTTCGGTCATGAGCTGCGACCGGCGTAAGCCACGCGGTCATCCTTCCGCATTGTCCGGAAGCGGCAGGGCCAATTCCGCAAACTTCGGTGATGCAGGCTTTTAATATAGGCCGCCTTCCGGAGGCGCAATCGCAGCGGCCCGGTTTTGCGGGCCGGACCCGCGGCAAATTCTGCCGCCGCGGCAGAAATAGCGTGTCGGCGGCTGGTACCGGCACCCCGAGCATCCCCGCATCCGTTTGTTTTACCTACACTTTCGGTTTGGCCCGGTCCTTGCTGAAGAAGTTCCGGACTGAAGCGTAAGAGAGATTGCCGTGGTCAACGTATCGCCGGACGTCGCAGCCAGCACCGCCTCCCCGTCGTCCCGCACGTCGGCGCGTCAGGAGCGGTCGTCGCACACCAAGGATTTCGCCGCGCTCGTCGACAGCAATACCGCCGCCTATGACAAGGCTACGGCGGCACCCGCGAAATCGGACTCGCGTTCGTCGAGCAGCGCGGCGGACGACCGCAGCACCAGCCATAGCCCCCGCGCCGAGCGGAGCGAAGCGCCAGATCGCAGCCGCAGCCGCGACGCCGACCAGAGCTCCCGGCGTGCCGAAGACGCATCCTCGTCCTCTGAACCGACGACCTCGGGTGCCAAGGCGGACGATGCCGGCAGAGCCGACAAATCCAGCAAGACCAGAACCGACAAGGACGACGGCACCAGATCCTCCGATGGTGGCGCATCCAGCGATGGCAAGGCCAGCGCGGACGCGACGGGCACCGACCAGACCAAGGCCGAGGATGCCGCCGTGACCGTCACGATCACGGCGGACGCCACCGCGCTGATCGCGCCGAAGGTCGAGATCACGACGGCCGATGCGACCGCCACCGATGCGGCCGCTGCATCCGGTGGCACGCCGGCAGCGCTCGCGGCCGCGGCGGCGCTCAAGGCCAAGGCGGCGGCCGAGACCGCAACTGTCACGAAGCCGGTCGAAGGCACCGCTCAGACCGCGACCGCGGAGACAGCTTCGACCGGTATCGCGACCGATCCGAAACTCGCGGCGCTCGCCGCGCAGGCCAATGCGGCCAATGCGCCGAAGGCCGGCACCAAGACCGACGCCAACGCCAAGACCGATGGAAAGGCCGAGGCGAAGACCGGCGACGGTGCGGCCGTCCAGACCGCGACCGCAAACGCCTCGGCCGCGGCGATGCAGCCGCAGGCCGCTGCGGCAACGGCCGAAACCCGGCCGCACGCCGTCTCCCAGGCCGCCCACACGCTCGCCGACGGCGGCGAAGGCAAGGATGGCGGCCAGAAGCCAGCCGCCTCGCCGCTCGGCGCCGAGGCGGCACTGCCGCAGGCCCAGGCCAATGTCGGCAGCAACAGCCAGCCGCCGACGCCTCTCGCGGTGATGCCGCATCTGCAACCGACCCTTACCACCGCCGGCACGACCGCCGCGGGGGCCCAGCAGCTCACCGCGAACCCGGCGAGCAATATGCCGGTGCCGGTCGACGGCCTCGCCGTGGAAATCGCGGCGCGCGCCCGCGGCGGCGCCACCCGCTTCGACATCCGGCTCGACCCGGCCGAACTCGGCCGCATCGACGTCCGGATCGATGTCGACCGCCATGGTCAGGTGACGTCGCATTTAACCGTGGAGAAGCCCGAGACGTTGCAGATGCTGCGGCAGGACCAGACCCAGTTGCAGCGCGCGCTCGACGATGCCGGCCTGAAGACCGGCAATGGCGGGCTGCAATTCAGCCTGCGCGACCAGTCGTCGTCCGGGCAGCAGGGTCAGCAGCAGGACGGCGGCCGACAGCCGCAACGACTGGTGGTCAGCCAGGATGATACGCCGCCCGCGGCCGTCGCCGGCCGCGGCTACGGCCGCATGCTCGGTGCGAGCGGCGGCGTCGATATCCGGATCTGAGGAGCAACACGCATGTCCGTCGATTACTCAACCGCGACTACGCCGTACTCGGCGCCGAACGCGAACTATTCCGCGGAGAGCGCGAAGTCGAAGACCAGCTCGACGCCGGGGATCGCCGACAACTTCCAGACCTTCCTGACGCTGCTGACGACGCAGCTCAAGAACCAGAACCCGATGGATCCGCTGGACACCAACCAGTTCACCCAGCAGCTCGTGCAGTTCGCCGGCATCGAACAGCAGCTCAAGTCCAACGAATCGCTGAGCTCGCTGGTGGAGCTGCAGACCACCGCGCAGGCGACGCAGGCGCTCAACTTCATCGGCGCCAGCGCCGTCGTCGACGGCAGCAAGACGCAGTTGACCGACAGCAAGGCGACGTGGTCGCTGTCGACCGACAAGCCGGTGACGGCGCAGGTCTCGATCGAGAGCGACACCGGACAGACGGTGTATTCGGGCAAGTTCACCATCAACGCCGGCAACGATCAGGCGTTCGCCTGGGACGGCCGCGGCAACGACGGCACGCAATGGCCGGACGGCAACTACAAGCTGTCGATCGTCGCCACCGATGCGTCGGGCCAGACCGCCACCGTCTCCACCCAGATCTACGGCACGATCGACTCCGTGGACCTGACCCAGACCCCGCCGAAGCTGTCGATCGGCGGCCAGAGCTTCACGCTCGACCAGATCAACAAGCTGGTCCGGCCGACCACCTCGACGCCGGCGACCGCGATGTAACGATCGTCGGCGACCGCTCAGGACAGCGCGAGAACGCTCACGGCTCGACCAGCCTGTCGGCGAAGTAAGCAATCGTCTTGCGATACACCAGCGCCCGGTTCCACTCGCGCATCGCCTCGAAATTCGCCGTTCCCTCCTCGTAGGAACCGCCGGCCTTCCAGCCCGCGGTCTTGAGCAGGTTGGCGGTCGAGGCCAGCACGTCCGGCACGCTGTGGCGCAGATCGACGTGGCCGTTGCCGTCGAAATCGACGCCGTATTTGATGTAGGACGACGGCAGGAACTGGGTCTGGCCGAGCTCTCCCGCATAGGCGCCGACCATGTCGCGCAAGGTGAGGTCGCCGCGCTGCACAATCTGCAACGCTGCCAAGAGCTCGCCCTGGAACAGCTCGGTGCGACGGCAGTCGTGCGCCATCGTCGCCAGCACGCGGAATACCGGCAATTTGCCCATGTCACCCTTGCCGAAATCCGATTCCAGCCCCCAGATCGCCACCACGATCTGCGGCGGCACGCCGAACTGCCGCTCGATCCGCGACAGCAGCGACGCATGACGCATCAGCATCGCGCGACCGGTCTTGATCCGGCCCGGCCCGACCCGCGTCGCCACATACTGCTCGAAAGTTTTGTTGAAGGTGCCGCGCTGGCGGCGGTCGAATGCCAGCACCGCAGGATCCGGCGTGACGCCGCCGAGCGCCTGGGAAATCACGCTCTGCGAAATGCCTGCCTGTGCGGCCTCGGCCGAAATGCTGGAGACAAACGTGTTGAAATCACCGCCGCAGCGGGCCGCCTCGGCCGGCGCCGCGGACAACAGCGCGCCGGCGAGGGCGCAAGTGACGAAAGCAAGGCGCAGCTTCGACATCTGAATCGTGTCTCCTCACAGAGCAAATAAGGGAAGCAGGAACGGGCGAGCAGCGAAACCGAAACCGAAACCGAAACCGAAACCGAAACCGAATGCGTATTGACGCGTATTGCTATGACAATCGCGCGAATCTACCATTTCGTGCTTGCGGTTGCGAGGCGGGCTCAACAGCGTCATATCTTGGGGTATCTTTCGGCTTCGAATCCAAGCCCGCAGGCGACGCCGGCGGGATATCGCCACTGAAGGGATCGACACCATGCCGCGCCGGAGTGCCTTGCTGGGCCAACCGCTGTTTCGCCTGCTGGCGATCAATCTGGCAATCGGCGTGATGATCGCCGCACTGCTGCTCGGCGGGCTGCTGTATCTCAATCCCGGCCATCTGCGCGACCTGATCTTCGCCGACGACTCGCCCGGCACCGCGCTCGGCCTGCTGCTGTTCGGCTTCGTCGTCACTTTCGGCTCGGCCGCGATGGGCTCGGCCATCATGGCGATGGGCACCGATCTGCGCGGCGGCGACAACGGCGGCAAAAAGCTGGCGCTGCCGATCGAGCTGATCTCCGGCGCCGAGCCGATCCCGGTGCGCGCCGACCACAGCGCCCGGCCGATGCGGCGGCGGCGCAACATCTGAGTGTGCGCCCCGCGGCGACATCCGGCGCCGCTGCACTTCACACGCATCGTCCGCACCATCGCGGCTCCTCTCGCATCAAAACCGCGCCGGTGAACCACCGGCGCGGTCGTTGTTCGCATCCTGAAACTGTCGCGGATCACAATGGCGAAACGGCGGCTGAGGCCGCCGCGCGACCCGCGCCTGCGGCTCAGGCCGCGCGGCGCTGATGCTTGCCCTCGCGGATCTCCTCCACGATCTTGGCGGAGAACGCCTCGAGGTCGCCCGGATTTCGCGAGGTGATCAGGCCGTTGTCGGTGACGACGGCGGAATCCTCCCACTGCGCGCCGGCGTTGATCACGTCCTGCTTGATCGAGTGATACGACGTCATCCGCTTGCCCTTGGCGATGCCGGTTTCAATCAGCAGCCACGGCGCGTGGCACACCGCCGCCACCGGCTTGCCGGCGTCGTAGAACGCCTTGATCAGCTTCAGCGCGTTCCGATCGACGCGCAGCAGATCCGGATTGATCTGCCCGCCCGGCAGCACGATCGCGTCGTAGTCGTCGGCCTTCACCGAGCCGAGTTGCTTGTCGACCTTCACCGGCCGGCCCCAATCCTTCAGATCCCAGCCTTTGATCTCGCCCTGCTCCGGCGACACGATATCGACCTGCGCGCCGGCCGCCTTCAGCTTGTCGCGCGGGGTTTCGAGTTCCGACTGTTCGAAACCGTTGGTGGCGAGAATAGCGACGCGCTTGCCATCGAGTTGGCCTGCCATGATTGCTCTCCATGCTGTTCTGAACGCCCCGCTGAGTAATCGGGTGCGAGAGCGATCGTTCCGCGGGGAACAAGACACGAAGGTCACCAAAATCACGCCTCGGCCGTGATTGCCGCGGACGCAAGTCACCTCGTCGCCGGCCTTGCCTCGGCGCCTATCACGCGAACGATGCCGACGATCGGGGTGGTGGTTCGTGGTCGGCGGTGCACGCCCCAAGCGCCATCGCGGAAGCAGGTTACTTCGCCGCCGCCGGCCAGAACATCGTCAGCCACACGCTCGGCTGATCGGTCGCGGTGGCTTCGACGCGGTGGCGGCAGTGCGCCGGGATGTCGACCCAGGTGCCGGGAGTGAGGTCGAGGCTGCGGTCGCCGTCTTCGAACCGCAGCACGGCAGAGCCCGACAGCAGCACGACGAATTCATCCTCGTTCTGATCATACCAGAATCCGTCCGGGCTCGACTGGCCGAACGAGACGATACGCTCGACGCGGATGCCGCCGCGCGCCAGCAGGGTGTCCAGCACTTCGTCAGGGCCGGCGGGCGGCAGCGGGTGCAGCAGATGTCCGTGGGGTGCGTCCATGACCATGATCCTCGGCGCGGAATTTGGCCCCGATCTGCGCCGGCCGCCACACCTTTTGCGATCGCGCTTGTGTTTCGCCGCGCGGCGTTTCATACCGCTTTCGCCCGTGCCGGCCGAGATGCCCGCGCGCCCCGCCCGCCGGCCTCCCCGCTCCCGACCAACGGACGATGTGGCCGCGTTCCGCCTTTTGTCCGGCGTCAAAGCAGACGCGGCCGAAACGGCGTCGGATACCGGCAGGGCGCGGCGGATCGCTTGGCCGGCGGTCCTCTCACTCAGCCACTGAGCCTGGAGCTTTCCGTGCGCCCTGCCGTCATTGCCGCGACCGGCCTCTACACTCCGCCCGACAGCGTTTCCAATGCCGAGCTGGTGGAGGCGTTCAACACCTATGTGGCGAACTTCAACGCGGCGAACAAAGCGCGGATCGAAGCCGGCGAAATCGAGCCGCTGCAGCCGTCGTCGTCCGAATTCATCGAGAAGGCTTCGGGCATCAAGTCGCGCTACGTGGTGGCCAAGCCCGGCATCGTCGATCCGGACGTGATGCGCCCGATCATTCCGGAGCGCTCCAACGACGAATTGTCGATTCTCGCCGAGATGGCGGTGACCGCGGCCGAACAGGCGATCGAACGCTGGGGCAAGCCGCGCGAGCGCATCGGCGCGGTGCTGTGCGCCTGCTCCAACATGCAGCGCGCTTATCCGGCGATGGCGATCGAGGTGCAGAACGCGCTGGGCCTTGGCGGCTTCGCGTTCGACATGAACGTCGCCTGCTCGTCGGCAACCTTCGGGCTGAAGACCGCGGCGGATTTCGTCGGCGGCGGCTCGGTCGATGCGGTGCTGATGGTCAATCCGGAGATCTGCTCCGGCCATCTCAACTTCCGCGACCGCGACAGTCACTTCATCTTCGGCGACGTCGCCACCGCGGCGATCGTCGAGCGCGCCGACGATGCGCAAGGTGGCTGGTCGATCCTCGGTACCAGGCTGAAGACGCAGTTCTCCAACAACATCCGCAACAACGCCGGCTTCCTCAACCGCGCCTGGCCGGAAGGCCGCGACAATGTCGACAAGCTGTTCGTGCAGCAGGGCCGCAAGGTGTTCAAGGAAGTGGTGCCGCTGGTCTCGGAGATGATCATCGAGCACGCCCGCGAGATCGGCATCGATCCGCACAGCCTGAAGCGGATGTGGCTGCACCAGGCCAACATCAACATGAACGAGATCATCGGCCGCAAGGTGCTGGGCCGCGATCCGACGCGCGACGAGAATGTCATCATTCTCGACGACTACGCCAACACCTCGTCGGCCGGCTCGATCATCGCCTTCCACAAGCATCAGGACGGCATGGCGTCCGGCGACCTCGGCCTGATCTGCTCGTTCGGCGCCGGCTACTCGGCCGGCACGGTGTTCGTGCAGAAGCGGTAACGATCTCACCTCGCGCTCTCCCCCGTCATTGCGAGGCGCGCAGCGACGAAGCAATCCAAAGCCAGGTGCACGGCACCGCTGGATGGCTTGGCTGCGCTCGCATTGACGATGAAAGTCCGCCTGTCTCCTCGGCTTGCGTCCTCGGCCCCTGCGCCTATCTCCCGGGCATCGCCATCCGCGTCGAGGAGACCGCCATGCCGCATCCCGCTATCGCCAAGGATCAGGTCGCCGTGGTCACTGGCGGCGCATCGGGCATCGGCTTTGCGGCCGCCAAGCGGTTTCTGCAGGCCGGCATGAAGGTGGCGATCGCGGATCTGAACGCCGATCATCTCGCCCGCGCCGGCGAGCTGCTGGCGCATGTCGCAGGCGGCGGCGCCGATGACGTGCTGTCCAAGGATACCGACGTTTCCGACCCCGACCAGCTCGAGGCGCTGCGCGCCGCCGTCACCGCGCGGTTCGGCGGCGTCGACGTGGTAATGAACAATGCCGGCATCGAGCCGCCGAGCACCGCGCTCGGCCCGCGCGAGGCCTATGAGCGCATCCTGGCCGTCAATCTGTGGGGCGTGATCCACGGCTCGCAAATCTTCGCGCCGGACATGATCGCGCGCGGCAAGCCCGGCCGGATCATCAACACCGGCTCCAAGCAGGGCATCACCACGCCGCCGGGCAATCCGGCCTACAATGTCTCGAAGGCCGGCGTGAAGGCCTACACCGAAGCGCTGGCGCATGAGCTGCGCACCACCGAGGGCTGCGCAGTGACGGCGCATCTGCTCATCCCCGGTTTCGTCTTCACCGCGCTGACCGCGCGCGGCCGGAGCGAGAAGCCGGCCGGCGCCTGGACCGCCGAGCAGACCGTCGACTTCATGCTGGCGCGGCTCGAGGACGGTGACTTCTACATCCTCTGCCCGGACAACGACGTCCCCCGCAGCCTCGACGAACGCCGCATCGCCTGGGCCGCCGGCGACATCATCGACAACCGCCCCGCGCTGTCGCGCTGGCACCCGGCCTGGGCCGACCGCTTCCGAGCGTTCGTCGAGGGGAAGTAACAAGCCACGGCGCGAGCGTCTTGTTGAGAGCCTGACCGGAAATGCGGGCAGCCAATTGAAAGGCTTTGATAAGCCATTCAATTAACGATGAGTTTCGTCATGGCCGGGCTTGTCCCGGCCATCCACGCCTTTCTTGCTGCGTTCGCTGCAAGGCGTGGATGCCCGGCACGAGGCCGGGCATGACGGCTTGGACGAAAGTGCTTGATTTCACTGCGCGCTTTTCCGGTCGGGCTCTGAGGCGCACGCCGTCTCAGGCCTGCGCCGTCACCACTTCGCCGAGCGCTGACCCGGCGCCAGCGTCGAACAGCACGAACCGATCGCGGCCGGCGCGCTTGGCGGCGTAGAGCGCCGCATCGGCCTCCGCAAAAGCGGCGTCGATCGAGCTGCCCGAGCCCACCCGGCAGGCGCCGATCGAGACCGTCAGCGTGATGTCCTGCCCATCGTCGGAGCGGATCGGCGCGGCGTTCATCGCGTCGACCATGCGGGCGCACAGCTCTCGCAGGCCGTCCGCATCGCGATCCTCGACCAGCACCACGAACTCGTCGCCGCCCCAGCGCGCGCAGGTGTCCCGCTCGGTAAGCAGCGGCGTCAGCCGCCGCGCGGTTTCGCACAGCAGGCGATCGCCGGCCAGATGGCCGAACACGTCATTGACGTCCTTGAAGTTGTCGAGATCGATCAGCAGCAGCCCGCCCGACCGCGGCGCCAACGGCGACTGCGCCAGCCATTGCTCGAACACCTGGGTGAACCCGCGCCGGTTGGGGATCCCGGTCAAGAGATCGACATTGGCGAGACGCCGCAGCTTCTCGGTTCGCTCATCGACCAGATCCTCGAGCACACGGGTGTGGTCGCGCACGGCGAGCGCCATGCCCGACAAGGTGCGCGACAGTCGGCCGATCTCGTCCCTGCCCTGGTCGACGACGATATTGTCGAAGTCGCCGTCTTCGACCCGCCGCGCGGCGGCCTCGACGGTGGCGAGCCGATCGAGCACCACCCGACGGAACAGGATGGTGACGAGCGCGACCGCCGCCGTCATCATCACGATCAGCAACAGCGCGATCGGGGTGAACAAGCGGCGATCGATGATGGCGTCGATGTCCATCAGCGTCACGTTGAACCAGCCGAGTTGGTCGAGATAGCCGACGCCGACCAGGACCTCGCGCCCCCCGATGTTCATGAAGCGCGATTCCACCGCCGCGGGACCGGCGGAGACGCGCTGCATCATCGCGGCGAGTTCAGCGGCGTCGGCGGGACTGTCGACCTGCTGGAAGATCGTCTTCTTGGTCTTGGTGTCCTTGGTGAGGCTGTGGAAATCGACCATCCCCGGATCGCGATGCGCCTGGATGGCGCCGGCACGATCGACGAACATGCTGGTGACGCCGGTCTGCGGCAGCGCCACCACCTCGCGGATGAATTCGCTGAGGTCGACGCCGGTGCCGATCACGCCGAGAATCCGGCCCTGCTCGCTGATGACGCAGTTGATCCAGACCTTGGTGACGGCGAGGTTGTCGTCGCGATCGACATTGAGCTGGCAGCCCTGACCGGCCGCGATCGTCTTGAAATACCAGCCGTCGCGCGGATTATCGCGCCTCACCTGATAGCGCAGCTGGCTGCCGTCGTGGCTGTTCTGGGCATCGTTGAAGTAATAATTGCCGGACTGGTCGACGACGAAGAAATAGCTCTTGTCGTGAAACGACAGCCGGTAGTGCTCGAGCTCGGCCAGCCCGCGCTTGGCCTTGTCGGGATCGGCCTCGTCGCGGGCCCAGTCGCGCACCGCCGGCGACCGGGCGACCGTCTCGGCCAGCGAGACCTCCCGGATCAGCGCCTCGAGGCCGCGGTAGCGGTCGAACAGCACCTGCTTCTCGGCGAACAACGTGCCGAGCGCCACCACGGTCTTCCGGGTCAGGAATTCGAACGCCACATAGGCCGGCACGGCGACCAGCCCGAACACGCAGACGGTGACGACCAGAAACCGCGTCTTGAGGCTGGTGGCAATCTGATTCCAGAGAAAGCGCATCGGGCTTGGTGTCATCTCCGCCGAAACAAGCCGCCGTTCCGAGCGACCGCCGAACGCGGCTGCGCCTGATAAACCACATACAATTCAGATCTGAATGCTTCACTAATGGTTCACGCTGAGTGCCGATCGTGTCGATCATCGATCGCCGCCGGATCACGCCGGCTGGATTCAAGCGGCCATCGCGGACAAGCTTCCGTATGATTTCTTTTCTGCAGGCCATGGAGCGGGAGGACGAACTCCGAACAGTCCCGAGCTGGAAGGCGCACAGGCTGACCGGGGATCGCAAGGGGACATGGAGTCTGTTCGTCACCAAGAACTGGCGGCTAACCTTCCAGATCGACAAGGATGGGATCGAGATCATCGATCTCGACTACGAGGACTACCATTAGGACGCTTTGATGAGACCGACGACGCGAACAAAGACCGACCTGCGCATGAAAAGCCCGGCACACCCCGGCAGCTTCGTGAAGCACGAGATCATCGAACCGCTCCGGCTGTCCGTCACCGAAGCCGCGAAGGTCTTGGGCGTCACCCGGCCGGCGCTGTCCGCGGTTCTGAACGAGCGCGCCTCGCTGTCGTCCGAGATGGCGCTCCGCATCGAAAAGGCGTTCGGCGTGTCGATGGACACTCTGATGCGCATGCAGAACAGCTTTGATATCGCCGAGGCGCGCAAGCGCGCCGGCGATATCAAGATTGCGCGCTACGCGGGCGCGGCGGAATAGCAGCCCCGTAGGACACATAAGCCGAAGGCACCCTACGCTACTTGTGCAGATGGTGGGTTACGGCTGCGCCTCCCCCCTACGGCGCTTACGCATCTGCTCTCGCCGTTCAAAAGGCTTTCGGCAACCCGGCCTGACGCAGGATGGCGTTCGCGGTGTGACGGCTCGGAATGCCGACCGGAACGGCGAAGTTGCGATCCGTGAGCGGGCTGTGCCAGATCTCGTGGCTTCCCTTGCCCTGGCGAACCAGCGTGCAGCCGGCTGCCCGCAGCAGGTCTCTCAATTCGCGGTCAAACTGCGGCGCCATCAGGCCGCCGGGATCGCTTCACGCAAAGCGGTGATCTGCAAAAACACCGACGCCGGATCGACGCCGGGATGATTGTCCGGCAACAGGTCCAGCGTCATGGCTTCGATCTTGGCCAGCAACGCGTCGAGCGTCGGCGCATCGGCCGCTGCCGGGATGTCGTCGCAATGTCCGCTCCAGACGCCTGCGTCGGCGTCCCAAACGGCGGACACGGTGAAGATGACCGGTTTCGACATCGTCGCCTCGTGTCGATGGTGATGCCCGGCCTCGTGCCGGGCATCCACGTTCTCAAACGTCGCAACTCCAAAGACGTGGATGGCCGGGACGAGCCCGGCCATGACGGCCATTTGTCTTAGTTATCGAGGAACGACCGCAGCTTCCGGCTGCGCGACGGGTGCTTCAACTTCCGCAGCGCTTTGGCTTCGATCTGGCGGATGCGTTCGCGGGTCACCGAGAACTGCTGGCCGACTTCTTCCAGCGTGTGGTCGGTGTTCATGCCGATGCCGAAGCGCATGCGCAGCACGCGTTCTTCGCGCGGGGTCAGCGAGGCGAGCACGCGCGTGGTGGTCTCGCGCAGGTTCGACTGGATCGCGGCATCGATCGGCAGCACCGCGTTCTTGTCCTCGATGAAGTCGCCGAGATGGCTGTCCTCTTCGTCACCCACCGGGGTTTCGAGCGACAGCGGCTCCTTGGCGATCTTCAGGACCTTGCGGACCTTCTCCAGCGGCATGCCGAGCTTTTCGGCCAGCTCCTCGGGAGTCGGCTCGCGGCCGATCTCGTTGAGCATCTGCCGCGAGGTGCGGACGATCTTGTTGATCGTCTCGATCATGTGCACCGGGATGCGGATGGTGCGGGCCTGGTCGGCGATACTGCGGGTGATCGCCTGCCGGATCCACCAGGTGGCGTAGGTCGAGAACTTGTAGCCGCGGCGATACTCGAACTTGTCGACCGCCTTCATCAGGCCGATGTTGCCTTCCTGAATGAGATCGAGGAACTGCAGGCCGCGGTTGGTGTACTTCTTGGCGATCGAGATCACGAGGCGGAGGTTGGCCTCGACCATTTCCTTCTTGGCCTGACGGGCTTCGCGCTCGCCCTTCTGCACCGAGTGGACGATCTTGCGGAATTCGCCGATCTCGAGACCGGTGAGCGCCGCCATCGACTGCACTTCCTGGCGCAGGTCCTTGATCCGGTCCTTCTCGTGGTGGACGAAGTTCTTCCAGCCTTTGGCCGAGAGCTTCGACACCCGGTTGAGCCAGCGCGGATCGAGCTCCGAGCCCTGATAGTTGCGCAGGAAGTCGTCGCGGGCGACGCCGTGGCTGTCGGCGAGCCGCATCAGGCGGCTCTCGAACGACACCAGCTTCTTGTTGATGTCGTAGAGCTGCTCGACCAGGCTGTCGATACGGGCCTGATTGAGGCGCAGCGACTTCACCTCGACGATGATCTCGTCCTTCAGCTTCTTGTACTTGCGCTCCTGCGACGGCGACAGCTGCTCGTTCTGCAGCTGGTTGGCAATGTCCTGCTCCTGCAGCTTGCGCAGCTTCTTATAGTTGTCGGCGATCTTGTCGAAGGTCTCGACCACCTTCGGCTTGAGCTCGGCCTCGATCGCGGCGAGCGACATCTGGTTCTCGAACTCGTCGTCGTCGCCGTCGCCCTCGGGCGCGCCTTCGCCCTCGCCTTCAGCCGGCGCGGCGCCGCGCTGCTGCGCCGGACGGAACGGGGTCGCGGACGGCGGAGCCGCCGGCGGCGCGACGTGCGCGGGCGCACCGCCCTCGCCTTCAGCCGCGGCTTCCTCACCGGAATCGCCGATGTTGTTCTTGCCTTCCGGGCCGGCGTAAGTTGCTTCAAGATCGATGATGTCGCGAAGGAAGATCTTTCCTTCGTTGAGTTCGTCGCGCCAGATGATGATCGCCTGGAAGGTCAGCGGGCTTTCGCACAGACCGGCGATCATCGCCTCGCGGCCGGCTTCGATCCGCTTGGCGATCGCGATTTCGCCCTCGCGCGACAGCAGTTCGACAGTGCCCATCTCGCGCAGATACATGCGGACGGGATCGTCGGTGCGCTCGCCGGGCTCGGACTTCTTGGTCTCGGTGACGGCCTTGGCGGTGACTTCGACCAGATCGTTGTCGAGCTCCTCGTCGGCCTCTTCCTTGGCCTCTTCCTCTTCGGCCTCGGTGTCTTCCGCCTCGGACACATTGATGCCCATGTCGGACAGCATCGACATGATGTCTTCGATCTGCTCCGGCGACGTGGTGTCGGAGGGCAGCACTTCGTTGAGCTGATCGAAGGTGACGAAGCCGCGCTTCTTGGCCTGCTTGATCATCTTCTTGACGGCCGCGTCCGACAGGTCGAGGAGCGGCGAGGGAGCGTCGACGGAGTCCTTCTCCGGCGCGTCCACCTTGTCGTCCTTGTCCTTGTCCTGCACCTGAACCGTCTTTGCCTTGCTGGCCATCCACTGCTCCTGAACGCGCTCACGGACGAGGCGTCACCGCGCCGCCATGAAAACTTGCCTGATCGGGAGAGACGCACAAAGGGCGGCGCCCACCTGCGCCACCCCTACACGATCCCGTCGCTGGTCACCCAAATTGGTCGCCCGAAGGCCTTCTACCGGAATGGCGTTAAGCCCTTACTAACCCTGTTTTTGCAGCCAATTCCCGGGATTGGCGAGTCTTTTCGACTCGTTCCACCGTCCCGGGCCTCGCGCGACCGTCTCACACGCTGCGCTGGAACCGGCCGGAGGATTCGCCGAATCCCTCGATCAGCGCCTCGGTGCCCTCGACCTGCGCCAGGCGCGCCTTGACGTCGTTCAGCCACTGCATGTTCGCCTCGCTGCCGTCGTCACCCAAGGCCAGCTCGGCATCCTTCAATTCCCTAAGTAAGGAGTGGGATTGTCGATGCAAGGCAACGAGTTGCTGCCACGTCGAAAGGACGTCCTCGCGCGCCGCCGCAGGACCGACCGCCCACACCGCCGAGGTCGTGATCGCCCGCTCAACCCTTTGCAATTGCTCGGATAAGCCTGCCTTAACCAAATCTGCGCGGAGCTTTTCGGCCTGACCGGCCGGATCGTCGCCGCGGTGGTGATGCTGGGCGAAGGCGGCGATGATCGCCGCCCGCAGCCGGTGCGCCTCCGGATGGGCGAATTCCAGCGCGGCGATTTCCTCCAGATGGTCGTCGAGCAACCAGGGATGATTGAGCAGCGAGATCAGGATCAAGGCCTCGCGGCGCGACATCGCCGAGCGCTGGCCGCGCATGATCGGGCTCGAAATCAGGTCCGGGCTGGCAATCTGGTAGGGGCCCCGGCCGAGCGTTGGCGCCGGTTGTCCCGGACGCCCGCGCGGGGCAAATCGGCCGCCCCCCTGTGGAAAACCGCCGCGCGGGGCGAACCGCCGCCCCGAATCACCGCCGCCGCCACCGCGGAAGCCGCCACCGAATCCGCCATAGCCGCCCGCGGGCGCGAACGCCGCGCGCAGACGGTCGGTGAGATCCTGGCGATAGTGCCGGCGCACGATCTCGTCGCGGATGCCGTTCGACAGCTCGTTGATCCGCGCCTCCAGCGCGGCGCGCCGCTCCGGGGTGGCGAACATCCCGCCTTCGGCCTCGCGCGCCCACAGCATGTCGGCGAGCGGCCGTGCCGCGCTGATCACTTCGTCGACCGCGAGCCGGCCGCCGGCGCGGGCGAGATCGTCGGGATCCTGTCCTTCGGGGAGCAGCGCAAAGCGCAGGCTCTTGCCGGGCTTCAGATGCGGCAGCGCCAGATCGGCGGCGCGATACGCCGCCTTCTGGCCGGCGCGGTCGCCGTCGAAGCACAGGATCGGCTCGTCGGCCATTTTCCAGAGGTGCTGAAGCTGCGCCTCGGTCAGCGCGGTGCCGAGCGGCGCGACGGTTGCGGGGAAACCAACCGTGACCAGCGCGATGACGTCGACATAGCCTTCGACCACGATCACCGAACCGCCTTCATGCGCGGCTTTGCGCGCGGGCGCGTGGTTGTAGAGGTTGTCGCCCTTGTGAAACAGCGGCGTCTCGGGCGAGTTCAGATACTTCGCTGCGACATCCTTCTCCAGCGCGCGGCCGCCGAACGCGATCACCCGGCCGCGCAGATCCAGAATCGGAAACATCACCCGGTCGCGGAACCTGTCGAACGGCACCGGAATATCAGGGCCCGCCGACAACAGTCCCGCTTCGATCATGTCGGCCACCGGCACGCCGTGCTTGCCGAGATGCTCCTTCAGCGCAAAGCGCTCGTTCGACGCATATCCGAGCCGGAACTTGACCTGTGTGCCCGGCAGAATCGCGCGGTCGGCCAGATAGCCGCGGGCGCGGGCGCCGGCGCGCGAGGCGAGATTGTCGGCGAAGTAATTAGCCGCCAGCTCCATCACGTCGTACAGCGATTTGCGGCGCAGCTCCTGGCGCGCGGATTCCTGCGTCTGCACCGGCAGCGCAACGCCGGCCATCGCCGCCAGCCGCTCGACCGCTTCGGGGAAGTCGACGCCCTCGGTCAGCATCACGAAATCGAAGATCGAGCCATTCTTGCCCGAGGAGAAGTCGAACCACGCCTGTTTCTCGTCATTGACGAAGAATGACGGCGTCTTCTCCTGCTGGAACGGCGACAGCCCCTTCCACTCCCGCCCGGCCTTCTTCAGCTTGACGCGACGGCCGACCACCTCCGACACCGACAGCCGGGCTTTCAGATCGTCGAGGAACTGCGGCGAGAAGCGCATGGGCTCGCGAGGTTGAAGGGCTTCAGGAACGGCGCGCAGCTACGGCGCCAACCGACCATCGATATAGGCTGCAGCTCAGCGTGGGATAGAGGGGCCTGACTTGTCCAAGCTATCCACCGGTCCGGGCCGTTAAAAAAGGTCCGTTCAGGCGGAAGGCCGCGTGCAAGACGACGTCCTGCTGAACCGGTAGTTGTATTTGCGTGTACCAACGCGGTTGCACACGCGTGTCATCACCTCGCAATATTTCGCATTGCGGCATGAGCAATACCCTTGTAAACCCGCGACAATTCGCAAGCGGAGCGGGTTTGATCCAGCTCATTGCTGCACCGCGCAAGCGGGATTGAACTGCCGCACCCTGCATCACGCAGGGGAGTCGGGGGAGAACGATCAGCCAAGGCTTAGAGGGCTCACCCGCGTCGTTCCCGACCTTTCAGGAATGCCGCGTTCGAACGATAAGGAGCCAGACCATGGCTAATTGTGCCCATTGCAATGCGCAGATGACGTCGCTCGGCGTGGAAGCCGTCGACGGTGTGTACGAGATCCATTCCTGGAAATGCGACGACTGCGGCCATGTCCTCGACATCGCCACCGCGTCCGTTGAAGCCTACGACTTCCCCAGCTTCTGCCTCACCGAGCCGGGCGATCCGGACTGGCTGACGCTGCTGCCGCTCGCCGCCAATGCGCGGATCGAACTGCATCTGACCGGCTAGGACCAAAGCCGCGCTACGCGATCAGCCGGAAAACGCCTCCGGCTGGTAGCGCCCCGTTCCGATGCGCGGCAGCCGCGCCACGTCCCAATTGAAATAATACACGAACGCGTCGAGTTCGGTGCCGCCTTCCAGTGTCACGCGGGCAATCTCGCGCCGGTATTCCGCGCGCTTGTCGCGCGGCCCGCAGCCTTCGTAATCGTCGAGCTGCGCCAGCACCTCGTCCGGCCGATGCAGCCGGAACAGTTCGCCGTGGACCAGATCCGCAGGATCCTCCGACGGCACCAGACCCGGATAGTGCCGCACCAGATACAGCCGGCCCGGGATCGAGGCAGCCCCGAGAAAATCAGCATTCGACGACAACAGCCTTGCCATCGGATGGTCGTAGCCGCGCATCAGCGTGCCATAAACGAACAGACGATCGGACATCATTCACCGCAACTTCAGCAAACCGGGTCGAAGCTAGCGCAAAGATCGGCAGGCTGTCATGCACGGTTCGTGCCGGCGAAGTTCAATCGTCTCGACGCAGCGCCGGCGAATCCGCTACCGATTCGGTGGGGCACGGACGACAACGGTCGATAGGCAGGTCTCGGTGATGGACGGCGTGCGCGATATTTTCCTCAGCCTCGATTCCGGAGCGCCTCCGGTGATCGAGCGCAATCCGAACGGACAGTCGCCGTTCCTGCTGGTGTGCGACCACTACGGCCGCCGGATTCCGGCGCAGCTGGGCGACCTGGGACTGCCGGAAGCCGAACTGACGCGGCACATCGCCTGGGACGTCGGCATCGCCGGCGTCGCCGAGCGGGTGTCCGATGCGCTCGGCGCGCATCTGATTGCGCAGCGCTATTCGCGGCTGGTGATCGACTGCAACCGCCCCCCGAGCGCGGAGAGCTCCATTCCCCTGGTCAGCGAAGCGACCACGATTCCCGGCAATGACGGACTCACCCGGGAGCAGGCGGCGGAGCGGCGGCGGCTGATCTTCGATCCGTATCACCAGCGGATCGAGGCGGCGATCGAGGACCGGCAATTGTCCGGCCAGCCGACCGTGCTGCTGGCGCTGCATTCTTTCACACCCGTGTATCACGGCATGGCGCGGCCCTGGCACATCGGCACGCTGTATCAGGACTGCACCGTGTTGCCGCCCCTGCTGCTCGCCGAGCTGCGGCGCGAGCCGGAGCTGGTGGTCGGCGACAACCAGCCCTACGCGGTCGCCGACGGCACCGACTACACTATCCCGGTGCACGGCACCGCACGCGGCTTGATCACCTCGGGCATCGAAATCCGCCAGGATCAGATCACCGACGAGGCCGGCCAGGTCGAATGGGCAGAGCGGCTTACACGCGTGCTGAGCACGATCGGCGATACGATACGGCAACAGCAGGCGCTGCGATAGCAACACGACCGCAAACCTCGCTGCGTCATTGCGAACCGAGGGCGAAGCAATCCCGACGAGCTGAGCACTCGGTCGTTGGACCGCTTCGTCGGCCGAACGTCCCCGGAACGAGGGAAAGTCCGCGCCTCACTTCGCCCGGCTGAGCGCGAGCCAGACGCCGCCGCCGATCATGAAGCCGCCGGAAATCCGCGACAGCAGCCGCGTGCGCTGCGCCGAGAACATCGTGCGGGCGCGGCCGGCGAGCAGCGCGTAGATCGCATCGGTCATCGCCGCGATCACCATGAAGGTGACGCCGAGCAGCGCCACCTGCGGCACCGTCTCGCGCTGCATGTCGACGAATTGCGGAATGAACGCGCCGAAGAACACCAGCACCTTCGGGTTCGCCAGCAGCACGAAGAAGCCCTGCAGGAAGAAACCGCCGCGCGGCGGAGGCGGCGGCTGATCGGTCGACAGACCTTCGACCGGCTTCCGGATCAGGCCGATGCCGAGCCAGACCAGATAGGCGGCGCCGAGAAACCGTACCCAATCGAACCAATAGCCCATCGTCGCCATCAGCGTGGTCAGACCCGCGGCGACCAGCGCGATCACCAGACCGAGCCCGAGCTGTGCGCCGGCGATGTTGAGCAATGCAGCGCGCGTGCCGTGACGCAGTCCATTGGCGATCACCAGCGTCACCACAGGTCCGGGCAGCAGAGCCAGCACGATGCAGGCGGTGACGAAGGTCAGGTACATTTCGAGAGACATGGCATTCCCATTCACGCAACGATTCCGCCGCCACGATATCAGGCCGGTCCTGTCGCGGCGACCCCGCGCAATTCATCTCAGGACAGCGGAAACATCGGATGCGGAATGCGATGCGTGCGCCGGCCGCGCCGGCATCTGTCCGGCGGCGCGCCTGCGAGCGCCTCCGGTGATCGACGTTGCAGACCTGCGTCAGCCGCCCGCGGCAGCTCGCTTCGGCATCGCCACGACGTTGGTGCTCGCCTCGGACTCGCTCGCAGGCAGTTCGGCCGCGACCGGAGCGACGATCTTGCGATACAGGTGCCATGTGGCATGGCCGAGCACCGGCAAGGTGACGATCAGGCCGAGGAAGTAAGGCAGTGCAGAAATCGCCAGCAGCACCACGATGGTGGCGGCCCAGCCGATCATCGGTAGCGGGCTCGTCACAACTGCACGGACGCTGGTGACCATCGCGGTGACGAAATCGACGTCGCGATCGAGAAGCAACGGGAACGACACCACCGTCAACGAAAACAGCACCAACGCCAGACAGGCGCCGACGCAATTACCGACGGCCAGGAACACCAGCCCCTCGTTGGTGGTGAGCACGGCCGAGATGAACTCCTGCAGACTGCCGAACGAAGCGCCGACGCCGAGGAACAGCGCGATCAGCAGCCGAACCTGGTACATCCAGATCACGAACAGGAACAGCGTGACGAACGCCATCCAGCCGAGCTCGCTGCGGCTGCGCATCAGGCCGGCGATCTGCAACAAAGACGGCCGTTTCCCGGCCTCGCGCTGCCGGCTGACCTCGTACAAGCCGAGCGCGACGAACGGCCCGATCAACGCGAATCCGGCGGCGAGCGGATAGGCCAGATACACCATGTGGAAGGCGGTGAGACAGGCGAGGATCAACAATCCGCCCGCCGCATAGAACGCACCGAACGCGAGCCCGTACAGAGGCGCGGCTTGGAAATCGCGCAGACCCTGACCCAACGCTTCCGCGATGTCGCCGATCGCAATCGGCCGCACCACGGGATCAACCTTACCGGAGATCGACATGGTCGCTCCTCCCTGGTTCGTGGGGCATCGTTCATTGTTAGTTATACGTATTAAGGCGCGAAGCGCACCGACCGTCAATCAACTTGGTAGCAGTCGATCGCCAATAGTCATGCATATCGATTAGTTCCCGCCGCAGCGCACAACTAATTCGCGCTGCAATAGGCGCAAAACTGGCCGTTCAGCGGGTCGTTTGGACGCGTTTCCGCAACCTCACCAACACATCGCCGTTGTTCGGCGGCTGGCAGCCGCCCGCTTCACACCGTCGTGAACGGCCGTGGAAGTGCTACGCCGAGATCGCTTGTTGGCCTATCTCGACGTCTTCGTCGCGCTCGGCCCGATCGCCGCGGCCATGATATCCCGCCGGCGCTCTCCCTCCGCACCGTCAAGCGCAGCGACAAGCCGGCGATGGGGCATTGAGTTTGATCAGTCATTCCGGGGCGCAAGCGACAGCCCGCGACCCGGGAAGCTCGCAGTTTTCGCGAAGCAAGGCGCGACGGGGTGCGTGGCGGCTGTCACGCAGGACCACACCCAGATTCCGGGTCCGCCGCTCCGCGGCGCCCCGGAATGACGGACAAAAGGATCGCCCGATTGTCAGCGCGCGCCTAACCCGTCAGCGCCGCCTTCACCATGCCGCTGGCTTTGCCGAAGTCCATCTGGCCGGCATACTTCGCCTTCAGGGCACCGATCACCTTGCCCATGTCCTTGATGCCGGCGGCGCCGGTCTCGGTGATGGTGGCGGCGATCGCGGCCTTCATCTCGTCCTCGGACATCTGCTGCGGCAGGTAGGCCTGGATCACGGCGATCTCGGCGCGCTCCTGCTCGGCGAGTTCGGCGCGGCCACCCTGGTCGTATAGGGCGACCGATTCCTGGCGCTGCTTGATCATCTTCTGCAGCAGACCGAGCAGATCGCCGTCCGACAGCGGCGGCTTGCCCTGGCCGCGCGCTTCGATGTCGGCGTTCTTGATGGTCGAATTCACCATCCGCAGCGTCGACAGCTTGCGCTCGTCCTTGGCCTTCATCGCCTCTTTGACGGCGGTGTTGATGTCGTCGCGCAGCATGTCGGGCTCCTTCGTAGTCGATGCGTCATTGCGAGGAGCGAAGCGACGACGCAATCCAGAGCCCTCGAAACGAGCTTGGATTGCTTCGCCTTCGGCTCGCGATGACGAAAAATGGCAAATCTGCCGCTGATGTAGGCGGTTCGGCCGCCTGAAACAACTCTAGTTCCGCAGCCAGCCCGCCAGCGCGGCGGCGGTGGCGGTGGGCTGTTCGATCTGCGGCAGGTGCCCGCAATCGGGGATGATCACCAGTTTCGCTCCGTTGATGCCGTCGGCCATCTCCTGCGACAGGCTGTTCGGAATGGTGGTGTCGGTATCGCCGGAGATCACCAGCGTCGGACAGCGGATCGTGCCCAGGGTCGGACGGGAGTCGGCGCGGGCGATGATGGCGCGCTGCTGGCGGACGAAACCGGCGGCGTCGACGTCGTCGCCCATGTCTTGCACGATCCGCTGCAGCGCGGAGTCGTCCCGGCGCGACGGATGGACGAAGCCGGGATACAGCTCCTCCAGCACCGCATGCAGCCGGCCGGCCTCGGCCTCGCCGATCTGGCGGGTGCGGCGCTCGGTGGCTTCCGGACTGTCGGGGCGGGCCTGGGTGTTGATCAGCGCCAGCTTCGCGACCCGGTCGGGCGCCTGACGCATGATCTCGAACGCGATGTAGCCGCCCATCGAATGCCCGGCGAGCGCGAAACGGGCCGGGGCCTCGGCGAGAATCCGCCGGGCGATCGCCGCCATGCTGTCGTCGCGGATGTGGTTGGCGACCGTGACCGGCGCCCCGCACGCCCATAACGCGGGGAGGATCGGGGCGTAGATCCGCGGCGAGCCCGCCAAACCCGGCACCAGCACCACCGGCAATGATGTGTCCATGCAACCTCTCCCCACGCACGATTCTGCCCCTGCGCCCGCCGCGGAGCCTAGGACAGCCAAATTCCCTGTCAAATCTCGTCCAAAAGCGAACAATTCGAGGGGGTCCGCGCTTTGACGTCGGCAACGCCCGCGACTATGTAGTGCGCTCATGACCAATTCAGCATCCAATCCCGCCTGGCCGGACCACAAACCGACCGCGCTGCTCGTGCTCGCCGACGGCACGGTGTTCGAAGGCTTCGGCCTCGGCGCCGTCGGCTCCGCCGTGGGCGAGGTCTGCTTCAACACCGCGATGACCGGCTACGAGGAGATCCTCACCGATCCGTCCTACGCCGGGCAGCTCATCACCTTCACCTTCCCGCATATCGGCAACGTCGGCACCAACGACGAGGATATCGAGACGGTGAACATGGCGGCGACGCCGGGCGCACGCGGCGTGATCCTGCGCGGCGCCATCACCGATCCGTCGAACTACCGCTCGTCGCGCAATCTCGACGCCTGGCTGAAGGCGCGCGGCATCATCGGCCTGTCGGGCATCGACACCCGCGCCCTGACCGCGCTGATCCGCGAAAAGGGCATGCCGAACGCGGTGATCGCGCATTCGCCGAACGGCACGTTCGACCTGCACGCGCTGAAGGAAGAAGCCCGCGAGTGGCCGGGGCTGGAAGGCATGGACCTGGTGCCGATGGTCACCTCGGGTCAGCGCTTCACCTGGGACGAGACGCCGTGGGCGTGGGGCGAAGGCTTTGGCCGGCAGAACGAGCCGGAGTTCAACGTCGTCGCGATCGACTATGGCATCAAGCGCAACATCCTGCGGCTGCTCGCCGGCGAGGGCTGTAAGGTCACCGTGGTACCCGCCACCACCTCGGCCGAAGACATCCTGGCGATGAAGCCTGACGGCGTATTCCTGTCGAACGGCCCGGGCGATCCAGCCGCGACCGGCAAATACGCGGTGCCGGTGATCCAGCAGGTGATCAATTCGGGCGTGCCGACCTTCGGCATCTGCCTCGGCCACCAGATGCTCGGCCTCGCCCTCGGCGGCAAGACCGTGAAGATGCATCAGGGCCACCACGGCGCCAACCATCCGGTCAAGGATCTCACCACCGGCAAGGTCGAGATCACCTCGATGAACCACGGCTTCGCGGTCGACAAGACCACGCTGCCGGGCAACGTGCAGCAGACCCACGTCTCGCTGTTCGACGACAGCAATTGCGGCATCGCACTGTCGGACAGGCCGGTGTTCTCGGTGCAGTATCACCCCGAAGCCTCGCCGGGACCGCGCGACTCGCACTATCTGTTCCGCCGGTTCTCCGACCTGATGCGGGCGAAGAAGAGCGCGGCGTAACGTCGTCCCTCCTCGGTCATTCCGGGGCGCTCGCGCAAGCGAGCGAACCCGGAATCTCCGCCTCGCCCAACAACCTCGGGATTCCGGGTTCGCGCTCGCGCCCCCCCCCCCGGAATGACGGCACGAAGCCGCCCACTGGCGCTCCGACGGCTGCTTTGGTATGATTTCCATCATCCCATCAGAAGGAGCCACGCCGATGGATGCACGGAGCGATCAGCCGGCCGGGTACGGCGTCGTGCCGCTCGAGGTGATGGCGTCGATGTCGGGGCTCGATTTCGTCCGCGGCATCTTCGACGGCGCGCTGCCGCAGCCGCCGATCATGCAGACCATCGAACCGTTCGATTGCAGCGCCGAGCCGGGCGAGATCGTGATGCATTCGGCGCCCGCCCTGCGGCACTACAACCCGATCGGCTCGGTGCATGGCGGCTACGCCGCGACGCTGCTGGATTCGGCGATGGGCTTGGCGGTGCAGACCATGCTGAAACCGGGACAGGGTTACACTACGCTCGAATTCAAGATCAGCTTCGTCCGCGGCATGAGCGCCGACAGCGGCGTGGTGCGCACCGAGGGACGCACCTTCAATGTCGGCCGCCGCACCGCCACCGCGGAAGCGCGGATCGTCGATGCCAACGGCCGGATGCTGGCGCACGCCACCACCACCTGCCTGGTGTTCGACCTGCCGAACCCGGGAACGGCTTCCGCAGGCTGAGCGTTGTTCTCCGGCAAGTTCCAGAGATTGCCGGAGACCCGATGGCGCTGACGCGCGACCAGATCAAGCCGACGGCTTACCGTTTCGACGACGATGGGCTGATCCCGAACAATCCGATGCCGCTGCTGATCTACAAGCAGGCGGCCGACGTGGCGCGCGGCGATCCCGCGCGAACCATCGAAGGATTATTCGCGGCGAACGTCTGGGGCGACCGCTGGCGCAACGGCATTTTCGATTATCACCACTATCACGCCACGGTGCACGAGGCGCTCGGCGTCGCGCGCGGACGCGCTTTGGTGTTGTTCGGAGGTGAACAGGGCGAGGCGGTCGAGCTGATCGCCGGCGATATCGCGGTGCTGCCCGCCGGCACCGGACACAAATGCCTGTTCGCGAGCCACGATTTCACGGTGATCGGCGCCTATCCGCCGGGACCGACCATGCAGGTCACGCGGCCGACGCCGGAAAATTACCGGAAGGCGCTGCTCACGATCCCCAAGGTGCCGCGGCCGACCACCGATCCGGTGTACGGCCAGGATGGCCCGCTGCTGCGGATGTGGGGCAAGTAGGCTCGGAAGGCTCGCCGTGGCGCGTTCGACCTCTCCCCGCGCGCGGGAGGAGAGGTCGTCTGTGTCGTCGCCCCGCCTGCGCGCGTTTCAGCCTTCGTTGGCGCCTTCCTGGCGCGAGGCTTCGAACAGGAACCAGGTGCGCTTTTCGGTTTCGTCGATGAAGTTCTCGAGCAGGCCGGCGCTTGCGGCGTCCTTGCACTCGTCGACGATCTCATGCGCCTTGCGCATCGCGGCGGCGACCTTCTTGTTGTCGTTCATCAGCTCGCGCAGCATCTCGCGCGGCGGCACGTAGTCGTCGTTGTTGTCCTGGATCGTCTGCAGCTTGGAGATATGGCCGATCGAGCGCAGCGTGGTGCCGCCGACCTTGCGAACGCGCTCGGCGAGATCGTCGGTGGTGGCCAGGATTTGCGCCGACTGCTCGTCGAGCAGCAGATGATAGTCGCGGAAGTGACGTCCGCTGATGTGCCAGTGGAAATTCTTGGTCTTCAGATACAGCGCGAACGAGTCGGCCAGCAGGCCGTTCAGCGCGGTCGAGATCTTCTCCACCGCCTGCGGCGGCAGATCCGTGGGGGTGTCGAGTTCGGGGGCGACGGAGGCGGATTTGGCTTTGGTCACGATGAGAATCCTGCGGTGATGCGGTTGACGTCCAGGGCGAACGCAGCGGTCGGCGGGACGGCCGGGCGCGGACGATCCAAGTCGATCCTGGAAAACACGTCTTGGATGTTTCGGCTGTGCATTGTGTTTCCCGCGAAACACGTTAGACCCCTCGTCAACGCGCTCCGTCCGCTAGCGTTCCATCTGGGGAACAGTCATGCGGAACAGGCGGCGCTCGACCGATCGGCCTCAGAATGGCCGCGTTCGGCCTGGTTTCGGCGGGTTTCGAGGTCAAGGGATGGACGACTGGATCGACTATTACGACTCCACCCACACGATCTATGTCAGCAACCGCCATCGCGACGTGCATTTTGCCGAGATCGCCCGGGACATTACCGGCTACATCCCCTCCCCCGGTGCGGTGGTGCTGGATTATTCCTGTGGCGAGGCCCTGTCGGCGCCCAGTGTTGCGGAAGCCTGCGGCAAGCTGATCCTGGCCGAACCCGCGCCCGGGGTGCGCGGCCGGCTGATCGCCCGCTACGCCCTCAATACCAAGATCCGGGTGCGCTCGCTGGATGATCTGCGCACCATGCCGGAAGGCTCGGTCGATCTCGTGGTGATGAATTCGGTGGCGCAATATATGACGCCGGCCGAGCTCGACCAGTCCTTCGCGGTGATCAGGCGGCTGCTGTCGCCGCCCGGCGGCCTGGTACTCGGCGATATTCTCCGCCCCGAGGTCGGGATGCCGCGCGACGTGCTGGCGCTGCTGATGATGGCGCGCCGCCACGGCTTCCTGACTGACGCGCTGTGGGGACTGGCGCGAACCGCGCTGTCCGACTATCGCGAGCTGCGCACCAAGATCGGCCTGCAGCGCTACAGCGAGTCCGAGATGCTCGCCAAGCTCGCCGCCGCCGGCTTCACCGCCCGCCGTGCCGAGCGCAACATCGGCCACAATCCGTGGCGGATGACCTTCGTGGCGCGGAAGGCGGAGTAGTTTCTTGCTGTCAAGCACCCGGTCATTCCGGGGCGCTCGTACCACGAGCGACCCCGGAATCCCGACGAGTTCTGCGTGTCAGATTCCTGGTTCGCGAGCTGATCGCTCGCGCCCCGGAATGACCGGCAGAAAGACCGCGGAGATCGCCGCCTACACCACCACGCTCAGGCGTTTCGCCGCCCTGGTGATGCCGGTGTAGAGCCAGCGGGCGCGGCTGTCCTGGAACGCGAAGCTCTCGTCGAAAAGCACGACGTCGTCCCACTGCGAGCCCTGGCTCTTGTGCACGGTGAGCACGTAGCCGTAGTCGAACTCGTCATAGGGCTTGCGCTGGTCCCACGAGATGTCCTCGATGCCGCCGGCAAAGCACTCGTTGCGGACCGAGACCTTGGTGAGCCGGCCGCCGAATTCCTCGTCGGGCGTCACCCGTAGGGTGATGATCTTGGTCTTGATCGGCGAGCGCGACTTCACCCGCCACAGCCCGCCGTTGAACAGCGCCTTCTTGCGGTTGTTGCGCAGGCACACCAGCTTGTCGCCGCCGACCGGAAACGGATCTTCGATATTGAGCCGCTGGCGGAAGCGCGCATTGTAGGCGCGACGGGTGTTGTTGCGGCCGACCAACACCTGATCGGCCTCCATCACCCGCTGAGGATCGAGCTGGTCGCGGCTCACCACTTCGGTGTCACCATAGCGGCCGCGTTCGAGCCCCCGGCCCTCGCGCACGTCCATCGACAGCCGCACGATCGGATCGTCCTGCGCCTGGCGATGCACCTCGGTGAGCATCACGTCGGGCTCGGCATTGGTGAAAAAGCCGCCGCCCTGGATCGGCGGAAGCTGCGCCGGATCGCCAAGCACCAGGAGCGGGCAGTCGAACGACATCAGGTCGCGGCCGAGTTCCTCGTCGACCATCGAGCATTCGTCGATCACGATCAGCTTGGCCTTGGAGGCCGGCGCATCGTCCCACAATTCGAAGCTCGGCTGTTCAACGCCGCTCTCCTTGGTGCGGTAGATCAAGGAATGGATGGTGGAGGCGTCGTCGCAGCCCTTGTTGCGCATCACCAGCGCCGCCTTGCCGGTGAAGGCGGCGAACTTCACCTCGCCCGACACCCCCTCGGCGATCTCGCGCGCCAGCGTGGTCTTGCCGGTGCCGGCATAGCCGAACAGCCGGAACACCAGCGGCGTGCCACCCCGGCCGGGCTTGGCTTTCAGCCATTCGCCGACGGCTTTCAGGGCCTCGTCCTGGACTGGGGTGAAGGTGGTCATGGGATCTCGCGGGCGGACCACGCGGCGGGCAACGGCCGCAGCGATTCGTTGCCGGCAAGCTAGCGCGTCGCGCGCTCAGTGCAAGCCGGCGGCGGCCGTCTCGTCGATCTCGTCGGTCCACACCTTGAAGCTGACCAGGGTGTTGGGGCCGAAGGTCTGGGTGATCGGCACGTCGGCGGCATCGCGGCCCTGCGCGATCAGCACCCGGCCGAGCCGCGGCACGTTGTTGCGCGGATCGAACGTGTACCAGCGGCCGCCGATGAAGGCTTCGAACCATCCGGCAAAATCGCCGGCCGCCCACGGCTTCGGGGTGCCGACGTCGCCAAGATAGCCGGTGCAATAGCGCGCCGGAATGTTCATGCAGCGGCACAGCGCGATCGCCAGATGCGCATAGTCGCGGCAGACGCCGCGGCCTTCCTGGAACGCCTCGTGCGCGGTGCGGGTGGCGCGGGCGTGCTGGTAGTCGAATACGATGTGATCGTGGACGAAGTCGCAGATCGCCTGCACCCGCGGCCAGCCTGGCGTCGTAGTCTCGAACATCTTCCACGCGGTGTCGGAGAGAAGATCGGTTTCGCAATAGCGGCTGCCGAGCAGGTACACGATGGTGTCGGCCGGTAGTTCCTCAATCGCATGCTGGATCGCCGATGGCACCACCGGATCGGGCACGCCGCTGTCGCGCACGATGCCGTCCGCGGCGAGCCGCATCCGGCCCGCCGGCGCCACGAGGCGGCTGCACCAATTGCCGAACATGTCGCGATACGGCGTGATCTGCACCGCCGGATCGGTGGTGAGGAAATCCGGAACGATGATGTCGGAGGCTCGGCTGAAATGCGTGCCGAGCACCACAATCATCGGCGTCGGTTGCGGGAAGTCGTAGATCATCTCGTAGCCGACGCGGAGCTTCATGAGGTCGGCTTCTCCGCTATCGCGCCGTGGGCCTGATCGGAACTGATCGCCGGCTGCCTGCCCTAGATGGCGATCGAGCGCGGAAAAACAAGCCGCTGCGGCCCGGCCGACGCCTGCCGCGGCGAATTCAATGGCTATCGCAGGCGAAAAGGCGCAGCATGGTCGGCGACCACCCGGGAGCGCAAACTACGCTGCCGGCGACAGGACGCAGCGGCCCGAAGGAGGCGTCCATGACCACACACGAACACGCCGCGAAGCGATCGTCTTCTCTCATCCGTTTCAACTCTGCGGCATCGACCGCGAGCTGCCGGCGGGAGCTTATGCCGTCGTCACCGACGAAGAACTGATCGAAGGCCTGTCGTCCCGGTGTTCCGCCGTGTCGCGACGATGATCACGGTGCCCTGCGCGCCGCCGCGTCAGGCCGCGGTGGAAATGATCGCGATCGCCCCCGACGCGTTGCGAGATGCGCGGCAGGCCGACAGCCGCACCAGCCGGCCCTGACGCGCGCGGGGCCGCCCGCAACACGAAGGATGATCCACCATGAGCTTCACCAGCGGCACCTTTCGCGGCTACGATGAGGACCGGTCAGTGGTGCTGTTTTCGATGATCAATGATCATACCGAAGTGCCCTGCGCGATCAGCTCAGACGCCATGGATTTTCTCGACGGAGCGAAACGGACGCCGCCGGCCCAGCGCGAGCAGCAGTTCATGCGGCTGCGCGCCAGCATCGAGAGCTGCGCCGAGCGCAAATTCGCCAACGCCGAGCTGGAAGGCCGGCCTCCCGGAATCATTCTGCGACGGCTGGACTTTCACGGCTGACGCGGTTTGACTCCGGCGGCCAGATCGCCATCTTCCACGAGGCGGAGGATTAGCGAGATGCGACGTGTGGCGACTTGGCTGTTCTATGGCGTGGGCGCGCTCGCATGCGCCTATCTGGCATTGTACGCCTATGCGATGCTGACCGCGCCGAAGCTGACCCCGGGGGAGCCGATCCGGATCTTCCGCAATCCCGACGCGCCGAAATATTCGTGAGGTAGCGCCCCCGGCAGCAGCCATGCGGGCCCAAACCTCTCCCCGCGGAAAGCGGGGCGAGGGAGCAGACCGCGGATGGGGAGACGTCGTGCTTCGCTGCGGGCGACGCCTCTTTCGATCTTGATACTTGGTACAGGAATGGATTGTCGTCATTCCGGGGCGCTCACGCACGTGAGCGAACCCGGAATCTCGATGTTGTGGCAGTAGATGTTGTGGCAGTAAGTGATACAACCGCGGGATTCCGGGTTCGCGCCTGCGGCGCGCCCCGGAATAACTGCGGATGAAGCTATTCTTTGCAGCCAATGCCCTCTCCGCCCCACCTCCTTTCAGGAGGAGGGGCGGAGGAGAGACCTTCCAGAGGGGGCCGGAGGGCTCTCTTCAGGGTCGGGAAAATGCGATCGGCGACGTCAGCTCATCGCCACGAACGCACGAGGCTCGCCGCCGCCCGCGGGCGGAATCGGCAGGCCGCCATCGGCGTATTCGTTGAGCTTGTTGCGCAGCGTCCGGATCGAGATGCCGAGGATGTTGGCCGCATGGGTGCGGTTGCCGAGGCAGTGCTTCAAAGTCTCCAGGATCAGGTCGCGTTCGACGTCTGCCACCGTGCGGCCGACCAGCGCGCGGGTGACCTGCTCGGCCGCGAAGGTGGCGTGCGCCACCGCCGGCGGCGTCTTGGTCTGATCGAGCCGGTCGCCGTCAGGCGTAATGATCGCTTCGGGTCCGATCTCGTCGCCCTGCGCCATCAGCACCGCGCGGTGGATGGTGTTTTCCAATTCGCGGACGTTACCCGGCCAGCGATTGGTGGTGAGCACCCGGCGGGCCTCGGCCGACAACGGCCGCAACGGCACGCCGTTGGCGTCGGCGTATTTCTTGGCGAAGTGCTGCGCCAGTTCGAGAATGTCGGCCGGCCGCTCGCGAAGCGGCGGGATCTTCAGATTGACGACGTTGAGCCGGAACAGCAGGTCCTCGCGGAAAGTGCCTTCGCGCACCGCTTCGGACAAATTACGATTCGAGGTGGCGAGGATACGGATATCGACCGGCACCGGGTTCTTGCCGCCGACGCGGTCGATCACCCGCTCCTGAATCGCGCGCAGCAGCTTCGACTGCAGCCGCACGTCCATTTCGGAGATTTCGTCGAGCAACAGCGTGCCGCCGCTGGCTTCCTCGAACTTGCCGATGCGGCGCGCCACAGCGCCGGTGAAGGCGCCCTTCTCGTGGCCGAACAGTTCGGATTCCAGGAGATGCTCAGGGATGGCTGCGCAATTGATGCTGATGAACGGCTTTTTGGCGCGACCCGAGCGGCTGTGAACGTAGCGCGCCAGCACCTCCTTGCCGGTGCCGGACTCGCCGGTGATCATCACCGAGGCGTCGGAAGCGGCGATTTGCTGCGCCAGCTTCACCACCCTGGCCATCGCGTCGTCGCGATACACCAGTTCGCGGGAATCGTTGGCCACCGCAGCCAGCACCGCAGCGATCAGCTCCGGATCCGGCGGCAGCGGGATATACTCCTTGGCACCGGCGTGGATCGCGGCGACTGCGGCGCGGGCGTCGGAAGCGATGCCGCAGGCGACGATCGGCACCGCGATGTGCTCGGCCTCCAGCCGCATCACCAGATCGCGGATATCGAGCGCGACGTCGACCAGAAGCAAGTCGGCGCCTTTGCCGCCGCGCAGCACCCGCATCGCCTGTTCGTTGTCGGCCGCATGAGTGACCGACGCGCCGTTGTCGATCGCGATCTTGGTCGCGGTGGTGAGCTGGCCCTTGAGGGTGCCGACGATGAGAAGCCGCATGGATTGCTCCTGGATATCCTGCTGCGCGAATCCGCGCGCTGCTCGTTTAGGTGTCTGCCTTGATGATTTCCGTCATGGTGACGCCGAGCTTGTCTTCGACCAGCACGACCTCGCCGCGCGCCACCAGGCGGTTGTTCACATAGATGTCGATCGCCTCGCCGACGCGGCGATCGAGCTCCAGCACCGCGCCGGGCCCGAGCTTGAGCAGCTCGCCGACGTCCATTTTCGAGCGGCCGAGCACAGCCGAGACTTGCACCGGGACGTCGAACACCGCCTCGAGATCGGCGGCGACGCGCGAAATCTGCTCGTCCTCCTGATAGCCGACGTCCGCCAGCGGCGGCGCATCGGCGCCGTTGAGGTCGGGAAGCGGCACCTGGCCGTCATTGTCGCCCATGTCTCACTTTCCTCCCGATCATCGGCCGCTGTTGCGCGATGCCATGTAGCGGCCCACCAATTCGTCGATCTTGGCTTCGACCGCGGCGCGCTCCAGCACCACGCCGCCATCGGCCCATTCGATCTTGCAGTCGCCGCCGGCGATCTCCGGATCGGCCAGCAGCACCAGACGCCCCGCAAACCCGCTCTGCTTGGCGAGCAGCTCAATGCGTTCGCGCGCGGCCTCATAGAGCGAGTCGTTGATCCGCACCACCAGATGCGGCGTCGCCACCAAATGACGGAAGCAATCGCCGACCAGCGCAGTGATCTCGGCGAGCGGCTCGGCGGCGACCAGTTCGCCGCACAGTTTTCGCGCCGCTGCGACCGCCACTTCGACCGCCTCGGTCTCCATCCGGGTTTCGACGCCGCCGATGCCGCTGGCGATCACATGCATCGCCTGCGCGACCTGCTCCAGCGCCATCGCGCTGCGCCGCTGCGCCTCGACCATGGCCTCGTTCTGACCAGCCGCGAATCCGTTGTGATAGCCGCGCTGCTCGGCAGCGGCGACGGCCTGCGCCAGCTCTGCTGCGGCGATCGTCTTCTCGCGGGTCTTTTCCGGCGCCCCGAAATCGTCGTTGAACAGGAATTTCTGTGCGGGAGCGGCCATCAGTACACCAATTCGTCGTCGGCACGGTTCTTGGTCAGCACGATCTCGCCCTTGGCGGCGAGGTCCTTGGCGAGGTTGACGAGCAGCGCCTGCGCCTCGTCGACGTCGCGTAGCCGCACCGGACCGAGCGCGGCCATGTCGTCGAGCAGCATCTTGCCGGCGCGCGACGACATATTGCCGAGGAAGAACCCGCGGACCTCCTCGTTGGCGCTCTTCAGCGCGATCGCCAGCTTGTCCTTGTCGATGTTGCGCATCAGCGTCTGCGCCGAGCCGGCGTCGAGCTTGACCAGATCGTCGAACGTGAACATCAGCGCCTTGATGCGCTCGGCGGATTCGCGATTGTCCTCTTCCAGCGAGGTGATGAACCGGGTCTCGGTCTGGCGGTCGAAATTATTGAAAATCTCCGCCATCACCTCGTGGGCGTCGCGGCGGCGGGTCTGCGACAGGTTCGACATGAATTCGGAGCGCAGTGTCTTCTCGACGCTTTCGATCACTTCCTTCTGCACCGACTCCATCCGGAGCATCCGGTTGATGACGTCGAGCGCCATGTCCTCGGGCAGGATCGCCAGCACCTTGGCGGCATGCTCCGGCTTCAGCTTCGACAGCACCACCGCGGTGGTCTGCGGGTACTCGTTCTTCAGATAGTTGGCGAGCACCTCTTCGGAGACGTTGGACAACTTCTCCCACATGTTGCGGCCGGCCGGGCCGCGGATCTCTTCCATGATGCCGGTGACGCGGTCGGCCGGCAGATATTTCTGCAGCAGCCGCTCGGTGGCGTCGTAGGTGCCCATCAGCGCGCCGGACGCCGACATCCGCGACACGAATTCGAGCAGCAGATCCTCGACCGTTTCCGGCTCGATGGTGCCAAGCGTCGACATCACCGAGGACAGTTCGCGCACCTCCTCGTCGTCGAGCAGACTCCAGATCTTGCCGCCGTACTGCTCGCCGAGTGCCAGCATCAGGATCGCGGCGCGCTTCGGTCCGCTCAGCGGCTTGCTCGGCGCCCGGCCGCTCTGACGCTGCGCCAGCGTCGCGACGACGGAGGCGATGTCATCCTGGCTGGTTGCTGGGAGGGAAGCGTCTGCCATGGCGGATTAGGCGGCGGGTTCGGCCAGCCATTGACGGACAATGGCGGCGGTTTCGTTGGGATTGCGTTCGGCGAGCTCGCCAACCCGGTGCACCGACTGGGCGTGGACCTGACCCTGCACCTGGGCGATGTCGATCATGCTGGGCATTCCGGGCGCCACCGGCTGCCCGTCGACGCCGATCTGCGGCACGGTGCCGTCGGCCAGCGCCGGCAGGCCCGCCGCTTCCGGCGTCTGCTCTGCGGCGAGCACGCGCTTGACCAGAGGGCGGATCACCATGAACAGCACCACCAAGCCGAGCAGGAACATCACCCCGAGCTGAATCATGTTCATGATGTCGTCCTTGGTGAATTGGAACATGCCCATCAGCCCGGCGGGCTCCGGCAGTTTCTCGATCTGCGGCGCTTCGGCGAATTTCAGGTTGACGACTTCGATCTGGTCGCCGCGCTTCTGATCGAAGCCGATCGCCGAGCGCACCAGCGCGGCGATCCGGTCGAGCTGCTCCTTGGACCGCTCGGCGTAAACCAGCTCACCCTTGTCGTCCTTGGTGTAGGCGCCGTCGACCAGCACCGCGACCGAGAGCCGGCTGACCCGGCCGGCCTCGGTGACTTCGGTCTTGGTGACGCGAGAGATCTCGTAATTGTTGGTCTCTTCGGACTTCTTGCTGACGTCGCGTGCGCCGGCGCCCTGTCCCTGGTTGGCGCCGGGCAGCTCGTTGTTGACGGTCACCTGACCATCGGCGGCCGAGGTCGCGGCGGATTCTTCACGAGTCTGACTCGACCGCAGCACCCGTCCTTCCGGATCGAACGTGTCGGAGGTCTGGGTGATCTTGTTGTAGTCGAAGTCGGCCGAGACCTGGACCCGGGCACGCCCCGAGCCGACCACCGAGGAAACGATGCCCTCGATCTGGTGACGCATCCGCTTTTCGAATGCGGCGCGCCGCTCGTCGCTGGTGGCGCCTTCCATCTGCTCGCCGCTGGCCGAGCCGTCGGCGAGCAACTGCCCCGCCTCGTCGACGATCGACACCCGTTGCGGCTTCAGGCCGTTGACGGCGGAAGCAACGAGATGGCGGATGGCGCGGACCTGCTGCGGCTCCAGCGCGCCGCGCACCCGCAGCACGATAGAGGCGGACGGCTCCGGCGCCTCGCGCGAGAACAACGGCCGCGCCGGCAGCACCAGATGCACCCGCGCCGCCTGAACCCGGTCGATCGCCCGGATGGTGCGCGACAATTCGCCTTCGAGTGCGCGTAGATGGTTGATGTTCTGGACGAAGCTGGTGGTGCCGAGCGCATCCGACTTGTCGAAGATCTCGTAGCCGACGCCGCCGCCCTTCGGCAGGCCGCCTTCGGCCAGCTTCATCCGCAGCCGGGTCACTTTGTCCTTCGGCACCAGCAAAATGGCGCCCTCGTTGCGCATCTCGAACGGAATACCCTGGCGCTCCAGCTCCTTGATGATGCTGGACGAGTCCTCGACGCTGAGGTCCGTATAGAGAGTCGTCATCTGCGGCTGCGACACCCGCATGATGACGAAGGCGAAGAAGCCGACCAGCGCAACCGTGACGGCGATCATCGCCATCAGCCGGGCGGCCCCCAAGCCTTTCAGGAAACTCAACAGATTCTGCAAGGACCAGCCCCTCGGATGCACGACGCGACCGACCGGCGGGATCAGCCTCCCCGCCCGGCTAGGCAAATCTTGCCTATGGGATGGTTTCCATATGGTTAACGAATCTTAACGGACCGGAAAAACCGGCGAAAATGCTGAAAGCCGGCTTCCCGAAAAGGAGCCGGCTTTCATCGAATCGTCGAAATCTGGAAAGGATTTGTTTACTGGCGATACTGCTGGATTCGGGTGGTCCGCAGCCCGGCCAGACCGTGATGGTCGATCGAGAACTGCCAGGACAGGAATTCGTCCACCGTCAGGGTGTATCGGCTGCACGCCTCTTCCAGAGAGAGCAGTCCGCCGCGGACCGCGGCCACGACTTCGGCCTTCCGGCGAATGACCCAGCGCTTGGTGCCGGGTGCAGGCAGGTCCGCGATCGTCAATGGGCTTCCATCGGGCCCGATCACGTATTTTACCCTCGGGCGGTGGGGCTCTGTCATGGCGTACTCACAACTCGCAAAGCACTCAACTCACAGGCTTAACCTAAGCGGCCCGGCTTAAAATTTGCCTAAGCGCGACACGAGATCGCGGGTATTGCTGTTAGTAATCCGGTAACGATTGGCTCAACGCCCGTGCTGTCCTGATGTGAATACGTGGAACGACCGACCGTGGCAGGTTCGGCTTCCGGATCGGCGGTCGATCGTCTAGTGCTGATGTATGAGCGACGACAGCGCACGGGCAACGACGCCCGCCCCCAACCCGAACGCGAATGCCGGTACCCGCTCGCATGCGGTCGCACTCGACGACACGACGTTGGCGGCGATCGACCAGTGGGCGACGAGCCGGCGCATGTCGCGAACAGAAGCGCTCGCCGAGCTGGTGCGGCTCGGCCTCGGCATCGCACCGGGCACACGGCCACCGCTCGCGATTGCACCGGACCGCGCGGTCGAACTCGCCGCGTCGCAGATCCACGCGCTGATCGATCCCGAAGCGCCGACGGACGAACGCGACCGGAGAATCGCTCGGCTGGTCGAAGGCCCGCCGGAATTCGTCGAAGCGCGTGTCGACCTGCCGCGCCGCCGCGCCACGGATCTGACGCCGCCCACAATTGCCGCCACCCTGCCGCCGGCCGCTCCCGGCACGCCGCAGCGTCGCGCTACGGATCGATCAGCACTCCCGGATTGAGCATCGCGTGCGGATCGAATTCGCGTTTGGCGGCGCGTAGCGCCGCAGCGAACAGTTCGGGACGCTGACGGTCGTACCATTTGCGATGATCGCGCCCGACCGCGTGGTGATGGGTGATGGTGCCGCCGGCGGCGATCAACGCGTCGCTCGCCGCATCCTTGATCGCCTGCCATTGCTCGAGCAGCGCGCCGTGCCGTCCGAGCGCATGAAACGAGAAATACGGCGCAGGTCCGTCCGGATAGACGTGGGTGAAGCGACAGGTGACTTCGCCCTTGATCCCGGTCGCATCCAGGATCGCCTGCTCGGTCGCAGCCTTGATGCCGTCGTGGAAGCTCTCGAACCGCTCCCAGGTTATCGACGTTTCGAAGGTGTCGTTGATCAGTCCCGCGGGCGTCAGGAATTCCCGCGCATAGGGCATCCGGATGAAGGCGTTGCGCCACAGTCCGGCGGCACCTTCGAGATGTGCCGATGAAGCGTCGGCCTCTTCCTTGGTGCCGCCGTGGTCGGCGCAGCATTCCAGCGCTCGCGCCATCCACGGCTCGACCGGGTGATCGCCACTCTCGAACGCCAGCACCATGATGGCGACGCTGCCGTCGGCGGCACCGGTGTTGTACGCCTCCTGCGGATCAAGAATACGACAGTTCGACGGATAGAGTCCCGCCTGCGCCACCGCCCGGACCGCGTGCGCCGCGGCGAAGAAGGTCGGAAAACGCACCGAAGCGCCGGCGCGGAACATCGGGCGTGATTGCAGCCGCATCCAGGCCGCGGAGATCACGCCCAGAATGCCTTCGGAGCCGATAAACATCCGGTCCGGGCTCGGGCCGGCGCCGGAGCCCGGCAGCCGCCGCGTCTCGACCACCCCTCGCGGCGTCACGACGCGGAGGCTTTCGACCAAATCGTCGATGTGGGTGTAGAGGCTGGCGAAGTGACCACCGGAGCGGGTCGCGATCCAGCCGCCGAGCGTGGTATTCGAAGCTCTGCGGAAAGTGCCGGAGCGTGACATTGCGCGACTTGAGTTGCGCCTCCAGCGCCGGACCGAACGCGCCGCCCTGGATCAGCGCCGCGCGGGAAGTGGCGTCGACCTCGAGCACCTTGCCGAGGTGCCGCAGATCAAGCGTCACCGCCGCTTTGTAGCGGCTGCCGTCGACGCGGCATTCCACGCCGCCGCACACCGACGAGCCACCGCCGAACGGCGTCAACGCGGCGCCGGCGCCGCCGGCCCAATCCATCACCGCGGCGATCTCAGCTTCGTCGCGGGGATAGGCGACGACGTCAGGCGCGGCATCGTAGTCGCCGAGCATGCCGCGAACGTAGTCTGGATAGGATTTGCCATAGGCGTGGGCGGCGCGGTGATAGACATCGACCGCGCAGATTTCGGACAGCGACTTCGGCGGCACGATCCGGGGTTCGCGGAGCTTGATGTCGTCGAGCGCGGCGACGCCGACCCTCTCGAAGCTGTCGCAGCCGAACTTCGCCTGATAGCGGCCGAGCACGAACGCCTGCTCGGCCTCCGTCATGCCCTCGCCTTCCCGTCCCCAGCCATAGTGCTTCAGCCGCGCGCCCATCCTCGACCTCCCGATTGCTTGCCGGCGAGGTGCCAATGCCGCGCCGGTCGGCAGGGAGTGTGACGGGCAATACCGAGACCGGCAAGCCGGCTCGGCTCAGCCCGCGGCGTCGCGCACAGGTACCACCAGGATGTCGCGCTGCAGTTGGCGCAACACCTCCTCGGTCACGCTGCTGAGCAACAACCGCACCGCACCACGCCGCGCGTGGGTACCGATCACCACCAGATCAGGGCGCAATTCGGTAGCAGCCTCGATGATATCGGTGGCGAGGCCGACTCCTTCCCTGACCACGGTGGAGTAGTCGATGTCGTCGAGCCTAAGCGGTTCGAGGAAGCGCACCAGATCCCGCACCGCATCGGTGCGGGTGTCGACCAGATAGTCGTCGAGACTGGTCTTGTCGACGCCGGCGTAGTTGAGCATGCCAGCGGCGGCGGCGTCGTAGACGTGCATCACGATCAGTTTGGTCCGTTGCAGCAGGCCGAGCCGGCGCCCGGTCTCAAGTGCCTGGGCCGAGCAGTCGGTCAGTTCGACCGGCGCGAGGCTCTTCGCGTAGGGCAACGCCGGATCAAGATTGGCCATCAGAACCGGCACCGTGCTGTTGCGAATCACCCTCTCGGCGGTGGTGCCGACGAAAATGTCGCGCAGGAATAGCCGGCGATGGCTGCCGACCACGCACAGATCGGCGCTCTCCTGCTGCGCAGCACGGACGATGCCGTCGAACGGCGTGCCGAGTATGACCAGTGGCCTGCAATCCAGGCCGGCCAGATAGGTGTGTTCGCGGATCGCATCCGCGAGCGCCGACTCGGCGAGTTCGACCTCCACCGTGACGATGTGCTCGGGCTGATCATCGTCCACCACATGGGCGATCACCAGGCGGGCGCCGCTTTGCCTGGCGAGGGCGGCGGCACGGCGCACCGTACGATCTGAGCGCGCCGAGAAATCAGTGGCGGCGAGCACAACCTTCAGGCCGGACATCGTATCGGGACGGGGCAGTTCATTCATGATGAAACTCGTCGTTGGAGTGAAGCGGGCGCGACGACGCGATGACCGGCTACGGCTCGAGACGCTGCAGCGCTCCGATCCTGCGCATCACCAGCTTCTCCAGTTCGAGCACGATCATCAGCACCACGCCGGCGCCGATCACCACCGCACCGTCGACCAGCGAGATCGGCGTGGTGGCGAACAGGCTGTGCATGAACGGCGCATAAGTGAAGGTGAGCTGCGCGGCGACCACCACCACCAGCGCGGCCAGCACCGGCATAGTCCCGAGCGCGCCACGCAGCGATATCGAACTGGTGTGAAGATAGCGAACGTTGAACAGATAGAAGATCTCGAACACCACGATCACGTTGACCACCATGGTGCGCGCGGTCTCCAGCGGCAGGCCCTTGCCGAGTGCGAAGAAGAAGATCGCCAACGCGCCGACGGTGAACAGGAACGAGACGAAGAAGATCCGCCATACCAGAAACCGCGACAGCAGCGGCGCGTGCGCCGGCCGCGGAGGGCGCTTCATCACGCCGGGCTCCGGCGGCTCGAACGCCAACACAAGGCCGAGCGTGACGGTGAGGATCAGGTTGATCCACAGGATCTGCACCGGCGTCATCGGCATGGTGAAGCCGACCAGGATCGCAATGATGACGGTGAGCACCTCGCCGCCGTTGGTCGGAATCGTCCAGGCTATCACCTTGCGGATGTTGTCGTAGACGGTGCGGCCTTCCTGCACAGCGGCAACGATCGAGACGAAATTGTCGTCGAGCAGCACCACCTCGGAGGCTTCCTTGGCGGTCTCGGTGCCCTTGTGGCCCATCGCGATGCCGACATCGGCCTGCTTGAGCGCCGGCGCATCATTGACGCCGTCGCCGGTCATCGCCACCACCGCGCCGGTGGATTGCAGCGCCTGGACGATGCGCAGCTTGTGTTCCGGATTGGTGCGGGCGAACACGTCAGTGCGGCGCGCCAGCTCGACGAAGCCGGAATCCGGGGTGCGGTCGAGCTCGGCACCGGTGACGACATCGGGATGATCGGTGAGGTTCAGTTGCCATGCGATCGACTCCGCCGTCGCGGCGTGATCGCCGGTGATCATTTTGACCACAATGCCGGCGGAGCGGCACTCGGCGATCGCCTGGATCACCTCGTCGCGCGGCGGATCGATGAAGCCGACCAGCCCCATGAACGACAGTCCCTCGTCGAGATCGGCGAAGCCGAGCTGATCGGACGGCCGCGCCGGCGAGCGTAGCGCAAAGCCGAGCACGCGCTCGCCTTCGGCCGCAGCGCGCGCAATCTGCGCGGTCCAGAATTCCGGATCAATCGGATGCAGCGCACCGCCCGGACCAACCTGGGTCGCGCACATGCCCAGCAGCCGTTCCGGCGCGCCCTTGACGAAGATCACCTGCGCGCCGGATTCGGCAGCGTGACGGGTCGCCATGAAGCGGTGCTTGGCATCGAACGGAATTTCATCGGAGCGCTTCCACGCTGACCGCTCGCCTTCCGGATCGAGCCCGGCCTTGATCGCGAGCGCGACCAGTGCGCCCTCCATTGGATCGCCATCGACGACGAAGTGCCCATCGACCTGGCGAAGCTGGGCGTCGTTGCACAGCAGCGCCGAGCGGATCAGTTGCGCCGCTGACGCCACCGCTTCGGGATCGTCGCGGCCGTCGACCGTGAACTCGCCCTTCGGCACGTAGCCCGAGCCGCTGACCAGGATGGTGTGGTCGGCGGTGACGATGCGCCGCGCGGTCATCTCGTTGCGGGTCAGCGTGCCAGTCTTGTCGGAGCAAATTACCGACGTCGCGCCGAGGGTTTCGACGGCCGGCAGCCGGCGGATGATGGCGTTGCGCCTCGCCATTCGCTGCACACCGATGGCCAGCGTGATCGTGATCACCGCCGGCAGCCCCTCCGGCACCACGCCGACCGCGAGCGCCACCACGGCGATCAGCGCGTCCGACCAGGCGTAGTCGCGCACCAGTGTGGCGAAGGCGAAGATCGCCACCGCCGCCGAGATTGCCACCCAGGTGAAGCGTTCACCGAACCGATTGATCTGTGCCAGCAGCGGCGTCGCCAGTTGTTCGACGCCCTGGATCATGGTGCTGATGCGACCGATCTCGGTGCGGGCGGCGGTCGCGACCACGACCCCAAAGCCCTGCCCGGCCGAAACCAGCGTGCCGGAAAACGCCATGCACAGTCGGTCGCCGAGCGGCGCGTCGGGCGCCGCCGGCTGGTCGTGCTTTTCCGACGCGACCGACTCGCCGGTCAGCATCGCTTCATCGATCAACAGGCCACGGGCACGTGTCAGCCGCAGATCGGCCGGCACGCGGTCGCCAGCCTCGATCATGACTACGTCGCCGGGCACCAACTCCTCGGCCGGCACAACAACGCGATGACCGTCGCGCCAGGCATGAGCGCGCGGCGAGATCATCTTCTTGATCGCCGCCAGCGCCTTCTCGGCTCTGTCCTCCTGAAGGTAGCCGACGATGGCGTTGATGGTCACGACTGCGACGATCACCGCAGCATCGATATGGTGACCGAGGAACGCGGCAGCGACTGCGGCCGCCAGCAGGAAGTAGATCAACGTATTGTTGAACTGCGACAGGAACCGCAGGATCGCCGAGCGGCGCGGCGGCTCCGGCAGCGCGTTGGGGCCGTAGCTCTCCAACCGGCGCCTCGCCTCCTCGCTGCTGAGGCCTCCACGACTGGTGCCGAGAGCGGCGAGGACGCGGTCTGCATCGACCGCATGCCACATTTCCGCGGAGGCCTGATCGTTCGGGCCCTTGATGTCGGCTTGCAATACTTCGGTCATGGTGGGGTCTCGACGTCTTGGGCTCGGCAAGAACGCTGCGGCTCGAAGCTGAACGCATCCCTCAGGAGAAGCATCCATGGCCTCTGCTCCGTCCGATCCCGAACAGGGCGATCGGCCGCGCAACGCGATGGGAGGAAATCGAAATGCCGGACGGCTTCGCTGCGGCGATCAGGCGAGAACGGGCTCAGCGCCTCGCGCCGTCGGACGACGGCTCGCTCGATCGGGATGGCGGCAGCAGACGGAGTCGCGGCGTGAGGACTACGCGGCTATTGGCGGACGCAGTTGCGGAGGCTCGCTGCGATCGAGCATCGGTTCGGCCAGCGGCAGGTGCACGCGGGTCGACTGATCGCAGCCGAGGTTCCTGAACGACACCGGAGTCAGCGCATTGGCGCTGTCGGTCGTCATGATTTCTGGATCGTCATTGAGATTCAGCGGCGGAACCGGAGGCGGCGTCTTGACGAGGGTAAACTCGGGACGCGGCCCATCTTGAGCCGCGGCGACCGAAACGTTGCCGAGAACGAGCACAGCGAATGCGCACACACAGATCGCCGCTGCCTGAAACCACAAGCGCACTGCGGCGGAGATCGCCAAGCCGTCCCTCTTTCGTTCAAATCGCATCGTCGCGCAGCGTACCCCATCTCGATCAGGACTGACAAAGGGTAGCGGTCGGAGGTCGACGGTCACATTGACCTCTATCAAGGGGTTAGCCGTTTGGATGCGGCGGGTGGTCACAGTCGGCGGAAGGTCGCGGCAACCGTAACCAGGTATCACGGCACCGCAGTTGGACCGACCTACGGTGCACGCGGGCGCTTGACCGCAATCGCGGGTGCGCGCAGTACGGCGGCTTCCGCAAAGGCAGATCCATGACCGACTCCCCTCAACTCTCGCGGCCGACGCCGACGCTGGCGCAATTGCTCGACGCCGTGCGCTTCCTCACCATCCTGCCGGTGCCGAGCGCCGACCGCGCCCCGGAGCCCGACTGGCTGATGCGGGCGATGACGTTCTTTCCCGTGGTCGGAGTCGGCATCGGCGTGGTGTCAGCGGCGGCGATGATCGTCGGCACCTCGCTGTTCGGACCGACGCTCGGCGCGCTCTTCGCGGTGACCGCCTCGATCGCGCTGACCGGCGCCTTCCACGAAGACGGTCTCGCCGACACCTTCGATGCGTTCGGCGGCGGCTGGACGGTCGAGCGCCGACTCGAGATCATGAAGGATAGCCGCATCGGCACCTACGGGGCGCTCGCGCTCGGCATCGGCGTGGCGCTCCGGGTTGCGGCGCTGACGCTGCTGCCGCTGTGGGCGGCCCTGGCCGCGCTGGTCGCCTGCCATGCGGCGTCGCGCGGCGCGGCGTGCCTGGTGGCGCACCAGATGAGCTACGCCGGCAATACCGCGGCGATGAAGGCGAGCTACGCCGATACCACGCTGCGCAAGGACGAACTGGTGCTCGGCGCAATCGCTGTCGCACTCGGCGCGCTGCCGCTGTTACTGGTTTCGCCGATCGCGTTGGTGATCGGCCTCGCCGCCGGTGCCGCACTCACCGCAGCGATGGCCGGCTGGGCCAAGCGCCTGATCGGCGGCTACACCGGCGACGTGCTCGGCGCCAGCGAGCAATTGTTCGAAATCGGCTTTCTGCTTGGCGTCGCGGCGGTGATCGCCGGATAGGTCGGTCGCTCCAGTCCCTTCATCATAGCGAGGAGCACCCGGATCGACGCTTCACGTCGTCCGAGTACAGGCTCCGCGACGAAGCAATTCAGAAGCCCGGTGCACCCGCTTCCTGGATTGCTTCGCTTCGTTCGCAATGATGAGAAAGCAATCAGTGGCTGATCATCCAGGGCCGCGCGGTCGGGAAGCCCTTGGCGCCGCTCTTGGTGCGGGTCTGCAGCCGGGCCGGCTTCTTGATGCCCGAACAGCAACTGCAGCCGGGGGCGTGCTTGGCCTTGTATTCCCCGACCGTCATCGGCGCGTTGCGGCTCTTCTCGTTGGTGGCGTGCGCGGCGCGCTGCGAGGACGGCATGCAGGAGAAGTTTGGCGCGGTGAGGATCACCCGCGGTGACGAAGTCTCGCAGGTCGGGCAGAGCTGCGGATCGTCGCATTCCGCCATCGGCCGCAGATCGGTGAACGGCCCGCAGGCGTCGCATAGATACTCGTAGACAGGCATCGTCGTTTCCCTTGCGCTGACGATTGGTTCGGACCTGTGCGATGGGAGCGGGGCGGAAAACACGCCCCGTCCCGCCCCCCGTCGCGCAGGGAAGTCTTGGCGACCACGCAGCAGTTAAGCCAACGGTCACCGCAGTGAATTCGTCATGCCCGGGCTTGTCCCGGGCATCTACGCCTTGATGCGGCTCAGCAGTTAAGGCGTGGATGGCCGGGACAAGCCCGGCCATGACGACGTTTGGTTACTTATCCGGCGAAATCGGCATCTGGATGTCGCCCTTGATCGCCTTCACCGGGCCGGCCGAGGTCGGCATCATGTCGAAGTCGAAGATCTCGGTCGGCAGCCACAGCGTGGCGCAGGCGTTGGGAACGTCGACGACGCCGGAGATATGGCCCTGCACCGGCGCGGTGCCGAGGATCGAATAGGCCTGAGCGCCGGAGTAGCCGAACTTCTTCAGATACTCGATGGCGTTCAAGCACGCCTGGCGATACGCCACAGTGACGTCGAGGTAGTGCTGCTGGCCCTGCTCGTCGACCGAAATGCCCTCGAAGATCAGATAATCCTTGTAGTTCGGCGTCACCGGCGACGGCTTGAAGATCGGGTTCTTGATGCCGTATTTCGAGACGCCGTCCTTGATGACGTCGACCTTGATGTGCAACCAGCCGGCCATCTCGATCGCGCCGCAGAAGGTGATCTCGCCGTCGCCCTGGCTGAAGTGCAGATCGCCCATCGACAGGCCGCCGCCCGGCACATAGACCGGGAAGTAGATCTTCGAACCGCGCGACAGATCCTTGATGTCGCAGTTGCCGCCATGTTCGCGCGGCGGCACCGTGCGGGCACCTTCGGCCGCGGCCTTGGCCTTGTCGTCGCCCTTCAGCTTGCCCATATGGGCGGTCGGCCCGAACGGCGGATTGGCGAGGCCGGGCACCCGGGTCGGATTGGTGGCGATCAACGCGGTTTCACGTTCATTCCACGCCGCCAGCAGCTTCGGATCGGGCAGACAGCCGATCAGACCGGGATGAATCAGCCCGGCGAAATTGACGCCCGGGATGTGACGCGACGAGGTGTACATCCCCTTGAAGTCCCAGATCGACTTCTGTGCCAGCGGGAAGTGGTCGGTGAGGAAGCCGCCGCCGTTCTGCTTGGAGAAGAAGCCGTTGAATCCCCACATGCTCTCGGCCTTCGGGCCGATGTCGAGCAGATCGACGACCAGAAGATCGCCGGGCTCGGCGCCCTTGACGCCGATCGGGCCCGACAGGAAGTGCACGATCGACAGGTCGATGTCGCGAACGTCGTCGGCCGAATCGTTGTTCTTGATGAACCCGCCGGTCCAATCGTAGGTCTCGACGATGAAGTCGTCGCCGGGATTGACCCACGCGGCCATCGGAATGTCCGGGTGCCAGCGGTTGTGGACCATCTCGTTGTCGTAGGCCGACTGTGTGAGATCGACCTTGATCAGTGTCTCTGGCATCGGAAGCTCCCCTTGTTACCAGTGGACGGTGGAAAACTAGACGGACAGATATTTCGCGACCTGCGCCTCATCGACGCCGGCACGCGGCTCATCGCGAACGATTTCGCCGTTCTCGATCACGAGCACCCGATCGGCGACGTCGAGCGCGAAGCTCAGCACCTGCTCGGAGACGATGATCGAAAGACCGCGGCTGTCGCGGATGCGCTTCAAGGTGCGCGCCATCTCGCGAATGATCGACGGCTGGATGCCCTCGGTCGGCTCGTCGAGCAGCAGCACCTTCGGCCTGGTGGCGAGCGCGCGGGCGATCGCGAGCTGCTGCTGCTGGCCGCCGGACAGATTGCCGCCGCGCCGGCCCTTCATTTCGAGCAGCACCGGAAACAGCTCGTAGATGTCGGCCGGCACCTCGCTGTCGCCGGAGGCCGCAAGCCCGGTCTCGATGTTCTCCTTCACCGTCATGGTGGAGAAGATCATCCGGCCCTGCGGCACGTAGGCGAGCCCCTTGGCGACGCGCTCGTAGCTCTTGAGGCCGCCGAGCTCGATGCCGTTCATGGCGATCGAGCCCTTGCGCTGCGGGACGATGCCCATCAGCGATTTCATCAGGGTGGTCTTACCCATGCCGTTGCGGCCCATGATCGCGACGATCTCGTTCGGCGCGACGTCGATATTGAGCCCGTGCAGCACCTCGCTCTGGCCATAGGCGACGTGCAGATCGTTGATAGCAAGCATGTCCGCCTCCTTTAGTGGCCCAGATAGACTTCGATCACCTTCGGGTCGTTCTTCACCGTGTCCATGGTGCCCTCGGACAGGATCTGGCCCTGGTGCAGCACGGTGACCTTGTGGGCGATGTCTTCGACGAACTTCATGTCGTGCTCGATCACCAGCACCGAGCGGTCCTTGATGATGGTGTGCAGGAGCTCCGCGGTCTTGACGCGCTCGGAGACGCTCATGCCGGCGACCGGCTCATCGAGCATCAATAGATCGGGGTCCTGGATCAGCAGCATGCCGATCTCGAGCCACTGCTTCTGGCCGTGGCTGAGCAGATCGGCGCTCATGCCGAGCTTGTCCTTGAGGAAGATCGCCTCGGCGACCTCCTCGACGCGCTCGCGTACGGCGGCGGTACGCTTGAACGCCAGCGCACCGAACACCGAGCGGCCCTGCGGATAGGAGATCTCCAGATTTTCGAACACCGTGAGGTCTTCGTAGATCGACGGCGTCTGGAACTTGCGCCCCACCCCGACCTGGACGATCTGGTTCTCCTTCATCTTGGTGAGATCCTTGCCGCGGAAATGGATCGCACCGGAGGTCGCTTTGGTCTTGCCGCAGATCAGATCCAGCACTGTGGTCTTGCCGGCTCCATTGGGGCCGATGATCACGCGGATTTCGTTCTCCTCGACGTAGAACGACAGATCGTTGACCGCCTTGAAGCCGTCGAACGAAACCGTGAGCCCTTCCACAGCGAGCAGGAATTCGGGCGGTTGATGACCGATCAGCATGATGTCCTCCTCATTCCGCCGGGGCGCCGTCGGCCACCGAGCCGAACGGTTTGCCGTTGCCGTGATCCGAACCGGGCTTACGCTTGCTGATCAGCTTGCCGAACAGCGGCTGGACATTGTCGCGCCAGATGCCGGCGAGGCCGTTCGGGAAGATCAGCACCACCGCGATGAACAAGGCACCCAGGCCGAACAGCCAGAGCTGCGGGAAGGATTCCGACAGCGAGGTCTTGGCGAAATTGACCAGAAGCGTGCCGTAGACCGCGCCGAAGATCGACAGCCGGCCGCCGACCGCGGTGTAGATCACCATCTCGATCGACGGTACGATGCCGACGAAGGACGGCGACATGAAGCCGACATTGAGGGTGAACATCGCGCCGCCGATCGCCGCAAACATTGCCGCGAGGCAGAACGCGAAGATCTTGAAATTGGCGACGCTGTAGCCGGAGAACCGCACCCGGTCCTCTTTCTCGCGCATCGCCACCAGAATGCGGCCGAGCTTGGCGTGACGCACGAACAGCGCCAGCAGGATGCAGCCGAACAGGAACGCGACCTCGACGAAGTAGAGCACCACCTTGGCGTGGTCGGGACGGATGTCCCAGCCCTTCAGAGTGCGCAGATCGGTGATGCCGTTGATGCCGCCGGTGTAACCCTGCTGGCCGATGATCAGGATCGTCATGATTGCGGCGATCGCCTGGGTGATGATGGCGAAGTACACGCCGCCGACCCGCCGTTTGAACATCGCGGCGCCGATCAGATAGGCGAACACCGTCGGCACCACCAGGATCGCCACGATCGTCAGCGTCAGACTGTGGAACGGCTGCCAAAACCACGGAAGCTGCGTTATTTGGTTCCAGTCCATGAAGTCCGGGATGCCGGGGGTGGACTGGATCTTGGTGTTCTCGACACTGGAGGCTTCCAGCTTGAGATACATCGCCATGCAGTAGCCGCCGAGACCGAAGAACACACCTTGGCCGAGGCTGAGAATGCCGCCGAAGCCCCAGCACAGCACCAGGCCGATCGCCACGAAGGCGTAGGTCAGATATTTGGCGACCAGGTTCAGGCGGAACACGTCCAGCGTCAGCGGCAGGATCACCACCAGGAGCACGGCGAGGACGGCGAGACCGAGCAGGTCGGTACGACTGAGGAAGCGCGGGCTGTCCATGATGGAGGCTCCTGTTTACTTGCGGACCTTGAGGGCGAACAGGCCTTGCGGACGCACCATCAGGATCGCCACGATGGCGAGCAGCGTCAGCACCTTGGCCATCGAACCGGACATGAAGAACTCCATGGTCGACTGGGCCTGCGAGATGCTGAAGGCGGACGCGATGGTGCCGAACAGGCTGGCGGCGCCGCCGAACACCACGACCAGGAAGGTGTCGACGATGTAGAGCTGGCCGGAGGTCGGCCCGGTCGAGCCGATCATGGTGAAGGCCGAGCCCGCGATGCCGGCGATGCCGCAGCCGAGGCCGAAGGTGTAGCGGTCGACCTTCTCGGTGTTGATGCCGACGGCGCCGGCCATCACCCGGTTCTGCATCACGGCACGCACCTGCCGGCCCCAGCGCGACCAGAACAGCAGATAGAACACCACAGCGGTGATCAGCACGGTGAGCGCCATCACGAACATGCCGTTGATCGGAATCTCGATAGTGTCGGTGACCTGCTTGGAGCCGAGCATCCATTGCGGCAGCTCGACGCCGACCTCGCGCGCGCCGAAGATCGAGCGGTACGCCTGCTGCAGGATCAGCGACAGCCCCCAGGTCGCCAGCAGAGTGTCGAGCGGGCGCTTGTAGAGGTGGCGGATCAGACCCCACTCCACCAGCATGCCGAGCGCCCCGGATGCGATAAAGGCGAGAATCATCGCGATGAAGAAGTAGCCGGCGAACAGCGACGGCAGATAGGACTGGAACAGGTTCGACGTCATCCAGGTGACGTAGGCACCCAGGATCATGAACTCGCCGTGGGCCATGTTGATGACGCCCATCTGGCCGAAAATGATCGCCAGCCCCAGCGCCATCAGCACGTAGACCGAAAACAGAATGAGCCCCGCGAAGCCCTGCATCGCGAAGATCGCGCCGAGATCGCCAATCGAATAGTCGCCGAACATGACGCTGCCCCTGGATGGAATGGATCTGGATTCGGTGGTGGCGGCGGCGCGCTCCCACACTCCGGGCGTCATCGCCGGGCGCGACCCGGCGATCCATCTTCTTGCGAAGGAGATGGATGCGCGGGCAGCTATGCGAAGACGCGCTTCGCGCTGTTGCCCGCCCATGACGCGGAGTTTGTGGAAGCGTTTCGCCGACGCTTACTGGTAGCCCTTCGGGAACGGATCGGGCTCGACCAGATCGGCGGTCTCGTAGATCAGCTCGTACTGACCATCCGCCTTGGCGCGGCCGACGCGGGTCTTGGACCACAGGTGGTGGTTCTCGTGGATCCGGACATAGCCTTCCGGCGCCCCCTTGAATTCGACACCCGGAGAGGCCGCCGCGACCTTGTCGACATCGAACGAGCCGGCCTTCTCGACCGTCAATTTCCACAGCCACGGGCCGAGATAGGCAGCCTGGGTGACGTCTCCGATCACCGTCTTGTCGCCCCACATCTTCTTGAACGCGGCGACGAATTCCTTGTTGTTGGGATTGTCGAGCGACTGGAAGTACTTCATGCAAGCATAGGCGCCGGCGATGTTCTCGCCGCCGATGCCGTCGATCTCGTCTTCGGTCACCGAGATGGTCAGCAGCGTCTGCTTCGACAGATCGATGCCGGCCGCCTTGAGCTGTTTGTAGAAGGCGACGTTGGAGCCGCCGACGATGATGGCGTAGATCACGTCCGGCTTGGTCAGCTTGATCTTGTTGATCACCGAGTTGAACTGGGTGTGGCCGAGCGGGAAGTATTCTTCGCCGACGACCTTGCAGCCCTGCAGATGGTTCTCGATGTGCTTGCGGGCGATCTTGTTCGAGGTGCGAGGCCAGATGTAGTCGGAACCGAGCAGATAGAAGCTCTTGGCGTTCTTGGTCTTGTTGACCCAGTCGAGGCCGGCGATGATCTGCTGAGTGGCTTCCTGGCCGGTGTAGATCACATTCTTGGACTGCTCGAGGCCTTCGTAGAAGGTCGGGTAGTACAGCATGCCGTTATACTGTTCGAACACCGGCAGCACCGCCTTGCGCGACGCCGAGGTCCAGCACCCCATCACCGCGGCGCACTTGTCGTTGACCAGCAGCTTCTTGGCCTTTTCGGCGAAGGTCGGCCAATCGGAAGCGCCGTCTTCCTGAATGTACTTGATCTTGCGGCCGAGCACGCCGCCGCTGGCATTGATCTGCTCGATCGCCAGCTTCTCGGCCTGCACCGAGCCGGTCTCGGAGATCGCCATGGTGCCGGTCACCGAATGCAGGATGCCGACCGTTACCTCAGTATCCGTCACCGCGAGACCGGTCGTATTGACCGCAGAAGTTGCGGGCGCCTGGGCGAACGAGGTGCGCGGCAACATCGCGATGGCGGGGATCGCCGCCATTCCCATCAGCAGCTTACGCCGGAGCGGCGAATTCAGGCTCGTCTTGTTGTCGTCTGACATTAACTACCCCTTCGTGGTTCGTGGATGCGAGTGCAGTCGGGGAAACGATCGACGAATTCGGCGACTGGACCGATACGCAAGATCACGTATGTTGCATCGCAAGATCGCGACGTAGGTTTTTCAGGCGACGGAGCCTCGTGGTCCGGTGCCGCAACAACGAGCTGCAGGCCGAACAATTGCGCGGGTCGTGATCGCAAAACCGGCAACGTCGCCGGCGGATCGGCGCTAGGGTCGGACAGAGATGAGGAGAAGCGCGTGGCGGGGCGGCAGCGCATAGATCGCGTTCGGCGCCAGTACAATCAGTGGGTCGCCAACCAGACTCTCGAGGACTACGCGCTCCGCTTCACCGCAAAGAGCTCGCGCCGGTGGTCGGCGGCACGCGTCGCCAACACCGCGCTAGGCGCGATCTCGTTCCTGGCGCTGGAGGCGATCGGCGGCACTATCACGCTGAACTACGGCGTCACCAACGCCACCGCGGCGATCCTGGTGGTCGGCGTGATCATCTTTTGCTGCGGCCTGCCGATCGCCTATCACGCCGCAAAATGTGGGGTCGATATCGACCTCCTGACCCGCGGCGCCGGGTTCGGCTATATCGGCTCCACCGTCACCTCGCTGATCTACGCCTCCTTCACCTTCATCTTCTTCGCCATCGAGGCCGTGATCCTCGCCAACGCGCTGGAACTGTGCTTCGGCCTGCCGCTGCCGCTCGGCTACTTCTTCAGCGCGGTGGTGATCATCCCCCTGGTGACTTACGGCATCACCCTGATCAGCCGGTTCCAGCTCTGGACCCAACCGTTCTGGATCCTGCTGCACATCCTGCCGTTCGCCGCGATCGCGGTGAAGAGCCCGGAGTCCTTCACCGCCTGGACGAGGTTCGCCGGTGAGCAAGGCAGCCCGGACGGCAAGCTCGATCTGCTGCTGTTCGGCACCGCGGCCTCGGTGGTGTTCGCGCTGGTGGCGCAGATCGGCGAGCAGGTCGACTTCCTGCGCTTCCTGCCGCGCGACCGCCGCGCCTCCCGCGGCGCCTGGTGGATCGCAATGATCAGCGCCGGCCCCGGCTGGATCGTCCCCGGCGCGCTCAAGATGCTGGCGGGATCGTTCCTCGCCTACTTCGCCCTCAGCCGCGGCGCGCCGCCGGACGAAGCGGCTGAGCCGGCGCACATGTATCTCGAAGCGTTCCGCACCGTGCTGGAGCAGCCCGGCCTGGTGCTGGCGCTGACCGGCGCGTTCGTGATCCTGTCGCAGATCAAGATCAACGTCACCAACGCCTATGCGGGCTCGATCGCCTGGTCGAACTTCTTCTCACGGCTGACGCACAGCCATCCCGGACGCGTCGTCTGGCTGGTGTTCAACGTGCTGGTGGCGCTGCTGCTGATGGAGATCGGCGTCTACAAGGCGCTGGAGCACACCCTGGCGCTGTACTCGAACGTCGCGATCGCCTGGGTCGGAGCGCTGGTGGCCGATCTCGTCGTCAACCGGCCGCTCGGACTGCGGCCTCGCCACATGGAGTTCAAACGCGCGCATCTGTACGACATCAACCCGGTCGGGGTCGGCTCGATGACGATCGCCACGGTGCTGTCGATCACCGCGTTCTACGGCGTGTTCGGGCCGACCGTGAAAGCACTGGCGCCGTTCGTGGCGCTGACCGTGGCTTTCCTCACCGCACCGGTGATCGCCTTCGCGACCGGCGGCCGGTTCTACATCGCGCGCAAGCCGAAACGCGCCTGGCAGCACGTCGAGGCGATCAAGTGCTGCATCTGCGAGCACTCGTTCGAACCGGAAGACATGGCCTCCTGCCCGGCCTATGCCGGGCCGATCTGCTCGCTGTGCTGCTCGCTCGACGCACGCTGCAGCGATCTGTGCAAGCCGCACGCCCGAATCGACGCGCAGTTCACCGACACCCTCGGCAAGGTGCTGCCGCAGCGGGTCTATGCGCTGCTGAATTCCCAGGTCGGACATTATCTCACCGTGTTCGCAGCCTCGGTCGGCCTGATCGGCCTGTCGTTGCTGCTGATCTATCTGCAGGCGGCGACCGCCAACGAAGCCCAGCAGATCGAACTCGCCGAGGTGTTGTGGAAGCTGTTCTTCGCGCTGACCATCATCGTCGGCGTGGTGAGCTGGCTGTTCGTGCTGGCGCGGCTGAGCCGGCAGGCGGCGGAGGCCGAAACCCGGCGACAGACCACGCTGCTGATGCAGGAGATCGACGCCCACCGCCAGACCGACGCCGAGCTGCAGCGCGCCAAGGAGGCGGCGGAGTCGGCCAACCTCGCCAAGAGTCGCTACGTGGTCGGCCTCAGCCACGAGCTGCGCTCGCCGCTCAACGCCATCAGCGGCTACGCGCAGCTTCTGGAGCAGGACAACAGCCTGCCGCCGCGGCCGCGCGACCAGATCCGGCTGATGCGACGCAGCGCCGATCATCTGTCGGGCCTGATCGACGGCCTGCTGGATATCTCGAAAATCGAGGCCGGCAGGCTGTACCTGTCGCGCGACGAGGTGCGGTTCGGCGAATTCCTCGATCAGCTCGTCGGCATGTTCCGGCTACAGGCGGCCGCCAAGGACATCGAGTTCGTGTTCAAGCGGCCGCAATATCTGCCGCCGATGGTCTATGCCGACGAGAAGCGGCTGCGCCAGGTGCTGATCAACCTGTTGTCGAACGCCATCAAGTTCACCCAGCAAGGCAGCGTGCAGTTCATCGTGCACTACCGCAACCCGGTCGCCGAGCTCGAAGTCCGCGACACCGGGCCCGGCATCCATCCCGACGATCTGGAGCGAATCTTCGCGCCGTTCGAGCGCGGCGCCCTCGGCGCCGCCCAGCCGCACAGCGGCACCGGCCTCGGCCTCACCATCAGCAAGCTGCTGGCCGGGGTGATGGGCGGCGACCTCACAGTGACATCGACGCCGGACAAGGGTTCGACTTTTCGGGTCAAGCTGCTGCTGTCCGAGGTCACCAATCCGACCCGCACCCGCTCGATCCGCGCGCCGGTGCTCGGCTATCAGGGCCCGCGCAAGACCATCTTGGTCACCGACGACGATCCGGCGCAGCGCGGATTGCTGCAGGATGCGCTGGCGCCGCTCGGCTTCATCGTGCTGGTGGCGACCGACGGCTATTCCTGCGTCGATCTCGCCGAGCACTGCCAGCCGGATCTGTTCCTGCTCGACATCTCGATGCCGGGGATGGACGGCTGGACGGTGGCCGAGACGCTGCGCTCCCAGGGTCATCACCACGCGCGGATCCTGATGCTGTCGGCGAGCGCGCTGGAGGCGCACGGCACGCTGCTGTCCCAGCCGTTCCACGATGCCTACCTGATGAAGCCGGTCGACATTCCGCGGCTGCTCGAACTGATCGGCCAGCTCCTCAAGATCGAATGGATCTACAAGGGCGAAACCACCGCCGCCGCCGATGAGACGCCCGAGATCCAGCATCCGCCGATGCGGCACGTCGAGGAATTGTTGGAGCTCGGCAAAATCGGCTACATCCGCGGCATCGAGTCGAAGCTCGATCAGATCCACACCGATTATCCGGAGACCTGGGCGTTCGTGTCGCAGATGCGAACGCTCGTCGAGCAATTCGATCTCGACTCCTACATGAAGACGCTGAACACGCTGTATCGCCATGAACAATGACATGAAAAAGCGCGATATCGCCCTGGTGGTCGACGACTCTCCGGAGACGTTGCGGATGCTGACCGACGCCCTCGACGGCGCCGGCATGACCGTGATGGTGGCGCTCGACGGCGCCGCGGCGATGCGGATCGTCGAGCAGATCACGCCGGACATCATCCTGCTCGACGCCGTAATGCCGGGGATGGACGGATTCGAAACCTGCCGGCGGCTGAAGCGCAGCGCGGGATTGTCCGACGTGCCGGTGATCTTCATGACCGGACTGTCGGAGTCCGAGCACATCGTCCGCGGCCTCGAAGCCGGCGGCGTCGACTACGTCACCAAGCCGATCGCGATCGTCGAGATGCTGGCGCGGATCCGAGTTCACCTCAACAACGCGCGGGTGAGCCAAAGCGCCCGCGCAGCGCTGGATGTTTCGGGACGTTTCCTGCTCGCGGTCGACCGGCTCGGCAAGGTGCTGTGGGCGACGCCGCAGGCGCAAAAGCTGCTCGCCGCAGATGGCGCGCCGGAGGACGGTCTGCGGCTGGATCTGCCGAAGCCCTGGCTCGACTGGCTGGAGCAGGTCCACACCGGACTCGCCCAGCCGAAGATGCCGATCAAGGCATCGATGCTGCGCAACGACGAGCTGCGGCTGCAATATATGGGCAAGCTCGGCCCCAACGAATTCCTGCTGCGGCTGGCGCGCGATACGGCAACCGAGGCGCCGACGCAGTTCTCAGCCGAATTTGGCCTCACCAGCCGCGAGAGCGAGGTGCTGGCGTGGCTGAGCAAGGGCAAGACCAACCGCGACATCGCGCAGATTTTGGGTCTGAGCCCCCGCACCGTCGACAAGCATCTCGAGCAGATCTACGCCAAGCTCGGCGTCGAGAACCGCACCGCCGCCGCCGCGATAGCCACCAATGCGAGCCGGCGGGATCTGTGACTGTCGCGCCCGCCCGCACGCTCGATCAGCTCGGCCCGCCTTCGGCCCGGCCGAGCCGCCCCGCCCGCGCTTCGATCGCGGCATTGAGCTCGCCGCCGACCAGCACCACGATCGCGGTCATCCACATCCAGATCATCAAGCCGATCGCCGCGCCGAGCGAGCCGTAGGTCGCGTTGTAGTCGGCGAAGTTGGCGAGGTAGTAGGACAGCGCAGCCGAGCCGGCGAGCCAACTCAGCGTCGCCGCGACGCTGCCGGGCACGACCCAGCGCCACGGCGGCGACGGCCGGTTGGCCGCGGTTCGATACAGCAGTCCCAGCCCGGCGAAGGTCAGCAGCGCCAACACGGGCCAGCGGCCATAGTCGATCACCACCGCCACCAGACTGCCTAGTCCGATCTGTGCCAGCACGATCGGCGCTGCGATCACCAAGCCGATTGCCGCAAGCACCGCACCGAGCGCACCGAGCGTCAACAGCAGCGAAAATGCGTTGAGCTTGAAGAAGCCGCGCTCCTCCTCGACGTCATACACCGCATTGAGCGCGTCGATGATGGCTTTGACGCCGCCATTGGCGCTCCACAGCGCCAGTGACAGGCTGACCAGGAACGCAAAGCCCAGCCTGGTCTGGCCATTCGCCAGCACCCGGCCAACCTGCTCCTCGATCACGGAGTAGGTGCCGGCCGGCACCACCGCAGACAACTGCGCGAGGTGCCCGCTGATCGTCACAGGATCGGCAAACAGCGCATAAGACGACACCAGGGCCGTGATGGCGGGAAACAGACCGAGCAGCCAGTAGAACACCACGCCGGCCGCGACCAACAGCAGCCGGTCGCCGCCAATCCGCGCATAGGTGTCAGCGAACACCGGCTTCCAACCGGTGCGCAGAACCTGCCACGGCGAGTCGGCGCGAGGTCGCGGTTCTGACGAAAGGGCTCGTTCGGGCGCACGCCGTCTGCGGCGCGCAGCAAGGCTTGGCTCCGCGGCGGTCATCAGCACACCAGTTGCGTGTCGAAAATTCAGTGCGTGCTGGACTTCTGCCAGCGCTCCAGATCCGGCCTGTCGGGCGGATTCTGGTCGTCGACCTGAGAACTCTGCCCCGGCTTCTTCCAGGGCTCGCGGGTGCCGCTCTTCATCGCGTCGCCGGGGCGGTCGTCGGGCGCCTTGTCGTCTGCCATCGCCCTTACTCCAGCCGCACGTTGTCTTCGGCCGCTTCGGCAACCCGCTTGGCCTTCTCTCCGACCTCGCGCGCCGCTGCCATCGCGGCTTCCGGCGTCAGCCCCTGACGACGCGCTTCCTCGGCGGCAGCGCCGGCGACATCGCGTGCCATCTCGCCGGCCCGTGCCGCCTGCTGCCGCGCATAGTCGCGCGCCTGCCCCATCATTTCGTCGCTGGTGTCGCCGAACAGCTCGCGTTCGGTCTCGGTCGCCGGAAGAGACGCCGCGATGCCGGCTCCGATCGCGACGCCGATCGCCCCGAGCAGCAATGGCTGCTCATTGAACAGATCGCCGAGCCGGGTCTTCGCACTGTCGAACAGGTCGGCACCGGTCTCCGGAATGGCACGGCCGAATTCTGTCGCACGATCGATCGCTTCCGCGCCGCGCTCGCGCGCCATCCGCGCGGCCTCGCTCGCGGCACTCGCCGCGCCGTCGCGCACCTCGCCGAGTTTCTCGCTGACATCGGCGAAACGCTCGCCGACCCGCCCGACCGCCTCGGAGGCGACATCCGGGACGCGGTCGAGGCCGGTGTCGTGCACGAAGCGCGACGCTCGCGCCTTGGCGCGATCGCCGGTGAACAGCCACAATAGTCCCATTCCGATCAGCGCGGTCGAGACCGGATTGCGCCGCATCGCGTCGCCGAGATCGCCGATGAACGGCACGCCCTCTTTCTTGGTCATCGCATCATCTCCCCGGCCGCTTGCTTGTCGCGCTGCAATTGTTCCATGGTCATCTCCGGCTTCAGAGCCTCCGGCGACATCCGGTTTGCGCCGAAACCGATCAGCGTCGCCGCGATGCCCGTGGTGCAGGCGCCGACGATCAGGTAGGCCACCGAGGTCGCAAATCCGTTCTCGACCAGAGCTGCCGCAGCCGCCATCAGCAGCACCACCAGACCGGGGATCAGGATCACCGCGCCGGCGCCGATCATCATCGCGGCGCGACCAATCTGTCCGAGCTTCTCCGACATCTCGGCCCGCGCCAGATCGAATTCGTTACTGACGAGCTTGGCGAACTGATTGAAAGCGTCCCCGACCAGGTCCGGGATCGAGCGATTACTTGGCGTTGTCATCGTCGGAACTCCGGTTGACCTGAGCATCGACGACGCGGCTGTCGCGCCCCGAACTCTTCAGGAAGCGTACCGCGCCGAACCCCGCGAGCACCGCCAGACCGAGAAACACCGTCGGCTGGCGCCGGGCGAAGTCCTGCACGCCATGCACCAGATCGGACAGGTCACCGCGCTGCACGGTGTCGGAGATGTCCTCGACCTTGTTGGCCGCCTTGCGCATATAGACGCCGGCGATCGGTAAATCGTTGTCGAACTCGCGCGAAGCCCGCCGGATCGCGTCGGCGATGTGGGCGACGTAGTCAGCGCCGGCCTGCTTTTCTTCATAGGCACGCCGCTTCAAAGATTCGCCGGCCTCGGCGGCGAAATCCTTGGCGGTTTCGGCGAACTCCTCGGCCTTGGCACGGGCGGCGTCCGCAGATTCGCTCGCCAAACCAACGATCCTTTCTTTCAGATCGCGCTCGGGCTCCGCACCCGCGCCGGTCTCGCCGGAGACCATCTCCGGATCCTTCTTGGCTGACTTCGGCGGCTGCTGGCGTCCGCCATTGCTGCCGCCGGTCGCGCCAGGTGTCTTGACGATTTGCTCGGCCATGTCCGGTATCTCCGATCAATGCTTGTTCTGTGAGGGCGAAGGCGCTTCGAACGAAGAGGCTGCGGCTTCGGCGACCTTACGGACTCGCTGGCCGAGATCTCTCACGTTCTCGGCGAGGTCGTCGCCGGTCAATCCCTGCTGTTCGGCTTCGCGCGCCGCGCCCTGATAGGCGGCGCGCCCCTTCTCGAACCCGCGCGACACCGCGTCCCTGGCCTGCTCGCCGACGCGGCGGCCGACACGCCCGCCGCTGGCGCGCACGCGTGGAAACGCGCTGGCGATCAGCCCGCCGATCAACAAACCGGCGCCGGCAACCAGCAGCGGATGATCGGTCAGGGTCTGCTTGGCGGTCTTGCCGGCGCGATGGCCGAAATCGGTGGCCTGGTGGCGCAATCGCGCCGCCGCCTCCATTCCAGCATCTCGGGTGTCGTGGATCGTTTCGCGCACCTTGGCGGCCGCATCACCGGCGCGCTCACGAACCGTGTCGGCCACGGCGCCGGCAAGGCCGGCTCCGCGTGCCGCGAGCTGTTCGGCTTCGCCGGCAAACGCTTCACCGGCCGCGCTGGCGCGGCGTCGCAGATCATCGCCGCTATGCGCAACGCTGCGGCTGAGATCGTCGCCCTTGTGCTTGAGATCCGCGGCGGTCGCGGTCGCCGCCTGGCGGAACTGCTCGGCGCGACTGGCCACGGCATCACTGGCAGCTTCGAACGCGCCGGACGCATATTCGCGGGCAGCCACCGCCGTATCGGCAGCATCAGCGGAAAATTCGCGGGTTCGGCGCTCGAGATCACCGGCGAGATCGCGGGCTTTGTCGGACGCCCGTTGGGTCAGCTCCGCGCCGGATCGGGTGCCGGCCAGATACAGCCCGGCGCCGATCATCAGCACCGGCGCGGGAATCGCCCGCACCACCTTCCACAACGGATAAGCCAGCGTCGCGCCGACCGCGACCGCCTGCACCGGATTGTGACGGATCGAGTCCCGGACATTGTCGGCGAGTTCCTCGCCGCGCGACTTGATGTAGCTGCCGACCTCGGCCTTGATCGCGGCCGGCGAGTATTTCTCGCGCACCTCGTTGGCGGTGTCGGCTACGGTGGCGCGCAACTGGCCCACGGTCTCGGTCAGGCCAGCCCGGGCGCGTTCGGTGTCGCGGCGAATCTCGTCCAGGCTTCGGGTGTCGTTGGCCATGAGTTGCCTCCAATCCTTGTCTCGCGTCCCCAACTCGGCCAGGTGAGCGATGTTCCTTGCCTTCAATCCATTCATACAAATGGGGATTCGGGAACAGCAGCGGAAGCAGCCCGGCCCCGGAAGTCACGGATTCAGTCACCCGGCCTCCGCCGGATGCCGCTTTCAGCGGTAGCGAGGTCGGGATAGCGTGGCGGATGCGCGATCATGCTTTCCGCACCCTGACGATGTTCGCTACAAAGCGAGGCGCGGACGACCGGCCAACCGGCGGCGCGACAATCCGGACCCGCCGCGAACGAGCGGTTGCGGCCGGCACCAGGGGGGACACGATGGCGCTTCACGACTTCACGCTGGCCGACGTCTATCGCCGCAACGCGGTTCTGTTTCCCGAGCGCACCGCCTTCGTGGTCGACGGCGTCCGCCTCACCCACCGCGACTATCTGGCGCGGGCCGAACGGCTGGCGAGTGGTTTGCTGCGCGACGGCGTGCAGCCCGGCGACCGCGTGGCGATCCTGTCGCAGAACTGCATCGAGATGGTCGAGCTGATCGGTGCGGTGGCGATGATCGGCGCGATCCTGCTGCCGGTGAACTACCGGCTCAATGCCGACGAAATCGCCTTCGTGCTCAGCGACGGCGCGCCCAGCGTGGTGGTGGCCGGTACCGACTATCGCGACATCGTGGCCGGCATGCTGCCCTCGCTCGACGGTGTGAAGAAGGCCTACGCAATCGGGGGCGGCAGCGGCCCGTTCGCGCCGTTCCCCGACCTCGCCTCCGACGCGCCGTTCAGCCCGCCGGAATTCGGCGCCGCCGACGGCTTCGTCATCATCCACACCGCCGCGGTCGGCGGCCGGCCGCGCGGCGCGCTGATCTCGCAAGGCAATCTGTTAATTGCGCAAAGCTCGCTGGTCGACGCATGGCGGTTGACCGAGGCCGACGTCAATCTCGGCATGCTGCCGCTGTTTCATGTCACCGGGCTCGGCCTGATGCTGACGCTGCAACAAGCCGGCGGAGCGAGCGTGATCGCCGCGAAATTCGACCCGGCGCAGGCGGCGCGCGATATCGAAGCCCACAAGGTGACGGTGCTGGCCGAGTTCGCCCCGATGCTCGGCAACATTCTCGATCAGGCGCAGCCGGCGCAGCTCGAAAGCCTGCGCGCGGTGACCGGGCTCGACACCCCGGAGACGATCGAGCGGTTCGAAGCCGCCTGCCCGAACGCAACGTTCTGGGCGACGTTCGGGCAGTCCGAGACCTCGGGCCTCTCGACGTTCGCGCCGTATCGCGACCGGCCGAAATCTGCAGGGCGGCCGCTGTTCTGGCGCACCGTCGCGGTGGTCGATGCGGAAGATCGGCCGCTGCCGCCGGGCGAGGTCGGCGAGATCGTGCTGCGCGGCCCGACCGTGTTCAAAGGCTATTGGAACAACGCCGCCGCCACCCAGCACGCGTTCCGCAACGGCTGGCACCACACCGGCGACATGGGCCGGTTCGACGCCGACGGTTACCTGTTCTACGCCGGCCGCGCACCGGAGAAGGAACTGATCAAGACCGGCGGCGAGAATGTCTATCCGGCCGAGGTCGAAGGCGCTTTGAAGCAGCATCCGGCAATCGCCGAGGCGGTGGTGATCGGCGTACCCGATCCGCAATGGAGCGAAGCCATCAAGGCGGTGTGCATCTGCAAGCCGGGCCAGACCGTTGCCGCCGACACGCTGGCCGAATTCGTCGCCTCGCTGATCGCACGCTACAAGAAGCCGAAGCACGTGGTGTTCGTCGAAGCGCTTCCGAAGGACGCCAAGGGCGCGATCGACCGCGCCGCAGTGAAGGCGGCGCACGGGCAAGCGTGACGCCGGGCGGCGCGCCTTCTCACTGCAGCGAAAACCGCACCGGCACGGTGAAGCTCAGCGACGACTGCGTGATCTCGCTCGGGAACGGCGGCAGCGGCTGGGCGCGGCGGATCATCGCCATGGTCTCGGCGTCGAGCGCCGCGTGGCCGGAGCTGCGGGCAAGCCGGCTGCCGAGCACCTGACCGCCGCGGCCGACTGTGAACGACAGCATCGCGGTGCCCTGCTCGCGCGCAGCCCGGGAGCCGGCCGGATACTGCCGATAACGGACGAGATGTGCGGCGAGCCGGTCACGGTACGACGGCAGTGCCGCAGCGGCAGCCGCCTGCCCTGCCCGCGCCGCAGCGGCGAGCGCGGCCTGACGCTCGGCCTTGGGCGGTGCCGTGCTACGCGGCGCGGGCGCCTGCGACTTCGGCTTGGTCTCCTCGCGCTTGGCGTGATCGCGTTTCGGTTTGGCGGGCTCGCGCTTAACCGGCTCCGGCTCGTCCGGCTGACGTTGCTGCGGCAGCACCACTTCGGGCGTCGGCAGCACCGGCGCCGGCGACTCCGGCAGTTGCTCGGCGAGCTGCTGCGGGGCTTCGGGCCGCTGAGGCGTTGCCTCCTCCTGCGGAGCCGGCGCTTCCTGCATCTCCGGCCCCGGCGCCAAATCCTGAGGCTGCGGCGCCGGCGCGGCGGGAGCCGGCGCCATATCGACCATGATGACCGGCATCGAGACGCCCGGTGCCGGCGCCTGCTGATACCAGGCAACGGCCGCGGCGATCAGCCCGAAATGCGCCACCACGATCGCGGCCGCCGACAGCAGCCACTGGCTGCGGCCGCGGCCGGGCGTCTCGTGCAGCGCGTAGTCGTTCATGGCTGATCCCGGCCGTCGAGCCCCACCAGCGCGACCTTCAAGTAACCGGCCTCGCGCAGCAGGTTCATCACCGCCATCAGTTCGCCATAGGCCACCGCCTTGTCGGCACGCAGGAAGATCCGCTCGTCCTTGTTGCCGCTGGTCGCCGATTGCAGCGCCTCGGCCAGCGCCTCGCGCGCCACGATGGTCTCGCCGACCGCCAGCGTCAGGTCCGGCTGCACCGACAGATACACCGGCTTGTCGGGGCGAGGCTGCGGCTGTGCGGTCGAGGCCGGCAGATCGACGCCGATGTCGACGGTGGCGAGCGGCGCCGCCACCATGAAGATGATCAGCAGTACCAGCATCACGTCGATGAACGGTGTGACGTTGATCTCGTGCGCGACCTCGAGATCGTCCTCCGCCGCGAGCCGTCGTCCGCCGAGCCGCACGCCCATCGTCTCACCCTGCCCGCATCTGCCGCGCCGAGCGGCCGCGGTCGCGGCTGACCAGCAGCAGCACCTGCGCCGAGGCGTCGCCGAGCAGCGCGCGATAGCCCGCGATGGCGCGAACCAGATAGTTGTAGATCACCACCGCCGGTACCGCGGCGACGAGGCCGAGCGCAGTGGCGAGCAGCGCCTCGGCGATGCCCGGCGCCACCACCGCCAGATTGGTGGTATGCGCCTCGGAGATGCCGATGAAGGCGTTCATGATGCCCCACACCGTGCCGAACAGGCCGACGAACGGCGCCACCGCGCCGATGGTGGCGAGAATGCCGGTGCCGCTCGCGATCTTGCGCGCCACCGCGGCTTCGACCCGCTCCAGCCGCAGCGCGACGCGGTCCTTGAAGTCGGCATCGAACGTCCAGCCCGACAGGCTGCCTTCGCGCGCAGCGGTCTGAATCAGTTGCGACACTGCGTCGTGCGCGCCCTCGGCGTCGCGGCCAAGCTCGGCCAACGTGGTATCGGTTTCGAGCTTGGCCAGACCGTCGCGGGCGCGTGCAGTCTCGCGCCGCAGCTCGATGGTCTTCGACAGCCACACCGTCCAGGTCGCAAGTGAAGCGATCGCGAGCCCGGCCATCACCACCTTCACGACGATGTCGGCATTCCGGAACATCCCCCACGGCGACAGATCGCGCGGCAGGTTGGCGATGTCGGCGGCGGCATGCGCGACGCTGCCGAGCAGCAGCGCAGCCGCGGCGCCGAGCGCGCCGGCACAGACGAGATTGCGGATCATCGACGGGACGCGAAACGGCGGCATCATCCACTTTCGGCAGGCAAAGGCGTTCGGCGCGGGGCCGCGAGCTATCGCACGGATCGCCGGCCGCTCGAAATCAATTCTGGCCCTTCCGCTCCTATGCCCGAGCGCCATCGCATAATCGCGGCGGACGCGGTTTGTTCTGGCTCAAAGCGGCGGTTTACCGGAACCTCATGGCAAACGGCGGCGGCCTTTCCCGACAGCGCTCCGCGACACGGAATTCCTCGGCAAATGCGGCAGAGATGCCGTTTGCAGTCGCGCGCGCGACCTGCCACACTCCGCGGAACACAACCGGCGCCATAAGCCGAGACAACAAGAAACGGGAGGATGGATGAGCTCCTACGAGACGATCCTGGTCGAGCGGCCGGATCCGGCGGTCGCACGAATCGTGATGAACCGCCCCGAGGCGCGCAACGCGCAAAATCTGCAGATGACCTACGATCTCAACGCCGCGTTCGACGATGCGGTGCAGGACGATACTGTGAAGGTCATCATCCTCGCAGGCTCCGGCCCGCATTTCTCCGCCGGCCACGATCTGCGCGCCACCACCAAGAACGAAGCCGGCATCGACTTTCCGCCGGTCGGCGCCTGGGGCGGGTTTCGCGAACCGGGCGCGCACGGCCGGATGGCGCGCGAGCAGGAGATCTATCTGCAGATCACCCGGCGCTGGCGCAACCTCGCCAAGCCGACGATCGCGGAAGTGCACGGCAAGTGCATCGCCGGTGGACTGATGCTGGCCTGGGCCTGCGACCTGATCGTCGCATCGGACAATGCCGAGTTCTGCGATCCGGTGGTGACGATGGGCGTCTGCGGCGTCGAGTGGTTCGTGCATCCGTGGGAGCTCGGGCCGCGCAAGGCCAAGGAGCTCTTATTCACCGCCGATAGCTGGAGCGCGCAGGACGCCCATCAGCTCGGCATGGTCAATCACGTGGTACCCGCCGCCGAACTATCCGCCTTCACCATGGCGCTTGCTCAACGCATCGCCGCCAAGCCGAGCTTTGCGCTCAAGATGACCAAGGAAGCGGTCAACCGCTCGGTCGATATTCAGGGGCAGCCGGCCGCGATCGATCAGGCGTTCGCGCTGCATCAGCTTTGCCACGCTCACAATCTGCAGGAGTTCGGAATGATCGTAGACCCAATGGGACTGCATCCATCGGTGCGCAAACAGGTGAAGGTGTAAGCGATGGATCTCACGCCCAGTGACGAGCAGCGGCTGCTCCGCGAAAGCGCCGACCGCTTCATCGCCGAGACCTACACGACCAAGCTGCGCGAGCAAAACGTCAAGGAGCCGTTCGGCTTCAGCGAGGCGATCTGGAAGCAGTTCGCCGATCTCGGCTGGCTGGCACTGCCGCTGCCGGAACAGCATGGTGGCATCGGCGGCGGCGCGATCGAAGTCGGCATCCTGATGGAAGCGTTCGGCCGCGGCCTCGTCAGCGAGCCGTATCTATCCACCGTGGTGCTCGGCGCCGGCCTCGTCGCCGAACACGGCCGCGACGAGCAAAAGGCCGCACTGCTGCCGAGCGTCGCAGAAGGAACGCTGCGGCTCGCCTTCGCCCATGCCGAACGCGCAGCCCGCGCAGATCTCGCTCGCGTCGACACCACCGCCCGGAAGGACGGCGACGGCTATGTGCTGGACGGCGCCAAGGTCGCGGTGCTCGACGGCGCGTCGGCCGATCAGTTGATCGTCTCGGCACGGCTAGCGAACAACGGCAGCGGCTCGCTGCGGCTGTTCCTGGTACCGCGCGACGCGGCCGGGCTGACGCTCGCCGACTATCCGCGGCTCGGCGGCGGCCGGGCGTGCAATCTGACGCTGCAAGGCGTGCGCGTCCCCGCCGACGCCATGCTCGGCGGCGATGTCGATGCATATCCGGCCGTCGAGGCGGTGGTCGATCGCGCCCTCGCCGCGCTGTCGGCCGAAGCCGTCGGCATGATGCAGACCCTGACCGACAAGACGCTCGACTATACCAAGGTGCGAAAACAGTTCGGCCGGCCGCTCGCCGCCAACCAGGTGGTGCGGCATCGCCTCACCGACATGTCGGTGCAGGTCGACGAAGCCCGCTCGATGGCGCTACGCGCCGCCCTCAAGGCCGAGGCGGACGCTGCCGAGCGCGGCCGCGCCGCCTCCGGCGCCAAGGCCAAGATCGGCAAGGGCGCGCGCTTCGTCGCCGAGCAGTCGGTTCAGCTCCACGGCGGCATGGGCGTCACCGAGGAACTCGACGTCGGCGCGTATTTCAAACGCCTGCTGGCGTTCGAGACGCTGTTCGGCGGCAGCACCCATCATTATCGCCGCCACGCCGCGCTCAGCGGCAGGCCTGTTTAAGCAAAGCGAGGCATCGACATGGACATGACCTTCGGCGAAGCCGAGCTCGCCTTTCAACAGGAAGTCCGCGACTTCATCGCGGCCAATCTCACGCCCGACATGAAGCGGGCGGAATCACTCAACGCTTCGGTGTTCTCCGAGCCGGAGAGCGGCGTGCCGTGGCAGCGTGCCCTCAACGCCAAGGGCTGGGGTGCGCCGGGCTGGCCGGTCGAATATGGCGGCCCCGGCTGGACGCCGGCGCAGCGCTGGATCTTCGAAACCGAATGCGCTCATGCGGGCGTCCCCTCCCCGACGCCGATGGGCGTCAAGATGGTCGGCCCGGTGATCATCGGCTTCGGCTCGCCGGAGCAGAAGAACTACTTCCTGCCGCGGATTCTGTCCTGCGAGGATTACTGGTGCCAGGGCTATTCGGAGCCGGGATCGGGCTCGGACCTGTCGTCGCTGAAGACCCGCGCGGTGCGCGACGGCGACGAGTATGTCATCAACGGCACCAAGATCTGGACCACCCACGCGCACAACGCGAACATGATGTTCGCGCTGGTGCGCACCAGCGACGAGCCGCGGCAGCAGGACGGCATCAGCTTCGTGCTGATCGACATGAAGAGCCCCGGCATCACCATCCGCCCGATCCTGACGATCGGCGGCGACCACGAGGTCAACCAGGTGTTCTTCGACGACGTCCGGATTCCGGCGTCGAACCTGGTCGGCGAGGAAGGCAAGGGCTGGACCTACGGCAAGTATCTGCTGGAGTTCGAGCGCGGCTCGGGCATCGCCTCGGCGAAGCTCCGCAAGGCGCTGCACCGGGCGGCGGCGTTCGCCGAGTCGGAGGCGACCGGCCGGGCGATCGAGGATCCGGACATCGCGATCCGCTTGTCGGAGGCCGAGGTCGATATCGACGCGCTTGAAATGACCGAGCTACGCGTGCTGTCGGCGCTGCAGAACGGCCAGAACCCCGGCGCGGTGTCGTCAATCCTGAAGCTGCGCACCAGCGAGATCTACCAGGCAGTGAGCCGGCTCGCCGTCGACGTGATCGGTAACGATGGCCTCTATGTCGAACCGACCCGCCCGCTGCACCGGCTCAACGCCCCACCGGCGATTCCGGAGGACGAACTGGCCGTGATACCGACGCATCTCAACGGCCGCGCCTACACCATCTTCGGCGGAACCTCGGAGATCCAGCGCGACATCATCAGCAAGCTGGTGCTGGGGCTGTAGGCCGCGGAAGAACTAACTCACCCCGTCATGGCCGGGCTCGTCCCGGTCATGACGAGTCCGTGCGCTTCATCGATTGATTGGCGCGAACTTGGCCGTTGCCAAGGGTGCTGAGTCCTCATCCTGAGCCCGGCAGCCGGGCGTCTCGAAGGATGCGCCAAGGGCACCTGCAGCCCATGGTTCGAGACGGCGCTGCGCGCCTCCTCACCATGAGGTCATTCAGGTGGCCCAGGCTCCGGATCTGAAAATCAGATATTCCGCTGGTCCTTGACCCGCACCGCCTTGCCCTGCGAGCGCGGGACTTCGCCCGGCGATTTCACCGCGACCTTGCAGGTGACGCCGATCAGCGACTTGATGTGATGCATCACTTCGGCCGCCTTCTTGGCGAGCGCGGCCTCGTCGCGTGGGGCGTCGGGGGCAATCTCGACCTCGACCGTCATGGCGTCGAGCGCCTTCTCGCGGGTCAGCACGATCTGGTAATGCGGCGCGATGCCGGGGAAGCCGACCAGCACCGACTCCACCTGCGACGGATAAACGTTGACGCCGCGGATGATCAGCATGTCGTCGTCGCGGCCGGTAACACGCATGATGCGCAGATGGGTGCGGCCGCAAGCGCAGGGCTCGGTGTTGAGGCTGGTGATGTCGCGGGTGCGATACCGGATCATCGGCAGCGCTTCCTTGGTCAGCGTGGTGATCACCAGTTCGCCGACCGAGCCCATCGGCAGCACCTCGAGCGTTTCCGGATCGATGGTCTCGAACAGGAAGTGATCTTCCCAGCCGTGCAGACCGTTTTGCGCGACATGGCATTCGCAGGCCACGCCCGGCCCCATGATCTCCGACAGGCCGTAGACGTCGACCGCCTTGATGCCGAGCCGCGTTTCGAGGTCGCGGCGCATCGCGTCGCTCCACGGCTCGGCGCCGAACAGGCCGACCCGCAGCGGCGCATCGCGCAGGTTGACACCCATCTGCTCGGCGACCTCGGCGATGTTGAGCGCGTAGGACGGCGTCGAGCATAGCGCGTTGGCGCCGAAATCGGTGATCAATTGCACCTGCCGTTCGGTGCCGCCACCGGAGGCCGGCACGACCGTACAGCCGAGCCGCTCGGCGCCGTAATGCGCCCCAAGACCGCCGGTGAACAGGCCGTAGCCATAGGCGTTGTGGACGATATCGTCCGGCGAGATCCCGGCGCCGACCATCGACCGCGCCATCAGGTCGGCCCAGTTGTCGAGATCGGTCCTGGTGTAGCCGACCACGGTCGGCTTGCCGGTGGTACCCGACGAGGCGTGAATCCGCGGCATCTGATTGCGTGGCACCGCGAACATCCCGAACGGGTAGTTGTCACGCAGATCGGTCTTCTTGGTGAAGGGAAACTTCGCGATGTCGGCGAGCGAGGCCAGGTCGGCCGGCTTGACGCCGGCTTGGTCGAAGCTGTTGCGATAGTGCGGAACATCGCGATAGGCCCGCTCGACGATTTTGCGCAGCCGCTCGAACTGCAACGCCGCGAGCTGCGGCCGCGGCATCGTTTCGATGGCGCGGTCGTGCATATAGACGGTCTGTTCGCGCAATGCGGGTTGGGCGCTCATCGAAGCAATCCTTTGTCAGAAAATCAGGAAGCCGCCGCGACGGCGGGCGTCTTGGCCAGCGCGGTGCCGGCGGCCAGCGCGTCCATATTGAGATCGAGGAAACCGCGCGGCGAGGATGCGCGCACCACCTGCTCGACCGATTTGTGCTTGCAGATGCCCGACAGCTCGACCAACACGCCGAGCGCCACGATGTTGGTGACGCGCTCGCTGCCGAGCTCGATCGCGGTGCGGCTGAGCGGCAGCGGGTAGCGCTTGAAGCGACCGGCTTCCGGCAGTTCCGGGCACAGCCGGACATCGGATATCACCAGCGCGCCGGCCTTGAGTTTCGGCCACGACGGCTTGATGGCGATCTTGTCGAGCAGCACCAGATGATCGAATTCGATCGGCAGCGGATAGTCGACCTCGCCATGGGCGACCACCAGGTCTGCGTTGCAGAAGCCGCCGCGCGAGGTCGGCTCGTAGGTCTGCGATTGCGCGACGTGGCGGCCTTCCAGCGCCAGTGCGTCGGCGAGCAGCTTGGCGCTGAGCAACAGGCCTTGGCCGCCGGTGCCGCCGAAGCGCAGTTCAATGCGGGATGTCGACATGGCTGATCTCCCCGTCACTTGCCGGCGCGTGCCGCGGCGGCGGCGCGCAACGCCGCGCCGTATTCCGGCCGATTGTTCTGGGCCAGAATGCCAGTCGGCAGATCGGTCGAGCGGAACGGCTCATCGACGCTGTCGCGATACGCCGAGGGGCGCATCTCGCTCTTCTGCCGCATCACCATCTCGGCCGACGAGCCCATGTCGTTCTTGCGGCCGTAGACCTCGGTGCAGTCCGACACCACTTCGACGAAGGCGAAGCCCGGATGCTGCAGCCCGGCCTTGATCAGCTCTTTCAGCTTCGGCACATGCCGGGTGACTTCGCGGCCGACGAAGCCGGCGCCGGCGGCGGTCGCCAGCGCGCAGGCGTCGAAGTTCGGTTCGGAATTGCCGTGCGGCGTGGTGGTGGTCAGCCGCGTTTCCGACGTGGTCGGCGACACCTGGCCCCCGGTCATGCCGTAGATCTCGTTGTTGAGCATCAGGCAGGTGAGCTTGAGATTGCGCCGGCAGGCGTGGATCAGGTGATTGCCGCCGATAGCGAGGCAATCGCCGTCGCCGGTGATCACCACGACGTGCAGATCCGGCCGCGCCAGCGCAAGACCAGTCGCATAGGCCAGCGGCCGGCCGTGCGTGGTGTGGAAGGTGTTGGCGTCGATATAAGCCGACAGCCGTCCGGCGCAGCCGATCCCCGACACCACCGCGAGCTTGTCGCGGTCGATGTTCAGTTCGTGGATCGCCCACAGCAGCGCGCGCAGCGCCATGCCGTGACCGCAGCCCGGGCACAGGAAGTGCGGCATCATCTCCTTGCGGAGATAGTCGCGGACGTCGAAATGCGGCGCGTCGCGGAACATCTCAGACCTCCGAAGCAAGCTTGGCGGCGCTGGCTGCGATCTGCGCCGGCGTGATTGGTTCACCACTGATCAGATGCAGACCTTCGACGCGGCGGTCGCGGAGCTGACGCTCGATCTCGAGCCGGAGCTGGCCGATATTGAGCTCCGGCACCAGGATCGCCTTGGCGTTCCGGGTCGCTTCGCGCAGCGCGATTTCCGGAAACGGCCACAGCGTGACCGGGCGGAACAGGCCGACCTTGTAGCCCTCGGCGCGACAGGCATCGACGGCACGGCGGGCGGCGCGGGCGCTGATGCCGATCGCGACGATCACCACCTCGGCGTCTTCGCAGCGCACGGCTTCATAGCTGTCGATCAGGTCGCGATGGCGATCGAGCTTGGCGTACAGCCGGCCGAGATTGCGCGTCACCGTCTCGGGATCCTGGCTCGGGAAGCCGGTTTCGCTATGCGTCAGGCCGGTGGTGTGGGTGCGATAGCCGTCGCCGGGACGTGGCATCGGCGGCACCAGATCGGCATCGGCTGCGTAGGGCTTGTAAGCCTCGCGGGGGCCGCTGGCCCATTTGCGGGTGGCGTGCACCGGGACACGGCCGCCGAGCGCCACGGTCTCCGACGATTGCGCGATCACCTGATCGTACAGCAGGATCACCGGGGTGCGGCACAGCTCGGCGAGATCGAAAGCGCGGATGGTCTCGTCGTAGATCTCGCGCGCCGAGGCCGGCGCCAGCACGATCATCGGGTAGTCACCGTGGCTGCCGTAGCGGGTCTGGAAGATGTCGGCCTGCGATGGCCGCGTCGGCATGCCGGTCGAGGGCCCACCACGCATCACGTTGACGATGACGCAGGGAATCTCGGCGCCGGCGGCGTAGCCGATATTCTCCTGCTTCAACGAGAAGCCGGGGCCGGAGGTCGCGGTCAGCGATTTGACGCCGCCCATCGAGGCGCCGACCACCGCCGCCATCGCGGCGATCTCGTCTTCCATCTGGATGAACACGCCGCCGGCGGCCGGCAGCATGGTCGACAGCCGCTCGGCAATTTCCGAGGACGGCGTGATCGGATAGCCGGCGAAGAACTTGCAGCCGGCGTCGATCGCGCCTTGGGCGCAGGCGGCATTGCCGGACAGCAGCTTGGCGGCGGCGGCTTTGGGAACGTGACGATCCGGCGCGTTCATTGCGCGGCCTCCATCGCAGGCGCTTCAGGGTCGAGATGGACGCGGATCGCAAAGTCCGGGCACAGCCATTCGCACAGCCGGCAGCCGGTGCATTTTTCCGGCGCCACCAGGGTGGCGATGCGATCGGCGTTCAGCGTCAGGCAGCGCTCGGGGCACAGCTTGACGCAGATTTCGCAGCTCTTGCACCAGGCGTCGGTGATCTCGAGCCGTGGCTGATATGGGGCGTGCGCCGGCACCGGCGCAGGCACCGCATCCGCGGTCGCCGGCCCGCTCTTGGCCTCGGCGATCCAGTTGCGACCGAGCTCGAACGCGGCCGAATTCACCGCGATGGTCTTTTTCGGCACGAACGCGGTGACGGTCTTTTCCCATTCCGGCAGCGCGAATTCCAGCACGGTCGACAGCGCGCCCAGCAGCACCACGTTGGCGGCGCGCTCGTTGCCGAGCTCTTCGGCCATCTTGGTGGCGTCGATCGCGTAGGCCTCCGAGACGTAGGCGGCAACCTGCTCGGCGGTCTCGGTCGAGTAACGCATCGGCGCGCCGGGGCGGCGGCTGAGGCAAGCGAACGGCGGCACGATCCGCTTGGTGTCGCAGATGAACACGCCGGTGTCGCGCTTCAGATGCGGCAGCCAGCGCAACCCCTCTGCCCATTCCAGCGCGATCAGCACGTCGGCCTCGCCCTTGGCGATGGTCGGCGACCACACCCGCGGCCCGAACCGGACGTGGCTGAACACGGTGCCGCCGCGCTTGGCCATGCCGTGGACTTCGCTCTGCTTGACCTCGTAGCCATGCGCCTGCGCCAGCGACGCCAGCACCTTGGACACCAGGATCACACCCTGGCCGCCGACGCCGACGATCAGCACGTTGGTGGGCTCGGCCAATGCTGCGTTGAACGCCACCGGCTCGCTGTCCGCATTCACTGCGATGCTGCTCTGCTCGTTCATTGCGTCACCGCCGGGCTCGCGATCTTGATACAGTCGATGGTGCAGACCTGGGCGCACAGCGTGCAGCCGATGCACAGCGCCGGATCGATCTTCACCCGGTGCCGGCCCTCGAACCACTCGTCGCTCCAGGTCAGCGCCGGGCAGCCGAGATTCATGCAGGACTGACAGGCGGTGCACTGGCTGGTGATCACTTCCAGCGGCGGCCCCTTGATCTTGATCGGATCGAGCACGCACGGCCGGTTCGAGATCAGCACCGCGACGCCGCGGTAAGCGATCGCCTCGCGCAGCGCCTGATGGGTGGCTGCGAGGTCGTAACTGTCGACCTTCTTCACCCATTTGACGCCGCACGCCTTGATCAGCGCCTCATAGTCCACCTGCGGGGCCGGCTCGCCGCGTAGCGTCTTGCCCGTGCCGGGATGCTCCTGGCCGCCGGTCATCGCCGTGATGTGGTTGTCGAGCAGCATCACCGCGATGTTGGCCTGATTGTAGACCGCGTCGATCAGCGCCGGCAGGCCGGCGTGCAGGAAGGTGGAATCGCCGATGGTGGCAACCACCGGCTTGGTCTCGCCGGCCTTCGCCATGCCGATCGCATTCCCGATCGAGGATCCCATCGCCACGCAGGTGTCGATGCCGCGCAGCGGATCAAGCACCGCCAGCGTGTAGCAGCCGATGTCGCCGGCGACGCGGGCGCCGGAGGCGCGCACCGCCATGAAGCTCGAGGTGTGCGGGCAGCCGGCGCACAGCACCGGCGGCCGCACCACCGGCTCCGGCACCCAAGCGTTGTAGGACGGCGGCGCCGGCAACAGGCCGGCCTTGACGAAACCGGCACGGACCACCTCGGGCGAGAACTCGCCGGCGCGCGGAAACAGCCGCTTGCCCTCGACCTTGATGCCGAGCGAGGCGATCTCCTTCTCGATGATCGGCTCCAGCTCCTCGACCACGAATACCTGATCGACCGACGCGCAGAACTCGCGCAACAACGGTTCGGGCAGCGGCCAGGACGCGGCGAGCTTCAGCACGGTAGCATCCGGCAGCACTTCGCGGACGTAAGGGTAGCAGGTGCCGGCGGTGACCACGCCGAAGCTGGTCTGACCTTTCTCGATCCGACTGACCTCCGCGGTGCCGAGATAATCCTTCAGCCTGGCCTCGCGCTCGAGCACGAACAGATGACGGCCGCGGGCGTGCGCCGGGATCATCACGTTCTTCGACGGCCGCTCCAGGAACACGCGCGGCGGCACCTCGCAGCGCAGGCCGACCGACACGGTGCTGCGGGTGTGCGACAGACGTGTGGTGCTGCGCACGATCACGGGGGTGTCGAACTGCTCCGAGATCTCGAACGCCAGCTTGGTGAAGTCGTAGGCTTCCTGGGCGTCGCTCGGCTCCAGCACCGGGATACTGGCGAGCTGGCCGTAGATCCGGCTGTCCTGCTCGTTCTGCGAGGAGTGAATGCCGGGATCGTCGCAGACGATCAGCACCAGGCCACCGTTCACGCCAATATAGGTCGCGGTCATGAACGCGTCGGCCGCGACGTTGAGGCCGACATGCTTCATCGCGCACAGCGCGCGGGAGCCGGCGAACGACGCGCCCATCGCGACGTCGAGCGCGACCTTCTCGTTGGTCGACCACTGCGCGTGCAGATCCTCGGCCGGATAGGTCGCCAGATTTTCGAGAACTTCGGTGCTGGGTGTGCCGGGATAAGCGGCGGCGACACGAACGCCGGCTTCCCAGGCGGCGCGGGCGATCGCCTCGTTACCGGTGAGCGGACGCAACTCTTTGACGTCTGTATTCAACGCGGTGGCGGCTTGCCAAGGTGTGTGCATGATGAGCTCCCCCCGAGCGCACGCCGCTGCGGCGTTTAGAACGGCTGTAAAGGGGCCCTCTTTCCCAAATTTACCTTCTGTCGTATTTGCGCTAAGTCAACGGTACCTACAGTTATCGATCAGCATGATCACTACGCGCGCTGCATTTTCGGTAGTCATTTTGTGCTGAGTCAATTCTGTGCAGTGCAGCGACGCTTACTGCTACGCAACAGCGGATCGTGATCGCGACCGGACGGATAGTTGGACTTTAGACGAACAAGTGAGGACTGCATGACGACGACGCCCCCGGACAGCGTCCCGAACACACCGGCTTCGGGCAAACCGACGTCGGAGCGCGGCCCGGACAAGCATGTCGAAGCGCGGATGGCCCGGATCGAGGCGGCCGTGCAGCGGATGCAGATGTTCGTCGTGATGGCGGTCGGCGTCGCCGCTATCCTGTGGTGCCTGGACGTTGCCACCCAACTGATGCCGTTCCCGCCCTCGGCCGCGTGGTACTATGGCGGTCAGGCGGTTGCGGCTCTGATCGGCATGGGGATCGCCTATGCGGTGGCCAAGCTGATCGGCTATCCGCTGGAAGTGCTGAAGCGGGCCTGACCCGCCGGCGCGCTTGGCTGCGCGGTTTTGGCGCCGTTGGTCGCACCAAGCTGTCGCGTCATCGCGGCGTAAATCTGCTAGGATACCGCGGGCGGTGAATTTCGCCCGTGTGGGACATGATGCGTCGAACTTTCCAGAAGCCTACGGCCAAGCCGGGCGCAGCCCCGGCCAACGACATTGATCTGTCGGAAATCGCCAGCAGCGGCGAGGCGTTTCGCGCGATCGTCACCGCCTTGCTGCATCTGATCGTCGCCCAGCAACCACGGGTAAGGCGCCGTGATCCGTCCGGCGTGCACCAGATGCGGATCGCACTGCGGCGAATGCGGGCGGCGATTTCGGTGTTCGGCGACCTGGTCGACGGAACCGACACCCAGCGAATGAAGCGCGAACTGAAATGGCTTGCCGGCCGGCTGGCGCCGGCGCGCGATCTGCATTTGCTGGAAGTGAAAATCAAAGGCGCAAAGCTCAGGGCAGCCTCGCCGACCTTTCTGAAGCGGCTCGGTGCCGATCGCGGAGCCGCCTTCGACAGCGCCAGAGCGACGGTGGATCTGCAGCGCTTCCGCAAGCTGCTGGCCGATCTGGAGCACTGGATCGAGGCCGGCGAGTGGACCAAGAGGGCGGACGCGGACGACCGGCCATCGGCCGAGGTGTTCGCCCGGAAGGTGCTGACGCGTCGCGCCCACAAGCTCAACAAGCGTCTGGCGAAGCTGGAACAGCTCGACGACGAGGAACGCCACCGGGTTCGGATCGCCGCCAAGAAGCTGAACTACGCAATCGGCTTCTTCGAGAGCCTGTTCGACGGCAAGGCCGGCAAGCGTTTGAAGCGGTTCAGGAAGCATCTGAAGAAGCTGCTCGACGCGCTCGGCGCGCTGAACGACGTCGCGGTGCACCGCAAGCTGGCCGGCAAGTTCGCCCGCCGGGCGCAGGCCAAGCTCGATCCCGACGCCGCCCGCCAGCTCGCCGACCTTGATGATGCCGAGATCCGGCGGCAGATGAAGACGGCCCTCAAAACCGCCGGCAAGCTTGCGGAGGATCCGCTTTTCGGCGATTGACTGCGATCGAGCCGCGCTGAAGGACACGATGCAGCCAGACCCCCACCCGCTCGTCGAGGCGGCGACCAGCACCTCGCGCTTCGCGGTGACGCGGCGCTGGCTGGCGCGGATCTCCGAGTGGTCGGCGAAGGCGACATTCCGGATCAAGCGCGGCACCCCGGCGGTCACGATCGCCGAACTCGGCAAGAGTTGGCCGCTGACCGAGGCGCAGACCGCCACCCTGCTGCAGCTCGGTGAGACCAAGCCCGGGGCGGCGTTCATCGACGAGAAGGTCTCCAACATCAACCGCGCGGCATTCCACCGCTCGGCCTTCGTGCTCAACGCGGCGACGCATCTGCTGTTCGTCGACCTCGCCGCCCAGCTCATGCTGTCCCTGTGGGAATTGAAAGGGGTGCTGGTCGCAGCCAATGTACTGCTGGCGCTGATCGCGCATTTTCAGATGCGGGAGAATTATCGCGCCCTGCTGGCCGGGCCGCGGCAATTGCCGAAGAAACGCCGGCTGCTCGGGCTGCTGCGCAATCCGCGGTACAACAAAGCGGTGAAAAAGAGCTCCAGGCCCTACGCGCGCAGCGCCTGGAAAGAGCAGACGTTGTACCGCACTGCGTATTTTGCCAACGCCGCGGTGATCTTCCTCGGCTCACAGTTCATCCTGCCGGCCGAGCGGTTGATTTTCCCGTTCGGGTTCCTGGTCGGCAAGATCACCGGCCTGATCACCACCATCGTGGTGTTTTTCGACGGCTGGCGCGGTATCCGCGCCGGCGACGACGCCCGCCTGGCGCGCGAACGCGAGGTCTCGGTGTATCGCAATCTCAAGATCTGAGGCTGCTCGACTGGAGGGCGCCTCAATGATGCACCGCTTCGCTCTTGCCCCAGCTCAGGAACAGGCCGATGTCGCCCGGGATGCCATCGGGAAAATCGACCACCCGGGCCTGCAGCACGAAGCCGTGCGACCGCAGCTCCGCTTTCCAGCGCAGATAGATGTCGGCGGCCATGCCGCGCAGCGTGGACGGCCATTCCGGATCGGGGGCGTTCACGGCACGGCCATGATCGCTGCACAATTCGGCCGGAAACCGCAGCAGCAGGCTTTCCTGTTCGCCCTTCTTGGCGGCTGCCCGCGCATTGCGCAGCAGCTTCTGCCAGGTCTCGTCCGACAAATGCGACGCCAGCATCTCGCTCGCCAGGCGATGGTGCTTGTCGTCGGCGAGCTCTTTGGCGTGCTTGCGCTTCTCGTCCTCCTCATGTTCGTGCTCGATGCCGAGTTCACGAAACGCTGCGGCCGACAAATCGTCGGTCGCCGGAGCGTGGGAAGGTGGCGCCGGCGGGGCAGCGGGACGCGACAGCGCCGCCAGCTTTTCGGACGGCGCCGGCCAGGCATTGGGATCGTCGTGCACCGGGTCGCGCCCGATATGATTGGTGCCGGTCATGGTCTTGAGCAGGTCGGCGCGGCTGACAATGCCGACGATGCGACCAGCGCGCAGCACCGGCACCCGCTTGATCCGCTTCTCGACCAGGACGTCGGCGACATCGGCCAGCGCCGCGGTTTCCTCGACCGTCACCACCGGGCCGACCATCACATCCCTGGCGGTCCGGGTGTCGGACTTCAGGAACCGGAGGTAGTCAGGATGCACCGCCTCGCCTTCAGAAAGGATCTGCAGCCACCAGTCGTGACGCGCCTCGCGCGCGGTGTCGTCGCGCGGCATCAGATCGCCCTCACTGACGATACCGAGCGGAGCACCGTGACCGTCGACCACCGGAACGGCACTGATGCCGTGCCTGAGCAGGGTCTCGGCAATCGCGTGAACGGGCGTGTCGGGTTGCACCGTCACGATGGCGGTGGTCATCACGTCTGCTGCCTTCATGGGGAGACTCTTCGATCGTTGCGGCCGCTACATGATACGCGGCTTGTATGGCGGTCAGGTGCGCGCTGGGCGCGGAACGGGTTTGTCGCGGCGCAGCGGCTCTTTCGGCCCGCCGTCAAGCAACTGCCATATTCCGCCACTGCTTTGCATTCGAACATCCCATATCCGGCGGCAACTGCGGTCGATCGACGCAGAACTGCTGCCACGCTGCGCGTTGATCATTGAATCACAGCGCCAACGGTCGGCGCACTCGGCAAACGCCCGGCGTCGTTCATCAACCCTAACAAATTACGAAACTATCGGCCGCGATGACGGCGCCGCACTGGTCGTGCTACATCTCGCCGGACGGAGCCAGACGGTTTTGACATACCTCAACGCACCGTTGCAGATGCGTGTTCATTTGATTTTCGACAATGCAGCTCGCGGCGGGCGAAACCTATACACCTCGCGCCGGCCTGCCATGAATGGAAAGACGTAACATGGAGTATCTCTCCGCGCTCGGTCCACTGCTGATACTTATTTTGTTCGGTGGTGGCCTCGTGATCGCTGCGTATCTGACGTTCGACGATATGCGGTCCCGCGGCGGTTCGTTCGATACCGCCGCCTTCGCCGCATCGATCCGCAACACGGTCGAACGGGTCAAGGCACTGCCCACCACGACGCTGATCATGATCGGCGCAGTCGTCGTCGCGGCGCTGTTCGTCTACCTGGTGTCGGCCAGCGGCTACTATGCCCGGCCGGCCGCGGTGGAAAGCAGCTCCAGCCCGGCGGCCGTTGAAGCCGCCGCGGCGCCGGCCCCCGAGGCCGCTGCGCCCGCCCCGGCGGCCAAGGCCGCTCCGGCGCCTGCCGCCAAGGCTCCGCCCGCCGACAAGCAGGCCGCGGCTACGGCCCCGGCGGCGATCGCCTCGGTCCGTAACGTCACCTCGACCAGTTGCGCCTCGGACGGCTGCCCGGTGACCTGCGCCGCCAACGAGACGCTGACCTCGGCCTATTGCGTCAACGGCGGTGCCGCCCGGCTTGCCGATCAGCTCACGGTCAAGGACGGCGCAGTGACGGCGAAGTGCAGCCCCAGCGCCAGTTCGATCAAGGTCGCCTGCGCCCGCAAATAGCAGCCGGCCTCGCGCGCCCGACCGGATTTAGGGACTGCGTTCTGCCCATCGAGCCCGTGCTTCGCGCCGGGCTTTTTGTTGTTCGCGGCAAGACAAAGCGCTGGATTGCCGGTTGGCTGCCGACGGCAGAGCGCCGCCCTGCTTCATCGCAGGACGGCGCAATGCACGACGTCAGCGGTTCGCTCGGGCCGTGACGGCCCTTACTCCTTCTTGTCCATATTCCAGAACACCGGGGTCGCGGGACCATCGAGCACGCCGGTCAGTTCGGTGCGCCACACCGTCGGGGTCTTGTACTGGCCGACGTGCAGATAGGTCACTTCCTCATAGACCCGCTTCTGGAGATCGGTCGCGATCGCCTTCTGATCCTCGGGCGACGTCGCCCGGACGAACTTGTCGAGCAGCGCTTCCATCTTGTCATCCTGCGGCCAGCCGAACCAGCCGCCGGTCTTGCCCTTGCCGTTGAGCATGACGTTGGCGACCGGGTTCATCACGTCCGGCACCACCCAGTTGGTGAAGAAGATATTCCAACCGCCTTCGGCCGGCGGCTTCTGGCTGGCGCGGCGCGACACCACGGTCTGCCAGTCGGTCGCCTGCAGGTCGACCTTGAAACCCGCCTCGCGCAGGAGCTGCGCGGCGACGATCGGCTGCGCCTTCAGGGTGACGACGTCGCCCGGCGCCATCAGCACCACCGGCGTGCCGTCGTAGCCGGATTCGGCGAGCGCCTTCTTGGCTTCCGCCATGTCGTCGCCCTTGGTGACCGGCGCCGAGTCGACGTCGGTGGCGAGCGGAGTGCCGCAGCCGAAGATCGCGCCGCAGATCTGGTAGTAATCGGGATTGCCGACCAGCGCGTCGAGGATCGGCTTCTGGTTCATCGCCAGCAGCGCCGCGCGCCGCACCTTCGGATTGTCGAACGGCGGATACAGGAAGTTCATCCGGCCGATGGTGACGTAGCCGAGCTTGTTGAGGGTCTCGATCTTCAGTTCCTTGTCCTGCTGCAGCACCGGCAGGATGTCGAAGGACGGGTTCTCGACGAAGTCGATGTCGCCCGATTGCAGCGCGTTCACCGCGGTCTGCGCGTCCGGCATGGTGATCCATTCGACGCGGTCGACCTTCACCACCTTGCCGCCCGAGGTCCAGCTCGGCGCTTCCTTGCGCGGCACGTAGTCGGCGTTCTTGACGTATACCGCCTTGACGCCGGGCTGGAATTCAGACGCGACGAACTTGAACGGACCGGAGCCGATCTGCTCGGGGATCGCCTTGTCGGCCGGGGTCTCGGCGATCCGCTTCGGCATCATGAACGGCACGATCGACGACGGCTTGGCGATCGACTCCAGCACCAGCGCGTATGGCTCCTTCAGCTTCAGCACGATGGTCTTGGCGTCGGGCGCCTCGAGGCTGGCGGTGAACTGCATCAGCTTCTGGCCCATGCCGTCCTTCTTGCCCCAGCGCTGCAGCGAGGTGACGCAATCCTCCGCGGTGACCGGCGCGCCGTCGTGCCACTTCAGCCCGTCGCGCAACGTGAAGGTATAGGTCAGCTTGTCGTCCGAGACCTTGTACTCGGCCATCTGCGGCTGGACCTTGAAGCTCGAATCCATCGCCAGCAGCGTGTCGTACACCATGTAGCCGTGATCGCGGGTAATGTACGCGGTGGTCAGGCCGGGGTCGATGATACGCAGATCGGAATGCATGACGGCCCGGATCGTCTTGGCATCGACGGCAGCCGGCAGCGTCAGCGATGCGGCGAGCGCGAGCGCCGGCAAGGCGAATTTCGACGCGACGACCGAGTGCATCCAACGCGGTGGATGAGACATTCGACTTCTCCTGACTTGAAACTGATCAGTCACAGATGATTGCTTGTGCAAGGCGACGAGCCTCAGGCGCGACGCCGCGCCGATCGACGCAATGCCGCATCCTGATAATCGAGACTTGCACCAAGCGTGCCAAGCGTCAATCATCCGGCGGCGGCGCGGTCCGCACCCGGCCGCGTAGTCGCCCACGAATCTTCGCTTTACAAAGTCATCGGCAATCAGTCTCGTAAGCCACCTTTCAACCGAGAGCGCGCAATGAACCCCGCAAATCTTCCATTCGATTCCGACACGATGCTGCAAGGATTGCGCGCATGGGTTGAGTGCGAGAGTCCTACCTGGAACGCCGCCGCGGTCGAGCGCATGCTCGATCTCGCAGCGCGGGAGATGGCGATCATGGGCGCGACAATCGAGCGCATCGCGGGCCGGCAAGGCTTCGCCGGCTGCGTCCGCGCGCGCTTTCCGCATCCCAAGCAAGGCGAGCCGGGTATCCTGATCGCCGGTCATCTCGATACTGTGCACCCTGTCGGCACCATCGAAAAACTGATGTTCCGCCGCGAAGGCAACAAAGCGTTCGGCCCGGGCATCTTCGACATGAAGGGCGGCAACTACCTGACGCTCGAAGCCATCCGCCAGCTCGCCCGCGCCTCGTTCACCACGCCGCTGCCGATCACGGTGCTGTTCACGCCGGACGAGGAAGTCGGTACACCGTCGACCCGTGACATCATCGAAGCTGAAGCGGCCCGCAACAAATACGTGCTGGTGCCGGAGCCCGGACGCCCCGACAACGGCGTCGTCACCGGCCGCTACGCGATCGCTCGGTTCAACCTGGAAGCGACCGGCAAGCCGAGCCACGCCGGCGCGACGCTGTCGTCGGGTCGTTCCGCGATACGGGAAATGGCCAGGCAGATTCTGGCGATCGACGCGATGACCGGCGACGATTGCACCTTCAGCGTCGGCATTGTGCACGGCGGCCAGTGGGTCAATTGCGTCGCCACCACCTGCACCGGCGAGGCGCTGAGCATGGCCAAGCGTCAGGCCGATCTCGACCGCGGCGTCGAGCGGATGCTGGCGTTGTCCGGCACCAGCAACGACGTATCGTTCAAGGTGACGCGGGGCGTCACCCGCCCGGTGTGGGAGCCGGACGCCGGCACCATGGCGCTGTACGAGAAAGCCCGTGCGGTCGCCGCCCAGCTCGGCACCAGCCTGCCCCACGGCAGCGCCGGCGGCGGCTCCGACGGCAATTTCACCGGCGCGATGGGCATTCCGACACTCGACGGTCTCGGCGTGCGCGGCGCCGATGCCCACACGCTGAACGAGCATATCGAGATCGACAGTCTCGCCGAGCGCGGCCGGCTGATGGCGGGATTGCTCGCGACACTGGACTGAGCGCGGGCTCGGGCCGGCGCTCGCACCCATGCGCGCGCTGGCACGGGACTTGCTGAACTTCGAACGTGACTTTCGACAGCCGAGCGCAGGTGATGATGACGAACCGCATGGTCGAGATAAGTTTTGCTAATCGTCGATCGAAATCCGTGATGGAGCGCCGATGCTCGGCTATCTGATCCGCCGCCTGCTTGCGGCCATCCCGGTGATGGGCGTGGTCGCGCTGTTCGTGTTCCTGCTGCTGCGGCTGACGCCGGGCGATCCCGCCGCGATCATTGCCGGCGACAACGCCAGCCCTGAACAATTGATGCGCATCCGCGCCACGCTCGGGCTCGACGAACCGCTCTATGTACAATTCTTCACCTGGGTCGGCCGGCTGTTGCATGGCGATCTCGGCGTGTCGCTGATCTCGCAGGTGCCGGTGCTGCAGATGATCGGCCAGCGCATCGAGCCGACCATCACGGTGGCGCTGTCGACCATCGTGGTCTCGGTGATCGTCGCGGTTCCGCTCGGTGTCGTCGCCGCCTGGAAACACGGCACCTGGATCGACCGTTTCGTGATGGGGCTGTCGGTGATCGGCTTCTCGGTTCCGGTGTTCGTGATCGGCTACGTCCTGATCCAGATCTTCGCGATCGAGCTGCGCTGGTTTCCGGTGCAGGGCTTCCGATCGCTGTCGCGGGGCTTCGGCCCGTTCTTCGAGCGGCTGGTGCTGCCGACGCTGACGCTGTCCTTCATCTACATCGCGCTGATCGCGCGCATGACGCGCGCGGCCATGCTCGACGTGCTCGGCGAGGATTACGTCCGCACCGCCCGCGCCAAGGGTATCACGGAAAGCCGGGTGCTGCTGCGCCACGCGCTGCGCAACGCCGCGGTGCCGGTGATCACCGTGATCGGCACCGGCTTCGCGCTGCTGATCTCGGGCGTCGTCGTCACCGAAAGCGTGTTCAACCTGCCCGGCATCGGTCGCCTCACGGTCGATGCCGTGCTGGCGCGGGACTATCCGGTGATCCAGGGCATGATCCTGCTGACCAGCGGCATCTATGTCGCCGTCAACCTGCTGATCGACCTGGCCTACACGCTGCTCGATCCTCGAATCCGCTACTGAGGGCGCGCACCATGGCAATCGATACCATGTCCGAACCGACCCTCCCGGTGCCGCGGCCGCTGCGCCCACGCCTCGGCTTCCTGCTGTCGACGCCGATCATCGCCGTCGCCACGGTCAGCCTGACGCTGATCGTATTGTCGGCGATCTTCGCACCGTGGCTGGCGCCGCACGATCCGGTGACGCTGGCGCCGGCACAGCGGCTGAAACCGCCGAGCGCCGAATTCCTGCTCGGCACCGACGCTTACGGTCGCGACCTGCTGTCGCGCATCATCTATGGCGGGCGGGTGTCGCTGCTGATCGGCGTCGGCGCAGCGATCGTGTCGATCGCCATCGGCCTCGTCATCGGCCTGGTCGCCGGCTTCTTCAAATGGGTCGACGCGGTGATGATGCGGGTGATGGACGGCCTGATGGCGATCCCCAGCATCCTGCTGGCGATCGCCGTGGTGTCGCTGTCCGGCGCCAGCCTGACCACGGTGCTGATCGCCATCACCATCCCGGAAGTCCCGCGGGTCGCCCGGCTGGTGCGCTCGGTGGTGCTGTCGGCACGTGAGGAACCGTACGTCGAGGCCGCGATCTCGCTCGGCTCCAGCCTGCCGAAGATCATGTGGCGGCACCTGATGCCCAACACCGTGGCGCCGCTGATCGTGCAGGGCACCTACATCGCGGCCTCCGCGATCCTCACCGAAGCGATCCTGTCGTTCCTCGGTGCCGGCATCAGCCCGGAGACGCCGACCTGGGGCAACATCATGGCCGAGGGGCGCGCGGTGTTCCAGATCAAGCCGATGCTGATCTTCTGGCCAGGACTGCTGCTGTCGATCGCGATCCTGTCCGTCAACTTGATCGGCGACGCCGCCCGCGACGCGCTCGACCCGCGGATGAAACAGCGCGAGGGCTCGCGATGAAGAGGCAGCTCATCATGTCTGCTCTCTCAGCCCCACAACGCGCACCGACCTCACCTCTCCCCGCGCGCGGGGAGAGGTCGGATCGCATCACCAGATGCGATCTGGGTGAGGGGGCGCCTCCACGCGGCCGAGCCGCTTTGACTCGCGGACACGCCCCCTCACCCCAGCCCTCTCCCCGCGCGCGGGGAGAGGGAGCGCGCCGTGCCCGACTGCGGAGCCCGACATGACCGACAACGTCCTCGAAATCGACAACCTCGTGGTGCGGCTCGGTCGGACCGAGCACGGCGACAAGGTGATCGACGGCATCTCGCTGACCGTCGGCGCCGGCGAGACGATGTGTCTGGTCGGCGAAAGCGGCTCCGGCAAATCCGTGACGTCGCTCGCCACCATGGGCCTGCTGCCGAAGGGCGCACTGCACGCCAGCGGCGGTGAAATCCGCCTCGCCGGAGAGAACGTGCTCGCCGCCAGCGAGCGCCGGCTGCGCCAGCTTCGCGCCTCGCGAATGGCGATGATCTTTCAGGAGCCGATGACCGCGCTCAATCCTGTCGTGCCGGTCGGCAAACAGATCGACGAGGTGCTGCGCTTTCACACCGATTTCGGCGCGCGAGAGCGGCGGCGGCGTATCCTCGACATGATGGAGCAGGTGCGCCTGCCCGAAGTCGAGCGGATCTTCGCGTCGTATCCGCATCGCCTGTCGGGCGGACAGCGCCAGCGCATCATGATCGCGATGGCGCTGGTGCTGGAGCCGAAGCTGCTGATCGCCGACGAGCCGACCACCGCGCTCGACGTCACCACGCAGAAGCAGATCCTGACCTTGATCCGCGAATTGCAGCAGGCGCACGGCACGGCGGTGCTGTTCATCACCCACGACATGGGCGTGGTGGCCGAGATCGCCGACCGGGTCGCGGTGATGCGCCACGGCCGGCTGGTCGAGACCGGGCCGCTCGAGGCCGTGCTGCGTCGGCCGCAGATGGACTATACCCGCAATCTTCTCTCGGCGGTGCCGAGCCTGGTGCCGCGGCCACCGCGTGAGCACAAGGGCACCCCGGTGGTGCTGGAGGCCAACGAGCTCGGCAAGGTGTATCGCGAGCGCTCGTTCCTCGGCAAAGCCCGCGAGGTGGTCGCCGCGAAGGATGTGACGCTGACGCTGCACAAGGGCCGCACGCTCGGCATCGTCGGCGAAAGCGGCTCCGGCAAGTCCACCGTCGCGCGCTGTATCGTGCGCCTGATCGACCCGACCTCGGGCGGCATCCGGCTCGCCGGACGCGAGATCTCCGAGCTGTCGCGACGGCTGCTGCGGCCCCACCGCAAGAAGATTCAGATCGTGTTCCAGGATCCGTATCGCTCGCTCAATCCGCGCGTCAGCGTCGGCGAGAGCATCGCCGAGGGGCCGATCAACTACGGCATGCCCCACGCCGAGGCTCTGGCGAAAGCGCGGCAGCTACTCGAACTGGTGCATCTGCCTGCGGACGCGATCGACCGCTTCCCGCATCAGTTCTCCGGCGGCCAGCGCCAGCGCGTCGCGATCGCCCGCGCCCTGGCGCTCGATCCCGACGTGCTGGTGGCGGATGAGGCGGTGTCGGCGCTCGACGTCTCGGTGCAGGCGCAGGTGCTGAAGCTGCTCGACGAAATCCAGACCCGGCTCGGCATCGCACTGCTGTTCATCACCCACGACCTGCGCGTCGCCGCGCAGATCTGCGACGATGTCGCGGTGATGGAGAAAGGCCGTGTCGTCGAACAGGGCCCGGCAGCCGAAGTGCTGACCCATCCGAAACAGGCCTACACCCGCCAACTGCTCGAAGCCGCCCCCGGCCGCGACTGGGACTTCGCCAATTTCCGTCCCGTCAACGAAGCGCGGCAGGCGGCGGTGAGTTGAAACATCCCTTCCCCCGTCATTCCGGGGCGCGAGCGCAGCTCGCGAGCCCGGAATCTCCTTCCTAACAACCTCGGGATTTCGGGTTCGCGCTTCGCGCGCCCCGGAATGACGCATCAAGAGAAACACCATGACCCGCATCGCCGTCGGCGGCTTCCTGCACGAGACCAACACCTTTGCGCCCACCAAGGCGACCTGGGAGGCGTTCGTGCATGGTGGCGGCTGGCCGGCGATGACGATCGGGGCTGACGTGCTCAAGGTGATGCGCGGCATCAATGTCGGGCTCGCCGGCTTCGTCGAGGACGCCGAAGCCAAGGGCTGGGAGCTGATCCCGACCATCGCCTGCGGCGCCAGCCCATCGGCGCACGTCACCGAGGATGCGTTCGAGCGTGTCGTCAAAATCATGATCGACGGCATCAAGAACGCCGACAAGCTGGATGCGGTGTATCTCGATCTGCACGGCGCGATGGTCACCGAACATCTCGACGATGGCGAAGGCGAGATCCTGGCGCGGGTGCGCGAAGTGATCGGCCCGGATCTGCCGCTGGTGGTCAGCATCGATCTGCACGCCAACGTCACGCCGCAGATGATCGAGCATGCCGATGCGTTGATCGCCTATCGCACCTATCCGCATGTCGACATGGCCGACACCGGCCGCGCCTCCGCTCGGCATCTGGAGCTGCTGCTGAGCGGCCAGCGATTCGCCAAGGCGTTCCGGCAACTGCCGTTCCTGATTCCGATCTCGTGGCAGTGCACATTCGACGAGCCGACCAAGGGGATCTACGACAAGCTCGCGGCGCTGGAGAGCGATCAGGTGCCGACGCTGTCGTTCGCGCCGGGCTTTCCGGCCGCCGACTTTCCGGACTGCGGCCCGTCGGTGTTCGCCTATGGCCGCACCCAGGCCGATGCCGACGCGGCGGCGGATGCGGTGGCCGCGCTGGTGGCCGGCCACGAGGACGATTTCGACGGCAAGATCCATTCCCCGGACGACGGCGTGAAGCTCGCGATCGAGCTGGCGCGCACCGCAGCCAAGCCGGTGATCATCGCCGACACCCAGGACAACCCAGGCGCCGGCGGCGATTCCGATACCACCGGAATGCTGCGCGCGCTGGTGCGCAACAATGCGCAGCGTGCCGCGATCGGCGTTGTCTACGATCCCGACGCAGCCAGGGCCGCCCATGCAGCCGGCGTCGGCGCGGTGATCTCGCTCGAGCTCGGCGGCAAGTCCGGCATCCCCGGCGACGCGCCGTTCGAAGAGATCTTCGTGGTCGAGCATCTTTCCGACGGCCGCTTTGTGGCTCCCGGGCCGTATTTCGGCGGACGCGAAATGGAAATGGGGCCGTCCGCCTGCCTGCGGATCGGCGGTGTTCGTGTGGTGGTCGCATCGAACAAGGCGCAGCTCGCCGACCAGGCGATGTACCGCTATGTCGGGATCGAGCCGACCGCGCAGGCGATCCTGGTGGTGAAAAGCTCGGTGCATTTCCGCGCCGACTTTCAGCCAATCGCCGAGCGCCTGCTGATCTGCGCCGCGCCCGGCGCGATGCCGGCCGACCCCGCCTCGCTGCCATGGACGCGGCTACGAGCCGGTGTTCGTGTCAAGCCGAATGGACAGCCGTTCGTCAGGCCGAACTAACAATTCGGCACAACGTCTGACGTCACGCGGCGGTGACGCCGTCCCTCGTGATCGCACCAGTCGATAGTCGGACTATCATGTGCGCACGAGTCGATTTTCGCGCGCACCAATGTACGTAGATACCATTCTTGCATTGGAACGATCCGCGGCACGCGTGAATTGGAACCTTCCCGGTTTCACGCGATTGGCTCGACAGTTCGCTCAAGTTCAAGAGAGGTCGCAGATGCCGTTGATCAGCGGGCAAGCAATCGACACAGGTAGCATCAAGCAGCATCATGCACGGACGGGTCTCGCCAATCCGGTGACCGGCACGCGGACCGACATCACCAGCGTGGTCGGCCGGCTCGCAGTGTATGCGGCAGGCTCCGAGCAGCCGAACGACAACGCCACGCCGTTGCTGCTGATCCACAGCATCAACGCCGCCGGCTCGGCCTACGAGGTCAAGCCGCTGTACGATTACTACGCACAGCATCGTCCGGTGTACGCCATCGATCTGCCCGGCTTCGGCCAGTCCGATCGCGACGATCGCGAATACACCGCACGAATGATGACCGACGCGGTGCACGCCGCCGTCGAGCAGATTCGGCGCGTCCACGGCGAGCAGCCGATCGACGCGCTGGCGCTGTCGCTGGCCAGCGAGTTCCTCGCCCGTGCCGCCACCGAGACGCCGCAGGCGTTTCGCTCTCTCGGCCTGATCAGCCCGACCGGCTTCGAAGGCAAGGCCCGCGACGCCCGCACGCCCGGCACCCGCGGCCGCTCCTGGATCATCGACGTGCTGCGCGTCAAGCTGTGGGACCGCGGCTTCTTCAAGATGCTCACGGCGCGGCCGGTGATCCGCAAATTTCTGGAGAAGGCCTGGGGCTCGAAGAACATCGACGAGCCGATGGTCGACTACGACTACGCCACGACGCATCAGCCCGGCGCCCGCCACGCGCCGTACTACTTCGTCGCCGGCTTCATGTTCAGTACCGACATCCTGAACGTCTACGAACAGCTCCGGCTGCCGGTCTGGATGGCGCACGGGGTGCGCGGCGATTTCGTCGACTATCGCCACAAGAGCCGCGTCGCCGGCCGCTCGAACTGGACCATCGTGCAGTTCGACACCGGCGCTTTCCCACACTTCGAGGTGCTGGATCAAGTGGTATCTTCATACAGCCAATTTTTGTCCAAACTGCAACCGAGCGAACTCGGCAAGCCGACGCTGGCGCACTCGGCGTGATCTGCGACTGCGCCGCGCAACTCCACGCGCCTTGATCAACAACAGCGTGAGTTGCGTTCGCCTCGCAGTTGAAGAAACTAGACCCGACGCGATCGATTGAGCGCGTGACTCGCGGCGCGGCCCGCGTCTTGGCCGCGCCGTGACGACTTCAGTTGCGGAGGTTGCTGACGGAATGAACTACGCACAGCTTCTCACCGGACCGACGGAGATCGAGACCCCGGCTGCCGCGCCGTTCACGCATCACGAGATCCTCTCGCTGGTGCAGCCGTTCACGCGGCGCGGCTATCAGGTCGATCTCGCCGCCAGCGACCGACTGGCGCGACGGCTGCTGTTCAAGCCGCTGATCCACAACGAGGCCGGCTGCGGCGGAATCGATGCGACCGAGTTGCTGCAACTGGATAATCCCCGTCCCGGCCTCAACCAGCTCACCCGCACGCTGACGCTGGACGACGGCCTGACCGCCACGCTGGAAACTCAGGGCGGCGATCTCGACATCCTGCTGCAGCGGATCGAGCACGTGCTGCCGCAACAGCAATTCCGCAGCGTCGAGAGCACGCTGGTGGCACTGAGCTATCGTCTCACCCCGGACAACGGGCGGCAGGTCGCGGGCACCGCGAATCGCGTGCTGCTGCGCGGCGAGGCCGAGATCGCCGGCTTTCGCGTGATACTGCGCGGCGCGCCAGTGCGCGGCTATCCGGCCGAAATCGACATCATCCCGAGCACCCCCGGCGTGGCGCTGCCGGAGGATCTGCTCGCGGTGATCGGCTGGGCCTGGTCGCCGCTGCGCAAGAGCAAGGCGGGTTTCACCGGCAAAATCAGAGTGCGCGGTCAGGAGCCGGAGCTGAGCCGCCGCGTCGAAGCGGCGCTGGAAAAGACCGTGGCGCATCTCGCCCGCACCCTGACCCGGCCGCCCGCAGCCTACTACGAGACGCTGCGCGGCGCGCGCTGGACAGTGACGTTCCGACGCGGGATTCCGGCGTTGTTCTTCGGCGGTCTGATCGCCGGCGCGGCCAGCCTGACGCTGATCGACGTGCCGCAGGATTCGATCTTCAACCTGCTGCTGATGGGGGCGCCGCCGCTGTTGATGTTCGGCGCGTTCGGGATGCGCGAGACGCCGTCGCTGGAGATTCCGCCGCTGCCGCGGCGCTGGAAGGCGACATGGCTGCCGGAACCCGAGCCGGCGCGACAATCGATGGATGCACAGACGACCTGACGAGCGAGGAAACGATCGATGCACGGCAACCCGATGAACATCCCCCCGGTCTCGATCGCCGCCGCCAAGGCTGCGCTGATCGAGCAATATGCCGACCCGACGCTGCGGCGGCGCGCGTCGATGCTGTGGGGCACACGCGGGGTCGGCAAGTCGTCGATCGTCCGCCAGGTCGCGGCGCATTATCAGGTGCCGCTGATCGATCTGCGACTGACCACGATCGAACCGGTCGATATCCGCGGTGCGATCTATGCCGACGAGAACCTCGCCAAGACGGTGTGGTTTCCGCCGGAGTTTCTGCCGTCGCACGACCAGCCCGAGGGCGTGCTGTTTCTCGACGAGCTCACCGCCGCCGACCAGCGGCTGCAGATCTCGGCCTATTCGCTGATCCTCGACCGCCGGGTCGGCAATTATCACCTGCCGGACGGCTGGCAGGTGGTGGCCGCCGGCAACGCAAGCTTCCACGGCGCGATCAGCCACGACATGGGCACCGCGCTCGCCGACCGTATGTTCCACTTCAACGTCCAGACCGCGATCGACGCCTTTCTCGGCCACGCCATGACCCACGATTTCGCGCCGGAAGTGATGGCCTATCTGAAGATCCGCCCCGACAAACTCGACGACACCCAGGCACAGCTCGCCGGCGATCATCTGATCGGCGCCAGCCCGCGCGGTTGGGAGGACATCTCCAATGTGCTGAAGTCGGGATTGTCCGACCACGCCAAGCGTCTGTTCGTGCAGGGCCGGATCGGCGCAGCCAATGCGGCGGAATTCTTCGGCGTGCTGCGCGAGATCCAGGCCGGCACCGACGTGCTCAAGTTGCTCGCGGCGCGCCCAGGCCCGGAGACCGCGGCGCTGCTGCCGAAGTCGCTCGATGCGCTGTACGGCATGCTGTACGGGCTGCTCGCCGCGAGCGCCGACAAGGACACGCTGGCGCGGGCGCTGGAGATCATCGAGCAGCTGCCGGACATCCGCAGCACGGTGCCGCTGCCGATCCGCGAGGCGCAGACGCTGGCGATGGAACTGCTGATGCAGCGCGGGCTGGAGAACGGTCTCGAAGCCGCGATTCTCGACAGCCCGGCCTATGCCCGCTACGCCGACCGCCGCCAATTGGAAGCCGCCGATGCCTGAGCCGGGCGCGCTCTACTGCCACCGCGGCACGCGCGCGATCCAGCGCATGGTGGAGTTCGCGCCCTCGACGGGCGGACTGGCGCTATGGGTGCAACATCGCGATCTGCCGGACGAGACACCGGCTGAGACGCCAGCCGCGGTGACCGACGGCACCACGGTGTACTACAGCGCCGCGTTCGATCGGTTGCCCCTGCCCGACCAGGTCGGACTGGTTGCGCACGAGGTGCTGCACATCGCGCTGCGCCACTCGCAGCGTTTCGTCGAGCTGCAACGCACCCAGGGCGACGTCGACCTCGAACTGTTCAACATCTGCGCCGACGCCATCGTCAACACCACGCTGGCGCATCTGAGCTGGCTGCATCTGCCGGACAACGCGGTGATGCTGGAGCAGATCGTATTCAAAGCGCTCGGCCGCGAGCAGCAGCCGGAATCGGCGCTGCTCGAATGGGATGTCGAGAAGCTGTACCGCGCGATCGACGACCGCGACGACGGCACCAGCGGCAAGCAGCAATCCGGCCGGCAATCGCAGCAAGGCTCCAAGGCGGACTCGTCGGGCTCCGGCGGCAAGGATCAGGCCCAATCCCAATCCGGCACGTCGGAGAGTGAGACTGCCCAGCGCAGCGACGGCGCTCGTTCCGCCAAGGTGCGGGCGCTCGGCGCCGGCGGCGCGCGAGACCTGGTGCCGAACCCGGAGGCTCAGTCAGCCCCCGAACACGAGGCCGAGCTGGCCCGCGAATGGAGCGAGCGCATCCTGCGCGGCCATGCCGGCGACGGCGCTTTCTCGATGCTGCGCGCGCTGATCGCCGATCTGCCGCACAGCCGCACACCGTGGGCCCAGGTGCTGCGGGTGCAGCTTGCGCGCGGCCTTGCCCGCAAGCCGGCGCTGACCTGGTCGCGCCCGACGCGCTCCTATATCGCCAACCAGGGCCGCGCCGGCAATCATCGGATGCCGTTCGAACCGGGCTTCAGTCCAACCAAGAACGAGCCGCGGCTGGCGCTGATCATCGACGTTTCCGGCTCGATCGACGATCAGTTGATGCAGCGCTTCGCCACCGAGATCGAAACCATCATCCGGCGCCAGGAAGCCGGCCTGGTGCTGATCATCGGCGACAAACGGGTGCGGCAGGTCGAGTTCTTCGAGCCCGGACGCCGCTTCGTGCTCAGCGAAATCGAATTTGCCGGCGGCGGCGGCACCAACTTTACGCCGCTTCTCGCCGAGGCCGACCGGCACAAGCCTGATATCACCGTGGTGCTGACAGACCTCGAAGGCCCGGCGGAATTCAAGCCGCGCTGGCCGGTGATCTGGGCGGTGCCACAGCAACACGCGAATGCGGTGCAGCCGTTCGGGCGGCTGCTCGCACTCGATTGACGGGCGTGCACGACCAAAAGAGGCTCAGGAGCATGACATGCTTCAGGTGACCGGAATTCCGGATGCGTGCGACAATCTCGCGCCGATCCCGATGGAATGCGACGCGCCGTTTCTCGCGATCAAGGGCGAGCTGCCGCGCGAGCTGAACGGCACGCTGTATCGCAACGGCGCCAACCCGCAATTCGTCTCGCCGAACGCGCACTGGTTCTTCGGCGACGGCATGCTGCACGCGTTTCGTCTGGAGAACGGCCGCGCCTCGTATCGAAACCGCTGGGTCCGCACGCCGAAATGGCTCGCCGAGCACGAGGCCGGCCGGCCGCTGTACGGCGAATTCAACCTCAAGCTGCCGGACGCGCCGCGCTCGGTGCCGGAGGACGGCAACGTCGCCAACACCAACATCGTGTTCCACGCCGGCAAGCTGCTGGCACTGGAGGAGGCGCATCTGCCGATGCAGATCGAGCCGGGCACGCTGGAGACCCGCGGCTATTGCGACTACGGCGGCGCACTGAAGGGACCGTTCACCGCACATCCGAAGTTCGACCCGGTGACCGGCGAGATGCTGTTCTTCGGCTACAACGCCGGCGGACCGCTGACCCGCACGATGTCGTTCGGCGCCGTCGACGCGGCGGGATGCGTCACCCGGCTGGAGCATTTCAAGGCGCCGTATGCGGCGATGGTGCACGACTTCATCGTCACCGAGCACTACGTGCTGTTTCCGATCCTGCCGCTCACCGGCAGCATCTGGCGCGCGATGCGCGGCCGACCGCCTTACGCCTGGGATCCGCGCAAGGGCTCCTGCGTCGGGGTGATGAAGCGCTCCGGCTCGACCCGCGACATCCGCTGGTTCCGCGGCGAGGCCTGCTTCGTGTTCCACGTCATGAACGCCTGGGAGGACGGCACCCGAATTGTCGCCGACGTGATGCAATCCGAGGAAGCGCCGCTGTTCACCCACCCCGACGGCCGCCGCACCGATCCGGAGAAGGGCCGCGCCCGGCTGTGCCGCTGGAGCTTCGACCTCGCCGGTAACACCAACGCTTTCAAGCGCAGCTATCTCGACGACATCAGCGGCGAATTTCCGCGGATCGACGAGCGCCGCGCCGGGCTGCGCAGCCGCCACGGCTGGTACGCCTGCGCCAGCCCCGAGACACCGATGCTCGGCATGCTCACCGGTCTGGTGCACGTCGACGGCAACGGCCATCGGCGGGCCCGCTATCTGCTGCCGACCGGCGACACCATCGGCGAACCGGTGTTCGTGCCGCGCAAGCCGGATTCAGCAGAAGCCGACGGCTGGCTGCTCGCGGTGGTGTGGCGCGGCTGTGAAAACCGCAGCGACCTCGCGGTGTTCGACGCCTCCGACATCGCCGCCGGCCCGATCGCCCTGGTGCAACTCGGCCACCGCATTCCGGACGGCTTCCATGGCAACTGGGTGGCGGCGGACTGAACTCTCGTCAGCGCGCTCAATCGATTGATTGAAGCGGACTGGGCGCTTGCCAAGGGTCCTAAAGTCCTCATCCTGAGGAGCCCGGCAAAGCCGGGCGTCTCGAAGGATGAGGAGCCGTGACTTGCGGCACATGGTTCGAGACGGCGCCCCGCGCCTCCTCACCATGAGGTTGTGCCTGTTGTGAGCGCTCCGAAGCGCGATTCCAATTCTATCATAGACAGAACTGATCCAGGGAACGCAGGAGCTAACCGCTGCGAGCCGCACGGCTCATCGGCCGCGGTCCTTGTCCTTCAGCAGGCGTCGATAGTACGTGCTTCGGTCGATGCCGAGCCGGCGTGCGGCGCGCGAGACGTTGCCGCCGCTGGCATCGAGCGCGGCCTGCAACGCCGAGCGAGTGTGTTCGGCGAGCGACGTCGGCGGTGGCGGCGCAACGGGCGCTTGGCTCTCCGCGGCGCTAACCGCTGCCCTGATTTCGGCGGGGAGCGCGGAGACCTCCACCGGATGCCCCGGCTCGCCGAGCACCAGCAGCGCGCGCAGCGTTCCGACCAGCTGCCGATAATTGCCCGGCCAATTGTAAGCCGCGAGCACGCGCTCGACATCAGTGGAGAGCTGAACGCCGGCCTGTTCGCCGCCGAGCTGGCGCCAGAGTTTTCGGACCAGCGCGAGGCGGTCCGGGTGGTGGCGCACCGGCGGCCGCTCGACGACGTATTGGGCGATCCGGAAGTACAAATCCTGGCGGAACGCGCCGGCGGCCAGCAAGGAGCCGAGCGGCTGATGCGTGGCGCAAATCAGCGCGAAATCGACCGGCACCGGACGGCCGCCACCGAGCGGCGAGATCTGCTTGTCCTGCAGCACGCGCAGCAACCGGCTCTGCAGCGACAGCGGCATGTCGCCGATCTCATCGAGAAACAGTACGCCGCCGTCGGCCTGGCGCAGCAGCCCGGGCGCGCCCTGCCGCCGGGCGCCGGTGAAGGCGCCGGCTTCATAGCCGAACAGCTCCGACTCGATCAGCCCCTCCGGCAGCGCCGCGCAATTGACTGGCACGAACGGCTTGTTGCGCCGGGCACTCTCGGCATGAACGCGGCGCGCGAAGACATCCTTGCCCGATCCGGTCTCGCCGAGCAGCAGCACCGGAATCCCCGCCTCGACCAGCCGTACGGTGCGCGATAGCTGCGCCATCATCTCCGCATCGAGGATCGGCTCGACCTCTCCGGCCGGAGCGGTCGGCACCGGAGCAGCCACGGACGCAGCCGGCGCGCGCGGGCTGCGGCGCGGCGGTTCGACCAGCCGGCCCCACAGCCGGGTGCCGCGAGGGCCGCGCAGCATTTGAATCTGCTCGGAGGGGCGGACACCCGGCAGCAGCGTTTCCAGCCGTGCGAGGTCGAGCGCCGGCCAATCCAGATTCATCAGTTCGAGGCCGTGCCGATTAGCACCGATCAGCACGCCATCGGCAAACGCCAGCACGCCCTCGCGCGGCGTACCGAGCAGCGCGCGGTCGGTGTGCAGCCGCAGCATGGTGCAGTGCTCGAATCCTTCGGAGAAGAACCGGTGCTCGATCTGCTCGGCGGCGAGCCGCATCAGCCCGAGCGCGTGGACATGGCGGATCGCGGCCGGCCCGGTCATGTCGAGCGCTCCGGCCACCACGCCGCGCGGATCGATCAGCGGCGCGGCGGCGCACGCCAAAATCTGGTGACGTTCAAAGAAATGTTCGGCGCCGTGCACTGCGATCGGCTGGCGCTCGACCAACGCGGTGCCGATCGCATTGGTGCCGGTGTCGGCCTCGCTCCACGACACGCCGGGCCGCAGCGCCACCTGCGCCGCACGGCCCGCAAACTCGCCGGAGCCGATCATGTCGAGGACGACGCCGACCGCGTCGGTGAGAATGACAACGCTGCCGGTCAGGCGCGCGTCGCCTTGCAGTGCATTCAGCTCCGGCCGCGCGAGGCGGCCGAGCCTGTCATGGCGTTCCTGCAATTCGCGCAGTTCGCCGGCGGTAGGCGGTTCGACCAGCGGCGAGCGGCTGGCGTCCAGCCCCTGGCCTGCGCAGCGCTGCCACGAGCGCAGGATCGGTGCGGCGAGCATTCCGTCGACGGGACGCCCCTCCCCGAAGAAGCGGCGGCGCGCAGTGACGACGGCATCACGGCTTGATGCGATTGACATGAGCGGATCCTCGGAGTGTTGGATTCTGCAACAGGTGTGGCGTCCAACTGCTGTAAGTATCACACGCAGCCGGAGGTGCTGTCCAGACATCACCACCCGGAGAGCGCGCGCTCCGATCTAGAATCCTCCCAGTCTTTTCAACGAACTGATCAGTTCGGAGGCCAATGGCCGCAGGCGTCCCGCACACCTGGCATGCGTCATGCGTAGTTCCATCCGCTTCAAAACAGACGGGAGGAAGCCATGAACCTCATCACAACGATGCATCCGGACGCCAGCACGGTGTTCAAGACCCGCTACGGCAACTTCATCGGCGGCCGCTGGGTGGAGCCTATCGACGGCAGGTACTTCGACAACACAACGCCGATCACGGGCGCAAAACTCACGGAAATTCCGCGCTCGCAGAAGGAAGATGTCGAGCTCGCGCTTGATGCAGCGCACACCGCCAGCGTCTCCTGGAGCAAGACCACGACGACAGAGCGGTCACTCATTCTCAATCGCATCGCAGATCGGATGGAAGCCAATCTCGATTTGCTGGCCATTGCCGAAACGCTCGACAACGGCAAGCCGATCCGCGAGACGCGCGCCGCCGATCTGCCGCTGGCGATCGATCACTTCCGCTATTTCGCAGGTGCGTTGCGCGCACAGGAAGGCTCAATCTCGGAAATCGATCACGACACCATCGCGTATCATTTCCACGAACCGCTCGGGGTCGTCGGTCAGATCATTCCATGGAACTTCCCGCTGCTGATGGCAGCATGGAAGCTGGCGCCAGCACTCGCCGCCGGCAACTGCGTGGTGCTGAAGCCGGCAGAACAGACGCCTGCCTCGATTTTGGTCTGGGCCGATCTGGTCGGCGATCTGTTGCCGCCGGGGGTCGTCAACATCGTCAACGGCTTCGGCGTCGAAGCCGGCAAGCCTCTGGCGTCGAGCCCCCGCATCGCCAAGATCGCCTTCACCGGCGAGACCTCGACCGGCCGGCTGATCATGCAATACGCCAGCGAAAACCTCGTGCCGGTGTCGCTCGAGCTCGGCGGCAAATCGCCAAACATCTTCTTCGGCGACGTCGCGGCCGAAGACGATCCGTTCTTCGACAAGGCAATTGAAGGCTTCGTGATGTTCGCGCTCAACCAGGGCGAGGTGTGCACCTGCCCGAGCCGGGCGCTGGTGCAGGAATCGATCTACGATCGCTTCATGGAGCGCGCGCTCGCCCGCGTCGCCGCAATTCGCCAAGGCGACCCGCGCGATCCGGCGACGATGATCGGCGCGCAGGCCTCCCAGGAGCAGCTCGACAAGATCCTGTCCTATATCGACATCGGCCGGCAGGAAGGCGCCGAGCTGCTGGCAGGCGGGGCACGCGCACAGCTGCCCGGCGATCTCGCCGGCGGCTACTACGTGCATCCGACCGTGTTCCGCGGTCACAACCAGATGCGGATCTTCCAGGAGGAAATCTTCGGTCCGGTAGTGTCGGTCACCACCTTCAAGGACGAGGCCGAAGCGGTGGCGATCGCCAACGACACCCCGTATGGCCTCGGCGCCGGCGTCTGGACGCGGGACGGCACCCGCGCCTATCGGTTCGGACGCGCCATCGCCGCGGGCCGGGTGTGGACCAACTGCTACCACGCATATCCGGCGCATGCGGCGTTCGGCGGCTACAAGCAATCCGGCATCGGGCGTGAGACGCACAAGATGATGCTCGATCACTATCAGCACACCAAGAACCTGCTGGTGAGCTACGGCACCGGGCCGCTCGGCTTTTTCTGAGACGCCTGATTTCATCGGCGGGTGCAAAGCACTCGGCAACAGCAATCCCGGACGGCGTCTCCCACGCTGTCCGGACGGCAGGGCATTGCCCTGGAAAGTGGAGTGCATTCGGACCGGCGCATTCGTGCGGCCGGAGCGCTCATCGACCACCGACCAACAACGAAACGCATGGAAGGAAACACCAAATGACGGCCACGACCTTTTTCATTCCCTCCCTCAACCTGTTCGGCGTCGGCTGCGTATCGAGCGCCGCCGATCACGCCAAGGCACGCGGCTTCAAGCGCGCGCTGATCGTCACCGACAGCGGACTGCACAAGCTCGGCGTCGCCGATCAGATCGCCTCGATGCTGGTCGAGCGCGGTCTGGGCAGCGTGATCTTCCCAGGCGCCAAGCCGAACCCGACCATCCAGAACGTGGAGGACGGGCTCGCTCTGCTGAAGCAGGAGAACTGCGACTGCGTGATTTCCCTCGGCGGTGGTTCGGCGCACGACTGCGCGAAGGGTATCGCGCTCACCGCCACCAATGGCGGCAGCATCAAGGACTACGAAGGCGTCGACAAATCGGAGCACGCCCAGTTGCCACTGATCGCCATCAACACCACGGCCGGCACGGCGAGCGAGATGACGCGATTCTGCATCATCACCGACGAGGAACGCCAGGTGAAGATGGCGATCGTCGACCGCCACACCACGCCGCTGTTGTCGGTCAACGACCCCGTGCTGATGCTCGGCAAGCCGCCGGCCCTGACGGCCGCCACCGGCATGGACGCGCTGACGCATGCGATCGAAGCCTATGTGTCGATCGCCGCGACGCCGATCACCGACGCCTGCGCGCTGAAGGCGATGTCGATCATCTCCAACAGTCTGCGCACCGTGGTCGCCGAGGGACAGAACCTCGTCGCCCGTGAGGCAATGTCGTATGCGGGCTTCCTCGCCGGCATGGCGTTCAACAACGCCTCGCTCGGCTACGTGCACGCGATGGCGCATCAGCTCGGCGGCTTCTACGATCTGCCGCACGGCGTTTGCAACGCGGTGCTGCTGCCGCACGTGCAGGCCTACAACGCGCAGGTCGCGGCCGGCCGGCTGAAGGACGTCGCCCACGCGCTCGGCGTCGACACCACCGGCATGACCGACGCCCAGGGCGCCGATGCCGCCATTCATGCCATCCAGCGGCTGTCGGCCGACGTCGGCATTCCGTCCGGCCTCGGCGGTCTCGGCATGAAGGAAGCGGACGTGCCGGTGCTCGCCGCCAACGCACTGAAGGACGCGTGCGGCTTCACCAATCCGAAGCAGGCGACCCAGACCGAGATCGAAACCATCTTCCGCGCGGCGGCCTGACCTCGTTTACGTCGCGGTCGGACACAAACGTCTCCGACCAGACATCGGAGCGGGATGGCTTCTCACCTAACCGCAAGTCATCCCGCTTCGATCAACCGCGTGGACGCACCAGATGCGTCCACGCCCTCACCGCCCCCACCGGTCCTGCCAGACCTTCTCGCCGATCAGGCACGATACCCGTACCGGGCGCTGCTCGTCGGCGATCGGGACGATGCGGGCGGGCGGAGTGTGCCCTGCGACTTCCATCACCAGCTTGGTATGGATCGCTTCCTTGAACTTGGCGCGATCCTTGATGGTCACCACGAAGGCGCCAGGGCCGCCGATCACGCAATCTTCGTAGTAATAATCGAGATTCTCGATATCCATCATCGAGTAGGACGGTTCCTTCACCATGATCGGCAGGCCGTTGATGACGATACCCTTGGCGACCGCGGCGTCACGCGCAATCGTCACCGGCTCGCCGTTGTTGTTCGGACCGTCGCCGGAGATGTCGATCACCCGGCGCAGCCCGTGATACGGGTTCTGCTCGAACAGCGGCAGCGCGAAGTTGATCGCACCGGAGATCGAGGTGCGCGAGGCGCGGCGCAGTGGCGCCTTCATGATCTCGGCCGCGACGGCGTCGGCCGACTCCGGCCCGTCGATGATCTGCCACGGCAGAATGATCTTCTGATCGCTGGAGGCGGCCCACTCGAAATACGTCACCGCGATCCGGCCGTTGGGGCCGCTCTTCAGGGTCTTGAGGAACTCGCCGGACATCAGCGCCTGCGCATAGCCTTCGCGTTGCACCGCGAGTTCGTCGACGTCCATCGAGTAGGAGACGTCGACCGCCAGCACCAGTTCGACGTCGACCTGCTTGGTATCGTCGCGTCCGGCTGCGGGTTGCGGCGCCTGATTGGGCGCGGCGACAGCGGCCATCCCAACGGCCCCCGCGGCGGCAAGTACGATTCCGATCGAGACCCACCCGCGCATCAGCAGCCCTCCGGTCGACCAACGACGATGGTGACATGCAACCGGCGTGACGGAAAGCCGGAGGACCGGTTCCATATTGATCACTTTCCAGTCACTGATGATCATGGTTCGTGAACAAGCAGCGGCCGGTTTCGCCGATGCCGCCGACGCTGTAGGATATAACCAGCAGTTACTTCACCCAGCGAATCCACGGGTCGGCCCCGCATGAGCAACATCGACCTGAAGCCGAAGACCAAGGCCAAAATCAAGGTCGAGCGACCGAAGCTGCACAAGGTTATCCTGGTCAACGACGACTACACGCCGCGCGAATTCGTGGTTTCGGTGCTGAAGGCCGAATTCCGGATGACCGAAGATCAGGCCTACAAAGTCATGCTCACCGCGCATCAGCGCGGCGTCTGCGTCGTCGGCGTGTTCACCAGGGACGTCGCCGAAACCAAGGCCACCCGCGCCACCGACGCCGGCCGCGCCAAGGGCTACCCGCTGCTGTTTACGACCGAGCCGGAGGAGTGATGCGGACGGCGGGATTTCACCTCTCCCCGCGTGCGGGGAGAGGTCGACCCGACGGAGCGAAGCGACGACGGGTCGGGTGAGGGGGCGTCTCAACACGGCCGAGCCTCTCGGCCTTGCAGAAACGCCCCCTCACCCCAACCCTCTCCCCGCAAGCGGGGCGAGGGAGCCTATTCACTCGTGCGGCAGCACTGTGCTCAACTACCAACTATCGATTAGTTGGCTGTAGCGCGGCTCAGCATCGTCAGCGACTCTCCGGTCTCACAGCCCTTCAGCCGCGAGCGGGGTTTCGTCGGTCAGGCCATGCACACGTTCGGCGTGGGAGAAGCCGGCCATCGGGAATTCGCCGAGGTCGCTCCAGCCTTCCGAGCACAGACCGACGAAATCGCTGGAGGCGACCACGGTGCGGCCAAGTCTCGCGGCGAGCCGCTCCAGCCGCGCGGCGAGATTCACCGCCGGGCCGATGCAGGTGAAGTCGAGCCGGTTGCCGCCGCCGATATTGCCGTAAAGCACCTGCCCGACATGCAGTGCGACGCCGAACCGGAAGCTCTCGATGACGTGGCTGCCTTCGACGAAATTCAGCGCCGCGATGCTGGCGCGACACTCGTTGGCGGCGGCCAGCATCCGGCCGCAGACCTCGGCGGCGTCCGCGCCGTCGTCGGCAATCGGAAACACCGCCAGCAGGCCGTCGCCCATGAATTTCAGCACCTCGCCGCCGTGGCGCGCGATCGCCGTCACCTGACAGTCGAAATACGCGTTCAGCACCTTAACCATGATCTCCGGCGGCAGGCCGTCGGACAGCGCCGAGAAACCGCGCAGATCGGACAGCCAGATTGCGGCGCGCAGATGATCGGCATGGCCGCGGCGGATCTGGCCGGCGAGAATCCGGGCGCCGGCGCGGTTGCCCACATAGGTGTCGAGCAGCGTGGTGGCGATATCGCGCAGGCTGATCACTTCGACCAGCCGCGACAGCGGCGGCATCATCGCGCGCAGCGCCCCGAGCTGGACCTCGGTGAAGCCGCCGGGCTGCTTGGTGGCAAAGCTGGCGGCATGATAGCTGCCGTCGAGAAACCGCAGCGGCAACGCGACGTAGTCGGTGACGGCCTCGGCTCGCAGGTCGTCGAGGAATGGAAACCGGGCACTCTCCGGATCGTCGAGCCGGAAGCGGACCTCGACGCCGTAGTCGTACAGGATCTTCAGCGGGCTGCGCTGATACTCCTCGGACATCTCGACGTCCTGGGTGGTCGAACCGACCTCGACCTCGCCGTCGGCACGCCAGATGAAGCGGTGGCCGTAGATGTCGGGGTGCAGGGTCTCCACGAATACGCCGACCCGGTGCAGCGGCATCCCGGCAGCGACGAGCTGCTCGCAGGTCAGCTTCATCTTCATGGCGGGATCAGGCTCGGAGCGTGCGCCGTCGCTCAGCCAGTCGAGAATGCCGCGGATCTGTTCGGAATGCATGGCAGCACTCTAGCCGCCCGACGTGGCGATTTGTAGCAGGGGCGGACTCATGGCAGTCATCCGCCCGACTCCCGAGGCGGAAGTGAGGCCGTGAGCGTCCCGACCTGCGATCAGCCGCCGATTTGGCCGCGGTGGCGCAGCAGATGATCGGCCAGCACGCAGGCGACCATCGCCTCGCCGACCGGCACCGCGCGGATGCCGACGCAGGGGTCGTGGCGGCCCTTGGTCAGGATCTCGGTGTCGGCGCCGGCGCGATCGACGGTCTTGCGCGGGGTCAGGATCGACGAGGTCGGCTTCACTGCGAACCGTGCCACCACCGGCTGGCCGGTCGAAATGCCGCCCAGGATGCCGCCGGCGTGGTTCGACAGGAACGCCGGCCCCGCATTGCCGTGCCGCATCTCGTCGGCGTTCTGTTCGCCGGTGAGTTCGGCCGCGGCGAAGCCGTCGCCGATCTCGACGCCCTTGACGGCGTTGATGCTCATCAGCGCCGCGGCCAGATCGCCGTCGAGCTTTCCGTAGATCGGCGCTCCGAGCCCGGCCGGTACGCCCTCGGCGACGATCTCGATCACCGCTCCGATCGACGAGCCGGCCTTGCGGATGCCGTCGAGATAATCGGCGAACAACGCCGCCGCATCCTTGTCTGGGCAGAACAGCGGGTTGTTGCCGATCTCGTCCCAGTCCCATTTGGCGCGGTCGATCTTGTGCGGGCCGATCTGCACCAAGGCGCCGCGCACCGTCATGCCGGCGATCACCTTTCGGGCGACCGCGCCGGCCGCGACCCGGCTCGCGGTCTCGCGCGCCGAGGAGCGGCCGCCGCCGCGATAGTCGCGAATACCGTACTTCGCCTCGTAGGTGAAGTCGGCATGGCCGGGGCGATACTTGTTCTGGATGTCCGAATAGTCCTTGGAGCGCTGGTCGGTGTTCTCGATCTGCAGCGCGATCGGGGTGCCGGTCGTCACCTGCACGCCGGTTTCGGGGTGCACCATCACGCCGGACAAGATCTTCACCTGATCGGCTTCCTGGCGCTGGGTGGTAAAGCGCGACTGGCCCGGCCGGCGGCGGTCGAGATCGCCCTGGATGTCGGCCTCGGTCAGCGGGATCAGCGGCGGGCAGCCATCGACCACACAGCCGATCGCCACCCCATGGCTCTCGCCGTAGGTGGTGACGCGAAACAGATGGCCGAAAGTATTGAACGACATGGCGCAGACCGCCCCTTTTGGATTGCGCCGGTTTGGTAACGCGCCGGCCGGACAGGGTCAAACGGACCCTGAGAACCCTCTCCCCTTGTGGGAGAGGGTGGCGAGCGAAGCGCGCCGGGTAAGGGGTACGAGGGGAGAAGGAAAGAGCTCAGCTCACGATCTCGAAGCCACCGTCGCGGAACACGTAGACGGCGCCCTGCTGAATCGGGCCTTCCAGCGCCTCGCGCGGGGTCTTGAAGCCGAGCGCGACGAACAGGGTGCGGCCGGTGCCGACATGACCGACCGCGACGGTGTCGCGGGTCAACGAGGCGACCCAGTCGGTGATGAAGGGCAGCCGCTGGGCGTAGCTCTCGCCGCGCAACGGTGCAACCGACCAGCGATCGGCGTGGCGCGCGGCGTAGACCGCCGCGTCCGAGCGCTCCATCTCGGCCAACGTGTAGCCCTCCCAGGCGCCGTAGGTGATCTCACGCAGCCGTTCGTCGATCGCGTAGCCTTCCGGCTGCAAGCCGAGCGCGCCGCGGACCAGCTCCATTGTGACTCGGGCGCGGCCGAGCGGGCTCGCCCGATAGTCGAGATCCGCAGGCTGCCGGCCGTCACGCCGCAGCAGACCGCCGAGCACGCCGCCGGCCGACGTCGCCTGCCCTCGCCCCTTGTCGTTGAGCGGAATGTCCCGCGTGCCCTGATAGCGCCCGGTCGCGTTCCAGTCGGTCTCGCCGTGGCGGATGAAGTAGATGGTGGGCATATTGCTCTTACGTCATTGCCGGCTTGGCCCGGCAATCCATCAAGCACGTCGATTTGAAGGATGGATGCGCGGGTCAAGCCCGCGCATGACTCAACTGTCAGTCCTTCCCGCCCAGCGAGATGTCCGGCGCATCGGGGTTCTTCATGCCGACGACATGGTAGCCGGAATCGACGTGATGGACCTCGCCGGTGACGCCGCGCGACAGGTCGGACAGGAAGTACAGCGCGCTGTCGCCAACCTCGTCGATCGTCACGGTGCGGCGCAGCGGCGCGTTGTATTCGTTCCACTTCAGAATGTAGCGGAAGTCGCCGATGCCGGAGGCGGCCAGAGTCTTGATCGGGCCGGCGGAGATCGCATTGACGCGGATGTTCTTCTCGCCGAGGTCGGCGGCGAGATAGCGCACGCTGGCTTCCAGCGCGGCCTTGGCAACGCCCATCACGTTGTAATGCGGCATCCACTTCTCGGCGCCGTAGTAAGTCAGGGTGATGATCGAGCCACCCTCGGTCATCAGCTTCTCGGCGCGCTGGGCAATCGCGGTCAGCGAGTAGCACGAGATCAGCATCGACTTGGAGAAGTTCTCCGGCGTGGTGTCGACATAACGGCCGTCGAGTTCGTCCTTGTCGGCGAACGCTATGGCGTGGACCACGAAGTCGATCTTGCCCCACTTCTCCTTCACCGCCTCGAACACCGCGTCGATGGTGGCGCCGTCGGTGACGTCGCAATGCCCGAGCACCAGGCCGCCGAGCTCGGCGGCGAGCGGCTCGACCCGCTTCTTCAGCGCGTCGCCCTGATAGGTCAGCGCGACCTCGGCGCCCTGGGCGCGGCAGGCCTTCGCGATGCCGTAAGCAATCGAACGATTGTTGGCGACGCCGAGGATGACGCCGCGTTTGCCCTGCATCAGGCCGGAAGCTGTCGACATGGGGTGTCCTATCGTCTTGCAATCGGCCTTCGACCTACACCACCGGCCGGACCGGGTACAGCCTATTGTCCGCGTGCAGTTTCAACCATTTGGGCGAGCCGAACAGAGCCGCCCGCGAGACCGAACGAGGCTGACACGGCGCGAGGCCGGAGGAGCGCGCCGGTGGCCGCGGCAGCCGAGGCCACGCTTCGCGACCGTCTTGATCCGCCTCAGCCGAGATCGCTACGCGGATTGTAGGGATGATTGTCCCGCCACTTCTGCATCAGCTTTTCGAGCTCGGCGTCGTGACCGTCGGGCAGGATGATGCGGGTGGTAACGAACAGATCCCCGGTCGCGCCGCCCTTCGGCAGCCCCTTGCCCTTGAGCCGGAAAATGCGTCCGCTCGAGGTGTTCTTGGGGATCGACAGTTCGATCGCGCCGGTCAGCGTCGGCACCCGCACCTTGGCGCCGAGCACAGCCTCGTACAGCGTCAGCGCCAGTTCGAGCTTCAGATCGTTGCCGTCGATCTTGAAGTAAGGATGCGGAGCGATGTTGACAGTGATCAGCAGATCGCCGGCGCGGTGACCGGGCGCGCTTTCACCCTGGCCTTTCAGCCGAATCTGCTGCCCCGCGCCGACGCCGGCCGGAATCTTGACGTTGAGCTCCTTGCCGGTCGGCAGCCGCACCCGCTTTTCGGTGCCCCGCGCCGCCTCTTCCAGCGTCACCGTCATCGAGACGGTCTGGTCGAGATCGGGGGCGAAGCCGGTATCGAAATCGAAGCCCTGGCTGCGACCGCGCGGACCCGCACCGGCGCCGCGCGCGCCGGCCGCCCCGCCGAACATCGAATTCAGGATGTCCTCGAAGCCGGCCGCGCCGCCGAAGCCGCCACCGGGGCCGCCGCCGCTACGGAAGGAGTATTGCTCGAAGCCGCCGGTGCCGCCCGCGCGACCGCCGCCGCCGGGGAAGCCCTGAAAGCGCGGCTTGCCTTCGGCGTCGATCTCGCCGCGGTCGTATTGCTTGCGCTTGGCCTCGTCGCCGATGATCTCGTTGGCGGAATTGATTTCGGCGAAACGCGCGGCGGCTTTGGGATCGTTCTTGTTGCTGTCGGGGTGATGCTTTTTTGCCAGCTTGCGATAGGCGCTTTTGATCGCCGCAGCGCTGGCGTCCCGCTGCACCCCCAGGACCTCATAGGGGTCGCGCATCCGTCTCGTCTCCTTCAGGAATTCCAACTGTGGGCGAACGCCCGTCGCCAGTCATCTGGGGGTTTCATGTCTTTTTTGCAACCGGAATCGGCCCGATGGCGGACGCAATCGGTGGTTCAGGAACGCCGCCAAGGTTTGAGCGCGCGGATTTCCCAATGACCACGCGCGGTGCGGCAGGCTGCCCCCTGCATCCAGCTCTCGGTCTTGTCCCTGACATAGGAGGCGAGGAAGTCGCGACAGGTGCGGCCTTCGGCGCTGTAGGCGGCGGCCAGCGGAGTCACCGAGCCACGCGCGCCCGTTGCCGGGTTCTCCCACGGCTGACTGGAATCCTTGTCGCCTTTGGTCAGAACGTCGGACGCCGCGATCCGCGCCAACGCCAGATCGGCCTCCGTCGGGCCGTCGTCCTTGGCGGGCAGCACCGCACTGATCGAGCCGGTGAAATCGCTGGAGTCCATCTGTGCGAACGGCCCGTCGCGGCCGGTCATGCCGCAGCCGCCGAGCGAGGCACCGATTAGAATCGCTATCATTGCCGAAAACGACGGCAGGATCGCCGATAGGCCAATGCGTTGCCGTACCCTATATAGGTCGAACCTAGACAGGACCTGCAGCGCGTTCCGGACCGCGGTGAAGCACAACTCGGATTCCCTCGCATGAGCGACCCTACGATCAGACCACAGAGTGAGTTAACGCCCGGTGATTTCACCGCGGCAGAGAATCCGTTTGCGCTGTTCACCGAATGGCTTGCCGAAGCAACGCGGTCCGAACCGAACGACCCCAATGCGATGGCGCTGGCCACGGTCGACGCCGAGGGGCTGCCTGACGTCCGCATGGTTCTAATGAAGGGCTATGACGAGCACGGTGTCGTGTTCTACAGCCACATCGCCAGTCAAAAGGGCCGCGAGCTGGCCGAGAATCCGAAAGCGGCACTGCTGTTTCACTGGAAATCGCTACGCCGGCAGGTTCGGATGCGCGGAACGGTGACGCCGGTGACCGACGCCGAGGCCGACGCCTATTTCGCCACGAGGCCGAAGCAGGCGCAGATCGGCGCCTGGGCGAGCAAGCAGTCGCAGCCGCTGGAAAGCCGGTTCGCTTTCGAGCAGGCGATCGCCAAGGTGGCGGCGCGGCATCTGGTCGGCGAGGTTCCGCGGCCGCCGGGCTGGAGCGGCTGGCGGATCACCCCGTCGCGAATCGAGTTCTGGCACGACCGTCCATTCCGCCTGCACGACCGCATCGAATTCCGCCGGGACACCCCGGATCACCCCTGGACCAAGACAAGGCTGTATCCATGAGCCCCGACTCCCAAAAGCCGCGCACGCCCGAGAGCAACGCGCCGCGCCGGACCATGATTCTGACCGGCGCCAGCCGCGGCATCGGCCACGCCACGGTGATCAGATTCTCCAGCGCGGGCTGGCGAGTGATCACTTGCTCGCGGCACCCGTTTCCCGAGCAGTGCCCGTGGGGCGCCGGCCCCGAAGACCATATCCAGGTCGATCTCGGCGACCGCTCCGATACGCTGCGGGCGGTCGACGAGATTCGGGAGCGGCTCGACGGCGGCGCACTGCACGCGCTGGTCAACAACGCCGCGATCTCTCCGAAGGCGGCGGGCGGCGCGCGGCTCGGCTCGATCGACACCGAGCTGGACACCTGGGAGCACGTTTTCCGGGTGAATTTCTTCGCACCGATCATGATGGCGCGCGGGCTGATCGAGGAGCTGAAGGCGGTCAAGGGCTCGGTGGTCAACGTCACCTCGATCGCCGGCTCGCGGGTGCATCCGTTCGCCGGCGCCGCCTACGCCACCTCGAAGGCTGCGCTCGCGGCACTGACCCGTGAGATGGCAGCCGACTTCGGACCGGTCGGGGTCCGGGTGAACTCGATCGCCCCGGGCGAGATCGACACTTCGATCCTGTCCCCCGGCACCGAGAAGATCGTCGAGGAGCAGATCCCGATGCGCCGTCTCGGCACCCCGGACGAGGTCGCCAAGATCATCTACGTGCTGTGCACCGAGACCTCGTCCTACCTGAACGGCGCCGAGATCCACATCAACGGCGGCCAGCACGTCTGACCGGGCGGACAAGCCCGGGCCTCACCCCTAAAACACCGCCGCCCCGGTTCCGATCCTATCGGAACCGGGGCGGCGCAGATGGTCGCATCGGATGCGTGCGGCGTGGCGGCTGGGCGGCCACGCCGGTCGTCGTCCATCAATCGGCGCGGAATCGCCGCGGAGAGCGCCATCGCGCCGGCGACTGCAACGCGATCCCGGCGCTCGAACAATCATCCTCCGATTCGTCATCGAGCAGCGCCGCCCCGCAGTGTCTGCACCGGCGGCCCTCGCCTGCGGCTGCGCGCGGGCCGATCGGCTCGGCACGATAGCTCGCGAGGTCGACGACGTTTCGGAGATCGGGGTTTACGACTGTTTCAACCATGCTGTCCTCGTAGCGTAGGCCAGCGTTATCGCAGCAAACTGATCTGCCAAATCTTCAGCCGAATGTTCGAATTTTACCGGACGCCGGCCGTCACGAGAGATGCTTTCCAAAGAACTGCGTCGCACGACTCCACGCCAGTTCCGCCGCTTCGCGATCGTGCACCGCAGCGCGCTGCTCGTTGACGAAAGCGTGGTCGGCCTCGTAGCGGAAGAATTCCGCTGACTTTCCAGCCGCTTTCAATCCGGCCTCGAACGCGTCGACCACTTCCGGCGTGCACCAATCGTCACGGTTGGCGAAGTGGCCCTGCATCGGCACCATCACGTCCGACGGCTTGGCGGCCTGCTCCGGGGGGATGCCGTAGAACACCACAGCGGCGCTCAGCTCGGGGATCTTGCAGGCACCGATCACCGTGACCGCGCCGCCGAGACAGAAGCCGGTCAGCCCGACCTTGGCGCCATTGCGCGCCAGATAATTGACCGCGCCGCGCACCGTCTGGGTGGTGGCGTCGATGAAATCGAGCGAGCTCATCTCTTTGTTGGCGGCGTCCGTGTCGTGATAGGGCACCACCGTGCCGTTGTAGAGGTCGGGCGCCAGCGCGTCGAAGCCGGCCTGGGCGAAGCGATCGGTCAGTCCCTTGATCTGATCGGACAGCCCCCACCATTCCTGGATCACCACCACACCCGGTGCCCTGCCGCTGGCGGCATTGGCGAGATACCCGCGCGCTTCCTTGCCGTCCGGACGATTGAAACTGATCAGCGTGCCCATCGCGTCTCCCCTGCGCTCCTGCAAATGCTTTTGATTATTTTGTCCGGAGCGAGGACGAGATGCAATCGCTGCGCCGCAATGCGTCATGGATGCAGACAACAAAAAAGCCCCCGGAGGGGCTTTCCTGTCTGTTTGCGATGAGCGTCCGATCAGTGGACGTTGGACCACACCTTGCGCTTGGTGAAGTACAGCAGGCCGGACAGGATGATCAGGAAGATCATCACCTGCAGGCCGAGGCGCTTGCGGGCTTCCATGTGAGGCTCCGCGGCCCAGACCAGGAACGCCGAAACGTCCTTGGCGTACTGATCGAGCGTCTCCGGCGTACCGTCGTCGTAGGTCACCATGCCGGCCTGAATCGGCGGCGGCATCTTGATCGAATGGCCCGGGTACCACTTGTTGTAGAACGCGCCGTCGGGGAGGCTGAAGCCCTCCGGCGGAGTGTCTTCATAGCCCTGCAGCAGCGCGGCGATGTAGTTCGGGCCCTGCTCCTGGAACTGGGTGAACAGATCGAAGATGAACTGCGGGAAGCCACGCGAATAGGTGCGCGCCTTGGCCAGCAGCGACATGTCCGGCGGAACCGCGCCGCCGTTGGCAGCACGCGCGGCCTGCTCGTTCGGGAACGGCGAGTGGAAGGTGTCGGCGAGCCGGCCGGGACGCTCGAACATTTCACCCTGGTCGTTCGGACCGTCCTTGATCTGGGCTTCGGCAGCGATCGCCTTGACCTGATCGATGGTGAAGCCCGGGCCGCCCGGCTCGGCGAGGTTGCGATACTGCAACAGCTTCATCGAGTGGCAGTTGGCGCAGACTTCCTTGTAGATCTTGTAGCCGCGCTGCAACTGGGCGCGATCGTAGGTACCGAACGGACCTGCGAAGCTCCACTCCAGCGACGGCGGATTCTCGCCGCCTTCCGCCGCCTTGGCCGGCTGGATGCCGCCGACCATCAGGCTGCCGGCGAACAGCACCGCCGCGACGCCGGCCACCGCCTTGGTCACCTTGCCCTTGTTGAGGACGTCTTCGGCGATCGAGTTCGGCAGCGGCAGGGTCTTCTCCATCCGACCCAGCACCGGGAGCACGATCAGGAAGTAGGCGAAGTAGAAGAAGGTGAACACCTGGGCGAGCGTGGTGTAGATGCCTTCCGCCGGCTTCGAGCCGAGCCAGCCCAGCATCAGGCAGGTCGCCACGAAGGCCCAGAAGAACCGCTTGGCCATCGGCCGATAGCGGGACGAACGCACCTTGCAGCTATCCAGCCAGGGCAGGAACAGCAGCACGATGATCGCACCGAACATCGCGATGACGCCCAGCAGCTTGTTCGGGATCGAGCGCAGGATCGCGTAGAATGGCAGATAATACCATTCCGGCACGATGTGCGGCGGGGTCACGCCCGGGTTGGCCTGGACGTAGTTCTCCGCGTCGCCGAGGTAGTTCGGCATGTAGAAGATGAACCACGAATAGAACACCAGGAAGCACGACATGCCGAACACGTCCTTGAGGGTCGCGTACGGCGTGAACGCCACGGTGTCCTTCTCGGTCTTCGGCTCGACGCCGGCCGGGTTGTTCTGACCGGTCACGTGCAGCGCCCAGACGTGCAGCACGACCACGCCGGCGATCACGAACGGCAGCAGATAGTGCAGCGAGAAGAAGCGATTCAGGGTCGGGTTGCCGACCGAATAGCCGCCCCACAGCAGCGTCACGATGCTGTCGCCGACGATCGGGAACGCCGAGAACAGGTTGGTGATCACGGTGGCGCCCCAGAAGCTCATCTGGCCCCACGGCAGCACGTAACCCATGAAGCCGGTCGCCATCATCAGCAGGTAGATGATGACGCCGAGGATCCACAACACTTCGCGCGGCGCCTTGTACGAGCCGTAGTACAGGCCGCGGAGCATGTGGACGTAGACGGCGATGAAGAACATCGACGCGCCGGCGGCGTGCATGTTGCGCAGCAGCCAGCCGTAGTTGACGTCGCGCACGATCCGCTCGACCGAGTCGAAGGCGAGATCGACGTGCGGGGTGTAGTGCATCGCCAGCACGATGCCGGTCACGATCTGCACCGCCAGCATCATCGACAGGATGGCGCCGAACGTCCACCAGTAGTTCAGGTTACGCGGCGTCGGGTAGGCGATGAAGGAGGAATGAACGAGGCCCGCGATCGGCAGGCGCTGCTCCAGCCACTTCATCAAGGGGCTTTGTGGCTGATAGGTCGAGGGTCCGCTCATGATGCGATCCTAGTAAGCAATGGTACGGCGCGCGGGAACGTCAGCCGATCTGGACTTTGGTGTCGGAGACGAATTGGTAGGGAGGAATCGGCAGATTGAGCGGCGCCGGCCCCTGGCGGATGCGGCCGGAGCTGTCGTACTGCGAGCCGTGGCACGGGCAGAAGAAGCCGTCGTAGTTGCCCTCGTGCGCGATCGGGATGCAGCCCAGATGGGTGCAGATGCCGACCACGACCAGCCAGTTCTCGTGGCCTTCCTTGGTCCGCGCCTGATCGGTTTCCGGATCCTTCAGATCGGCCAGCGGCGTGTTGCGCGCTTCATCGACCTGCTTCTTGGTGCGGTTCATGATGTAGATCGGCTGACCGCGCCAGAAAACCTTGATGTCCTGTCCTTCGGCGATCGGCGTCAGATCGACTTCGATCGGAGCGCCGGCGGCGATCGTCGAGGCATCCGGGTTCATCTGCGAGATGAACGGCCAAACCGCAGCCGCCGCACCGACGGCGGCAACCGCGCCGGTTGCGATGTAGAGAAAATCACGGCGTGTCGGTTCCGCCGAAGCCTCTGTGGTCACGATCCAAAGCCCTTTCATCTCTGCGACCGGCACAGCTCTCTCGACAGATTTGCGAGATCATTGCCCGGGGAGGTCGCGAGATCGGCGGCCTTCAGATGCCCCGGGCCGCTTGTCATGGCCGGTCGGGTAGAACAGACAGTCCAGAATCGTTCTATTGGCACCCTTGCCGGTAGAGCGCAAGCCCGCGAACGGCTAATTGGCGCGCCTCGATCGATTCAAAGATGTGCCATGACACACCACACGTTATCGTTCAGTTGATAGGGAGCATTACGGGATGCGGATCGCCCTGTTTCAGCCCGACATCCCGCAAAATACCGGGACTATTCTTAGGTTTTGCGCCTGTTTGAACGTCGAGGCGCACATCATCGAGCCGGCCGGGTTTCCGACTTCGGACAGGCATTTCCGCCGCTCCGGGATGGATTACCTGGATCAGGTGAGCATCGTCCGTCACGATTCCTGGCTAAAATTCGAGCAATGGCGGGAAAACGCGGGTTGCCGGCTGATTTTACTTACGACCAAAGGTGAAAGACCTTATTTCGAACAGCGTTACCAGCCGACTGACGTACTGATGCTCGGCCGCGAAAGCGCCGGCGTTCCGGACGACGTTGCAGCAGCAGCCGATGCGCGGGTGGTAATCCCCATGCAGCCAGGGCTGCGCTCGCTCAACGTCGCGATGGCCGCCGCGATGGTGACCGGCGAGGCGCTGCGGCAAATCCAGTTCGTACAGTGAGGACCGACGCGTGAGCTACGCGGTAAAGGAGATATTTCTGACGTTGCAGGGCGAAGGCGCCCATGCGGGCCGCGCAGCCGTGTTCTGCCGGTTTGCCGGCTGCAACCTGTGGACCGGACGCGAGCAGGACCGCGACGAGGCCACGTGCAAATTCTGCGATACGGACTTCATCGGCACCGATGGAACGCTCGGCGGCCGCTACGCCGGCGCGGAGCTGCTCGCCGACACCATCGCCGAGCAATGGACCGGCGATCCGCGCAAGCGCTACGTGGTAATCACCGGGGGTGAGCCGCTGTTGCAGCTCGACGGCGAACTGATCGCCGCACTGCACACGCGCGGCTTTGCGATCGGGGTCGAAACCAACGGCACGATCGAGCCGCCCGACGGAATCGATTGGCTCTGCGTCAGCCCGAAGGCCGGGGCCGAACTGCGCATCCGTCGCGGCGACGAGCTGAAACTCGTCTATCCGCAGCCCGGCGCGATGCCGGAACAGTTCGCCGCGCTCGATTTCAAGCGTTTCTCGCTGCAGCCGATGGACGGCCCGGAACGCGACGACAACACCACCCGGGCGATCGCATATTGCCTGATGCATCCGCAATGGCGGCTCAGCCTGCAGACTCACAAGATCACCGGCATCAGGTAGCTCGCGCCGTCGTGATCCGTCTGTCATGACGAATCGCTAGGCTGCCCGAAGGTCAACAAACCGACGGGAGCCGATCATGGACTTGAAACCGGGCGATATCGTCATGCTGAAATCCGGCGGCCAGGCGATGACGGTTGCCGAAGCCGGCGAAGACAGCGCCGTGTGCCTCTGGATGGGCGAAGAAGGCGATCTGTTCCGCGAGACGCTGCCGCTCGCAGTCCTCGATTCCATCGCGGTCGAAGTCGACGATGAGGACGACGACGATCTCGACGAAGACGAGCAGACCAAGGTGGCCTGAGCGGCGTCCGAACACGAGCGTCCTCTACCCTCCTGCACGGTCGCCGATTGCCCCGGCGGCCGTGTTCATGTGTAGCAACGGATCAGTGCCGGAGACGCTTCCCCCGCCTGTCGTCCGACGGCCTGAGGTCGACGGTCTCGGGCTGATGGTCGGTTGTCTGACGCATCGGGGCTGACGCCGATGCGGCAGCCGCTTTGCTCGACTGGGATTCAAAGCAGGTGATCGCGGGCGAACCGCGCCGCGGTCTGGTCGGCGATGGTGCGTAGTGCGGCCGGCTCGAGCGGAAAATCGGCGGCGAGCCAGGCATCTTCGGCCAGCGTCAACACATGACCGAGCGCCGGTCCGGCCGCGAAGCCGCGGGCGAGGAAGTCCGCGGCCTTGAGCGGGAATGCCGGCGCCTGCCAGCGCTCCGGCAGCGCGATCAGAGCGTGCCAGGGAGCCGGATCGGCGCCACGCCCGGCGCGCGCCCAGGCCAGCATCATGCGGTCGTGGAACCGGGCTTCGCCGAGCCGATACAGACGCCGCCGCGCGGTGGCCTCGTCCATGCCGGCGAGCCGCCACCAGCGATGCCCCATCGAGTCGAGCCGCTTGGCTTCGGCGTTGGAGAGCCGCAGCCGCTGCGCCAGCCGTTTGGCGTCTTCCGTCACCGCGACCGCCAGCGCGCCGAGCCGCCGGACCGGATCGGCCTCGAGCCCGAGCGCGCGTTCGGCGCCGATCATCGCGGCGAAAGCGCCGAGATAAGCGACGCCGCCGAGCACCGCGAGCAGTAGCCCGCCGTCGGCCATCGCCACCACCGAGGCCTCGGCGCCGCCCGCGACCATCAGCTTCAGCATCTCCATCCGCAGCCGCTCGGCGGATAACGTCGAAAGACCGTCGCGGCCGCGGATGCAGGCCAGATAAGCATCGCGATCCGGCGATCCGGCGCCATAGGCGGCGTGGATGCGGAAGAACCGCAGGATGCGCAAGTAATCTTCGGCGATGCGCTGATCCGGATCGCCGATGAACCGCACCCGCCGCGCCGCGATATCGGCGAGACCGCCGACGTAGTCGTGCACCGTGCCGTCGGCTGACATCGACAGGGCGTTGATGGTGAAGTCGCGACGCTGCGCATCGCGCGCCCAGTCGCGGCCGAATGCCACTTTGGCCTTGCGGCCGAACGTCTCGACGTCCTCGCGGAGCGTAGTGATTTCGAAGCCGTGGCCCTCGAGCACCAGCGTCACCGTGCCGTGCTCGATTCCGGTGGGCACCGCCTTGATGCCGGCGGCCTTGGCGCGCCGGACCACCTCGTCCGGCAGTGCGGTGGTGGCAATGTCGACATCGCCGATCGGCAGCCCGAACAGAGCGTTGCGGACCGCACCGCCGACCACCCGCGCCTCTTCGCCGTCCCCGTTCAGCAGCGCCAGTACCCGCGCCGCCGGTCCCGTATGCAGCCACGGCGCATCGCTGCGCACCGGCACGTCGGTCATTTCTCCACCCCAGGCACCAGCCTGCCGTTCTCCAGATGCGCCGGGACATAGGTCGATCCCGGCGGAGCGCCCGAATAATGCACAAGCAGCAGCAAGCTCAGAATCACCAGTACCAGTGCCGACGCCACCAGCCAGCCGACAACCCGCAGCGGCCACGACGAACGCTGCAGCATTGCCGAACGGGTCGCGATCAGGAAGACCGCGTAGAGCACGAAAGGTATGAGGAAAATTGCGAGCTCGGTGAGAACCACACGGATCATGGCAGGCAAACCCGTTCGTACAGCGCGCGCAAAATCCCGGCAGTCGCGCCCCAGATGTAGCGCTCGGCGAACGGCATCGCGTAGTAGGAGCGCTGCGCGCCGCGAAACTCCTTGCTGTGCAATTGATGATTGCCGGGGTCCATCAGGAACGCGAGCGGCACTTCGAAGGCGTCGTCGACTTCGGACTTATTGATGGCGAGCTCGAAACCGGGCCGCACCCGCGCCACCGTCGGCAAGATCCGGAAACCGAAGCTGGTACCGTAGACGTCGAGATAGCCGATGGGCTCGACATAGGAGCGATCGAGCCCGACCTCTTCTTCTGCCTCGCGCAGCGCGGCGTCGAGCGGCGAATTGTCGGTGGGGTCGATCTTACCGCCGGGGAAGGCGATCTGGCCGGCATGGTCGTTGAGATGCGCTGCCCGCATCGTCAGCAGCACGGTCGGCTCGGCATGCTCGACCACCGGGATCAGCACCGCGGCGGGGCGGATCGGCCGCTCCTGCGCGATCGTGCGCAGCATCTGCTCGTTGCCGTGATCGCCTGCGGTCGGAACGATTGCGGCGTCGGTCAGCGCCGGCGGCACGTCGAATCGCAGCCGCCGCCGGGCGCGATCGAAAAATTCCATCGAACTGATGCTGCGGCCAGTCGACTGCGTACCCGTCATCGGTCCGGTCAATGCGCTTCCCTCGTCAGCTCGGCATCGGCCATGGCGAAGAACGAGCCGCCTGACGCGATGCCGAACATCGAGTGACCATCGACCATCCGCTCCTCACCGATGTCAACAAGATCGTAGTACAATGCCCGCGTCACCTTGGCCCATAGGCCGGCACGAACGTGAAGGTACGGTGTCACTCCGCCGTCGGGGGCGAATTCGAACCGCAGCCCACTTTCGCCGTCGCACGTCACCCAATCGTCGACATTGGTACGAAAGCGCAGCAGCGGGCCGCGCGCGTCATGGTCCTTGATCATTTCGACCGCGAGAAACGGCGCGTCATCGACGATGATGCCGACCTTTTCGACCGGCGTGACCAGGAAGTGCTTGTCGCCCTCGCGCTTCAGAATGGTCGAGAACAGCCGCACCAAAGCCGGGCGGCCGATCGGGGTGCCGAGATAGAACCAGGTTCCGTCGGACGCGATCCGCATGTCGAGGTCGCCGCAGAACGGAGGGTTCCACAGATGCACCGGCGGCAATCCCTTGCCACTGGCCGCACGCGCCGCAGCGTCACGGGCGGCCTCGGTGAGACCGTCAAGATCGTGCGATGAACCCTGCCCTTGCTTCGCCATTGTTTACCCTGACCCTCGAATTCCGACCTGGCACGATAGCTGCTCCATTTCGCCACGCGCAGCTTGATTTAACTCTCCACATCGTGATCCGCGCCATCTCGCGATGCTCATAATGTGGGGAAAGATTTGGTGAATGAAACCAGAGCCTTCGCCGGAGCGCGGCGAACCGCCTAACATGGCCTGATCAAGGGCAACCGGCCCCGTGGCGACAAGTTCGGACAGGAGAGACCAAAATGGCCGGCGCAGACAGTGTCGAGAAACTCGAAGACGTCATCGTTCGCTCGGCCGAGCAGGTCGCAGGTGAAGTGCGCACCGCCAAGGAGGCGATCGCGACCGTGATCTTCGGTCAGGATCGCGTGGTGGAAAATACCCTGGTGACGATCCTGTCCGGCGGCCACGCGCTGCTGATCGGCGTCCCCGGTCTCGCCAAGACCAAGCTGGTGGAAACCCTGGGTGTCACGCTCGGGCTCGACGCCAAGCGTATCCAGTTCACTCCCGACCTGATGCCATCGGACATTCTCGGCGCCGAAGTGCTCGACGAGACCACTGCCGGCAAGCGGTCGTTCCGCTTCATCGCCGGCCCGGTGTTCGCCCAGCTTCTGATGGCCGACGAAATCAACCGCGCCAGCCCGCGCACCCAATCGGCGCTGCTGCAGGCGATGCAGGAGCAGCACATCACCGTCGCCGGCGCCCGGCACGATCTGCCGAAGCCGTTCCATGTGCTGGCGACCCAGAATCCTCTGGAACAGGAAGGCACCTATCCGCTGCCCGAAGCCCAGCTCGACCGCTTCCTGATGGAGATCGACGTCGACTATCCGGATCGCGATGCCGAGCGCCGCATCCTGTTCGACACCACCGGCGCCGAGCAGAGCGCACCGAAAGCGGCGATGAGCGGCGAAACGCTGCTGTCGGCGCAGCGGCTGGTGCGCCGGCTGCCGGTCGGCGACTCGGTCGTTGAAGCGATCCTGTCGCTGGTGCGCTCGGCGCGTCCGGGCCCCGAGGCCGGCGAACTCGGCAAGCTGATCGCCTGGGGTCCGGGGCCGCGCGCCAGCCAGTCGTTGATGATGGCGGTGCGCGCCCGGGCGCTGCTCGACGGCCGGCTGGCGCCGTCGATCGACGACGTCCTCGACCTCGCCGAGCCGGTGCTGAAACATCGCATGGCGCTGACGTTCTCGGCGCGCGCCGAAGGCCGCACGATTCCGGACGTAATCCAGAAGCTCAAGAGCCGGATCGGCTGATGGCGCAGCCCGGCGAGCATCGCACCCAGGAGACGCTGGCGGTCCGCCGTGCCGACGGCGAAAGCCGCTCGCTCGCGGCGTCGCTGCCGCGGCTGATGCTCGAGGCCCGCCGGATCGCCAACAACGTCACCCACGGCCTGCACGGCCGCCGCCGTGCCGGCGCCGGCGAGAACTTCTGGCAGTATCGCCGCTTCGTCTCAGGCGAGCCGGCCACGAGCGTCGACTGGCGCCGCTCGGCGCGGGACGATCATCTCTATGTCCGCGAGCTGGAATGGGAAGCCGCCCACACGGTCTGGCTGTGGCCCGACCGGTCGCTGTCGATGGCATTCGCCTCCAAGGGCGCGCGCGACAGCAAGCTGGAGCGCGGCCTGATCGTGAGTTTTGCGCTGGCCGAACTGCTGGTCGCCGGCGGCGAACGCGTCGGCATCCCCGGACTGATGAACCCGACCTCCAGCAACAACGTCGTCGACAAGATGGCGCAGGCGATCCTGCACGACACCACCCATCGTGGCAGCCTGCCGCCGTCGTTCGTGCCTTCATCGCTGTCCGAGATCGTTGTGCTGTCCGACTTCTGGTCTCCGGTCGGCGATATCCGTCCAATGCTGGCCGGACTGTCGGCCTCCGGCGCCCACGGCACGCTGGTCCAGATCGTCGACCCGGCCGAAGAGAGCTTCCCCTATGCGGGACGGGTCGAATTCGTCGAGCCCGAAGGCGGCGGCGCGATCACCGCCGGGCGCGCCGAGAAGTGGGCCAGCGACTACGTCGCGCTGGTCGCCGCGCATCGCGACGCGATACGGCTCGAGACGTCGAAGCTCGACTGGCTGTTCTCGACCCACACCACCTCGCGCTCGGCCGCCGAGCTGTTGCTGTTCCTGCACGCCGGCATGACCACCGCCAAAGGCGCCGCCGGCAAAGCGGGGCGCAGCGCATGATCGGCAGTCTGCCCCTCGGCTTCGCGCAACCGCTGCTGCTGCTTGGTCTGCTGGCGCTGCCGGCGCTGTGGTGGCTGCTGCGGGTGATGCCGCCGCGGCCGCGGCGGATTGATTTCCCGCCGACCCGGCTGCTGTTCGACATCGCCCCGAAGGAAGAAACGCCGTCGCGGACGCCATGGTGGCTGACCGCGCTGCGGATGCTCGCCGCCGCGCTGGTGATCGTCGCCCTCGCCGGCCCGATCTGGAATCCGCAGACCGCCGCTGGCGGCAGCCAGGCACCGCTCTTGCTCCTGCTCGACGACGGCTGGACCGCGGCGTCGAGCTGGGAGGCACGGATCACCGCCGCCGACGAGCTGATCGCCGAAGCCGACAGCGCGCGCCGCGCGGTGGCGCTGGCACCGCTGTCGGAGACCACGCGCGATCCGGCCCTGATGCCGGCCGGCACCGCACGGGTGGCGCTGCGCCAGCTCGCACCGAAGCCCTACGCGGTGAACCGGTCCGAAGCGCTGCCCGGGATCGAGCGGTTCCTGAAGACCGCGGGCGATGCCGAGTTGGTATGGCTGACCGATGGCATCGACACCGGCCGCGGCAGCGAGTTCGTCACCGGGCTGAACCGGCTGGTGCAGAATCGCAGCGTCACCATCGTCGAGGGCGGCGCCCCGCCCGCCCATGCGCTGGTCGCCGCCGAGAACGCCGCGGCGAAGATGACCGTCAAGGTGCTGCGCGCGGCGACCGGCGGTCTCGACGCCGGCACGGTGCGGGCGCTCGACGGCAAAGGCCTGCCGATCGCCGAGGCGCGCTATAGCCTCGCCCCGGGCGCCTCGGAAACCGACGCCGCGTTCGAACTGCCGGTCGAATTGCGCAACGACATCGCCCGGCTGGAGATCGCAGGCGAACGCTCCGCCGGCGCCGTGCAGCTCCTCGACAAGCGCTGGCGCCGCCGCGCCATCGGTATCGTGTCCGGCGCAAGCAGCGACACCGCGCAGCCGCTGCTGGCGGCGACGTTCTATCTCACCCGCGCGCTGTCGCCGTTCGCCGACCTGCGCCAGGGCGAACGCGCCGCGCCGCAACAGGTGATCGCGCAATTCCTCGATCAGAAGCTGCCGATGATCGTGCTCGCCGATGTCGGCGCGCTGTCCCCGGAAATACGCCAGCGGCTCGATTCCTGGATCGAACAGGGCGGCGTGCTGGTGCGGTTCGCCGGCCCCCGCCTGGCACGCCAGGACGACGACGATCTGGTGCCCGTGAAGCTGCGCAAAGGCGGCCGCAGCCTCGGCGGCAGCCTGACCTGGGAGAGACCGCAGCAACTCGCCGCGTTCTCCGGCGACGGCCCGTTCGCAGGCCTCGCAGTGCCGGGTGACGTCACTGTCAACCGGCAGGTGCTTGCGGAGCCGGACGCGACGCTGCCCGGCAAGAGCTGGGCCTCGCTCGCCGACGGCACCCCGCTGGTGACCGGCGAGCATCGCGGCAAGGGTCTGGTGACGCTGTTCCACATCAGCGCCGACATGCGCTGGTCGAACCTGCCGATGTCCGGCACCTTCGTCGAGATGCTGCGCCGGCTGGTCGACATGTCCGGCTACACCGCGGCGCCCGGAGCCGGGGTCGCCGCCGATCCCAACGCCGCCGAGACGGTGTCGCCGCTGCGAAACCTCGACGGTTTCGGCACGTTCGGCCCACCGCCGGCCTCCGCCAAGCCGATCCCGGCCGACTACCGCGAGCGCGGCACGGTGGAACATCCGCCCGGCTTCTACGGCCCCGCGGATAGTCCGATCGCCGTCAACGCACTGGCGGCTGCCGATCGGATCGCACCGCTCGACAGTTCGGCGATCAACGCCCGCCGCGCCGCCTACAGTAATGCCGAGCCGCGCGACCTGCGCGGCGCGCTCCTGGCGGGAGCGCTCGGGCTGTTCGGGCTCGATGCCCTGATCGTCGCGGTGCTCGGCGGCGGCCTGGCAGCTCTGCTGATGCGACGCCGCCGCGCCGCCACCGCCGCGCTGGCGCTGATCGTGGCGCTGCCGCTGTCCTCGATGCCGGTGCCGCTGCACGCGCAGAGCGCCAAGGACGAGTTCGCAATCAAGGCGACGGCACAGACCCACCTCGCCTATGTGATCACGGGCAATGGCGACGTCGACGCCATCGTCAAAGCCGGGATGAACGGCCTGACGCTGTTCCTGGCGCAACGCACCGCGCTGGAAGCCGGCGAGCCGGTCGGCGTCGATCCGGCGCGCGACGAATTGTCGTTCTTCCCGCTGATCTACTGGCCGATCGTCGCCGGCAGCCCGAAGCCGCCGCAGGCAGCGCTCGACAGGATCGACGCCTACATGAAACAGGGCGGCACCGTGATCTTCGACACCCGCGACGCAGTCGAAGCGCAGCCCGATCCCAGCGGCGCATCGCAGACCCCCGGTATGGTGACGCTGCGCAATGTGCTGTCGTCGCTCGACGTGCCGGAACTGGAGCCGGTGCCGCGCGAGCACGTGCTGACCAAGACCTTCTATCTTCTGCGCGACTTCCCCGGCCGCTTCACCGATGGCCAGACCTGGGTCGAGGCGCTGCCGCGCGAGACCGACGATGACGACACCACCCGCCCGGCGCGTGGCGGCGACGGCGTGTCGCCGATCATCATTACGTCGAACGACCTTGCCGGCGCCTGGGCGATGCGACCCGACGGCCAGCCGATGCTGCCGCTGACACCGGGCGAGCCGCGCCAGCGCGAATTCGCCTTCCGCGCCGGCGTCAACATCGTGATGTACACCCTGACCGGCAACTACAAGGCCGACCAGGTCCACGCTCCGGCGCTGATCGAGCGGCTGGGGCAGTAGTTAGCTTATCCTTCGAGACGCCCGGCTTCGCCGGGCTCCTCAGGATGAGGGAGAGGTCTCGCTTGAGGCGGGACGACGAAACGAGGACCTCATGGTGAGGAGCATCGCGCAGCGATGCGTCTCGAACCATGAGCGACGAGGAGAACGCATTGCACTACGGCATCGCCTTTGCGCCTCTTGTTCCGACCGCCGTGCTGTGGGTCGCGATTGCCGCCGTGGTGGTGATCGCACTCGTGCTGCTGCTCGGGCGGGCGCGCGGCGCCTGGGTGCGGATCGTGGCACTGGCGCTGATCGTGCTGGCGCTCGCCAATCCGTCGTTCACCCGCGAGGAGCGCGAGCCGCTGTCGTCGGTGGCGGCGGTGGTGGTCGACAAGAGTCCAAGCCAGGATTTCGGCAAGCGCGCCGAAGAGGCCGAGCAGGCCAAGGAGGCGCTGGTCGGCCGGCTGAAGCAGATCAAGGGGCTCGAAGTCCGCGTCGTCGAAGCTGGCCAGGCCGATGGCGAGACCGACGGCACCAAGCTGTTCGGCGCGGTGACCTCGGCGCTGTCCGACGTGCCGACCGACCGCGTCGCCGGCGCCTTCCTGATCACCGACGGCCGGGTCCACGACATCCCGGCGAACGCCCAGGCGCTCGGCTTCCAGGCCCCGGTGCAAGCGCTGATCACCGGCCGCAAGGACGAGCGCGACCGCCGCGTCGCGATTGTGGCGGCACCGCGGTTCGGCATCGTCGGCCAGACCCAGACCATCACCTACCGGCTCGACGACCAGGGCATCACTGGCGACCGCGCCCGCGTCACGGTTCGGCGCGACGGCGAGCTTCTGAATCAGCGCACCGTGCTGAGCGGCCAGACCGTCAGCATCGACGTCGAGATCAAGCACGCCGGCCAGAACATCGTCGAGATCGAAGCCTCGCCGGTCGATAACGAGCTGACGCTGGTCAACAACCGCGCCGTGGTGTCGATCGACGGCGTGCGCGACAAGCTGCGGGTGCTGCTGGTGTCGGGCGAGCCGCATTCCGGCGAGCGCACTTGGCGCAACCTGCTCAAATCCGACGCCAGCGTCGATCTGGTGCACTTCACGATTCTGCGGCCGCCGGAGAAGCAGGACGGCACGCCGATCAACGAATTGTCGCTGATCGCCTTCCCGACCCGCGAGCTGTTCCAGCAGAAGATCAACGAGTTTCAACTGATCATCTTCGACCGCTACGCCCGCCAGGGCGTGCTGCCGATGGCGTATTTCGACAACATCTCGCGCTATGTCAGGAACGGCGGCGCGGTGCTGGTGTCGGCCGGGCCGGACTACGCCTCGACCACCTCGATCTGGCGCACGCCGCTCGACACGCTGTTGCCGGCCGAGCCGGTCGGCGTCACCGAGAAGCCGTATCACGCGCGGCTGTCGGACGCGGGCAAGCGCCACCCGGTGACGCGCGGGCTCGAAGGCTCGGCATCCGAACCGCCGGCCTGGAGCCGGTTCTTCCGCACGGTCGACACCCGCAACACCACCACGGCGCCGCTGATGACCGGCGCCGACAATATGCCGCTGCTGCTGCTGTCGCATTTCGGTGAGGGCCGCGTTGCGCTGCTGCTCTCCGACCACATCTGGCTGTGGGCGCGCGGCTACGAGGGCGGCGGCCCGCATCTCGATCTGCTCAGGCGGATGTCGCACTGGCTGATGAAGCAGCCCGACCTCGACGAGGAAGCGCTGCGGTTGAAGGCCGAGGGCAAGAACCTTCAAGTCGTGCGCCAGACCATGGGCGACAGCGTGCCGCCCGTCACCGTCACCTCGCCGTCCGGCAAGACCCGCGAACTGGCGCTGACGGCGGCCGACCCCGGCACCTGGCGGGCGACGCTGCCGGCCGAAGAGCTGGGCCTGTGGTCGGCGACCGACGGCACGCTCAAGGCGCTGATCAATGTCGGGCCGGTCAATCCGAAGGAATTCGCTGAGGTCACCTCGACCACCGAGGCGCTGCGGCCATTGGTTCAGGCGACCGGCGGCGATGCGCGGCGAATCGCCGAAAATGGCAGCGTCGAACTGCCGCGGATCGTGCCGGTCACCTCGGCGACGATCTTCCGCGGCGACGGCTGGCTCGGCGTGCGGATGCGTGACGCCAGCGTCGTCACCGGCGTCGGCGTGCTACCGGTGTTCACCGGCCTGATCGGACTGCTGCTGCTGCTCGGCGCGTTCGCTGCGACCTGGCTGCGCGAAGGCCGCTGATCACTTGCAAGACATCGAAATCGAGCTGCGCTTACCAGCGCAGCTCGCGGGTCAGCGCCAGCGGTGGGTGACCGAACAATTCGGTGACCGCCGCGGTGTCGAGCCGGTCGATGCCTTCGAACGCGTCGGCATGGATGCCGCGGGTGACGAACAGCAGATCGATGCCGTAGCCCTGCGCGCCGGCCAGATCGGTTCGCACCGAATCGCCGATCGCCAGCACACGCTGCGCCGGAGTGTCGCTGCCGCGGATCTGGCGTGCCAGCGCCATCGCCCGGTCGTAGATCGGCCGGTGCGGCTTGCCGTAGAAGATCACCTCGCCGCCGAGTTCGCGATACAGTTCGGCGATCGCGCCGGCGCAATAGATCAGCCGGTCGCCGCGCTCGACCACGATGTCAGGATTGGCGCAGACCAGTGTCAGCTTGCGCGCCAGCGCCTGCCCCATCATCTCGCGATAGTCTTCGGCCGACTCGGTCTCGTCGTCGAACGGGCCGGTACAGATGATGTAGTCGGCGGCTTCCAGCGGCGTCAGCCTGGCGTCGAGGCCGCGATAGATCGAATTGTCGCGATCCGGCCCGAGCCAGTAGATCGACTGGCCGGGATGCTCGGCCACATAGATGCGGGTGAGATCGCCCGACGACACGATCGCGTCGTAGCAATCGTCCGGCACGTCGAGCTTGCGAAGCTGGCGCTGCACCGAATCCGCCGGGCGCGGCGCGTTGGTGATCAGCACCACGGTACGGCCTTGGTCGCGCGCGGTCTTCAGCGCCGCGCAGGCGTCGGGGAAGGATTCCAGGCCGTTGTGCACAACGCCCCAGATGTCGCTGAGCACGACGTCGACCGAGCCGACGAGCTCATGCAGATGCTCGACGAAACGCAGCGTGGTCATCGGCTGAATCGATCAGAAAGGGCCGGCGGCGCGGCGCACCAGTGCGGCATTGCCGGTGACGCGTGCCGGCTCGATGCGGCCGAGCGGGCCCTGCGGTAGCTTGCCTGGATCAAGATTGATGTCCTGCTGGGCCGGGGCGTTGGAAGCCGGCGCGGCCGCGTTGGTGGCGGTCTCTGGCCGCAGCGGACGGGGCGCTGCGAACAAGAACCCCTGCCCAAACCGCACATCGTAGTCAAGCAGGTCGACCACCGCGCGCTCGCCCTCGATCCGCTCGGCGATCAGATCGATGCCGAAGCGGCCGAGCAGGTCCGACAGATCGACCGGATGGATGTCGGCCGACGCGGTGTCGTGCGCCGCCAGCAGCAGCGACGCCGGCACCTTGATGAAGCGGACACCGCGGTCAGCCAGCTCGCGCGGTTCGAACCGCAGATCGGTGACATGGTCGATCGAGAACCGGTAGCCGCGCTGCGCCAGCGCCGCGAGGTGCTCGGCCTCGACCGGACCGAGGTTACGCAGGGTGCTCTGCTTGAATTCGAGCAGCAGCGACGGCGCCAGCGCGCGGTTGGCCTCGAGGAAGTCGAGGCACTGCGAGAACGCCGCAGTGTCGGCGAGCGTGGCGCCGGAAATGTTTACGAACAGCCCGACCTCTTTGTTACGCACCAGCAACCGCCGCACCACCTGCACGGCACGCAGCAGGATAGCGTGATCGATCCGCCCCATCAGCCCGGCGGCCTCCGCGATCGGCAGATAGCTGTCGGCGGCGATCGTCTGGTCGGCCTCGTCGCGCAGCCGGGTCACCACCTCATAGGCGCGCACCTTGCGCTGCGGCAGCGTAACCATCGGCTGCAGATAAAGATCGAACCGCTCCGCCTCGACGGCGCTTCTCACCGCCGGCAGCAGCCGGAGACCATCCGGCGCGGGGGCGGTCATAGCGGTTGCGGCGGCCGGGACGGCCACTTCGGGCGGCAGTTCGTCCCGCGCAGCGCGCGGGGAGGCTTCGGGATCAGTCACCGTCGAAGCGGCCGCAGCCGGAACGGCGGCAGACGTCGGGGCCGGGATGGGCACCGTGGCCGGGACCGGTTCTCCCAGCTCCAGCGGCGGCACCGTCTCCGGGCGGATCACGCTGCGCGCCGCGGCGGTCAGTAATTCCTCATGGGTGGCAACCGATACCGCGAGCTGCTGCACCAGGGTACCCAATTCGCCGATTTCGTCTGAGACATGCTTGACGCGGTCGTTATGGACCGATTGCGACGAGACCAACTTGGCCTCGACCACGGCCAGCCGGCGGCCGAACTCACCGACCTGGCGGGCAAGATCAGCCGTACCGCGCGACAGGTCGGCGATCTGGTGGCCGGCCTCGGCGCGGTCGCGGATTCGCAGTGAGACCGCCTGATACAGCACGAACAGGGTCAGCGCCGTCAGGCCGACCAGCGCCGCCTGCGCCAAGCTGAATCCGGCCACCGCATACACCACCATGCCGAGCGAGGTGGCGATCAGCACCATGCAGACGGCGATGAAAATGGTCGAGATACGGATCATTTAAGCCGGTGGTTGCCTGCCGATCCGCCATCTTTGTCGATTCGGCGGACGAGTCCACTGGATTCGTCCGCCGTCCCAAGGGGATATCGGGCGGATGTCAGGCGACCGCGCGGATCACCTTGCCGACCTTGTCGACGATCTCGCCGATCTGGTCCTCGCTGAGGATCAGCGGCGGGGTCAGCGCCAGAGTGTCGCCGGCGATCCGGAGCATCAGTTCGTGATCGTGGAAGCCGGCGTTCATCGCTTCGAAGCCACGCTTGCCGGGCGCATCGGCGAGCGGGGCGAGATCGATGCCCGCGGTCAGGCCGACGGTGCGGATGTCGACCACGTTCGGGGCGTCCTTCAGCGACATCACCGCCTCGGCGAACTTCGGCTCCAGCGCCTTGGCGCGCTCGAACAGCTTCTCGTCGCGGTAGATGTCGAGGGTGGCGATGCCGGCCGCGCAGGCCAGCGGATGCGCCGAATAGGTGTAGCCGTGGGCAAGCTCCACCGCGTGCTCGGGCCCGGTCATGAACGCGTCGTGGATTTCGGCCGACGTGATCACGCCGCCCATCGGCACCGCACCGTTGGTGACGCCCTTGGCGAAGGTGATCATGTCCGGGGTGACGCCGTAGCGCTCGGCCGCGAAGGCATAGCCGAGACGGCCGTAGCCGGTGATGACCTCGTCGAAGATCAGCAGGATGCCGTGCTTCTTGGTGATCTCGCGCAGGCGCTTGAGGTAGCCCTTCGGCGCCGGCAGCACGCCGGTGGAGCCGGCCATCGGCTCGACGATCACCGCCGCGATGGTGTTGGCGCCGTGCAGGTTGACGAGGCCTTCGAGCGCGTCGGCGAAGTGTGCGCCGTAGTCCGGCTCGCCCTTGGTGAAGGCCTGCTTGTCGCGATCATACGTCGCAGGCAGATGGTCGACGCCGTTGAGCAGCGGACCGAACATCTTGCGGTTGTTGCCGATGCCGCCGACCGCGGTGCCGCCGAAGCCGACGCCGTGATAGCCGCGCTCGCGACCGATCAGCCGGGTGCGCGAGCCCTGGCCCTTGAGCTGCTGATACGCCACCGCGATCTTCAGCGCGGTGTCGCCGGCTTCCGAGCCGGAATTGCAGAAGAATACGTGATCGAGCCCTTCCGGCGCCAGATCGGCGATCCGGCTGGCGAGCTCGAACGCCTTCGGCTGGCCGAACTGGAACGGCGGCGAGAAGTCGAGCTCGTCGGCCTGTGCCTTGATCGCCTCGGCGATCTCCTTGCGGCCGTGGCCCGCATTGGTGCACCACATGCCGGATGCGGCGTCGATGATCCTGCGCCCCTCGGTGGTGATGTAGTGCATGCCCTCGGCGCCCACGACCATTTTCGGCGCGCGCTTGAAGGCCCGGTTCGCGGTGAACGGCATCCAGAACGCGTTGAGATCGTTCGGCGCGTTGACGGCGGACGTGGGCTTGATCTTGTCTAACATGGGGCTCCTCATGCACTGCGCGGCCGGGGGTGAAAGGCGCGGCACGGTACCAGCTTCACGCCCTGACGGGAACGCCGCGAGCCAGCAAATTTCCGTGGGGCTTCCATCTGTTAATGGACGCCGCCGGCGAGGGATTTGCGCTGGATCATGCAACCCCGCCTTGCTGCGGCGGACAGCGGCTGATACCAACCCGGCCCTGACTTGGAAGGCGACGATGGCTGAGAAACCGAAAAAACCCTCGAAACTGCGCGCCCGGCTGCCGCGTGGCCTCGCCGATCGCGGCCCGGCCGAGATCGCGGCGACGCGCGCAATGGTGGAGAAGATCCGCGAGGTGTACGAACGCTACGGCTTCGAGCCGGTCGAAACCCCGGCGTTCGAATACACCGACGCGCTCGGCAAGTTCCTGCCCGATCAGGACCGCCCCAACGAGGGCGTGTTCTCGCTGCAGGACGACGATGAGCAGTGGATCAGCCTGCGCTACGATCTCACCGCCCCACTCGCCCGCTACGTCGCCGAGAATTTTGATGCACTGCCGAAGCCGTATCGCAGCTACCGGTTCGGCTGGGTGTTCCGCAACGAGAAACCCGGCCCCGGCCGCTTCCGCCAGTTCATGCAGTTCGACGCCGACACCGTCGGCGCCCCCACCGCCGCCGCCGACGCCGAGATGTGCATGATGGCGGCGGATACCATGGAAGCGCTCGGCATCCCCCGCGGCAGCTATGTGGTGAAGGTGAATAACCGGAAGGTGCTGGATGGCATCCGCGAAGCGCAGGGAATCGACAGCGACGCGCAATGGCTCACCGTGATGCGCGCCATCGACAAGGCCGACAAGTTTCCGATCAAGGATATCATCCAGCTACTTGGTCCGGGTCGTTGGGACGGCGGCGAGGAAGGCAAAGGCGACTTCACCAAAGGCGCCGGCCTCAACCAGACGCAGACCGATGCGATCATCAGCTTCATCGGCGACAAGGATTCCGTCGCCAGCATGCAGGGCGCTGACAATCAGTCGACCTTGGCCAACATGCGCGCGCGCGTCGAAGGCTCGAAGACTGGTAGCGATGGCGTTGCCGAACTCGCCACCATCGCTGAGCTGGCCGACGCCGGCGGCTACGGCGATTGTGTGAAGATCGATCCCTCCGTCGTCCGCGGCCTCGAATACTACACCGGCCCGGTCTATGAGGTCGAACTGCTGCTCGACACCAAGGACGAGAAAGGCCGCCCGGTGCGGTTCGGCTCGGTCGGCGGCGGCGGGCGCTATGACGGCCTGGTGTCGCGCTTCCGCGGCGAGCCGGTGCCGGCGACCGGATTCTCGATCGGCGTATCGCGACTGCAGGCGGCGCTGACGCTGATCGGCCAGCTCGACAACAGGCCTCAAGCCGGTCCCGTCGTGGTCACCGTGTTCGGCGGCGACATAGCCGGTTATCAAAAGATGGTCGCGAGCCTGCGCCAAGCCGGCATCCGCGCCGAGCTGTATTTGGGCAATCCCAAGCACTCGCTCGGCCAGCAGATGAAATACGCCGACAAGCGCAACTCGCCCTGCGCCATCATCCAGGGCTCGGATGAGAACGCGCAAGGAATCGTGCAGATCAAGGATTTGATCCTCGGCGCCGAGCTGGCGTCGCTGGAGAAGGACCGCGACGAGTACTTGAAGAAGCAGGCCGAGGCGCAGTTTTCCTGCAAGGAGGATGAACTGGTTGCCAAGGTGCAGGAGCTGCTGCAGCGCCGCGGTGTGAGCTGGAATTAGTTGTCCAGCGAGGCATCAGCCCCTCATGGTGAGGAGCCCGGCGGAGCGCAGCGAAGCCGGGCGTCTCGAACCATGAGGCCGAGGTTTCGCCAGGGCGCGTGTGGCCCATCCTTCGAGACGCCCGTCTGCGCTCTGCGAGCGCCGCCAGACTCCTCAGGATGAAGACGAACTGAGACAACTGTGAGATTCCGGGTTCGCCCACTGCGTGAGCGCCCCGGAATGACAACAACAAAGACCAAGCAAAAAGGGAGAAACCACCGATGCCCGAGATCACCGTCAACATGGCCATGGGCCGCACCGACGAGCAGAAGGCCGGGATGATGCGCGACATCACCACGGCGCTGGTGACGCATCTCGGCGTCGCCGCCGAGGACGTGGTGATCCAGATCAACGAAGCGCCGCTCACCAACAAGATGAAGGGCGGCAAGACCTTCGTCGAGCGCAAGGCGGCACAGGCGAAGTAAGCGCATCACGCAGCCCTCTCGTTCGTCATTCCGGGGGGCGCGCGCAGCGCGCCCCCCGGAATGACGAACGTTGAGTCATCGCCAAGAAGCACGAAGAGCCCCCATGGATGCGCGCGATATTCTCTCTGTCGGCATGAGCGCCGAGCGGCTGACCACGGTGACGCAGGACGTCACCGTGCAACATTTCGTGCCGTACATGCCCGCCGTGTTCGCCACCCCGCTGATGATCCTGGAGATGGAGATGGCTTCCGGCGAGGCGATCATGCCGAAGCTGCCGGCCGGCTGGATCACGGTCGGCAGCGAGGTCGACATCCGGCATCTGGCGCCGGCCTTCGTCGGCCAGACGGTGCGGACCACGGCGACGGTGAGCGCGGTGGAGCGGCGGGCGATCCGGTTCGAGGTCGCCTCGTACGTCGGCGACCGCAAGATCGGCGACGGCCGCCACGCCCGGGGCCTGGTTCAGGCCACGCTGTTCACCCGCCGGTTCGCCGAGGGCTGAGCCCACGTCCTTTCCGGTGCCCCATAAAAGACAAACGCGCCCCCGATCGGGAGCGCGTCGCCAAATCTGCGGATGATCGGAAGGCCGGCGGTCAAGCCGCGACGTGATCCGGGAAGACCGCCTCGATCTTGGTCTTCAGCGTCGCCGCGTTGAACGGCTTGACGATGTAGTTGTTGACGCCGGCCTTCTTGGCCGCGATCACGTTCTCGGTCTTGGATTCCGCCGTGATCATGATGAACGGGGTCTGCGACAGGTTGGGGTCGGCGCGGACTTCCTTCAAGAGGTCGTAGCCGGTCATCGGCTCCATGTTCCAGTCCGAGATCACCAGGCCGTACTTCTTGGTGCGCATCTTGGCGAGCGCAGCCGAACCGTCGCTGGCGTCGTCGATATTCTCGAAACCGAGCTGCTTGAGAAGATTACGAATGATCCGGATCATGGTGCTGTAATCGTCCACCACCAGAACCGACATCGACAAATCAACCGCCATCTTCAACTCCCCAAGGCGCCGCAGGGTGGCTCCGAGGCCATCCTTTCGGCCGGCTAATGCAGGTTCTCCTGAAAGTCCGCGCGTACAACCGCAGGTCTTTCGCCAAGCCAAGAACTAGCACCCGGGGTTAAACAGCGCGTTAATCGGCACCGCCACCCGGTTCCGGCCAGATTCCGCAGCTCCATCAAAGTACTTGAAAAGCAGCCAGATTTGGAACCGGGGCCGGTCCCGGTATTCCTACTGGGGGAAAACCCGGCGTTCCCGCCGGCCGTGATCGCCGCACCGCAAGCCGGGCCGCCGCGGCGCGGGCGGGGCCGTGCGGAAGCGTGTCCGAGCGGCGCGGACACCGGCTCGCATGAAGAAAAACGCATCAGGACAAAGCAGCCGCTCCGGTTCTGATTTGATCAGGCCCGGAAGTGCTTTAGGGATCGGGACATGAATTATCGCCACGCCTTCCACGCCGGCAATTTTGCCGACGTCATCAAACATCTCGTGCTGGTCCGGATCCTGACCTATCTGCACGACAAGCCGGCCGCCTTCCGGGTGATCGACACCCATGCCGGCGCCGGTCTGTACGACCTGACCAGCGACGAGGCCCGCCGCGGCGGCGAGTGGGCGACCGGCATCGCCCGGGTGATACAGGCCCGGTTCTCGGACGATGCCTACCCGCTGATCGCGCCGTATCTCGACATCGTCCGGGCGTTCAATCCGCAGCGCGACCTGACCGCCTATCCGGGCTCGCCGCTGATCGCCCGCGCCCTGCTCCGCCCACAGGACAGCCTGGTGGCCTGCGAGCTGGCGCCGGCGGCGCGCAAGCAATTGATCGGCGCGCTGCGCCACGATCCGCAGGGCCGGGTGGTCGATCTCGACGGCTGGACCGCGCTCACCGCCTTCGTGCCGCCGAAGGAACGCCGCGGGCTGGTGCTGATCGACCCGCCGTTCGAACGCAAGGATGAGTTCGAGCAGCTCGCCGCCAAGTTCGCCGCCGCCTACGCCAAGTGGCCGACCGGAGTGTATCTGATGTGGTATCCGGTCAAGAACCGCCGTGCCACAGACACCCTGGCGGCCGCGGTGGCCGGCACGGCCGCGGCCGGCGGCGAGGGCAAGTGCCTGCGGCTGGAGTTCAGCGTCGCACCGCAGCAGCCTGACGGAGCGCTGACCTCGACCGGGCTGCTGATCGTCAACCTGCCATGGACGCTGGGCGATGAGCTGAGAACTGTTCTCCCCGAGTTGGAGCGCCCGCTCGGCCTCGGCGGGGTCGGACGTTACCGTCTCGAATTCCCGAAGTCCTGACTACTCAGTCCCTGACCGCGACACGGCGCGAAAAGTCGCAACTCGATAGTAGGCAATTCGCGCAAATCCGTATTATGCTCGCGACATTGGACTGGCTTTACGTTCCGCTTCCGCAAATGGGGGCGGCGGAGTGACAAGGCCTCACAGCGTATTTCGATTGGACCCGCAGTCAGTAGCAGGTCCCGCTCTCGGCCAAGCTATCCGGCAGCGAAATGCCAGGTCGCACCGTGGCGCTGGCGCGCGACGGAAAGCATGCTGGGAGGAGTTTCCGGAATGGCAATGACGGGAACGGTGAAGTTCTTCAACGGCGAACGCGGCTACGGTTTCATCAAACCCGATGACGGCGGTCGCGACGTGTTCGTGCACATTACCGCAGTCGAACGCGCCGGCTTGAAGGACCTGACCGAGGGACAGCGTATTTCGTTCGAAGTGGAGCCCGACAAGAAGGGCAAGGGCCCCAAGGCGGTCAATCTGGTCGTATCTTAGCACCGCAGGCCGACGCTGATAGCGGCCGCGCGGCGCGGTCGCTTCGGCTCGGCGCGGACATCCACGCGAACGACGCGCGCGGCTGGCGGCGCGGAAGAGCGGGCAGCATTGCCCGAGATGAGTTTGTTTGCGCCTGAAACTCAGCACCCTCGGGAAACAGCCAGACCCGCTTCGTCATCAAAGAAAATCCCGGCCGCAGGCGGCCGGGAGTTGTCGTCGACGAGTTTCTTGATCGCGAAGGTTGGGTCGCGGTTTAGAAGTGATAGTTGATACCGGCGCGCACCATGCCGGCGTTGTAGCCGTTCGGCATGCCGGTGATGAAGAAATTGTTGGTCGACAGGCTCATATACAGATACTCGACCTTGGCGCTCAGCTTCGGCGCGAACGCGAATTCGGCGCCGGCGCCGACCGTCCAGCCGGCCGAGGAATGGCTTTCCGACACGGCCAGATTCTGCCCCTTGAGCTGGCCGAACGCCAGACCGCCGGTGGCGTAGATCAGCACGTCGTTCATCGCGTAGCCGATCCGGCCGCGGCCGGTGCCGAACCACGGGTTGGAGAATTTGTAGGGCGCGAAAGTGTCGTCCGCGGTCGAGAACTGAATGTCGCCCTCGAGACCGAACACGATGTTGCCGGACTGCCAGTTGTAGCCGCCCTGCAGGCCGCCGGAGAAGCCCGACGGCTTGGTGATGTTGTTGGTGACGTTGCCCCAGCCGTAACCGAGATTGCCGCCCAGATAGGGGCCGGCCCAACTGAAGGCGTTGAGCGGCTGATTGACCGTATAGGGCGCGTTCGACCGGTAGTACCCCATGTCGGCCGCCTGAGCCGTCGACATCCCCGCGGCGATCATGGCCGCCGCTGCCAGTGTAACTTTACGCATCTTACTCTCCTCGACGACCCGGCCGCGCCAGCGGCGGCGCGATCAGCGTCCAGTCATCGGCCTCCCGCGGCCGATGGGAAAATGTCCCGAATGGTTACGGCTTTCCTCTCTTTTCCCGTCGAATTTATCGAGAGTTTTAAGTTAAGCGGTTCTTAACCCGCGGACCGATCCGGCGCGCATTGTTAACAAAATCTTACTTCCCGGTCTTCGCGGCAACACCATGGCAAGACAGGCGAATTTCGCGCGGGGCTGGTTCCGGCGAGGCGCTGCGCTGGCAACCGCGGAAGCGAGCGCATAGGTTGGGGCCGCCATGATTCACGATCCCGCCGAGCCCGGAACGGCCGCGGCCGCACCGTCCGCCGACGCCCCCTCTCCCGCCGTGGCTGCGCCTGCCGCGGGGGCGTCCCCTGCTGTCGGAGCGCAGGACATCGACGCCGCCACCGCTGCGCTGGCGGTCGAAGAGGACGACGAGGCGCGGCTGCCGGAGGTCGAGGACGAGCCCGAGGGGGACGGCGCCGGGCCGATGGCGGTCGGCCGCTCGGCGATCGCGCGCGCGGTGCGGCTGGCCCCGACCTCGCCCGGCGTCTATCGGATGCTGAACGAAGGCCGCGACGTGCTTTACGTCGGCAAGGCCAAGAACGTGAAGAAGCGGCTGGCGTCCTACGCCCGCCCCACGGGGCAGGTGCTGCGAATCGCCCGCATGATCGCGCTCACCGTCGAGGTCGAGGTGATCTCCACCACCACCGAGACCGAGGCGCTGCTGCTCGAAGCCAACCTGATCAAGCAGCTCCGGCCGCGCTTCAACGTCCAGCTCCGCGACGACAAGTCGTTCCCCTACATCCTGATCACCGGCGACCATTGGGCGCCGCAGATCCTCAAGCATCGCGGCGCGCAGAGCCGGCCAGGACGGTATTTCGGTCCGTTCGCCTCGGCCGGCGCGGTCAACCGCACCATCACGGCGCTGCAGCGTGCGTTCCTGGTGCGATCCTGCACCGATTCGTTCTTCGAAAGCCGCACCCGCCCCTGCCTGCTCTATCAAATCCGCCGCTGCGCCGGGCCGTGCACCGGCGAGGTCGACTTCCCAGGTTACAGCGAGCTTGTGCGCGAGGCGACCGACTTCCTGTCGGGCCGCAGTCGGGCGGTGAAGCAGTTGCTCGCCGCCGAGATGGAGAAGGCGTCGGGCGAGCTCGAATTCGAGACTGCGGCGCTCTACCGCGACCGGCTGGCGGCGCTGTCGGCGATCCAGTCCCAGCAGGGCATCAATCCGCGCACCGTCGAAGAAGCCGACGTGTTCGCGATCCATCAGGACGGCGGCTATTCCTGCGTCGAGGTGTTCTTCTTCCGCACCGGGCAGAACTGGGGCAACCGCGCCTACTTCCCGCGCGCCGAGAAGACCTTCACGCCGGCCGAAGTGCTCGGCGCCTTCGTGGCGCAGTTCTACGACGACAAGCCGCCGCCGAAGCTGATCCTGCTGTCGCATGAGATCGACGAGGCCGAGCTGCTCGCCGACGCGCTGTGCGTCAAGGCCGGCCACAAGGTCGAAGTCTCGGTGCCCAAGCGCGGCGAGAAGAAGGAACTGGTCACCCACGCCCAGACCAATGCGCGCGAAGCGCTCGGCCGCAAGCTCGCCGATACCGCGACCCAGGCCCGGCTGCTGGACAGCCTCGCCACCACGCTCGGCCTGCCGAAGGCTCCGCAGCGGATCGAGGTCTACGACAACAGCCACATCCAGGGCACCAATGCGGTCGGCGCGATGATCGTCGCCGGCCCGGACGGCTTCATCAAGAACCAGTACCGCAAGTTCAACATCAGATCCGAAGGACTGACGCCCGGCGACGACTACGCAATGATGCGCGAAGTGCTGCAGCGACGGTTCAAACGGCTGGCGGCGTTGCAGACCGATGGCGGCGATGCCGAACCGGCCGACAAGTCCAAAGACGACGAGGTGCCGCAATGGCCGGACCTCGTCATTATCGACGGCGGCCGCGGCCAGCTCAACGCCGCGCGCGAAGCGCTGTCCGGCATCGGCCTGACCGACCAGGTCACGCTGCTCGGCGTCGCCAAGGGACCGGACCGCGACGCCGGACGCGAGACGCTGTTCCTGCCCGACCGCGACGCGATCAAGCTCGAGCCGCGCGACCCGGTGCTGTATTTCATCCAGCGGCTGCGTGACGAGGCTCATCGCTTCGTGATCGGCTCGCACCGCACGCTGCGCAAGAAGGACATCCGCGAGGCCGGACTGCAGGAGATCCCAGGCATCGGCCCGACCCGCAAGCGGGCGCTGCTGCTGCATTTCGGCACGCTGAAGGAAATCGAGCGCGCGTCGATCGCCGACCTCGGCAAGGTTCCGGGCATCAGCGCCGAAAGCGCGCGGCGAATCTTCGAGTTCTTCCATGCTCGGCCGGGATGATGCACGCCTTCTCCGACCAAAGTCGGCGGGATCGAACCGTGCCGCGCCCCATGCGGATTTCACCTTTTCCTGATACGGAACGGAGACGCCGGGGTCGGAGGTTGACCTTCCGTCACGGGCAGTATTGGTAAGCTCGATGAACAACGTCTCGACCAGAGCGCCGGTGCGGGGAACGAAGACGTCTCTGACGCTTCCGAACATCCTCACCTATGCGCGGATCGCCGCGATTCCGGTGGTGGTCGGCTGCATTTTCGCGCAGTCGATCCTCGGCGGCCCGCTGGCGCTGCGCTGGGTGGCGCTCGCGGTGTTCATCGCCGCAGCGATCACCGACTTTCTCGACGGCCATTTCGCCAGGATCTGGGATCAGCAATCGGCGTTCGGCCGGATGCTCGATCCGATCGCCGACAAGCTGCTGGTAGCATCCTGCCTGCTGATGCTGGCGGCCGACAGTATCATCCACGGCTGGACGCTGTGGGCCGCGATCGTGATCCTGTGCCGCGAGATCCTGGTCTCGGGGCTGCGCGAATACCTCGCCGCGCTGCGGGTCAGCGTGCCGGTAACCCGGCTGGCGAAATGGAAGACCACCGCGCAGCTCATCGCGATCGGCTTCCTGCTCGCCGGTGAAGCCGGCAACGAAGTGCTGCCGTTCACGACCGAGATCGGCGTGTCGCTGCTGTGGCTGTCGGCGCTGCTGACGATGTACACCGGTTACGACTATTTCCGCGCCGGCATCCACCATCTGATCGAAGAGGATCAGGCATGAAGGTGAAGTATTTCGCCTGGGTGCGCGAGCGGATCGGCGTTGACGAAGAGACCGTCGAGCCGCCGCCGGCGGTGACCACCATCGCCGAGCTGATCGGCTGGCTGGCGGCGCGCGGCGACGGCTACGCGCTGGCTTTCGACAAACCGGGCGTGATCCGCGCCGCGATCGATCGCGCCCATGTCAGCGCCGAAACGCCGATCCAGGGCGCGCGCGAGGTCGCGTTCTTCCCGCCGATGACCGGTGGCTGAGCCGGCGTGGGCACGGGATGATCCGATGACCGTTCCGGTGACCATCCGTATTCAGGAAGCCGATTTCGATCTCGCCGCCGAGACCTCGGCGATGACGAAGGACCGCACCGACATCGGCGCGGTGGTGTCGTTCACCGGCCTGTGCCGGGGCGTCGAAGGCGACGACACCGTCACGGCGCTGACGCTCGAGCACTATCCCGGCATGGCCGAGGAGGAGATCCAGCGCCATGCCGATGAGGCGGTCGAACGCTGGCCGATCACCGCGCTGACGATCATTCACCGCGTCGGCCGCCTGGTGCCGGGCGACAACATCGTGCTGGTGCTGGCGGCGTCGGCGCATCGCCAGGCGGCGTTCGCGGCGGCGGAATTCCTGATGGACTATCTCAAGGCCAACGCGCCGTTCTGGAAGCGCGAGGAGCGCTCCGGCGAGTCGCGCTGGGTCGAGGCGCACAGCCGCGACGATGCCGCGATGGCGCGATGGAGCAAGGATTGATGGCGAAGAAAACAAAGGCGAAGGCCGCCAAGCCGAAAGCTGCTAAGATGGCCGCCGCGAAGGCGAAACCCGCCAAGCGCGGCGCCGCGGCCAAGGTCACCGCGCCCAAGCCGCCGAAGGTGGCTGCGGGGGAGCTGGTCACACTGCTCGATTTCGTCCGCTACGCCGTCAGCCGCTTCGCCGAAGCCGGCGTGGTGTTCGCGCACGGCACCACCGATCCGATCGCCGAAGCTGTTTTCCTGGTCGGAGAAGCGCTGCATCTGCATCCCGATCAGTTCGAGATGTTCGCTTCCGCCCGCGTCACCGCGCGCGAAGCCGCCGCGATTCTCGGCCTGATCGAGCGCAGGATCGCCACACGGGTGCCGGCGGCATACCTCGTCAACAAGATCTACATGCGCGGCGTGCCGTTCTACGTCGACGAGCGGGTGATCGTGCCACGCTCCTTCATCGGCGAACTGCTCGACTCACATTTCGACGGCGGCGACACCTCGCTGATCGATACGCCGGAGGCGGTCGAGCGCGTGCTCGACCTTTGCACCGGCTCGGGCTGCCTTGCGATCCTTGCGGCCTACGCCTTCCCGAACGCGACGGTCGATGCCGTCGATCTGTCGAAGGATGCGCTCGCGGTCGCGACGCGCAATGTCGCCGAGCACCGGCTCGACGATCGCGTCAGCCTGTATCACGGCGACCTGTTCGGCCCGCTCGGCGACGAGCGCTACGACCTGATCATCACCAACCCGCCTTACGTCGACGCCGACGGAATGGCCAGCCTGCCGGCGGAGTGCCGCGCCGAGCCGGCGATGGCGTTCGACGGCGGCGACGACGGCCTCACCATCATCCGCCGCATCCTCGCCGAGGCGAAGGATCATCTCATGCCCGACGGCGGCCTGCTGTGCGAAGTCGGCCGCTGCCGGCCGCAGATCGAAGACCAGTTCCCGCAGCTCCCGCTGCTGTGGCTCGACAGCGAAGATTCCGAAGCCGAAGTATTCTGGATCGCCGCAGCGGATTTGTAGCTTCCGACGCGCACCGTCATTCCGGGGCGCGAACGCAGTTCGCGAACCCGGAATCTCGACCTGTTCTGCGCCGTGCGAAACAATCTCTGGATTCCGGGTTCGCTCGCTTCGCGAGCGCCCCGGAATGACGTCGAAAAAACGGACTACTCGCCCGCCCCGAACCGCAGGAAGGTGAACTCGGTGTCGTCATAGGCGCGGCGGTCGAGTTCGGTGTAGCCGGCAGGAGCCGTGAAGCCGGCTTCCTTGGCTTCCTCGACGATCACCAGCGCGCCCTGCAGCAGCCAGCCGCCGTCGCGCAGCGACGCGAGTGAAGCCTCCGCAAGCTGCTTGCGGTACGGCGGATCGAGAAACGCGACGCCGAACGGTTCGACCGGATGCGCCGGCCCGAGATTGGCGGCGTCGCGGCGATACACCTTGCTGACGCCGCCGAGCCCGAGCGCCTCGACATTGGCGCGCAGCAGCGCACGCGCCTCGGCACCGTTGTCGACGAACAGCACGAACTTGGCGCCGCGCGACGACGCCTCGATGCCGAGCGCGCCGGTGCCGGCGAACAGGTCGAGCACGCGCGCATCGAGAATCGGATTCTCGTAAGCGTGCATCAGGATGTTGAACACCGACTCGCGCAAGCGGTCCGCCGTCGGCCGAATCTCCCGCGACGACGGCGCCACCAGATTGCGCCCCCTGAGCCGCCCGCCGATCACGCGCATGGGAGTGCTCGTAGAGATTGCAGGTAGCTCGAAACGAACGAGGCGCGCTCCCCTCCCCCTTGCGGGGAGGGGTCGGGGGTGGGGGTCCACAAGCAAAACCTTGCTTCGTAGCTACCCCCCACCCCGACCCTCCCCCGCAAGGGGGAAGGGAGCACAAGCGCCATGCCGTCGATCAGCATGAAACCGAACTCACTCGTCCCGCGGCGCGAGGTCGCGTTTGCCGTGGTAGCGGCGCGCCGGGCCGCGCGACAGCGGGCGCTCGCCGCCGTCGCTGGCGGTGCGTTCGACCTTGACCCTGCGGCCCTTGCGATCCTCGACCGCCCCGCGCTTGGTGATCGTCTTCTTCGGCTTGGCTGCGCCCTCGACCACCGACCACTCCTCGGCAGACACGACCTTGCCGGCGCGCGGCTTCGGCTTGGTCTCGCTCGGCGACGGGCCGGCGAAGTCGCAGCCGGCGAGCGCGATCACCTTCTCGCCGAGCTGATCGCGCAGCACCCGGGTCTTGACCTCGTCGACCTCGCCTTCACCGAGTTCGAGCAGTTGGAACGGCCCATAGGAGACCCGGATCAGCCGGTTCACCTCGAGCCCGAGATGCGCCAGCACGTTACGCACTTCGCGGTTCTTGCCCTCGCGGATCGCGAACACCAGCCAGACATTGGCGCCCTGATCGCGCTCCAGCTTGGCCTCGATCGGGCCGTATTGCACGCCGTCGACCTCGATGCCGTTCTGCAGCTCGTCGAGCTGCGCCTGGGTGATCTCGCCATGGGCGCGGACGCGGTAGCGCCGTAGCCAGCCGGTCTCCGGCAATTCGAGCGCACGCGCGAGGCCGCCGTCATTGGTGAGCAGCAGCAGGCCCTCGGTGTTGAAGTCGAGCCGGCCAATCGAGATCAGCCGCGGCAGCCCTTCGGGCAAATGATCGAACACCGTCGGCCGGCCTTCCGGATCGCTGTGCGTCGTCATCAGCCCGCGCGGCTTGTGATACAGGAACAGCCGCGTCCGCTCGCGCTCCGGCAACGGCTTGCCGTCGATGGTGATGACATCGCTCGCCTTGACGTCGAGCGCCGGCGAATCGATCACCTTGCCGTTGACGGTGACACGGCCTTCCGTGATCCACGCCTCGGCATCGCGGCGCGAGCACAGCCCGGCACGCGCCACCACCTTGGCGATACGCTCGCCAGCCTTGTCGGGCTTCGCGGGAGCGGCCGGCTTACGCTTGGCCGCTGCCGGATCCTGCTTGCGGAACGCGCCGCGGCCGCCGAACGCCGGACGTTTGGCGAAGACCCTGCTGTCGTCCTCATTGTCGCGGCGCGGACGATCGAAGCCGCGCTCTTCGTCCCGACCCTTGCGGGGACGATCGAAGCCGCGGCCTTCGCTGCGCGGATGCTCGTGCCAATCGCCGTGCTTGGCGGCGCGGTCGCGCTGCGGGCGATCCTCACGGGGCCGGTCGCTGCGGGGACGGTCACTCCGCGGACGATCCTCGCGCGGGCGATCGAAGCTGCGCTCGCGGAACGGACGCTGCTCGCCGCGTTCGCCGTCGCGCGGGCGCGAAAATTTCGGCCGGTCGCCGCTGCGTTCCGGACGTTCGGAGCGCTCGCCACGATCGAACCTGGGCTTGTCGCCACGGGGCTTGTCAAACCTGGGCTTGTCGCCCCGATCCCGATCGAAGCGCGGCTTGTCGTCGCGCGATTTGGCGAAACGCGGCTTGTCGAAGCCGCCTTTGTCGAATTTGCGGTCACGATCGCCGCCGGCACGTGCCGGCCGATCCTCGCGGGCCCGCCACGGCTTTTCGTCGCTGCGGTCGCGGCCGGGCTCGCCGTCACGCTGGAACGGACGCTTCGGCCGATCAGCAAAATCGCGCTTGGGGCGGTCAGCGAAATCGCGCTTCGGGCGATCACTGAAGTCGCGCTTGGGGCGGTCACCGAAATCCCGCTTCGGACGATCACCGAACTCCTTGCGCGGACCGCGCTCGGCACGCTCCCCACCGCTGCGCGCGGGGCGGTCGTCGCGGCTAAAACGGGCGCGCGGCGCGTCCCCGTCATCACGGCGCGGACGGTCGGAAAAGTCGCGGCGCGGCGCGGCACCGTCGCGCTTGGCATAGGGCCGCTTGCCCTCGCTGCCGAACGAGCGCTTGGCGTCGCCGCCGAACGACTTCTTGGCGTAGGTCTTCTCCCCACGGCCCTCGCCGGCCCCCTCGCCTGCGCGCTTGGCGAACTTCTTCTCCGGCCCTCGCGCCGCGCCGGAACGGCCCTTGCCGCCCTTGCCGCCGGCGGGCCTGTCGCGGCGGCCACGCGCAGAATCGTTGTCTTTACGGGTGTCGCGGGGCATGACTGGTCTTTCTATCGGAACACGAAATGGGGCACAGGCAGTCGGGAACGGCTCGCAGGCCGCGCGCTCCGATCGAAACGCGCATGGTCACGCAAAACAGCCATCCACTTTTGCTGAAGTCGGTCTCCTAGCAGAGTTTTCGGAGCGAGACGAGCCAAGAACGACGATGACGGCTTCCACTTTCATGGAATTGGCGCTGGCCGAGGCAGCCGCGGCGGGGGCTGCCGGCGAGGTGCCGATCGGCTGCGTGATCGTCCGCGACGGCGTGGTGATCGCCAAGGCCGGCAACCGCACCCTGACCGACCGCGACCCCACCGCCCATGCCGAGCTGCTGGCGATCCGGCAGGCGTCGGCCAAGCTCGGCAGCGAGCGGCTAGTCGATTGCGACCTCTACGTCACGCTGGAGCCGTGCACGATGTGCGCCGGTGCGATTTCGTTCGCCCGAATTCGGCGGCTGTATTTCGGCGCGTTCGATCCGAAGGGCGGCGCGGTGGAATCCGGCGTGCGTTTCTACGGCCAGCCGACCTGCCATCATGCGCCGGAAGTGTATTCCGCGGTCGGCGAGCGCGAGGCCGCGGCGATGCTGCGGGAGTTCTTCAAGGCGCGGCGCTGAAGAACTTCAACAACGCTTCGGCGGTCTGATCCGGCGCCTCCTCGGTGAGGAAGTGACCGGAATCGACCGGTCCGCCCTGCACGTCTTTCGCCCAATTCTTCCAGGTGTCGAGCGGCGTCGCGGCCGATTGCGCGATGCCGGCGTCGCCCCACAGCGCCAGCATCGGCACTTCGATCTTGTTGCCGGCTTCGACATCGGCCTTGTCGTGCTCGAAATCCGCGAACGCGCCCGCACGATAATCCTCGCACATCGCGTGCAGCCGCATCGGGTCGCGGAACGGCGCCAGATAATGTTCGAGCGCACGCGGATCGAAGCACGACAGATCGTGGGCCTTGGCCCAGCTCGCCAGCTTGTTCTTCAGGAAGAAATCCGGCGCGGCGGCGATCAGCGTCTCCGGCAGCGGCGCCGGCTGCGCCAGGAAGCTCCAATGATAGATCTTCAGCGCATAGCGCCGGTCCATCCGCTGCCAGTATTCGTAGGTCGGCAGGATATCGAGCACCGCCAGCTTCGACAGCCGCCCCGGCGAATCCAGCGCCATTCGGTAGCTGACCCGGCCGCCGCGGTCGTGGCCGGCGAGCGCAAAATGCACGTGGCCGAGCTGCTCCATCGCCTCGATCAACTGCCTGGCCATCGCCCGCTTGGTGTAGGGCGTGTGCTTTTCGTCGCTCTCCGGCATGTCGGACCAGCCGTAGCCCGGCAGATCGGCGATGATCAGCTTGAACCGCTCGGCGAGCTTCGGCGCAACCCGGTGCCACATCACATGGGTTTCGGAGAAGCCATGCAGCAGCAGCAGCGGCGGCCCGTCGCCGCCGGTGCGGGCGAAGATCCGGCCCGACGAGGTGTTGATCCACTCCGAGCCGAAGCCCGGAAACAAGTCGGCGAGATCGGGCATCGGCGAATCCTTCCAACTGGGTGTCGTCAGCTCCAAACACGACCTCATCCTGAGGAGCGCTCCGAAGGAGCGCGTCTCGAAGGATGGGCCGCCGCCTCGCCCTTCGAGACGCGCGCTGGCGCGCGCTCCTCAGGGTGAGGCTAACTGATCACTTCCTCCGCCGTTCCCGCGCCACCGCCTGCCAGCCGATGTCGCGGCGGCAGAAGCCTTCGGGCCAGTTGATCACGCCGATCGCCTCGTAGGCGCGGCGCTGCGCCTCGGCGACCGTCTTGGCCGACGCGGTGACCGCGAGCACGCGGCCGCCATTGGCGAGCACCCAGTCGCCCGACGCCACCGTGCCGGCGTGGAAGATCTGCACGCCTGGAATCGCGTCGGCGCGCTCCAGGCCGGCGATCCGGGTGCCCTTCTCGTAGTGTCCCGGATAGCCCTTGGCGGCCATCACCACGGTGAGCGCCGGATCGTCGTGCCAGCGCAGGCTGACATGATCGAGCTGGCCGTCGGCGCAGGCGAGCAGCGCCGGCACGATGTCGGACATCATCCGCATCATCAGCACCTGGCACTCCGGGTCGCCGAACCGGACATTGTATTCGATCAGTTGCGGGCCGTCCTCGGTGATCATCAGCCCGGCGAACAGCACGCCCTTGAACGGCGCGCCCATCGCCTTCATCGCCTTCAGCGTCGGATAGATGATCCGCTGCATCGTCTGCTGACAGATCGCGTCGGTCATCACCGGCGCCGGCGAATACGCCCCCATGCCGCCGGTGTTCGGTCCCTTGTCGCCGTCATAGGCGCGCTTGTGGTCCTGTGCGGAGGCGAGCGGCAGCGCGTGGTCGCCATCGCACAGCACGAAGAACGACGCCTCCTCGCCGACCAGGAAATCCTCGACGACGACTTCGACGCCGGCGTCGCCCAGCCCGCCGCCGAACATCATGTCGACCGCGGCCTCCGCCTCGGCAAGCGTCGTCGCCACCACCACGCCCTTGCCGGCGGCGAGGCCGTCGGCCTTGACCACGATCGGCGCGCCCTGCACCCGGATATAGGCCTTGGCCTCGTTCGGATCGCTGAACCGTTCATAGGCGGCGGTCGGAATGTCGTGCGCCTTGCACAGATCCTTGGTGAAGCCTTTCGAGCTTTCGAGCTGCGACGCCTTGCGGCTCGGTCCGAACGCCTTGATGCCGGCCGCGGCCAAATCGTCAACGATGCCGGCGGCGAGCGGCGCCTCCGGCCCGACCACCACGAAGTCGACCTGATTGGCCTTGCAGAACGCGATCACGGCCGGGTGGTCGGCGATGTCGAGCGCCACGCAGGTCGCCTCGCGGGCGATCCCGGCATTGCCCGGCGCGCACCACAGCTTGGTGACCAGCGGCGATGCCGCGATCTTCCAGGCCAGCGCATGTTCGCGCCCGCCCGAGCCGAGGAGGAGAATATTCATGAAAGCCTGACCGTACGCCCCGTGGATGGTCCGCGAGGTGTAACACGCGGCAGGCGGCCGGCAACGCGCGCCGGCGCGGATGTGGATATGTCCGGGTAGAGGCTCCGTCCCGGCCGCGGGTTGGCGGCCGGCCAGAAAGTCCCTACTTTCCGCCGCACCCTTCAACCCCGATCGAATCGCATGGCCCGACTGCAGTCTCCCCAAGCCCTCGCCAATGTCGGCGAATTCACCGTTTCCGAGCTGTCGCAGGCGCTGAAGCGGACGGTCGAGGACACCTATGGGCATGTCCGGGTGCGTGGCGAGATCACCGGCTTCCGTGGGCCGCACTCGTCCGGTCACTGCTATTTCGCGCTCAAGGACGAGGGCGCCAAGATCGAGGCCGTGATCTGGAAGGGCGTCGCCGGGCGGATGCGGTTCAAGCCGCAGGAAGGCCTCGAGGTCATCGCCACCGGCAAGCTGACCACCTATCCGGGCTCGTCGAAATATCAGATCGTGATCGAGGCGCTCGAGCCTGCCGGCGTTGGCGCGCTGATGGCGCTGATGGAAGAGCGCAAGAAGAAGCTCGCCGCCGAGGGCCTGTTCGACGAGGCGCGCAAGCAGCTCCTGCCGTGGCTGCCGGAGGTGATCGGCGTCGTCACCTCGCCGACCGGCGCCGTGATTCGCGACATCCTGCACCGGCTCGAAGATCGCTTTCCCCGCCGCGTGCTGGTTTGGCCGGTGCGGGTGCAGGGCGAAGGCTCAGCCGAACAGGTGGCGGCTGCGATCCACGGCTTCAACGCGCTGCCCGAAGACGGGCCGATCCCGCGGCCGGACCTGCTGATCGTCGCGCGTGGCGGCGGCTCGTTGGAAGATCTTTGGTCGTTCAACGAGGAGATCGTGGTCCGCGCCGCGGCCGACAGCATGATCCCGCTGATCTCGGCGGTCGGCCACGAGACCGACGTCACGCTGATCGATTTCGCTGCCGACAAGCGCGCGCCGACCCCGACCGCCGCCGCCGAAATGGCGGTGCCGGTGCGCGCCGAGCTGTTCGTCGAGGTCGGCGGCCTGGCGCGGCGGATGCTGTCGAGCTGGCAGCGCGGCCAGGATTTTCGCCGCAACGAGCTGCGCGCCGCCGCCCGCGCGCTGCCGGGCGCCTCCGACCTGCTGGCGATCCCGCGGCAGCGGCTCGATACTGCGGCGGCCTCGCTGCCTCGCGCGCTGCGCACCAACACCCACGCCCATCACCGCCGCTTCGCCGCCGCCGCCGCTGGCATGACGCTCAAGGTGCTGCGGGCGCAGGTGGCGCACAGCGCCCATCGGCTCGACGTCTCCGGTACCCAGTTGCAGCGCTGCGCCCGGGCGACGCTGCGGCACCGCCGCGACCGGTTCGAAGGCTTGGCGGTGCGGCTGCAAGCCTCCCGGCTGGCCAACCAGCAGGCGCAGCGGATGCGGATCGCAGGCGAGCAGGAGCGGCTGCAGCGGCTCGCCGAACGCGCGCGGCGGGCGCTGGCCACCCTGCTGGAGCGCCGTCAGGCGCGGCTCGACGCCACCGGCAAGCTGCTCACCGCACTGTCGTATCGCGGCGTGCTGGCGCGCGGCTTCGCGCTGGTGCGCGACGCCGAAGGGCGCTCCGTGCACACCGCCGCCTCGGTCGCCGCCGGAGCCAGGCTCAGCGTCGAATTCGCCGACGGCCGGCTCGGCGTCACCGCCGATGGCGGCAGCGGATCCCCGGCCCACACCGCAAAGCCTGCGTCCGTGCCGGCGAAGGCTGCGAAGCGACTGGTGAAGCCTGCCGGCCAGGGCTCACTGTTTTAGAATTGGTTTTCGCGATCCGCAGCGAAAACGACGCCGCCATGACATCGCGGCGGTTTGCAATGCGGCGCAACCGTTCTATCTGTCAGGGGTATCGACCCGCAGCTTTGCATCATTCCGCAACCTGCGGTTTTCCAGGAGATCGGCCGTGCTCAACAAATTTGGCTTCTCGGGTTCGGGTGAAGCCCAGGTGCAGTATCTCGATGGCGACTTCCGGGTGATCTCACCCGGTACCTATGTGCGCTGCGCCGTTACCGGGGTGCAGATCCCGCTCGACGAGCTGAAATATTGGAGCGTCGATCTCAAGGAGCCCTACGCGACTCCGGAAGCCGTGCTGAAGCGGCACCATCCGGAAGCATTGCAGTCCAATGGTTGAGGCTCGCTCAGCGCCGCGCGGCTAGCCGCTCGGCGCGAGCCCGGTTGAGACGGTCGAGCAGGAACAGGCGCAGCGCAGCCTCGTCGTCGAACGCCAGCGTCACCGCCAGCGTCACAATCTCCACGCCAAGGCTCGCCGCCGCACGCCCGATCCGGGCCAGATCCTTCTCCGTCGTCACCAGCGTCAAGCCGCCGCGCCTGGCCGCCGCGGCAAGTTCCGCCAACTCCTCCGCCGTGAACGGATGATGATCGGCAAAGGCGCGCTGCTCCACCACCTCGACACCACTGGCACGCAGCGTCGCGACGAAGCGCGCCGGATCGCCGATGCCCGCGAACGCCAGCACCCGCCGGCCACGCAGCGCCTCGACCGACGCCGCCTGCGGCACCAGCCGCGCCCGCAGCACCGTTCCGCCCTGGGCGGCGATCTGCGCCGCAATACCGTCAGCGGCGGAGCCGTCGCCGACGACGACCAGTGCATCGGTACGCGCGATCTGCAGCGCCAGCGGCGCCCGCAGCGGACCGGCCGGAAATACGCTGCCGTTACCGACACCGCGGTGGCTGTCGATCACGATCAACGCCGCGTCCTTGATCAGCGCGGAGTTCTGAAAGCCGTCGTCCATCAGGATGACGCTGGCGCCCTGCGAGGCGGCGACCACCGCGCCGTCGCTGCGTTCGCGCGCCACCACCACCGGCACGGATCCGGCCATCATCAACGGTTCGTCGCCGACGTCGGCTGCGGCGTGGCGCGACGGATCGACCACCACAGGTCCGCGCAGCCGGCCACCATAGCCGCGGCTCAGCACCACCGGCCGCTCGCCGAGAGCGCGCAGCAGCGCCACCAGCGCCAGCGTCGTCGGCGTCTTGCCGGCGCCGCCCATATGATAGTTGCCCACGCACAGCACCGGGACGCTGACAGCAGCACCTGGCTGATGCATCCGCGCCGCGGCGATGTTGCCGTAGAGCGCCGCGAGCGGCAGCAGCAGGCGCGACAAGACGGAGGGGGGCCGGTGCCAGAAGCCCGGCTCACGCATTCGCGGCGCCCTGCTCGATCTGCAATTGCAGAAGATAGGGTTCGAGCGCCGCAATGGTGCGGTCGAGCGCGCCGCCGAGCCGATCGACCACGGCCGTCGCCGCCGTGATCGAGATTTGCCGCGCGTCGTGATTCGACAGCAGCGAGGAAATCCGCAGCACCAGTGCGTCGACATCGGCAACGGCGAACGCTCCGCCTTCGTCATCCAGCGCGCGATAGATGTCGGTGAAGTTGGAGACGTGAGGACCGTGCACGATCACGGCGCCGAGCTTGACCGCCTCGATCGGATTCTGGCCGCCATGCTCGACCAGTGAGCCGCCCATGAACACGATCGGCGCCAGGCGATAGAACAGTCCGAGTTCACCCATGGTATCGGCGACATAGATCGCAGTCGCGGCCATCGGCTGCTGCTCTCGCGAGCGCAGTGCCACCGGCAGGCCGGCGGTCTCGACCTGACTCGCGATCTGCTCGCCGCGATGCGGATGCCGCGGCACGATCACGGTGAGCAGCGTCGGGAAGCTCGCCGTCAGCCGGCGATGCGCTTCGACGAGCAGTTCTTCCTCGCCCGGATGCGTCGATGCGGCGACGATCACCGGACGGCCGCGGGTGACCGCGAGCAGCCGCTCCAGCCGGCCCGGATCGGCCGGCGGCGGATCGACGTCCATCTTCAGATTACCGGTGGTGATCACGCTCGGACTGCCGAGCGCGCTGAAGCGATCGGCGTCCATGCGCGACTGCGCCAGGCAGATGTCGAACCGGCCGAGCAGCGCCCCGATCGTCGCCGAGGCCCGCTGCCAGCGCGGAAACGACCGCTGCGACATTCGGCCGTTGATCAGCACCATCGGCACCCGCCGCGCCGAGGCGGCGAGGATCAGGTTCGGCCACAGATCGGATTCGATGAACAGCGCCAGGCTGGGTTGCCAGTGATCGAGGAAACGCTCGACGAAACGCGGCGCATCGTAGGGAATGAACTGGTGGATGATGTCCGGCGGAAACCGGCTCGCCACCACCTGGGCCGAGGTCAGCGTTCCGGAGGTGAGCAGGATGCGCAGGTTGAGCGCACGCAGCCGTTCGATCAGTCCGGCCGCGGCCAGCACTTCGCCGACACTGGCGCCGTGAATCCATACCACCGGGCCGCGAGGTCGCGCGTCGTTGCTGAGACCGCGGCGCTCTCCGACACGGGCGGGATCTTCCTTGCCCTGCTTCAGCCGCCGGCCGATCCACAGCGACGCCAGCGGCGCCGCGGCAGCGGTCAACCTGCGATAGGCGCGAAGCGTCATCGGCACCGGATCGACCATCAACGGCCCCGTCTGTCACCGCGAAGGTGACGCGCATCGTCGTGAAACTTCATCGTCGGTTCTGCGCGGTCAGTGCTGCGCGGACTGCGCTTCTTTTTCGGGATCCAGCAGCCGATGCAGATGAACGATGAAGTAACGCATGTGCGCATTGTCGACCGTCTGATGCGCCCGGGCCTTCCACGCCGCGTAGGCCGTTGCGTAGTTGGGGTACACCCCGACGATGTCGACCTTGTCGAGATCGCGAAAGGTCACGTTCTCAAGGTCCGTCAATTCTCCCCCGATTACGAGGTGGAGCAATTGCTGCGCATTGTCCGACATCAAACTTCCTCATTGCGGCGAACAGGCATGCGCGCGCTCAGCCTCGCGGAGAAACGCGAAAATGCTCGACGATGTGAGCATGGCGTTCGCGCCCCGCAGCCACCAGCACGCCATGTGTGACCTCGGGACGGTTGTAGACGATGGTCTCGCCCGCGAGAGTTGTCATTGTACCATCCGCTTCGTGCACGATCAAATCGGCCGCAGCAAGGTCCCAATCGCGACTCTGCCCTCCGGCGAACGCAACGTCGACCTGACGATCAGCGACACGACACAGCCGTAACGCCAACGAGCCGATCCTCGGCAGGATGTAGGCGCTCGACGGCAGGGCCAGTCGCTCGATCAGCGGCTTCGGCCCGGCCACCTTGGCACCCTCCAGCGTGGTCCCGACGCTGGCGCGCAGCGACGCGCCATTGAGCGACGCACCCGCGCCGCGCGTTGCAAAGAACAACTCTTCCGACACCGGTGCGAACACGGCGGCAAGCACCGGTCTTGCGTCGGCGATCAGGGCGACCGATACACACCAATCCTCACGGCCGGCCAAATAGGCCCGGGTGCCGTCGATCGGATCGACGATCCACACCAGGTCCTTGTCGAGCCGCGTCAGATCGTCGGCGCTTTCTTCCGACAACCAGCCGTAGCGCGGGGTGGCATCCTGCAAGCGTCGACGGATCAGTTGGTCGACCGCGATGTCGGCTTCCGACACCGGCGAGGACGCGCCCTTGGTCCAGGTCCGCAGTTCAGTGCGGAACATCGACAGCGCCAGAGCGCCGGCCTCGCGCACCGTGTCGGCGAGCAGCTCGGCATCCCGCTGCGCGACAGAACTATGCGTGGTATCTGGACTAGCGTCCGGCAATCGTCAGCCCCTCGATCCGCAGCGTCGGCGCGTTGACGCCGTAGCGGAAGGTCAGGTCGCTGGCCGGCGTCAGAGTCTTGTACATGTCGAGCAGGTGCCCGGCGATGGTAACCTCGCTGACGGCGTAGGTTCTTTCACCGTTTTCGATCCAGAAGCCGGCGGCACCGCGGCTGTAGTCGCCGGTGACGCCGTTGACGCCGGAACCGATCAGATCGGTGACGTAAAACCCCTGCTCGATATCGGCGATCAGTTCGGCGGGGCTGAGCCGGCCGGCCTCGAGATGCAAATTGTAGGGACCGGGCGACGGCGACGACGACACGCCGCGATGCGCGTGACCGGTGGTGGCGAGGCCGAGTTCGCGTGCCGTGGCGCAATCCAGCAACCACGACGTCAGCACGCCGTCGTCGACGATCGACATCGGCTTGACCGCCACGCCTTCGGCGTCAAACGCCTGCGAGCGAAGACCGCGCTTGCGCAGCGGGTCGTCGACGATGCGGATGCCATCCTTGAACAGCTTCTGACCGAGACGATCCTTCAGGAACGAGGTCTTGCGTGCGATCGAGGCGCCGTTGGCGGCGCCGACCAGATGCCCGACCAGCGAGCCGGCGACGCGCGGATCGAACACCACCGGCACCTTGCAGGTCTCGACCTTGCGCGGCCCCACCCGCGCCGCGGTACGTTCGCCGGCGACACGCCCGACATCCTCGGGCGACATCAGATCGGCCGCATGCGGCGCGGTGGTGTATTCGTAGTCGCGCTCCATGCCGGTGCCCTCGCCGGCGATCGCGGTCATCGAGATGCTCTGGCTGGACCGCAGGAAGGCACCGTGGAATCCGGTCGACGTCACCAGCACCATGCCGCCGATCCCCGACGAGGCCGAGGCGCCCCCCGATTTGGTGATGCCGGAAACCGCGAGCGCCGCAGCCTCCGCTGCGCGGGCGCGCCGCTCCAGCTCGGCGGTCGACGGAGTGTGCGGATCGAGCAGATCGAGATCGGGAAAATCACGGGCCAGCAGTTCCGTATCCGCGAGGCCGACATATTTGTCGTCCGGCGCGACGCGGGCCATCGCCACCGCGCGCTCGGCGAGCTTGGCGACCGCGTCGCCACTGATGTCGTTGGTCGAGACCACCGCCTGACGGCGACCGACGATCACCCGCAGGCCGACATCGTCACCTTCCGAACGCTCGGATTCCTGCATCCGTCCGTCGCGCACTTCGACGCCGTGCGACACCCCGCGGACCGCCACCGCATCGGCCTGATCGGCGCCTGCGCGACGCGCCGCCTCGACCAGCCGTTGTGCCAAATCGCTCAGCGCCGACTGATCGAACAAAGCCGAATCCACAGAAGACGAAGCCGGCGAACGTGCGCTTGGTGAAGAGTTCACAAATACAATTCCTAAGGCTTGAAGTAACGACGCGGGGCAGCGGATGCACGCTGTCGACATCACAGATGTGCTTGTTCGACGCGGACTTCAAGCACTTTGCACCCGACCGGAACAATTCATTGCCGAGCCGAGCGCAAGATTGCGTCAATCATGCTGGCCAAGGTTCTGTCAATCATGAGCGGCGAAGCAGTCGGGGTCAGTTTCGATTAACCAGCCTTATTAAGCGAATCCGGACCGGGCTCTGGCAAGCTCTCACCCATCGACCGGGAACATAATTCCGGCGGGGAGATCAAAGCCGTGAGGCGTCAAACAGCAACAGGCGGGGTCAACCTCGCCGGGTCGAGCCGCGACTTGCGGCTCGACCCTCTCTCACTGCCGATCCGCTTCGACGCGCACGACGTGCGGGCCGACGGCGGCATCCGGCAAATCGAACTACACCGCGAGCGGGTGGTGCTACGCCGCGCCGTCTCCGGCATGAGAATGGCGGTCAACGTCAGCGTCAGCGACTTCCGCGGCATCGGCTGCCGAGGTCTCGACGACGGCCGCATGCTGATGCTGGTGCACCGCGATCCGTCGCTGTCGATCCCTCTGGGAATCAGCGACGACCCCGAGGAGATCGAACGGATGTGGGCACTGTGGAGCGAGATCTTCGGACTGCCGCAGCTTCCCGAAGACAAGATGCGCGAGCCTGCGCAGCGCCGCCGTCGTCATCACGTGATCAGCAAGCGTCGTCCGCGCTTCCTGACACGCCGGCGAGTCGGCCGACTGCTCGACGCACCGAAATGCTTCGCCGGCGAACGTGAGATCATCGCGCGCAACTAATCAGAATCGGATGAGAGCGCCGGACCCGCCCGGGCTCACGCCATGGTACGCGAAACCGCATCGGCCACCAGACCGCCGAACAGCAGCAGGCCGGCATCGCGGTTCGACTTGAACAGCTGCAGGCACAGCGGGCTGTCGTGGATGTCGAGCCGCACGATCTGCTGTACCAGATGTGCCGCGAACGCAGCCAAGCCGACCCAGGCGAGCCAGCCGGCATCGGCCAGCTTCAGCGCCACGCCGATCAGGCTCACGGCCAAGCCGAACAGCAGCACCAGCGCGAGCTTGGTGTTTTCGCCGAACAGCAGCGCAGTCGACTTGATTCCGACCATCAGGTCGTCTTCGGCGTCCTGATGCGCGTACACCGTATCGTAGCCGATCACCCAGGCAATCGAACCGGCGTAGAGCACGAACGCCACCAGATCGAGCCGCTCGAAAGTGCCGGCAAAGCCCATCAGCGCGCCCCAAGAGAACGCGAGCCCGAGCACGAATTGCGGCCAATAGGTGATCCGCTTCATGAACGGATAGGCCGCCACGATGATCAGCGACGCGATACCGGTGGCGATCGCAAAGCTGTTGAACTGCAGCAGCACGATGAGGCCGGTCAAACACAGCAGCACCATGAACACCGCGGCCTGCTTGGCGGTGACCTGCCCCGCCGGAATCGGCCGCGAACGGGTGCGCTCGACCTTGTCGTCGAGATCGCGGTCGGTGATGTCGTTCCAGGTGCAGCCGGCGCCGCGCATCACGAACGAGCCGATGAAGAACAACGCGCAGAACAGCGGCAGGCGACTGAGGTCGTGGGCCATGCCGGCGGCGAGCGCCGCCGACCATAGGCACGGCATCAGCAGCAGCCAGGAGCCGATCGGGCGATCGAACCGCGCCAGCCGCAGATATGGCCGTGTCCACAGCGGCGCATGGTTGTCGACCCAGTTGCCTGTCGAGTCGGCGACCCGCCCGGCCGCGCCGCTGGCCGGAATCCCGCTCATCGCGACAGCACGTTGCCGTTGAGCGTGTCGAAGGTGGTGCCACCGAACTTCTTGGCCGAGGTGTTCACCTCCGGCGCAGCGGTCGACGAGCCGAGCACATCGGCAAAGCTCGGTCCGGCCGGGCCGCGCTGCTGCTGCTGCTCGGCAATGTTGCAGACCTGCTTCTGCATCTGCTCGGTCCTCTTATGGCCGGTCTTGAGCTGATCGGCGATTTCGTTCGGAATGCCGCAGCGCTTGGCGTTGCCGACGACGTATTTGATCATCGCAACTTCGGAACTGGAGAACGCGCCGATCAGCTTGCAGGCCTCCGCCGCCGGTGCCTTGCGCTTGCCGGCGGCCTGAATCGCCTGACCGCGCTTTTCGGCTTCTTTCCGCAGCTTGAGGAAGTCGTTCATGCAGGCTTCGCCGCCGGCCTGCTGGCCCATCGGCGCAGCGCCGGGCGGCGGACCGAATGCGCCACCGCCACCGGCGATCGGAGCCGCGCCCGCAGCCGGGAACGCTCCGCCCGAGCCGTTGACTGGGGGAAAAGCCGGGTCGTTGACGGTGCCGGCGGCCGACTGATTGGGCAGCGGCGCCGGAAACGGCGATGTGGCCGACTGGTTCGGCAATGGCGCGGGAAACGCGCTCTGGGCCAGCGCCGGCACGGCTTCAAAGACGAAAGCGGCGGTAACCGCTGGTACAATCAAACGTCGGATGATCAAGGCTGCTCCTCCGGCAAGGTTCGATGGTCCCCGTTGGCCCAATAACACGTCGAAAAGACAGACATGCGGGCCTTATTACGATTCCGGATCGCCCTTAACAACCCGCCGATTAGGGCGGCAGCACGGCGCTTCGTCCCACAGGCGGCTGATATTCTTGAAAAATTGGGCTAGAAGCGGCGCGTGAGACCCTGCCAATGAGCCGATACGACTTCCGCAGCCCCCGCCTTTTCGTCGATGCCGACCTCGCGTCCGGTACGCAGGTGCCGCTCGATCGCGATCAGGGCAATTACCTCGGCAACGTGCTGCGGCTCGGCGCCGGCGCCGCAGTGCTGGCGTTCAATGGCCGCGACGGCGAGTGGCGCGCCACCATCCTCGGTCGCAAGCGACCCGAGGCGCTGGAGGTGGCAGACCAGACCCGGCCGCAGGACCGTTTGCCGGACGTCGCCTATGTGTTCGCCCCGCTGAAACACGCCAGACTGGACTATATGGCTCAGAAAGCTGTGGAAATGGGCGCTGGCCGGCTGCAGCCCGTGCTCACCCAGCACACCCAGGTGCATCGGCTCAACACCGAGCGGATGCGTGCCAATGTGGTCGAAGCCGCCGAGCAATGCGGCATCCTCAGCCTCGCCGAGGTCGGCGAGCCGATCGGGCTGGACCGTTTCCTGGCCGGCCGTGCCGGCGGCGAACGCCTGCTGGTGTTCTGCGACGAGGACGCCGAGATCTCCGATCCGGTTGCGGCGCTGCAGGCCGCGCGGAATGCGGCCGCCAAGGGCGTCGATCTGTTGGTCGGGCCGGAGGGCGGCTTTTCCACCGAGGAGCGCGCCCTGCTGCTGAAACAGCCCCACATCCTACGGCTGGCGCTCGGCCCGCGGATCATGCGGGCGGATACCGCAGCAGTCGCCGCTCTGACGCTGGTTCAGGCGGTGATGGGCGATTGGAAGGGTAATTAGGTAATGTTCGACCATTGGCGCCCCCGCCTCGCCGGCCACCCGGCGGATGACGGTCGAATCTGTCATCCACCCGTGTTAAGGGCTGCGCCGACCAACATTTTCTGTTCCACCCTCCCTGCCCGGGACCGCAGGACTGACCGATCATGATCAAGACCGCCGCCGCTCGCGCGACCGGATCCGCCGCGTGGGCGGAGGCGCTGCTGCAATCCTTCGCCGAGGCCGGCTATGCCCAGGCCACGCCGCCGATCCTGCAGCCCGCCGAACCATTCCTCGACCTGTCGGGCGAGGACATCCGCAAAAGCCTCTACCTGACCACCGACGCCAGCGGCGAGGAGCTGTGCCTGCGCCCCGATCTGACGATCCCGGTGGCGCGCGACTACCTCGCATCACAGGCCGCCGGGCAGCCGCTCGGCTTCTGCTATCTCGGGCCGGTGTTCCGCCAGCGCGGCGGCAAGCCGAGTGAATTCATGCAGGCCGGGATCGAGCTGTTCGGCCGGCAGGACCGCGCCGCGGCCGATGCCGAAATGCTGGCACTGGCGCTCGGCGCCACCGTCGCGCTCGGCGCCGGCGAGGTCGATGTCCGGACCGGCGACGTCGCACTGTTCGCGGCGCTGATCGACGCGCTCGACCTGATGCCGGTGTGGCGGCGGCGGCTGATGAAGGACTTCCACCGCAAGGCCAGCCTGGCGCAGGATCTGGAGCGGCTGACGCTCGCGCCCTCGACCAGCAACGAATACGAGGGCGTGCTCGCCGCGCTCGCCGGCTCCGACCGCAAGGCGGCGCTGGCGCTGGTCACCGACCTGATGTCGATCGCCGGCGCAACCACCCTCGGAGGCCGCTCGGTCGCCGAGATCGCCGACCGCTTCCTCGAACAATCGACCCTGAAGAGTGGCGCGCTGCCGCGCGACGCGCTCGACAAGATCAAACGATTCCTGGCTATCAGCGGCGCCCCGAACGAGGCGCTGAAGGCGCTGCGCGCGCTCGCCGCCGACGCCAAGCTGGCGATCGATTCCGCGATCGATCAGTTCGAAGCGCGGATCGGCTTCATGGCCGACCGCGGCATCGACCTCGGCAAGGTCCGGTTCTCCACCGCCTTCGGCCGCGGGGTCGATTACTACACCGGCTTCGAATTCGAGGTGCATCGCGCCGGCAACGGCGACGAGCCGCTGGTCGCGGGCGGCCGCTATGACGGGCTGATGAGCCAGCTCGGCGCCGCCTCGCCGATCCCCGCGGTCGGCTTCTCGATCTGGATCGAGGCGATGAAACAGACCAGCGCCGGAGGTGCCGCATGAGCGCGCCGTTCGTTCTGGCGGTTCCGTCCAAGGGCCGCCTGCAGGAAAACGCCGAAGCGTTCTTCGCCCGTGCCGGGCTGACGCTGAGCAAGTCCGGCGGCGCGCGCGATTATCGCGGCACCATCGCGGGCCTCGACAATGTCGAGGTCGCGTATCTCTCGGCCAGCGAGATCGCGGCCAATCTCGCCCGTGGCTCGGTGCATTTCGGCGTCACCGGCGAAGATCTGGTCCGCGAAAGCATCACCGATGCCGACAAGCGGGTCCTGCTGATCGACGGCCTCGGCTTCGGCTACGCCAACGTGGTGGTCGCAGTGCCGCAGGCGTGGATCGACGTCCGCACCATGGCCGACCTCGACGACGTCACCACCGGCTTCCGCGCCCAGCACAACCGGCGGATGCGGGTCGCCACCAAATACATCAATCTGACGCGTGGCTTCTTCGCCGCCCACAACGTCGTCGACTACCGCATTGTCGAAAGCGCCGGTGCCACCGAGGGCGCGCCTGCGGTCGGCACCGCCGAGATGATCGTCGATATCACCACCACCGGGGCGACCCTCGCCGCCAACGGCCTGAAGGTGCTCGACGACGGTGTGATGCTGCGCAGCCAAGCCAATCTCGTGGCCTCGCGCGAAGCCGACTGGAGCGAGGCGAACCGCGAAACCGCGCGCGTGATCCTCGATCACATCGCTTCGCGCGCCCGCGCCGGCAAGTACAAGGAAGTCCGCACCCGCTTCAAAGGCTGCAACGACGCGCTGCTCGCCGAAGCCCACAGCCGGTTCGGCGTGGTGTCGCCGTTCGGCGGGCCGACCTCGTCGGGCATGCTGACGCTGCACTGCCCGCCGGCGCAGATCTACGCGCTCGGCAGCTTCCTGCGGCAGCATGGCGCAGACACCGTGTCGGTGGCTGCGCTGGACTACGTGTTCGACAAGGAAAACCCGCTGTTCAGCAAACTTGCAGCGTTCCTGCAGCAATAATGCCGGCGCGCCGCGCCGTGGTGGCGTCGGCGTGCGGAACCACCATATAATCAGCAGCAGACAAACAAGGCGCGTGCGGGCCGGAAGCGATCGATGATGCTTGGGAGTGACGTCTCGGGTCTGTCCACCGAAGCGGGAGCCGCCGCGGCGCAGGGCCTGTCCATCGTGGTTCCTGCCTACAACGAGGCGGGCGGCCTGCAGGCGCTGCACGGCCGGCTGATCACGCTCGCCGCCACGTTGCGGCAGCGCTACGGTCTCGCCTGCGAGGTGGTGTATGTCGATGACGGCAGCGCCGATACCACACTCAGCATTGCCCGCAATCTGCCGGCCACCATGCTCGACGTCCAGGTGGTGTCGCTGTCGCGCAATTTCGGCAAGGAAGCCGCGCTGATGGCCGGGCTCGACCATGCCCGCCGCGGCGCCGTGCTGTTCATGGACGGCGACGGCCAGCACGCCCCAGAACTGGTCGAAACGCTGGTGGCGCATTGGATCGACGACGGCTACGACGTCGTCTACACCGCCAAGGCGCATCGCGACAACGAACCGGCGCTGCGCCGCACCGCAGTGCGCGGATTCTACGCGCTGATCAATTGGGGGGCGCGGCAGAAGATCCCGGAAGACGCCGGCGACTTCCGTCTGCTGTCGCCGCGCGCCGCCCAGGCGCTGCGGCAGCTCCCTGAACGCAACCGCTTCTTCAAGGGCCTGGCGAGCTGGATCGGGTTCCGGCAAAAGCGGGTCGATTACGAACCCGAGCCGCGCGCGCACGGCTTCAGCACGTTCTCGACCGCGCGGCTGATCGGGCTGTCGATCGAGGGGCTGACCTCGTTCTCGGTGGCCCCGCTGCGGATCGCCAGCCTGCTCGGCGTCGCGCTGGCGATCAGCGCCTTCCTGTTCGGGCTGTCGATTCTCTGGGAGACCTGGATCGATGGAAAATCGGTGCCCGGCTATCCGTCGATCATCGTCGGGATGATGACGATCGGCGGCGTGCAGCTTCTGATGATCGGCATCGTCGGCGAGTACATCGGCAAGATCCTGTCCGAGATGAAGGCGCGACCGATCTACTTCGTCGCCGAGCACACCGTGAAGAAGGCCGAGCCCGATGCCGGTGCCGATCCGGCGAAGCGGTCCGCGGCCGAATGAGCGAATCTGCCCAGCGCCGGATCTGGCTGGTCGCCGACGATTACGGCATCAGCCCCGGGGTCAACCGCGCGATCTGCGACCTGATCGGACGCGGCTGCATCAATGCTACCTCGGTGATGATGGTCGGTCCCGCGATCGGGCGCGACGACGCCGTTGCGCTGATGAACGCAGCCGCGGCCAATCCGAACGCCGCGATCGGACTGCACGCCACGCTGACTGCGCCGTTCGCGCCGCTGACGATGCACTATCAGCCGCTGAACGGAGGCCAGTTTCTGCCGCTCGGTCGCAAGCTGCGCGGCGCGTTGCTGCGCCGCCATGACCGCCAGGTGATCGCCACCGAACTGAGCGCACAGATCGAAGCCTTCACCGAACGGTTCGGCCGCACGCCCGACTACGTCGACGGGCACCAGCATGTGCAGTTGTTTCCGCAGGTGCGCGACGCGTTTCTCGGCGCGGTGAAAGCGCTGGCACCGCAGGCCTGGGTGCGGCAGTGCGGACGTAGCGTGCCGATGGCGCGGCGGCTCGGCAATCCGAAGCCGCTGCTGCTCGACGCGCTCAGCGCGACGTTTCGCGCGCGCGCGCGGGCCGCCGGGATCGGCTACAATCCGAGCTTCGCTGGCGCCTACGACTTCCTGCGCGAGACCGACTTCGACAAACTGATGGGATCGTTTCTCGATGGCCTGTCGGACGGCGGCTTGGTGATGTGTCATCCGGGGATCGTCGACGAAACGCTGATCGCGCTCGACCCGTTCACCGATCAGCGCGAACGCGAATACGCCTATCTGGGCTCGGATCGCTTCGCCGAACTACTGGCAATGCGTCAGGTCAGCCTGGCCGCCGCGCCGCCGCAGGCCGCGACCGGAGCCGTTTTGTCTCCTACGGAAATTTAATCCGGGCACGGACTTACTGCCGCCCAAAGGTTCCCTAGATTTGACCACACCCGCGCCTGCGATCGCCGCCGGCGAGCGCCGGGGCGCAGGTTCGAGCGATGCTCAGGGAGGTCATGATGACACCGCAGGAACGCCAGCTTGTGGACGATCTGTTCGAACGGCTCGCCCGCCTCGAAGCCACCCCACGCGATCCCGAAGCGGCCGCAGCGATTTCGCAAGGACTGCGAATCGCGCCGAATGCGATCTACGGGCTGGTCCAGACGGTGCTGCTGCAGGACGAAGCGCTGAAGCGAGCCCACGAACGCATTCAGGAATTGGAGGCCGATCAGGCGCCGGCCGCTCAAGACCGCGGCGGCTTCCTGGATTCGATGCGGGACGCGATCTTCGGCCAGGGCCAGCCGCAGCGCGGCTCGGTGCCGAACGTTCCGCCCCCCGGAGCTGGCGGCGGCCGGCCATCCTGGAATACCGGGCAGGTACTCGGGCAATCCGCGACGCCACCCTACAGCCAGCCGGCGCAGCCGCCTTACGGCCAACCACAAGGCCAGCCCGGCGGGCCGTTCGGGGGGCAGAGCGCGGCCCCCGCCAGCGGTGGCGGCTCGTTTCTCGGCACCGCGGCCGCGGCTGCAGCGGGCGTGGTCGGCGGCTCGCTGCTGCTTTCCAGCATCCGCGGCATGATGGGCGGGGGCTCACAACAGAGCGTGGCCGACCAGAGCGGCCTGAGCGGCGGCACCCAAAGCCCGTGGGGCGGCGGCGATAGCGCCGGCGGCAATCTCGCACAGCAGGCCGGGCTCGGTGACATCGGCTCGCAGCGCGGCGGTGGCGACGACAATGCGCGCCACGGCATGATGGATCAGAACGGCAACGACTATGACCGCGTCGCCGACGCCGGCTATGACCACGACGACATGGACATGGATGGGGACGATTTTGACGGCGGCGGCGACAGCGACTTCGCGTAACCCCTGCCGTCACCCGTCCAGATGCAACGGCCGCCCACAGGGCGGCCGTTGTCGTTCGAGAGTTGGTTGTGGTTCGAGACGGAGTTCGTCGCGCCCGATCGTCAGATCACCACCACCTTGGTGCCGACGCCGACGCGACCGTACAGATCGATGACGTCCTCGTTGCGCATGCGGATGCAGCCCGAGGAGACGTTGGTGCCGATCGTCCACGGTTCGTTGGAACCGTGAATGCGGTACAGCGAGGAGCCGAGATACATCGCTCGCGCGCCGAGCGGGTTTTGCGGACCGCCCTCCATGTGCCGCGGCAGATCGGGACGGCGCGCCAGCATTTCCTTCGGCGGCGTCCAGGCCGGCCATTCGCGCTTGGCGGTGATCGTCTTGACGCCCGACCAGGTGAAGCCGGGGCGGCCGACGCCGACGCCGTAACGCAGCGCCTTGCCGTCGCCCTGCACCAAGTAAAGGTACTTGTTCGGGGTATCGATCACGATCGTGCCGGCTTTTTCGCCGCCATGGTAATCAACAAGTTGCTTTTCATAGCGCGGATCGAACTCCGGACGAGCCGGCTCGATCGCCGCCTCCTGCTCCTGCATCGGTTGCGGCGCCGATGGCGGCAGGTAATCGCGGCGTTCGTACATCCGTTCACGCTGGTAATACCGCGAGGACGGCGGCGGCGTGCCGTCACCGAACAGAAACTCGATGAAGCCGCCGCCCATATTGGAGCGTTCGGCGTAAGCGGTACGGACCCGCACCGGCTCGGCCGCCCGCGGATCGGCGTAGATCAACGCCGGCTCCTCGGCGGATGAAAAAACCTGAGCGGCGGCGGGAAGATAGCCGCCGCCGAGACAAGACACGCTGGTCAGCAAAGCGAGGGTGGTTTTGTTGAACATCGACGTACTCTGCACCGTTTCGTCGTGGACTCGCCGAACATGCGGCGGCGAACGCAACGGATCAGAAACCAAAACCGGATCGGTTTGGTAAACGCGGACGGCATTTCGATTCACCACGTCGCAGCGGCGCCGCTGTTCCTGCGGTCAGCGTTTATTTTCGATGAACGACCCAGGCCCATGGTTAACGTACCGTATTTCAACGTTTGTTAGTTGAGGCGAACCCGGTTCCGCCGCTCAACCCGTCGTTAAAGAGATGGCTGTACGAGAGCGAGGTACCAACTCACGGGATCAGCCGATGTCACTTCCACGTAAGCGCTTTCGCATTGAAGAACTGACGCTTGGAGCAGCGCCGATGCTCGCACCGATCGAATTCGAGGCTGGCCCGACCAACCGCGACCTGATGGCGGAATTGCGCGCGATCCGCGCCCAGATCGTCAATGGGGTGCATCCGGTGGCCGCGGCCGAGTCCGGCAGCAAGCAGGAAATCGACGCCTCGCTCGCCGCGGAAGCTGCGGAAGCCAAGGCGCTGCTGGCGAGCTACAAGGCTCAGGTCGAACAGTGCGAAAAGCTCAAGGTCGAGCTCGATCTGATCCACAACGCGATCGACCAGACCAAGCGCGAGATCGCGGTGCTGCACTCCAAGAGCTTCAGCGGCGAGGAGATGGCCAAGGTCAACGGCGAACTCGGCGCCGTGGTCGGCGGCACCGAGGAAGCCACCCAGCAGATTCTCGAAGCCGCCGAAGCGATCGATCAGGCGGCGACCGCGCTGGGCAAGGTCAATTCGGCCGACCAGCAACAGGCTCTGAGCGAAGAGATCCAGGAGCGGGTGATCTCGATCTTCGAGGCCTGCAACTTCCAGGACCTCACCGGCCAGCGCATCAGCAAAGTGATGAACACGATGAAGTTCATCGAGCATCACATCGTGGCGATGATGGAGATCTGGGGCGGCGTCGACGAGATCAAGTCGCATGCTCCGCCGGTCGTCGACACCCGCGACGACGACTCCAAGCTGCTCAACGGCCCGCGTGCGCTCGGCGAAGACGGCCACGCCTCGCAGGACGACATCGACGCGATGTTCAACTGATCGCCGGGCTCGACTGATCGCCGACCGCCTCAGCGCCCCTCGGCGCTGCGCGGCGGTCGCAGCGCCATGAAACAGCCGAGCGCCGCCACCGCGCACACCATGCCCGCCTCGATCACGGTCGCGTCGGAAAACCGCTCGACCGCGGTCGCAACGACGAACGGTGCCGAAGCCTGCACGAACAGCGCCGGCCGCGCGATCCGTCCGATCACCCGCCCGTAGCCCAGCGGCCCGAACATCAGTAGCGGCAGAGCGCCACGCGCGATCGTCATCACCCCGTTGGCGGCGCCGAACGCCACGCAGAACACGCCCGCGACCAGGATCGACGGGCCGACGAACGCCAGCATCGCGAACGAGCACGCCATCAGCGCGACCGCGCCACGCGCGATCCACAACGGATGGGTACGGCCGGCGAGCAAGAAATCCGCCAGCCGTGCGGCGACCTGCGCGGGGCCGAACAACGCGCCGAGCATCACCACGGTGCCGGCGTCGAGGCCGGCGCGCTGGAACATCGCCAGCAGGTTCGACGTCACCCCGGACAGCATCAGGGCGTAGATCGCAAACGCCGCAGCGATCAGCAGGAACGGGCGCCCCTCCGGACGCAGCGGTTCGGCCGGCCTCGGATGCGGGCTCGTGCTGGGTAGATGAGGCGTAGGCGCCGCCTTGCGCGGCAGCGCCAGACCGTGCAGCGGCGCCACCACGCACGCCAGAACCGCGGCGAACACCAGGTAGGTGCCGCGCCATCCCACCGCTTCGAGCAACAGATGCGTCGCTGGCCAGCCAACCGTCGAGGCGAAGCCGCCGGCGAAGGTGACGAAGGTGATCTGCCGCCGCGCAGTGGCGCCGAACAGCCGGGCCAGCGTCGCGAATGCGGGATCGTACAGATTCGACGCCATCGCGACGCCGAGCAGGGCCCAGCCGAGGAAATACACCGGCCACAGGTCGACACTGGCAATCAGCACCATGCCGGCCGCGCCGATCAGCGCTCCCGGCGCCATCACCATGTTGCCGCCGTGGCGGTCGATCAGCCCGCCGACGGTCGGCGACAGGATGCCCGAGATCACCAGAGCCAGCGAGAACCCGGACATCCCGAACGCCAGCGACCAGCCGTGAGCCTCGGCGAGGTACGGCATGGTCAGGACAGGAGGATAGATCAGGATGCCCCAGCACAGGATCTGGGTGACCGCGAGAACTCCGACCGCGCGTTCCGGTCCGAGCGCCAGTCTCCGCAGCGCGGTCATGTCGTCATGGCGTCAGGTTCAACCCGATCTTGTTGGTGGCGGCAGTCTCAGGCGCGCGGGGCGCAGCGGACATACACCATGTTACCATAGCGGGTGGCAGCGTCCTTGTCGACGAAGCGGGTGATCATCACCCGGCCGTCGAACGAGACGATCTCGCGATCCTGGTCGCTGATCGGGCCGGCCGGACCGATATAGTTCTTGCCGCTCGGCGAGCCCTTCAGCCGCAGTTCCTGCGGGGTGGCCTGGTCGGCCAGATGCATGATCACGCCGCCGGTCGAGCCGGCTCCGATCACGTAAGGATTCCTGCACTGCGACAGCGCAGCCTTCTCGGTGCGGGCACGATCGGACGGATTGAGGTAAGAAGCCAAGCCCCAACGACCGACGATCTCTTCAGACCTGATGGTGGCCGGCAGATCCGGCGGCGGAGCCGCCTCCTCCACCGGAGCCGACTGCGAACCGCCGAGGCTGAAGCCACCGATGGTGCCGCACGCGCCGAGACCGAGCGCCATCACCGACGCCATCCCCAGATTGAGCGACGCGCGTGCGTTGCGTGAATTGACCATGATTTCTCCCCGAGCGACGCCCCACGTGCCCCTTGCGCCAGACAACCGCAAAACGCCGTGTCAGGCAATGCGGTCAAAACGATGATGATGTCGGGTGCCCCGGTCTGGCGGCCGGAGCATCCTACAGCGAGATCACCAAGCTCTTAAGCCGTCAGCTTGACAGGAACAGCATCTGGCCATATTTCCGGACGCGTAATTAGCACTCTCGCAGTACGACTGCCAACACGCGGATGCCCATCGGAGCCGCGGATCACGAACCGGCACTCGAACACCGAGCCCCCTCCAGTAACAGCACAGGACAGCCCATGGCTAAGCTCAATTTTCGTCCGCTCCATGACCGTGTCGTGGTGAAGCGCATCGACGCGGAAACCAAGACCAAGGGCGGCATCATCATCCCGGACTCCGCCAAGGAGAAGCCGCAGGAAGGTCAGGTGGTCGCCGTCGGCCCGGGCGGCCGCGACGAGACCGGCAAGCTGACCCCGATCGACGTCAAGGTCGGCGACCGCGTGCTGTTCGGCAAGTGGTCGGGCACCGAAATCAAGCTCGACGGCGAGGAACTCCTGATCATGAAGGAGTCGGACATCATGGGCGTGGTCGGCTGAGCCGCATCGCGACAATATCAAGACATCAGGAGCGAATGAATGGCAGCCAAAGACGTCAAATTTTCCGGTGAGGCCCGCGACCGCATGCTGCGCGGCGTGGATGTGCTCGCCAACGCCGTCAAGGTCACGCTCGGCCCCAAGGGCCGCAATGTGCTGATCGAGAAGAGCTTCGGCGCCCCGCGCATCACCAAGGACGGCGTCACCGTCGCCAAGGAGATCGAGCTGGACGACAAGTTCGAGAACATGGGCGCGCAGATGGTGCGCGAGGTCGCCTCCAAGACCAACGACCTCGCCGGCGACGGCACCACCACCGCCACCGTGCTGGCCCAGGCGATCGTGCGCGAAGGCGCCAAGGCGGTCGCCGCCGGCATGAACCCGATGGACCTCAAGCGCGGCATCGAGATCGCGGTCGCTGCCGTGATCAAGGACATCCAGAAGCGCGCCAAGCCGGTCGCCTCGTCGGCCGAGATCGCCCAGGTCGGCACTATCTCGGCCAACGGCGACGCGCCGATCGGCAAGATGATCGCCCAGGCGATGCAGAAGGTCGGCAACGAGGGCGTGATCACGGTCGAAGAGAACAAGTCGCTCGAGACCGAAGTCGACATCGTCGAAGGCATGAAGTTCGACCGCGGCTACCTGTCGCCCTACTTCGTGACCAACGCCGAGAAGATGACCGCCGAACTCGACGACGCCTACATCCTGCTGCACGAGAAGAAGCTGCCGGGCCTGCAGGCGATGCTGCCGGTGCTCGAAGCCGTGGTGCAGTCCGGCAAGCCGCTGCTGATCATCGCCGAGGACGTCGAAGGCGAAGCGCTGGCGACGCTGGTCGTCAACCGGCTGCGCGGCGGCCTCAAGGTCGCTGCCGTCAAGGCGCCGGGCTTCGGCGATCGCCGCAAGGCGATGCTGGAAGACATCGCGATCCTGACCGGCGGCCAGCTCATCTCGGAAGATCTCGGCATCAAGCTCGAGACCGTCAACCTGAAGATGCTCGGCCGCGCCAAGAAGGTAGTGATCGACAAGGAGAACACCACCATCGTCAACGGCGCCGGCAAGAAGCCGGAAATCGAGGCCCGCGTGCAGCAGATCAAGGCGCAGGTCGAGGAGACTTCCTCGGACTACGACCGTGAGAAGCTGCAGGAGCGCCTGGCCAAGCTGGCCGGCGGCGTCGCGGTGATCCGCGTCGGCGGCGCGACCGAGGTCGAGGTCAAGGAGAAGAAGGACCGTGTCGAGGACGCGCTGAACGCGACCCGCGCCGCGGTGCAGGAAGGCATCGTGCCGGGCGGCGGCGTCGCCCTGCTGCGCGCCAAGAAGGCCGTCGGCCGGATCAGCAACGACAATCCGGACGTCCAGGCCGGCATCAACATCGTGCTGAAGGCGCTCGAAGCTCCGATCCGCCAGATCGCCGAGAACGCCGGCGTCGAAGGCTCGATCGTGGTCGGCAAGATTCTCGAGAACAAGACCGAGACCTTCGGCTTCGATGCCCAAAGCGAAGAGTACGTCGACATGCTCGCCAAGGGCATCGTCGATCCGGCCAAGGTCGTGCGCACTGCGCTGCAGGACGCCTCCTCGGTCGCCTCGCTGCTGGTGACCACCGAAGCCATGGTCGCCGAGCTGCCGAAGGCAGAAGCCCCGATGGCGATGCCGCCGGGTGGTGGCATGGGCGGAATGGGCGGCATGGGCTTCTGAGCCCCGCCACCCTCTCCTTCCCGACAAGACACGCAAGGCCGCCTCCGGGCGGCCTTGTTGCGTTTGGAGATGGTTGCGGTTGAGGCGCACGCTGCGATGTCGCCGTCGTCGTCTGCGCAGGCGCGCGATCGCGGAAATAAGATCTGCGGCTTCCGCGATCCAGCGCCTGCTGCCGCTGACGCCCGCTCGCCTCGTCTTTTTTGGCGCCGCCGCCGCGATCTGCTAGTCAGCCTTGGTTCGGATTCAATTCGAATCGACAACGATACGAAAGCTGCCGTCCCCCGCGAGGAATCATCCGATGCGCGCGTTTCTGTTCAGCCTGCTGGCGCTGCTGCCGGCGACCGACCTCGCTTTCGCCCAAGCCAAGTCGGGGACGAAATCGGCGGCGCCCGCCACCGAGACGCGCTATTTCGCCACACTCGACGGCTTCATCGAAGGCGCCGACGTGATCCTGAAGGAAACGCGGCAGGGCAAGACAGCGACGTCGGCGGTGCTCGACGTCTGCTTCTCTCCGGCCAAGGACTCGGCTCGCAAGGACCGCTTCGTCGTCAACCTCACCGCCAGCGGTCAGGCGCTGACCGGAACCAGCCAGACGCTCGGCAGCAAGGCCCCGGTGTCGGTCAGCTTGCAGCAGAAGCCGAACGGCGAAACCTTCGACTTCAAGGGCGTGATCGGGATCGGCACAGCGACTTACGAGATCAATTCGACCGACAATTCCGATCTCAGCGACAAGGAATTCGAAGAGACCCAATCGGTCGACGAGAGCATCGCGCAGACACCGAAGGACTTCACCGCGGTATCGCCCGAAGCGGTCGGTGTTCGCGTCGCGCTCGAGGCGGCGGCGGATTTCCTGAAGACGCTGAAGACCGAAAATGTCGAAGTGTCGCTGTCGAGCCTGAACGTCGGCTGTGACGCGCTCCGCGCCGGCAAGCTGGTAATCAATCTCACGGTCGATCCGGAACGCGCCGCGTCCGTGATTGCCAAGGCCAAGACGTTCCCCGGCGTCACCGCGGCCGGGTGGACCAACGGTGTGGTCGACATGGACCGCGCCATCCTGTTTCCGGCGGCTGGCTGGCGCGACGGCGGCAAGCTCGATCGCGCCAAGATCGCCGCCACGCTGACCGGCACGCTGACGCAGACGCTGGAAGCCAAGCCGGCCAGCGCGAGCTGGGACGAGGCGACCGGCAAGCTGAAGATGACGTTCAAGCGACCGAGCGAGACTTTCCCGGCGCTGCAGCTCACCGAGGTCATCAACGTCGAGGCGCTGGTCAGCGCCGACAAGCCGGGCGGCAGCGACAAGCTGATGCTGTGGCTCGGCAATCCCGCCGCCACTACGATCGACGAGAACGCCCCGCCGCGGCTCGGCCTGAACGACGACGCCTCGGGCGAAGAAGAGATCGAACCGCGCAGCGATGGCGGTGCGGTGGCGGCACTGGCGAAGGAACTGAAAGGCCAGCGCTGGGATTCCGAAAGCGCCACCTGGCAATAGCCGGTCGAGGGTCGCCTCCGTCCGGATCATGGAACCGCGATTTGACATGCCGCTGCAATGCGGCAATGAAGCGCTTCCTTTTGACGGCAGGATGATCGGCTGAATGACGCGCTTTGATGCGGTGGTGATCGGCGCCGGGCTCGGCGGCCTGACTGCGGGCGCGATCCTGGCCCGCGAAGGTCGCAAGGTGCTGGTGATCGAGCGAGGCAATTCGGTCGGCGGCGCGGCATCGAGCTACAAGGCCGGCGAACTGTTCGTCGAAGGCTCGCTGCACATCACCGGCAATCCGCAGCACCTGCGCGATCCCAAACACCGCGCCTTGAGCCGCGCCGGCGTGCTCGATGCGGTGCAGTGGATTCCGGCCGGCGCGCTGTACGAGATGCGTGGCGGCCCGCTCGGCGCTCCGTTCACGCTGCCGGACGAATTCGCCGCCGCCCGCGACGCGCTGAACCGGCGCTTCCCCCATGCGCGGGACGGCATCGCGCGATGGCTCGGCGACCTTGAACGGCTCGCCGGTACACTCGGCGACGGCGGGCTCGACGCGGTGCTGGCACTGGCGCCGGAGTTCGCCGATTGGCACGCCTCGCTCGGCGACAGACTGCAGGCGCTGTTCGGCGATGACGAGGCGCTGAAATGCGCGGTCGCCGGCAATCTGTCCTACGTGCACGACGATGTCGGGGCGCTGTGGTGGGTACCGTTCGCGATGGTGCAGGGCAGCTTCCTGCTCAGCGGCGCGCGCTTCATCCAGGGCGGTTCGCAGCGGCTGTCGAGCGCACTGGCGCGCGCGGTGCGCAAGGCCGGCGGCGAGGTCGTACTACGCCGCGTCGTCTCCGGCCTGGTGATGGGGGACAACGGCGGCGCGCATCGGGTGACCCACGTCGCCCGCGATGGCGGCGATCCGCAGACCGTCGAAGCCTCGACCGTGATCGGCAACGCCGCACCGGCGACGCTGGCGAGCCTGCTGCCGGCCGATCAGGCGCAGCGCCTCACCGCCAGCTACGCCGATCACACGCCGTCGCTGTCGCTGTTCGCGCTGACGCTCGGCCTGTCCAGGCCGCCGGGCGAATTCGGCGTCAGCAGCTACGCGACGCAGCTCCTGCCCGACTGGATGACGACGCTCGCCTCCTATTCCGAGGGCAAAACCCTGATGGCGGACGAGCCGGGCGCGCGGATGCCGCCGCTGGCGATCGCCGACTACACGGCGATCGATTCCGGCGTACCATCGCCGCCCTACGTGCTGTCGGTGGTCGGGCCGGACCAGGTATCGAACTGGGACGGGCTGGACCAGGACGCCTATCGGGCCAAGCGCGGCCGCTGGCAGCAGGCGCTGCTCGCCCATCTCGACCGCAGCTATCCGGGACTTTCAGGCGCCGTCACCGCTGCGGCCTTCAACACCGCCTACTCGGTGCAGCAATATCTCGGCGCACCCCAGGGCGCGGTCTACGGCTTCGCGCCGCTGCTGCCGAACTCCGACGCGCCCTACCGCACGCCGCGTACGATTCTGCCCGGCCTGTATCTCGCCTCGGCGTATGCGGGCATCGGCGGCTACAGCGGCGTGGTGCAGGCGGCGCAGGGATGCGCCGAACTGATCCTGAAAGACCAGACGTCGGGTTAGTTCGTATTCAGGTGGAAACGTAACGTCTGCGGGCCGGCGAAGTTGACGAAATCGCCCTGCCGGCTCCAGGTCGTCACCGCCGCGAGCGCTGCGACCAGGGCATCATCGGCCTCGGCGCGATCCGCCGGACAATCGCGATCCTCGATCGCGCCCGGCACGAAGATCACCGTGTTGCCGGCGACAGAGAATTGCCCGACGCCGCCCTTGCACCACAGCTCCAGCCGGACGCTGCCCTTGTCGCCGATTTCCAGATTCGGAATCCGCTTCGATCCCGGCTTCGGCGACGCATCCAGCGTCAATTCCAGGCCGAATGGAAACTCCTCACCGGATTGCGCAAGGGAAGTCGTCGCCGTGCCGGACAGGATCGCCGTGGCGAGCACGGCAGCTTGCAGCAGAGAAAAGGATCGCATCTCACCTCGGTCGTTGTTGGAGCCGCTCGACATCCAGCGGCTTGCGCCAGATCGCCGGCAAAGAAGTGGCTGAACTGCGGCGGACAGATGCCGCCGTGCGTAAGACGCTATAATGCGAACGCCCCCGCCTTGGCCAGACGGCGCGACTCCCGGCGCCGACCACGTGCTTCCGTCCTGACACGACGGCAACCGGCGCATTCTCCCAAGGCGGCGCCGCATCTGACCGCTCACAAACACGCGAAATCCACCGGGCACACTCCGCACGCGGCGGCGACGTGCTAGGGTGCGACAAGAGGGCGCGACACGACGGCTGGTGAATGAACCTGCGAATTCCCTCACGGGCTCCACTCCAAGACGGAGCCTCCCACCCGGAGACCTTTTCCAGTGACGACTATCCGAACCACCTTGGCGACCGCCTGGCGGATCGCAGTGCCGTATTTCAATGCCGAAGACAGATGGATGGGCCGCGGACTACTCGCCGCCGTGGTGGTGATCGAATTGGCCGCAGTCGGGCTCGCGGTGCTGTTCAACCGCTGGAACAACGACTTCTACAACGCGCTGCAGGAGCGCAACTACGATGTCTTCACCTATCAGATCGTCTATTTCTGCGTTCTGGCGGCGATCTGGATCGCGCTGAAGGTCTATCAACTCTATCTCAACCAGTGGCTTCAGATCCGCTGGCGCAAATGGATGACCGAGCGCTATCTGGGCGGATGGCTGCACGACGCCAACCACTACCAGATGCAGCTCACCGGAGATGCCGCCGACAATCCCGATCAACGGATCGCCGAGGACACCCAGCTATTCGTCGAGCGCACGCTGGCGCTGGGCATCGGTCTGCTCAACGCGGTGGTGACGCTGGCTTCGTTCGTGGTGATCCTGTGGGGACTGTCGAACGAGGCACCGCTGCATCTGTTCGGCCAGGATGTCCCGATCCCCGGCTACCTGGTGTGGGGCGCGTTGATCTACGCCGTGATCGGCACCGCCCTCACCCATTGGATCGGGTCGCCGCTGGTCGATCTCAACTTTCGCCAGCAGCGCTACGAAGCTGATTTTCGCTTCAATCTGGTGCGTGTCCGTGAGAACGCCGAACAGATCGCCCTGCTACGCGGCGAACCGGCCGAGCGTGGCAAGCTGTCGGAACGTTTCGGTTACGTTGCCGAGAACTTCATGCGGATCATGAGTCGCACCAAACGGCTCACCGCGTTCACCGCCAGCTACTCGCAGGCGTCGATCATCTTCCCCTACATTCTGGTGGCGCCGGCTTTCTTCGCCCAAAAGGTTCAGCTCGGCGGCATGATGCAGACCGCCTCCGCCTTCAACAGCGTACAGGACTCGCTCTCGTTCTTCATCACCGCCTATCGCACCCTGGCGGAGTGGCAATCGGTGGTGCAACGGCTCGACGGATTCGAACGAGCGGTCGAGAGCTCAGCAGCGTTCCGCGCCGCTCCCGGCGTGGCCCGGGTCGTCGCGCCGACGCCCGGCGGCATCGCGCTCGACGATCTCAACCTGACGCTGCCGTCCGGATCGCCGCTGATCAGCGCCGACGGATTCAAGATCCACGACAACGAGCGCACCCTGATCGCCGGGCCGTCCGGCGCCGGCAAGTCGACGCTGTTCCGTGCGATCGCCGGGATCTGGCCGTTCGGTTCGGGCTCGATCGCGATCCCGGCCGATGCGACGCTGATGATGCTGCCGCAACGGCCGTACTTTCCGGTCGGCGAACTCCGCGCCGCGATCGTGTATCCGGCCGAGGCCAACTCCTTCAGCGATGAGAAGGTTGCTGAGGTGTTGCGCGAGGTCGGGCTGCCGGCACTGGCGGAGCAGCTCGATCGGCACGGCCACTGGAATCGGACGCTGTCGCTCGGCGAGCAGCAGCGGCTCGGCATCGCCCGCGCGCTACTGCACGCACCGCAATACCTGTTCCTCGACGAAGCGACCGCGTCGCTCGACGAGCCGTCGGAAGCCGCTCTGTACAGACTGCTCGACCGCAAGCTTTCGGGCACCACGATCGTCTCGATCGGCCATCGTTCGACGCTGGAGGCATTCCACCAGCGCGACGCCGTGCTGTCCCGCACCGGCGACGGCTTCGCCCTACAGGATCGGCTCAGCGTTCCCGCGCCGGAAGCCGGATGAACGGAAGGTCGGTCGACGCGGCGCTGCAGCTTTTGGCTGCTGACCGCGACGCAAGCGGCTTAAGCGGCGATCGGCCGCCTGCGACGAGGGCCCGCGGCTCAAGGCCGCCGGCCGGAGGCCTCGACCGCTTCGAAGCGGCAGACACGAGCAAACACACCAAACAAAACAAAGGGCGGCGGATTGCTCCGCCGCCCTCAGGCCCCCCAGAAAGGGATATCTTACTTCAGCGCGCCCAGCGTCACGTCAGCCGAGAGCTTGGCGATGAAACGAGCACCGCACCAGCCCGAGGTCACGCCGTTCGAGGTGAAGTCGGAGGTGATCGCCTGGCAGCCGGCCTTCGACAGGTCGCTGTCGGTGTAGCGCAGATCGAGGGTGAACACCTTGTAGGTGAAGCCCACGCCGACGTTCCAGGTGTTGTAGTCCGGCAGAGCCGTGAACGCGTAGAACGCGTCGGTGGTGCCGAGCCACTGATGGCCGTATTCACCCGAGATGTAGGAGCCGATGCCGCTGGTGCCGAAGAAGGTGCCCGGCATGGTAATCTTCGCGTTCACCGCGGCGTAGGTGCCCGAGGTGCCGAAGCGCAGGAAGTCCGGCGAGTAGTTCACGCTGGCGCCAGCGGTGAACATGTCGTTGAAGGTGTAGTTGAACTTGCCGTAGAACTCGTAGAACGACACGTCCTTCTTCATCACGTTGCCGTTGGCGAGCGCGCTTGAGCCGAGCGGGCACAGGTTGCCGCCGCCCTGAACGGTGTCGATGCACTGGCCGCCCGGATAGCCGTAGTACCAGAAGCCGAAGTCGAACGCGGCCGGACCGAAGGTCGGGCGGATACCGACGTAGCCGTCGATCTCAGCAGCGGCGCGGTTGGCGAACGAGATGCTCGAAGCCGACACGCCGGCGTAGATCTGCAGGTCCGGATTGATGTTGTAGCGCGGCTCGATGTAGCCGCTCACCGACGGCTGGTGGTTCGACTGGGTGATGCCACGAAACACGTAATCGCTGGAAACCGAGGTGCCGAACGCCACGTCCCACGGGTTGAATGCCACGACCGGCGGAGCCTTGGTGTAGACCTTGGCGGGCAGATCGGCCGCCTGGGCCGAGCCGGCGCCGACTGCGAGCACTGCCGCGACCGACAAGATTGTCTTCTTCATTTTGATCCCCATCGTTTTCAAGTCAGCCGGACCGAAGTTCAAGGACGCGACATCGACCTGCCAAAACCAAATGTGACAGCAATGTGCGGCGCGACACGGAAACGGTGAAGCAAAAAACACATGCAGTTGCCGACTTTTTGAGCAATTTAGTCACTTCGCCAACTCGTAGTTGAGGAGTGTTGCAATTAGATCACGTGATTGCGAGTGACTCTTAGGCCGAAACCATCATTGTTGGCATTTCGGGCAACACTTTTGGCTAAGTCGAGGTCGCAACTAAACTGGACGCGATCGAATCGGCGGACTCGCCGGTCTCGTCCGATGGAACACTCAAATACCCATCATGTTCAGGACGCCTCGGCGGCTCGTTCAAGGCACAAGGAGTCCCTGGCGAAAAGCAGAAGGCCGCGGTCATGTCCGCGGCCTTCGGCAGATCGAATGCAGTTCGCGAAGCAACCGCTCGGCTCAGGTCGGGTCCGACCTGACACCCGCCTGTTGGGCGCGATCGAACTCGTCCTCTTCGGCGGCCTCCTCGACCGACGACTCGGAGATCCTGTCGACGGGCTGATCCGAGGCTTCGACCGAGGCGCTCTTCACCGGCGTCTCCACCGGCTCGTTGTCCTCGGCGGCAGCGGGCTGCTCGGCCGCGAACGGCTCGGCCGGAGCAGTATCGTCCGACGCGCCCGCAGCCTCGGGCTCCTGAGTGACCTCCGGCTCGAATGGAGTTTCGAGCTCCATGGTAATTGGTTCCGGGGCGGGGCGAGGCTTCTTGGCGCGGGGCTTACGGGGCCTCGGCGGGGGCGGCGGCGCGATCGGCTCGGCGACTACCTCCGCAGCGCTCGGCGCGGGCTTGGTCTTGGCCGTCTTGGCCGAAGGCTTGGTGGGCGCCCGGGAGGAGGCCGGTTTGGGCGTCACGGCCTTGTTGGATACCGCTTTCTGGGCGACCGTCGTCCTAGCGACCGTCTTGGCAGTGCCTTTGTTAGCAGTGGCCTTCTTGGCAGTGGCCTTTTTGGCAGCCCCCTTCTTGGCCGAAGGCGACTTGGCGACTTTGTTCGCCGCGGCCTTGGCGGGCTTCTTCGCCTTGCTCACCGGCTTCTTGTCGGCAGTCTTCGCCGATTTGCCCGCGCTCGGCTTCGACTTGAGCTTCTTCGACTTGGGCGTCGACGTGGCCTTGGACTTCGCCTTGGTCTTGGCTTTGGACTTCGGGTCGACCTTCGACTTTGACTTCGAAGCCGACGCCTTGCTGGCCTTCTTGGCCGGCTTTCCGGTGTTCTTCGCCAGCAGCAGTTTGGACTTCTTCTTGGACTTGGACTTGTCGGCCTTCTTGTCGGCCTTGTCCTTGGTCTTGGACTTCTTGCCTTTCGCCATCGTCGTCCTCCTGCTGTGCGGATCGCCTTCCGGTCGACGATCCCGCGCTCAGCGACCGGCGTTCCAGGCTCCGATCAGTGCGGAGCAGGACGGGGCCCGCCCGTCGCCCAATCGAGAAGTTCAATCGTGTGCACCACAGGGACTTCCGTTCCGCTGGCAATCTGCACCATGCAGCCGATATTGCCTGCGGCGATCATGTCCGGCTTGACGGAAGCGATGTTGGCGACCTTGCGGTCGCGCAATCTGGTCGCGATGTCAGGCTGGAGAATGTTGTACGTGCCCGCCGAACCACAACACAAATGACTCTCGGGAATATCTTTCACCACGAATCCAGTCTTGGAAAGCAATTCTTTGGGGAGCTGCGTGATTTTCTGGCCATGCTGCAACGAACAGGCGGAGTGATAAGCCACTACGACGTCGTCATGCGGACGAGGCGATGACAGTTCGAGCCCACCGACATATTCGCTGATGTCTTTGGCGAGGCCCGAAACCTTTGCGGCCCCCGCCGCATACTCCGGATCTTCTCGCAGCATGTAGCCGTAATCCTTGATCACCGTACCGCAGCCCGAGGTGGTTACCAGGATCGCGTCGAGACCGCCGCGCTCGATCTCGGCGAGCCATGCTTTGATGTTGGTGCGGGCATAGTCGAGCGTGCGGGTATCCCGGCCGAGGTGATGGATCAGGGCACCGCAGCACGCTTCGTCGGCGGCAAGCACCACCTCGATGCCGTGGCGGGTGAGCAGATTGATCGCCGCGCGATTGATGCGCGGCGCCAGCACCTGCTGGGCGCAGCCGTGCAGCAGCGCCACCCGGCCGCGCTTCGGCCCGACCGCCGGAAACGTCGTCCCGGAATCGGGGCCGGGTTCCGGCAGATGCTTCGGCGCCAGCGCCAGCATCGCCTTGATCCGGCTCAGCACGGTCGGATGCGTCAGGTCGTGCGAGCCGGGCAACAGCGCCGCGACCGGCCGCACGATCCGGGCCGCCCACATGCCGAGCCGGAACATGCCCGGATGCGGCATCATCCACGACAGCGCCTCGCGCACGACCCGGTCCCAGAACGGCCGCCGGTACTGCTTCTCGATCCGCGCGCGGGCCTGATCGACCAGATGCATGTAGTTGACGCCCGACGGACAGGTGGTCATGCAGGCGAGGCACGACAGGCAGCGGTCGATGTGTTTGACGACGTCCGCGGTCGGCGGCTGGTCGCTCTGCAGCATCTCCTTGATCAGGTAGATGCGGCCGCGCGGACTGTCGAGCTCGTCGCCGAGCAGCACATAGGTCGGACAGGTCGCGGTGCAGAAGCCGCAATGCACGCAGGCGCGCAGGATCCTGTCGGCCTCGGCGATGTCGGGATCGGCGAGCTGGGTCAGGCTGAATTCGGTCTTCATGTCGCAGATCCTCGCGACATCCGGCCGCGATTGAGAATGTTGGTGGGATCGAAGCTGCGCTTGACGCGGTCGCCGAGCGCCGCGAGGCCCGCCGGCTGCGGATGGAACACGTCGATCGCCGCCCGCACCACGTCGCTGCCGCGGATCAGGGTGGCATGACCGGCGATCTTCTCGACGCGCTGGCGCAGCGCCTTGGCGTGGCCGTCGGCCGCCGGCGGCAGCGCCGCCCAGATCAGGCCGCCGCCCCAGTCGTACATCACCTCGCCGCCGCTCTCGCGGGCGAGTTGCTCGCCGAACGCGCCGCCGGCTGCCGGTGGGCAGACGATCCGCCACACCGGCCACAGCGCCCGCGGGCCGGAGGCCGCGAACGGTTCGACATCGCGCACCGCGCGCCACAGCGCCGCGGAAGCCTCGTCCTCGATCAGCTCGGCATCGCCGAAACTCTTCAGCGCCGCACGGAGCGACTGGGCGCGGTGACTCGCCGACGAGGTGATACCCTCAAGCCGCAGCAGCGTCAGCGCCTGATCGGGCTGGGCAATCTCCGCCAATGCACCGGCCGTGGTGCGGAGCGCCGAGCCGGGCAGATGCGCGGCGCCAGTGACGTCGTAGGGCGAGCCCAGCGCCGTGGTCATGGCCTTGTTGGCCACGACGTCGCCGAGCCCGCGCAGCACCAGGGTGCGCTCGCTTTCCGGCCGCGGCGTCACCTTCAGCGTGACCTCGGTCATCACCGCCAGCGTGCCCCAGGAGCCGGCGAGCAGCTTGCACAGGTCGTAGCCGGTGACGTTCTTCACCACCTTGCCGCCGGCCTTGAAGCTCTCGCCGAAGCCCGACACCGCATGCGCCCCCAGCAGATGATCGCGGGCTCCGCCCGCCTTGATCCGCCGCGGCCCGGCAAGCCCTGCGCCGATCATACCGGCCACCGTGCCTGCCCCCGGTGCAGTGCCGAGCAGCGTCGCAGTGTCCATCGGCTCGAAGGCGAAATGCTGGTTCTTGGAATCGATCAGCGACAGCACGTCGGCCATCGGCGCGCCGGCCTGCACGGTGATGATCAGTTCGTTGGGCTCGTAAGCCGCGACGGCGTTGAGCGCCGACAGCTCTAGCACCGCATTGGTGGCCATCGGCTGCCCGATGGTACGTTTGCCGCCATGGCCGACGATCTCGATCGGCTGCTCATTGGCGATCGCGGCGCGCACCGCGTCCTCGACCTCCTGTGCGTCGCGTACTTTCAGCGTATCCACGGGCGAATCTCGTCCTTCAGGTCGAGGTCAACAAGTCTCGCTCCGTCACTGCGAGCGAAGCGAAGCAATCCAGTGCGAGAGGCGAAGAGCTGGATCGCTTCGCTCCTCGCCATGACGGCGCGGTATGAGATCGAGAGCCACATCTACGACCAACGACCAGATCAGAACCGCGGAATATCGGGGAACGGCAACTGCCCCTTGTGCACGTGCATGCGGCCGAGCTCGGCGCAGCGGTGCAGCGTCGGGAACACTTTGCCGGGATTCAGCAGGCCCTCGGAATCGAACGCGCATTTCAGCCGCTGCTGCTGGTTGAGATCGATGTCGGAGAACATCTCCGGCATCAGGTCGCGCTTTTCGATCCCGACGCCGTGCTCGCCGGTGAGCACGCCGCCGACCTCGACGCACAGCCGCAGGATGTCGGCGCCGAACGCTTCGGCGGCGTCCTGCTCGCCCGGCTTGTTGGCGTCGTACAGGATCAGCGGATGCAGATTGCCGTCGCCGGCGTGGAACACGTTGGCGACGCGCAGGCCGTATTTCTCCGACATCTCGTTCATCCGCCGCAGCACCAGCGGCAACTGGGCGCGCGGGATGGTGCCGTCCATGCACAGATAGTCCGGCGAGATCCGGCCCACCGCCGGGAACGCCGCCTTGCGGCCGGACCAGAACAAGAGCCGCTGCTGCTCGCTGGTGGAGATCTGGCAGGTGGTCGATCCGCATTGCAGCGCGATCGCCTCGACCCGGCCGATCAGTTCGTCGACCTCGACCTGCGGTCCGTCGAGCTCGATGATCAGCAGCGCTTCGACGTCGAGCGGGTAGCCGGCATGGACGAAGGCTTCCGCGGCGTGGATCGCCGGCTTGTCCATCATCTCCATGCCGCCCGGAATGATACCGGCGCTGATCACGTCGGCGACGCACTGGCCGGCGGCCTCGACGCTCTGGAAGCCGATCATCAGGGCCCGCGCCGTTTCCGGTTTGCGCAGGATGCGCACGGTGACTTCGGTGATGACACCGAGCAATCCTTCGGAGCCGGTGATCACGCCCATCAGATCGTAGCCGGCGCATTCCGCTGCCTTGCCACCGATCCGCAGGATCTCACCGGTCATCAGCACGATCTCGCAGCCGAGCACGTTGTTGGTGGTCATGCCGTATTTCAGGCAGTGCACGCCGCCGGAATTCTCGGCGATGTTGCCGCCGATCGAACAGGCGATCTGCGACGACGGGTCGGGCGCGTAGTAGAACCCGGCGTGATCGACCGCCTGGCTGATCGCCAGATTGGTGACGCCGGGCTCGACAACCACGGCGCGGTTGTCGAAGTCGATCTCGCGAATCCGCTTGAACTTGCCGAGGCCGAGTAACACGCCGTCGGCGAGCGGCAGCGCCCCGCCGGACAGCGAGGTGCCGGAGCCGCGCGGCACCACCTTGATGCCGTTCTGGTGGCAATAGCGCAGCACCTCCGACACCTGTTTGGTCGTGCTCGGCAGCACCACCACCATCGGCGGCTGCCGATACGCCATGAGGCCATCGGACTCATAGGGTTTCATTTCGGCAGCGCTGGAGATCACGCCCTCGCCCGGCACGATCCTGCGCAAGGCCGCAATGATCTCGTCGCGGCGCGCCAGCACCGACTGGTCCGGCTCCGGCATCAGAATGGTCATGCGGAACTCCTGCGCGGGCTGCTGCGGCCGTGCTTGTCGCGTCTCCGGCGAGCGGGAACGGGGCGGATCAGGAGACGTGAATTGTCATAGCCACAGCGTTTGCCGAGGGCAAACGGGAACTGATCAGGCGCCGACCAGACTACGTGGCGGGACCACGGCCTGTACCACAAGGCCGCGCGCGCGGGCATCCATCACACCGACCGCGCGCAGCGCCAGCAGCGTCACGGTTTGCACTGCGTCACGCAGCTTCGCAGGATCGTCGAGATTGTCCGGCGCCAGCGGCCCGACCAGCGATTCATGCACTGCGCCGAGCAATGCGGTCGCTGCCAGCGCCGTGTCCTGCGCCGGCAGATGACCGGCGCGGACCGCGGCTTCGATCCGCAACTCGATCTCACCTGCTATTTCCCGGCGGCTCGCCAGCCGCGATGCCGAGACATCGACATCGACAGGTTCGGCCAGAATCCCCCAGGCGAGCTTGCGGTGCGACAGCACATGCACCGCCACGGTCGTCACCGCGGCGGCGAGCGCAGAAGACGGCCCCGGCGCCGCATCGGCCGCGCGGCGGATCGCAGCGAGTTCGTCGCGCGAGACGTCGGCGATAAGTTCGGAGATCAGGTCGGCCTTCGACGGGAAGTAACGATACACGGTTCCGGCCGCGACCTTGGCGCGCGCAGCCACCGGCGCAATCTGGACGGCGGCCATTCCGCCGTCGGCGGCTGTTTCTCGCGCTGCAGCGAGAATTGCGCTGCGGCGCGCCGCCAAACGCTTCACGACCTGATGGGTCCGCCGGTAAACCATGACGCTGCCGTCCCGGAAACGAGCGCATCCGCAGCCCGATTCACGGCCCGAATCGCTCAGCAAGTTGCTGGAGTAACGAGGAAAACCGACGCACTCCCCCGCCAAATCAGTGAAAAAAGTGAACACCTATTCAGAACCGAAGGCAAGCCCTTACGGCAATGAAATGAATAGCATTCCTGCAAACTAGCCGGGCAATCCTACCGCACGCGCCAGCGCCGCTACTAACATACCAGTAGCGACCGCCAGGAAGTCGTTGCGACGCAGCACACTCACCGCAATTGCGGCCGCCAGCGCGACCATCACGATCGGGCCGCCATTGACAGCGACGGGCAGCGCCGCCGCGACGATGATGGAGCCGGGCAGCGCCTCGAACATTCTTTGAATCCGCGGTGTGACATCGACATAGCGCATCAGGAAATAGCCGCCGAGTCGGGACGCCACGGTGACCGCGGTCATCACCGCGAAGGCGAGCATCACATCGCCGCGCAGCATCTCGGTCATGACGCCCGCTCCGGCTGCGAGCCACGCGGTGACGGATCGTCCATCAGTCCCGCAGCCGCCGCGCCGGACAGCGCGCCGGCAATGATGAACCAATAGCCCGGCACGAGGTAGTGCACCGTCAGAGCCACAATACCGGACACCACCCAGGGAATCGCGCGACGCGGTCCCTTCCAGGCCGGCACAAGCAGCGCCGCAAAGAACGCCGGCATCGCGATATCGACGCCGAATTTCTTCGGATCGGCGAGTTGTTCGGCAAGCAGAAAGCCGGGAATCGCCGATACCAGCCACACCAGATACAGCACCACAGCCCCGCCGACATAGAACCAGGCATTGGCGCCGCCGTGCTCGCGATAGCGCATTGCGGCGAGCCAGCCGCCGTCGGTGACCAGCAGCAGCGGCGGATACACCTGCCATGCCGGCAGCGTTCCGAGCCACGGCCGCATCGAGGCCGTCATCAGGAAGAACCGGATATTGACGGTGGCAGTGAGCAGCGCCAGCGCGGCGATCGACGACGGCGTCAGCGCCTCCGGCCAAGCCTGCACCGCGACGAACTGCGACAGCCCGCCATACACGGTGGCCATCATCACTTCGACCTCGGCCAGCGTGAAGTTCTTCTGCGCGCATAGCGCGCCGAACGCCATGCCGAACGCCAGCGTCCCCGGCAGCATCGGACCGATCGCGACAATGCCGGGCCAGATCGCATCACGCGACCAATAGGCAGGAGCTTTCTGAATGTGAGTGGTCATGGTCTGGTCCGCGTTGCCGACCATGGCGTGATGGCTGCGCAGCGCCAGGTCAAGCAATCACAGCTCATGGGGCTATGCGACAGCGCCGCGTTCGACCGAACTACACCAGCACATCGGCGATCGGGCGCCGCAGCGACCGGGGCATGTCGGCTCCGTAGCCGAAGCGCACGATGAGATCCGGACGGCGCGCGCCGAGACCGAGCACTTCGGCAAGACGGTGCCGCTGCTGCGGCACCTCGACCGCCTGATTCAGGAAGGCGTGCTTGATACCGAGCGCGGTCGCGCGCAGCGCGAAGCGCTGATACGCCCGACCGGCGGCGAGCCAATGTCCGCGGTCGTCGTGGTCCGAAACGAACACGGCAAGGCCCGCGGAACTGGCGATCTGGGCCCGGCACTTGGCGTTCTCGGAGTGTGCCGAGACGACGTGCTCGAACAGCAACCGCCCGACCGGAGCGGGCAAGGCGGGATTGCCGGACACGCCTGCAAACAGCCCGTCGCCGGTCGCCACCGCATCGGCGTATCCGAAGCGGAGCCAGTGCTTCAGTTCGGCGAGGAAACTCGGATCGGCGAATTGGGCGGTGTTGCCGGCGATGACCAGGGACGCAACGGCGTCGACCGCCGCAGGCTCGGTCAGCAACAGAATGTCGACGCCGTCACTGCGGCCGGCGGAGACCAACCTCTGCAGGTCGTCCGCCGGAACCGGCCGGGAGTCGTACAAGCCGCGGCAGCATTGCCGCTTGACGATTGCGGCCGCCAACTCCGAGGTCTCGGCGGCGCCCGGCGCCAGATCGATCCTCACCCGGCCGTCCTCTCCCACAGCTCTCACCGTCGCAGACAGACCGAACACCGGCGCCGCCTGCACGATGTTCTCGGCAGCCGCACCGAGACTTGCGAACAGATGATGGTCGTCCGGATCAACGACCGGACAACGCCGGGAAAAGTCCGGCGCGATGGTGATGTCGGCATCCCGGGCGACGAACCGCCAAGGCTGCGTATTGTGGCTGTTGGCAGCGAGCGTGGCGCAACGCACCAGTTCGGCGATCGCCGCCCGACCGGTAAGCTCTGGGTTCAAAGGCTGCCTTATCGCATCGGCAGCGTCGCGCCAGCGGCCGATGTCCTGCCGCGCCCACAGGACGGCACCACTGGCGGCCATCGCCAGCGCGGCAGCTCCAGCCATCAAAACCGACCGGCGATTCATCGGTGCTCCGATCCAGGGCAGTCGCGAGAAGTCGAGCCCGGCTCGCGAGCGAAAGCGCCTCAGCGCAGCGAACCGAGGCAGGCTCTGCCCCGATCAGAGCCGGACGCGCTCGACGCCGAACAGCAGCACAGTTCATCACGGTCTGAATTGTCTTTGCTCAATCATGCCGCTCAGCAAAAACGCGGCCCCAAGGGACCGCGTTTTCAGAACACATGCGATAATCAGACCGATCACGCCTGGGGCTGCGGCTCCAGGCCCGGATCGGGCCGCGGCCGTGGCTTGCCGGCGGGCGGCACTGCGGAAGTCCGCGGCCCCGACGGCTCCAGCACCGATTCGCGGTTCGGCTTCTTGCCGTTGATCAGGTCGGTGATCTCGTCGCCGGTCAGGGTCTCGTATTCCAGCAGGCCCTTGGCCAGCGCCTCGAGGTCGGCCCGCTTCTCGGTGAGAATGCGGGTGGCCTCGTTGTAGCCTTCCTCCACCAGCCGCTTGATCTCGGCGTCGATCTTCTGGACCGTCGCCTCCGAGGCGTTCTGCGTGCGCGACACCGACATGCCGAGGAAGACCTCGTCCTGGTTCTCGCCGTAGGACACCGTGCCGAGCTCTTCCGACAGGCCCCAGCGAGTCACCATCATCCGGGCCAGACGGGTGGCCTGTTCGATATCGGAGGATGCGCCCGAGGTCACCTTCTGCCGGCCGAACACCATTTCCTCGGCGACGCGACCACCCATCATGATGGCGAGGCGCGAGGTCATCTGCTCGAGCGACATCGACAGCTTGTCGCGTTCCGGGAGCTGCATCACCATGCCGAGCGCACGGCCGCGCGGAATGATGGTGGCCTTGTGAATCGGGTCGGTGGCCGGAACGTTGAGGCCGACGATGGCGTGGCCGCCTTCGTGATACGCGGTGAGGAGCTTCTCCTCCTCCGTCATCACCAGCGACTTGCGCTCGGCGCCCATCATCACCTTGTCCTTGGCGTCCTCGAACTCGGACTGCGTGACCATGCGCTTGTTGCGCCGGGCCGCCATCAGCGCCGCTTCGTTGACGAGGTTCATCAGGTCGGCGCCCGAAAAGCCCGGGGTGCCGCGCGCGATGGTCTTCAGGTTGATATCCGGCGCCAGCGGCACCTTGCGGACATGAACTCTGAGGATCTGCTCGCGACCGACGACGTCCGGGTTCGGCACCACCACCTGACGGTCGAAGCGGCCGGGACGCAGCAGCGCCGGATCGAGCACGTCTGGCCGGTTGGTGGCCGCAATAAGGATCACGCCCTCATTGGCCTCGAAGCCGTCCATCTCGACCAGCAACTGGTTGAGAGTCTGCTCGCGCTCGTCGTTGCCGCCGCCGAGACCGGCGCCGCGATGACGGCCGACCGCGTCGATTTCGTCGATGAAGATGATGCACGGCGCATTCTTCTTGGCCTGCTCGAACATGTCGCGCACGCGAGAGGCGCCGACGCCGACGAACATTTCGACGAAGTCCGAGCCCGAGATCGTGAAGAACGGCACATTGGCCTCGCCCGCGACCGCTCGCGCGATCAGGGTCTTACCGGTGCCGGGCGGGCCGACCAGCAGCACGCCGCGCGGAATCCGGCCGCCGAGCCGCTGGAACTTGCCCGGGTCGCGCAGAAACTCGACGATCTCCTGCAGATCCTGCTTGGCTTCATCGACACCGGCGACGTCTTCGAAGGTGACGCGGCCGTGCGCTTCGGTCAGCATCTTGGCGCGCGACTTGCCGAAGCCCATCGCCTTGCCGGCGCCGCCCTGCATCTGCCGCGACAGGAAGATCCAGACGCCGATCAGCGCGATGAACGGCAGCCATGAGACCAGCAGCGACACGAACCACGGCACGTTGTCGCCCGGCGGCTTCGCCGTGATCGACACCTTGCCGTTGTACAGGCGAGTGACCAGCGACGGATCGTTCGGCGCGTAGGTCTGGAAGATCGAACCGTTGGTGAAGGTGCCGCGGATCTCCTGGCCCTGGATCACCACGTCGCGCACATGGTTCTGATCGATCTCGGTCAGAAGCTGCGAGAACGGAATTTCCTGAGACGCGGTGCGCTGGCCCGGATTCTGGAAGAGTGTGAACAGCGCCAAGAGCAGCAGCACGATGATGACCCAGAGGGCGAAATTGCGCAGATTGGCGTTCATCGGTCTTCCTTATGGGTCGCGCGGATCGCGACCGGGTGGGCCCTGCGGCGCCGAAACGAAAAGGCCCTGCGGGGTGTTCCCGTGAGCCGGCCCGCCTAATCTAGGTGTGACCCGGCTCCGTGCCAAGAGAACCGCACAGGACTATTTGGCGCATTCTAATCCATTTCCCGCTCAAATCGTGGCGATCAGCGCCGCTCGGTCGCGGGAGGTCCTGTGAACCTGCCAGCCGGCCGGATCAGCACGTCCGGCCACGACGCGGCGGGGCGGGGGCGATCACGAGGCGCTCACCGCCCAGCGTGACCACGGCGCCCGCGAGAGTCTGCTTCAGGCGCGGCACAGCCTCGCTCATGGCCGATTCCAGGGCGGTCACCAGCGTTTCGACCTTGCCGAGTTGCGGCGGACCCTCGTAGCCCTGCGAGGACAGTACCCTCATCAACAACCGAATCCTGATTTCCGCCGGCAATGCGGTGAAGGCCGCGGCATCGACCCCCCGACGCCTCGGTTCCGCATTCAGCAACTCCAGATAGCGCTCGGCGCCATCGGTCATCCGCTCGAGCGCCGCATCAGCTCGCGCGGCCCGCGATGCAAGCCGGGCGAGTGAGCGCGCATCGCAGCCTTCGGCCGCGAGCAGCGGCATCAGTTCGCGCAGCCGCGGCCGAGCGAAACGTGGATCGGCATTGCTGGGGTCGGTGGCAAAATCGATCCTGGCCTTGGCCAGCGTCGCCAGCAGCCTGGCCTTGGGAACATCTAGCAACGGCCGCACCAGCACGATGTCGTCGCGCGCCGTTTGCCGCGACATCGCGGCGAGGCCGGCGATACCGCTGCCGCGCGACAGTCGCATCAGCACGGTTTCGGCCTGATCGTCGCGGGTGTGAGCCGTCATGATGTGGGTGGCGCCGGCGCGTCTGGCCGCCTCTGCCAGCAACCGGTAGCGCGCCTGGCGGGCGGCGGCCTGGATCCCCGAGGCCGGCTTGTCGCCGCGCCAGCGCAGCGTCCGGTGCGGCAGATCGAGCGAGGTTGCCAGCCGCTTGACCGCACGTGCCTCGCGCGCGGCCTCCGCCCGCAATCCGTGATCGACGGTGACGACCGACAACGACGGCCCGCGCTTCAACGCCTTGCGCCAGCGCGCCACGAGCCACATCAGCGCCAGCGAATCCGGGCCGCCCGACACCGCCAGCACAATCGCCGGCGCCGCCTTCCAGTCGCCGAACAGTCCGCGCGCCTCGGTCGCGGACACTGCGTCGTCGTCGGTTCCGGACATCGGCCGCCTGCCTGCCGGTTGTCAGGCCCCGGCGGCGCCGGGGCAGCTTGCGTTCAGCACTTCAGCTTCTTCTGCTCGCGGTCGACAGCCTTCTTCACGCCAGACGAAGCCTGCGGATATTTGCGGCCGATCTCGCCGAGCGCGGCGCAGGCCGCTTCCTTCTCCTTCAGAGCCGACAACGATTGCCCGAGCCGGAGCAACGCGTCCGGCGCCTTGCCAGCCTTCTCGTGCTTGCTGGTCACCGCGAGAAACGCCTCGGCGGCGTCGCGATACATCTGGCGCTGGAAGAAGCTCTCGCCGAGCCAGTATTGCGCGTCTGCCGTCAGCGGATTGTCGGGATACTTCTGCGCGAAGTTGCGCATCGTCTCCTCGGCCAGTGCGTAGTCGCGCCGCTGCATGTAGCCGATACCGAGATCGAACTCGTCACGCGGAGTCTGCGACGGCGGCAGCGTCGTCAATGCACCGCCGGCCGCAGGTGCCTGCGGCGCGGCCGGCGCGCCGCCTTGCGGCGAGCCACCCTGGACGTAGCCGCCGCCGCTGTTCGACAGATCGATCGGCGCGCCCGGAGCACGGCCGGCCGGCACCCCGCCGCCCTGCTCGATCGGCATCTGCCCACCGCCGAGCGGACGCGGCACGCCCGGCGCATTCGGGTTCTGCGCCGGATTGAACGCATCGCCGCGCCGCCCCCCGCCCTGCGGAGCGGTCGGCTGCGGCTGCACCATCGGAGCTTGCGGCTGACCGTAGCCAGGCTGCTGGCCATAGGCCGGCTGCGCCGGCTGGCCGTAGGACGGCGACGGTTGCGGCGACGGCGCCGGACTGGCCCCGGCAGCCGGAGCCGGCTGTTGGGCCGCCGGCGCACCGGCGCTGCCCTGCAACTGCCGGAGTTGCTCTTCGAGCCTGCGGTTACGGTATTCCAGCTCTTCGTTCTGGCCGGTCAGCGCGCGCAGCCGGTCCTCGAGCTGCTGGATCCGGATTTCCGGATCGACCTCGCCACCATACTGCTGGGCCGCCGCCGGAACGGCGACGACCAGCGCCGCCAGCAAAGCGAGGGAACGTGCGGAGACGGCAAAACCTGATGACATGACAGTCCGACGAGTTCGAGGGCGCGGCCGAGCGAATGGCGCAGGATTGATCGCCGTACTACGCCAAAAATGTGACTGAAGCGACGGCAGAGATCTCAGCCCAAAACAAAAACGGCGCCCTGCGGCGCCGTTTAGCAACGTCGATCGAAGCGAGCGCTCAGGCGCCGGCGTTCAGCACCGTGACCGCGCGGCGATTCTGCGACCAGCACGAGATGTCGTTACAGACCGCGACCGGACGTTCCTTGCCGTAGGAGATCGTACGCATCCGCGAGGCGTCGATACCGCGCGACACCAGATAGTTGCGTACCGACTGCGCGCGCCGGGCACCGAGCGCGATGTTGTACTCGCGGGTGCCGCGCTCGTCGGCGTGGCCTTCGATGGTGAAGGTGTAGCGAGCGTAAGTCTGCAGCCACTGCACCTGCTTGTCGAGCGTCGCCGCTGCCTGCGGCGACAGATCCGACTGATCGCTCTCGAAGAACACGCGGTCGCCGACGTTGACGACGAAATCCTGCTGGCTGCCGGGGGTGGCCGCACCCGCCATCGCACCGTCGGCACCGCCGAGTCCATTCTTGTTCGCGCAAGCCCCCATCGACAGGGCCACCGCGAGCACCGCGGCCACCTTCAATCCCTGGAGGATTCGCTTGTGATTGGTCATTCCGGAGCCTCCACGCTCGCGATATTCCGACTGTGGTTTCGGTCTACAGGGCGATGGTTAAGCGAACGTTCCGTCAACCTTGACGAGGTGTTGCCAGACCCGATCAAATGCCCCCGGTCGGTCGAAAGCCGCCGCGATGGTTAATGAGGTGCAAATGTGGCGCCAGAGTGAAGCTTCGCCATCACGACCATCGGGCGCGGGGACCAGGCGCGCTGCAAGGTTCTTCGCTGCTGCAGGCGCAGACATCCGGCTCGTCTCGCCGATCTCTGCGCCCTCTTCGACCGCGCAGCGCCGTCAGAGATGGTAGCGGTCCGCGACGACGACCGGAGCGACGCCCGGAACCTCGGCAAACGCCAGAGTTGGAACGTGCCTGCTTCGCGCGAACAGGCTGTGGCGTTCCGATGCGGTCGAACGCAAGAACGGATAGCGGGCGAACAGCTTCTCGTGCATGGCGGGAAAGTCGATCTCCATCAGACTGATCGGCTTCTTCAATCCCGGATAGGGCCGCGAGGCGCAGATCAGCCGCATCATCACCCGGCGATAGAACGCCTGGTGTTCGGTTCGTACCGAAGCGAGGCCGATGTCGGCCTTGAAATGCTCGCAGGACACGTAAGCCAGGCGCAGCGTCAGATACGGAAGCTCCGGCAGCCGATTGGCATTGACAGGATCGGCGACGAAGCGCGTCGGATCGACGATCACCTTGCCGTCGGCCAGCCACGGCTCGAGGAAATCCGGAAACACATCCATCGAAGGGCACGCCGGGTAGTCGGGCGATCCCACCGTAATCCGCAGGGAGCTGCTGAGCGCGCCCTCGTAAAAGACCCCGAAGATCCAGGAATTCGGCAGATCGTCGTACCGGTCGGTCACGATCCCGGTGCTGTTGGAATCGATCGCCCCTTCCTTGAGATAGGCGCGATACCGCAGGCGATAGATCGCCTCGCGTTCGGCATCGGTTTCGGCCAATCGGTATTCGACCTTGTCGAGCAGCGCTAATCGACGGGCGGCGACGCTGCCCTGCTGCTGTCCTTGTCTCACGGCTACCATCGTTCGTACCCCACGCTGTGCACGACAGTTCGAGACCTGCGATCGAAATCCCTAACGATGAACCTTAACGAAACCTTAACGGCACAGCAAAGCATTAGAAACATTAGGGTTAATCGTTATAATCTAAGGTTAATGATTTGTATCCGTCTCCGCCCCGGAGACATGAGTGATTTCAAGCAATCGCGATGTGAGAGATCAGGCGATCGAGCGGGTCGGCAACGACAGCACCTTGCCGTCCTTCTGGCGCGCGCCTTGGGACGCGTTCAGCAATTGTCGGATGCGCTGGGCCGGCACCGGGCGACTGAACAGATAGCCCTGAGCCTCGGTGACGGTGCCGTCAGCGCTGATCAATTCGAGCTGCTCATTGGTCTCGATGCCCTCCACCACCACGGACATGCCGAGATCGGTGCTGAGCCGGGCGACGCCGCGCAGCAGCGTCAGCGGCCGATCGCTGTCGATGCCCTCAAGGAAGGAGCGATCGATCTTGACCTTCTGCAGCGGGAAGCTGTGCAGATAGCTGAGCGACGAATAGCCGGTGCCGAAGTCGTCGAGCGAGATCCGCACCCCTTCGGCGTGGAGCTGCTGCAGCGCGTCGTGGGTCCATTGCGTATTGCGCAGCAGCGAGGATTCGGTGATCTCGATCTCCAGCCGCCTCGCCGGCAGCCCGGACACTTCGAGCGCGTAGCGCACCTCGGTGAGCACGTCGCGCTGGTGGAATTGCTGCGGCGAGAAATTGATCGCGACGCTCACCGGCTCCGGCCACAGCATGCACTCCATGCACGCCTTGCGCAGAATCCAGCGGCCGAGATCGACGATCAGCCCCATTTCCTCGGCGACCGGGATGATGTCGATCGGAGACACCGTGCCGCGCACCGGATGGTTCCAGCGCAGCAGTGCCTCGCAGGTGGTGATCTTGCCGGTCTTCAGGTTGACCAGCGGCTGGTAGTACAGCTCGAATTCTTCGTTGGCGAGCGCCTTGCGCAGGTCGAGCTCGAGGATACGGCGCGCCTCGACGGTCTGCGCCATTTCCTCGCGGAAGAAACAATAGGTGCCCCGTCCGTCCGCCTTGGCGCGATACAGCGCCATGTCGGCGTTCTTGAGCAGAATATCGGCCTTCGTACCGGGCGAGGTCATCGCGATGCCGACCGAGGCCCCGATTTCGACGACGTGATGATCAATCAGATAGCGGTCGCTGAGCCGGTCGACGATCCGGCGCGCCAGCGCTGCGGCGTCCTCGTTCGAGGCGATGTTCTGCTGGAACACCACGAATTCGTCGCCGCCGAACCGCGCCACCAGATCTTCCGGCCGCAGCATGTCGCGCAGCCGCTCGGCGACCGAGCACAGCAGCCGGTCGCCGCACGGATGGCCGAGCGTATCGTTGATCTGCTTGAACTGATCGAGGTCGATGAACAGCAGCGCCGACAGCCGGGTCTTGCCGCGACCGTGTTCGGCCTCGAGAATCCGCTCGATCTCGTCGCGGAAGCTGACACGGTTCGGCAGCGCCGTCAGTTCGTCGTAGCGCGCCAGATGGACGATCCGGGCCTCGACATTGCGGCGTTCGGTGATGTCTTCGATCAGCACCACGGCACCGCCGCCGACCATCGGCTGGAACGTCCAGCACAGCGACCGCGGAACCGACTCGTCGCCGACCGTCACGATCTCGCCCGCGAGCGAGTTCTCGATCTCAGACAGGATCAATCGGCCGTTCGCCGCCGAGATCGCGCCGATCGCCACGCAGGCGGACACGATCTCGATCGCGGTCGGCGAGCCTTTGACCAGATCGTCGCGGAGCCGCATCATTTCGGCGAAGCGACGGTTCATCACCGCCAGACGTCCGTCGGGGCGGAACATGCACAGACCGTGCGGCATGTTGTTGAGCGCGGTGTCGAACTGGTTGGCGAGCGCGGCCTCGCGCTCCCGGCCGATCCAGGCGTCGAGATAGATCCGCTGCAGGCTCGACGTCAGATGACGGATCGAAATGAAGAACACCGCGCTCAGCAAGGCGAGCGCGATGTAGTAGACGCCGCCGACCTGGAGCATCGCGTAGATCAGCGGCCCGCAGCTCAGCAGCACCTGCAGATGGAAGATCTGGGGCCGGCCGAAGGTGCGCCCGACCCCGGCCGACGTGTACGCCACGACGGTGGCGACGCAGAGCATATGGGCAGCCGGATCGCTGGTGCCGAGCAACACCACCAGGGACCAGATGCCGAGCGAGATACCGTGCGCGACGGCGCCGAGCCGATAGCGCCGCTCCCAGACATCGGCTTCCTCGGCCGTGAGAGGAGCGTTGCGCTGCTGGTAGCTGTGCATCTGCCAGGCGCGTGCAGACCCGATCAGCACGAACAGCGGGACGCACAGCCAGTTCAGGATGCTGCCGGTGACGAACCCGATCACCGAGCCGGCGATCGCCGGCCCGAATGCGCCGACGATCATCGGCGCGGGATTCATGAACAGCGAATCGACCAGCCCCGCACGGATGGCAGGGGACGTCTGCTCCAAATCCCGCTTCTGGCTGGCAAGCTGCATCAAGCGCGAGCGTATCCTTTCGACACGTTGTAACTCGGGCAGATGAAGTCTTTCTGAGCGAACATACTTAGCAGATCATTGCCGCGTCTCAGGACACGGTGCACGGAGATTCATGGAACTCGCCGGCGAGGCGGCGAGGAAGCCGCTGCGGCGAACCCGAGAACGACGATCGATAGTTGCGATCAGGACAACAGCGGGGACCAGGCGGGATCGGAGGCGTAGCCCGGGGTCGGAACGCGCAGTTCGTTGCGGCCGGAGACGTCGACCGTGAACAGCGACGGGCCGGCCTTGCCGCCCGGATCGCGGAAGAACATCAGCACCCGGCCGTTGGGCGCAAAGGTCGGCCCCTCGTTGTGGAACCCGGAGGTGAGGATGCGTTCGCCGGAACCGTCCGGCTTCATGATCCCGATCGCGAACTGGCCGCCGCCCTGCTTGGTGAAAGCGATGTAGTCGCCGCGCGGCGACCACACCGGGGTCGAGTAGCTGCCGTCGCCGAACGAAATCCGCTGCGCCTGCCCGCCGCCCGCCGGCATGATGTAGATCTGCGGCCGGCCGCCGCGGTCCGACTCGAAGCAGATCCGGCTGCCGTCCGGCGCGTAGGACGGCGAGGTGTCGATCGCCGGGGTGTCGGTGAGCCGCGTCGTCGCCTTGGAACGCAGATCCATCACGAACAGGTTCGAGTTGCCGCCCTGCTGCAGGCTCATGATGATCTTCTGGCCGTCCGGCGAGAATCGCGGGGCGAACGACATGCCGGGGAAATTGCCGACGATTTCGCGCTGTCCGGTCTCGACGTTGAACAGATACACCCGCGGCTCACCCTGGCCGAATTCCATGTAGGTGATCTCTTGGGTGGTCGGCGAAAACCGCGGCGTCAGCACCAGATCGCTGCCCCGGGTCAGATAGCGCACATTGGCGCCGTCCTGATCCATCAGCGCCAGCCGCTTGACGCGGCGCTCGGCCGGGCCGCTTTCGTCGATGAACACCACGCGGCTGTCGAAATAGCCCTTCTCGCCGGTGAGACGCTCGTAGATCTGATCGGAGATGATGTGAGCGATCCGCCGCCAGTATTCCGGGGAGGTGAAATACTGCTGGCCGGCGAGCTGCTGACCGGTGGCGACGTCCCACAGCCGGAATTCGGCCTTGAGCCGGCCGTCGCCCTGACGCGTCATCCGACCCGTCACCAGCGCCTGGGCGTTGATGCTGGCCCAGCTCTTGAACTGCGGCGGCACGTCGATGTTGGTGATCTTTTCGAGATACGCGGCCTGGTCGATCGGCGCGAACAGCCCCGAGCGCTTCAGGTTGTTGGTGATCACCTGCGAGACGCCGACGCCGACTTCGCCGTCCGACGGGGTGCCGGCGACGAAATTCGGAATCGCGATCGGCAGCGGCGCGACATTGCCTTCGGTGATCTGCACGCGGGCCTGACCGAACGCGTCGCCGGCGGGGCCGAGCGCGAGTGCGCCGGCGGCCGTCGCGGCGGAAATCATCAACTGGCGGCGATTGAGATGAAACGGCATGGGCGGGCAATCCATCGGTCTGTCAGGTGATCTGCGCCGCGTGGCGCGTGAAATGGCGACTCCGGCTTCGCATCAGGGACGCCGGTCGGTGAACACGGGCGCGAAGAACTTCCACTCGTCGAAGAACTGCGCCGGCAGGTTGTAGGGCTGGCATTCGATGATCGCCCGCAGCGCGCTTTCCTGATAGACGCGCAAGTAGGGCGTCGCCGGATGACCTTCCGGCTGCGGCATGGCCTCGAGCGAGCCGTCGCGCTTCAGCCGGATCACGAAGGCCGCCTCGGCGCGCTGCGCCTCGATGCCGCCGTAGGGCTTCTTCCAGCAGCGCTCGACCTGCGACTGGAACATCGCGCCCCAGGTTGCCGAATTGTCGGCGGACTTGCCCTTCGACAGCCCGAGCGCCGCGTTCGAATTCAGCGCATCGCCGGTCACCGCGTTGCGGGTCGGGTCGCGCTTGTCGAGCAGCGCCGCGATCTTGGACTGGTCGAACACCCGTTCAGGCTTCGGCTTGGTCTGCTCCGGCGGCTTGGCGGCGGCTTCGGTGGGCTTCGGCGGCGGCTTCTTCTTTTCTTCTTTCTTCAGCGCCTCGGCGATCGGATCGACCTTCGAATCCGGCTTCTTTTCCGCTTCCTTGGCCTCTTCCTTCGCCGGCTCCGGCTTCTTCTCCGCCTTCTTCGGCTCTTCCTTCTTCGGCTCTTCCTTCACCACCGGCTTCGGCGGATCGGGCTTCTTCTCGACCGGCTTTTCTTCGGGCTTCGGCTTGGGCTGGGGCGGCGGCGAAGTATCGGTGACCACCGGAGCCTTCTCGCTGATCTTGCCGACGGTGTCGTCGACCGGCTTGGCCTCGGCGACCTTCTCGACCAGGGGCTTGGGATTTTCCTTCTTGCCGGTCCGCATCCCGGCCATCACCTTGGCGAGCTGATCTTCGGAGATGGTATCGACCGCGACCGAATCCTGCGGCTCCAGCTCGAATGCCTTGGAGCTGAACGACAGCATGGCCCAGCCGAGCACGAGAGCGTGCAACGCCACCGAGGCTGCCCATGTCTTGTCGATCTTCACCTTCAGGATTCCCGCTCCACCTTCGCGGCCAGCGCCCGCGCCGTACCGGCTCAACTCCCCTGTTCGGGAACGATGACGATGTTCGCCTTGAAGCCGGCGGTCCGAATATTGCCGAGCAGCTTCATCATGTCGGTATAGCAGACGTCCTTGTCGCCCCGAAGATACACGGTGTTGTCGGTCTCCGAGCGGGTCTCGCGGATCGCCTTCATCTTGGCCTCCAGCTCGGACGCTGCGATCGGACTATCACCCAGATACAACTCGACCTGCGAATTGCAGGTGCCGCCGGTACGCTTCACCGACAGCGTCAGCGGCGGCGAGTTCGACTGAATCTGATTGCCGCCGCGGGCGACCGGCAAATCGATGTCGATCGAAGTCGTGAGCAGCGGCGCCGCGACCATGAAGATGATCAGCAGCACGAGCATCACGTCGACCATCGGGGTGACGTTGATCTCCGCCATCACCGGGCGCCGGGCGCCACGGCGCCGGCCGCCTCCGCCGCCGGTGGCCACGTTCATTCCCATGATCGAATGCCCGCTGTGCTCACCTGGCCTCCGTTCACGTGCGTTCGTCGATCTGCCGCGACAGGATCGCCGAGAACTCGTCGGCGAAACCTTCCAGCCGCTGCGTCTGCCGGTTCACCTCCGACGTGAACTTATTGTAGAAAATTGTCGCCGGAATTGCGGCGATCAGGCCGATCGCGGTTGCGAACAGCGCCTCGGCGATACCGGGCGCGACCACCGCCAGCGAGGTGTTCTTCGATGCGGCGATCGACTGGAAGCTCGACATGATGCCCCAGACGGTGCCGAACAGGCCGACGAACGGGCCGGCCGAACCGACGGTCGCCAGCACCAGGAGGCGGCGCTCCAGCCGTTCGACCTCGCGGGCGATCGAGACGTTCATCACCTTCTCGATCCGCATCTGCAGGCCGGCGAACGAACGCGAATGACTTTCGAATGAGCGCTTCCACTCGCGCATCGCGGCGACGAAACAGGCCGCCATCGAATGCGTCGGCTTGGCCGACAGCGCCCGGTACAATTCGTCGATCGACTCGCCGGACCAGAACGCCTGCTCGAAGCGATCCATCGCGCGGCGGGTGCGCGAGAACAGCAGCAGCTTGTCTATCGCGATCGCCCAGACCCAGACCGAACAGCCGAGCAGGCCGAGCATGATCGACTTGACGACCCAATGCGCGTGCCAGAACAACGACAGCAGCGACACGTCCGTGGAGACCGCCGGAGCAAGCTGTGTCACGTCGGCCGGGTTCATCGTCGCAATCCTCTCACACGTTTCGGCATCGGCCCGAGTCCGCCAAAGGCTCCGGCTCCCCGCGGCCACGCGCCGCGATCTGGCCCAAGCGCCACCGTGGAGCCTTCAGTTGTCGCAGGGGATGGCCCGTCCGAGGCCGGCCCCTCATTCACCCGTCAACGTGTCAAAACAAGGGCTGAAGCCGCATTTTGACGTTCCTCACCAAACCCTCATCAGGGTTAATAAGGGGTTACTACGACAGCGAAAATACCAATGATCGGCCGCTCGCCGCCGGTCACGGCCGGCCGGCGGATCGGTGCGGACCGGCGGCGGCCGCGCCCCCGACCAGACGGCGGAGCTTGTCGGGGTTCCGAACCACGTAGATCGCGACGATCCGTCCCCCGACGATTTCAAGCGCCGTGGTCTGGAGCAGGCCATCCGGTTCGCACGATACGAAGCCCGGCAGGCCGTCGATCGATTGCACGGCGAGCAGCGCGCTCGCCCCGGCCCCCACCTTGCGGGCGATCCCGGCCAGCAGTCGCGCCACCCGATCGGCGCCGCGCACGGGATTGATGGCGGCCGGCCGCTTGCCGCCGCCGTCGCTGACGAACACCGCTTCGCCCGCCAGCAGCGACGTCAGCGCGGCCAGATCGCCGCTGCGCGAAGCCTGGAAGAACGCGGCGGCGATCGCCCGCCCCTGCTCGGCCGAGACGGGAAACCGCGGCCGCTCCGAGCGGACATGCGCCCGCGCACGCGCCGCGAGTTGCCGGCATGCGGCGGCATCACGGTCGAGCGTCGCGGCGATCTCGTCGAAGCCGACACCGAACACGTCGTGCAGCAGAAACGCGGCGCGCTCCAGCGGCGACAGCCGCTCCAGCGCCAGCATCAGGGTCAGCGTGATGTCATCGCCGTCCGGTTCGAATTCGGGTGTCAAGATCGGCTCCGGCAGCCACGGCCCGACATAGGACTCACGCCGGTTCCGCGCCGACTTCAGAACGTCGAGACAGAGCCTGGTGACGACGCGGGTGAGAAACCCCGCCGGATCGCGAACCTCGCCGCGATCCGTGCGGTGCCAGCGCAAGTACGCGTCCTGCACCACGTCTTCGGCCTCGCTGAGCGAGCCGAGCATCCGATAGGCGACGCGCAGCAGGCGCGGCCGCAGCGGCGCGAAGTTCGCTGCGGCATCGTGGGAACCGACGACGTCAGGAGGCTTTGGCATGCGCCACGGCTGCGACCGGATGCAACAACCTGAAGCCGACCGCGATCCTGTTCCAGGTGTTGATGGTGCCGATCAGGATCGTCAGCTTGACCTGCTCGGCATCGCTGAAATGCGACTTCAAAGCCGCGTAGTCCTCGTCCGGAGCCCGTGTCTGCGCGATCAGCGTCAGCGCTTCGGTCCAGCCCAGCGCGGCGCGCTCCCGATCGGTGTAGAGCGGCGATTCCCGCCAGGCGTCGAGCAGATACAACCGCTGCTCGGTCTCGCCATGGGCGCGGGCGTCCTTGCTGTGCATGTCGAGGCAGAACGCGCAGCCGTTGATCTGCGAGGCGCGCATCTTGACCAGTTCGATCAGGCTCGGCTCGAGGCCGCTGCCCTGGATGTAGCTCTCCAGCGCGACCATCGCCTTGTAGGCGTCGGGCGCAGCAGCGGCGGGGTTGAGGCGCGGTGTCATGGTCGTCTCCCTTGGTTGACGAGCATAGGACGAGGCAGCCGCGCGTGGTGTGACATTGCCGCGAGTGGCGCTTGCGACAAAAAAGACGCCGCCCGCCTGGGGGCACAGGCGGGCGGCGCTGGAGGGGCGGATCAGGGCGCTGATCAGCCCTGCGCCGAATTGTCGGGCGACGGATTCGGCTTGGTCCGGTGCTGGGCCATGAAGGCGTCGAACTCTTCCTTGTCCTTGGCGTGGCGCAGGCGCTCGAGAAATTCCTTGAACTGGACCTGCTCCTCTTCGAGCCGGCGCAACGTCTCCATCCGATACTCGTCGAATGCGCGGTTGCCGCTCGACGGCTGGCCGAAGCCGAAGCCGTCCATGCGCGACCGCATCCGGTCCATCTTCGACTGCATCCGCTCCATTTTGCCTGCGAAGCGATCGCGATCCCAGCAACCCATGTTTCTGCTCCAGAGTGTGTACAAAAGAAGGGCGAGGCCGATCGGCCACCAGACGATGAAGCCGGCCACCGTCAGCAGGATCCAGCCGGGATGCCACGACGGCCGGAGCGCGGGCTGGTAGCGCGCTTCGGACGAGCCCCATCGATTGTAGTCAGCGGCGTTGGCCATTTGCTTCTCCATCGGCTCGGTGCCGTTGTGAATGTAAATAACATTTACATAGTTGGGGTGTCGCCCCTGTTTGTCAAGCAAGACCGAAATCGGTTTGACCGATTTTTCGCCGCAGGGCTCACCTTGCAGTGAGCTCCTCGATCAGGCCGGCGAGCCCCAAGGCCCGGCGCGCTTCGGCTCGGCGGGCTTCCCAGCTTCCATCGCCTGGTCGCTGCGGAACCCAAGGCCGCGCAGATAGATCAACACGCCCGCTTCCAGCAATTCCTCGGGCGCCATCGGCAACTTGCGCCGGGCACCGTCGCCTCGGCCGAACAGCGAGGCGATGCCGTGCGACATCGACCAGATATGCAACGCCATCATCAGCGCCGGCGGCCGCGCCACACCGGGCGGGGTCAACGCGGCCAGCCTTTCGGCCGCAGCCCGGATCACGTTGAAGGCGCGCTCCGACGAGGTCAGCAGCATCGGATTGACGTCGACCGGAACCCCGGATTCGAACATCGCGGCGTAATAGGCCGGCTCGTTGCGGGCGAAGCTCAGATAGGCGTGCCCGACCCGCATGAAAGCCGTCACAGTGTCCGGCCGGCCGTCATCCCAGGCTTTCGCCAGTACCTGCTCGAACCGCTCGAAGCCGCGCTCGGCGATGTTGGACAGCAGCTCGTCGCGGTCACGGAAGTGGCGGTAAGGGGCAGCCGGACTGACGCCGGCCATCCGCGCGGCATCGGCGAAGGTGAAGCCGCCCGGCCCCTTCTCCGCGATCAGCCCGAGCGCCGCCTGCAGCAGCGCCTCCTTCAGATTGCCGTGGTGGTAGCCGCGCTCGGCGCGGCTCTGGTCCTTGCGCCAGCTCATGTGAAGGGCTTTAACATGAGGGCGATGTGAAGGTCACTAACGCAGTTGCACCGGCCCCGGGCTTTTCCGGGCGGCCGTTCAGCGGCGGCCGGCGGCCTGCATGGCCTCGAACCCGGCCAGTTCATTCTGAACCTCGGCGGGGAAGTCGGCCGTCTCCTGCACCTGGCGAATTTCGATGATCTCGTCCGGTCCCGCCGGGCAGCGCATCGCCCAGGCGATCGCCTCCTCGCGGGAGGCGACCTCGATCAGCCAGTAGCCGCCGAGCACTTCCTTCACCTCCGCGAACGGGCCGTCGGTGACCACCGGCTTGCCGGTGCCGAAACCGACGCGTGCGCCCATCGACGGCGGATGCAGGCCCTCGCAAGTAATCAGCACGCCGGACTGCTGCAGCGCCTCGTTGTACTTCATCATCGCCGCGACAGCTTCCGCGGCCGGCAATACGCCGGGCTCCGCGCTCTCGTAGCCCTTCGGGATCATCAGCATCATGAATCGCATCGTCGGTCTCTCCTGCTCGATTGGCAATTTGAAGACGATCAGCGACGGCGCGCCCCGACAAGGTGCGAAAGATTTGCAGCGCAACGCACGGCAGCGCACAAATTCACCGACAAATTGCCGCCGCATTGAGTGACCAGCCTGCGGCCGTCACTATTCGCAGAGTGGGGACTCGAAGTGCGAATGGTCGTCGCGGGGTGTTCAGCGTATCTCATCAACGATCAAGTCCGGCACGGTGTCGCCGGGTCGTACCTGCGCCGCAGGTCGTGTCCGATCGTGATGCCCGCGGGCCGCAGCCAAGGCTCTGCAAGCTGGGGAGAGAATCGCATGAACGACACCACCAAACTCGCCGCCTCGCGCGCGCTGGCGCATCTGCTGGCCGCCGCGGCATTGCTGACGATCGCCAGCGTGGTCTTCTACGTGCGCTGACGACTGAGTGCAGTGCGCTGAAGACTGACCGCTCGAAAATCACGCGAAGCGCCGCCGGCAAGATGCACGGTGGCAGCCTGCACGGTGGCGCTTCGCCGAATCGTCATCAGTGAGTTGCTGTGAGGTCAGCTATTGGTGGTGACGTTCGGATCCGACTTGAGCTGATCGTAGGTTTCCTTTTCACCGCGAACCTCTTTTTCCGCCTGTAGCCAGAATTCCTCGCTGCGACCATCGGGCTGGCCCTGGGCCTGCCACAGCTCGTTGGCGCGATGGCGAATGCGCTGTTCGATTTCGTCTTGCATGCAAACCTCCCAAATCATCAAAGGCGGAGTCGGCCCCGCCTGGACGCGCAGTTGTATTTCAGTTCGATGTAAACCAGATGTCGTCGACTTGTTCCAAACCGCGATCGGCCGCGACCGCGCGCCGCGTTTGAACGAACCGCACTGGACAGGTTCGGCTCGGCACTGCATGTGTGCCTGGTAACCTGTGGTGCCCTGCGCACGACGCCGGCGCCGATGATCCTCCCGCCCGACGACACTCACATGACTGGAACGCCCATGACCTCATCCACGACTCGAGTCGCGCTGGTAACCGGCGCCGCACGCGGCATCGGACTGGCGGCAGCCAAACGCTTTCTCGCCGATGGCTGGTCGGTGGCGCTGCTCGATATGGACGATGATGCGCTGCGCACGGCGATGCAGGCGCTGGCGCTACCGGACCGCACGATCGCGCTGCATTGCGACGTCGCCGACGGCCAGTCGATCGCCCGCGACATCACCGCCGTCACCGAACGGTTCGGCCGGCTCGATGCGCTGGTGAACAACGCCGGCATCGCGGTGTTCAAGCCCCTGATGGACACCACGCCCGACGAATGGCAGCGGGTGATGGAGGTCAACCTCACCGGCCCGTTCCTGATGACCCGGGCCGCTGTGCCGCTGATGCGCGATTCCGGCGGCGGCGCGATCGTCAACATCACGTCGATCTCGTCGCTGCGCGCCTCGACGCTGCGCGTCGCCTACGGCTCGAGCAAGGCCGGGTTGGCGCACTTCACCAAGCAATGCGCGGTCGAACTCGCCGCGCTCGGCATTCGCGTCAACGGCGTCGCGCCCGGCCCGGTCGACACCGCGATGGCCAAGCAGGTGCACACGCAGGACATCCGCTCTGACTATCGCGATGCAATTCCGATGGCCCGCTACGGCCTGGAGGAAGAGCTGGCGGAGGCGATCTTCTTCCTGTGCAGCGAGCGAGCCAGCTACATCACCGGGCAGATCCTGGCGGTGGATGGCGGCTTCGATGCCGCCGGCATCGGCCTGCCGTCGCTGCGCGGCGAACGCAAGACCAGTTAGTCGCTGAGCCGATCCGACGACTACGCGCTCGCACGCCCTGCGGCCTCGTTTTCCTGCATCAGCCGATCGAGATGCATCCGGATGTGCGAGGCCTCGGCGGGAGTGCGGGCGAGCGCGATCGCGCGATCGAAGGCGATGCGGGCTTCATCACCGCGTCCCTGCTGGAGCAGCAGCGCGCCCTTGGCGCCGAAATAGTGAAAGTAGCTGCCGAGCCGCGCCTCGAGCGGCTCGATCATCGCCAGTGCCGCTTCCGGGCCGCGCAGCTTGGCCACCGCCACCGCGCGGTTGAGCGTCACCACCGGCGACGGCTGCAGAACCTCCAGCGAGCCGTACAGTAGATCGATCTGCGCCCAATCCGTATCCTCGTAGCGCGGCGCGCGCGCGTGCAGCGCCGCGATCGCCGCCTGGATCTGATAGGCTCCGGTGCGGCTGTGCCGCATCGCCTTGTCGATCAGCGCCAGCCCCTCGGCAATCATCGTGGCGTTCCACAGGCCGCGATCCTGATCCTCGAGCAGGACGAGTCCACCGTCCGCGTCGAACCGCGCCGCGGTGCGGGCATGATGCAGCAGCATCAGAGCCGTCAGCCCCATGATCTCGGGCTCGGCCGGGAACAGCCGCAGCAGCAATCGCGCCAGCCGGATCGCTTCCTCGCACAGCGGCGCGCGAACCCCGGCGCTCTCGCCCGCCGCCGAATAGCCCTCGTTGAACACCAGATAGATCATCGCCGCGACCGCGCCGAGCCGCTCGGCGCGCTCGACCGCGCCTGGTGTCTCGAACGGCACGCCGGCCCGCGCCACCCTGGCCTTGGCGCGGGTGATGCGCTGTTCCATCGCCGCATCGGAGATCAGGAATGCGCGGGCGATCTGCGGCACCGTCAATCCCGAGACGATGCGCAGCGCCAGTGCGATCTGCTGTGTCGGCGGCAGTTCGGGATGGCAGCAGATGAACAGCAGCCGCAGAATGTCGTCGCGATAGTGCGAGCCGTCTAGCCGCTCGGCGAGCGCGTCCTCGGCATCGCCGAGATCGGAAATCACAGCATCATCGGGAAGCGGTTGTTGCTTCTTGCCACGACGCAGATCGTCGATCGCGACGTTGCGGCCGACCATGATCAGCCAGGCGGCCGGATCGCGCGGCGGTCCGTTCTGCGGCCAGGCCTTCAGCGCCCGCAGGCAGGCGTTCTGGAACGCCTCCTCGGCGGTATCGAGATCGCGGAAGTAGCGCAGCAGCGCACCGATCGCCTGGGGCCGCGCCGCAATGATCGCGGTTTCGATCCAGGCGAGATCGGTCATGACTGCGCAGTCCCGGGTGTGAACAGGCCGATCGGGCGGATCTCGTATGCCCCGCCCGGATTGGCGCGGCCGAGATCGCGCGCAACGTCAAGCGCGGCGTCGAGATCGTCGCACTCGACCACGTAGAAGCCGAGCAACTGCTCCTTGGTCTCGGCGAACGGGCCGTCGATCACCACCGCCGGCTCGGAATCCTTGCGCAGGGTCGTCGCCGCAGTGGTCGGCAGCAGCCGCGCCACCGGCCCGAGACGGCCGGCTTCGGCGAGCTTGCGATGAACCGCCTTCAACTTCTCCATCACGGCGGCGTCCTCTTCCCGACTCCAGGAGCCGACGAAATTCTCATCGTGATAGCAGAGGATGGCGTAGAGCATGCGGCGTTTCTCCATGACTGCAAGACGATCCGCGTCGCGGTTGCCCGACAGCATGGCGAAGAAGTTTGCGTCGGCCAAGGCGGGCATCCCGGTTCCAGAGCGGAGTGCCCCAAACCCGGATCGCTGCGCGATCCGCGCCTCTCCTGCAAGCGGGAGAGGTTGCACAGTGAGCGGGGAGAGAGAGTCGAAATTACGTCAGCAGCCGTGCCTTCAACTCCGCCAGCGCGCGCGTAAATATCTTGGCGTCGTCGCGTGCGCGCGCCAGCACAAGGGCCCCCTGGATCGACAGCACCGCATCCTCGGCGCAGCGCCGGGCCGTGGCCGCCGATGAGCCGCAGCGGCGCAGCGCTGCCGCCAGCGCATCCTGCCAGCGGGCGAAATAGTCGTTCACCGGCGCGGCAAACTCGTCGCGCGCATGACCGAGCGCGATCACGCCGACCAGGCAGACGCGATGACCGGAACGAAAATAGTCGTCGACGCCGGCCAGCATTGCCGCAATCGCAGCCCGCGGATCGTCGGGCTCGCGCAGCGGCGCGAAGATGTGGGTTTCGAACCAGCCGTCGATCTCGGCCAGCACCTCCTCGGCCATCTGCTTTTTGCCGCCGGGGAAGAAATGATACAGGCTGCCTTTACCGAGTCCCGTCGCCTCGCTGATCAGCGCCAGCGACGCCCCTTCGTAGCCGTGGGCGCGGAACACCTCGCCGAGCAGCGGCAGCAGGGTGGCTCGATCCTTCATGTCTCTCCCGACACGGTCTCAGAACGGCTCTGCGGCGAGCCCCGACACATCGGCCGGACGAGGCCCCGGCGCCGGCCAGTGGAAGCGGCGGTCGCCCTCGCTGATCGCGACGTCGTTGATGCTGGCCTCGCGCCGGCGCATCAGACCGTCGTCGTCGAACTCCCACTGCTCGTTGCCGTAGGAGCGATACCAAAGCCCGGCGTCGTCGTGCCACTCGTATTGAAAACGCACGGCGATGAACCGGTCGTCGAACGCCCAGAGATCCTTGACCAACCGGTAGTCGTGCTCCTTCGCCCATTTGCGGGTCAAGAATTCGACGATCGCGTCACGGCCTTGCAGAAACTCGGCACGATTCCGCCAGCGGCTGTCTGGCGTATAGGCGAGCGCCACCCGCGCAGGATCACGCGAATTCCAGGCGTCTTCGGCCATCCGCACCTTCTGGGCGGCGGTCTCGCGGCTGAACGGCGGCAACGGCGGACGCGACATGACGGCTTCTCCACTGCGAACGGAACGCAGCGAGACTGTACCGATCGGTACAGAGAGTCAAGCGCGCCCGTCCGGCTCGTTCGTTGGCCGGGGCGGCTCCGGGCTCGCTTCAGCTTCGGCGTGCGCCCGCCTCGGTTCACCGTGATCGACCGGAACTGTGGGAGGGACCGCCACCAGGGTCGGCAGAGTTCGATACCAGGTGGCGAGCCAGGCGACACCGGTCAGAAGTCCGATGCCGCCGACGCTGACCAGGATCTGCATCGCGATGCTGCCCGAAACCTGAACCAGGATCCAATGCGCCGTGAAAGCGAGGATCACACCGAAGCAGAACACCGGCAGCGAGCGCTGGCCGCACAGGATGATCGGCCGCAGATACTCCGAGCGCAGCGCCGGCAGATCCGGCGGCAGCAGTTTCACCACGATCGCGAGCAGTGCCAGGAAATGGATCAGCCGCACCGGCGCCAGGCTGGTCTTGTCGATCGGATACAGGATCTTGCCGATCGACTCCGGCACCAGGCCGTACAGCGCTTCGAAATTCCACGACAGCGCGATCACCAGGGCCACCACCACGATGCACCAGCTCAAGAGCTGGTTGGGCAGCGACTTCACCCAGGGACGGATCTGCGGGCCGTTGCCGAAGCCGCACCAGATGCCGAACACGAACAGGAACTGCCAGGCGAACGGGTTGAAATACCAATGCCCGTCCGGAAACGACGGCAGATTCCAGCCGAAGTGGCGGGAGACGAAGTACAGCAGGCCCGAGCACACCAGCGTCAGAGTCGGCCTGCGCAGCAGCCCCCACAAGATCAGCGGCGCGGCGACGACCAACACGATGTACAGCGGCAGCACATCGAGATTGACCGGCTTGTAGGTGAGCAACAGCGCCTGCTGGATCATCACGTCGGGATTGGCGAGAAACTGCGCGACGTTGAACTCGTCCTTGTACATCGGATTGTCGAAACGACGCGCCGCGCGGGAGATCTGCGCGGTGAAGAACAGAAACAGGAAGATGTGAGCCACATAGAGCTGCACGGCGCGGGTCCACAGCCGCTTGGTGGCGGCGACCATTTCGCCTGCACGCACCGCTGGCCCGTAGGCGAAGCCGATCGAATAGCCGGAGATGTAGACGAAGAACTCGGCGGCGTCGCAGAAGCCGTAATTGCGCAGCGTGAACCAGTTGAGGAAATTGTACGGGATGTGATCGACGAAGATCATCCATTGGCCGACCCCGCGCAGGAAATCGAGCCGCAGATCGCGCTCGCCCTGCCCCATCAACGGCACCTCGCGCGGCTGCACTCCCCTCGTCACGCTTCGCCTCCCTGTGCGCCCGAATCAGCCGTTACGCGGCCAATCTAGCCGACGGCGGCTACAGAGGCTGTCCGGGAGACACCGGGGCGGCCCGAAGGCCGCCTGGCAAGCTAATGCAGCTTCACAGTGGGGGTGGGCCGTGTCGCGCCGGACAGCACGCTGAGCAGCGTGCGGCCGCGGCCGTACAGCGCGGCTTCGTGCATCTTATACAGCGAGCTGTACATGAAGCGGGCGAAATAGCCTTCGATCAGGAAGCTCTTGCCGACCAGCGAGCCCATCAGATTGCCGACAGCCGAATACTTGCCGAGCGACACCAGCGAGCCGAGATCCCGATAGCGGAACTCGCCGAGCGGCTCGCCCTTCAGCCGCTTCTCGATCTGCTCCAGCATGAACTCCGCCTCCTGATGGGCGGCCTGCGCCCGCGGCGGGATGCCGTTCTCATAACCGGGGATCGCACAGGCGGCACAGTCGCCCATTCCGAACACGTCGTCGTCCCGGGTGGACTGCAGCGTCGGGCGGACCACGAGCTGGTTGATCCGGTTGGTATCGAGCCCGTCGATCTCCTTGAGGAAATCCGGCGCACGCACGCCGGCGGCCCACACCACCAGTTCCGACGGAATGACCTCGCCGTCGGCGAGACGGACCGCATGATCGAGCACTTCCGCCACGCGAGCCCCGGTCCGCACCTCGACGCCGAGGTCTTGCAGCAGCTTGAGCGTCGCGTCCGAGATTCGCGGCGGCAGCGCCGGCAGAATCCGCGGCGCGGCTTCGATCAGCACGATCTTGAGGTCGTGCTCGGGATCGATCTTGTCGAGCCCGTAGGCGATGATCTCGCGCGCGGTGTGATGCAGCTCGGCGGCGAGCTCGGTGCCGGTGGCACCGGCGCCGATGATCGCAACGTGGAGCTGACCGGGCTCGATCGGGGTGTGCTGATGCTGGGCGCGCAGACAGGCATTGACCATGCGCTTGTTGAAGCGCGACGCCTGCTCCGGCGTCTCCAGCGGCACCGCGTGCTCGCGCGCCCCCGGGGTGCCGAAATCATTGGTGACACTGCCGACCGCGATCACCAGCGTGTCGTAACCGAGCTCGCTCTCCGGATTGATCTCGCGGCCCTCGTCGTCGACCACCGGTGCCAGCTTGATCACCTTGCGGGCGCGGTCGAGGCCGTTCATTTCGCCGAGGCGATAATGGAAGCCGTGCCAATGCGCCTGGGCCAGATAGTTCAGCTCGTGCTGGGAGCGGCGCAGCGAGCCGGCCGCAATCGCATGCAGCAGCGGCTTCCAGATATGGGTTCGGCTGCGATCGACCAGGGTGACGCGAACGGCATCCGACTTTCCGTATTTGTCCCCGAGGGCCGTGGCGAGTTCCAGGCCGCCGGCACCGCCGCCGACGATCACGATCCGATGGGGCTTAGCAGTCATGGGCAATCCAGGCGCAGGGGGGATGAAACGAGCGACCCGAACTGTTTACCATCAATCGGACCGGCACCCTAGCTCCGGTACGCAACCGCACACAGGATCAGTTAACATCCGCCTTCATCGCGAGCCGCAGCGGTACCGGGATCGGTCGGGCTCGACCGCCGGAGACGAACGCAACCTTGACCTTGGCCTCCATCAGCACGAGATCGCCGCGCTTGATCTGCTGCTGCATCGTGATCGAAGCGCCGCGGACTTCGATCGGCCGGGTGATCACCTCGAGCAGATCGTCCATCTTGGCGGATCTGAGAAAGTCGAGCTGCATCGCCCGCACCACGAAGGCGAAGCCCGGCGTCTCGTTTTCGGCCTCCTCGAACAACTCACTCTGCGCCGCGCCAAGCAACCGCAGGTAGTTGGTTCGCCCGCGCTCCATGAAGCGCAGATAGTTGGCGTGATAGACAATGCCGGAGAAGTCGGTGTCTTCGTAGTAGACCCGGACATGCATGTGGTGAGCGCCGTCGATGATGGCGCCGTCGAGGGGGTGGGGCAACTCGTCACTCCACTTGGGCGGAGATCGATAGTCGATCGGCCACCGCTTTTAATCTCTTATCGCGCGTCCATAGCTGCGCCTCAGGCGTCAGCAGCGTCGAAGCGACTAGATGTGCATCCACGTAGCCGATTCCCGAGCCGGCCAGCTCGGCGCGCGAAATGAGCCGCAATACCTCACCAGGCACCGCAATCGTCGCTTGAGGAAGGTCCGAAAGGTCGGTCGCGATCATCTCAAAGTGAACGTTATGGCCCAGCGCTAACTCGCCCAGAACAAAAGCATGGACCAGGACCTCTTCCCGACCAAGAGCGGCGCTGAGCGTCGAGTCTCCCTTGCGGAAATGGTCGATCCAGATCGATGTGTCGACCAGGAGCATCAGTCGTTGGTGAATTTGGGTGAGCGCCGACGCGGGGGCGCCTTGGCATCGGGCATCGACCCACCCATGCGCGCAAGTCGCCTCGCTGCTTCACGTTCGACATAGGCCTGCAGCGCCGTCTTGATCACTGCGGACTTTTCGTCGAGGCCTGCAAATTTCTGAGCTTTCGCAAACAACTCATCGTCGATGGCAATCGTCGTTCTCATGAGGCTCCTCCGTCGGCATCAAATGTAGCATCATCCGATGCCGATTTCTATGCCGCCTTTATTCCTCCTCCCCCCCGAACAACCCGAACTGCGACGGGTCACGCGACGGGGCGGCAAGGCCGAGGTGGCGGAAGGCGTGGTCGGTGAGCAGGCGGCCGCGCGGGGTGCGCTGCAGGTAGCCGCACTGGATCAGATACGGCTCGATGATGTCCTCGATCGCGTCGCGCGGCTCGGACAGCGCCGCCGCCATGGTCTCGACGCCGACCGGGCCGCCGCCATAATTCAACGCGATCGTCGAGAGATAGCGCCGGTCCATCGCGTCCAGCCCGGCGCTGTCGACTTCCAGCGCCTGAAGGGCGTGGTCGGCGATGGCGCGGTCGATCGCTTCGGCATCGGCGTGTGAGGCGAAGTCGCGGACCCGGCGCAGCAGCCGGCCGGCGATGCGCGGCGTGCCGCGGGCGCGGCGGGCGATCTCGTTGGCGCCGTCATTGGTGATCGGCGTGCCGAGCACGCGGGCACCGCGCCGCACGATGCTCTCGAGCTCGTCGATCGTGTAAAAATTCAGCCGCACCGGAATGCCGAAGCGGTCGCGCAGCGGATTGGTCAAGAGGCCAGCGCGCGTTGTCGCGCCGACCAGCGTGAACTTCGACAGGTCGATCTTCACCGAGCGCGCCGCCGGGCCCTCGCCGATGATCAGGTCGAGCTGGAAATCCTCCATCGCCGGATACAGCACCTCCTCGACCGACGGGCTGAGGCGGTGGATCTCGTCGATGAACAGCACGTCGCGTTCTTCGAGATTGGTCAGCAGCGCGGCGAGATCGCCGGCCTTGGCGATCACCGGGCCGGAGGTGGCGCGAAACCCGACGCCGAGCTCGCGGGCGACGATCTGCGCCAGCGTGGTCTTGCCGAGACCGGGCGGGCCGACGAACAGCACATGATCGAGCGCTTCCTTGCGCTTGCGCGCGGCGTCGATGAACACCTGCAGATTGGCGCGCGCTTGCTGCTGGCCGACGAACTCGGACAAATTCTGCGGCCGCAGCGCCGCATCGCCAAGATCATCGCCGCGGCGCTCGGGGGTGACGAGGCGGGAGGGATCAGTCATTGGGGAAGTGTACCACGCCGCAGCGCCTGTTCTCCCCTCCCCCCTGCGGGGAGGGGTCGGGGGTGGGGGGCCACGAGCATTGTGCCTGCGGCGCCCTCACCCCAGCCCTCTCCCGCAGGCGGGAGAGGGAGCGCGCTGTGCGCGGGGAGAGGACTTCGGCCAACACGCTCACAGCACCCGCTCCCGGCTGTATTTGTTCGGCAGCAGCTCGCTGATCCCGACCGCTTCGACGCCGTCGGGCCCGGGCACCAGCACGCGGGCGTTGCGGTCGTAATCCCAGATCAATTCGCGGCAGGCGCCGCAGGGCGACACCACGCGGACCTCGCGATTGGACTCGTGCGGCTTGGGGTGGCGCACCGCCACGATGGTGTCGATGCCGGCCTCGCCCAATTCGGTGATTACCTGCCCCAGCGCGACCGCCTCGGCGCACACCGCCATGCGGCCCAGATACGCGTCGAGATTGACCGCGACATAGCGCCGGCCGGTGCGGGTCAGCAGCGCGGCACCGACCTCCTGCCAGTCGTTGCGATAGCGCTTGGTAATCGCTTCGATCGCGGCATCGATCAGCGCGCGGTCGGTGTCGGTGATACTCACTTCGACAGCTCCTTCAGGCCGAGCTTGATCAGTTGCGCGGTCGCGGCGTCCTCGCCGGCACTGCGCGACGCCGCAGCGACAGCCGCCGCCGCCTGCGGCTGGCCATAGCCGAGATTGACCAGCGCAGAGATCGCGTCGGCGACGGCGCGCGGCGCGGTGTTGTCGTCGATCGCGCCGGACAGATGCACCACCGCCGGATCGACGTTGCCGAGCGCCGGCACCTTGTCCTTAAGCTCGGTGACGATGCGCTCGGCGACCTTCGGCCCGACGCCGGGCGTGCGCGCCACCGCGGCTTTGTCACGCAACGCGATCGCATTGGCGAGGTCGTGCGGCGGCAGCGTCGACAGCACGGCCAGCGCCACCTTCGCGCCGACGCTCTGCACCGTCTGCAAGAGGCGGAACCACTCGCGCTCGGTATCGGTGCGGAAGCCGAACAGCTTGATCTGGTCTTCTCGCACATAGGTCTCGATCGACAGCACCGCCGCCTCGCCCGGCGACGGCAGCGCCTGCAGAGTGCGGCTGGCGCAATGCACCTGATAACCAACGCCCTGCACATCGAGGATCACATAGTCCTCGCCGTAGGAATCGACGACGCCCTTGAGCTTTCCGATCATGGGGCGGCCCCGGCGCGCAGCATCTCTGCTCCCCTCCCCCTTGCGGGGAGGGGTCGGGGGTGGGGGGCCCCGAGCACGGTGCTCGCGTCGCCCTCACCCCAGCCCTCTCCCGCAAGCGGGAGAGGGGGCGCGATGTGTGCGGGGAGAGGCATTGCTCCAAACATCCTCATGCGCTCACCGCCTTCAGCCGCTGCGTGGCGACGCGGTGATGGGCGTGGGTGATGGCGATGGCGAGAGCGTCGGCGGCGTCGGCGGTTTTCGGCTCGGCCTTGGGCAGCAGGATCTTCAGCATCATCTGGATCTGGGTCTTGTCGGCGTGGCCGGCGCCGACCACCGTCTTCTTGACGAGATTGGGCGCGTATTCGGCGACCAGCAGACCGTGCATTGCCGGCACCAGCATCGCCACGCCGCGCGCCTGGCCGAGCTTCAGCGTCGCGGCGCCGTCCTTGTTGACGAAGGTCTGCTCGACCGCGGCCTCGGCCGGCGCGTGGGCGGCCAGCACCTTGGCGAGCCCGTCATGGATCGCCAGCAGCCGCTCGGCCAGCGGCAGCGTGTCCCGCGGCTCCACAGAGCCGCACGCCACATAGACCAGCCGATTGCCCTCGCTCTCGACCACGCCCCAGCCGGTGCGGCGGAGGCCGGGGTCGATCCCGAGAATACGGACGCTGCGAATCGAGGGCTGGCTCATGGCGCAGTGATAACGCCATATAGACGTGAACGAAACAGAAACGGGGGACGGGGGAAACGCCGTCCCCAGCGTGAGGCACTGCCACAGCCCCACTCTCAGCCGTCATCCCCGCGCAGGCGGGGATCCAGTATTCCAGAGCACTGGCATTTGGCCGCAGCGACGGCCCCGCTCTATCGGCAACGCACTGGAATACTAGGTCGCCCGGTCGAGCCGGGCGATGACGGGAGAATTTGGGGCGAACGCACCCCGCCAAAGCAAGTCTCAGATGGCAGCCTCACCCCGCCATCTTCGCCATCAGGGCGTCCGAGACCTCGAAATTGGCGTAGACGTTCTGAACGTCGTCGTGGTCGTTCAGCGCATCCATCAGCTTGAACAGCTTCTCGCCGGTCTCGTCGTCGACCGCGACCGTGTTCTGCGGCTTCCAGATCACCGCCGCCTTGCGGGCTTCGCCGAATTTGGCTTCGAGCGCCTTGGCGACGTCGCGGAAGGTCTCCTGCGAGGCATAGACCTCGTGGCCGGATTCCGACGACACCACGTCGTCGGCGCCGGCTTCGATCGCGGCATCGAGCATGTCGTCGGCGGAGGCCTTGTCGGCGTCGTATTCGATGATCCCGGTGCGGTCGAACATGAACGACACCGAGCCGGTTTCGCCGAGGTTGCCGCCGGACTTGGTGAAGAACGAGCGGATGTCGGACGCGGCGCGGTTGCGATTGTCGGTCAGCGCCTCGACGATCACCGCGACGCCGCCGGGACCATAACCCTCGTAGCGGATCTCGTCGTAGTTCTCCGAGTCGCCGCCGATCGCCTTCTTGATCGCGCGCTCGATGTTGTCCTTCGGCATGTTTTCCGCGCGCGCCGCCAGCACCGCGGCGCGCAGCCGCGGGTTCATCGCCGGGTCGGGAGTGCCGAGCTTGGCGGCGACGGTGATTTCGCGGGCGAGCTTGCTGAACAGCTTGGACCGCTGCGCGTCCTGCCGGCCCTTGCGGTGCATGATGTTCTTGAATTGCGAATGTCCGGCCATGCGCTCTCTCTCGCGGGTCGATCCGTTGGAATTTAGGGCTGCGGCGCGGGGTTATAAGCGGCGCATCCGCCAAAATCAAAGACTTGCCGCAACCGCTGACCGTGACCCCCGAAATTCCACCGAAAGAAAATTTAACCGTAACTTCACGAGGGCACGCGAGAGTAGCCGACCATATTCTAGTTCTGCGGGAGGAACCATGGCCATCGGCCTATTTCGCAAGCGGCAGCCGGCCATCGCCGCGCCTGCCGTGGCCGCCGTCGCGGCGCCCGGAGCGGCCGAGCCGGCCGCCGCGGTCGCAGAGGCCGATTCGGCGCGCGAGATGCTGGAGCTGTTGGAACTCGAGCTCGGCTCGCTGATTCGCCAGCTCGAGCGTGCCGCCCATTCGGTGACGACCGGCGTGGAATCGACCACCGCCACGCTGCACACCATTCGCGAGCGCACCGACGCCCTCACCGGCCGCACCAGCGCCGCACAGGCGACCGCCAGCTCGTTTTCGCAGGCCGCCGACAAGTTCACCGACTCCGCTCACGGCATCGGTGCCCAGGTCCGCCAGGCGTCCCAACTCGCCGACGACGCCTGCGCCGCCGCCAATGAAGCCACCGCCAATGTCGAGCGGCTGCGCGATTCGTCGGCGGCGATCGGCAACGTCGTCAATCTGATCTCCCAGATCGCCCGACAGACCACGTTGCTGGCTTTGAATTCGACGATCGAGGCGGCCCGCGCCGGCGCGGCGGGGCGGGGCTTCGCGGTGGTGGCGACCGAGGTCAAGGCGCTGGCGGTGCAAACCCAGGAGGCCACCGAGGAAATCAAGCGCAAGATCGACGCGCTGCAGCGCGACGCCTCCAGTTCGGCCGATGCCGTCCACCGCATCACCAGCGCAATCGCGGCGATCCGGCCGGTGTTCGACAACGTCAACGGTGCGGTCGCCGAGCAGAACGCCACCACCGGCGACATCGCCGACAACGCCACCTCGGCATCGACGTTCATCGCCTCGGTCGGCGACAGCGCTGCGGAAATCGACAGCGCCACCCGCGAGGCCGAACAGCACGGCGACGAGGTCGCGCGCGCCGGCCAGAACGTCACCAACTTCGCCGAGAAGCTGCGGGCGCGCACCGCAGTCCTGCTCAAGCTCGGCGACCGCGAGGATGCGCGGCGGCGCGAGAAGCTGCCGTGCCACCTGCAGATCGAGCTCGACACGCCGCGCGGCAGGATTACCGCGCCGGCGTATGAGATCTCGATGGAGGGTGTGCTGATCAGCGGCCCGGCTGCCGCCGCGCTGGCGGTCGGCCAGACCTTTGCGGCCGAGTTGCAGGACGTGGGCGCGTGCCGCGTCCGCATCGCAGAGCACGGCAAGGCCGGCGCGCTGGCGCGGTTCGTCGCACCCGACGCCGGCCTGCAGGAGCGGATCGAGGACCGGCTGTGGGCGATCCGCGACGAGAACACCGAATTCGTCACCCGCGCGATCGAGGCCGGGCACGAGCTTGCCAAGATCTTCGAACGCGGCATCACCTCGGGCGCGCTGACGGTGGAGCAGATGTTCGACGACAACTACGTCGAGATCGCCGGCACCGACCCGAAGCAGTACCGCACGCAATATCTCGATTGGGCCGACCGCGCGTTGCCGCCGTTCCAGGAAGCGTTTCTGGCCAAGGATCAGCGGATGGCGTTCTGCGTGATGATCGACCGCAACGGCTATCTGCCGGTGCACAACAGACTGTATTCGCAGCCGCAGCGGCCGGGCGACGTCGCCTTCAACACCGCCAACTCCCGCAACCGCCGGATCTTCAACGATCCGGCCGGGCTCGCGGCCGGCCGCAACACCCGCTCGTTCCTGATCCAGAGCTACGCCCGCGACATGGGCGGCGGCCAGACCGTGATGATGCGCGAGATCGACGTGCCGGTGCGGGTCCGCGGCCGCCACTGGGGCGGCTTCCGTACCGCCTACAAGCTGTGAGCAGAGGCGGCTGCTAACCGGCCAGCCGGTAGCGGCCGCTGATCACCGGGTCGCCTTCGGTGGCGACGACGCCGCGCATCACCAGATCTTCCAGATGCGCCAGCACCGAATAGCCGGCGGCGCTCATCAGTCGCGGGTCGATGCCGATATAGATCGCCCGCACCATGCTGGGGATGTCGGTCTCGCCCTTGCCGAGGCGGTGCAGGATCGAGGCTTCGCGCGCCAGCCGGTGGCGCTTCAGGAAGCGGGAGTAGCGCGGGCCTTCGGGAATCTCGGCGCCGTGGCCGGACAGATAAAGCTGTTCATCGCGCCCGATCAGCCGGTCAAGCGACGCCATGTAGTCCGGCATCGAGCCGTCGGGCGGCGCCACGATGGTGGTCGACCAGCCCATGATGTGATCGCCGACGAACAGCGCATCGCCCTCGCGCCAAGCAAATGACATGTGGTTGGCGGTGTGGCCGGGCGTCGCCACCGACTCGATGGTCCAGCCGTCGCCCTCGATCACGTCGCCGTCGCGGATCGTGACGTCGGGCTTGAAGTTGCGGTCGGCGCCGGATTCGGTCGACACCGTCTCGCTCTCGAAATACGGCCGCGACGCCCGATGCGGCCCCTCGGCATAGACCGTGGCGCCGGTCGCCTGCTTGATCAGCGGCGTGCCGGGTGAGTGATCCTTGTGGGTGTGGGTGACCAGGATATGGGTGACGGTCTCGCCCTTCACCGCGTCGAGCAGTGCATTGGTGTGCGCCTCGTCCGCCGGCCCCGGATCGATGATCGCGACCTTACCGCGGCCGACGATGTAGCTGACGGTGCCGGTGAAGGTGAACGGCGACGGGTTGTTGCACAACACGCGGCGCAGGCCGGGACGGATTTCCTCGACGACGCCCGGCTGCAATCCAAACTCGCGATTGAACGGAACGTCGTCCTCGGGGCGATTCTCGTCGCTCATGGCGTTTCCAACCAGTTTGATTGTTGTTTGTTCTTCCCCCCTCACCGGGGTGGTCATCCCCGCGCATGCGGGGATCCAGTACTCACCGCCATCGCATATAGCGAACGCCCCGGGATACTGGGTCGCCCGCTTTCGCGGGCGATGACGGCAGAGCGCGGAACGAAGGACGCGGACTTACGCCACGCCTTACGCGAACGCCTGCAGCCCGGTGATCGCCCGGCCCAAAATCAGCGCGTGGACGTCGTGGGTACCCTCGTAGGTGTTCACCGTCTCGAGGTTCTGGGCGTGGCGCATCACGTGATACTCGATCTGGATGCCGTTGCCGCCGTGCATATCGCGGGCCATCCGGGCGATGTCGAGCGCCTTGCCGCAATTGTTGCGCTTGACGATCGAGATCATCTCCGGCGCCATCTTGCCTTCGTCCATCAGCCGTCCGACGCGCAAGCTGGCCTGCAGGCCGAGGGTGATCTCGGTTTCCATGTCGGCGAGCTTCTTCTGCACCAACTGGGTCGCGGCGAGCGGACGGTTGAACTGCTTGCGGTCGAGCGTGTACTGCCGGGCGCGGTGGAAGCAGTCTTCGGCGGCGCCCATCGCGCCCCAGGAGATGCCGTAGCGGGCGCGGTTGAGGCAGCCGAACGGCCCCTTGAGACCGGAGACGTTGGGCAGCAGATTCTCTTCCGGCACCACCACACCGTCCATCACGATCTCGCCGGTGATCGAGGCGCGAAGCGACAGCTTGCCGCCGACCTTCGGCGCCGACAGGCCCTTCATGCCCTTCTCGAGGACGAAGCCGCGGATCTGATTGTCGTGGGCGGCGGACTTCGCCCACACCACGAACACGTCGGCGATCGGCGCGTTCGAGATCCACATCTTGCTGCCGGTGAGGCGATAGCCGTCGGCGACCTTCTCGGCCTTGGTCTTCATGCCGCCGGGATCGGAGCCGGCGTCCGGCTCGGTGAGGCCGAAGCAGCCGACCCACTCGCCGGAGGCGAGCTTGGGCAGATACTTCTTGCGCTGGTTTTCGTCGCCGTAGGCGTAGATCGGATACATCACCAGCGACGACTGCACGCTGTTCATCGAGCGATAACCGCTGTCGACCCGCTCGATCTCGCGCGCGACGAGACCGTAGGCAACGTAGCTGGCGTTGGCGCAGCCGTATTCCTCCGGCAGCGTGATGCCGATCAGGCCGAGCGACCCCATCTCGTTGAAGATCTCGCGGTCGGTCTTCTCTTCGAGATACGCCTGCGACACCCGCGGCAGCAGCTTGTCCTGAGCGTAGGCGCGCGCGGTATCACGGATCATCCGCTCGTCTTCGGTGAGCTGATCTTCCAGCAGCAGCGGATCGTCCCACTTGAAGCTCGCCGGAGCCGGCTTGTCCTTGGTTTGCGCGCGCACGCTCATCGATTGCCCTTTCAGACCTTGCCGCGTCTGGCGACGTTGATGGGGAGGGTAAGACCTCGGTCAGGTGCCTTCAAGGTGCTCGTTGCCGACGATCTCGATGCCGAAACCGGACAGGCCCTTGTATTCGATCTGCGAGGTGGTGAGGTGCCTGATCGAGGAGACGCCGAGGTCGCGCAGGATCTGCGCGCCGACGCCGATCTCACGCCATTGCCGATGCCGATCGGCTTCCGCCGATTTCGGCTCGTCGATCGGCGCGACCGGCACGCCGGCGGCGCCGTCGCGCAGATAGATCAGCACGCCGGAGCCGTTCGTCTTGAAGTGATCGAGCACCGCCTGCATCCGCCGCGGGCCGGTGAAGATCTCCTTGACGATGTTCGGCTTGTGGAACCGGGTCAGCACGTTCTTGCCGTCGCCGATACCGTTGTAGACGCAGGCGACGTGGGCGATCTCGTCGAACGGCGAGCGGTAGGCATAGCCCTGCATCGGACCGATCGGGCTGTCGATCGGAAACGTCGCAACGCGTTCGATCAGCTTCTCTCGCGCCTGGCGATGCGCGATCAGGTCGGCGATGGTGACCAGCTTGAGACCGTGCTTCTTGGCGAATTCGACGACCTGCGCGCCCTTGGTGACGGTGCCGTCGTCGTTCATCAGTTCGCTGATGACGCCGACCGGCGGCAGGCCGGCGAGCTTGCACAGATCGACCGCGGCTTCGGTGTGGCCGGAGCGCAGCAGCACGCCGCCGTCACGCGCGATCAGCGGGAAGATGTGGCCCGGGCGGGCGAAGTCGGCGGCGCCGGCATTGGGATTGGCCAGCGCGCGGCAGCACGAGGCGCGCTCGTCCGCCGAGATGCCGGTGCCGTTGTCCGGCTTGTAGTCGATCGAAACCGTGAAGGCGGTGGTGTGGTTGCTGTCGTTGTGCGCGACCATCGGATCGAGCCGCAGCCGCCGCGCGTCGTCCATGGTGATGGGGGCGCAGACGATGCCCGAGGTGTGGCGGATGATGAACGCCATCTTCTCCGCGGTGCACAGCGAGGCGGCGACCACCAGATCGCCTTCTCCCTCACGATCGTCGTCATCGGTGACGACGACGATTTCGCCGGCGGCGAAGGCTTGCAGAACGTCTTGAATGGGGTGCGCCATGGTCGGATCTCTGAAACAGGACCCGACCATATGACGCAGCGCGGGCAGGGACGCAAGGCGCGCCGCCGAAGCGGCCGCCTTGCGCGAAATTCTCTACCGCACAGCGGAATTCCGCGATTCGGCGGCGGTCGGCGGTTACTCCGCAGGCGAAGCCGCCGCCGCCTTCTTCTTGACGAACTGATCGTAGGCCTCGACCGCCTGGGCAGCGTACATCACGCTGGGGCCGGCGCCCATGTAGATCGCCATGCCCATGGTCTCCATCACCTCGTCGCGGGTCGCGCCGTGCTTCACCGCGGCTTCGGCATGAAACCCGATGCAACCGTCGCAGCGCGTCGCGACCGAGATCGCGAGCGCGATCAGCTCCTTGGTTTTGGTATCCAGCGCGTTGGCCTTGAGCGCCGCCTGCGCGATCGCCGAGAAGCCCTTCATCACGTCCGGCGCACCGGTGCGGACTTCGCGCAACGCCACCGACAGCTCGCCGGTCAGATCGATCCAGTTCTTGTGCATGGTTTCACCTGTGCAAAAACAACGCTCCCGGGATCGAGGCGGCGCCTGATCCCGGGAGCAATTATGGAGTGCCGAGGCGTCAGGACTTGGTCGAGCAGGTCTTGATGCCGAACAGCGTGTAGGCCGGGCAGAAACCGATCGCAGCGGTCAGCAGCGGCACGACGCCGATCCAGGCCCAGATCGGACCGCCGGTCAACGCCCAATAGATCAGGCCGGCACCGACGATGGCACGCAGCACACGATCGATCATTCCCATGTTCACAGTCATCTTCGTTTCCCCTCGCTCGGTTGAGTGACACGCTGGTTCTAGGGCGCGCAGGGGGCACGGTCTGTGACCAAGTCACCGGCCGCGGCCGATCCGTCTAACGTTCAATGCCCCGATCGCGCGGCCGCCCGCAACGGCGCCGCGTTGCGCAGCTCGACGCGGCCGCGACCGAGATTGACCCAGCCGCGCCGCTCGAACGTCTTCAGATGCCGGCTGACGACTTCGCGCGCGGTGCCGATTTCAGCCGCGAGCTGAGCGTGGGTGATCGACAATTCGCGATCGTCCGCGGCCAGCGCCAGCAGGCGCGATGCCAGCCGGGTTTCGATCGAGGCGAACGCGACGTTCTGGATCACCGCCATCAGATCCGCCATCCGGGCGGCCTGGGCGTTGAACACGAAGCTGCGGAACTGCGCCGAGCTTCCCATCAGCTCGTGGAAGGTCGCGGCCGGCAGCCCCACCGCTTCGACCGGGCTCTCGGTCACCGCGAACGCGCTGTAACTGTCGGAGGCGAGCAGCGCCAGGGTGGTGAGAATGCAGATGCTGCCGGGACCGAGCCGATACAGCACGATCTCGTTGCCCTCGGCATCGAGCTGAAACACCCGGACGGTGCCGCGGCAGACCAGGATGAACATGCCGCAGGGCTGGTCAGGGGCGAACACCGAGGCGCCGGCCGGCAGGCTCATCGCCATCGCCGCACCGGCGAGCGGACTCCGCTCCTCGTCCGACAACCCGGCGAGCGCCGGAAAGCCCCGCAACCAATCTACCTCAGGCAAGCTCATCGCGACCAACCGGGTTCACGCTGGACCTGCCGAGATATCGGCCGACCAGCCAGCGCTCGGTTGATCTCTATCAATCGTCGGCAGCGGCGAACAGCCGCGTTTTGCCGCGATCCCGGGACAGCGAGGGATCCGGGACCGGAAGCAAGGCGTCGAGGTGCCGAGGCGGCGTCCGGAATTAGGCCCGGAGGTCTCCCCCGGCTCAGGGATTTTCGGTCGCCGTGGAAGGGCCGGAAATGACGTCGCCGTCGCGGTGGCGCCAATAGCGGGCGCGCAGCCGCGGAGCGATCCACCAAGCCACCGGCGCTGCCAGAATGAAGCTTGCCGCGACCGCCGCGGGAACCCATGCCATTGCGTTCTGTGCGAGCGCCGGGATCGTCAGCACGGCGACGATACCGATGCCGAACAGCACGGCATTGGTCATCATGTAGACCAGCGAAGCGATACGAAACCGGTTGGACATTCGAACCTCCTGTTCGGGGGTCAATGTCCGCGATGCGTGAGTTGTTCCGACGGGAACCGAACCTGGCCTTGACGGCGTCCCGGCGATGATCGCTCACAACTTCGGTGGCGGCGGCGGTCGCCGATTCGCGTTGATTCAGCGGATGAAGCACTCGCGCTGATCTAATGACAATCCCGACCGGCTGGCGGTGCAATGCTACTGATACCTTGTTGAATTTGCGAAGTGTCACCGCTGCCATCTTCGGCTATGCTGGCCGAATTCGTCGGGGACTCCAACGCGATGTCTTGCTTACGGAAATCGCTGCTGATCGGCGCCACTTTGCTGCTTGCCGCCCCGGCGCAGGCCCAGCTCTCACCCAACCCCGGCGCGGTCAATGATTGCACATTGCTGACCGACCCGACCGCGTTGCGCCGCTGCATCGAGAAGCAGCAGGGCGTCACCACGTATTCCGAGACGCCACCGCCGCGGGGCGATGTTTCGCCGCTGCTCAAGCGCGAGCGCGACTACTATCGCAACACCAAGACCAAGAAGCCGAAGCGCAAGCGCCCCCGGCAGCCGTGACCGGCCGGACCGGCTGTCAATATGTCGCCTGCACGATGCAGCCGCGGCCGCCAGCGGCGACCGACGCACACATTTCTGCTTCCGCAGTCGGCTTCTTCGCGGGGCCGCGGCCCGGCGCAGAGCGTGGCGCGACCGGTCGCGCGGCCATGGCGGTCGGGCTCGTCGTCGCGGCGATTTTTCGTGAGACGATCGACGGCCGTGCGGGGGCGGCGTCGGTGATCCTCGACGCATCGGCGCGGTTGGCTGCCCAATCCTCGGCGCTGAAGCCGGTGATGCGCAGCACATAGTCGCGCGTCTCGGCCGGCAGCTCCGAGGTGCCGCGCAGCCACGCCGACACCCGGCCGGCGCCGGCATTGTAGGCCGCGGCGGCGAGGCCGAGATTTCCGAACTGGCGGCGCAGGTCGGCGAGATAGCGCGCCGCAGCCGGGATCGCCTTGAGCGGATCGAACGGATCGTCGAGCCCGCGCTCGGCTGCTGTGCAGGGCATGAACTGGGCGATCCCCATGGCTCCGGCGCGGCTCACCGCAAGCGTGAACATCGTGCTTTCCTGATTGAGCAACCGGGTCAGGAATGCAGGCGGCAGGCCGTGCTGCTGGGCTGCCTGCGCGATCACCGGCGCCCATGGCGCCGTCGCCGCGACGGGCGCATCGAACGACGATTCGCCAAAGCGCGCGGCCACGACCAGGCCACCGGCATCGGCGATGCGCTGTTGCGCCGTCGCCCCGCCGCAGCTCGCAACGGCCGCGACGGCGGCGAGTGCCGCAGTTGCCAGCCAGGCGAGAGTAGCGCGCGCCGCCATGATCAGCTCCGCGGTGCCCATTCCGGCGAACGGTCGACCTGCTCGGCTTCGATGCGCTCCTCCTTGGTGAGGTACGGCTTCATGAACGCCGGCTGCGGTTTGTCGCGATCGAGATAGTCGCGGATCAGCTTGGCCTCCATCACCGGATCGGCGAAGCGCCACAGCTTCTGCCGAGCGCCCTCCATGATGGTGGAGTACACGGCGAGGTCGATCGCCTGTCGCACCGCAAGCTGGGTCGGCTCGCTGCGGGTGATGCCGGCCTCGATCTGCAGCAGCTTGTCGAGCGCCACGTATTTGTAGGTGTTGCCCTGCAGCGACACCGAATACACCGTCTTGGTGGTGGTGATGCTGGTCAGCACCTCGCCGCTCTGCACCGAAGCGACGCGCAGGCCGACGGTCACCATATCCCGTCGGAACTTGGTGTCTGCACCGATGCCCAGATAGTTGGCGCCGATGCCCCCGGTCATGTAGTTGGCGTCGAAGGCGACGATGCCGCCCTCGATCAGAAGGCCGGCGAACCGCATCGGTGGCAACGGCTTGGCGCGGTCGCGGTCGAATTCCTGGCGCGTGGCCCGGACCAACTGACGCTCCTGGAGCAGGTTGTTGAGGCCGTTGCGCTCCACGACACGGAACCAGGTCCCTCCGCCGGCGCGCTTCAGCGCATCGATCGCCAATCCGGCGCCGCCCTGGGTCACGGCGCGGGAGAACACCGCAACGTTGTCATTGGGCTCGTTCTTGCCGGTAAGGTCGGGGAATTGATAGATCGCCACGTCGATCTTCTGTTGAGGCGGCGGCAACGTCTCGAGATTGACAGCGGTCGGAGACGGCGGCGTCACCACAGGCGGTTCTTCGAAGAAGGCATCGCGATGACCGGGGCGCGAGCACCCGGCCAGCAAAACCGCCACTGCGGCGAGGCCAATGATCGATCTGAAATAGCGTGTCACGCGAAATATCCTCAAACAAACTTGGCTGAACGCCGGAATACGTCCAGGTCGGATCAATGCGTCACGGTCGGCAGACTGATCTGGGTGATGGTCGAACCATCGTTGATGGTGATGTTGGTCTGACCGTCGACCTTGGCGAAGCTGATGGTCGTGCCCTGGAAGCTGAATGTGCCGCTCTGCTGGGCGTTGGCGCCGAAGATGGCCTGCGTCACCTGGTTGGCGAGCGAGGCGTAGAGCTGGCTCTGCAGTTGCTGGGCGAAAATCTGCGACTGCGTCATCTGTTGCGCCCCGCTGGTCGGAGCGGCGCGGTTGAAGTGATTGCCCGCAGTCGCCTGCTGCATCTGCCACGATCCGTTGAGCGGACTGCCGCCGAACGCCGGATTGGTCGGGGTGTAGACCAGACTGCCCGCGTCCGCTTCTGCCGCGCCGACACACAGCGCCAAGGCGGTGAGAATGCCCACGTATCTCATCGATGACCTCCCATTTGCACGATCACGGCCCCGCCATTGTTGCCGATCTGGCTGAGGCCATAGCTGAGATTGCTGCCGATCTGGGTGCTGCTGTAGGCGTTGCGGTTGCCGGTGACGTCGATCCTGGCGCTGTTGTTGTCGCCGATCTGGCTGTTGTGCAGCACGTTCTGATTGCCGTTCACGGCGAAGCTGGACTCATTGCCGGAGCCGAGCTGCGACTGCAGCGTCACGTTCAACGAGCCGCGCACGTCTGACGTCACGGAGTTGGCGTTGCCGGTCTGGCTGACAATCGCGGTGTTGTGGCCGCCGCTCGGCAACGCACCGTCGGCGACCGGTCCCTGCAGCGTCCGGCTCACCAGATAGCCGGAGAAATCAGTGTAGAGATCGGCCGGCTGCGCAGATGCCATACCGGCCAGCGCGACGAGACCAAGCATCGCCCCAGCTACCCGAGGCACGGCTGCTCGCATCGACGGGTTCATTTGACAGTCTCCGGATCGAGATTGCATTGGATGGTGACGCTGCCGAACGACACGTCCAGTCTGGCGGCATATCGGTTGGCGCTGCTGTAATCGAGCACGACATTGCCGACGGTCACGCGTTGCTCGGCGATGGCGGTGAACGCGCCTGCCTGCTTGATGCGGGAGGTACCGGCGGCGCCGGCCTTGTCGACGGCCAGCTTGTAGCTGCCGGCACCGTCGCGTACCGCAGTGATCACCCCCTGCAAGGTGACGTGGCCGCCGCTGACCGCAGCCTCGACCTCGCACTGGACGACCGGCGGGACTTGATCCACAGCCATTCGACTCTCCGCGACGCGAACACCGGAAGATCGGCGACCGGACATGTCCGGTCGCTCCACTTCCAGGAGGAAAGCGAGGCGCGAACGCCCCGCTTTCAGGGCTTCAGCCGGGCACTAGTGCTGCTTGATGCTGGCGTAGTTGCCGGTGCCGGTCTGATTGAGGTTCGAGTAATTACCCGCGCCAGTTTGGGCGACAACAATCGTGTTCGTTGCGCCGCTCTGGACGTAGTAGCTCGCGTGGAGCGAACCGCCCTGCGTGACGCTCGCGGAATTGCCATCGCCACCAGACTGCTGGCCGCTGCTGTACAGGCCGAAGCCACTCTGCTCGACGACCGCAGTGTTCTGCGAACCCACCGTCCCAGCACCGTTCTGAATGTTGACAATGTAGTTGGTTGCGCCGCCGCTGTTGGTCTGCGTATACGTCAGCTTGCTGTACGATCCAAACTGACTATTGTTGACATTATTATTGTTGTTAGTCTGCGAACCAGCGATCGAATTGTTGGTGCCGCCCTGGTTGTTGAAAACGAAGTTCACGTCGCCCGTCTGTGTTCCATTTGCGGTGTTGTTGCTGCCGCTCTGGTTGGACACGTACGAGTTACCGTTACCCTTCTGCTTAATCGGAGTATCCGAGCCGTAGATTCCCCCGGTGATGCCGATGGTGTTCCCGACGCCCGACTGATTGGAACTGAAGACATTGCCGGCGCCCTCCTGCCAGGCATTGGCCCCGAGCAGATCGCCATTCTGGTAGATTCCGAGCGAATTCGAATCGCCACCACCCTGAACGGCAACGGCATAATTCAGGCCGGCACTGTTCTGCGAAATCGTGGCAACGTTGTAGTTGCCACCGAACGGCATTTGGACGCTTGTCGCCCCGTCGGTCTCGGCGGCACCAAGGCCCTGGCGGACGTAGGCCATAGCCCATTTGCCGGTCTGCGTGACCGACGTGTTGTTGCTCGTATTGCCCTGCTTGATGCTGAAGACGTTGTTCTCGCCGTTCTGGACGACGGACACCTTGCTGCCGACCGACGAGGAATCCTGAACAATCTTGTTGAACACACCCGAGTCATTGGTCCAGTTCCAGCCGGCCGGCACGGAACCGTTGTTGGTACCGAACTGCTGCAATTCGACATCGCTGCTGACGCCAGCCTGCGCAATATCGGCTGAGTTACCGGCGCCGGACTGGATGCCCTTGGTGTCGCGACCGACGCTGTTGCCGGTGCCGGTCTGCGAGACTGTGAGAACGTTGTTGCCCGCAAGGCCACCGTTGTTCTGCTCGAAGCCAGACCAACCATTATAGGTGCCGACAGAGTTACCCGAATTGAATTGCTCGATCGCGGCGTGTTGACTGGCGTCATACTGGTTCAGAATCACCACGTTGCTATCCGCCAACGCAGCACTCGCAGTCAGCGTCAGAACGCTCACCGTTGCAAAGAATAGATTACGCCTCATCGACAAATACTCCCCTGTTGAAAGATCAATGCCGTACTTCCATCGGGTCTGCTGCCGGATGGAATATCGCGTTATTAGGAGGAGTCCAAAGCTTAGACAATGATTAAGTTGTATCATTATGATGCACTCACGGTTTTTACGCTGTACACTCGATGAGTGATCTATACACTTTCAAGTAATTGAATAGTCATCCCGAAATAGAACAGTATAATCACCACCCTCAAAAGCGATTAGCTGCTGCATGATAAGTAATAAGCGTTCATACGCGGAGGGCGTAGCAAGATCGGACTCGCGTCTTCGGAAATTCCAGACTAGAAAACAACTACACGCCCAACCGTGGGTGGTAACAAGATGTTCCTTTTGATCTATGCGGCAGCATTGGCCTGGAGCGTGGTCGGCGCGGCTCATGCACAGTCTTCACAGCCGGCCCGGGCGCCCGCCGCCGCCCCCGCCCCCCAGCGACCGGCCGGCGCGGCGCCGGCGACCGCCGATTCGCCGAAATGTCCGGAGGCGTGCGTCCGCGCCAACAACGAGAGAGCCTCGGCGATCTGCGCCCGCAAGATCGAGGCGCAGGCACCGGGTGACTTCGAATGGATCAGCAGGCCGTTCGCCGGCATTTTCCAGCAGGCCGATCCATCCAAGCCGGACAACGCGATCGTCAACTATCGCGGCGACTCGATCCGCTTCCTGTCGCCGCAGAAGGAGTGGGTGCGGGTGTCGTATGAATGCGCGTTCGACGCCGAGCGCGGCATCGTGGCCGGCGTCCGCGTCCGGCCCGGCCGGCTCGATCAGCCGGTGGCGCTGCAGCCTCCGCCGGGGCCCAACGGCCAGCCGCAACAGACCGGCCCGGTGAAGGCCGGGCCGTTGGCCGATGCCATCCTGAAGGCCGCCAAGCAGCGCGGCGCCCAGCCACAGAAGCCGCCGCCCCCGCCCAAGGTCGGCGAGCCGAGCCCGATCGACTTCACCCAGATCGATTCCCGTCGCGGCGCCTGGTGAGTCCCAGGCCGGCGCAGCGAAGCCCAAAACCTCGCACCGGCGGCGACCGCGTCACGATGATGCTGAACGATGCTGCTGAATGTGAAGGGATCGGGAAAAGGCGGCAATTCGCCGAAAATCTTGGTCGGAGTGGCAGGATTCGAACCTGCGACCCCTGCGTCCCGAACGCAGTGCTCTACCGGGCTGAGCCACACTCCGACAAGAGGCCCGGCTTATAGCGTCCGCCTTCCGGCTTCGCAAGCGTTCCAATGGGGATAATGAGAGGATTTTTATCCAACCGCCGCCCTCCGGTCAGGGGCGGCGGTCGCGCGCGTGAAAGCTCAGCCCCGAACGGGCGTGAAGCCGTAAAGACGGTAGGCGTTTTCGGTGAAGACGCGGTCGCGCGCGGCCGCATCGGGCACCCAGTCGGCGAGCAGGTCGAGCAGCTCGCCGACATTCATCATGTGCGTCCAGGTCGCGACGTGCGGCCAGTCGCTGCCCCAGACGCAACGATCGGGCGCCGTCTCGTGAAGGAGTCGGGCGAACGGAATGGTGTCGAGGTAAGGAAATCCCGCGACCGTGTTCCGATAGGCCCCCGACAGCTTCACCCAGGCGCCGTCGCGCACCAGCGACACCAGCGTCTGGAAGCCGGGATCGTCGATCCCCCGCGACACCGGGAAATGCCCCCAGTGATCGACGATAAACGGCACCGGCAGATCCCCGAGCTGCGGCGCCAGCGGCACCAGATCCTTGGCGTCGATCAGGAACTGCAGATGCCAGCCGAGCTCCTTGGCCATCGCCGCATATTCGCCGACGCGTTCGAACCCGATGCCGCCGCCATACAGGATGTTCAGGCGGAGCCCGACGACGCCGGCATCCTTGAGCGCCGCCAGCTCCTTGTCCGGCAGCCCGAGCGGGATCACCGCAATGCCCTTCAGCCGCTCGCGGTGGGCCTGCAGCGTTTCCAGCATCAGGCGATTGTCGGTGCCGTGCACGCTGACCTGCACCAGCACGCCATAGGTCATGCCGGTGGCATCGAGCATTGCCAGATACGACTCCGGCGTTGCGGCGGGCGGCGTGTAGCTGCGGCCGTCGACGAACGGATAAGTCGGCGGCAGCCCGATGACGTGGGCGTGAGTATCGACCGCACCGGGCGGGACGACGTAACGCGTCGGCCGGCGCGGTGCCGGATCCGGCCCCGGGCACGCCGGAGCCGGAACCTTGGATCGATCAGCCTTACTCATCGGCGCTCAGCACCCTGCCGCGGGTCTCCGGCAGCGCATAGGCGGCGGCGAAGAACAACACGTAGGCGAACACCGCGAACAGGCAGATCGCGTTGGCGAGCGTGGTGACCTGCGACAGATAGCCGACCAGGAACGGAAACAGCGCGCCGACGCCGCGGCCGAAATTGTAGCAGAAGCCCTGCCCCGAGCCGCGCAGGCTGGTCGGGAACAGTTCGGTCAGGAACGCGCCCATGCCCGAGAAGTAGCCCGAGGCGAAGAAGCCGAGCGGGAAACCGAGCACCCAGAGCATTTCGTTGGATAGCGGAAGCTGCGTATAGGCCAGCACCACCACCATCGCGCCCAGCGAGAACGTCAGGAACAGGCTGCGGCGGCCGAACCGATCGGCGAACCAGGCCCCGACCAGATAGCCGACGAACGAACCGATAATCAGCGTCGCCAGATAGCCGGTCGAGCCGACGATCGACAGCTTGCGCTCGGTGGTCAGGAAGCGCGGCACCCAGAAGGTGATCGCGTAGTAACCGCCCTGGCAGCCGGTCGCGACCAGCGAGGCCAGGATGGTGGTCTTGAGGATGCGGCCCTGGAAGATCGCCAGGATCGAGCGGCTGCCGCCCGCTGCGCTGACCTTGGCGCGGGCTTCCACCGCGACCTGCGGCTCCTTCACATAGGCGCGCAGATAAAGCACCAGCAGCGCCGGCAGCGCGCCGATCGCGAACATCCAGCGCCACGCCTGATCGGCCGGCAGCAGCGAGAACAGCGCAGCCTGCGCCAGCACCGCCATGCCCCAGCCGACCGCCCAGCCCGACTGCACCGAGCCGACCGCACGGCCGCGATACTGCGGACGAATCGTCTCGCCGATCAGCACGGCACCGGCCGCCCATTCGCCGCCGAAGCCGAAGCCGAGCAGCGCGCGCAGGATCAGCAGCTGTTCGAAGTTCTGCGCGAACGCGCACAGCAGCGAGAACAGCGAGAACCAGATGATGGTGAGCTGCAGCGTGCGGACACGGCCGATCCGGTCCGCGAGATAACCGGCGGCCCAGCCGCCGACCGCTGACGCCAGCAGCGTCACGGTGCCGGCAAGACCGGCCGATCCGGCATCGACGCTCCACAGCGCGATGATCGTTCCGATCACCAGCGGGTAGATCATGAAGTCCATGCCGTCGAGCGCCCAGCCTGTGGCGCAGGCCCAGAACGTGCGCTTCTCGGTGACGGTCATGTCTTTGTAAAAGCCGGTCAGACTGGTGTCCGTGATCGGCGCGACCGTGCTTGTAGATGTCGTCGTACTCATACCTGTCCTCCCTCGCTCGCCTTCGTCGGGCGATCGCTCACGGCGACAGATTTCTCAATCAGGAGGACGCGTCTGCCGGAAAATTATCAGGGAGCCGCGGCGTCCGCGGTTCCTTGTCGAAAAATTACTCGCGGCCGCACTGCAGCCGGCGATACCGCGCCGGGCTTTCGCCGGTCACCTGACGGAACGCGACGCCGAAATGCGATTGCGACGAGAAGCCGACGCCGAGTGCGATCTCGACGATCGGCAGGTCCGACGTCTCCAGCAGCCGGCGGGCGGCGGCGACGCGCTGCTCCACCACGAAGCGATGCGGCGTCATTCCGGTGGAGCGTTTGAAACTGCGAATGAAACAGGACGGGCTCATGCCCGCGACCTCGGCCATCGCCGCCAGCGTGATCGGAGCGCCGAGATCGGAACGGACGAATTCGGCGATCCGGTCGCGCACCGGAGCTTCCAGCGGCACGGACGGCTCGGCGAGCCCACTACGCGGCGCCGAATAACGATCCGTCAGATGCAGCGCCAGCGTATAGGCCAGTTGCTCGGCGAGCAGCGCATTCGGCCGGTCACCGCTGTCGCTGGCCTCGACCAGGCGCTTGGCCGAGGCTTCCAGCAGCGGATCGTCGACGTCCCACGCAGTGTCGCGCAAGCTGATCGGATCTGCGGACCCAAGCGAAGCCCCGACTTCCTTGAGCAGCGGCTCACCGAGATACAGCAGCAGCAGCTTGCCCCACTGGGTGTCCGGAATCGCATCCACCACCACACGCCGGCCCGGCTGGCCAATACGGAACCGCCCCGAGCGCACCGGCGCATCGCGGCGGACCTTGCCGTTTTCCATCAGAACATGGCGGCGGACGTCGTACAGCGTGATCGCGACGGTGGGCACCGGCAGTTCGCCGAACTCGTAAATATGCGGCCCCGTCACCTCGCTCACGGCCGCGGCAAATCCCGTGGTCGACCACAGATCGATCAAGGCCGATTGCCTTCGGCCGGTGACGCGTTCGGCATGAAGGAGGGGATTGAGCTGCATCGGAAGGGGCGCCTGTTTGAACGAACTATCCTCACTCCATATTCCGGCGGCTTGCAAGCCCCGGGCCCGCGCCCCGCCTAACCTGCGATTTCAACGGGGTTTTTCGCGTGCGGGGCGGCCGGATTCGCGGTTTGCGCGAGCCCGCGCCCAACAGACGCCTCGTAGCTCCCGCGTGCATGCAGCGCAGCGCCTCGACTTTGCTACTTCGCATCCGCACGAATTGCGATATGAAACCCGAAATGATGCTCGACCTGATCACCAAGACGCTGACCGCGACCGATGCGGACGAAGCTGCGCGGGCGCTGCGCGGCGGCGGACTGGTCGCGTTCCCAACCGAGACGGTGTACGGGCTCGGTGCCGATGCGGCCAATGCCAAAGCGGTGGCGCGGCTGTACGCCGCCAAGGGCCGGCCGTCGTTCAACCCGTTGATCGCACACGTCGCCAGCCTCGAAGCCGCACGGACGATCGCGCGGTTCGATGCCGCCGCGCTGCGCCTCGCCGAAGCGTTCTGGCCGGGACCGCTGACGCTGGTGCTGCCAAAGGCGACGAACTGCTCCGTGTGCGATCTCGCCACCGCCGGCCTCGACAGCGTCGCGCTCCGGGTGCCGTCGCATCCGGTGGCACAGGCCCTGCTCCGCGCCTTCGGCGGCCCGGTGGTGGCGCCGTCCGCCAACAGGTCCGGCCACGTCTCGCCGACCACCGCAGCGCACGTCGCCGCCGATCTGGGCGGCCGGATCGATGTGATCGTCGATGGCGGGCCAGTGATGGTCGGGGTCGAATCGACGATCGTCGGTTGCCTCGGTGCGCCAGTGTTGCTGCGGCCGGGGGGCGTGCCGCGCGAGGCGATCGAGCGTGTGCTCGGTCACAAGCTGGGCGCGCCAGCCGCAACTAACATCACCGACGATCACGCGCCTCTCGCTCCAGGCATGCTCGCGTCGCACTACGCGCCGCGCGCAACGGTGCGGCTGAATGCGGCCGAGGTAAAGCCGGGCGAAGCGCTGCTGGCGTTCGGCTCCGAACTGCCGCCAGGTGTCGAGACGGCCGTCGCCGTACACAACCTGTCGCCGCGCGGCGATCTCGCCGAAGCCGCGGCGCAATTGTTCGGCGCGCTGCGCGCGCTCGACGAGCGCGGCGCGCGCGGCATCGCGGTGATGTCGATCCCGCAACACGGCCTCGGCGAAGCGATCAACGATCGCCTGCGCCGCGCAGCGGCGCCGCGCCCATGAATCACGAACAAGCCTATCGCGACGTCGTTGCGGGCGAAACGAATCGATCCAAACGCGTCTGAGACGCGTTCGGATCGGCTCGCTTCGCTCCTCGCAACGACAGGGAAGAGGAAACATCATGAACATCGTCAGCCCGCTCTCGCCCGCCTCTCTCTCGCCCGAACTGATCGCGCGCTTCACCGCGATCGTCGGCGACAAGCACGCGCTGACCGATCCCCTCGAGCTCGAAGCCTACATCACAGAGGAGCGCAATCTGTATCGCGGCCACTCGCCGCTGGTGCTGCGTCCCGGCTCCACCGACGAAGTGGTTGCCATCTGCAAGCTGGCGAACGAGGCGTGCGTCGCGCTGGTGCCGCAAGGCGGCAACACCGGCCTGGTCGGCGGGCAGACGCCGCACAATGGCGAGGTGGTGATTTCGCTGAAGCGGATGGACAAGATCCGCGAAGTCGATACCTCGTCGAACACCATGACGGTCGAAGCCGGCGCCATCCTGCAGCGGGTGCAGGAGAAGGCCGCGGAGGTCGACCGGCTGTTTCCGCTGTCGCTCGGCGCGCAGGGAAGCTGCACCATCGGCGGCAATCTCTCCACCAATGCCGGCGGCACCGCGGCGCTGGCCTACGGCCTCGCACGCGACATGGCGCTCGGCGTCGAAGTGGTGCTCGCCGACGGCCGGGTGCTGAACCTGCTGTCCAAGCTGAAGAAGGACAACACCGGCTACGATCTGCGCAATCTGTTCATCGGCGCCGAAGGCACGCTCGGCATCATCACCGCGGTGACGCTGAAGCTGTTTCCAAAGCCGCGCGCGGTCGAGACCGCGTTCGTCGGACTGCAATCGCCGGACGATGCGCTGAAGCTGCTCGGCATCGCGCAAGCCGAATCCGCCGGCAATCTGACCAGCTTCGAACTGATCGCCGAGACGCCGCTCGATTTCTCGGTGCGCCACGCCAACAACCGCGACCCGCTCGAGGCGCGCTATCCGTGGTACGTGCTGATCGAACTGTCGTCGCCGCGCGACCACGCCCGCGCCGCGCTGGAGTCCATACTCGAGCGCGGCTTCGAAGACGGCATCGTCGTAGATGCGGCGATCGCAAGTTCGGTGCAGCAGCAGCAGGCGTTCTGGAAACTGCGCGAGGAGATCTCGCCGGCGCAGAAGCCGGAGGGCGGCTCGATCAAGCACGACATCTCGGTCCCGGTCGCCGCCGTGCCGCAGTTCATCGAACAGGCCAACGCCGCCGTGGTCGCCCTGATCCCGGGTGCGCGGCCGGTGCCGTTCGGCCATCTCGGCGACGGCAACATCCACTACAACGTCAGCCAGCCGGTCGGCGCCGACAAGGCCGGGTTCCTGGCGCGCTGGCACGACGTCAACAAGGTGGTGTTCGAGGTGGTGCTGCGGCTCGGCGGCTCGATCTCGGCGGAGCACGGCATCGGCGTGATGAAGCGCGACGAGCTTGCCGAGGTGAAGGACAAGACCGCGATCGAACTGATGCGGTCGATCAAGACGCTGCTCGACCCGCACGGCATCATGAATCCCGGCAAGGTGGTGTAGGTCTCTCCACCGTCATTGCGAGGAGCGAAGCGACGACGCAATCCAGCGCTCAGTGCTCGGCGCTGCTGGATTGCTTCGCTTCGCTCGCAATGACGTTTTGATCACCGTCAGAACAACGAGCCCTGCCCGCTGTCATCCGCCGAGATCTTGGGCCGTGCCGCGCGCTTCGGTGGCGCCGGCTTGACGGCAGGCGGCTGCGCCGGCGCCATTTCCTCCGCGGTGATCGGCAGGATCAGTTGCGGATTGTCGTTGGCGGTGCGGTTGACCGCGGTCGAGACCGGGTGCCAGACGAACTCGCCTTCCCCCGGCGGCCGCAGCAGGGTCATCACCGCGTCGAGGTCGGTTTCATCGCTCTCCAGCCAGCGCGCGAAATGATGCGGGGCGATCGCCACCGGGACGCGGTCGTGCAGCTCGGCGAGGCCGCCGCGCGCCGCGGTGGTGACGATCGCCACGGTGTCGAGCTCCTCGCCGTTCGGCCCGGTCCAGGTCTCCCACAGCGCCGCGAACCCGACCGGCCCGCAGGCCGCCGGATGGATGAAATACGGCTGCTTGCGGGCTCCCCCGGCCTTCCACTCGTAGTAGCCATCGGCCGGCACCAGGCAGCGCCGGCGCCTGAACGCATTGCGGAACGCCGGCTTGTCCTGGACGGTTTCAGCGCGGGCGTTGATCAGCAGCGAAAACGTCCGCGGATCCTTCACCCAGGATGGGATCAGCCCCCAGCGCATCAGCCGGAACCGGCGGGCGCCCTGGTCGACGATCACCACGGGAATCGGCTGGGTCGGGGCGATGTTGTAGCGTGACGGAAAATTAGGCTGATCGGCGTAGCCAAAGAGCTGTCGGATAGCGGCGGGAGCCGAGGTGATCACGAAGCGTCCGCACATGCTGTCAGGACCCGGTGGCGTGTTCAGTGCTTGTTAACTTCGGTAAACAAAAATGCCGCCGATGGCGTCGAGTGAATCTACAGCAGCGCAAGGCGGGACCGCCCGATACGACGAGGCGCGCGCTACTCAGCTTGCTTCCGCCAATATCAACCCGAAGACGGGCCTCGCGACCGACTATCTGAATCATTTCAACGAAGCCGTGATGCTGCTCGAAATGATTCCGGACATGCCGGAGTGCTCGGAAGACTTCCTGTCGTGGCATCCCCTCTCCTACGCGGAACATTTCAGGGCGTCGAACTTCAAGGCGCGCGATCTGGCGATCGAAGCCTATGACATGGCCGATCCGGGCATAAGATCGGATTTCGACGACATCACCAACAACATGACGGCGATCCTCACCGCGGTCGGCGAGGCGATGCGCCAGGCGTCGCAGGACGGCACCCGGGCCAAGCTGGCCGAGAGCGCGGTCGGCTGGATCAAGCCGCTGATCGGCCGCGCCGGCGGCATCATCAACGGCCAGGGCAGCGAGGCCGACGTCGATTACATCATGGCGCATTGATCGCCGTGACCGAGGCCGCACCGGCGCAGCCGCGCCATCCGCAACTCGCAGTCAGCGCCGCGATCTTCCGCGACGACCGGTTCCTGCTGGTGCGCCGAGCGCGGACGCCGGCCAAGGGTCTGTATTCGTTGCCGGGTGGCCGGGTCGAGTTCGGAGAAACACTGGAACAGGCGGTGGTACGGGAGGTCGCCGAGGAAACCGGCTTGTCGATCGAGATCGTCGGCTTCGCCGGCCGGCGCGAAGTGCTGCCCTCCCCGGTCGGTGCAGCCGGGCACTACGTGATCATGGTGTTCGCAGCGCGCTGGGCGGCCGGCGAGCCGCAGCTCAATGACGAACTCGACGACGCCCGATGGATCGGCCCAGACGAACTGGCCGCCTTTTCGACCACCGAGGGGCTGGCAGAGCTGGTTGCGGGCGCTCGGGCGATGGTCGGAACCTGACCGCCCGGCATGCATCGCCTTCTTGCTGCAACCTCTGAAACGGCCTATCAGGCCGGCCATGCTGAAGCGTTCCCTCGCCGTGCTGACGATCCTGGCCTGCTGCGGGCTCGCCCCGGCGCGCGCCCAGGACGGTGCGGCGCCGTTCGACGCCGAATTGCAGCGACTCGCTGAAATTCTCGGGACGTTGCATTATCTGCGCCCAATTTGCGGCGGCAATGACGGGCCGAAGTGGCGCAACGAGATGCAGGCTCTGATCGATGCCGAAACCCCATCCGGGGAACGTCGCACCCGGCTGATCGCCGCTTTCAACCGGGGCTATAACGGGTTCCAGCAGACCTACCGGACCTGCACACCGGCCGCCACCGTGGCGATTCGGAGGTATTTGGAGGAGGGATCGAAGCTGTCGCGCGATCTCACCGCGCGATACGCGAACTGACCGGCCTTGCGGCTGCGGGTTTATCCCAGCCCGTTAACCTTTCCTAAAGAACTGCCTAGGCGTTCGGCAGCCGCATGCTAACACTAGCCCATTGCGCTTCGCGGTGGAGCGCGCCGAGACTGCTGAAGTTCATGAGCCTGACGACTTTCCCCATCGACTGCGACGTTCCATCCGACCGCGATCAGAAGCAAACGGCGCTCAGCTATCTCAGCGAGGCATGGGCCGAGGCCCTGCACGACGGGGTCGACGGCGATTGCCTGGCGCAAGCCAGCCTGTTCACCGCTTTTGCGGAGCTGGTCGCCACCTACGGTGAAGACGCCGTCGCCAAGTTCGTCGAAGGCCTGCCCGGCCGTGTGCTCAACGGCGAATTTTCGATCGGCCTGGCCAAGCAATAGCGGGATCGGACGGCGTCGCCGGTTCAGGTACGGGCGAACGCCTGCAGCCCCTTGAAGGTCAGCCGCTTCGGATCGCGCACGCCGGCGAGATAGAAACGCCGGATGGATTCGGCCACCACTGCACGATCATAACCGGTCAATGCGACGATCGCTTCGACCGCGGTCTTTTGAGCTTCCATCTGGAATCCCCTCTCGGCGTATCGGTCAATCGACGACCCCGGCGATCGTGCGACGCGAAATGCTGCGCCTGTTGCGTTGCTTTCCCGTTAACCATCGGTGCTGCCGCGCTCCTCGCGCGGGCCGAATCGTTCTGGCGCGATCATCGCGGATGATGACCGCATTGGGGATACGCAAAATACCCCACCGGAGTTCCACGGAGGCACGGACAAAACGACTCGGCGCGCAGGCTGTTGGCACGGCACATTCAGTGCAGCTCAGCGGACTCGGCTTGGGCATTCCGGCCAATGCCCCGGTCGCGGAGGTGCTGCGCCTGATTGTGAGCGCCTATGGCTTCAGCGTCTCCAGAAACCGCACCGGCTCGCCGGTCGACGGCGTCGTCAGTTCGCCCTGCCACATCACTTTGGCGCCGCGCACGAAGGTGCCGACCGGCCAGCCGGTGACACGCACGCCGTCATACGGCGTCCAGCCGGCACGCGAGGCGACCCAGTCGTTGGTGATGGTCTCGCTGCGCTTGAGATCCACCACCGTGAAATCGGCGTCGAAGCCGGCGGCGATGCGGCCCTTGCAGGCGATGCCGAACAGCCGCGCCGGGCCGGCGCTGGTGAGATCGACGAAGCGCGCCAGTGACAGCCGGCCGGCATTGACGTGATCCAGCATCGTCGGCACCAGCGTCTGCACGCCGGTCATGCCCGAGGGCGAGGCCGGATAGGTCTTTGCCTTTTCCTCCAGCGTATGCGGCGCGTGGTCGGAGCCGAGCACGTCGACGACGCCCTGCGCCAGCCCGTGCCAGATGCCGTCGCGGTGCCAGGCGTCACGCACCGGCGGATTCATCTGCGCCTTGGTGCCGAGCCGCTGGTAGCACTCCGGCGCTACCAGCGTCAGATGGTGCGGCGTGACTTCGACCGACGCCACGTCCTTGTGCTCGCGTAGAAACTCCATCTCCTGCCGGGTCGAGACGTGCAACACGTGGATGCGCTTGCCGGTCTGGCGCGCGATTGCCACCAGCCGCTGCGTCGCCTGCAGGGCAGCGACGTCGTCGCGCCACACCGGATGCGAGCGCGGATCGCCCTCGATGCGCTCACCCTTACGGTCGTTGAGCCGGTACTCGTCCTCGGCGTGGAACGCGGCACGGCGCTGGATTACCGACAGGATGCGCTTGAGGCTCGGATCGTCCTCGACCAGCAAACTTCCAGTCGACGAGCCGATGAACACCTTGACGCCGCAGCAGCCACGGGCGCGCTCGAGCTTAGGCAGTTCCTCGACATTGTCGCGGGTGCCGCCGATGAAGAACGCGAAGTCGCAATGCATGCGGTGCTCGGCGCGCTTCACTTTGTCGGTGAAGGTCTCTTCGGTGATCGTCAGCGGATTGGTGTTCGGCATTTCGAACACCGCGGTGACGCCGCCCATCACGGCGCTGCGCGAGCCGGTTTCGAGGTCTTCCTTGTGGGTCAGCCCGGGCTCGCGGAAATGCACCTGGGTGTCGATCACGCCCGGCAGCACGTGCAGGCCGCGGCAATCGATCGTCTCGCCGGCCTTTTCGGCGTCGAGCAAGCCCAGTGCAGCAACGCGGCCGTCCTTGATGCCGATGTCACCGACGCCCTCGCCGTCCTGGTTGACGATGGTGCCGCCCTTCAGAATGGTGTCGAATGTGCCGGTCATGACGTCCTCGGGTGCCCGTTTTGGAGCGAAGCGGCGCGAGTCTTGCAAAGCCTTGTTGACCAGCGCCCGGCCGCCTAACTTGGGATGTCTTAGTCGGCCGGACCGCTAACGCAAGGATGTTTCCGGCCGGCGTCACGAGAGAAATCAATGCAGGCAGCCTTCCTCTCCGACCGTGGCGTTCTCAAGATCAGCGGGCCCGACGCACGGCATCTGCTGAACGGCCTGGTCACCACCGATCTCACCAAGCTCGCCCCCGGGGCCGGCCGATTCGGCGCTCTGCTGACGCCGCAGGGCAAGATCGTCGCCGATTTCCTGATCACCGAGCTGCCGGCCGAGGACGACGGCGGCTTCCTGCTGGATTGTCCGAAACCGCTCACCGAGGCGCTGGCCACCAAGCTGAAATTCTACAAGCTGCGCGCCAAGGTGCTGATCGAGAACCTGTCGGACCGGCTCGGCGTGCTGGCGCTGTGGGGCGGCGAACCGCCGCAACCGCCCGAGATGGGATTCCGCGATCCGCGCGGCGAACAGCTCGGCTGGCGCATCCTGGTGCCGGAAATCCTCGCCACCGCGACCGCCGAAGCGCTCGGCGCGACGATGGCGACGGCCAGCGCCTACGAGGCACATCGGATCGGCTGCGGCGTCCCGGCCGGCGGCCTCGACTTCGGCTATGCGGACGCGTTTCCGCACGAAGCCAATATGGACCGGCTGCACGGCGTCGATTTCAACAAAGGCTGCTACATCGGCCAGGAAGTGGTGTCGCGGATGCACCATCGCGGCACCGCGCGGACCCGGATCGTGCGCGTCACCTTCGACGGCGCAGCGCCGCAGCCGGGCAGCGAGATCACCGCCGGCGACAAGAGCGTCGGCACCATGGGATCGTCGGCGACCGGCCGCGGGTTGGCGCTGCTGCGCATCGACCGCGTCGCCGAGGCGCGCGAAGCGTCGGTACCGCTCGTTGCGGGCGGCGTCCCGCTGCTGATCGCCGCCCCGAACGAGCTGACCCCGACGCAACGGAAAACCGGCACATGAGCCGCGGACCTCGCGTTGGTGCCGATGGACTGATGCGCTGCCCGTGGCCGGGCGACGATCCGCTTTACGTCACGTATCACGACACCGAATGGGGCGTGCCGGAATACGACGACCGCGCACTGTACGAGAAGCTGATCCTCGACGGCTTCCAGGCCGGGCTGTCGTGGATCACGATCCTGCGCAAGCGCGACAATTTCCGCCGCGCCTTCGACGATTTCGATCCGGCCAAGATTGCACGCTACGACGCCGACAAGGTGGCTGCGCTGATGAACGATGTCGGCATCGTCCGCAATCGCGCCAAGATCGAAGGCGCGATCGGCAGCGCCAAAGCGTGGTTGAAGATTCAGGAAGACGGCCCGGGCTTTTCGAAGCTGCTGTGGGACTTCGTCGGCGGCGCGCCGATGGTCAACAGCTTCAAGACCACCGCGGGCGTGCCGGCGTCGACGCCGCTGTCGGTGAAGATCTCCAAGGATCTGGCGGGACGCGGCTTCAAATTCGTCGGGCCGACGATCGTTTACGCGTTCATGCAGGCGGTCGGGATGGTCAACGACCATCTGGTCGATTGCCACTGCCACACCACCTGCGGCGCGATGAAGAAACCGGCGCGGCGCAAGACTTCGCCGCGCCGCTGACCGCGCCCTGCGCGTTCGGCCGGCTGCTTCACCTCGCCAGATGGTTCGCCAGCGCGATGTAAAGCGGGATGCCGACGATGAGGTTGAACGGGAAGGTGATGCCGAGCGACAGCGTCAGCGCGATCGCCGGATTGGCGCGCGGCAGCGCCAGCCGCATCGCCGCCGGCGCCGCGATGTAGGACGCCGACGCCGTCAGCGTGATCAGCACCGCGGCGCTGCCGCTGGACAGACCGAGGGCCATCGCCACGACGCTGGCCATCGCTGCACCGATCAGCGGCATCACCAGACCGAACGCCGTGGTGGCGGGTGACAGGTCGCGCCAGCCGCGGGCCAGCCAGCGGCCGGCGACCAGGCCGAGATCGAGCAGGAACAGACAGAGCAGCCCGGGGAACAGATCACCGACGAAGGGCTTCAGCATCGTCATGCCGGCGTTGCCGCTGATGGCGCCGATCACGAAGGCCCCGACCAGCATCACGATCGAGCCGTGCAGCGCGATCTCCCGAAACACGCTGCGTTCGGAGGACGCTTGGTCGCCGCTGCGGCTGTGCGCGATCATCAGCGCAGTTAAGATCGCCGGCGTTTCCATCGCCGCCGCGACCGCCACCAGCCAGCCGTCGAACGGGATCGACAGTTGGGTGAGCGCGCCGGTGACGGCGAGAAACGTCACCGCCGAGATCGACCCGTAATGGCCGGCGACCGCGGCGGCGTCGACCGGCTCCAGGCCGCAGATCCGGCGCAGGATGATGTAGGCGATGATCGGCACGGTGGCGGACAGCAGCACGCCGGCCACCATCGTCAGCACCAGGAGAGAGCTGAAACCGTGATGCGCGACCTCGGCGCCGCCGCGGAAGCCGATCGACATCAACAGATACAATGCCAGGAACTTGGTGATCTGCTCGGGCAGGCCGAGATCGGAGCGTAGCAACGCCGCGATCAGGCCGAGGCCGAAGAACAGCACCATCGGCGACAGCAGGTTGGTAGAAGCGAGGTCGAAGATTTGCACGCGTCGGTCCCTTTCAACTTCGCCCGGCTCGCGGCCGGAGCGGTGACGTCGGGGTTCCGTAAGGCGGCGGCTATGATTTTTGAAATTGATAATGTAAAACCGTTACATTGCAGAAATTGATGATGATCGGATGCCCCGCCGCCTGACCAATCTCGATCTCGACCTCGCCCGCACCTTCGTCGCCATCGCGGCGATGGGCAATTTCACGCGCGCCGCGCAATCGCTGCGACTGCAGCAGTCGACGGTGTCGCTGCAGATGCAGCGTCTCGAAGACGCGCTCGGCCAAAGCCTGATGCAGCGCAGTCCGCAGGGCGTGCGGCTGACCGCCGAAGGCGAGATCTTCCTCGGCTATGCGCGGCGCATGCTCGAGCTCAACGACGAAGTGGTGGCCCGCGTGCTCGAGCCGCAGATGCGCGGCGTGGTCCGGCTCGGCACGCCCGAGGATTTCGCCACCCGCCATCTCCCGGACGTGTTGGCGCGGTTCGCCCATGCCTATCCGGCGGTGGCGCTGGAGGTGACCTGCGACCTCACGCTCCATCTCATCGATAAGTTTGGCAAAGGCGCGTTCGACCTCGCGCTGGTCAAGCGCGAACGCACGGGCAACGGCGGCGGCATCCGCGTCTGGCGCGAACCGCTGGTCTGGGTCACGGTCGATCGCCGGGCGATCGATACCGGTCGGCCGCTGCCGCTCGTGGTGTCGCCGACGCCGTGCGTCTATCGCAAGCGCGCCGTCGACGCGCTCGACCGCGCCCGGCGGCCGTGGCGGATCGCCTATACGTGCGGTTCGCTCGCCGGTTCGCTTGCCGCCGTCAAGGCCGGCCTCGGCGTCACGGTATTGCCCAAGGACATGGTACCGGCCGACCTCGACACGATCGACGGCGCGCCGCTGCCGGACCTGAAAGACACCGAGATCGCGCTGTTGCACGCACCCGATCTGTCGCCGCCGGCGCAGCGGCTGAGCGAACACATCGTGCGCTGCCTCGGCTGACGGCGTAAGAAGCGGCGACCGAAACGCCACCTGCAACAAGGAAACCATGACGAGTTCGCCACCCGCAACGCGCGCAGCCTCCAGTCGCGTCTGGCAGCGGATGCTGTCTGGCCGAAGGCTCGATCTGCTCGACCCCTCGCCGCTCGACGTCGAATTCGCCGACATCGCCCACGGCCTCGCCCGGGTAGCCCGGTGGAACGGCCAGACCAGCGGCGCGCATATTTTCTCGGTAGCGCAGCACACCCTGCTGGTCGAGGCGGTGATGCGCGAGAAGAACCCGAGGATCGACGCCAGGCTGCGGCTTGCCGCGCTGCTGCACGACGCCCCGGAATATGTGATCGGCGACATGATCTCACCGTTCAAGGCGGTGATCGGCGAATCCTACAAGCGGGTGGAAAAGCGCCTGCTCGGCGCGATCCACATCCGGTTCGGCCTGCCGGCGGTTCTCGACGAGGCGATCGAACGCCAGATCAAGGCCGCCGACCGCGGCTCTGCCTACCTCGAAGCGACCCACCTCGCCGGTTTCACCAAAACCGAGGCCAAGCGGCTGTTCGGCAGCGATCCAGGCCTGCCGGACGCGATGGTCGAGGACTATCTGACGCCCTGGCCGGCCGGAAAGGCCGAAAAGCGATTGCTGGCCCGGTTCGAGAGCCTGCAGGATTGAGCCTCCGTCATCGCGCTTTCACCGCCCACGGCGCAGGATTAAGATCGCGCCAACCTCGGAAAGGCTCATGATTCACGTCTGCTCACTCGCAGCCCTGCATCCGACCGTCGCGGCGACCGAGGCCAGCCATGTGCTCTCGGTATTGGCCAATGTCGGCCAGGTGCAGCGCCCGGCCACCGTGCTGGAGGCCAACCATCTGCGCATCGAGATGGACGACATCACCGAGGTGATGGACGGCTTCAACGCGCCGAATCTCGACCACATCAGCCGGGTGCTGGATTTCGTCCGGAGCTGGGACCGTTCGGCCCCGCTGGTGGTGCATTGCTACGCCGGCATCAGCCGCTCCACCGCCAGCGCGTTCGCGGCCGCCTGCGCGCTCAATCCGCACCGCGACGAGGTGACGATCGCCCGCCAGATCCGCTTGGCCTCGCCCTGCGCGTCGCCGAACAGGTTGATCGTGGCACTGGCCGATCGGGCGCTCGGGCGGCAGGGGCGGATGTTGCGCGCCCTCGAGGCGATCGGGCCCGGCGATCTCAGCATCGAGGGCGTGCCGTTCCGCGTCGATCTCGAATGAGCCTGCCGTCCGAGATGAACGACAAGGCGACCGTCCCGATCGAGATCGGCCTGACCGCGGCGATCGTCGCGATCGAGGCCAACGAGCCGATGATCCTGACCGCGTCGGGCGACGGTGGCGGCAGCCTCGCCGGCCTTCCCTATGGCCCGTTCGACGCCATCACCCACCGCACTCTCGAAATCGGGCTGCGCGCCTGGGTGGAGGAGCAGACCGGGCTGCGGCTCGGCTATGTCGAGCAGCTCTACACCTTCGGCGACCGCGGCCGTCACGCGCGGCTCGGCGACACCGAGGTCCACGTCGCCTCGATCGGCTATCTGGCGCTGACACGCGCGGCCGACAACGCCGCGCGCGCGGCCGGCGCGACCTTCGAGCCGTGGTATCGCTTCTTCCCGTGGGAAGACTGGCGCGAGCAGCAGCCCGCGATCATCGCGCGCGACATCATCCCCGAGCTCACCGCCTGGGCCGCCCAGGCCGAGGAGCCGGATACGGCGCGGGCGCTGGCGCGGCGGGATCGGGTGCGGCTGTTCTTCGGCATGGATGGCGCGCCCTGGGACGAGGAGCGCGTGCTCGACCGCTACGAGCTGCTTTACGAGGCCGGGCTGATCGAGGAGGCCCGCCGCGACGGTCGCCCGGCGGCGCTGTCGCGCAGCAAGATGCCGACGCTCGGCGTCGCGATGCGGTTCGACCACCGCCGCATCCTCGCCACCGCGATCGCGCGGCTGCGCGCCAAGCTGAAATACCGCCCGGTGGTGTTCGAACTTCTCCCGCCCGAGTTCACACTCACCGAATTGCAGCACACCGTCGAGGCGATCTCCGGCCGGCATCTGCACAAGCAGAATTTCCGCCGCCTGGTGGAAACCGGCGCGCTGGTCGAACCGACCGGCGAGATGTCGACACGAACCGGCGGGCGCCCCGCCGCGCTGTTCCGCTTCCGCCGCGAGGTGCTGCAGGAACGCCCCGCCCCCGGCCTGCGCGTGCGCGGCCGGCGGTGAGCACAGCCCAGAATAGAGCTGGACGCCGAACACAATTTATTATGAGATATTTCGCCGATGTGAGCCGTTCATTGGGCACTGGGCCGCAGGAATGCCTGAATCATGGAGCGCGGATGATTTTTCTCCGCCGTCTAAACGAACCAGTAAACCGCTCGACTTTTGGGATCCGGAGGATCCCCGTGCGGTTAGAATTATTGATGCAGTTTTCGAAACTGATGAAACAGACCGCAGTCTCCTTGTAGAAGCAACGACGGACCAGTCTCGGGACAACAGTCACCAATTCACGGCGCGATGGTCAGACTATGATGACCCTGTGCCCGAGCATCTTTCTTCAACTCCGGCCGCAGTCAAATCGGAACCGTGGCACGACTACGTTCCTATCGGCGCATATGACCCGTTCGCCCAAGAAGCCCCTTTTGTTATCGAGTGGCCTCAGAATGCTAGAGAGAGTGTCGCGACGAAATGCGCCAATGCAGCGCTAGCCCTTGCGGGCGTCACTGAACGAGAAAGACGACGCCTATTTCGACGCTTTGTTGAACTCTTTACAGATTACCCACATCCCTCAAGCTATTTGGCGATTACGAACCTGATCCGACAAGAAGGTGCGTCACCCGACGACCTACTAGCTGCTTACGACCTAAAACAAGCGTGGATTGACAACCCACTATTCTCTCTTGTTCTCCAGAAGGGAGGCCACGTCACCCTAACCAACGATCGAGACAACCAGCTTTACTGGAAACTGGCCTTTCGGCTCATCATTCAGACACGTGGAACGCCTCCTGAGACGATAATCGACCCATCTTGGGTCGACGAGTGGCTCGATCTGCCCCATGGAGACCCTCTTCGGTTTCGCTTCCTCGACTACGCCTGCGCACGTTTGGAAGCATTCGGGAATGGAGCGTTAGGCGAACCGCCAACCCATCGGCGACGAGGCAATCATCTGGAAGCTTATCCAGCAGGTCGCCTATATCCGCGATTCCGATACGAACGAGACTCGCTCAAAGACATCGCGATAGTGGACGGATATCGACTTGCCAACAATTTCTCAAGAACAGCTTTGTTGGCGGGGATTTACGTCAATCCAATCGGGCACTACGCCTCCGCCTTGAAAACCAACGACAGCAATACTAGCGAGTTTAAAGAAGCCTATGACTGAATTGATACCTATCATTGGCGCGTGGGTATGCCAACGAACCTCCCCAGACAAGATCGGATTGGTTCTGCAGATCAGCACTCGAGGAGACCAAGTCAAGATCGAGGTCGATTTTGGACCGTTAGGTAGACTTTGGCTCTCGCGAGATGAGTGGGGATGCGGACTAAGGCCCGGCTTTGCGGTTCAAGACGTCCCCCTGTCGAGCGTAAGACGTACACTCGGCACCGGAACTGTTATTGAGATCCGAGAAATCGCAACTCGCGAGCAAGCATTGGTTCAACTTCACCAATCGGGAAAGGTAATTTGGCTTCCATTCGAGCGACTTAGGCGAGTTAAGGACCCAACATTACGTTTCAAGCGGTCGGACCCCAGCGGTGACCACTCGGCCGAAAGAACCTCTCTCAACATTGTTGCCCATGCGCTCAAGGGCTGGAATGAGGCTACAGGCGCCCTGGATCGATTAGATGTCGATCCTCTTCCTCACCAGATTGCATTGGTTCACCGCATAATAAATTCGGGCCAAACCAATTGGCTCATCGCGGACGATGTGGGACTTGGAAAGACAATTGAAGTCGGCCTTCTCATGGCAGGACTCGAGCGAAAGGAGAATCTTCGTCGAATCTTGCTCGTTGTACCATCGGGACTCACCCGACAGTGGAAAGACGAGATGCTGCTTAAGTTCGATCGACGCTTCCTTATATATGGCGTCGATTTTCGTATTTTTGATCATAGAGAATGGGGCCTCTACGAGAGAGTGATCATCTCTCTCGATCTAGCAAAGCCGCAATCGACGGATGACAACGGAGCAGACCTATCAACTACCTTTGGAATGCTGCTAGCCGCAGGAAATTGGGACATCGTTATATTCGACGAGGCACACAGGCTTGCACGCAACGATCGCGGTCAATCGACTCTTCGTTTTCGACTTGCGCAAGCTTTGCGCAGAAAGACCGACTCTCTGGTTCTGCTATCCGGCACCCCTCACCAGGGTGACAATGGAAAATTTCGTAATCTGTTGACGTTGGCGCGCCCTGATCTGAGGGCTGCCATCGACCAGCTCGAATTCAACAGCGACGTCGTAAGAGAGATAGTTCTTCGAAATCGGAAAATCGATACTGTCGACATCGACGGGAACTTTCTCTTCAAAGGCATTTCAGTGAAGAGAATCGAAGTTGATCACGACGCGAATTTCGCAGACATGGAAGAGAATCTGAAAACCTACCTCAGAAATGGATACCAAGCTGGAGAAACGATAGGGGGATCAGAAGGACGCGCCGTCGGCTTTGTAATGACAATCTATCGGAAACTGGCGTCATCTTCCGTGGCAGCGCTCCATATGGCTCTGAAGCGTCGCTTAGACAGAATCCTCAACGGAGGAATAGCCGACCACACCGTCCCACCGCTGCAAGACGAAGAGATCGACGACATCGAAAATCAGACAGAGACAGCCTCAAAACAATTCTTCGATGGCGAAGTAGATATGATCCAACGCCTGCTGATCAAAACAACAGATTGCATGCGCCTTGATAAAAAAGGGAACGAATTAGTCAAACTGATCGATAGATTGGTCAACAAGGACGGGAAGAAAGTTCTTATATTTACGGAGTATCGCGCCACCCAAGCTTTCATTTTGTACATACTGCGCTCTGTTCTAAATATAGAATCCGTGTTGATCCACGGAGGGCATACCGCAGACGACAAACGCGCAGCAGTTGAAAAGTTTGAAGATGACGTTCCTGTGCTGATCTCAACAGAGGCCGGCGGCGAGGGACTCAATATGCATCGCAACTGCCACATTCTAATAAACTATGATCTTCCTTGGAATCCCAGCCGGATTAGCCAAAGAATCGGGCGCCTGTACAGGTATGGGCAAAAGCAAAGGGTGATCGTTTTCAACTTTCATGCCAAGGACACGATAGACAACGAAATTCTTGGAGTTCTTATCGATCGTGTAATGGCAATCGTTGCGACGATGTCAAAAGTAAGCGCGGAATTCTCAGACTACGACGCTTACGCTGCGGAGGTGATGGGAGAGCTTTTGGATAGAATAGATATCTCTACCCTCCTTGAAGAAGCAAGAAATGGGACAATTGATCGCCCTGCTGACAGAATAGATGCAGCCCTTGAAGAGGCCAGAAAGGCAAAAAGGATGCAGGACGAAGTCCTGCTCTCTTTGAGTGATCTTGAAATCAAGAATACTATCGAGAACACCTTTAGCACGAAAGAAGTCGCTTCGATCATCAAACGAGCTCTCCCTTTCTTTAGAATCGAATTCTCCCATGAGAGCGATCCGGAAAAATTCCTGATAAGGCTCCCCGAGGACATGAAAGGCAAATTTCCTGAATTTGGAACACGAACCGTGATTCCAGTGACAACCAACCGGAGCTCTTGGCGACCGCATACAGATTTGGTGCTGCTCGATTTTTCATCGTCGTTCGTCGAGTTTATAATTGATTCAGTCACATCCCCAGAATTCGATGGAGGCTACGGTAGCTTCGACGACCCTTCCCTCCCCGAGTTTTTCGCGGCCTTTCTGGCGCGATTTCAGAACGATCAAGGAAGAACTCAAGCGGAGCGACTCATTCTCGTGGAACGGGCACCAGATGGTCGGTACGCCAGCACAAATCAGCTAGTGAAGAGATTGTTGAGTTCGATCGGTTCAGACGCACCACCGAGCAAAAAGGACCCTGCGATAAAGCAGATAGAAATTGCGTCGGCTAGGGATCGCGCCGAGGTCACAATGGCCTCCGAACTTAGCAAATTCCTCCACCCTAATGACCTCATCCTTCTGGCTGTCGGTGAGAGAGGCCTTATCGAGAGAGAGGGGAAGGACAACCAACTTGGCCTCGCTGCATCACCCACCTGAGGTTTGGAGAAGGGCGCTCAGTCTGAACCCAATCTCCGGCCGGCATCTGCACAAGCAGAATTTCCGCCGCCTGGTGGAAGCCGGCGCGCTGGTCGAACCGACCGGCGAGATGTCGACACGAACCGGCGGGCGCCCCGCCGCGCTGTTCCGCTTCCGCCGCGAGGTGCTGCAGGAACGCCCCGCCCCCGGCCTGCGCGTGCGCGGCCGGCGGTAAGTCAGTCAAAGCGAAACGCCCCGCCGTCCGGGCCGCTCGCCTGGAGGTTGGATGTTCGAGCTACTGGCTTTCGCACTCGCCGTCGTCGCATTGATCATCGCGCGCAAGACGCAGACCCAGATCGCCGAGCTGCGGGCCCGGTTCGACGCCCTCACCGCCGGACAGCCCGTCCCCGCGACGCCCCCAGCCGCCAAGGCACCGCCCACTGCCATCAACGAAGCCCCGCCGGAGCCTCGGACCGAGCAGACGCCGGAGATTGCCGCAACGATTGCGGCCGAACCGCCGCAATCCGACACTGCGCCTGCTGCCGAGACAGCGGCCGACACGGCGCCCGCGGCGGCGAAGCCCGGCTTCGAGGAGCGGATCGGCACCCGCTGGGTGGTGTGGGTCGGCGGCCTGACGCTGGCGCTCGGCGGCTTCTTCATGGTGCGCTACTCGATCGAGCAGGGCTTGCTCGGCCCCGGCGTGCGGGTGCTGCTCGGCGGACTGTTCGCGCTGGCGCTGCTGATCGCCGGCGAATGGACCCGCCGCAAGGAAGCCGTGGCGCAACTCGCCGCGCTGCCGATCGCCAACATTCCGGCGATTCTCACCGCGGCCGGCACCGCGGTGGCGTTCGCGACGGTGTATGCGGCCTACGCGCTGTACGATTTTCTCGTCCCCGCGACCGCCTTCATCCTGCTCGGCCTGGTGGCACTCGGCACGCTCGCCGCCGCACTGCTGCACGGCCCGGCGCTGGCCGGCCTCGGCGTCGTCGCCGGCTTTGCAACGCCGGTGCTGGTGTCGTCCGGCGAGCCCGACTACTGGGCGCTGTATATCTATCTGGCGGTCATCACCGCCGCCTCGTTCGCGCTCGCCCGCATCCGACTATGGCGCTGGCTGGCGTTGACGACGGTCGCGCTCGCTCTGCTGTGGACGCTGCCCGGCCTCGAAGGCGCCGCGACGCTGATCGCACCGCACGCCTTCCACGTCATCGCGGGCTTCGCGCTCGCTGCACTCTTGGTGGTGTGCGGCCTGCTGTTCGGACCGCCGATCGAGCCCGGCCGGATCGAACCGGTGTCGTCAGCGGCGCTTGCCACCTATCTGCTCGGCGCAGCGCTGATCGTGGTGGCCAGCGCGCACAGCGATCCGGCGCTGATCGTGTTCGCGGTGCTGGTCGCCGCGACGCTTGGCATCGCCTGGCGCGCGGCGGCCGCGACCGCCGCGGTCGGCGCCGCGGCCGGCCTGGTGGGCCTGGTGTTTCTGTCGTGGGTGGTGCGCGGCAGTCCCGAACTGCTGGTGATGCCGGGCGGAGCGTTGCCGGGGATCGGCGCCGATCCGCTGGCCGGCCCGGTGACCACGCATTTGGTTGCCGCCGCATTGTTCGGCCTCGGCTTCGCCGGTTTCGGCATCCTGGCGCAGGGACGATCGCCGAACGCCGGCGTGCCGGTGATCTGGGCGGCGGCGGGCGTGTTCACGCCGCTGGCGCTGCTGATCGCGCTGTATGCGCGGATCTCGCATCTCGACCGCTCGATCCCGTTCGCGATCGTCGCGGTGGTGCTGGCCGCTGCGTTCGGCCTGGCGACGGAACGTCTCGGCAAGCGCGACAACCGGCCGGGACTGCCGATTTCGATCGCGCTGTTCGCCACCGGAACGCTCGGCGCGCTGGCGCTGGCGCTGACCTTTGCGCTCGAGAAGGGCTGGCTTACCATCGCGCTGGCGCTGATGGCGGCGGGGACCGCGTGGATCTCGCTGCAGCGTCCGATCCCATTCCTGCGCTGGCTCACCGCGATCCTCGCCGGCATCGTGGTGGCGCGGATCGGCTATGAACCAAGGATCGTCGGCGACGCGGTCGGCACCACACCGGTGTTCAACTGGCTGCTGTGGGGCTACGGCGTGCCGGCGGCCTCGTTCTGGCTCGCCAGCATCTGGATGCGCCGGCGCGGCGACGACAAGCCGCTCCGCATGGTGGAATCGGCGGCGATCCTGTTCACCGTGCTGCTGGCGTTCATGGAGATCCGCCACGCCGTCAACGGCGGCGACGTCTATCGCGACAACGCGGGACTGACCGAGGTCGCGCTGCAGGTCTGCGTCACGCTGGCAATGGCGATCGGCCTCGAACGGCTGCGGCTGCGCAGCCACAGCCCGGTGCACAACGTCGCCGCGATCGTGCTGGCGATCTTCGCGGCGCTGGGCAGCGTGTTCGGCCTGTTGCTGCTGGAGAACCCGGCGTTCTGGTCGAACTATATCGGTGGCGTGGTGATCAACAGCCTCCTGCTCGGCTATGCGCTGCCGGCCGTGCTGGCGCTGCTGTTGTCCTACGCGGTGGCGGGCGTGCGGCGCCCGGCCTACGGCAATGGCTTCGCCGCATTGGCGCTGATCATGGGGCTCGCTTACGTGACGCTGGAAATCCGGCGGCTGTATCAAGGCCCCGTGCTGTCGCTCGGCGCCCCGAGCGACGCCGAACAATACACCTACTCGCTGGCCTGGCTCGGCTGCGGCGTGCTGCTGCTCGGCGCCGGCCTTGTGTTCGACTCGCAACGCGCGCGTTTGGCGTCGGCGGTGGTAATCGGGCTGACCATCTGCAAAGCCTTCCTGATCGACATGTCGACGCTGACCGGCGTGTACCGGGCGCTGTCGTTCATGGGCCTCGGCTTGGTGCTGGTGGCGATCGGCTGGCTGTATCAGCGCATCCTGTTCCGGCCGCGCGGCACAGCGCCGGTGGCGACTGCGTCGTCGCAGCCTCCGCCGCCGTCGGGCTCGTCTTCAATGTGATCAGTCGGCGACCGCCTCAGCCGGCGGTCTCCGTCAATTGCTCGGTCAACGCCGTGAGGGCGATCTTGACCCGCCTGTTGCGTCGGCCCTTCTTCTCGACGTTGGTCACAGCGAGGCTTGCGATCTCGCCGGTCGACCGCACATGGGTGCCGCCGCACGGCTGACGGTCGACCTCACCGATGCTGACCAATCGAAGCTGCTTCCCGGTCTGCGGCGGCGCAGCCTGAACCGTCCGTACCAGCGACGGCTCGGCCGATAGCACATCGGCGCTCCGGTACTCGATCTCGACCGGCAGGTCGTTTCGGACGAGCGCGTTGAGGCGATCCGTGAGCGTCTCTCGATCGAGAGCCGTCTCGATATCGAAATCGAGACGCGCGTAGTCGGGATAGATCGCGCATCCTGTCACCGGAGCATCGACCAGACTGCACAGTAGATGCAGCGAGGTGTGGAGACGCATCAGCCGGTATCGCCTCTCCCAATCGATCCGGGCCAGCACCTTGGCTCCGATCAGGCTCCGGTCGGGCGGCGTCGCGAGGACATGAGCGATCCGGAGACGGCCTGGGATATAATGCGTATTCACGACCGGCAGCGGCACGCCGCCGTCCAGGACCAGTTCGCCGACATCACCCGGCTGGCCGCCACTCTCAGCATAGAAGATCGTCTTCTCGAGACACACCCCCGCATCCGACTGGTCGACAATGGTGGTCTCCAATTCCCGGACGTAAGCATCGGTTTCGAATAGCTTGATCGTGGGCACGATGGTCATGGCGCCTCGGCTGCGGACGAACAGTATGGGCGATCGGGTGAGCCCAGACGACGGCCGTGCTCTGGCGATGTCGCGCACAGTGCGGCCACCGCCGGAGATGCAATCGCTCCGGATATCGTCGTGCTCAGATCGTTGGTGTCAGAGGCGGCTCAGACGCAGGACTACCCGCGAGCACCGCTCGAACGTGATACGTCGATGTTCGTCAAAACACGGCCGGGATGTTGCCATGCGACCTCCTGCTCGTCGGCCTCGCACCACGCGTCCCTCTTGGCCGAACTAACAACACGACCAGAGGTTGATTTGCATCATCTGCAGACGCATTGTGCGGGTCAACCAAAACATTGTCTGGCAAACAATGTGGATACCCGACATTACCGGCAGACATCCCGTGCGCTACGTCGCCATCGTCGAAGCCTTGGCCGAGGCGATCGCGAGCGGCGTGTTACGGCCGGGAGACCGGCTCCCCACCCATCGTGAGCTCGCCTGGCGCCTCGAGGTCAATGTCAGCACGGTGTCGCGCGCTTACGCCGAGGCGAGCCGGAGACATCTGATCTCCGGCGAGGTCGGACGCGGGACTTATGTGCTGTCCGAGAGCCGAGAAGCGGTCCTGTTCGTGCTCAAGGAGCCGAACGACAACACCGCTCTCCGTGTCATCGATCTGTCCACCAACGTTCCGGCGATCGATCCGTCGACGACCGATCTGGATCTGGCCCTGGCGGACATCGCAGGTGATGGAGGATTGGCTGCCGCGCTCGATCATCCGACACCCACGCTGATTGCCCGCACCCGCGCCACCGCAGCGAGTTGGGTCGCCGCGCGCGGTCTGGAATTGCGCCCCACCGACATCGTGCCGACGGCAGGCGCGCAGCAGGCATTGCTCGCGGTGCTGCTCGCCATCTGCACTGCCGGCGAACCGGTGCTGGTCGAGGAGATGACCTTCCCTGGTATCAAGGCATTGGCCCGCCAGCTCGGTGTGCCGCTGCATGGCGTCGCGATGGACGCGCAGGGAATCTTGCCGGAGGCGCTCGACCGCGCGGCGCGGGCAACGTCGGCGCGCATCGTGGTGCTGGTTCCTGCGCTGCAGAATCCCACCGGTACGACGATGAGCGAGGCGCGCCGGGCCGAGGTGGCCCAGATCGCGAAGCGGCGCGATCTGCAGATCATCGAAGACGATATCTACGGCACCCTGGCAGCAACGCCGCCACTGGCGATGCTGCTGCCGCACCGCTGCACACTGGTCACGAGCTTCTCGAAGTCGGTCGCCGCCGGCCTGCGCTTCGGATTAGTTGCAGGGGCCGGCCCGGTTGCGCGTGCCGTTGCGGCCGAGCCGCAGACGACACTGTGGCCATTGGCGCCCTTGATGGCGGAGATCGCCTGCCGATGGATGGAAGACGGGACCGCCCTGCGCCGCGCCAAATGGCAGCGCGACGAGGTGGGTGTTCGTCACCGGCTCGCTCGCCGTGTACTGCCCAATGGTCGGGTCGGCAATCCGCCGCCGTCGCCGCACGCGTGGCTCGCCGTGCCGCCGGAGATGGCAGACCCGGTGGCCGCATGCCGAGCGGTCGGGATTGATGTCGTCTCGGCGGCGACCTTCGCAGTCACCCGCGCGGCGCCGCGTCGAATCCGGATCAGCCTGACGGCAGCGAAGACGCGCGCCGAACTCGGCCGCGCGTTGGACCGGCTCGCAGCCATCGGAATTTCATGGCCAACGGATTTTGAAACGTGATGCGGACGGCGTGCCGCAATTCAGCTCAGTCCGTGGAGCGGCGCAGCTCGGGCGCGGCCTCGACCTTGGGCGGATCGAGCCGGGCCGACTCGACGCGCGGTGTCGGTACGCTGGCGGTGACTTCGGCGCGCTGCTGGGTGCCGGGCGGGTGCAACGACCGCGGCCGGCTTTGCGAACTCTGCGAGTGCGAGATCGCGCGCGCGAGCTGGATCCGGCCCTGATGGCGGAAGTCGCAATACGCAAAGCCCATCCCCGACACCGAACCGCGGAAGCTGCGCTCGCTGGTCTTGGTCAGGTTGAAGCAGGGCTCGAACGGGATGCCCTTGATCGACGCGCAGATCGACTCGCCGCGAACCTGGAGCGTATTGCCCGGCAGGCGCATGAAGCGGTTGGGTCCGGACCCCGAAAACTGCACCGCACCGGCGGCGCCGCCATCGTCGAACACGCGGCCGGCGCCGCGGGTTCCATCGAAGCAGGTAAAGGCGAACACCTTGTTGGCGACGAATTTGCGCGCCTCGTCCGCGTTCATCGAACCGGCCATCGCCGGAAGGACCGTCGCGCCTGAGATCACAGCGCCGACAACGAAACGCGCAAACATGCCTGTACTCCTACTGGGAGCGGGTTAAACTCGCTTAACCCGTTCCTTACCATACAAACTGCGGCGAGAATGGCGCAGCTTGGTTGGTAAAGTCTGAACGAACTAACCGATCCCCTACGTAATTTTCACCACGATCCGGCCGCGGACTTGGCCAGCCAGCACCTTGGCGCCGGCCTCGATGACTTGGTCGAGGCTGATTTCCTGCGTGATTTCCGCGAGTTTCGCCGGTTCGAGGTCGGTTGCGAGCCGTTCCCAGGCGCGCTTGCGGTCCGGCAGCGGGCACATCACCGAGTCGATGCCGTAAAGACACACTCCGCGCAAAATGAATGGGGCGACCGAGCTGGGCAGATCCATGCCGGCAGCGAGGCCGCAGGCTGCAATCGCGCCGCGGTACTTGGTCATCGACAGCAGATTGGCCAGCGTGGTCGAGCCGACGCTGTCGATGCCGCCGGCCCAGCGCTCCTTCGCCAGCGGCTTGGCCGGACCGGACAATTCGTTGCGGTCGATGATTTCGGCGGCGCCGAGCTGGCGCAGATAGGCCTCTTCGGACGCCCGGCCGGTCGAGGCGATGACCTGATAGCCGAGCTTGGAGAGCAGCGCGATCGCCACCGAGCCGACGCCGCCCGCCGCGCCGGTGACGACCACCGGGCCATCCTTCGGCGTCAGGCCGTGCTTCTCCAGCGCCAGCACGCTCAGCATCGCGGTGTAGCCGGCGGTGCCGATCGCCATCGCGTCACGCGCGCTCAGGTTTTCCGGCAGGCGTACCAGCCAGTCGCCCTTGACGCGGGCTTTCTCCGCATAGGCGCCGAGATGGGTCTCACCCATGCCCCAGCCGTTGCACACCACCTTGTCGCCGGGCTTCCAGTCCGGATGCGAGGACTCGGTCACGGTGCCGGCGAAATCGATGCCGGCGATCATCGGAAAGCGGCGAACCACCGGCGCCTTGCCGGTGAGCGCGAGGCCGTCCTTGTAGTTGAGCGTCGACCATTCCACCGACACGGTGACGTCGCCGTCCATCAGCTCGGCCTCGTCGAACTGCGTCAGCGCCGAAACTGTGCCTTTGTCCGCCTTGTCGATGCGGATCGCCTTGAACGTCGCCATGTCGCGCCCCCCTTGATTTGTGCTTGTCGGTGCCGACGTGAGTTAGAGAAAGGAGCAGCCGGCTGTAAAGCTCAGGTTGCGCCGCAGCGATGCAATTGCGTGACTCTGGTGTGACGATTTAGCCCTTTCGACCTCTAGCGGAACCCAGGGCCGCGTGTTATATTAGATTTGCTCTTATTGAGGATAAGTCGCTTCCTCATAGGTCCTTGAATGTCGGGCGATGGGACGCCCCGAAGGCTCAAGGAAGCGGTCAAACGCAGCGGTTGTAAATTGCCGGCCCATTGTGGCCGGATTTCTCAAACCCAGTATATGCTCAAACTGAGTATATATGGCATGGGTACAAGGAGGCGTCGATGCCGCTTGCTGAACTCTACGGTCCGGAGAATTTCGGCCTGCCGCCGCATGCGCGTCAAGCTTCGCTTCCGCGCGCCCCGCTGAGCGCGACCGAGCGAGCGAGCGCGCTGCCGATGCCGTCGCTGGAATGGACGCCCGAGGTCGAGGCGGCCACCGCTCACCTCTACGAGAAGGTGCAGAACGTCATTCCGCCGGTCGAGTGGCCGTTCATGGCGCCCTACATCAAGGCGATCAACGAGCTGAAGCGCGAACGCGACGCCGTGATCCTGGCGCACAACTATCAGACGCCGGAAATCTTCCACTGCGTCTCCGACATCGTCGGCGATTCGCTGCAGCTCGCGATCGAGGCCACCAAGGTCAGGGCCTCGACCATCGTGCAGTGCGGCGTTCACTTTATGGCGGAAACCTCGAAGATCCTGAATCCGCAGAAGCGCGTGCTGATCCCTGATTCACGCGCCGGCTGTTCGCTGGCCTCTTCCATCACCGGCGCGGATGTCCGTCTGCTGCGTGAGAAATTCCCCGGCGTTCCGGTCGTGGCTTACGTCAACACGTCGGCAGACGTGAAAGCGGAAGTGGATATTTGCTGCACCTCTTCGAACGCCGTGCGGGTAGTCGAGAGCCTCGGCGTCGACCGCGTGATCATGGTGCCGGATCAATATCTGGCGAAGTACGTCGCGTCGCAGACCAAGGTGAAGATCATCGCCTGGAAGGGCGCCTGCGAAGTGCACGAGCGCTTCACCGGCGACGAGCTGCGCGTCTATCGCGAGGCCGATCCGAGCGTGAAGATCATCGCGCATCCGGAATGCCCGCCGGACGTCCTGGCGGAGGCCGACTTCACCGGCTCGACCGCGCACATGATCGACTGGGTCAAGACCAGGCACCCAAAGCGCGTGGTGATGATCACCGAATGCTCGATGGCCGACAACGTCCAGGCCGAGCTGCGCGACGTCGAGATGGTGCGGCCGTGCAATCTGTGCCCGCACATGAAGCGGATCACGCTGGCGAAGATCCTCGACAGCCTCGTGTACCTGCGCGAAGAAGTCACGGTCGATCCCGCCATCGTCGCGCCGGCCCGGCGCTCGGTGGAGCGGATGATCAACCTGAACAACTGAGCCTGAAGGCTCACGACGGATGGCGGCGTCCGTGCCGCCATCGCTGTGCATCGAAGGCGTTCGCGGACAGTCGCGTGAGAGTTGGATCGCCGCATGAACAGCACGCCCGAGTTCGCACATCTTGGCGTCCATGGTGACGTCGTCATCGTCGGCGGCGGTCTCGCCGGGCTGTTCTGCGCGCTGAAGCTGGCGCCGCGTCCGGTGACGGTGATCAGCGCCGCGCCGCTCGGCGAAGGCGCCTCCACCGCCTGGGCGCAGGGCGGCATTGCGGCCGCGGTCGGCGAAGGCGACAGCGCCGAATCGCACGCAGCCGACACCATCGCGGTCGGCGCCGGCCTGGTCGACGAGGCGGTGGCGCATCGCCTCGCCGGCGAAGCGGCGGCACGCATCCACGATCTGCTCAGCTACGGTGTGCCGTTCGACCGCGACCTCGAAGGACGGCTGGCGGTCGCGCGCGAGGCGGCGCATTCGGCGCGGCGCATCGTCCACGTCCGCGGCGACATGGCGGGCCAGGCGATTATCAGCGCGCTGACCGATGCCGTCCGCAAGACGCCGTCGATCAAGGTGATCGAAGGCTGGTTCGCCGACGGGCTGCTGATGCACGACGATGCGGTCGCCGGATTGCGGCTGCGCAAGGTCGGCCACGCCGCCGGAGCGCCGATGCACATTGCGACGCGCGCCGTGGTGCTCGCCACCGGCGGCATCGGCCATCTCTATGCAGTCACCACCAATCCGGTCGAGGCCCGCGGTGTCGGTCTGGCGATCGCAGCCCGTGCCGGCGCGCGGATCGCCGATCCGGAATTCGTCCAGTTTCATCCGACCGCCATCATGGTCGGCCGCGACCCGGCGCCGCTCGCCACCGAGGCGCTGCGCGGCGAAGGCGCGATCCTGGTCAACGGACAGGGCGACCGCTTCATGCTGGCGGCGCATCCGCTCGCCGAGCTGGCGCCGCGCGATATCGTCGCCCGCGGCGTGTTCGCCGAAGTCGCCTCCGGACGCGGCGCCTATCTCGACGCCACCAAGGCGCTCGGCAAACACTTCGCCGAACATTTTCCGACCGTGTACGAGAGCTGCATCTCCGCCGGTATCGATCCGGCATCGCGGCCGATCCCGATCGCGCCGGCGGCCCACTACCATATGGGCGGCATCGCGGTGGACATGCACGGCCGCAGCTCGCTGCACGGGCTGTGGGCGGCGGGCGAAGTATCCTGCACCGGCGCGCATGGCGCCAACCGGCTCGCCTCCAATTCGCTGCTCGAAGCCGTCGTCTACGCGGCGCGGATCGCCGAAGACATCGCCGGCACCGAACTCACCGCCACCAAGTCGCGGCTCGACGTGCCGGAGGGGCGCAGCACGCCGATCGATCCGGCGCAGGAGCTACGGCTGCGGCAGGCGATGGCCGGCAAGGTCGGCGTGATCCGCGACCGCGAGGGATTGACCGAGGCGGTGCGGATTTTCGCGGCGCTGGAGGCCGAAACTTCATCGACCACCCTCGCCAATATGGCCACGGCGGCGCTGCTGGTCGCTACCGCAGCATTGGCTCGCACCGAGAGCCGCGGCGCGCATTATCGCGCCGACTATCCGGCCGAGAACCCGGCGCAGGCCAGGCGCACCACGACTTCGCTGGCGCAGGCCCGCGAGCGCGCCGCCGCGCTGGGCGCCGGCGTCGCGCACGACAGCCGCACGCCGGCACAATCCGCCCTCGCCTGATCAGGATCGTTCTTCATGTCGCCGACTGCCTTGCTGCATCCCGATGCATTCCTGTCGCCATTGGCGATCACCGACGCGGTGCGCCGCGCGCTCGACGAGGATCTCGGCCGCGCCGGTGACGTCACCTCGGTCGCGACGATCCCGGAAGCGACAAAGGCCCACGCCATCCTGGTGGCGCGCCAGGGCGGCGTGATCGCCGGCTTGCCGCTCGCGGTCGAGACCTTCCGCCAGCTCTCGGCGGATGTCGCGATCACCGCGCATGTGCGCGACGGCGACACGGTCGCGGCGGGCATTCAGGTGCTGACGATCTCTGGGCCGGCGCGCGCCGTGCTGACCGGTGAACGCACCGCGCTGAACTTCGTCGGACGGCTGTCGGGCATCGCGACGCTGACGGCGGACTACGTCCGGCACACCGCCGGCAGCAAGATGCGGATCTGCTGCACCCGCAAGACCACGCCCGGCCTGCGCGCGCTGGAGAAATACGCGGTGCGCTGCGGCGGCGGCTTCAACCACCGCTTCGGCCTCGACGACGCCATCCTGATCAAGGACAACCATATCGCGGTCGCCGGCGGCATCCGCCCGGTGCTGGAAGCGGCGCGATCCAAGATCGGTCATCTGGTCAAGATCGAGATCGAGGTCGACACCCTCGATCAGCTCCGCGAGGTGCTGGATACCGGCCTCGCCGACGTCGTGCTGCTCGACAATATGGATCTCGACACGCTGAAGCAGGCGGTGGCAATGAGTGCCGGCCGCGTCGTGCTCGAAGCCTCCGGCGGCGTCACCCGCGAGTCGATCAGCCGCATCGCCGCCACCGGCGTCGACTACGCCTCCTCCGGAGCACTGACTCACTCCGCCCCGAACTTCGACGTCGCGCTGGATATCGACGCGTAGGCAGACGGTTAGCCGAGACGCTTTCGGCTAAAGCCAGACAGCGACTATCTGAAGGCGCTGCGCCCAAAGCGCCGCCTTCCAACCGCGAGATTCCGGGTTCGCGCTACGCGCGCCCCGGAATGACTGCTTGGGACATGTGGAAGATACCACCGACCGCGGGGTCGATGCCCGTACTCTACGACGCGCTTAGTTGCCCTTCGCCTGAATCTCCGCCGAGCTCCTGGCGGCTTCGGCGAGTTGGGCGGTGATCGAGGCGGTTTCGGCGGCGGTGCCCCAGCTCGGAGCGTCGCGGCCGTCGCCCCAGGCGCGCGGGCGATAGAAGGTATGCACGCCGGTCTTGTACATCTTCTTCATCTCGTGGACCCAGGACGGCCGCACCCAATAGGCGTGGTAATGAGTCGACTTGCCGACCTCGGGCAGCCACAGCTTGCCGTCGAGCATCGCCCGGGCGATCTTGCGGGCGCGGTCCCACATCTCCGGTTCACGCACAACGTCGGCGACGTTGTCGCAGGCGAAGGTGAACTGGCATGCGTAGCGGCGGTGCTTGTTCTGATAGACGACACCGCAGACGTTGGTCGGATAGAAACCGGAGAACGCGCGGTTGAGCACCACCTGCGCCACCGCGATCTGGCCGCGCACCTTTTCGCCGCGGGATTCGAAATACACCGCCTCCGCCAGGCACTTCTCGTGTCTGGCACGCTGCTTCGAATCGATGGCCAGACCGAGCCGTTCGGCCGGCGTCTTGACGTGATGGTCGGCGTTGACCTGGCCCTTGCCGGCGATGGTCTCGCCCGAGGCGGACGGATCGAGCGCAGCGGTCGATGGCAGCGGCGATTTCATCTCGGGGTCGGCGGCGTTCGGCGACACGATGATCGGCTCCTCGCCGGGCTGCCACCGCTCCAGCGTCTCCTCCATGCCGCCGAGCGATCCGGTGCCGAAGAACAGGCTGGCGGTCTTGAACGCGAACGGATCGCGCGGCGCCGCGGTATCGGCGCCGGGCGCCGGGTGCTGCTCGTCCGGCGACAGCGAACCGTCGTATTGCGACAACGGCTCAGATTGCAGCGCTTCGGCGAGTTCAGGATCGAGCGCCGGCGAGGCGTCGGTCGCCGTGAGCGCCGCGGCGGCGTCGGCAGGCGCAGGATCGGCGGAGACCGGCCCGGAGATCTCGGCGCCGGCGCGGTCCGGGGTCTGCGACGCGGCATCGTCGGGCGCGGGTGCGACTTCGAGGGTCTGGGCTTGCTCGGGCCGCGCGAGCGCCAGGCGATCGCCTTTCAGCGTGCGGTCGACCTTCGGATAGTCCGAAGCCTGGAAGCGCGGCGGCGCCTGGAGCAGCGGATTGCGGCTCGGCGCGAGGCCGCCGCTGCGGCCTTCGATGCTGACCAGGCGCGCGGCGCCGAGCTGCGGCATCCAGGTTCCCATCGGGCGGCCGAACGAGAACGTCGCGACCTGCACCGAGCCCAGCGAGGACGCGAACATCCGCTTCTGCCAACGCTCGGTGGCGCCGGTCTGCCGCACCAGCAGCGAGGCGATATCCTGGTGTCCGATTTCGTTGGGCAGCGCCGCGAAGACACAAACCCCGAGGCCGAAGGACGCAATCCGCGCGCCCTTCGACCGGTTACGCATGACTGACATCGATACGCTCACGCAACGCTTACTGGCGACCAAGTCCGAGGGTTTCGGACAAGTTGATCGTTTGCGTTGTTATCCGATTAAAGTTGCCCGTGCGTTAATGGCCGATGCACGCGCGCAACACGCAACGCCGAGCTGTTAGTTCACGGAACCGGCTGCGAATGTGGTGAATCAGCGCTTCACGGCGGTGGTTAAGAATGCGTTGCGGGACGTCGTTAACAGGACGCTGCGCACAAGCCGCGCCGCTGGTTACCAGCGCAAAATACAAATGGCCGGGACGAGGCCCGGCCATTCGAAATCCGATCAGTCTTGCGAGGCGCGATTACGCCTGGCTGGCGATCGCCTTGCCGAGCGCGGCCTGCGCGGCGGCGAGCCGCGCGATCGGCACGCGGTACGGCGAGCACGACACGTAGTTGAGGCCGACTTCGTGGCAGAACGCCACCGAGGCCGGATCGCCGCCGTGTTCGCCGCAGATGCCGACCTTGAGATCGCGGCGGGTCTTGCGGCCGCGCTCGACGCCGATCCGGACCAATTCGCCGACGCCGTCGCGGTCGACCGAGACGAACGGATCGACCGAAAAGATGCCCTTCTCGATATAGGTGCCGAGGAAGCTGGCGGCGTCGTCGCGGCTGATGCCGAAGGTCGTCTGGGTCAGATCGTTGGTGCCGAACGAGAAGAATTCGGCGCCCTCGGCGATGTCGCCGGCCATCAGGCAGGCGCGCGGCAGTTCGATCATGGTGCCGACCTGATACTTCAGGCTGCTGCCGGTCTCGCGGTTCACCGCATGCGCGGTGGCGTCGATCCGGGCCTTGACCAGTTCGAACTCGGCGCGGGTCGCGATCAGCGGCACCATCACTTCGAGACCGACCTGTTCGCCGGTACGCTTCTCGGCCTCGACAGCGGCCTCGAAGATGGCGCGGGCCTGCATCTCGGCGATCTCCGGATAGGCGATCGCCAGACGGCAGCCGCGGAAGCCGAGCATCGGGTTGAACTCGGCCAGCTCGCGGGCGCGATCGGCCAGCCGGCGCGGATCGGCGTTCATCGCCCGCGCCACTTCCTCGATCTCGGCGTGGCTGTGCGGCAGGAACTCGTGCAGCGGCGGGTCGAGCAGCCGCACCGTCACCGGCAGGCCCTTCATGATCTCGAACAGCTCGACGAAGTCGGCGCGCTGCATCGGCAAAAGCTTGGCGAGCGCGGCGCGGCGCGACTGCTCGTCTTCGGCCAGGATCATCTCGCGCACGGTGCGGATGCGGGTCTCTTCGAAGAACATGTGCTCGGTGCGGCACAGGCCGATGCCTTCGGCGCCGAACTTGATGGCGGTGCGGGCGTCGACCGGGGTGTCGGCGTTGACGCGGACCTTGAGCTTGCGGACCTCGTCGGCCCAGCCCATCAGCGTGTTGAAATCGCCCGACAGCTCCGGCTCGATCATCGGCATCTTGCCGGCCAGCACCTGGCCGGTGCCGCCGTCGATCGTGATGATGTCGCCGGCCTTGAAGGTGCGGTTGCCGATCATCATCGTGCCGCGGCCGTAATCGACGCGGATCGCGCCGCAGCCCGACACGCAGGGCTTGCCCATGCCGCGCGCCACCACGGCAGCGTGCGAGGTCATGCCGCCGCGGGTGGTGAGGATGCCTTCCGAGGCGTGCATGCCGTGAATGTCTTCGGGGCTGGTCTCGATCCGGACCAGGATCACCTTGCGGCCGTCGGCATGCAGCTTGGCGGCCTCGTCCGACGAGAACACGATCTCGCCGGAGGCGGCGCCGGGCGACGCCGGCAGGCCGGTGGCGATGACGTCACGCTTGGCGTTGGGGTCGATGGTCGGGTGCAGAAGCTGGTCGAGCGAGCCCGGCTCGATCCGGGTGACCGCGTCCTGGCGGTTGATCAGCCCCTCGTTGGCGAGCTCGACCGCGATCCGCAGCGCCGCCTTGGCGGTGCGCTTGCCGCCGCGGGTCTGCAGCATCCACAGCTTGCCCTGCTCGATCGTGAATTCCATGTCCTGCATGTCGCGGTAGTGCTTTTCCAGCAGGGTGTAGATCCGCGTCAGCTCGTTGAAGGCGTCGGGCATCGCCATTTCCATCGACGGCTTGTCGGAACCAGATTCGATGCGGGCGTATTCGGTGATGTCCTGCGGGGTGCGGATGCCGGCGACGACGTCCTCGCCTTGCGCGTTGATCAGGAACTCGCCGTACAGCCGGCTTTCGCCGGTCGACGGGTTGCGGGTGAAGGCCACGCCGGTCGCCGAGGTCTCACCCATGTTGCCGAACACCATCGCCTGGACGTTGACGGCGGTGCCCCAGGATTCCGGAATGTCGTGCAGGCGGCGATAAGTCACCGCGCGGGCGTTCATCCACGACGAGAACACCGCGCCGATCGCGCCCCAGAGCTGGTCGTTCGGATCCTGCGGGAAGTCCGCGCCGGTCTCGCGCGCCACCGCGTCCTTGTACTGGCCGACCAGATCGACCCAGTCGTCGGCATCGAGATCGGTGTCGAGCGTGAAGCCCTTGGCGTCCTTGTAGGCGTCGAGGATTTCCTCGAAGTGATGATGCTCGAAGCCGAGCACCACGTCGGAATACATCGTGATGAAGCGGCGATAGCTGTCGTAGGCGAAGCGACGATCACCGGATTTCGCCGCCACGGCCTCGACGGTCTCGTCGTTGAGGCCGAGATTGAGCACGGTGTCCATCATGCCCGGCATCGAGGCGCGGGCGCCGGAGCGCACCGAGACCAGCAGCGGGTTCTGAGGATCGCCGAACTTCTTGCCGGTGAGCTTGCCGACATACTCCAGCGCGCGTTCGACCTGCGACTGCAGTTCCTTCGGGTAGGTCTTGCCGTTGGCGTAGAAGTAGGTGCAGACCGAGGTCGGAATGGTGAAGCCGGGCGGCACCGGCAGGCCGAGATTGGCCATCTCGGCGAGGTTGGCGCCCTTGCCGCCGAGCAGGTCGCGCATGTTGGCGCGGCCTTCGGCCTTGCCGTCGCCGAAGGTGTAGACCCACTTGCCGGCCTTCGGCGCAGCGACGGCTTTCGCGGCCGGCTTCTTGGCGGGCTTGGCCGCGGGCTTCGAGGCAGGTTTGCTGACCGGCTTGGCCGACGCCTTGGTCACTGTCTTGGCGGCGGGCTTCGTCACCGTTTTGGCCTTGGCGGCAGATTTCGCCGGAGCCTTCGCCGCGGACTTTGCCGGAGCCTTCGCCGGAGCCTTGGCAACGGACTTGGCGGCCGATTTGCCAGCAGGCTTCGAGGCCGGCTTGCTAACAGCCTTCTTGGCCGCCTTCGGCGGGCTCTTGGCCACCGCTTTCCGGGCACTCGACGCTGCGGCGCCCTTTCCGCGCGCAGCACCAGAAGACTTGGATTTCGGGGCGGTCTTCTTCTTCGAAGCGGCTTTGGCCATGGCTTTCAACGGTCCGCGAGAGAGGAACAGAAAACGGGCGCTTTAGACCACGTTTTGGCGGTCGCAAGCAAGGCGGCGGAACCCGTGACGACTAAAGATGCAGGAAGCGCAGCGCGCCGAGACCGATCAGTCCGACACAGATCAGGTAGATCGCAACGATGAAATTGAGCAGCCGCGGCATCACCAGAATCAGGATACCGGCGATCAGCGCAACGATGGCTGGAATGTGGGCAGTGGTGATGGTCATGGCAGACGGTCTCCGGCTGAGGGAAATCGGGATCGAATCGCAGAGGGATTGGTAGCGGACAAGGACGGCGAACGATACCGGCGACCGATGACGCCGATCCCCCTGCGTGGGTTCCGGGAGGTGACCATTCCGGGGCGCTGCGACATTGTCGTCCCGGAACATCAGCGGCGGCCGGGCATTGCCCTACCAGACCGACGAGGCCCATGCGCTGGCGACTTTCTCGGCGGATATCGGAGGATCGTTCGAGTGGACGTCGCAGTCGCTTGAACGTGGGTCCGGACGCGACCGACGCGACCGGATCGGAGAGCCCCGTCCCGTCCCCCGCCGGGCGGGGCTCTTCTTCGTCGGCCAGGCCATCTCGCTCGGTCACTTCCCTCCACTTGTGACAGAACACGGCAGCGTACGGTTCTGATTCTATCGGTGCCGGAAATGCTCTAAAGTTCCGTCCTCCGGCCGGTTCGCGCGCCGGTGCGGCGTCTCACCCGCCGAAATCATCCGCACAGCAAACGGCCCTGGCCGATCCCGATGATCGCAACGCCCTCCCTTCACAGCCTGGCGCTGCTGCTGCTGCTGAGTTTCTTTCTCGGCTTTGCGTTCGAGGATTTCTTCGAACAGCGCAAATCGGCGCGTCCTGGCGGCGTCCGAACTTTTCCACTGCTGTCTGTCGGCGGCGGCGTGCTGTACTGGCTGGATCCGACCCGTCTGGTCGCTTTCACCGGCGGCCTCGTGGTGCTCGGTATCTGGCTGTCGATCTTCTACACTGTGCATTTGCGCGAACGCGACGATCAGGGCGAACGCAACGCCGGGCTGGTGGTGCTGCTGCTCAACATCCACGCTTACCTGCTCGGCGCGGTCACACTGGCGCTGCCGCATTGGGTCGCGGTCGGCATGACGGTGACCGCGGTGATGCTGCTGACAGGGCGCGACTGGCTGCACCGGCTGGTGCACAAGGTCGACACCCGCGAAATCACCACCGCGGCGCAATTCCTGATCCTCAGCGGCGTCGTGCTGCCGCTGCTGCCGGCCGAGCCGGTCACTTCGCTGACCAGCATCACGCCCCGGCAGGTGTGGCTGGCGCTGACGCTGGTGTCGGCGCTGTCCTATGCCAGTTATCTGGCACAGCGCTATTGGCGGCGCGCCGCGCAGGGGCTGTGGATGGCTGGCCTCGGCGGGCTGTATTCCTCGACCGCCACCACCGTGGTGCTGGCGCGGCAGGCCGCCGTCAGCGAGGCGTTCCGCCGTCAGGCGGTGGCCGGCATCACGCTGGCCACCGGCATCATGTATCTGCGTATCCTGGTGGTGATCGCGGTGTTCAACATCGCGCTGGCGCGCGAACTGGCGGCGCCGATGCTGGGGCTCGCAGCAATCGCCCTGTCGATCGCAGCGCTGCAATATATGATCATCAAGGCGCCCAGCGGCGAAGCCACCCAACCATCGGAGCGCGGCAACCCGCTCGAACTGGGCGCCGCCGCGGTATTCGCAGGATTGTTCGTCGCGATCTCGCTGGCCTCGACCTGGGTCAAGACCGAATTCGGCACCCAGGGCATCTATTGGCTGGCGGCGATCGTCGGGTTCTCCGACATCGACCCGTTCGTGCTCAACCTGGCGCAGGGCGGCACCGCCGGGATCGGCGAACATGCGGTGGCAATCGCGGTGCTGATCGCGGCATCGTCCAACAATGTCTTGAAGGCGGCCTATGCGATCGCGTTCGGCGGTCGCCGCACCTGGCAGAGCGCGGTCGTCCTGGTGGCGCTGGCGATCGGCGGCGCGGCGCTGGCGGCGTGGCTGGCACAGGTCGCGTGAGCGGCGGCGAGCGTCAGCCGCGCTTCAGCATCGACAGCAGCGATGTCGTCGCCTTGTAGCTCTGCACCGCGTTGTCGCGGAACGCCGGGGTCCAGTTGGTCGCGGTGCGCTCCTCGGCGCTCATCCCCGAATAGGCGTTGAGCAGGCCGAGGCTGAAATCCGCCGGGTTGCCGGAGGTCTGGCTCTGCTTCAGCGCCGTCAGGATGCTGGCGCGGTTGCGGCCGTGGAGCTCGCGCTTGGCGGCGAACACCTCTTCCTGCGAGAACAGATCGTCCTTGTTGAGCGAGATCGCCGACAGCGCGCGATTGTCGAGCACCGACAGATCCGCCTGCTGGCCGGTCTTGCGCGCCGGATCGTATACCAGCAGCTTGCCGGCGGCGGTCGCCTGCTTGGCCTGATCGTCGAGCGTGGCGCGGGCCTGCTTGGCGACGCTGCCGAAATCCTGGGTCGTGGTGGCGCTGCCGGACGGATAGCGCGCCAGATAGGCGGCGACCGGATCGTTGCTGATGCCGGCCGGGATCTTCGACGGATCGCTCTGCGTCGCCGCCAGCCCCTTGGTGATCGCGGCGCGCTCGGCCTGCCAGATCGCGGTCGCCTTCTCTTCGCTCGAGGCGCCGTCGAGATAGCTGGCGGCCGCCTTGTACACGGTGCTGTAGTCGCCGATCAGCTTTGCGGTCTGCGTCGCCGGCGACAGCGCGGCGTTGAACTGCGCGATCCGGTTGGTCGCCGCCAGCGTCTGCTCGGCCTCGGTGAATCGGCCGCCGGCATTGGAGGCGATCGCGAACAGCGCCCGGCGGTCGAGCCCCGACAGGTCGACCGTCGGCTTGCCGCTTGCGTCGTAGGGCGCGGAGACGTTCGCCGCCTTGTAGAGCTTGTCGATCGCAGCGCGGCTGTCGCTGATCACCGCGGAGTAATCCTTGGCCGACCCGCCGGCGAGCTGCGCCCGCGCCGCCGCCGACAGCGTGAGCTGGGTCGCCGCATTGTTGGCGCTAGGCAGCACATCGTCGCTGGTTGCGTTCAGAATGCCCGCCAGCGAGGTCTGCGCGCCCGCGGTCCGCGCATAGGCGGCGCCGTATTGCGCGTAATTGTTCAGGCCGTTGGTGATGCTGGTCATGGCATGGCGCCCCGCTGCCGAGGAGGACGGTTAAGGAACCGTTACCGCGAGCCAACCTGTCAGGACATGGTTAACGACCGGTTAATTGTTTCGCGATGTTGCTGATCGGTGCAGCTTTTGAGGGGGACGGAGCCTCAAGGACACGGCCTCCCCTCCGTCATTCCGGGGCGCTCCGCTTCGCCAAGAGCACCGTCATTCCGGGATGCGTGCGACAGCACGCAGACCCGGAATCTCGCAGCTATCGCAGAGGGTGACGCAGCGATGCGCTTGGCAGGTACCGTGCACGACCACATCGCGATTCCGGGCTCGCCGCTACGCGGCGCCCCGGAATGACGGTGCGGTTAGTCCTGGATCTTCGAAAAATCCGCCACCGCCCGAGTCGCGGCGCGGATTTCGTTCAGGAGCTTCAGGCGGTTTTCGCGGACGGCCTTGTCGTCGGCGTTGACCGTCACCTTATCGAAGAACGCATCGACCGCCGGACGCAGGCCCGCCATCGCGGTCATCGCCGCGGCGAAGTCTTCCTTGGCGACGGCCGCGCCGGCCTCGGCTTTGGCGCGGTCGATCGCGGCGGCCAGCGCCTTCTCCTCGTCCTGTGCATACAGCGACGCATCCGGCGCGCCGTCGAAGGCGCGGCCGTCCTTCTTCTCCTCGATGCGCAGAATGTTGGCGGCGCGTTTGGTACCGGCCAGCAGGTTCTTGCCGTCGTCGGTGGCGAGAAACGCCGCCAGCGCCTCGACGCGGCGGACGATCATCAGGATGTCGTCCTGGCCTTCGAGCGCAAAGACTGCATCGACGAGGTCGTGGCGGGCGCCCTGATCGCGGAGTTGGACTTTGAGGCGATCGGCGAAGAAGGAGAGGAGATCAAGGACAACCGGACCAACCCGGCCGTCGAACTCTTTCCATTCCCGAACCAACTCTTCTTTATACGTCTTCTGATAGTCAGCGGAATATTTCGCTTGATCCTCGATAACTGGACTCGTGCCAGTCTGCATAATATCGGAAATGACTGTTAAATGGATCATTCCGCCAATGAAATCTTTCAGATCGGCACGTTTGCCGCTTATGTTTGCATCAGCTAACCGGTCGAGTGCTGCTTCGAAGATGCCGGCACCAAGCAAATTAGCGAACAAGCTGCCTCTGAATTTCATGAGGCGCTTGGCAATTTCTCGATTGTCTTCATTCTCCTCGATGAAGCGTGAGATCTCATACGCCTCACGAAGCGATACCGAAGAACGCAGTGTATTCGCGATGCCCTTCGCCAACAGCGCTTTCATGTTGATACGAGCAAAATTCACCAGAATTAGCCTAATCACCCCCAACGCCGCCCGCCGCAGCGCATACGGGTCCTTGCTGCCCGTCGGCTTCTCGTCGATCGCCCAGAACCCGACCAGCGTGTCGAGCTTGTCGGCCAGCGCCACCGCGATGCTGACCGGATCGGTCGGCACGCGATCGGCCGGGCCCTGCGGCTTGTAGTGCTCCTCGCAGGCCGCGGCGACCGACGCGTCTTCGCCCTGGGCGAGCGCGTAGTACTTGCCCATCAGGCCCTGCAGCTCGGGGAATTCGCCGACGACTTCCGTGAGTAGATCAGCCTTACACAGCCTTGCCGCGCGCTTGGTCTTTTCGACATCGGCACCGACCAGCGGCGCGATCTCGGCGGCGAGGCGTTCGATGCGTTCGATGCGCTCGGCCTGGGTGCCGAGCTTTTCGTGGAACACGATCTGGTCGAACTTCGGCAGCCGGTCTTCCAGCTTGGTCTTCAGATCGGTCTCGTAGAAGAACTTCGCGTCCGAGAGCCGCGCGCGGATCACGCGCTCGTTGCCGGCGGTGATCGCGGCGCCGCCGTCGCTGGCTTCGATGTTCGCCGTCAGGATGAACTTGTTGGCGAGTTTGCCGGTCGCGGGATCGGCGACCACGAAGCACTTCTGGTTGGCGCGGATGGTGGCGCGGATCACTTCGTCCGGGATCGACAGGAAGTCCTTGTCGAACGAGCCCATCAACGGCACCGGCCACTCGACCAGGCCGGAGACTTCGTCGAGCAGCCCCTGATCCTCGACCAGTTCGTAGTTCTGCGCCTGCGCCAGCGTTTTCGCATCCGCCAGGATGATGTCCTTGCGGCGGGCGGAATCGAGCACGACCTTGGCGGCGAACAGCTTGGCTTCGTAGTCCTCGAAGCGTCGCACCTCGAACGCGTCGGGCGCCATGAAGCGATGACCGCGCGTGGTCTGCCCGGCCTCGATGCCGTCGACGTTGAAATGCACCACGTCGGGCTCTTCGGTGTCGATCCCGAAGGTGGCGACGATCGAATGCAGCGGCCGCACCCATTGCAGCGCACCGGGTTTGCGAGAGCGTTCGCCCCAGCGCATCGACTTCGGCCACGGGAAGGTGCGGACGATGACGGGCAGGATTTCGGCAATCACCTCGATCGCCGGCCGGCCCGGCTTCTCGATCAGCGCGACGTAGAAATCGCCCTTCTTCGGATCGCGCTGGATCTTGGCCTCGTCCAGCGAGGCGAGCCCGGTGGCCTTCAGAAAGCCCTGCACCGCGGCATCCGGCGCGCCGACCTTCGGGCCCTTGCGCTCGTCCTTCAGATCCGGCTGCCGCGCCGGAATGCCATGCACCGTCAGCGTCAGCCGCCGCGGCGTCGCAAACGCCTTGGCGCCCTCATAGACGAGCCCTTCGGCGACGAGCTTGTCGGTGACCAGCCGCTTCAGATCATCAGCAGCCTTCCCCTGCATCCGCGCCGGGATTTCTTCGGAGAACAGTTCGAGGAGGAGATCGGGCATTTAGATTTGATTCCGTGCGCGCGGCACCCCCACCCCCGACCCCTCCCCGCAAGGGGGAGGGGAGACGGCGCAGTGCCTGGGAAAACGACTGACTTCGCCATCGCGAAGCCTACAAAGAGAATTCATCAGTTCGCCTCCCGACGACGCCCGCGCGGCTTACGAGGCTTGCGTGGTCGTGGCTCCCCTCCCCCTTGCGGGGAGGGGTCGGGGGTGGGGGGCAACGCGGACTGAATCTCGGCGAGAACACCATCCAGATTGCCGAGGACGTCGTTATTCCAGAAGCGTAGCACGCGATAACCGAGCGCTTCGATGTGCCGCGTGCGCGCCGCATCGGCATCGCGCTGCTCGTCGTGCTGGCCGCCGTCGAGTTCGATCACGAGCTTGGCACCGCGGCTGGCGAAGTCGACGATGAAAGGACCAATCGCCGCCTGCCGGCGGAAGTGCGAGTTCGCCAGCACGAGGTCGTGCCGCAAGCGCTGCCACAGCAAGCGCTCGGCGTCCGTCGGATTCTGGCGCATCATCTGCGCGAAGTACCGCTGGCGATCGTCGATCATCGCTGGCGATCCAAACATTGACGTCTGCATCCGTGGACCCTCACCCCCGCCCCCTCCCCGCAAGGGGGAGGGGAGCAGAGGCGTCCTCGTTATCGTGTACCCCGCTCGCTACGCGAGCGACCCTCCCCCTCCAGGGGAGGGTGAAGAACCACCCGCTTCGGTATGCACCCAGGCTTCGCCGCAGGCTTTCGCCAGTTCGCGGACGCGGAGGATGTAGCTTTGGCGTTCGGTGACGGAGATCACGCCGCGGGCGTCGAGCAGGTTGAAGACGTGGCTGGCCTTGATGCACTGGTCGTAGGCCGGCAGCGCCATGGCGTGGGCTTCGCGTTTGTCGCTCACCCAGCCGGCATCGAGATATTTCTTGCAGGCGGCCTCGGCCATCTTGAACTGCTCGAACAGCATCTCGGTGTCGGCGACCTCGAAATTGTGCTTCGAGTATTCCTTCTCGGCCTGCAGGAACACGTCGCCGTAGGTCACCTTGTCGGCGCCGTCGCGGCCGTTGAAGTTGAGGTCGTAGACCCGGTCGATACCCTGGACGTACATCGCCAGCCGTTCGAGTCCATAAGTCAGTTCGCCGGCGACCGGCGCGCATTCGACGCCGGCGACCTGCTGGAAGTAGGTGAACTGGCTGACTTCCATGCCGTCGCACCAGCACTCCCAGCCCAGCCCCCAGGCGCCCAGCGTCGGGCTCTCCCAATCGTCCTCGACGAAGCGGATGTCGTGCAAGCCCGAGTCGACGCCGATCGCGGCCAGCGATTGCAGATACAGATCCTGGATGTTCGGCGGCGAGGGTTTGAGGATCACCTGGAACTGATAGTAGTGCTGCAGCCGGTTCGGGTTCTCGCCGTAGCGGCCATCCTTGGGCCGGCGCGACGGTTGCACGTAAGCGGCGTTCCAGTGCTTCGGACCGAGCGCCCGCAGCGTGGTGGCCGGGTGGAAGGTGCCGGCGCCGACTTCCATGTCGTAGGGCTGCAGGATGACGCAGCCGTGGTCGGCCCAGAAGCGCTGCAGCGTCAGGATCAGGCCCTGGAACGAGCGTTCCGGGCGCATGTGCGGAGGCGTCGGGTCCATGATCGGCTTTGGATTCGCAAGGGTTTTCGGAAAAGCGGCCGGACCGTATCGGCCGCGCCCCGGCAAATCAAGGCGACGAACAAGCCAAATCGCCGGTTAACGCGTCCTTAACCCAGGCTGCCGCCTCCGCGGCGCAGCGCTGCAATTCACCAGCTCATCCGTCAGCAGCCGTCGCGGGCCGGCGACAGCCGAGACCTCAACCGGGCCGATAGGCGCCGGTGACCGGATCGGGCCGCAGCGTCGGCAGCGTGGCACGATCGACATCGGCCAACACCGTCGCGCGGGCAACCTCGAGCTCCTGATTGACGCGTCCGGCCGTGCGGAAGGCCCACCGCACCATGGCGATGCCGACCAGGCTTCCAGCCAATACGAGCAGCGGCGGCATCGTCCAACCTCTCCTTGAGTCGCGTCACGCCCCTGTTGCATCTTCGCTCAGTGGGCGTTCACTCGCAACTCACGCTGACGGGACCAAATGGCGCGGCGCCGCCGCCGAAGCCATCTCTCAAAAGCCGTATTTGGCCCAGATCGCCCGGGTTTCCAGCGCCGAGATCATTGATTCGGGGAGCGCCGCGACGCCGTCGAGCGCAGCTTCGGCGCCACCGGATTTGCGCGTCAGGTTGGCGAGCAGGCCGGTCGGCGGCGAGATCAGCGGGGTGCGGACCTTGTCGCCGAATTTCTCGCGCAGCACTGCACGCAGGTCGCCGATCGAATCGGCGAGGCCGAGCGACACCGAGGTGGCGCCGGCCCAGTACTCGCCGGTGAACAATTGCGACTCCTCGCCTTTCAGCCGGGCGCCGCGGCTTTCCTTGACCAGCGCGATGAACAGCGCGTGGATCTCCTGCTGCAGCACCTTCAGCCGGGCGACCTCCTGCGGGTCTTCGGGCAGGAACGGATCGAGCTGCGCCTTGCGCTCGCCGGCGGTGTAGAGCCGGCGCTCGACGCCGATCTTCCTGATCAGCTCCTGAAACCCGAAGCCGCCGCCGACCACGCCGATCGAGCCGAGGATCGACGACGGATCGCAATAGATCTCGTCGGCCGCACAGGCGATCATGTAGCCGCCGGACGCGGCGACGTCCTCGACGAAGGCGTAGACCGGCAGCTTCTTCTCGGCGGCGAGCGCGCGGATGCGCAAATAGATCAGCCGCGACTGCACCGGCGAGCCGCCCGGCGAATTGATCGCCAGCGCCACCGCCTTGGCGTTGCGGGTGGAGAATGCGCGGTCGAGCAGCTTGGCGACACCGGCGAGCGTCAGCCCTGGACGCAGCGGCGTCACCGCGCCGATCGTGCCCGATAGCCGGACCACCGGTACGACCGGAATATCCCGGCGGAATCGCTCTGGAATCCAGTTACCGAGACCGGCGAGCCAGCCCTGCTCGCTGCGACCGCTGACCGCAGTCCCGCTCATCGCTTCATCCTATTGTCGACCATCGCGGATATCACCATCTGGTAGATGTGGAACATGTTTTGCAACGCAGGCTTCATATAGGGACGAGGCTGCAACGACGCAGCGGAGGGACCGATGAAAATTTACCTGCTGGTGTTGTTGATCGGGGCGATCTTGACGGCGGTTCACCTCACCAGTGCGCCGGCCGAACATCATAAAGAGCCGCAACCGCAGTAAGTCTTTCGAGGTGCATCTGCAGCGCAGCTTTTGCCGGGCGAGGTCGCTCAGCGTTGCGCCAGCGGCAAAATCTGCTCACCCGCCATCACCGCCCGCACCAACGGGATCGGCTCCCCCGAGGTGTCGCTGAGCATCAGACTCGGCAGCATCACCAGCGGCGCCCGGCCACCTTTGATCGCGCGCACCAGGATGCGGATCGCCGGCTTGCCGGCATTTCCGTGCACCGCCTGAAGCGCCACGCTACCGAAGCCTCGGCCGAGCGCGGCCAGCACATCGGCCAGTCCATCCGCCCGCCAGATCAGCGTCAGGGCGCCGCCCGATTTGAGCAGCCGCCGCGCCGCATGCACCCACGCCTCCAGCGTCGCCCCGGTTGCCAGATGCGCCGCCTGACGCAACGGGTCGGGCGAGCCGCGATGCCGTGCAGCATCATGAAACGGCGGGTTCATCAGCACCGTGTCGGCGGTGTCGGGCCCGAGTCCGGCCGCCGCAAACGTCTCGGCGGGGCCGGTCACGTCGAGACAGACGACTTCGGCCGCAAGCCCATTGAGGCGGGCGTTGTCTCGGGCGATCGCCACAAGGGTGGAGTCGATCTCAACCAGGACCGGAGCGATTCCGTCGACCCGGCGCGCCAGCGCCAGTCCGGCGGTACCGACCCCGGCGCCGAATTCGACCACCCGGTCGCCTGCCCTCGCCCGGGTCGAAGCCGCCAGCAGAATCGCGTCGTGACCGGCGCGATGGCCGGCGGCAGGTTGCCGCAGCCGCAGCCGGCCGCCGAGAAAGCCGTCTTCGGTGACGCTCCGGTCCGCCGCGCCGACCGTTTCAGCCATCGGACCGCAGCTCATGGGCCAGTCCCGCGTCGGTCAACAGCCTTCGCGCGGCGGGCAGATCGTCGTCGGGCACCAGTAAACGGCGCGGAATCACGCCCAAGGAGCCTTCCAGAATGCTCATGTTCTGGTCCAGCACCAGATGGTCGATACCGGCGCCGTCGAGCAGCGCCCCCACCGCCGAAAGCAGTACCGCGTCGTTGGTCCTCAACAGTTCTCGCAACCTTGCCTCTCCTGTCGTCCCTGCATTATAGCTCGCGCCGACCGTCGCGGGGGATCGATCGCCTCGTTGCAGGGTCGTTCCCGTGCTATAGAGGGAACCGCAATGAGGCGCGGATGGTCGAGCCGGCCGGCGCCTCGATGACTGGACCAAGGCGCGGATGGCGGAAGCAGCTTCGCCGAATCCGTCCCCGGAATTTGGAGACCCAGCGTGGCCGTTATCGTACCCTTCGAGGGCCCCTCGACCGCCTCGATCGACCAACTGGTCGAACTCGTTGCGGCGGACATGGAGCGCGTCAACGCCACCATCCTGTCGCGCACCGGCTCCGACGTCACCATGATTCCGGAAGTCGCCAATCATCTGATCTCGTCCGGCGGCAAGCGGCTGCGGCCGATGCTCACCTTGGCGATGGCGAACCTCACCGGCTACACCGGGGACGGCCACATCAAGCTCGCCGCCGCGGTCGAATTCATGCACACCGCGACGCTGCTGCACGACGACGTCGTCGACGAGAGCGAGATGCGCCGCGGCAAGAAGTCGGCGCGGATGCTGTGGGGCAACGAGGCCAGCGTGCTGGTCGGCGATTTCCTGCTCGGCCAGGCGTTCCGGATGATGGTCGAGGTCGGCTCGCTTCGCGCGCTCGACATCCTGTCGTCGGCCTCCGCCACCATCGCCGAGGGCGAGGTGATGCAGCTCGCCGCCGCCAAGAACACCGCCACGACCGAAGACGAATATCTGGCGGTGATCCGCGGCAAGACCGCCGAGCTGTTCGCCGCCGCCTGCGAGGTCGGCCCGGCGATCGCCAACCGGCCCAAGCCCGAACAATCCGCCTGCCGCTCGTTCGGTATGAACATCGGCATCGCCTTCCAGCTCATCGACGACGTGCTCGACTACGGCGGCAAAGCCGCCAAGCTCGGCAAGAACGTCGGCGACGATTTCCGCGAGGGCAAGATCACCCTGCCGGTGGTGCTGGCGTTCCGCCGTGGCAACGATTCCGAGCGCGAGTTCTGGATCAAGTCGCTGGAGCGCGGCGAAATTTCCGACGCCGACCTCGATCAGGCGATCAAGCTGATGACCAAGCATCGCGCGCTCGAAGACACCATCCAGCGCGCCCATCATTACGGCGCGATGGCGGTCGACGCGCTGGCGCTGTTCCCGTCCTCGCCGATGAAGACGGCGCTGGAGCAGGTGGTGGCATTCTGCCTGGCGCGCTCGCACTGAGCGAGCTCTGCTGCTTCCAGCAATAAGCACCGTCATTCCGGACGCCGCGCAGCGGCGATCCGGAATCCCGAGATGTTCTGAACTGCGAGATCCGGGTTCGCGCTGCGCGCGCCCCGGGATGACCGCCGCTGAAGCGGCCGTCAGCTCAGGCTGCCGGCATGCACCCACCAGCCGGGCTGGGCGGTGCGGAGCATAGCGGCGGCGGCGCGGGCCGATGCATCATCGGCATACAGCGCAAAGCAGGTCGCGCCCGAGCCCGACATCCGCGCGAGCTGCACGCCGGCGGTCGCCCGCAGCGCGGCCAGCACGGTGCCGACCACAGGCTCGACCTTGAGGGCCGGCGGTTCGAGATCGTTGGTTCCGGCCTCGAGTGTCGCAATCCAATCGGCGAGCGGTGCTCCGGCATCGGGCCACGCTGGTGCCGCGAGCACGTCGGTGGCACCGACCGTCAGCGAGCCCGGCTTCAGGCCGAGCGCAGCAAACACGTCCTTGGTGGCCACCGGCACCCGCGGGTTGACCATCACGGCCGGCAGCCGCGGCAGCGGCAGCGGCGAGAGCTTTTCACCGACTCCGGCCATCATGCAGGGCCGCGACGGCAGGCAGACAGGCACGTCGGCCCCGGTCAGCCGCGCCGCCTCGACCAGACGCGGATCGTCGGCCGCCAGATCGTTGGCGCGGGCGAGCAGCCGCAGCGCCGCGGCAGCATCGGCCGAGCCGCCGCCGATGCCGGCCGCGACCGGCAGGTGCTTGTCGAGGATGAAGGCTCCGGTGGTGAGGTTCGGCACCCGTTCGGAGAGCAGCCGCGCCGCCTTTAGAACCAGATTGTCGGCGCTGTCGCCGCAATCCTGTGCGCCGGGTCCGGTCGTGGCGAGGCTCAGTGCCGCGCCGGGCTGCAGTTCCAGACGATCGGCGCAATCGGCGAACGCCACGACGCTTTCGAGCTCGTGATAGCCGTCGATACGACGGCCCACCACGCGCAGAGTCAGGTTCACCTTGGCGCGGGCTTCGTCGCGCAGCGTCGTCGCAGAGCCGTCAGTCACGGAAACAGTCTCCTGGGAGCGCCCGTTCTGATCGAAACCGGACCGAAGCTCCAGCCCCCTTTTAGGCGCGTTCTCGGTCCCGGCGCAAAGGCCGGCGACACCAGCCGCGGCCGCGCTCAGCCGCCCTTGCCGTCTTCTTTCTTCTTGTCCGCGGACGCCGCCGACGCCTTGTCCTCTTCGGGCAGACCGTTGGCGAGCTTGGCCTCGATCTTCGGCAGTTCTTCCGGATCGGGCTTCAGATCCCGAGCATGGGCCCATTGAAACTTGGCTTCCAGAGTGCGGCCGACCCGCCAATAGGCATCGCCGAGGTGATCGTTGATAGTCGGATCCTCCGGCTTCAGCTCGATCGCCCGCTCCAGCGTCTTCACCGCGTTCTCGTAGTCGCCGATGCGGTAATATGCCCAGCCGAGCGAATCGACGATGTAGCCGTCGTCGGGGCGCTGATCGACCGCACGCCGGATCATGCCCATCGCATCATCGAGATTGATGCCCTGGTCGACCCAGGAATAGCCGAGATAGTTCAGCACATGCGGCTGGTCGGGCTGCATCTGCAGAGCCTTCTTCAGGTCGAGCTCGGCCTTGGCCCACTGCTTGGAGCGTTCTTCGCAGATGCCGCGGAAGTAGTAATACACCCAGGCGTTCTTTTCCGAGCCGGTGAGCGCGTCGATGCCCTTGGAATAGGTGCCGGCGCAGTCGGCGAACTTCTTGCGGCCGCGCTCGATATTGCCGAGCGCCATGATGGCCTCGAGATCCTTGCCGTCCTCGGCGATCACCGCGTGAAGGATCTTGATCGCCTCCTCGCTGCGATCGGAAGCGTCGAGGTCGGTGGCGAGCTGGATCTGGGCGTTGCGCTTCAGCGGCGACGACGCCGGCACGCGCTCGTAGACCTTGATCGCCATCTGCGGCTTCTTCACCGACTCGTAGAGATCACCGAGCGCCAGCAGGGCGAGCGCATGATTGGGCTCGAGGTAGAGCGCGAGCTGCAGATACACCAGCGCCAGGTCCTCGCCGCCACGTCGGGTCAGCGACGCGCCGATGCCGTAAAGCGCTTCGGCAGCGCCGGCCTGCGGGCTGTCGACCAGCGGCGGCAGCTTCTTGCCGGCCTTGACCTCGCGGATGCCGTCCTCGATCAGCGGATGACGCGGCAGCTTCTTGTCGAACGCCTGATAGACCGCGAGCGCCTCGGCCTCGCTCTTGTTGCGCGACAGCCAGCGCGCATAGGACTCGACCACGCGCAGCGCGGAATCGTCGAGCTTGTAGGCGCGCTCCAGCCGCTCGCCGGCGTCCTTCTGGCGGTTGGCCAGTTCCAGCATCATGCCGGAATGCAGATCCTTGAAGATCGGATACCACTCCGGACCGGCCAGCTTGTCGATGCTGCCGACCGCGCCCTTGACGTCGCCGGCGCCGTACATCGACCAGCTCGCGATCAGAGTGGCGATCAGATCGGTGATCGGGCCGCGCACCGACTGGTTCACGTTGCGCACAGCGGCGGCGTATTTTTTGGTCTTCAAATCGCGAATACCGACCACCAGCCGGGCGACCCGGTTGGATTTGTCGATCTTCAGCACGCGCTCGGCGAGCTTCACCGCCTCCTCGATGTCGCCCTCGGCGAGCGAGGAGATGAAGGCGCGATCGAGCAATTCGTTGTTCTTCGGATCAGAGCGCAGCGCGGAGCGATAGAAGGCGGCTGCGGCGGCCGCGTCACGCTCGATGCTGGCGTGGCGCGCCGCCAGATAGCTGCCTGCGGTGGTCATCGACCGCAGATCCTGGCTGGTGGGAAACTGCGCCGCGTTGTCGGCCGGATGGTCCGGGGTCTGCGCCAACGCCTGTTCCGCGATCGGCATCGCCACCAGCGCGAGGGCGACGATCATCGATCGACGGCTTCGAAGGGAAAGCATCAAGGTTGCTAGCTCCAGGAAAAGGCTCGATTGGCCCGGCCGACGAGCCGGCAGCATCGCATCGACAATGCCGCTTTTGGCGCTCAACCGCAAGGATAGGACCGACGACGCACAATGCCGCGGCCACAGACGGAGCACCGACGTGCGGACCGGACGATTGAGACGGTGGCAACATGGCAGGATCGTGGCCGCAGGCCGGAGCATCACTGCGCTCCGGCTCACGGATACGTGGTCAGGAACGCGAGATCATGAACGCGAGGTCAGATGCGTTGGCCCCGGTCAGGACGCCCGGTCACATGCCCTGATAATTCGGGCCGCCACCACCCTCCGGAGGAACCCAGGTGATGTTGCCGTTCGGGTCCTTGATGTCGCAGGTCTTGCAGTGCACGCAGTTCTGCGCGTTGATCACGAAGCGCGGGCCGGTCGGCTCTTCGACCCATTCGTACACCGCGGCCGGGCAGTAGCGCCCGGACGGGCCCGCATAGACGTCGTGCTCCGACGTCTTCTGCAACTGCATGTCGGCGACCTTGAGGTGAACCGGCTGGTCCTCCTCATGATTGGTGTTCGACAGAAACACCGAAGACAGCCGATCGAAGGTCAGCTTGCCGTCCGGCTTCGGACTCTTGTGCGGCTCGTGCGATTTCGCCGGATCGAGCGTCGAACGATCCGGCTTGCCGTGCGACAGCGTGCCGAATACCGAGAAGCCCAGCGTCGAGCACCACATCTCGAAGCCGGCCAGCACGACGCCGACCGCGGTGCCGAACTTCGACCACAGCGGCTTGACGTTGCGAACGCGGAACAGGTCCTTACCGACCACGGAGTCGCGCCAGGCGTTTTCGTAGGCCGCCACCTCGTCGTTGGCACGGCCTTCGGCCAGCGCCGCGGCGACGTGTTCGGCGGCCAGCATGCCGGAGCCGATCGCGTTGTGCACGCCCTTGATGCGCGGCACGTTGACGAAGCCCGCCGCGCAGCCGATCAGCGCGCCACCCGGGAAGGTCAGCCGCGGCACCGACTGATAGCCGCCCTCGGTGATGGCGCGCGCGCCGTAGGAGATGCGCTTGCCGCCCTCGAAGATCGGCGCCACCGACGGATGGGTCTTGAACTTCTGGAACTGCTCGAACGGCGAAAGGTAGGGATCGTCGTAGTTGAGATGCACAACGAAACCGACCGCCACCAGATTGTCGCCGTAATGATACAGGAACGAGCCGCCGCCGACGTTGTTGGTGAGCGGCCAGCCGAACGAATGCGCGATCCGCCCCTTGCGATGCTTGGACGGCTCGATCTGCCAAATCTCCTTCAGCCCGATGCCGAATTTCGGCGGATCGGAGTCCTTGTCGAGCTTGTAGTTGGCGATCAGTTGCTTGGACAGGCTACCGCGGGCGCCTTCGGCGAACAGCGTGTACTTGCCGAGCAGTTCCATGCCGCGGGTATAGGAATCCTTCGGCTGGCCGTCGCGGCCGATGCCCATGTCGCCGGTTGCGATGCCGCGCACTTCACCATTGTCGCCGTACAGCACTTCGGTGGCGGCGAAGCCGGGATAGATCTCGACGCCGAGCTCCTCGGCCTTCGGCCCGAGCCAGCGGCACAGATCGCCGAGCGAGCCGATGAAATTCTTGTGGTTGTCGAGCATCGGCGGCACCATGATATTCGGCACCTTGAGCGCTTTCGACGCTGTCATGACGTAGAAATGGTCGTCTTCGACGTGGGTCTTCAGCGGGCAGCTCTCGTCCTCGCGCCAGCTCGGCATCAGGCGGTCGAGCGCCGACACGTCGATCACCGCGCCCGACAAAATATGAGCTCCGACCTCGGAGCCCTTTTCCACGACCACCACCGACAACTCGGGGTTGATCTGCTTCAGTCTGATCGCGGCGGACAGTCCCGAGGGGCCCGCACCCACGATCACGACGTCGAATTCCATCGATTCGCGGGGCGGCAGCGTTTCGTCACTCATCGTTTTTTCTCGCAGGACTCTCGGGAACGTTTCCAGGGGTGTTCTTTCGCATTTTTAGAAGAAGAACAACCACCCAAATGTACCGGCCGGCTCATCTTTCCAGCGTTGCGGCAGCAGTTGCGAAAATTGATTTCGCATTGCGGAATGAAACAAACGAGCAGGCTGCTGTTCTGTGGCGCGCATCCGCTGTAAACCACCACGCATGATCCCCGATCCCGTGCCGAGCCTGCGTCAATTGCTCGCGTTCTACCTGGACGCAGGGGTGGATTGCGCTTTGGCCGATGCCCCGGTTAACCGGATGCTCGACGAGGCGCCCGCACCGGCAGGGCACGAAGCCACCGAGCCGAGCCGAGCCGTCAAGCCCGCCTTACAGGCGCAGCCAGCCCCTCCTCCGCCGCGGGCCACACAACCGGCGACGCCGGACGCCGCGATCGTCTCGGCGCGCGAAGCCGCCGCCACCGCGCCGACGCTGGAAGCGCTTCGCGACTTGATGCAGCAGTTCGACGGCTGCGCGCTCCGCGGGACTGCCAAGCAACTGGTGTTCGCCGACGGCAATCCGCAAGCGAAGCTGATGCTGGTCGGCGAAGCACCCGGCCGCGACGAGGACATCGAAGGGCTGCCGTTCGTCGGCCGCTCCGGCAAACTGCTCGACCTGATGCTGGCGGCGATCGGACTCGACCGCAGCAAGGTCTACATCGCCAACGTGATCCCGTGGCGGCCGCCGGGCAACCGGACGCCGACCCCGCAGGAAACTCAGATCTGCCTGCCGTTCATCAAGCGGCAAATCGAACTGGTGAACCCCGATCTCCTGGTCACGCTCGGCAACCCGTCGACCCAGGCGCTGCTCGGCACCCGCGACGGCATCATGCGGACTCGCGGTCGCTGGTTCGACTACGACACCGGCACGCGCACGATCCGCGCACTGCCGACGTTGCATCCAGCCTATCTGCTGCGCCAACCGACCTACAAGCGGCTCGCCTGGCAGGACCTGCGAGCGATCGCGACCGCACTCTCCGCAGCCTCCGCCTGAGCCGGCCCTGCCGGCGCTTTTCCTGCTCTCGGGCTTCTGCACAGCGCGACATCGGATGTCAGCACAGCATCACTCGGCGTCGCGAGATGCAGAACGCAGCGTTGCATCCAGAGCGCGACTACGTAGAAGCCATCTATTCTGCTCCTCGTCCGATTGACCTTCGGCGAGCGATCCCCCACCAAGATACCGGGGGTAAAATTATAGCAACAATCTCGCGACGAGCACGATACCCCTCGACCAAATCCGAGCCGAGGAGAGTTTTTGCCGATTCGACCTGACGCGTAGTTGCTTTTCGATCGAGATTTCAGCGCTCGCCGCTGACATCCGCTTGTGGCGGACAGACACGGACAAGCCGTGGCGGCGGCGCGGATGCAAGCGAAATAGGTGCGGCAACGTCTGCATCTATCAGACCACTCTCCAACCAAAGCGGCGTGTTCGCCGTATCAGGATTTGCGATGTCCCGTTGTCGAGCTCTCGGCAGCGCTAGCTTTGTCGTGCTCAGCGCATGGCTGGCAGCGTGCCCCACCTCTAGCCACGCCCAGACTGCTCTGCCGTCAGTTACGGTCGATGCGCCGCGCACGGTCCGCAGCAAGCCGGCTGTTGCACCTCGCCGGAGCGTCGCCCGCGCCGCAGCTCGCGCCAGGACGGCCACCGCGACACCGCAGCCTTCTGCCGAGCGGGCGGTGAGCCGCTCGGCGACGTCGGACCGGCCGGCGCCCTTCGCCGGAGGCCAGGTCGCACGCGGCAGCCGGCTGGGAATGCTCGGCAACACCGACACCTTCCGATCACCATTCGCGACGGCGAGCTACACCAACGAGGCGATCCGCAATCAGCAGGCAGCGACCGTCGCCGACGCGATGTTGCTGGATCCCTCGGTTCGGGTCACCAGTCCGGTCGGCGGCATGGTGGATTCGTTTTACATCCGCGGCCTTCCGATCGCCGAGGGAACGGCCGGCGAAGTCGCGTTCGACGGCGTCTACGGCATCGCGCCGAATTTCCGGATCTTCAACGACTATGTCGACCGGATCGAGGTGTTCAAGGGCCCCGCGGCGATGCTATCCGGCGTCTCGCCGAACGGCGGCGTCGGCGGCGTGATCAACGTCGTGCCGAAACGGGCCGAAGCCGATCTCAGCCGGATCGGCGTCGGCTATGCGTCCAAGGGCTTTGCCTACACCAATCTCGATGTCGCGCGGCGGTTCGGCGACCAGCGCGAATTCGGCCTGCGCTTCACCGGCAAGCTCGGCGGCGGCCGCGATCGATCATCAGAACGACCGGCTGCAGGTCGGGTCGCTGGCTTTCGACTATCAGGGCGAGCGCTATCGGACCTGGATCTACGCGCTGACGCAGAACGAGCACATCACCGCGCCAGTGCGTCCGTTCTTCACAACCAGCGGCGTCGCGGTGCCGCCCGCGCCGGTCGGCAGCAACAACCTGACGCAGACCTGGGAATGGTCGCGGATTCGGGAATCCTCGGCGCTGTGGAAGAGCGAGTTCGACCTCACCGATTCGGTGACGGTGTTCGGAAACATCGGCGGCTCCAAGACCAATGCCGAACGGTTCTTCGGCCTGCCGACCATCCTCAACAGCCGCGGCGACACCTCGACGACGTCGCAGTATTACAATCTCGACGTCAATCGCTTCACCTTCGACGGCGGGGTGCGGGCGAAATTCGACACCGGCTTCGTCCATCACGCAGTCACCGTGCAGGGCTCGCACTATCAGGACGAGCAGTATCGCACGTTCCCGCCGGGACAGTCGTATCTGTCGAACTTTTATACCCCTCTGGTGCAGCCGGAGCAGACCTATACGGTGCCGGCGTTCAAGCCGCGGCTGTCCGACACCCGCCTCAACGGCTATGCGATCGCCGACACGATGTCGGTGCTCGACGAGCGCGTGATGCTGACGCTCGGCGTTCGCCGCCAGCAGGTGATTGCGCACAACTACTCCACCACGACCGGAGCGCTGACGACTTCCTACGACCAGTCCGCCACCACGCCGATGGCCGGTCTGGTGATCCGCCCGATCGAGCACCTGTCGGTCTATGCCAACTACATCGAAGGGCTCAGCCGCGGCGATGTCGCACCGGTCAGTGCGTCCAACTCAGGCGAGGTTCTCGCGCCGTACCGGACCAGGCAATACGAAGCCGGCGTCAAGCTCGATCTCGGCCGCATCGGCACGACCTTCGCGCTATTCCAGATCACCAAGCCCAATGGCGAGCTGAACGCCGGGGTGTACTCGGCCGGTGGCGAGCAGCGCGTGCGCGGCGCCGAATTCACCGTGTTCGGCGAGATCGCGCCGCACCTGCGCGCGGTCGGCGGCGTGACGCTGTTCGACGCCGAAGTGACCAGAACCGCGACTGCCGCCAATCTCGGCAAGACGCCGATCGGCGTGCCGACCACACAGGTCAATCTTACCGGCGAATGGGATCTGCCAGGACTGCGAGCGATGACTTTGGTCGGAACCGTGGTCTACACCGGCCGGCAATATGTCAACAACAGCAACACGCAAGTCTTGCCGGATTGGACCCGCGTCGATCTCGGCGTGCGCTACGTCACCATGATCGAGGGCCGCAAGACGACGCTGCGCGGAACCGTGCAGAACGTCGCCGGTACCAATTACTGGGCCGGCGTGGCCTCGTTCGGCACCATGGCGCTCGGCGCGCCGCGGACCTACCTGGTGTCGCTGGACGTCGAGCTGTAAGGCGGCGGAAGGCCGGAGCCGCCGGGCGGAGGCCCGGCTACGGCGCTTTCGACCGCACGATCGCCCAGCCGATCCTGAGCAGCGGCTGGCGACCCGAGATCATTCGTTCGAACGCGCGCGGCAGTTCCGGCACGATCCCGGGGAATCGCTTGGCGATATCGTCCGGCGGCCTGCCCGCGGTGTCGGCAGCGCGCCACACGACGATCCCGCCGTTGCGCTCGAAGTCAGCGAACGTGATCCACGGCGAGCGGGACGGGGCGGCATCGAGCAACAGATGCGGTCGTGACGGCGCGAGCGCGATCAGACCGGCGAGTTGCGGATCGCCAGCGACTGCCGGTAGCGGTTTGCCGGTGCGACGCTCGAAACTGTCGGCAAAGAACCGTGCGATCTCGCTCGCCGGCAGGGCGGTCGGCACCTCGGTGCGACTGAGCCATGGCTGCACCAGAGCGGTGAAGACCACCGCGGCCGCCGGCGCCAGAATCAGCGCCACCCAGGCAGAACGTAAGAGTCGTTGCCGGTGAAGATACAGCACATCGCCGGCCAACGTCGTCACGACCAGCCCGCTGAGCAGCAACACCACGCCGGCACCGCCCACGACATGGCCGAGACCGAACACCGCAGCCGCGATACTGGCAGCGATCGGCGGCGCCAACGCGAACACGTAGACAAAATACCGCGCCAGGGGATCGACCGGCGTGCGCGTTATCATCGGCGCGTCGTGATGCTTGGGGGCGAACCGGCCGATATTGAGCACTGCCAGCAAGGCGATGCCGGCCAGCGAAACGATGAGGCCGCCGAACAGCTTAAGGCCGATCAGCGCGCGATCGCCCAGGTCAGCCGTCGTCGGCAGCGGCGGCAACGCGAACTGATTGGCGCGAAGCAGCCAGATCCCGTAGGGCAACGCCAGCACTGCGATCACCAGGGCTGCAAACACCGTATCGAGCGACATCAGAGCACGGCGGCAGCGCTCGTTGGCCAGCGCGAATGCGAGCGGCATCACGAGCAGCGCCGGCGCCGCCACGGTGGTCAGCAGCAGCAGGCCGGTTTCGATCGACAACGCAAACCACGCCGCACGGCGGTGCTGTCCGAACACCTGCCAGCCGTGCCATAGCACCAGCGCCCACAGCGGCCGGGCCAGGATCAGCGGGCCGAACTCCACCCCGGAGCTTGCGAAGGCGGTGACGGTGGAGGTCAACAGCACCGCGATGACCGCATACTGCGCTCCGACCACACAGCGCGCGAGCTGGAACAGCGCATAGAAGGTGACGATGAAGCAGAGTTGCGCCAGCACATAAACGCCGACGATGTGACCCCCGGCGGCCCGATAGGCGAGGTCGGCGAGCCAGAACGCAAGCGGGGGACCGAGATCCGTGCCGACCTGATATTCACGGCCGTAAGCCAGCACGATGGCGACGTCAGCCGGCGGGCTGGCGTAGAACAGCGTCGGCACCAGCACCCACAGCAACGACTGAGCGCCCACCACCAGCCAGAACAGCAGCAGCGGCCGAGCGCGGATCAGTTCGACGATCAGGGAGGCGAAGCGCATGTGAGGCCAGCGAAACTCGGTCCGACCGTGATAGAGCCCGGCGGCCGCACAAGCAACCGCGCGACCGCGCTCACACCGCGGCTTCGACGGCGGAAGCGGGGCCGAACAGATCTTCGATCGGCGGCAGAGCCTCGCCTTCGATCTTCCGCCAGGCCGCCGCTACAGGGGCGAAGGCGCGGCGGTGATGCACCGTCGGACCGAGCCGGGCCAGCGCATCGAGGTGATCGGGCACGCCATAGCCCTTGTGCTGCTCGAAGCCATAACCGGGGCACTGCTCGGCGAGTCGGCACATCAGTCGGTCGCGCGACACCTTGGCGATGATCGAGGCTGCGGCGATCGAGGCGATCAGGCCGTCGCCACCGATCACCGCTTCACAGTCGCATCTCGTGGCCAACCGGTCCCGACCGTCGACGAACACCTGCTTGGGCAATTCCGGCAGTGCGTGCACGGCGCGGGTCAACGCCCACAGCGAGGCGCGCAGGATGTTGTCGCGATTGATCCGCTCGGGCGACGCATAGACCACCGCCACCTGCGCGGTGGCGCAGATTTCCTCGAACAGCGCCTCGCGCTTTTCAGCCGACAGCCGCTTGGAATCGTCGAGCCCCTTGGGAACGCGCTTGGGGTCGAGCACCACGGCGGCCGCCACCACCGGACCGGCCAACGGCCCGCGCCCGGCCTCGTCGCAGCCGGCGACCGGCCAGATACCGCGCTTGATCAGCGCCCGCTCGCGCCGGAAGCTCGGCGGCGCGACAGCGATCACGCCCTTCAGTCCCTTGGCGGATGCGGGTTTGACGGCCACGGCCTTTTCACCAATCTTGGAGACGGCGGCCTTGGAAGTCGAGGCTTTCGCGCTCGCCGCGTTCCCGCCTGTCGGCTTGACGGCCTTGGCCTTGCCGCCCGATCGGCTCGCGGGCTTCGCCGGAACCTTGATCGGCTGTTTGGTATCCCGAATCATGCCCCGATGCTGCGGGCGAGGCTCAGCCGGCGCAACCGTAAATTCCGGATCGTGCCCGCTATTCGCACCCCGCGGGAACTGCGGCCCTGCTCCCTCAGAACAAACTGAGCTGCTGCCCGGCTCTTTCCGGCCTCTCGAAATGATCGGTCGTCAGCTTGGATCGGCGCTTGTTCAGCCCGAGCCTGGCACAGGCGGTCTCGAACCTCCGCCCGATCATCCAGGCGATCGGGCCGGTGCCCTTCATCCGGGTGCCCCATTGCGAGTCGTAGTCGCGGCCGCCACGCATGTCGCGGATCAGGGTGAAGACGTGACGATAGCGGTCCGGATAGTTCGCCATCAGCCATTCGCGGAACAGGTCGCGCACCTCCAGCGGCAGCCGCAGCAGCACGTAGCTCGCTTCCTTGACTCCGGCATGAGCGGCGGCGTCGAGGATGCGTTCGATCTCCATGTCGTTGAGTGCGGGGATCACCGGCGCCACCATCACGGTGGTCGGGATGCCGGCGTCAGCGAGCAGCTTCAGGGCTTCAAGCCGTTTGGCCGGCGTCGAGGCGCGCGGCTCCATGCTGCGCGCCAGCTTCGGATCGAGCGAGGTGACCGACAGCGCCACCTTGGCGAGCTGACGCTTGGCCATCCGCGCCAGGATGTCGATATCACGCACCACCAGCGCCGACTTGGTGACGATGCCGACCGGGTGCCCGGTCTTCTCCAGCACCTCGAGGATGCCGCGCATGATCTTCTGGTCCCGCTCGATCGGCTGGTAAGGGTCGGTGTTGGTGCCGATCGCGATCGTCTTCGGCTCGTAGTCGGCCGTCGCCAGTTCCTTCTCGAGCAGCGCCGGCGCGTCCGGCTTGGCGAACAGCCGCGACTCGAAATCCAGCCCCGGCGACAGGCCGAGATAGGCGTGGGTCGGCCGCGCGAAGCAGTACACGCAGCCATGCTCGCAGCCACGATACGGGTTGATCGAGCGATCGAACCCGATATCCGGCGAATCGTTGCGGGTGATGACCTTGCGAGCGGTATCCAGAGCGACCGTGGTCTTGAACGGCGGCAGATCCTCAAGGCTCTCCCAACCGTCGTCGAAGGCGGTTCGCGCCTCGGCCTCGTAGCGGCCGCTGGCGTTGGACTGCGCACCGCGACCGCGGCGCCGCTGCTGATCGACCGCCCCCTCGATGGCGGGGAAAGGGGAAGGCGCGCCCACCGGCTCGGAGGGCACCGTGACCGGCGGGCGCTTGAGGGCATTGGATGCTCTGCTCATGCGTCCAAGATAGCGAGTCGTCAGAACAAATCAAGAACAAATACCCGATACCCACCACCGGCTTGAAGTGTCGCGCACGACGTTGCCCCGATGATGGGCATTGTGCGATTCACGGCTGATTTTGCGGCAGTGAGGTGCTAAGCGTGGCGCGCATTTGTCGTCGTAGGGTCACCCGCCGGACATGTTGAGCGTGATCATTTCCACCGAAGGCGTCGAGCGGACCGCCGTCGCCACGTTGGCGTCGCTGGTGCCGGGCGCTGCTGCCGGCGTCGTCAGCGACGTCACCCTGGTCGATCGTGGCGGCAGCGACACCATCGTGCGCGTCGCCGATGTGGCCGGCTGCAATTATCTCGCTTTCGAAGGCAATCGCGCCGAAGCGCTCGCCGCCGGCGCAAGGAACGCGCGTTCGCCCTGGCTGATGTTCCTGCATGCCGGCGCGGTGCTCGATCCCGGCTGGATCGAAGAGACGACACAGTTCATCGAGGGCGTGATGGCCAGCGGCCATCCGCGCGCCGGCATCTTCCGCTATGCGCGGTCGCCCTATGCGCCGAGCGGCTGGCGCGAAAGCCTGACAGCACTGTTGCAGAGCCTCACCGGCTCCGGCGCAGACCAGGGGCTGGTGATCGCGCGCGATCATTACGACCGCCTCGGCGGCCACGTCGTCCGCGGCGCAGAAGCGATGCTGCCGCGCGACCTCGGCCGATCGTCCCGCACCCTGCTGCGCAGCCGCGTCATCCTCGCCGCCTGACCTCTGTTCGCTACCGCTGCCGTGCCGCCGCCGCGCCATAATAGTTGCTATAGGCAAATAATTTATTGACGAGAGCAACTGTTTTGGCTGTGATGGGCTCCCGAGCGCCCTGGCAAGGTCCGCCGAGGATCGTTCGCAGGGCTTCCGAGCGGAGATGAAGACCAATGGAGAAGGGTATCGTGCAGCCGCCCCCGAACCAGGGCGACGACGTTGCGCTGGTGCGGGCATTCAACCGGTTCTACACCGCGCGTCTGGGCGTACTCGAGCAACGGCTGATGGACAGCCCGTTTTCGCTGACGGAAGCGCGGATTCTGTACGAGCTGGCGCATCGCGAAGCGCCGACCGCCAAACAGATCGGCACCGAATTGAAGCTCGACCCCGGCTATCTGAGCCGGATCATTCAGGGCTTTGCCGACGACGGCCTGTTGAAGCGATCCCCCTCGCCGGCCGACCGGCGGCAGCACCTGCTGACGTTGACCGCCAAGGGCCGCGCCGCTTACGCCAAGCTCGAACGCAGCTCGCAGAACGAAGTCACCGCGATGCTGGCGGATTTGCCGCCCGCCGGGCGGACACGGCTGACCGCAGCGATGTCGACGATCCTGGGATTGCTCGAAACCGGCACCGCACCGCCGCCGATCCTGCGCAGTCCGCGCCCCGGTGATATCGGCTGGGTGGTGCAGAGCCACGGCGCGTTCTACGCGGCCGAATACGGCTTCGACGCCTCGTTCGAAGCCCTGGTGGCGGAGATCGCCGGACAGTTCCTGGCGTCGCACGATCCTGGACGCGAACGCTGCTGGATCGCCGAATATGACGGTGCCCAGGCCGGCTCGCTGTTTCTGGTGCGGGACAGCGACGATGTCGCCAAGCTGCGCCTGCTGCTGGTGACACCGCAGGCGCGCGGCCATCGGCTCGGACGCAAGCTGATCGACGAGGCGGTCGGCTTCGCGCGGCACTGCGGCTATCGCAAGGTCACGCTGTGGACGCAGAGCATCCTGACCGCGGCGCGCGGCATCTATCAGGACGCGGGCTTCCAGCGCGTCGGAGCGGAGCCGCATCGCAGCTTCGGCCAGGACCTGATCGGCGAGACCTGGGAGCTGAGCCTGTAATGTCGCCGCGGCGTTCCGCACCGCCGCGCGTCACCGCCGAGCTGATCGCCTTCCACACCAATCGAGGGAAGGCGCTGCGACGCGCCGCGGTCGCAGCCGCCTTGCGCGCGTTGCTGCGCTGGCTGCATTACGCGGTCGTCCGGCGACGCTGAAGCGCGCGGCCTCCGTCGCATCGCGGCGAGACAAACAGTCGCGCCGCCGCGTTGGATCGCGTCGCGCGGGTTGGTGTTTGCGTCGCGGGCTGACGAGCAGGAGACCGTCCTCATGCGACACGCACTGATCCGCTGCCTTGCCGCTTCCGTGATCACTTTCGGCGTCATCGCCGCCCCCGCAGCCGCCCGATCTCCCGATGTGCATTACGTGCCGACGCCGAACAATGTTGTGAATCGGATGCTGGAGCTGGTGAAGCCGAAGCCCGGCGACTACCTGATCGACCTCGGCTCCGGCGACGGCCGGATCCCGATTACCGCCGCAAAGCGCTACGGCATCAACGGTCACGGCGTCGACATCGATCCGGTGCGGATCTCCGAAGCACAGGCCAAGGCAGAGCAGGCCGGCATGACCGGCAAGGTTCAGTTCATCCGGGCCGACCTGTTCGAAACAGAAATCGGCAAAGCAGACATCGTCACGCTGTATCTGCTGGAGACGCTGAACGCCAAGCTGCGGCCCCGCCTGCTCAACGAATTGCGGCCCGGCACCCGGGTTGTGTCGCACGCTTTCAGCATGGGCGACTGGAAGCCGGAACACCACGAGCAGGTCGAAGGTCGTGACGTGTACTTCTGGATCGTGCCGGCGCGGGTGCAGGGCGAGTGGCGACTGCAGAACGGCTCCGAGGCCGAGGTGAGGCTGACACTGACCCAGAACTATCAGGAGGTCGCAGGATCCGCGACGGTCGACGGCCGTCAGACCCGGATCGAGCAGATCAAGCTCAAAGGCGCGGATCTGAGCTTCCGGCTCGGCGGACGTGACTATCAGGGCAAGGTCGAAGGCGACAACATTGTGCCGTCCGGCAAGGGCGACTGGCGTGCGGCGCGGATTTGATCCGTCCGCAGCATCCCGCGCGTGCCCTTGGCGACTGAGCGAGGAGCTTTGTCATGACCGGCCCGACCCGCCCGACCGCCGCACCACGGCCGAGCCTGTCCCTGCTCGACGGCATCGCTATGGTAGTCGGGGTGGTTGTCGGCATCGGCATCTTCAAGACACCCTCGCTGGTCGCCGCCAATGTCGGCAGCGAGGCGATGTTCATCGGACTGTGGCTGCTGGGCGGTCTGATCACGCTCGCCGGCGCCCTGGTCTATGCTGAACTGGCGATGCGGCATCCAAGCGCCGGGGGTGAATACACATTTCTCGACCGCGGCCTCGGCCGCAACGTCGCGCTACTGTTCGCGTGGGCACGGATCTCCGTGGTTCAGACCGGCGCAATCGCTGCGGTGGCTTTCGTGTTCGCCGACTACGCCCAGGCGGTGCTGCCGCTCGGACCGTATGGGATCGCGATCTACGCCGCCGCGGTGCTGGTAGCCACCACCGCGGTCAACTTGCGCGGTACCGTCTATGGCAAGATCGCGCAGAACCTGCTCAGCGGGCTGACGCTGGCGGTGATTGTGCTGATCGTGATCGCAGCGGCGGTCATGGTACCCGTGCAACTGCCGCCCGCCGCGCCGCCGGCCATGAGCAGCGATGGCCTCGGCGCAGCAGGGCTGGCGATGGTGTTCGTGCTGCTGACTTACGGCGGCTGGAACGAAGCCGCCTACATCTCGGCGGACCTGCATGACGGTCGCCGCAACATGCTGCGGCTGCTGTTGCTCGGAACCCTCGCGATCACCTCAATCTACCTGTTGACCAATCTCGCTTATCTGAGCGTGCTCGGACTCGACGCGATCCGAGCATCCGATGCGGTCGCGGCCGACGTGATGCGACTGGCGGCCGGCGACACCGGCGCTCTGTTGCTCAGCATCGCGGTGTGCATCGCCGCGCTGTCGACGCTCAATGCATCGATCTTCACCGGCGCCAGGGTGTATTTTGCGATCGGCGCTGATCTGCCGGCGCTGCGCAAGCTCGGCGCCTGGGACCACGACGGCAATCATCCACGCCGCGCCATCCTGATCCAGAGCGCGGTCGCACTGTTGCTGGTCGCGTTCGGCGCGATGCAGCGCGACGGATTTCAGGCCATTGTGGAATACACCGCCCCGGCATTCTGGCTGTTCATGCTGCTGATCGGCGTGTCGTATTTCGTGCTGCGGCGGCGCGATCCGCAGCGGCCTCTGCTGACTTGGCCGCTATACCCCGCAGTCCCGGGATTGTTCTGCGCCGCCAGTGCCTACCTGCTCTACGCCAGCCTGATGCACACCGGGCTCGGGGCGCTGGTCGGGATCGGCGTGCTCCTCGCCGGCGTACCGCTGATCGCGCTCGCCCAGCGCAACGGCGCGATGGTCCCGGCGGAATAGCGCTGCGGACCATCGCCGTGTTGATCGGCGTGTTGCAGGTGGGAGCCGCCTACGCGGCCCGATCCGCCACCAGCGTTTCGGCGAACTGCGGATAGCACTCTGCAAGCTCGTCGGTCACGCGGCCGCGCAGCAGTGCCAGCGTCTCCGCGTCGGGCTCCGGCGTGACCGGCACCTGCGTGGGCGCGTCGTAATCGAACCCGGTGGCTGCGCGGATATCCTCCGCCGAGCTGCCCCGGTGCGCGCTGCGCAAGAAGAACCGTTTGCGCGCCTTGTCGAAGTCGAACAGCGCCAGTCCGGTCAGCAGCGCGTGCGGTCCCCCCTTGCGGTAGATCCGCTCGCTGACGCCCGGCGCGCTGACGAAATCGACCTTGTCGACCAGAACCCGCGGCGAATGCTCCTCGCGAAACAGGATCACCCGCGGCACCAGATAGTACATGAATGCCGAGCCGAACGAGCCCGGCCAGCGCACGCTGCTCGCCGGATAATCGCCGGTGCCGACCAGATTGATGTTGGCCTGCCCGTCGATCTGGCCGCCGCCGAGAAAGAACGCGTCGATCCGGCCCTGCGCGGTCGCATCGAACAGCTCGAACGAGCCGTTGGTGAAGAAGTTGTGCTGCCGCGAGCCGAGCACGATCACCCGCACCGGATCGCGGCCGCGGCGCTCGTTGCGGGCGCGCAGCAGCATGGCGCCGGCGGCGGGGATCGGCGACGAGGCGCCGACCGCGACGGTGCGGACGCCGTCGAGCAGATCGGCGATGGTTGCGATCAGGATTTCGCGGGAGGTCGCGGGCGCCGTGCTCATGCCACCGCCTCGAACTTCTGAGCGAAGCCCTTCATGTAGGCCGCAAAGCCGTCCGCCGAACGCGCCATCTTGGCGTAGCGCGCGACTTCGGCCGTGTCGGTGGTGTATTCGCCGGCGAGCCCGAGCGGCCATGCGCCGTTCCGGGCTTCGGCGACAGCGCCGACATACAGCGCCGGCAACACGCCGGCAGCACTGCGCTCGTCGGCCAGCAGCGAAGTGTCGATGATACGCTCGACCGTGACCAAGGTGGTCTTCGCCGCATAGGCCATCGCAGCCAGCTCGGCCTGCCGGCCGATCCGTACGTTGCCGAAGCGATCGGCTTCCGGCGCGTGGAAGATCGCGACGTCCGGGCGAATCGCCGGCACCACCACGATCGGATCGTCGGGCGTGAACGGATTATCGATCACTTTCCAATCGCTGCGCATCTTCAGCACGTCGCTGCCGATGATGCCCCGGATCGGCATGAACGGCACGCCCTTCTGCCCGGCGACGAGACCGGCGAGAATCGCCGGGCAGGTCGCGTCTTTCATCGCGAACGCGCTGCGGCGAATGCCGTCGGCAAACCGCGGCGCGCCGCCGGCTTCGCCGAGCGTGATCGCACTGGTTTCCACGGTGCCGACCAGGCCCTCACCGATCAGCATATCGGCCTGGATGCCGCTGATCGGCACACAGACGAGGTGCAGGTTGCGCGGACGATTGGCGATGATCGCGGCGGTCGCGGCCATCGCGACGCCGCCATTGTCGGACGGCAGCGCGACCGTCATGCCGTCGCGGATTTGCGCGGCGAGCGCCTCGATCGATACGATCTGTCCCAAAGCATTCTCCCATCGTCGCTGCGCGATTGTTGCGCGTTGTGATTGGCGTCGATGGTTCCGTGGTGCGGCGCTGCTGTCAAGGTGCAGGCGCGCAGACGGTCATGAGCAAGGGTCAGCTCGTGCCGCGGCGCAAGTGCTCGTCGAGACGCGGCATGATCTCGACGAAATTGCAGGGCCGCGTGCGATAGTCGAGCTGCGCGGCGAGGATGCCGTCCCAGCCATCACGGCAGGCGCCGGGCGAGCCCGGCAGGCAGAAGATGTAGGTGGCGCCCGCGACGCCGGCAGTGGCGCGCGACTGGATCGTCGAGGTGCCGATCTTGGCCCAGCTCAGCATGTGAAAGGCGATCGAAAACCCGTCCATCCGCTTTTCGAACAGCGGCTCGATCGCTTCCGGCGTGACGTCGCGGCCGGTGAAGCCGGTGCCGCCGGTGGAGATGATCACGTCGACGCCATCGTCGGCGATCCAGCGCCGGACGATGGCGCGGATCTTCTCGACATCGTCGGTGACGATCTCACGCGCCGCCAGCCTGTGCCCGGCCCCGTTCAGCCGCTCGACCAGCGTCGCCCCCGACTTATCATCGTCGAGCGACCGCGTGTCCGACACGGTGAGCACCGCGATGTTGAGCGGGATGAATTGCTTTGGTTGCTCTTTGCTCGCCATGACCGCCCTATCGAATCGATACCTGCGTCATGGCCGGGCTGGTCCCGGCCATCTACGTCTTGATCACATCGCGAGACGTGGATTCCCGGCGCAAGGCCGGGCATGACGAATTCGGATAGTCATCGTGCGCCCGAGCCTTACAGCCGCTCCGCCGCGAAGGTGTTGCAGGCCTGGATCGTACCTTGCTGATACCCGGTCATGAACCAGCGTTTGCGCTGCTCGGCGGAGCCGTGGGTGAAGGAGTCCGGCACGACCTCCCGGCCGGCGCGGCGCTGCAGGGTGTCGTCGCCGATCGCAGCCGCCGTGGTCAGAGCCGCGTCGATGTCACCGTCTTCCAGGAAGTTCGGCCGCTTCTTCTTTTCGCGATTGACCCAGACGCCCGACAGGCAGTCGGCCTGCAACTCGACCTGCACCTGCAGGGCGTTGGACCGCGGTCCTTGACCGTACTGCCTCTGCTTCTGATTGACCTTGTCGAGGATGCCGAGCTCGTTCTGGACGTGATGACCGACCTCGTGGGCGATGATGTAGGCCGCAGTGAACTGGCAGGCCGAGCCGGAGCAGCCGCGGAAGCGGGTTTCGACCTGTTTGAAGAACGAGGTGTCGATATAGATCTGCCGGTCGGGCGGACAATAGAACGGCCCCATCGCCGCCTGCGCCATGCCGCAGCGCCCGCCGTTGGTGCGGCCGCGGAACAGCACGATCTTCGGCCCCACATACTTCTGGCCGCTCGCCTTGAAGATTTCGGTCCAGCGGTCGTCGATCTCGCCGAGCACGCCGGAAATCATGCTGCCCATTTCGTCGGTCGGCGCGCCCTGCTTGCCGGCGCGGCTGTCGGTCTGGTGCTGCTGCGTCGACTGTGACAACATCTCGGCGCCGCCGATCAGCAGCCGCGGGTCGATGCCGAGCGCCCAGCCGACGATTCCGAGCACCACGATGGTGCCAATGCCAAGCCCGCCGCCGCCCATTGGAAAACCGAATCCGCCGCCGCCCCCACCGCCACCGTCCTGGTCCCGGCGGTCATCGATATTGTCGCTGCGACGGAAATCATCGAAACGCATCAGCCTGTCCTCGGTTTGGCCGCACCGGCGATTCGGGGCCGGTCCTCGTCTGTAGCCGATCGGGAAAAATCGGCGACAATTAGCATTAACCCGCTCGGTAAATATTGCCTAGTGCATAGCCCTGACGCCGCCGAGGCGCTCATCACCCCATCCGCGCGGCGCCGGACTTGCGTCAACGCCACTGAGGCGATCGTGGCGAGATCCCTCCGTTCGATATGCCGGCAGAGAGAACTGTTCCTCGGATCGTTCGTTCCGTGGTCACCAAATTGCAATCCAATTAAGTCGATTTTTACTTTGCCGCGCCAATGTATCGCCAGTCGGTTGTTTAGTCCCGCGTCTCCGACGGCGTCACATGAGTCAGGTTAGTTGAGTCATGGTTGTGTCGCGTAGCGGGGCGTCTGCAAGGGCGCCCCGCACTCAATTTGAATACGAGCCCGAGAGCCAGATCATCGTCGGCGACTGCATCGCCGAGATGGAGAAGCTCCCGGCAAAGTCGGTCGATCTGGTGTTCGCCGATCCGCCGTACAATCTGCAGCTCAAAGGTGCGCTGAAGCGTCCCGACGAATCGGAAGTCGACGCCGTCGACGACGATTGGGACAAATTCGCGTCGTTCGCCGCCTACGACAATTTCACCCGCGCTTGGCTGCTCGCCGCGCGCCGGATCATGAAGCCGTCGGCGACGCTGTGGGTGATCGGCTCCTACCACAACATCTTCCGCGTCGGCGCGATCATGCAGGACCTCGGGTTCTGGCTGCTCAACGATATCGTCTGGCGCAAGTCCAATCCGATGCCCAATTTCCGTGGCCGTCGTTTCACCAATGCGCACGAGACCATGATCTGGGCGGCGCGCGACGAGAACGCCAAAGGCTACACCTTCAACTACGATGCGCTGAAGGCCGCCAACGAGGACGTTCAGGCCCGCTCGGACTGGCTGATTCCGCTGTGCACCGGCGAAGAGCGGCTGAAGGGCAAGGACGGCAAGAAGGTGCACCCGACGCAGAAGCCCGAACAGCTTCTGGCGCGCGTGCTGCTGAGTTCGTCGCGGCCCGGCGATCTGGTGGTCGATCCGTTCAACGGCACCGGCACGACGGGGGCCGTCGCCAAGCGTTTGCGCCGCAACTACATCGGCTTCGAACGCGACCGGACCTACGCCGAGGCGGCACGGGCGCGAATCGACGCGATCGAACCGCTGCCCGACGATACTCTGAAGCCGTTCCTCACCGCACGCGATGCGCCACGGGTGGCGTTCTCCGAACTGATCGAGCGTGGCATGATTTCGCCCGGCGCGCGCCTCGTCGATTCGAAGAAGCGGCACGGCGCGCTGGTGCGCGCCGACGGAGCGATCATGCTCGGCGACAAGGTCGGATCGATTCACCGGATCGGCGCCATGGCGCAGGGGTCCGAAGCCTGCAACGGCTGGACGTTCTGGCACGTGGAGACCAGCAAGGGGCTCCGGCTGATCGACGAGCTTCGCACCGAGATCCGCAACACGATGATCGCGTGACGAATCAGAGCCGAGGTTCTGATCGAATCAGACCCGAAGCTCTGTTTTGTCTCGAGGCGCGCTCTTGACGCGAACCGCTATCAACTTCGCTGGAAATCGCTTCAGCTTCCGCCGATGAACCGTCCGATTCGGTACTTCCGCAGCAGCGCGTCTGCTTCGGGCGAGTGCTTACGGCCCTTGGTCTTGGTGTCGTAAGCCTCGGTCGCTTCCTTGCCGCACCACGGCTCGATGATGCTCGGCCGCGACGGATGATCCGGCAGATAAGCTGCCAGGTCGTACACGCCGCCGCGAATCGCCATCCAGCAATCGTCGGGGGTGGCGTGCCGGGCAAGTTCGGCGCCCCCGATCTCGCGCTCGGCCGCGACCGCCGCTTGATCGGCCGGCGCCATCAGATTGCCGATCCAGAGCCCGGCGACCGCAATCCAGAACACGGCGGTCGAAACGTAGAACAGCTTGCGCATCATCTGAACTCGAAATTCTCGTAGTGAACATGCCGGGCGGCGACGCCGCGCGCGGCGAGCACCGATTTCAGTGCGGCGACCAGACCGGGCGGTCCGCACAGATAGCATTCGATTCCTGACAATCGGCTGGCGTCGGGGAGCAGCTTATCGAGGTCGGGCAGATCGTCGCCGGTGGCGGCGCAGTGCAGCGTCAGATTCGGCTCCGCGCTTGCGGCCGCTCGCAATTCCGGCAGGAACGCGGCGTCGGCCTCGGTCCGGTACAGATACAGCAACCGGGTCGGCTGCAACAGCGGACCTGCATTCAACACCGCCATGAACGGGGTGACGCCGATACCGCCCGCGATCCAGAGCTGCGGTCCCGCATCGCGCGGTTCGATCAGGCCGCCGAAGCCACCGATCACCCGTGCCGCCACCCCGGCTTCGATCGCCAGCATCTTGCTGGTACAATCACCGAGCGCCTTGATGGCAAGATGCAGTTCATTCCCGGCGCGAATCGCGCTGACAGTGAACGGATGAAACTCACCGCAGCCGCGGTAGCGACGGCCGTCTCCGAACTCGACCAGCACGAACTGCCCCGGAAACACGATCGCCGGTTCGCCGAGCGGCCGCAGCGCAATCTCGACCGAGCGTTCGGCAAGGGGGCGCGCCGATGTCACAAGATACGGCCGTGCCCCGAGCCCGAGATCGCCGCGGATCAGGCGCCAACCAAGGATCGCCCCGGCGACCGCGAGGATCGGCACAACCGGTTCGTCAATGCCGAGCAGGATCAGATGCACCAACCCGATCAGCACGCCGAGGCCGAGCAACGCATGCAGCCAGCGCCAGGTGCCGTAGCGGATATGCCGGACGAAGGTGGTGGCGAGCCCCACCATCAACAGAAGCAGCCCGAGCCAGCCGGACCACACCTGCCAGCTCTCGGTCGACGGCGACAGCGTCTGCCAGGCGACCTTCGGCGACGACGACCAGTTGTTGGCGGCAAGCGCCAGCGGATGCAGCAACAGCAGCACGTAGGCGGCGACGCCGGTCACGTGGTGCCAGCGATACATCCGCTCCAGCCCGCCGAGCCAGGCGGCGAGCCGCGGCTCGCGCAGCATCAGCAGCAGGCTGACCAGCAGCAATCCACAGCCGAGCCAGCCGGTGACGATTCCGGCGACGCGGAGCGGCGCGAGGCCTTCGGGAAAGGCCCAGACCGCGAACCCAACAGGCACCGCCAAGGTCAGCAGCGGAATCGACCAGCGCCGCGATGCTGAACCGGCGGTCGACACGGGCTCAATCCGCCCGAGATTTGAGATGATCACAGAAGTCGCGACCGCCTCCTGGTAAGTCGAGACCACGCTCGCGCGCCCGTTGCACCATCAGAGCGTGGTGGCCGGCACGATAAGCCTCGCAGGCGGCGTAGTCGGTAAACCCGCGGACCCGGGCCTGATGCGCGATCCGCTCCTGCGGCGACATCAGCATCCAGCCACGGGTGTTGCCTTCGTCGGCACGCCACGGCGCGGCACCCGCTGGGGCTGCGCTCAGCACTAATCCGGACAGACTGATCATCACGGCGGCATGGGCCGCCGAGCGGATGCAGAGCATGATCGTCATCCCGCTGCGCTGCGATGCCGCAGCTTAGCGCGACCGCGACGGTTGTGAAGATGATTCACGTCAAGCAGAGGGGGAGATTGGCGGGCGCCCTCCCTCCCTCCGTCATTGCGCTCGCAATGACGAGGACAGGTCAGTGTGCGAAGCTGTTACTTCTTGTCGGTCTTCTTCGCCGCCTCGCGGGCGTCCTTGATCGCCTGCTTGAACAGCGCGACGTCCAGCACGCCGGGAACCCGGAAGCGACCGATGATGAACGACGGAGTTCCCTGGAATCCGAACGCCTTGGCCTGGGCGTCGTTGCGCTTCAGGATCGCCTCGATCGCGGCGCGGTTGGCGTCGAGATCCCGGGTCGCGCGACCGACATCAACGCCGCCGCCCTCGAGCGATGCCTTCAGCGTCGCGTCGGTGAGCTTGGATGGCGCGCCGATCAGTGCCTGGTGCGCCTCCAGAAACTTGCCCTGGTACTTGGCGGCGAGCACCATCTTCGCGGCATCCACCGAGACGCCGCCGAAGATCGGCCAGTCCTTCAGCACCAGCCTGATCCGGCCGTCGTCATTGACGACCTGCATCAGGTCCGGAGCCACTTTCTTGCAGTACGAGCAGCGATAATCCGACCATTCGACGATGGTGATGTCGCCGTTGGGATTGCCGGCGACGGGAATTTCCGCATCGTACAGCACCGCGTTGGTCGACAGCACGTCCTCGGAGTCGGGAACGGCCGGCGCGCCCCAGGCTGCGGCCGCAGCCAGGCCGGGGGCGAGCGCCAGCGTCGCCGTCAGGGCCGACCGTCGCGTGATCATCATCGGTTCCAATCCTCAGGTCCGACCCCGGATCCAAGGGTCGGCTCACTTGTGCCTCGGATCGGACCGCGGCGCCATCACTTTGCCGTGGCCGGTGGCGGGCTCGGCGATTTGTCACGCAGAACGATGTAGATCGCCGGAATCACCAGCACCGTCAGCAGCGTCGACGACGCGAGGCCGAACAGCAGCGAGATCGCCAGCCCCTGGAAGATCGGGTCGAGCAGGATCGTCGCCGCACCGATCATCGCCGCCAGCGCGGTCAGCAGGATCGGCTTGAACCGCACCGCGCCGGCTTCGAGCACGACCTCGCGCAACGTCTTGCCGGCGCCGCCGGAATGGCGGATGAAATCGACCAGCAGGATCGAGTTTCGCACGATGATGCCGGCGAGCGCGATAAAGCCGATCATCGATGTGGCGGTGAACGGCGCGCCGAACAGCCAGTGACCGATCAGGATTCCGATCAGCGTCAGCGGGATCGGCGTCAGGATCACCAGCGGCAGCTTGAAGCTCTTGAACTGCGCCACCACTAGCACGTAGATGCCGAGGATCGCAGCGCCGAACGCCGCGCCCATGTCGCGGAACGTCACCCAGGTGATCTCCCACTCGCCGTCCCACAACAGCGTCGGTCTGGATTCGTCCGACGGCTGGCCGTGCAGGCTGATCGCCGGCTTCGGCAGCTTGCCCCAGTCGTGGGAGTCGATCAGCTTGGCGACGTCGAGCATGCCGTACAGCGGCGCCTCGAACTTGCCGGCGAGCTCGGCCATCACCATGTCGGCGAACCGGCCGTCGCGACGGAAGATCATCGGCGAGCCGACTTCCTTGCTGGCGTTCACCAGTTGGCCGAGTTCGACCACCGTCTTGGCGCCGGGCAGCGAATTCGCCGGGACAGGCGTCGAGGCCAGCGCCTCGTTCCATTCGAGGTCGCGCTTCGGCAGCCCGACCGTGATGGCGATCGGATTGCGGCCCTCGCCGCGATGCGAGTAGCCGATCGAGGTGCCGCCGAACAGCGCCTGGATGGTGTCGTAGACGTCCTTCTGCTCGACGCCGAAGAACTCCAGCCGGTCCTGATCGATCGACAGCCGCAGCCGGGGCCGCGGCTCGCCGATCGAATTGTCGACGTCGACGATGAAAGGCACCTGCTTGAAGATCTTCTCGACCTCGGCGGTCACCGCGCGGCGGGTGGCGGCGTCGGGGCCGTAGATCTCCGCCAGCAGCGTCGACAGCACCGGCGGACCGGGCGGCACCTCGACCACCTTGAGGCTGGCGCCTTCCGGCAGCTTCAACGCGGTCAGCCGTTCGCGCAGGTCGAGCGCAATGGCGTGGCTGGCGCGGCTGCGCTCGCCGCGCTCTTTCAGGTTCACCTGCAACTCGCCGAGTTCGGGCCGTTCGCGCAAGTAATAATGCCGCACCAGGCCGTTGAAATTGAACGGTGCCGGCGTGCCGGCGAAGGTCTGCACCGAGGTGATCTCGGGCAGGCCGCGAGCGATGTCGGCGGCGGCGAACAGCGTGCGCTCGGTATCCTCCAGCGTCGCGCCCTCGGGCAGATCGAGGATCACCGCGATCTCGCTCTTGTTGTCGAACGGCAGCAGCTTGACCGTGACCGACTTGGTGTAGAACAGCGTCATCGACAGCAGCGTCGCGATACCCACCCCGAGCAGGAAGATCCACGACGCGCGCTTGCTGGCGACGATCGGCGTGGCGAGCCGGCGATACAGCCGGCCGAGCCGGCCTTCGTCGTGGTCGCCGTGCGAAGCCACCGCGGCGCCCTGCTTCGGCGCCAGCTTCAGCATCAGCCACGGCGCCACCATCATGGCGACGAAGAACGAGAACAGCATCGCGGCCGAGGCGTTGGCGGGGATCGGCGCCATATACGGCCCCATCAGCCCCGACACGAACAGCATCGGCAGCAGCGCGGCGACCACGGTCAGGGTCGCGATCACGGTCGGATTGCCGACCTCGGCCACCGCCTCGATGGTGGCCTGCAGCCGCGGCCGTCCGTCCTTCATCCCCCAGTGCCGGGCGATGTTCTCGACCACCACGATGGCATCGTCGACCAGGATGCCGATCGAGAAGATCAGTGCGAACAGGCTGACGCGGTTGATGGTGTAGCCCATCAGGTTGGCGGCAAACAGCGTCAGCAGAATCGTCGTCGGGATCACCACAGCGGTGACGATCGCCTCGCGCCAGCCGATCGCGATCGCGATCAGCACCACGATCGAGATCGTGGCGAGGCCGAGATGGAACAGCAGCTCGTTGGCCTTCTCGTTGGCGGTCTCGCCGTAGTCGCGGGTGATGGTGACGGCGACGTCCTTGGGGATCAGCGAGCCTTGCAGCGTCGCCAGCCGCGCCTTGATGTCGTGCGACACTACCACGGCGTTGGCGCCGGCGCGCTTGGCGAGCGCCAGCGTCACCGCCGGCACGCGGTCCCATTTGCCGCTCGCGTCGCGGGCGTCGTTCCACACCCGGTGCTCGGCCATGTTCGGCCCGATGATCACCGAGGCGACGTCCTTGACGTAGACCGGACGATTGTCGCGGGTCGAGATCAGCAACAGCCCGATGTCGGGAATCCCCATCAGGGTCTGGCCTGCGGAGACGCTGCGCATCGTGCCGGCATCACGCACATTGCCGGCGAGGAACGAGCGGTTGGCGTCCTTCACCTTGGCGACGAGTTGCTGCAGCGTGACGCCGTACAGCGACAGCTTTTCCGGATCGGGCTCGACCCGGATCTGCTGCGCGCCGCCGCCGGAGATGTAGGTCAGGCCGATGCTGTCGACCTTCATCAGCTCGGAGCGCAGCTTGTCGGCGACTTCGTACAGATCCTTGTCGGTCCAGCGTGCCGCGGCTTCCGGCTTCGGCGACAGCGTCAGCACAGTGACGGCGACGTCGTTGATGCCGCGGCCGACGATCAGCGGCTCGGGAATGCCGACCGGAATGCTGCCGATATTGGCGCGGATCTTCTCGTGCACACGCAGGATCGCGTCTTCGGCCTTGGTACCGACCAGGAACCGCGTGGTGACCATCACGCGGTCGTCTTCGGTCTGGCTGTAGACGTGCTCGACGCCGTCGATGCCCTTGACGATCGCTTCCAGCGGCTTGGTCACCAGCTCGACGGCATCCGGCGCGCGCAGGCCGTCGGCGTTGATGCGGATGTCGACCATCGGCACGCTGATCTGCGGCTCCTCCTCGCGCGGGATCGCGGCGAGCGCGATCAGCCCGGCGATCAGCGACGCCAGCAGGAACAGCGGAGTCAGCGGCGACCGGATGGTGGCCTTGGTCAGATGGCCCGAAATTCCCAGATTCACGGCTGCACCAGTCTGTCGCCATTGCGCAGACCCGAGAGAATCTCGAGCCCGTCGGGCATTGCTTGGGTCGGGTGTTCGCGGCCGCGCTGCACCGGCACCGCCACAGTCTTGCCGGGCTCGCCGACATGGACGTAATCGATGCCGAACTCGGTGGAGACGAACCTGGCCGGGATCACGAACGCGTCGCGCTCGCCCCCGGAGATCCACACCCGCAGCCGATCGCCGACGAAATATTGCGGCAGCCCCTCGACGCTGGCGTCCGCCACCACACGCCCGTCCTCGATCTGCGGATACACCAGCTCGACCGTCCCGAACTTGGCGACGTGATCACCGAACTCGCTGCCGTCGACGCGGATCTTGTCGCCGGCCTTGAGGAAACGGGCGTGCCGCTCCGGCACCCGCAGCCGCAACTTGTAGTGCTGCTGCGCCACGGTGACGATCGGATCGCCCTGCAGCACCACCGAGCCGACGGTGATCATCTTCTTGAGGACGCGGCCGTCGTCGGGGGCCAGCACCTGGCCTTCCTTGAACTGCTGCTGCACCACCGACCGCTCCGCGGTCTTGGCGCGCAGATTGTTCTCGGCGACGTTGAGCGCGGTGCGGGCTTCGTCGAGCTTGGTGCGCGGCAGCGTGCCGCGCTCGACCAGACCGCTGGTGCGGTCGTAGTCGATCTGCGCCTGGCTCGCCTGGGCCTGCAGCGCCTGGATCTGGGCGTCGAGCGAATTCATCTGCAGCGTCAGCTTGTCGTCGCCGATCGTCGCGATTTCCTGGCCGGCCTTGACGCTGTCGCCCTCACGGACCTTCAGCGCCACCACGGTGCCGCCGATCCGGCTCCGCGCCGGCACCACGCTGATGCTCTCGACGGTCGCGAACACCGCCTTCTCGTCGGAGATCGTGGTCCCCGCCACCGTCAGTGTGTCGGCCGCATTCGCCACCCCGACGCCCCACAGCATCGCGGCGATCACACAGCCCGTCGTCCATCCGCCCATTCGCATGTCATGCCCTTGCAGGTTTGCGACCCGTCTTCTCCAGCGGCTGACCGGGACAGTACACCCGATACAGCGTCGTCAGGAGTTCACGCGCCGGTTCGCTGGCGATCGAATAGAAGATCGACTGGGCGTCGCGCCGCGCCGACACCAGCCCGTCTTTGCGTAGCAGCGCGAGATGCTGCGACACCGTCGAATCGCGCAGGCCGATCACCTCGGCGAGCTCGCCGACCGAGCGCTCGCCACCGATCAACTGGCAGATGATCAGCAGCCGGTGCCGGTTCGACAGCGCCTTGAGAAGCTCGCTCGCCTCGTCGGCGGCGGCCATCATGGGATCGACCTTTATTTTCATAGTTGCGTATATACGATTATTCGAATATATCGTCAATACGAATTCCGAAACGGGCCGTACGGCGGTCCGGGCAATGGAGAAAGGGGCAGTTCATGAATCTCGATCAGACCGTACTCGCGTTCGCCGGCACAGTCGTGCTCGTCAGCCTGACTCTCGGCTGGCTGGTCAGCCCGTATTGGCTGCTGCTGACGGCGTTCGCCGGCGTCAACATGATCCAGGCGTCGTTCACCGGATTCTGCCCGGCGGCGATCGTGTTCAAGAAGCTCGGCCGACCGGCCGGCAACGCGTTTTCGTAAGCGCGCGGCGCATCAAGCGCGTCATTGCCGGGCGCAGTCCCGGCAATCCATCATCAAGAAAATCGCTCCGTCACTGCGAGCGAAGTGCAGCAATCCAGCAGCGCCGAACACGGGGCCTGGATTGCCTGGACGCGGAGCCTGTGCCCGGACGGCGCGAAGCGCCGATCCGGCTGCTCCTCGCGATGACCAATCGAGAGGCGACCGCCTGAGTCTGTCTCAGGCAGCCCGGCCGCAATTGCAGTTGCAGCCGCCTTCTTCTTCCTCGTCGTCGTGATCGTGCGGCGCGGCCGGCGCCAGCGATCCGGCGAGGTAGTTCTGGATCGCGGTGACCGGATCGGTCTCCGAGGTGGTGATGGCGACGACGCCGCGCGCCGCCATCCGGCTGAGGAACCCGGGGCCGGCGCTGCCGGCGATCACCACGCTGACCTTGTCGAGCGGATGCGCGCCGTCTTCCTTGAATTCATGGATCGACATCTCCTTCGGCAGGTCGAGCCGGTCGACCTCCTGCGGCGGGCGGCACGGCGCCGCATCGAACACCAGAAAACGGCGGCTTTTGCCGGCGTGGCCGGTCACGGTGCGGAAGTTCTGGCTGGCGACTGCGATCAACATGGCTATCTCTCGTGCAGCGATGGGACAAAAGATCGACGCGGCGGCCGCGCGTCATGGCGCGGCCACGCGGGTCGGATTGCGTGGCGTAGCTGGTGGGAGGCCGAACCTTGAGCGCCGCGCCGGAGCGCGGCGCCCGAAGGGCAGAACAGCAACCGAAGCAGGCGCGAGGCCCGCTCAGGTCTCGCCGATCACGATCTTGGCGTCGCCGTCGAATTTGTACGGCACCAGCGCGAGGTTGAGCGGCGCCGGCCCGAGCCTGATGCGACCGGAAGAGTCGTATTGCGAGCCGTGGCACTGACAGAACCAGCCGTCATAGTTGCCCTGGTGCTCGGTCGGGATGCAGCCGAGGTGGGTGCAGATCGCCGATACCACCAGCCACTGCTCCTTGCCCGGCTTGACGCGTTCCGAATCCGGCTGCGGATCCCGCATGCTCCGCCAATCCGCCGTCTGCGCCGACTCGATTTCCTTCGGCGTGCGGTGATTGATGAAGATCGGCTGGCCGCGCCAGAACACCTTGATCACTTGCCCTTCGGCGACCGGAGCGAGATCGACTTCCAGCGGGAAGCCGGCCGCAACCGTGCCTGCATCGGGATTGAGTTGCGAGATGAACGGCCACACCAGGGCGGCGGTGCCGACCGTGGCCAGAGCACCTGTGGCCAAGTACAACACGTCACGTCGGTTCGGTTGTTCAGACGTCATTGCGGTCATTTTCGTCTCCTGAAGAGTGACGCGGTGCCGGATTGCTGGTTGGGCACCTGGTCGAATGCGTCGTCCAATTGGCGAGAGTCACCCCTCGCCTGCGTTTTGCGAAGCTCGCCGGCGGCGCGAGCGAGAATCGCAACAAGCTCTGCTTCGTTGTCCGGGTCTTTTGCGATCTGGCGGATCGCGACCTCGCGGAGGTTGTCGAGCGCAGCGCGCAGCAGCGGCGGCAGATCGCCGGCCTCCGGAGCGCCCTCGCCGTTCTGTTGCCGCATCATCTCGCCGAAGCTGGCGAGGCGATCGAACACCGCCTCGGCGAGCGCGCGATTGGCGGCGAGATGATCGCGCCCCTCGTCGGTGGCGACATAGAGTTTCTTGGCGCCTTCAGGCTGAGCAACGACGTGGCCGGTCTCTTCGAGATAGGTCAGGGTCGGATACACCACGCCCGGACTGGGCGCGTACCAGCCGGCGGTTTTCTCCTCGATCACCTTGATGATGTCGTAGCCGTGGCGCGGCTGCTCGGCGATCAGCGCCAGCGCGATCAGCTTGAGGTCGCCTTGCGCCAGCATCCGTCCGGCGCGCGTCATCTCCCCGCCGATGCCGCGCCCGCCCATACCGCGGCGCCCCCAGCGGCAGCCCGGCATTCCGAACCCGCATCGTCGCGGGCCATTGTCGACGCCGTCCATGACGACCTCCTGAAAGATATATCTTACGTAGTGACGACCCCGCCCCAAGTAAAGATATATCTTTGGCGCCGAGATCAGTTTTGACGTGCTGATCGAAGAACGGTGTCTAGCTACTTATCCCATTCAAGACCCGGTGGTTTTCCGATACTGACCGTTGATCCAAATCAAACTTAGAACCAGCCCAAAATATATCGTCCGCTCACATTCAAATGTTCCCCCGACATTTGAGGCCCGGATGGCGCGCCCTGCGCCCGGCTCGGGCGGAGGCCGAAAAGGCCCGGCAAGGACAGGAGAAGATCATGATCAAGGTTGCGGTTGTGCTGTGGATCATCGGCGGGGCGACCCTCGCCGGTATGATGATGGTCGCGGTGCTGGTGGTGCCGAGCCTGGCCGAACAGGCAATGCGCTGGATTCCGATCGCGGTCGGCTGCGGCTTCGTCATCGCCATGCCGATCTCGTTCCTGGTCGCCCGCAAGATCGCAAGCCCCTCGGTCCGCTGAACGATTCGGGCCGGGACGCTGGCGCGAGCGTCTCGATCCCGCCTGGCAGATCCCGCATGATTTCGCCCGGAGACGGCCTCCCCCTCTCCGGGGACGAAGCTCCAGCGAAAGCCCTCCCATGACAGATACCAATATCGAAGGGCCGCTCTATGCGGCCCGCAAGAAGGTCTATCCGCAGGCTGTTCATGGCCGATTCCGCCGGATCAAATGGGCGCTGCTGGCTATCACGCTGTCGATCTACTACTTCACGCCGTTCCTGCGCTGGAATCGCGGCCCCGGCCTGCCTGATCAGGCGGTGCTGATCGATCTGCCCGCCCGGCGGTTCTATTTCTTCTTCATCGAGCTGTGGCCGCAGGAAGTCTACTACTTCACCGGCCTGCTGATCATCGCCGCACTGGTGCTGTTCCTGATGAACGCGCTCGCCGGCCGGGTGTGGTGCGGCTATCTGTGTCCGCAGACGGTGTGGACCGATCTGTTCTACGCGGTCGAGCGGCTGGTCGAAGGCGACCGCCGCGACCGGATCGCCAAGGACAGGCACGGCCTGACCATGCGCAGGGTCGGCGAGATCGCGCTCAAGCACTTCATCTGGCTGATGATCGCATGGTGGACCGGCGGCGCCTGGGTGCTGTACTTCGCCGACGCGCCGACGCTGGTGAAGGAGCTGGTCACCTTCCAGGCGCCGATGGTCGCCTATGTCTGGATCGGCATCCTCACCTTCACCACCTACACGCTGGCCGGCTTCATGCGCGAGCAGGTGTGCATCTACATGTGCCCGTGGCCGCGCATCCAGGCGGCGCTGACCGACGAATGGGCGCTCAACGTCACCTATCGCTACGATCGCGGCGAGCCGCGGATGTCTGTGAAGAAGGCCGAGGTCATCCGTGCCCACGGCGAAATCGCCGGCGACTGCATCGATTGCCACCAATGCGTCAATGTCTGCCCGACCGGAGTCGACATCCGCCAGGGCCTGCAGCTCGGCTGCGTGCAATGCGGCCTGTGCATCGACGCCTGCAACACGGTGATGAAGCAGGTCGGCCGGCCGCCGGACCTGATCGCTTACGACACCGACCTCAACATCCAGCGCCGTCTCGACGGAAAGTCCTCGGTGTATCGGCCGGTCCGCGCCCGCACCCTGATGTATTCCGGGCTGATCGTTCTGGTCGCCGCCGTGATGGTCTATGCGCTGGCGATCCGCGGCTCACTCGATCTCAATGTGCTGCACGAACGCAATCCGCTGTTCGTGACGCTGTCCGACGGCAGCGTGCGGAACGACTACACCGTGCGGCTGCTCAACAAGCGCCCGACCGCGCGCGTGTTGCAGGTGTCGGTGAGCGGCGTGCCGGGCGCGCGGCTGCAGGCGGTCGGCCTCGATCCCGACGCCAAGGATCGCCTCGACGTCGAAGTGGGGCAGGACCAAACCCGCGAATTGCGCGTATCGGTACTGGTGCCGAGCAACGAGGTGCCGAGCAAATCGATCAACATCACGTTCGAGGTCAAAGACCCTCAGACCGGCGAGACGGCGACCTCGGTCGACCACTTCGTCCCGCCGACATCGAACTGATCGCTGCTGCGCGGGGCGGATCACACCGTCCCGCGCAGCAGATTCGAAAGGCCCTGGTAGAGCAGCGCCACCGACACCACGAACAGCAACGTATAGGCGATCCGGTAGAACAGGTCGGTCGGCGTCCGTTTCACCAGCCAGATCCCGGCCATATTGGCGGCGGCTGCGAGCGGCAGCAGCGCCAGCGAGGTGCCGAGATTGGCCGGGGTGAACTGCCCCAGCAGGAAATACGGACCGATCTTCAGCGCATTGACGATCGCAAAGAAGATCGTGGTGGTGCCGACCAGCACCAGCTTCGGCAGGAGCTGCGGCAGCATGTAGACCTGATACGGCGGGCCGCCGCCTTGCGTCATGAACGAGGTGAAGCCGGACACCGTGCCCCAGAACACGCCGGCCGCATCCGACAGCTTCACCGCCGACGCCCTTGGCCGCAGCCAGACGTTGAGCACGAACGCCAGCCCGACGCCTCCGACGATCAGCCGCACCGCATCGTCCGACACGATCGAGGCGGTCCACCAGGCGATCCCCATTCCGAGCACCGCGCCGGGCAACATCACCTTCAAACTGCGCGCGTCCCAATGGCGCCGATAGACGTAGAGCGAAATCAGATCCTGGGTGATCAGCACCGGCAGCAACAATCCGGCCGCCTCGAGCGGCGGCAGATACAGCGCCAGCAGCGGGGTCGCCGCGATGCCGACGCCGGAGAAGCCTCCTTTCGCGAGTCCGAGCAGGAACACGGCGGGGATTGCGACGGCGTAGAACCAGGGATCGAGGATGATCGACAAGTGGGCACTCTCGGGTGGCCGACGCGCCGCGCGAAGCGCGGAGCAGTCCCGCTGTATAGGTCAAAGCTCGCCCGTGCCACCCCGGTCTGTCGGCGCGCGAGCTGCGCGCAGCAGAGAAGGTCCGGCGCGGCCGGGGAAACTCTCAGTTCCTCCCGCACGGCGAGAAATCGGCTGCACGGCGCCGTTTGGAACGGCGCCACGGACGCCGCGTTGGCGCCTCAGCAAGCGAGGATCACCGCCATGCGTGGAAAGAAGTCGGCAACTCGGGCAGTCCAGGCCACGATCAAGAGACTGACCGCGCAGACCCGCACAGTATCGCGTTTGGCGGCAATCGCCAGCCACGCCATGATGGGCGCCGCGATCGGGCTTGGCTTTGCCTTCGTGGCGATGTGGTCGCCGAACTTCGGCGTCACCCCGGCGCTGCTCAGCCTCCCCGAACACAGGGTATTCGATTTTGCCCTGACATCGGCTTTCGGCTTCGCGATCGTCGCAGCGCTCACCGGCCTCGCATTGGGCGAGGCCGACGAAAGCTGAGCATCAGGCCGCGGACCGCGCCGTCGCCGACTCGACCGCGAAGTCGAGCCGCAACGGGCTGCGGAAGGTCGACGACGGCATCCAGTTGAGGTGCTGCTCGGTGCGCGTGTAGTCCGGCACCACCTTGTGGAATTCGTCGAACGCGATCCTGATCGCCATCCGGGCGATTGCCGATCCGAGGCAGGCGTGCACGCCGCCGCCGAAGCCGAGATGGCCTTTCGGCTTGCGCTTGAGATCGTAAACATCGGCATTGGGGAATTGCCGCTCGTCGCGGTTGGCCGAGCCGTAAGCCAGGCAGACGAAGTCACCGGCCTTCATGGTGACACCGTGCAGCGTCAGGTCGCTTTGCAGGCAGCGTTTGAACCGCTGCGCAGAAGTGTTGAAGCGGAGCGACTCCTCGACCGCGTCCGGCAGCAGCGCCGGATCGGCGACCACGGCACGGCGGACGTCGCCGAAATCGGCGAGGTTCAGCGCCAGCATGCTCATGAATCCGCCGAGCGACTCGATGCCGGCCATGATCAGTGTCGTGGTGGTGAGCAACACCTCGCGTTCGTCGAGCCGGTCGCCGTCGATCTCGGCCATGCTGAAATGCGAGATCAGATCGTTCTTCGGCTCGGCGCGGCGCTGCGCGATCACGCTCGATGCGTAGTCCTGCATCCAGGCGTAGGCGGCCAGATGCTCCGGCCCCTTGGCGCGGCTCACCGGATCGCTCTGCACCATCAGCACCGCCTTGTCGCGCACGGTCTGCTCGTCGCCGATCGGCAAGCCGAGCGCCGCGAACAGCACCCGCACGGTGAATTTGGACGAAAAGTCGCTGATGAAGTCGAATTGCTCGCGGCCGCGCAGTGCTTCAGCGGCGTCACGCGCGATCTCGCGCATCGGATCGGCAAGGGCTTCGAGATTGCGCTTCATGAAGGCGTGCTGCACCAGGCCACGCAGCCGATCGTGGCGCGGCGGATCGGTGGTGCCGAGCGTCGCGCCGGCGCGGTTCGGCAGCTCGGTCATCAGGTTGCCCTTCGCCGAGGAAAACACCTGCCAGTTGGTGCCGGCGCCGGCGACGTCGATATAGCGGGACAGAATCCACATCTGCGCCGCATCGCTCCAGAACACCGGATGTTCGTCGCGCAGCGTCTTGTAGAGCGGGAACGGGTCGGCATCGACGACGGGCGAATACGGATCGAAGCTGAACATCGGGCGAATCCTCGGGAGTTGCGGTGATGTTTTGTTTGTTGCGACGGCGCCATCAAGAGTAGCAGCCTCATCCTGAGGAGCCCCGGCGCAGCCGGGGCGTCTCGAAGGATGCGCCACGGGTACGGGGCGAGACCGCGACTCGCGACCTCATGGTTCGAGACGGCGCTTCGCGCCTCCTCACCATGAGGAACTTGGACACTTCACCATCGTCATCGTCACGCCGCCCGCGCCAGCTTCGGCCGGTTCTCGATCAGCATGATTCCCGACGCGGTGTTGGATATCGGCAGGTGATAATTGCGGTGCAGCTCGTGGACGTCGCCGAGAAGGGCGCCGCGCATCGCGACCCAGTTCATCACCTCGACGCCCTGGCTACCGGCGAGCTCGACCAGCTCGTGCGGGTCGATGCCGAGCAGGCTCTCGATATCCCCGGTCATCGCATCCATGCAGCGGCGATCGAACGCGGTGTTGATGAAGCCGGCGCGCTGGCCTTCGAGCTGATGCGACAGCCCGCCGGTGCCGATCACCACCACTTTCAGGTCTTCCGGATAGCTCTCGATCGCGCGGCCGATCGACTGGCCGAGCTTGAAGCAGCGCCGCAGCGACGGCAGCGGATGCTGCACGGTGTTGACCACCACCGGCACGGTCGGAATGTCGTGGGCGCGGTCACGCAGGAACAGCTCCATCGGCAGGCTGTAGGCGTGGTCGACCAGCATCTCCTGGCAGGTGACGGGGTCGAATTCGGATTCCACCAGCGTCTCGATGATGTGCCACGACAATTTGGTGTCGCCCTTGAACGGCGCCATCACCGGGATGCCCCAGCCTTCGTCGTCGTTGCGATACTCCGGCGCAGCGCCGATCGCGAAGGTCGGCATCTTGTCGAGGAAGAAGTTGAGTCCGTGGTCGTTGTAGATCACCACTGCGGCGTCGGGCTTGGCGGCCTCCAGCCAGCGGCACGGCGCGTCGAAGCCGTCGAAGAACGGCGCCCAATAAGGATCCTTCTGCAGGCCCTTGGCCATCGCCCCGCCGATCGCGGGGACGTGCGAAGCGGCCAAGCCTCCGATGATCGTCGCCATGTTGATGCCCCCTCAGTTGTCCCGCGCCGCCAGCAGCTTTGCCTTGAACTGCTCGACCGTCATGCCGGTCTGCAGCGCGCCGATATCCTGCATGTTGAGGCCGAGGATGCCGGCGAATTTGGCGAGGTAGTAGGCGTTGCCGCCCTCGTCGAGCAGCTTGAGCAGATCGCGCTTGAGCAGCGCATCGGTCTGCGCCGCGGTGAGGCCGTAGCGCGCGCAATAAGCGGCCTCGTCGCGCACGAAAGCGGCGCGGTTGGCGGCGTCGTTGAAGGAGAAGCACATCTTGTTGAGGGCGTAGCCCTTCTGTGCGGCTTCAGGCCCGAAGATCGGCGTCCCGAAGATCTCGCGCTTGGCGCGCCCGGCGCCAGCCGCCACTGCCTGACTCATGGCATCCCCTGATGACGTTTCCTGTATGCAGCCTTGCGGCCAAATTTCGCGAACGATAGGCGGCGGCAGGAGGGCTCGATTGACTTGAATCAAATGTCAGGACAATCCCGACAACGAACGACCCAGACAAACGACGATCAGAGGCGCGATACACTCCGCAGCCATCGACGCAACCGTTGCAGCATCGACGGCGTCGGCTCGGGGTCGATGGCATCGGAAGGCTGCTCGAACGCCAAAGACGGCGCTTCGGCGAGGTCGGTGACGACCTCGTGCTCGGTCGGCAGCGGGCTGGTCGGGCAGCGCGGCGGAGGCACCGCTGCAGGCGTGGCCGGAGCCGCGCCTGGGAGCAGGCCCGCAGCTTCCAGAGCCAGCGGCCCGACCTGCGTCAGGAACGCCTGTTCGTAGCTGCGCGACAGCCGCAGGATCGCCTCGTCGAGTCCGAGCCAATCGACCGCACGAATGTCCTTCATCAGCGGCAGCGTCTGCTCCGCCTCCGCTTCCATCCGCCAGAAATGCACCACCTTGGAGCGGCCGCCGGAATCATAAACCAGGGTGCCGATGAACTCGTGCACCGCGACGACATGGCCGGTCTCTTCGAGCACTTCGCGCTCTGCGGCCTGACGCGCCGTCTCGCCGTGATCGAGCTTGCCCTTTGGCAGCACCCAGTCGTTGCGCTTGCGCATCCGGACGACCGCGAACAGCGGGTCTTTGCCGCGCCGCAACACGATTCCGCCTGCTGCCAGCACCGGAGTCCGCAATCTATCGCCTCTCGTCGTCGGGAAATCGACCTCCACCATATAGGGATCGCGCAGCCGCCAAGCGAGGCACGACAACGTGCGGCCGCTTCAGAACTCCATAGGTTTCCGGCGGACCGGCTACGGCGCGGGCGGCGGAGTGACCACCGGATAGCTGCGGTCCGGAGTCAGGACGCAGCGGTACACCCGCCTGCTACGGGTCTGCCATGCTTCGACGATTCGGCCGCAATTGGTGCAATGCAGATTACCCGGCTCACCGTCGAGCGTTTCGGATTCGGCACAGCGATACAGCGCGCCGCACTCACATTCCACGTCGGACAGTCTCATCGCTTCATCCCTGATATTCGCCAGCGGCGGTTTCCGCCGTCGTAATTTGCTATCGTAGGTCGCAATGCTGACGTCGTTGTGTCAGCGCGTCACTGACGCCGGACAATTCCGCCTGATGGACGGGGTCGAGCACCGGCTGGCAGTCCGCTGCCCGGTCGGGATAGAATTACCGCGGCGCTGTCAACAGCCGCCGGACGATCGCGGAAGCAACCGCGGCGTTCCAACGACCGACGAGGAAATCCCCATGACGTTCTGGCCCGAGGCCGGCATCGGCGGCGCGCTGCGCCGCGAAACTCACTACGACGGCCGCTCGATGCTGTGCTTCTCCGAGCGCCCCGTCCATCTGGCGGCGATGTTCGACGATCTGGTCGCTCGGTTCGGCGACCGTCCGGCGATCGTCGACGACCGCGCGCTGAGCTATCGCCAACTTGATCTGCTGGTTCGCAGCATTGCGGCCGCGCTGACGGAACTGGGCATCGGCAAAGGCGACCGGGTCGCGCTGTTCCTCGGCAATTGCTGGGAGTTCCTGGCGGTGACGCTCGCCTGCAATCGGCTCGGCGTCCTGGTGGTGCCGATCGGAATCCGGCAGCGCCGCGCCGAGCTGGAATTCCTGCTCAACAACAGCGGCGCCAAAATGGTGGTGTTCGAGGCCGAGCTGGCGGGCGAGATCCCGTTCGCCGCCGATGTGCCGCAGCTCGCGCATCGTTTCGTCGCGCACGGCGCAGCCGATGGCGCGCGGCGATTCGAGGATCTGCTCGCCGCCGATCCGGCGGCCGCACCGCTCGCCGAGATGCACGAGGACGACACCGCGGTGATCCTCTACACCTCGGGCACCACCGGCAAGCCCAAGGGCGCCGAGCTGACGCATCTCAGCATCCTGCATTCGTCCTACGCGTTCGCCCGCGCCCACGAGCTGACCGAACACGATCGCGGCCTGGTCGCGGTGCCGCTGTCGCATGTGACCGGCCTCGTCGGCGTATCCTACGCGACGATCGCGGCCGGCGGCTGCGTGGTGCTGATGCGGCAGGCGTTCAAGACTGCGGACTTCCTCGCGCTGGCGAGCCGCGAGCGGATCACCTGGTCGATCCTGGTGCCGGCGATCTACACGCTCGCCGTGATGCACCCCGACTTCGCGCATTACGACCTGTCGGCGTGGCGGATCGGCTGCTTCGGCGGCGCACCGATGCCGGTGCCGACCATCGAGATGCTGAGCAAGCGGCTGCCGAACCTGCAGCTCCGCAACGCCTATGGGGCGACCGAAACCACCTCGCCGACCACGATCATGCCGCAGGCCTGTTGGCGCGATCACATGGACAGCGTCGGCCAGGTGATTCCTTACGCCCATGTCCGCGTGCTCGACGCCGACGACAACGAAGTCGCACCCGGCGAGCCGGGCGAACTCCTGATCGCCGGTCCGATGGTGGTGCCGCGCTATTGGCAGCGGCCCGACGCCAACGCCAGGGAGTTCGTCAACGGCTACTGGCGCAGCGGCGACATCGGTTCGATCGACCACGACGGCTTCGTCCGCGTGTTCGACCGCAAGAAGGACATGATCAACCGCGGCGGCTTCAAGATCTTCTCGGCCGAGGTCGAGAACGTGATCTGCGGCATCGACGGCGTGCTGGAAACTGCGATCATCGGCACGCCCGACCCGGTGCTCGGCGAACGCGTCAACGCCATCGTGGTGACGAGTGAGGGCGTCAACCTGAACGAGCGCGACGTCGCCGCCTGGTGTGCGGCGCGGATGTCGGACTACAAGGTGCCGGAGAGCATCATCATCCGCACCGATCCGCTCCCGCGCAACGCCAACGGCAAGATCCAGAAGACGGTGCTCCGCGAGACGATCGCGGATCGGGCGGCGAGTTACGCGAGGTCGTAGTTCACGAAGCGAAAGAGCTAGGCGTCGCGTAAATAGGAACCGTCATGCGCGGAGTTAGCGCACCCTCGCCCCAGCGGCAGCGCAACCTCTCCCGCTTGCGGGAGAGGTCGACGCGCGAAGCGCGGCGGGTGAGGGCACTCCTCTCCGCGAGTGGCAAACTCACTGCCCGGGAGGCCCTCACCCCAGCCCTCTCCCGCAAGCGGGAGAGGGAGCGCACTTCGCTTGTGGAACAGCGCGACCCTGCAGCTAATTATTACTTCGCCGGCGTGATCCGCACCTGCACGTCGCGCGGCTTGGCAGTGTAGGGCGCCGATGTCACCAGCACCTGCGCGCCGGCCTCGGCATAGGCCGCGGCGTTGCCGGCGTTGACGCCGCCGGCGACCGCGACAACCGGACGCGACGGCCGCGGGGCGAGCTGCTGCACCAATGCTGCGACGTCGGCGGGCGCGAATTTCTCGAGCTGCAGCACGTCGAACCCGGCCTCGGTCGCGGCGAGCGCCGCCTCGATCGACGACACTTCGGTGATCAGCTTCTTTTCGGGGAGCGTGGCGCGGAGACGAGCCACCGTCGCCGCCAGCGGCTCGTCGAGAAAGCCGCGATGCTCGCCGAACACCAGCACGGTTTCGGACAGGCCGAGCCGATGCATGGTGGCGCCGCCGGCCTTCACGGCGGCGACAGCGAACCGTTTGGTGCCGGGCGTGTTCTTGCGGGTGCAGGCGACCGCAATGCTCGGCGAGACCGCGCGCGCCGCCTCGACGATATCGCGCGCCGTGGTGGCGACGCCAGACCAGATCTCGATCAGCGTCTGCGCCACCTTCCAGCTTCGCAGCAGGCCCGAGGCGCTGCCGCGGGCGGTCAGGATCGGCGCGCCCGCCGCCAGCCGGCTGCCCGACGAGGCGGCCAGTTCGACCTCGCAGCCGCACAGCCGGATGATCGCGGCGGCGTCTTCGGCGAGCGCCAGCACCATCGGGTCGCGGGCGGCGAATTGCATCACGCCGGGCGCAGCGCCGATGCCCAGCGCCTCGGTGGTCAGATCGCCGCAAGGCACGTCGTCGTCGAGCAGGCGCTCCAGTTCGGCAGTGGTGGCGGCGGTCATACAGCAGGTCTCCGATATGGTCGTTCGGCGCATTTGACGCGCGGGATTTCCGGCGCAACATCTCCGCTTCGGACCGTTATGTCCATGACTATACAACGCTGTCGGGTTTGCGACCAACGCCCCCAGCCGCTGCGGCGGAGCGAAACGATCGACAAATCAACCACATAGCAATCAACAACGCCGGCCGGGCAACCGGCACGGCGCTTGCTCACCTAACGACGAGCACACCGACTGGAGGGTGCAGGGATGACGGACGGCAGCGCAGAGGCTCCGCGGATCGCCGCGATCATCTATCGCGGCGAGGACGACGTCGACACGCTGCTGGCCGAGTTTGCCTTGGCGCGGCTTGCAGCAGGCGACCGGCTCGGCGGCATCGTCCAGCGGAACATCAAGGACGCCGCCGGCAAGAAGATCGACATGCAGCTCATCGACCTGATGACCGGCGAGGCGATCGGGATTTCGCAGACGCTCGGCAGCGGCGCAGGATCGTGCAAGCTCGACGCCGGCGGCCTCGCCGAGTCCGCCCAAGCCGTCACGCGGGCGGTCGCGAGCGGCACCGCGCTGGTGGTGATCAACAAATTCTCCAAGCAGGAAGCGACCGGCAAGGGCCTGCGCAACGAATTCGCCGAGGCGATCGTCGCCGGGCGACCGCTGCTCACAGCCGTGCCGGAGAAATGCGCCGACGCGTGGCGCGCGTTCATCGGCGACGAGGGCGCGGTGCTGCCGTGCAGCCGCGCGGCGATCGAGAGCTGGTGGGCCGAGATCGCGCCGCGGCTGACGGCGTCCCCGGGTTGCGGAGCGAGCGGCGGCGGGCGCGAACACAAGACGATCTGTTGAGGGAGTGTACAGTGGCGAGCATCGTGTTCTACGAAAAACCCGGCTGCGTCGGCAACGCAAGGCAGAAGGCGCTGCTCACCGCATCGGGCCACGAACTCGAGGTTCGCAACCTGCTGGCCGAGCCGTGGACGCGCGACACGCTGCGGCCGTTCTTCGGCGACAAGCCGCTGGCCGAATGGTTCAACCAGTCGTCGCCGAAGGTGAAAGCCGGCGCGATCGACTTCGCCGCGCTCAGCGAGGATGCAGCGCTGGCGCTGATGATCGACGATCCGCTGCTGATCCGCCGTCCGCTGATGCAATCGGGCGACCGCCGCGAGGTCGGCTTCGATCAGGCCGTCGTTCACGCCTGGCTCGGGCTCCAGACCGGCGGACCACGCGTGTTCGACGGTTGCGCGATGGACGATTGAACGCCGATTACTTCGGCTTCCAGCCGATCAGATCGATCAGCGCCGATAGTCCGGCGTGACCGGCGCCCTCGACGATTTCGCTGTCGTGCTCGCGAATGCTGAGGTTGTCGAAATCGCCGAACGCCTGCTCCAGCAGCTCGCGGGTGTAGAGGTTTTCCGCGCGGCTCGGCCCGCCGGTTTTGTAGACCAGTTGCTTCGGGCGGTAGCCCTCGATCAGCAGCAGACCACCGGGCTTCAGCGCATCACGGATGTTCTGAAACATCGCCGGGCGCTGCTCCGGCTCGACGAACTGGAAGAAGATGCCGGCAATCACATCGACGTCGCGCGGCCATTGCCAGGTCAGCAGATCGGCGCACTGCGTTTCGATGGTCACCCCGCGCGTGGCCGCCAATCGCTGCGCTTTGGACTGCGCGTTCGGCGAGAAATCCACCGACAGCACCGACAAACCGCACTCGGCGAGAAACACGCCATTGCGGCCTTCGCCATCGGCGATCGCCAGCGCCCGCCCCTGCTTCGGCAGCAATTCGCGGCACGACGCCAGAAACGCATTCGGGGCGGTCCCGAACACGTAGTCGTCACCGGCAAAGCGGCTCTCCCACATATTGAAGTGTTCGGATGCCATGATGGCCGGTTCTCCTTTTGACGTCCCGGGACGCGGCGCCAGCTTGGCGGCAGCCGGGGCGCCCCGCAATGCCCGATCGCTTGATGCCCGATCGGCAACGCCGCGGCGGTGACATCGTCACAGACTGCCGGCGGCTGCCATGCGACGGATCGTTCGGCGGGGGCATACGACGCGCCCAACGAGGATTCGCCAGGATGCGCAACATCACCATCATCGGTTCGGGGTTCGCCGGCCTCACCGCCGCCCGCGAGTTGCGAAAGCGCAAGGTCGACGCCGAGATCACGATGATCTCGCCGCGGCGTGAATTGCACTTCCTGCCGAGTTCGATCTGGATTCCCGCCGGCATTCGTCAGGGCGAGCGGCTGAAAGTGCCCCTCGACCACTTCCTGAACAAGCACCGGATCGACTTCGTCGAAGCCTCGGTCACCGGGCTGAAGGACGGCGGCCGGATCGCCGTCACCGACAGGGGCGAGCTCCGCAACGATCATCTGATCATCGCCACCGGCGGCCGCTTCATCCGCAAACTGCCGGGTATCGAACACGCGCTGACCCCGTGCGAGGGAATCAAGGTCGGCGAAGAGATCGGACGCCGGCTCGATGCGCTCAAGGGCGGCACCATCGCGGTCGGCTTCGCCACCAATCCGAACGAACCTGGCGCCATGCGCGGCGGGCCGATGTTCGAATTCCTGTTCATCATCGATACGCTGCTGCGTCAGCGAGGCAAGCGCCCGGGCTTCGAGATTGTGTTCTTCAGCCCGGCACCGCGCCCCGGCGCACGGCTCGGCGAGCGCGCGGTCGATGGGTTGCTGCGGGAGATGAAGAGCCGCGGCATCGCCACCCGGCTCGGCCGCAAGATCCTGCGGTTCGAAGAGCGTAAAGTCGTGCTCGAAGACGGCGAGATCGACGCCGATCTGATCCTGTTCATGCCGGGACTAACCGGCCCGGCATGGCTGGAGAACACCGAGCTGCCGCTCTCGGCCGGCGGCATGATCAAGGCCGACGAACTGTGCCGGGTCGAGGCGCTGCCCAACGTCTGGGTCGCCGGCGATGCCGGTTCGTTCCCCGGTCCGGACTGGATGCCGAAGCAGGCGCATCAGGCCGATCTGCAGGCGATCGCATTGGCGGCCAATATCGCCGCGATCGAAGCGGGACAGCAGCCGAGCAGCCGTTTCAAGCCGGAACTGGTGTGCATCGTCGACACGCTGGATTCCGGTATGCTGGTGTTTCGCAACGAGCGCTTCAACTTCGTCGGACCGAAGATGAAGCTGTTTCACTGGCTGAAGCGGCTGTTCGAACGTCACTACCTGACCACGTTCCGCTGACATCCGGGTCACGGAGCCGGTGGGCCGATTCGCCGAACGGAGCGGACTGCAACATGAGCGTGAAGACGATTTCGCCGATCGAGGCCCACCGCATGATGACGCACGACGGCGCGGTGCTGGTCGACGTCCGCGAGCGGCATGAGATCGAGCGCGAACACATCGCCGGTGCGATCGAGTTGCCGCTGACGGGTCTCAGGCACGGCGACCTGAGCGCGGCGCGGGGTCGCAAGGCGATCTTCTTCTGCCATTCCGGCGGACGGACGCGCATGTATGGCGGCCAGATCGAAGCCAAGGCGAACGGCGTGTGCGAGCCTTACGTGCTCGGCGGCGGCATTCTGGCGTGGCGCAAGGCCGGTTTTCCGACGGTTCAGGGCCCGAAACCACCGAGCCTGTTCCAGCGGTTGTTCGGCGGCAATCCGGCGGACTGACGGAAAGCGCGCTTCAAGCCCCGACGGTCTGGCGCTGACGGCGAGGCGACGCCGCGGCTTTCGCCCGCGAATTTGCCGCGGGTCTGTCCTTGCCGCGATCCTTGCGGCAGAAGGTGGCGTGCAGCGCCAGGATCAGGCTGCGGACCTCGTCGCTGGCGAGCGAATAAAACACCTGCTGACCTTCGCGTCGCGCCTGCACCAGCTTCTCACTGCGCAGCCGTGCGAGCTGCTGCGACACCGTCGGCTGTCGTTCGTCGAGCAGTTCGGTCAGTTCCGATACCGACTTTTCGCCCTCGGCGAGCTGGCACAGCATGATCAGCCGCGACACATTCGACAGCGTCTTCAGGAACTCGGCCGCAACCACGGCGTTTTCGCGCAGCTCGCGGGTGTCGACAAGTTTCACCGCCGGAGAGGTCTTTCGGACGCCGCTGGCCGCAGCCATCAAGGGATCTCCGCTCAATTCATGATGGACGCTGAAGACGCGCAAGAGATTTGCGACGTCGAAAGCGCTCGCGACAGTCGCGATATTCACAAGGCCCATGCATACCCATGTTGCAACAGATTGTCAGCCCGCCCAGGGTGGCACCGGTGGGGCGTTGCGGCCCAGCAGGGGGCATTGAAGCGGTCACCGGCTCGGGCTATTGCAGCCGTGGAAACGCTCGCAAAACAACAATGCAACAACCACAAAGCTGCTTCTTTCAATCCCACGGCCTGCGCCTGCACTATTGGGACTGGGGCAACGCCGCCGCGCGGCCACTGCTGCTGATTCATGGCGGCAAGGACCACGGCCGTAGCTGGGATCATCTCGCCCGCGCGTTGCAGCCGCACTTTCACGTGATCGCCCCGGACCTGCGTGGCCATGGCGATTCGGATTGGGCGCGCGGCGGCAGCTACGCGCTGCCGGAATACGTCTATGACCTGACGCGCCTGCCGCCGCTCGCCGACGCTCCGCCTGCGACCGTGATCGGTCACTCGATGGGCGGCATGATCGCGATGCTGTATGCGGGAACATTCCCGGAGCGGGTCGAACGGCTCGTCGTGCTCGACGGCGTCACGGTCCGCCCCGACGCCAAAATGGCGCCGGCGCACGAGCGGATGACCAAATGGCTCGGGCAGCTCGACCGACTGGAAGACCGCGAGCCGCGCCGCTACCCGACGATCGACGATGCCGCGGCGCAGATGCGCGCCCATAACAAGCGGCTGACGTCGGAGCTGTCGCTGCACCTCGCCACTCATGGTGTACGCCGCAACGACGACGGCAGCTATTCGTGGAAGTTCGATCCGTATCAGCGGGTGACGGCGCCGCACCGGCTGGCGCAGTCCGAATACGCCGAGCTGTGGGCACGGATCGCCTGCCCGACGCTGCTGCTGTTCGCAGGCGAGAGCTTTCTCCAGCCGGCCGAAGCCGCCGCAGCTTCGCGTCATTTCAAGGACGTCCGCTCCGAGACCGTCAGTGATGCCGGCCATTGGCTGCAGCACGACCGGCCGGACGAGGTGCTGCGGCTGATTGCGGAATTCGTCGAGCTGCCATCCGGGTCTTGAACTACGAGCATCTCATCCTCGTCATTGCGAGGAGGCGAGGCCGACGAAGCATCCAGCTCAGTGCACAATGTCTGGATTGCTTCGCTGCGCTCGCAATGACCGAGAGGATCTTAGCGCTGCTACGGCGCCAGATATTGCAGCAGCCGCGGGTCGTTGCGGACCTCGTCGGCGGTGCCGGTGAGGGCGACGCGGCCGCGGTCGAGCACGAAGGCGCGATCGGCGACGCGCAGCGCCAGATCGAGGTGCTGCTCGACGATGATCACGGCGATATCTTTCGCCAGCACGATCAGCCGGTCGGTGATCTCCTCGATCACGCCGATCCAGACGCCTTCGGTTGGCTCGTCGAGCAGCAGCACGCTCGGCTCCGACAGCAGCGCGCGGCCGATCGCCAGCATCTTGCGCTCGCCGCCGGACAGCGTTCCGGCGATCTGGTCGAGCCGCTGACCGAGCTTGGGAAACATCTCCAGCACGCGGTCGACGGCACGGCTGTCCTTGTTGGTCAGCGCCCCCACCGCGAGATTGTCGCGGATCGTCAGCCGCGCGAACACCGGATGGTCCTGCGGCACGTAGCCGAAGCCGGCGCGGACGCGCTGCTCGGTGGGCAGCTTGGTGACGTCGCGCGAATCCAGCGAGACGCTGCCGCGCTTGGCCGGCAGTTCACCCATGATCGCTTTCATCAGCGTGGTCTTGCCGGCGCCGTTGCGGCCGAGAATGGCGACGCCGCCGCGCCACGGCGCCGACAGCGACACGCCGAACAGCACCTGGCTGCGGCCATAGCCCGCGTCGAGGTCGCGAATGTCGAGATAATGATCCTCAAGCACGGCGGAGATAGACCTCCTGGACTTTCGGGCTCGCCTGGATCTGCTCGACCGTTCCGGTGTCGAGCACCGCGCCCTGATCGAGCACGGTGAGGCGATCGCAGATGTCGCGGATGAAGTCGAGATCGTGCTCGACGATCACCAGCGAGCAGCGCGACTTGATCGGCGCCAGCAGTTCGCCGGTGACGCGGCGTTCTTCCAGGCTCATACCGCCGGTCGGCTCGTCGAGCAGCAGCAGCTTCGGCTCCGGCGCCAGCGCCATCGCGATCTCCAGCCATTGCTGCTGGCCGTGCGACAGCGCAGACGCATGCTCGCCGGCGCGGTCGACCAGCCGAAATTGCTCCAGCATCGCCATCACCTTGTCGTGCAACAGGCCGCGGGTGCGCGAGAACATCAGCTTGGAGAGCGTGGTCTGGCCCTGCAGCGCCAGCAGCACGTTGTCGTACAGCGTCAGCGCCGGCAGCACCGAGGTGATCTGAAACTTCAGGCTCATGCCGGCGCGGGCGCGCTCGGCCGGCGACGCCGCGGTGATATCGGCGCCGTCGAACCCGACGCGGCCCTCGGTCGGCACTTCGGCGCCGGCGATGCATTTCATCATCGTGCTCTTGCCGGAGCCGTTCGGCCCGATCAGGCCGTGAAACTCGTTCGGCTGCACCGTCAGCTCGGCGCCGTTGAGCGCGGTGAGCTTGCCGAACACCTTCCTCATGCCGCGCGCTTCAAGCAGAGCCATGGCCGCCCTCCTTGTGGCGCGGCTTCGGCGGCCGGCCGAAGCTGCCGATCCGCTCGCTGTGGCTGACGATCAGGCTGATCAGCCCGGCGGGGCGGAACAGGATCACCAGCAGCATCAGCGCGCCGAGAATGATCGGCCAGATGTCCTGGTAGGAATTCGACAGCCAGAACGACACGATCTCGATCACCACCGTGCCGATCACCGCGCCGATCAGCGTGCCCGAGCCGCCGAACAAGACATAGAGCACCACCTGGGTCGACATCACCACGCCGAGCATGTTGGGCCAGACGAAGCCCTCGTGGAACGCGTAGAGGCTGCCGGCGAGCCCGGCGATCGCGCCGCCGAGCGAGAAGATGATCGCCTTCAGATGCTGCACCTTGTAGCCGAAGAAGGAGATGCGCTGCTCGTTCTCGCGCAGGCCGGCGAGCGCCAGCCCGAACTGCGACCGCACCAGATAGCGGCAGACCGCGTAGACCGCGATCAGGATCGCCAGCGCCAGATAATAGAACACCGCGCCCTCGCCGAGGTCGTAGCTGCCGATCGTCATCTGCGGGATCGAGGGAATGCCGTTCTGGCCGCCGAGATAGTACCAGCCGCGCGCCAGCCGATCGAACGCATAGGATGCGGTCAGCGTGCCGAGCGACACGAAGATGACGCTCGACGGATTGCGCCCAAGCAGCAGAAAGCCGCCGATCAACAGCGCCAACGCGAATCCGATCAGCACGCCAGCCGGCACCACCAGCAGCATCGACGAAATCCCGAGATCACGCCCGAGCAGCGCCACCCCGTAGCCGGCGCCGCCGAAGAACACCGCCTGGCCGAAGCTCATGATCCCGGCATAGCCCCACACCAGATCGAACGACAGCGCGAACAGGCACAGGATCAATACCCGCGTCATGAACACGGTGAGATAGTCCTGCAGCACCAGCGGCAGCAGCAGGAACAGCGCCAGCATCGCGATCTCGATGATCGGCAGCACCGCGCGGCGCCGCCTGGCGCGGGGCGACGCGGCCTCCGAAAGTGTCGAAGAAACGTCTGTCATCGACGCGCCCGACTGCCAGCAAACCCGACGGTCGCGTTCGAACGCAGCGCGGCCGCGAAGCCTCCCTCTCCCCGCCTGCGGGGAGAGGGCCGGGGTGAGGGGGCGCCGCCGCGAGTCGCAGACGCTCGGTGATGCGGAGACGCCCCCTCACCCGACCGACTTCGCTTCGCGACGCCGGTCGACCTCTCCCCGCACGCGGGGAGAGGTGAGGTCCGCCCGCGAACGCGAGCTAAGTCGTTCAAAAGCGACCGCATCAGCATTCCTTCGGGTCCACCAGGCCTTTGCTACGCTCGACGATCTCGTAGCTGCCGTTCTTGGCGACCGCGGTGTACATGTTCATCTTGCAGTGGCGCTTGCCCGGCACCATTTCAGCCGGCCCGCCGGGGCCTTCGGCGATCTTGGCGTGATCGAGCGCCGCGGCGACGCCGTCGCGATCGATCTTGCCGGCTTCCTTCACCGCGGCTTCCCACAGCTTCAGGCCGCGATAGGTGCCGGTGGCGGCGCTGCCGGCGGCGAACAGGAACGTTCCGGGGAATTCCTTGTCGTAGGCAGCCTGGATCTTGGCGCTCACCGGATCGTCTTTGGCGACAGCCTTGAAGTAGTCGAGACAGCTCGCCAACCCCTCGATCTCCGCCGGCTGATTGATGCCGAGCGTGTTCTCATCGTAGTACACGCAGGACAGCCGGCCGCCGTTCTTGAGGAATCCGGCCTCGTAGAGCTGCTTGAAGAACGGGCCGACGCCGGGCGGGATCACGGTGTTGAACACCACGTCGACCTTGTTGGAGATGATGCGGTTGACGGTCGAGGAGAAGTCGATCTGGTCGAGCGGATAGTACTCTTCCAGCACCACCTCGCCGCCATTGGCCTCGATCACCTTGCGGGCGTAGACGTTGAGCGTGTGCGGCCACACGTAGTTGGCGCTCGGCAGCGCGAACTTCTTGCCGCCGTTCTTGATCAGCCACGGAATGAACTCGTCGCACTGCTGCGCCGGGGTCGGGCCGGTGCAGAACAGATACGGCGTGCACTCCTTGCCTTCATAGAGCTGCGGATAGATGTACAGCGTCTTGCCGCGGGCGACGATGACGTCCTTGATGGCGTTGCGCATCGACGAGGTGACGCCGCCGAGCACGACATCGACCTTGTCGCGCTGGATCAGCTTGCGGACGTTGCCGACCGCGACCGCTTCGTTCGACGCGGTGTCCTCGATGTGCAGTTCGAGCGGCCGCCCGAGCAGGCCGCCGGCGTCGTTGATCTGCTTCACCACCATCTTGGCGACGTTGGCGTCGGCGTTGCCGGCGTAGCCGATCGGGCCGGTGAGGTCGGTGGCGATGCCGACCTTGATAGGACCGGCGGCGGCATTGGCCCAGTCCGTCGGGATCACCCAGCTTCCGACTCCGGTGGCGATCGCCGTGCTGGCGAAAGCGAAATTGGACAGGAACCGGCGGCGGTTGATCTCGAAGTTGGAGTCGCTGGACATCAGGCTAGATCCCTTTTCCCGAAACGAGGCCCTGCGGCCGGAATTTGATGAAGATGATCGCGAGCACGAAGACGAGGACGTCGGCGATCACCGGCTGGATCACCCAGGGAAGCGCCGCCGACAGCGTGCCGATGATGCCCGCACCGGCAACCGGACCGGCGAACGAACCGACGCCGCCGACCATCACGGCGATGAATCCCTGGATCAGGAAGCGCAGGCCGAGATCGGCGAACAATGAGAACACCGGCACGATCAGCGCACCGGCGAGGCCGGCGAGCGCCGCACCGAACGCGAAGGTGGCGCCGTAGATCGCGTTGGTGGAGATGCCGGAGGCGCGCGCCAGCGCCGGGTTCTCCAGCGACGCCCTCACTCTCAATCCGAACGAGGTGCGCGACAGCAGGAGATAGCTACCGATCATCACCAGCGCGGTCACCACGATGATCACCAGCCGCCAGGTCGACAGATGCATCGCACCAATCGTGATCGAGCCGCCGACCGGCTCCGGCACCGAGATGTAGAGGCCGCCGATCAGGCCGCGGACGATCTCGCGGATGATCAGGCCGAGCGCATAGGTGCCGAGCATCGCCACGATCGGGGCGGCGTAGAACCGCCGCACGATCAGCCGTTCGAGCACCAGACCGAACGCGCCGACCACGAACGGCGCCGCCACCATGCCGGTCCACACCGGCAGACCGGCGGTGTGGGCCAGATAGGTGACGTAGGCGCCGAGCAGGACGAACTCGCCCTGCGCGAAGTTGAAGATGCCCATCATGCTGGCAATGATCCCGAGCCCCAGCACCACCAGCACGACGATGGAACCGAAGCTCAGGATTTCGAACAGGGCGGCGAACAGGTTTTCCATTCGGACCTTACCGGCTGACGGACATTGCGCCTGGGCTACATCTTCTTCCAGTCGCCCGACTGCTCGAAGGCGTGAGCCGCGCGGTAGATCGTCGGTTCGTCGAAATGCTTGCCGACCAGCATCAACCCGACCGGCAGGCCGTCGACCATGCCGCACGGGATCGACATCGCCGGATGATGAGTGATGTCGAACGGCGCGGTGTTGCTGATCATCTCGAAGGCACGCCCGATCACCTCTTCGCGCGGTGCGTTCGGCGCCGGCAGCGGCGTCGCCTTCATCGGGGTGGTCGGCATCAGCAGCAGATCGAAATTCGCCAGCGCATGGTCGTAGGCGGCGGCGATGCGGCGCGAGATGTTCACCGCCTTGCCGTAATAGCGCGGCCCGAACGTGTTGTTGATGTAGGTGCCGAGCAGCAGCATCATCTTGGTGGTTTCGGACAGCGAGTCCGCCTGGCCGCGCCAGCCGCGATGCGCCTTCATCAACGTGGTCGAGTACAGGTCCGGACGGCTGAGACCGTAGCCGTCGCCGACCATCATGGTCTGGGTCATGCCTTCGGTGCCGATCGGCATCCACACCGCGCCGGCCAGATTATGCTCCGGGATCGAGATCTCCTCGACCGTAGCGCCGAGGCTGGCGAGCCGTTTGGCGGCCTCGCGAACGCTCTCGTTGACCGCTGGCTCGGCGCCGGGCTGCTCGAAGCCCTCGCGCACGATGCCGATCTTCATGCCCTTGATGCCCTGGCCGAGCGCCTTGGTGTACTCGTGCACGATCGGCGCCCGGATCCGCGGATCGTAACCGTCGTCGCCGGCGATGACTTCCAGCAGCAGCGCGTTGTCTTCGACGTTCGCGGTCATCGGCCCGGTGTGATCGACATAGATCTCGATCGGCATGATGCCGGTGTATGGCACCAAGCCCCAGGTCGGCTTCATGCCGTAGGTGCCGCTGAACGACGACGGCATCCGGATCGAGCCGCCCTGGTCGCCGCCCATCGCCATATCGGCTTCGCCGAGTGCGACCACCACGGCGCTGCCCGACGACGAGCCGCCGGCCGAGTAGCCCATCTTGTGCGGATTGTGCACCGGACCGTTGGAGCCGGTGTGGCTGCCGCCGGACATGCAGAAATGCTCGCAATGGGTTTTGCCGAGAATCTCACCGCCGGCATCGAGAATGCGGGTGACGACAGTGGCGTCGAAATCCGGCACGTAGCCTTCGAGGGTCGACGAGCCGTTCATCATCGGCACGCCAGCCAGCATGATGTTGTCCTTCAGCGCGACGGTTTTGCCCTTGAGCTTGCCCGACGTCGCGCCCTTCACACTCGACTTGCGATACCAGGCGTTGCGCGGATTCTCCTCCGCGCCGGGGGTGTAGCCCGGCGTGCGCGGATACTTCACCAGCGGCACTTCGTCCGGCAGCGCCGCAACCACGTTGTAGGCGTCGATCGACGGCTGCATCAGCCCACGGAACGAGACGATGTCCTCGTCGGTGAGCGACAGGCCGCACTGATCGGCGACTTCGAGAAGCTGCGTGGGGGTGGGAAGCGAAACGGCCAAGATCATTCTCCTGCGCGTGGGCGGATCGGCGATGCGGCCCTGGGAAGGCCGGAGCGGCGCGCGGGAGCGGCGCCGCGTCATCGGGATAATACATACGGAAATATTTTCCGTTTCAAGTATTATTTTGCAGTGGTGCCGGTCGCAGGCCCGCGCGACTTAGAACGTGCGGAGCAGCTTGAAATCCAGACCGTCGGCTTCGGCCAGATGCATCGTCATCCGCGCGCGCCCGTCGCGGATCGTCACCTCGCCGCGCCCGCCCTGATACACCACGTTGCGCGCAGCCTGCAGCAGCGGACGGGCCGCCAGCGTCTGCGCCTTGTCGGCGATCGTGGCGAGAAACCGCAGGCCTTCGTAGTTCGACTGCCCGACCGAGCCGATCGGCGGCGCGGTCGGGCCGAACATCCGGCGATAGGAATCGCGAAACGCATCGTTGGCGGCGCAGTCGTAGCAGCCGAAATAGCCCGACGCGCAGAACAGGTTCTCGGTGTTGTCGGCGCCGATGCCGAGCAGCACGGTCTCGTCCATCGCGCCGGCGAGCCGGAGGATGTGGCGCGACAGGCCGGCTTCGGCGAACGAGCGATTGAACGTCACGCTGTCGTTGCCGATCAGCGAGATCAGCACCGCATCGGGTTTCGCGGCGCGGATGCGGTCGAGATGCCGCTCGTGATCATCCTCGCCGAGCGGCACGAACTCCTCGCCGACCACCTGGCCGCCGGCGTCCTTGATGTATGTCTTCACCGCGCGGTGCGACAGCCAGGGCCAGACGTAGTCGCTGCCGATCAGATACCAGCGCTGCGCCTTCTTCTCCCGCGCCAGCCAGTCGATCGCCGGGCGGCTCTGCCAGCGCGGCGTCTCGCCGATCGCCATCACCCCGGGGGTGCGTTCACCGCCTTCATAGACCGGCGTGTAGATGTACGGCACCCGGCCGCGGATGGCGTTGCGCAGCGCGACCCGCACCGCGCTGATGTGCGAGCCCATCACGATGTCGACGTCGTCGTAATCTACCGCCTGCGCCACCCGGCGGGCGACGTCCTCGATCGGACCGCCGGCGTCGCTGAACACCAGTTCGATCTCGCGGCCGAGGATGCCGCCGCGCTTGTTGATCTCCGCGGCCGCCAGCAGCGCCGCATTGGTCGAGGCCGGGCCCCACAGTCCGGGCGAGCCCTGGAAGGTGACGAAGTTCGCGACGCGGAGCTTGTTGCGGGCACGGCGCGAGGCCGCGCCGCCGCCGTCTCCCGGCCCTTCCACCCAATGCGCGTCGGGAAGTACGCCGCGCTCCAGCAAGCCGAGCGGCGGCCCTCCATAGAAGCCACGATGTCCGAGATCGACAGCCGAAAGCACGCCCTCTCCTGCCTGGTGCGGGTGATCCCGCCGAAGTCCCCTCCCCGGGCCCGACGATCAATGCTATTCGAAAATATTGAATCTTCAAGGATTGCTGTGCATATAGATGCAGCAAACTGCGCATCCGATTCGCTCAAACGGAACGATAAAGTCTCATCGTGGCCAAATCGCCCACCCGCAATCCGCCGATCACCGAACACCTCGCCTATCTGCTGGCGCAGGCCAATCGTGAGATCAACCGCCAGCTCGAAGCGCGGCTGCGCGGCGAAGGCGTGCCGGTGGAGCAGTGGCGCATCCTCAAGGTGCTGTCCGACGGCAAGGGCCATTCGATGGGCGAACTCGCTGAGGCGGTGCTGCTCAATCATCCGACCCTGACCAAGATGATCGACCGGATGGTGTCGGATTCGCTGGTGTACCGCGTCCAGGATCCGGAGGACCGCCGCAAGGTGCTGATGCACATCTCCGATCGCGGCAAGGCGCTGACCCAGCGGCTCAATGCACTTGCGCTGAGCCAGGAGGCGCATATCGCCGAAAACTACGGCGACAAGGCCACTGCGGAACTGAAGCGTCTGCTGGAAAGCCTGATCGACAGCGCGACCTGAGCGCTCCTCCCGCATCGCGCGTGCTGCGGCTGCGAACAGCGTAGCCGCCTGCAGCGACACGCCGCAAGATACGGCGGTCGCAACGTCTATCCTGCACCGCCGAACTGGCCTAGATCAGCGGGCGATGCGCCGTGCCAAGCGGCCGCCCATTCGAGTGAGGAAACATGCAATACCGATCGCCCTGGATGACCGAAGAGCTGGACACGTTCCGCGACCAGTTTCGCAAATTCCTCGCCAAGGACCTCGCACCCCATGGCGACAAGTGGCGCAAGCAGAAGATGGTCGATCGTTCGGCCTGGCTGAAGCTCGGCGAGATGGGGGCGCTGTTGCCCAGCGTTCCGGAAGAGTACGGCGGGCTCGGCGCCAGCTTCGCCTATGATGCCGCGGTCTATGAGGACATGGAGAAGATCGTTCCGGACGCGCTGTCCGGCGTCACCGTGTCGAGCGGCATCGTGGCGCACTACATCCTCAACTACGGCTCGGAAGAGCAGAAGCGGCGTTGGCTGCCCGGCATGGCGCGCGGCGAGCTGATCGGCGCGATCGCGATGACCGAACCCGGCACCGGCTCCGACCTGCAGAGCGTGCGCACCACCGCCAAGCTCGACGGCGACGACTACGTCATCAACGGCCAGAAGACCTTCATCACCAACGGTCAGAACTGCGACCTGATCATCGTGGTCGCCCGCACCGGCGGCGCCGGCGCCAAGGGGCTGTCGCTGATCGTGCTGGAGACCAAGGACAACCCCGGTTTCAAGCGCGGTCGCAACCTCGACAAGATCGGCCTGCACGCCTCCGACACCTCCGAGCTGTTCTTCGAAAATGCCCGGACGCCGAAAGAGAACCTGCTCGGCGGCGAAGAAGGTAAGGGCTTCGTGCAACTGATGCAGCAACTGCCGCAGGAGCGGCTGATCATCGCGATCGGCGCGGTGGCGGCGATGGAGCGCGCGGTGGCGCTGACGTCGGAGTACACCAAGGACCGCAAGGCGTTCGGTCAGCCGGTCATCGAATTCCAGAACACCGCCTTCACGCTCGCCGAACGCAAGACCGAGGCGTTCATCGCACGGGTGTTCGTCGACTTCTGTCTGGTGCAGCTCATCGCCGGCAATCTCGACGCCGTCACCGCCTCGATGGCGAAATGGTGGACGACGCAGAAGCAGGTCGAGACCGTCGACGAATGCCTGCAACTGCACGGCGGCTACGGCTACATGCAGGAATATCCGATCGGCCGGATGTTCATCGATTCGCGGATCCAGAAGATCTACGGCGGCACCAACGAGGTGATGAAGCTGCTGATCGCCCGCTCGCTGTAACGCGGCTTGCCAGCGCCACCGATGCTGCTCCGCTCACGGAGTAACGGAGGCGCTGGCGGCGGCGTTTATTCGCCGCTGTCCGAGACCTCGCGCTTGAGCCGGCGAGCATCCTGCGGCTGGCCGTCCCAAGGCACCGGCCGCTCCAGCCAGCGCTGGATGAAATTCCACGACCGGCGATAACCGTTGTGCGGCAGGGTGCAGTCCGAACAATCCTTGCGCGTCAGCCCGTTGCGATCGACGAACGTCTTGTACGGCCCGGGGCACTGATACGCGCTGAGCGGGCAGTAGCAGAACAGGCAGTTGAACTCCCGTTCGACGCCGGGATGACACGGCAGGAACGGGCAGGCCTCGTTGGTGAAGCCCTTGAAGGCCTCGTTGGTGGTGGTGTCTTTCGGCTCCATGACCGCTTCCTCGCGCCGCAGCAGGGGACCGCCTGCTCGGTCGCGGCGGCGCTGGGCTGGTCTGATCGGACGGGTGGTGAGCGCAACGCGGCCCAAGGCGTCGAGTGACGCTGCTATCGCCGCTGCGCGCGGCCTGCCTGCTAGGAGAAACCGGTCATGACTGCTCCGCTCTCGACCCGCCGTCGATCGGTTAGATGCTTCCGTCTTCGGCCGGTCTCCTGGCTCACGGATGTCGCCTGGATCGCCTTCCCGACGCCGATGACGTCAGTGGCCGCTTGATCCGGACAGATCCGCTTACAGTTGCGGGGGCAGCTACGGATTTGGTGATGGACACCGCACCGTATTCCCAGTTTCACCTCGCAGGCGAGGCACCGAAGACGTCGAAACCAGAGCACGCGAGGAAAGCGCGCGCAAGCAAAAAGGCTCCGGCCGCGAAGGCCCTGCCTAGCCGGCCAGGCGATTGACGTAGTCGATCCGCCAGCCGGAGCCCAGCCGGTCGATCCGCGTCAGCGACAGCGGATCGATCACGAAACTCAGCGCAGCGTCCGGCGAGCTATCCAGCGCAATCGCCAACACGGCCCGGATCGTGCCGGAATGGACCACCAGGACGGTGTCACCAGACAACCGTTCAAGCCCCTGCCGAACCCGCGTGATCTGATCCACGAAGCTCTCGCCCCCCGGCGGAGCCAGCCGAGCGGCATCCTGCCAGAACGCGTCATAGGCAGAGCCGAGTTCACGCGACAGATCGTCGTGGCGGCGCCCGGTCCATGTGCCGAAATCCTGCTCGCGAAAGTCCGGATCGAGCTGGGCCTCGATGCCGAGCGCCGCTGCGGTGTCGCGCGTGCGCCGGCTCGGACTGGCGACCGCGGCGGCGTCGCGCGGCAGCCTTTCGCGCAGCGCGCCGAGTGCCGCGGTGTCGCGGAGGTCGACCGGTGCGTCCGGAGCGTGGATCACGCCCTTGGGCCCGTCCACCGGCGCATGCCGCACCAGCCAGAGCCGGCAGAGATCGCTCATCGGATCCTCCTCGCAAAACACGTCGGCCGGACAGAGCACGCCGGACGCGCGGCGCGCAAGCGGGGACCGACACGTGACGGCCGGCACCAAGATTGCAACCTCTTCCGCCTCGCGGAGTTGAAGCCCCCAAGTTCGAACACACCCTATCAGATGATCTAAATCGGAAAGGCGAGCCATGAAGGATGTCCATCGCGTCCTCATCGACAAACTACGCGAGCACTCCCGTCTGTCGGCCGACGATGTGAATGCAATTCGCAACCTGACCTTCGCCTTGCGAGAGCTGGACAGCGGCGAGGATCTGATTCGGCAAGGCGAAACGCCAAAAGGCGCGGCACTGGTCGTCGACGGGATCGTCGGACGGTATCATTTGCAGCGAAACGGCCGCCGACAGTTCTTATCCTTCCACATGGTCGGTGACCTGCCGGATTCGCAAGGCATCTTCCTCGAGCGGATGGATCATTCGATCTGCGCGATCGGACATGCGGCGATGGCGATCATTCCGCACCGGGAGATCCTGCGGATGTTCGAAACCCGCCCCGGCCTCGGCTTCGCGATCTGGCGCGAGACCCTGGTGGACGCCGCGATTTTTCGAGAAGCGATCACCAACAACAGCGCGCGAACGATGCGAGCCCGGATGGCCCATCTGTTTTGCGAGCTGTTCTATCGCGCCGAAGCCTCGAAGCTGACCGATGGAAACTCGATGCGGTTTCCGATCAGCCTCGCCCACCTCGGCGACACGCTGGGCATGGCGATCGCGACCGTGAACCGGACGATCGCGACATTGCGTGCATCCAAGACGATGGACTTCCGTCACGGCGTTCTGACCATCCGCAACTGGCAGGGGCTGGCGAAGATCGGCGAATTCGATCCCGGATATCTGCATCTGAGGCGGGCGCCGCCGCGCTGAACACCGGGCCCACGACCTCCGGGTGCACGACCACCAGGTGCACGACCACCGGCGCCAGCGTGGGCTCACTCAGGCGACGGCGGCGTCGTCCGGCTCGGGATAGACGCCACGCAGCACGACGTCGAAATGCTCTTTCACCGCCTCGTTGCAGCGACAGGCGCGCAGCCGCAGCTTGTCGGGATCGTCGACGATCAGCGCGCCGCGGCGGGTGGTGAGGATGCCCTCCTGCCGAAATGCCTGCAACACGCGGCTGGTGTAGCTGCGCCCGACACCGAGCATCGCCGCGAGCTGGTCGTGGGTGAGCGGCACCAGGTTTTCTCCGGTCCGGTCCATCGCGGCCGCGATCCATTTCGCGGTGCGCTGCTCGATCGAGTGAATCGCGTTGCACGCGGTCGATTGGAACATCTGAGCCATCAGGCAGTCGGCGTAGCGTGCGAACATGTTCTTGAAGCTCGGCGAGCGATCCTTGGCGGATTGGATGTTGACGATCGGGACGCGAACGAAAGGACCGTCGAATTTCACCACGATCAGGCAATAGGCCGGCAGAAAGCCCAGGCTGACGATGCCGCCGACGGCTCCTTCACGCCCCACCAGCACCGTTTCGACGTTGCGGCCGTCGCCATCGGTGACTTCATAAGAGACCAAGCTCGGGCCGCACGGGAAATAGGCGCTGCCGACATGATCGCCCGGCCGATACAGCAATTCTCCCGCAGCCTTGGTCTCGCACCTCACATGCGGCCGGATCAGCTCGTAGTCCTGGGCGCTCAGAGCTCGCAATAAATTGTTGTTCGGTCTTCCCGAAGACGACGGCATCGGCTGTTCCTGTGTCCACTAGTGAACGGAACAATCAATGCGCCATCGCTAAGTTGGTTCCGGCGCCAAGCGAGGCAAGCGTGGATGCGCTGTCTCCCGCCTCGGCCGGCGGACGGCTGGTTCCTCGGCTTACCGCACAGGCTCTTTCGATTTGGCACTCGGGGTTTCATCATCATCGACGGTCTCGTCCTTTCGCCGCTCGTCCTCGGCTGAGCGGACCGCGACACGCCGCCGCAGATCGGCTACCCGAGGCGGACGCCGCCATGTCGAATGACGTTGACCTTACGTCCTGCGATCGCGAGCCGATTCACATCCCCGGGCGAATCCAGCCACACGGCTGCCTGCTGGCCTGCGACGCGCAGGCGATCCGGATCACCCGGACCTCGGAAAACGCCGGTACGTTGTTGGGCCGCGAAACGCCGCGGGTCGGAGAGCGGCTTGCCGATTACTTCGGTGAAACGGACGCCCACACGCTGCGCAACGCGCTGGCGCAGGCGACGGACCCGAAACGCCCCGCGCTGATCTTCGGCTGGCGCGACCGGACGACGGGGCGGACGTTCGACGTCTCATTGCACCAGCACGACGGCACCTCGATCATCGAATTCGAACCCGCGGCCGCCGATCAGGCCGACAACCCGCTGCGGCTGACGCGGCAGATCATCGCGCGTACCAAGGAGCTGAAGTCGCTCGACGAGATGGCGGCGCGGGTGCCCCGCTATCTGCAGGCGATGCTCGGATATCATCGCGTGATGATGTATCGGTTCGCAGTCGACGGCTCCGGCAAGGTGATCGGCGAAGCCAGGCGACGCGACCTCGAGAGCTTTCTCGGCCAGCACTTCCCGGCCTCCGATATCCCCCAGCAGGCCCGGCTGCTGTATCTGAAGAATGCCATCCGGGTGATCTCGGACTCGAGCGGCGCGAGCAGCCGGATCGTTCCGGAGCTCGACGCCTCCGGTGCGGCGCTCGACCTGTCGTTTGCGCACCTGCGAAGCGTGTCACCCGTTCATCTCGAATATCTGCGCAACATGGGCGTCAGTGCCTCGATGTCGCTCTCGATCATCATCGACGGCGCGCTGTGGGGGCTGATCGCCTGCCATCACTACGAACCGCGTATCGTGCCGATGGCGCAGCGTGTCGCCGCCGAAATGTTCGCCGACTTCTTCTCGCTGCATTTCACCGCAGTCCACCACCAGCGCCGGTTCCAGGCCTCACTGCGTACCCGCCGGACACTCGACGAGCTGACCAGCCAGATGTCTTTCGACGCATCGGTCGACGATTTTCTGCGCGACAACCTGAGACGCATCGCCGACCTGATCCCGAGCGACGGCGTCGGCCTGTGGATGAACGGCGTCTGGGCCGCGCACGGCTCGACTCCGCCGGCGGAGGCGCTGCCTGCGATCATGCAGCTTCTCACCGGTCGTGCCGGCAGCGAGATCGTCGCGACGCACGCGCTCTCGGATCGCATCGTAGCAGCATCGGACTACGCCCAGGCCGCCGCCGGGATGCTGGCAATTCCGTTGTCTCAGACCGCCCGCGACTATCTGCTGTTCTTCCGCAAGGAACAGGTCCAGACGCTGGATTGGGCGGGCGACCCGAACAAGACCTACGATACCGGCCCGCTCGGCGACCGGCTCACCCCGCGCAGCAGCTTTGCGATCTGGAAGGAACAGGTCGAGGGCCAATCGATCCCGTGGAGCGGCGACGACCGCGACACCGCCGCGACGATCCAGGTCGGGTTGCGCGAGGTGCTGTTACGACAGAGCGAGATCCTCTCGGCAGAGCGCAAGAAGGCCGAGGTGCGGCAGCGGGTCTTGAACGAGGAATTGAATCACCGGGTCAAGAACATCCTGGCGCTGATCAAATCGCTGGTGAACCAGCCGGTCGACGACGGCCGGTCTCTGGAGGAATTCGCCGGCGCCTTGCGCGGGCGGATCATGGCGCTGTCTTTCGCGCACGATCAGGTGGTGCGGTCGGACGGCGGCGGTGCCCTGCTCGATCTGATCCACGCGGAATTGTCACCCTATCCGGCAGCGCAGATCGCGCTCGACGGTCCCGATGTCGGGCTCGATGCCCGAGCCTATTCGGTGCTGGCGCTGGTGCTGCACGAACTGGCGACCAACGCGGCGAAATACGGCGCGCTGTCGCGCTCCGCGGGACGCCTGAACGTCGCCTGGACCGTGCATGACGACGGGCGCTGCGAGATCGCGTGGACCGAAAGCCACGGCCCCGCGGTCCGGCCGCCGACCCGGCAAGGCTTCGGAACGGTGCTGCTCAGCCGCAGCATCCCGTTCGATCTCGGAGGAACGAGCGAAGTCGACTACGCGCCGGGCGGCGTCGTTGCCAGGCTGTGCATCCCCGCCAAATTCGTCACCGCGACGCTGCAACGGCCGTCGAGCCCACCCGTCGGCGGTCGGGCGACCGAGACCGGCGACCTGAACATCGCTGCAGCCTCGATCCTGCTGGTGGAGGATCAGTTGGTGATCGCGCTCGACGCCGAGGAAATGCTCGGCGCGATCGGGGCGAAGTCGGTGATCTCGGTGGCGTCTGCCGAGGAGGCACTGCTGACGATTGCTCAGGCGCCGCCGACGCTGGCAATCCTCGACGTCAATCTCGGCGCCGGCAGTTCGCTTCCGGTGGCCGACGAACTCGAACGCCTCGGCATCCCGTTTATCTTCGCCACCGGCTACGGCGACACCGCGATGATCCCGGGGCGTTTGCGCGACCTGCCGATCGTGCGCAAACCCTATTCGATCGAGTCGCTTCGGGCAGCGCTCGCGGTGGTCCTCAATGGCGGCGGCTGAATGACCCCAGCCAATCAGCCGATGCCGACACCGAGCAGCCGATCGGCCAATTCGCGATCGGCCCTGAACTCGGCCGCCCGGCCGCGCCAGACGATACGGCCGCGCTCGACAACCAGCACATCGTCGGCGAAATCCAGCGCTCGCTCGATCTGCTGCTCGACCAGCACCACCGTCATGTCGCCGCTTTGCGCCAGCTCGACGATCGTCGCCATCAACTGATCGCAGATCACCGGCGCAAGTCCTTCGAGCGGCTCGTCGAGCAGCAGGACACTCGGCTTGCCGAGCAGCGTGCGCGCCAGCGACAGCATCTGCTGCTCGCCGCCGGAGAGCTGCATGCCGCCATGATTGCGGCGCTCGGCGAGCCGCGGAAACATCGCATACACAGACTCGAGCTCGGCCCGCGGCCGGCCCTTGAGACCGGTGAACAGGTTCTCCTCGACGGTGAGCGAACGAAACACGTCGCGAGTCTGCGGTACATAACCGAGCCCGGCGGCGGCGCGGGCGAAGGTTTTCAGGCCGGTGACGTCCCGTTCGCCGATCCGCACCGTCCCACCCTTGTGGGTGGTCAGGCCCATCAACGTCGCCAGCAGCGTGGTCTTGCCGACGCCGTTGCGGCCGAGCACCGTCAGCCGGCCGCCGGCCGGAACGGCGAAGCTAACGTCGCTCAGGATGCTCACCGAGCCGTAGCCGGCGGCGAGTCGTTCGACCTCAAGACGCGCGGCGGGCATCGGCATAGCTTCCCAGATAGGCCGCACGGACGGCGTCGTTTTCTTTCACCTCGGCGGGCGTGCCTTCGAAGATCAGCGCGCCGTTCGCCAGCACCAGCACGCGCCGCGCAAACTTGAACACCAGATCCATGTCGTGCTCGATCATCAGGATCGCGATCTCCGGCGACATCCGGCCGATCGCTTCGAGAATGCGCGGCGACTCGTCGTGCGGCACGCCGGCCGCGGGCTCGTCCAGAACCAGCACCCGCGGCTTCATCGCAAGGCCGATGGCGAGATCGAGCAACCGCTGCTGACCGTAGGCCAGCTTGGTCACCGGCGTCGCCGCCAGATGGCCGATGCCGAGCAGGTTGAGCACGCCCTGCCATTCGTCGCGAACGTCGGCCTTGTTGATGACGGAAGAGAACATCCTTTTGGTCAGGCCGCGGCGCTGCATCACCGCCAGCGCGACATTTTCAGCCACCGTGAGGCTGGTGAACAGCCGCGTCACCTGGAAGGTACGCACCAGCCCGCCGCGGACGCGTTCCGGGATCGAAGCAGTGGTGATGTCCTCGCCAGCCAGCAGGATGCGACCGTCCGATGGCGCCAGGTCTCCGGAAAGCTGATTGACCAGCGTGGTCTTGCCGGCACCGTTCGGGCCGATCAGCGCGACACGGTCGCCGCTCGACAGCGTGAACGAGACGTCGTCGGTGACGCGAAGGCCGCCGAACGATTTCGACAGGCGCTGGACTTCGAGCAAGGCCGTCATCGCGCCGCCCTCGCCTGCCTGAAATCGCCGATCCGGCGCGTGACTTCGTTGACCAGGCCCTTGGGGAAGAACAGCACCACCACGATCAGCAGCACGCCGATCAGGATCATCCAGTGGAACGGGCTGGCGGCCGACACGTAATGGTGGAACAGCTCGAACAGGATCGCGCCGATCAGCGCGCCCCACAGATTGCCGGCGCCGCCGAGGATCAGCATGATCAGCGCTTCGGCCGAACGCTCGAAGCTGACGCTGTCGAGACCGACCACGCCGGTGTTGATCGCCGTCAGCGCGCCGCCGATACCGGCGACGACGCCGGCGACGCAGTACATCACCACCAGCCGCGGATACACCGAGACACCGATCATCCGCGTCCGCAGCGTATCGTCCTTGATGGCGCGGCACATCAGCGCGAAGGGCGAACGCGCGAACCGCAGCAGCAGCACCATGGTGATCAGCAGAACCACCACCGAGAACACGTAGCCGGTGCGGCCGAACATATCGAAATTGAAGATGCCGAACACCGGCCCCGGCGAAATGCCGGCGAGACCGTCGCTGCCGCCGGTGATCGACGACAGCTTGTTGGCGAGCGCCGCGACGAGCTGGCCGAACGCGATCGACAGCACCAGTTGCGGCAGGCCGCGGAAGCGCGTCACCAGCACGCCCGACATCAGCCCGGTCGCGGCGCCGGCGACGGCGCCGATCAGCAGCATCAGGATCGGGTCGGTGACCCCGGCAAGGCAGGCATTGCCGGCCGCGTAGGCGGCGACGCCGAACAGCGCCGCATGGCCGAGCGTGGCAACGCCACAGAAGCCGGTGACGAGATCGAGCGAGATCACCAGGAACGCGAGACCGATGACGCGGATCAGAAAGGCGAGATCGTCGGGAAACACGAACCAGCCGATTGCGCCGAGCGCGGCGATCACCGCCGCGGCGATCAGATCGTTGCGCAGACCGGCGGTCGCGGTCGGTGTGGCGGGCACAGACAAGGTCGCCATCTTAGTGCGCCTTTCCGAACAGGCCGTGGGGGAAGATATAGACGATGACGATCACCGCGACATAGAAGAAGAATTCGCCGAACTCCGGCGCCAGATATTTGCCCGTGGTGTCGGCGAGGCCGAGCAGCAGCGAGGCCGCCATCGCACCGGTGACCGAGCCGGCGCCGCCGACCGAAACCACGACCAGGAACGTCACCATGTAGCGCAACGCGTAGAACGGCTCGACCGGCAGCAGCTCGGCGCCGACCACGCCGCCGAACGCGGCAAGTCCGACAGCCAGCGCGAAGGTCGCCGAATACACGATCTGGGTGCGGATGCCGAGCGCTTCGGCCATATCGCCGTTGTCGACCGCGGCGCGGAGACGCACGCCGAACTCGGTCTTTTCGATCATCAGCCACAGCGCCACCGCGGTGACGACGCCGCAGCCGATCACGAACAGCCGATGTGCCGGGATCATGCGGAAGCCGAGATCGAACGGCCCGCGCAGCGCCTCCGGCAGCGGGATCGGCTTCGAGGTCGGGCCGAAGATATAGTTGGCGATTCCGACGATGAAGAAGGTGATGCCGATCGTCAGCAGGATCTGGGTCAGCTCGTCGGAGCGACGATAGATCCGGCGATACAGCAGGAATTCGAACGGCACCGAGATGATCACGGCGCCGATCACCGCGATCAGGATCGCGATCGGATAGGAGACGCCGAGCGACACCAGAGCGAACGAGGCGAGATAGCCGCCGATCATCGCGAAGGCGCCGTGGGCGAGGTTCACAACCCGCATCAGCCCCATCATGATCGACAGGCCGATCGAGATCGTGAACAGCACCATGCCGTAGGCCAGCGCGTCCGGCAGGATTCCGAGAATCGTCCGCATCAGGTTGCCGCTCGCGCGGACGCTGCCGATATCGATCGATTCAACACAGCCTTCACAACCCGACTCCCGACTCTCGCTTTGACGCCGCTGTCCTAGAGCGCTTCACCAAATGATTGAAGCGCTATCGCCGCTTCCACATTGCACTGAGTCCTCATCCTGAGGAGCCCGGCGATGCCGGGCGTCTCGAAGGATGGGGCAACGCATTGCTGGCGGCCCATGGTTCGAGACGGCGCTTCGCGCCTCCTCACCATGAGGTCGTGCTTGTGGCAGCCGTCCCGATAAGCCAACCCTGATCCTAGGCCCACCTGCCCCGTACTAGTCGACAACAGCCCTCCGCGCCAAGTCACGAACGCAGGCGCGGAGGGCCCAAAGTTTCGGCTTACTGCTTAACCAGTCCCCAGTCGGGCTGCGCCTTGAAGGTCTCGATCTCCTTGTTGATCAGCTTGCCGTCGGCCTTTTCGACCTCGCGGAGATAGACGTTCTGGGTGATGTGCCGGGTCTCCGGATCGATCGAGACCGGGCCGCGCGGGCTGGTCCACTGCATGTTCTTGACCGCCGCGATCGCCTTCTCCGGATCCTGCTTGCCGCCGGTCGCCTCGATCATCTTGTAAATCAGCCGGGCGCCGTCATAGGCGGCGACCGACGTCATGGTGATTTCGTCGAGCTTGGCGCCGCCCTTCTGAAGCTGGGCGAGGAACGCCTTGTTCTCCGGCGATTCATGCGACACCGCGTAGTGATAGGTCGACAGGATGCCGAGGCCGGGTTCGCCGATATTCGGCAGATCGGGCTCGGTGACGACGTCGCCGGTCGACATCAGCTTGACGCCGCCCGCCTTCAGGCCGTTGTCAATATAGGCCTTGACGAAGCCGAGCGTCGGCGGACCGGCCGGCAGGAAGGTGAAGATCATGTCGGCGCCGGAATCCTTGATGCGCTGCATGATCGGGCCGAAGTCGGTGGTCGACAGCGGCATGCGGATCGCCTCGACGACCTTGCCGCCCTCGCCTTCGAAGGTCTTCTTGAACGCGGTTTCGGCGTCGATGCCCGGGCCGTAGTCGCTGACCGCGATCGCGACCTTGGTGGCACCCTTCTGCTTGGCGACCTTGGCGGCCGGCACGGTGTTCTGGAACATCGTGAACGAGGTGCGGACGATGTACGGGCTCTTCTCGGTGATCGACGAGGTCGCGGCGTTCAGCACCACCATCGGCACCTTGGCTTCCTGCAGCAGCGGCGCGACCGCCATCGCGTTCGGCGTGAAATACAGGCCGGCGATATACTGCACCTTCTCCTTGACGATCAGCTCCTGCGCCAGCGCCTTGGACTGCGCCGGATTCGGCGAGACTTCGTCACGATAGACGAACTCGACGGTGTGGCCGCCGACCTTGTTGCCATGCTCGGCGACCCAGGCGTCGATACCCATCTTGTAGTTCTTGCCGAACAGCGCATACGGTCCGGACATGGTGCCGATCACGCCGACCTTGATGGTATCGGCCTGCGCGGCACCGACACTGAACGAAATCGCCGCGGCCGCGCACAGCCACCCAAACTTTTTCACCATCCGTCTCGCTCTCCTCTGCCTGATCCAGTTATTTGCGTTGGGTTATGCTCAGAACATTTCGAAATATTCGCGCTGTTCCCATTCCGTCACCTCGGCCTGGAAGCGCTCGATCTCTGCATTCTTGATGAAGGTATAATAGTCGACGAACTCGTCGCCCAGCGCGGTACGAAAGAATGGATCGTCGCGCAGCGCGAAGATCGCCTCGCGCAGCGATTTCGGCAGCAGGTCCGCCTTGGTTTCGTAAGGCGTATCCGCCGACGGGCCCGGATCGAGCCCGCGGTCGACGCCGTCGAGGCCGGACAGGATCTGCGACGCCATATAGAGATACGGATTGGCGGCCGGCTCGCCGACGCGGTTCTCGATCCGCGTCGCCTTGTCGCCCGGCCCGCCGAGCACCCGCAACATCACCCCACGATTGTCGCGGCCCCAGATCGCCCGATCCGGCGCCAGCGAATACGAGCGATAGCGCTTGTAGCCGTTGATGGTCGGCGTGGTGAACACCGTCGCGGCCCGCGCATGCGTCATTAGGCCGGCCAGATAGTGCCTGCCGAAATCCGATAGCACGTCCGAGTCCGACATGAAGGCGTTGCGGCCGCCGTCGCGCGCCACCAGCGACTGGTGCAGATGCCAGCCCGACGACACCACGTTGGGAATCCGCGGCCGGCACATGAAAGTGGCGTGATAACCGTGACGGCGGCAGATCTGCTTCACCGCGGCGCGGAACAGCACCATCAGGTCGGCCGGCAGCAAGCCGACCGTCGGCTGGAAGGTGAACTCGCACTGGCTCGGGCCGAACTCGACCTCGATCGAACGCAGCGGCAGGCCGAGCGCGACGATGTCGCGGCGGATCAGTTCGAGCACCGGCTCCATCTGATCGTAGCGCTGCTCGGTGAGATACTGATAGCCGTGCGACAGCAGGCTGACCTCCGGCGGCTCGCCGGGCTGGCCGGCATGCTCCGGCCGCATCTTGGAATCTTCGACTTTGAAGACGTGGAATTCGACCTCGAGCCCCGCCTTGTAGTCGTAGCCGCGGTCGGCGAGCTTCTGCAGCACCGAGCGATAGATCCCGCGGGTCGCGAACTGCACCGGGCGGCCGTCGGCGAAATACAGATCGCACAGCACCCAGCCGGTCGTCGGCGCCCACGGCAACACGCGGAACGTGGTCGGGTCGGGCAGCATGACGACGTCGGCGCCGCCCTGCATCTCCGACATACCGAAGCCGCCGCCGGCCTGAAACACCGGAAACACCGTCTTGTGCGAGGTGTCTTTGGCCAGCATCGTGGTGGTGATGGTGGCGCCATTGTCGAGGCAGTTCAGCGCCTCGGACGCCACCAGCGTCTTGCCGCGCAGGATGCCGTGCTGATCGGGAAACGAGAACCGGATGGTTTCGAGCCCCTGCTCTTCGGCGATGCGGCGGACGCGCGCCGCCGCATCGATCTGCTCTTCGGACCACAGCCCGTGCTTCGCTGCCAGGCTGTCGCCCATGGCGTATCGCTGATGCACGTTCATTCTGCGGCCGTCAGATGCGCAACCTTGGCGGCGATCTCGGACGGCACCGGCGCCGCCCAGGGCGCGCCGCGGCGACGCTTGACGTCGACCTCCATCCAATAGGTTTCCCAGCCGCGGCTCGGGCCGATGCCGTCCATCGTCGCCGGTCCCTGGATCGCGCGTGCGCCGGCTTCGTCGAGCGCCAGCAGCGGTTTGGCGCCGGAGGCCGCCTTCTCGATCTCCTGGCGCAGCAGCCGGCGATACTGGATGATCGCCTTGTCGGATTGGCCGAGATGCTCGCGGGTGCGGTCCTGGATCGCGCCCATCGACTCCACCGCCCACTGGTCGTGGACGTTGATGTCCAGCCCCATGCCGGTGTAGGTCGCGGTCGCCTGCTCGTGCGGATCGAAACCGTAATCGTTGGTCTTGTTCTTGCGCGACTTGTAGTCCGGCAGCTCGTAGAGTTCGAGGCGCTGATCGCGCATCTTCTGCTTGTCGACCGGCGCCGCGTAGCTGGTGAAGATCGCGTACCAGTAGCAGTGGGTGTCGTCGACCGGGACGTGCCACTGCGTGATCGTCATCTCGGTGCTCATCGGGATGACGAAGCCGTGCGGGAAGAGCTGATTGGTGACGCGGACGTGGGTGCGCTCGTCGTCGATCTCGCGCAACGCGATCAGCCGCAGGCCGTATTCGGTGTGTTCGACATTGATGATCGGCCGATCGTATTCGCGCAGCACCTTGGTCATCGGCAGATCGCTGCCGGCAGAGGCGCCGCGGAACTGCTTGCCGTAGGCCTGCGAGGTGTCCTCATCCTCGAAGAAGCGGTGCAGGAACGAGGCGTGCGCCGGATCGATACCGACCTCCAGCGCCTGCAGCCAGTTGCACTCCATCAGCCCCTTGAAGGCGAACACGTGGCTGTCGGGCGCCACGAAGCAATCGATCTCCGGAAACGCCGGCGGCTCTCCGGCGCCGAGATAGGCCCAGAGGATGCCTCCCTTGGCGACCACCGGGAACGCGCGTTGCTTGATGTTCTTGCACAGCGGCGAGCCGACCGGCTCGGCAGGGGTGTCGGTGCAATTGCCGTCGACGTCGAACAGCCAGCCGTGGAAGGCGCAGCGCAGCCCGCCGTTCTCCAGCCGCCCGAAGGCGAGATCGGCGCCGCGATGCGGGCAATCGCGATCGATCAGGCCGTAGCGCCCGTTCTCGTCCTTGAACAGCACGAGGTCTTCGCCGAGCAGCCGCACCGGCTTGATCGGCCGCTCACCTTCGAGCTCGTCGACGAGGGCAGCCGGCTGCCAGTACGCGCGCATCAGCTTGCCGCACGGCGTCCCCGGCCCGACCCGGGTGATCAGATCGTTCTGTTCCTGGCTCATCATGGCGTTGGCCTCCTTCGCGCAGCCTCGGGCGGCTGCCTTTTTGTGAGCGCAGAAGCGATCGCGGTCGGCGGGCGCAGCAGCTTGTGGGTGCCATAGCCGCTGACATTGATCCTGACCATCATTCGCTCTGCACAGCAAAACGTTCGATAGACGAACATTCGTTCGTTTAGAATGAAACTGCCTCTAAAGAGCAAGTCGCGCAAGAGCAAATTCTCCGCGATTGCTGCCTATGAGGATGGCACCCGCTCAAAGCATTAGCGAACTTGTGTTCGTATAACGAACAATCGTATAGCTCAGCGCCCATAGGTCGCGGAGACTCGCCATAGGGCTCGCCAGCAACCCCACACTGAAGTACCCACCGATGCCCAAGCTGAAACGCCCCGCCGCCGACGATGCGCCGACCGAGAGCGCCGAGTTCATCGAAAGCCTGTCGCGTGGACTGCGGGTGATCGAGGCCTTCGGCACCGAGAAGCGACCGATGACGCTGAGCGATGTCGCCAAGGCCTGCGATCTGCCGCGCGCGACCGCGCGACGTGTCCTGCTGACGTTGCAGAGCGCCGGCTACGTCAGCAGCGACGACCGGCTGTTCGCGCTGACGCCGCGCGTGCTCGGGCTGGCGTCTGCTTATCTGGCGTCGAACCAGATCAGCGCGGTGCTGCAGCCGCTGATGGATCGGGTGTCGGCCAGCGCCAAGGAAGTTTGCTCGCTGGCGATACTCGACGGCGATGACGCGGTGTTCGTGGCGCGCGCCAGCCCGGCGCGGGTGTTCTCGGCCGGCATCGATCTCGGCTACCGACTGCCGCTGTTCTGCACCTCGGTCGGCCGCGTGCTGCTCAGCCGGCTCGACAACAGCGAGCTAACGGCGACGATCAACGGCATGACGCTGACCAGGCAGACCGAAGAGACCATCACCGACAAGCAGACGGTGATCGCCACCATCATCGCCGATCGCACCAAGGGTTACTCGCTGGTCGACCGCGAAGCCGAGCCCGGCTTCCGCTCGGTCGCGGTGCCGATCCGCCGCTACGACGGCGCCATCGTCGCCGCCGCCAATATCGGCGCTCATGTCGACCGCATCACCACCGGCGAGATGATCGACCGCTTCCTGCCGCTGCTGCAGACGATGGCCGAAGAAGCCAGGCCGCTGATGATGTGAGTTCGCGGAGCGTAGCGAACTCACTCATCCAGTCGGCCGCGACCTGCGCTCGGAAATCGCCCGCCGCAGCACGCGCGAGATCGCCTCGACCGAATACGGTTTCTGCACCAGTTCGAAGCCCTGATGCGCATTCTCGGCGAGCACACTGCTGTAGCCGCTGGTCAACACCACCGGCAGGCCGGGATAGCGCTCGCGGACGATCGTCGCCAGCTCGACGCCGTTCTTGCCCGGCATGATCACGTCGGAAAACACCAGATCGAACGCGAACTCGTCTTCGGCCAGCGCCGCCAGCGCCTCGTCGGCGGACTTCGTCCATTTGATGGTGTAGCCGAGATCCTGCAGCAGCTCGGTGGAGAACTTGCCGACCTCGACGTTGTCCTCCACCACCAGGATGCGATGGCCGAGCCCGCCGGCCGGATCGGTGCGCGACAGCTTCGCCGCCGCGGTCTGTTCCGGCGCCGGCGCCTGCGGCAGATAGATCGTGAACGTCGAACCCTCGCCCAGCGTGCTGTGCACGCTGATCTCGCCGCCGGACTGTTTGGCAAAGCCGAATGCCTGACTGAGACCGAGCCCGGTGCCGCGCCCGACTTCCTTGGTGGTGAAGAAAGGCTCGAAGATCACGTCGAGATGAGCCGGCGCGATGCCGCTGCCGCTGTCGGTGACCGAGACCGCCACGAACGCACCCGGCCGTGCCGGCTGCGACCGCACCGGCGGGATCTCGTCGACGCGGCGCAGCGCGATCGACAGAAGGCCTTCGCCGTTCATCGCATCGCGGCCGTTGACCGCAAGATTGACCAGTGCGGTTTCGAACTGTCCGACATCGGCGATCGCGTAGTTCGGTCCCGGCTCGGTGTCGACGTCGATCTCGACCCGGCTGCCGACCAGCGGGCGGATCAGATTGGCAATGCTCTGGATCTGGGCCGCGACGTCGAACACCACCGGCGACAGCGGCTGCCGCCGCGCGAACGCCAGCAACTGCCCGGTCAGCTTCGAGGCGCGATCGGCGGTATCCGAGATCGCATCGACATAACGGCGGCGGCGCTCCTCGGGCAGATCGCGCCGGCGCAGGAAATCAACTGCGGAGCGGATGATGGTGAGCAGGTTGTTGAAGTCGTGCGCGACGCCGCCGGTGAGCTGACCGACCGCTTCCATCTTTTGCGCCTGCCGCAGCGCCTCCTCGTTGCGGCGGCGCTCGGTCGAATCGATGCCCTCGGCCAGCACCGCCATCACCTCGCCCTGCGCATCCACCACCGGCCGCAACGAGAAATCGATGTGGCGCGGGCCGGCCGGGAGTTGCAGTTCGAGATCACGCTTTGCGATCTCCCCCGCCCGAGCCGCCTGGAACGCGCGCTCGATCGCTTCCGGAGCTTCTGGCGTGGCCGCGAACCACGGCGTCCTCCAGAACAATGCGCCCAACACTTGCGACGGCTCGGCCGCAATCCCTGCCAGCGCGGTGCCGTTGACGTACAGCAGTCGGCCCTTGAGATCGAGCAGGCCCTGATACTGGTTGGTGGTTTCCAGGATGGTGCGGAGCTGCGACTCGCTGGAATGCAGTTGCGCGGTGCGCTGCGCGATCAGCCGCTCCAGTGTATCGTTGACGTTGCGCAGTTCGATTTCCGCCTGCTTGGCGGTGGTGATGTCGTGGGCAACACCGATGAATCCGATATGCCGCCCGGCCGGATCCCACCGCGGCTGGGACTCCGACCTGATCCAGCGCCATTCCCCGTCGGCACGGCGATAGCGGCCCTCGAGCACGAACGGCAGCAGCGAGGCTTCGCCGGCAATGCTGGCGCGGACAACTTCCGCAACATCGTCCGGGTGGATGATGCTGCGCCAGTCGAACACCAGTGCTTCGTCATAGGGTAGACCGATGAAGTCGCAATAAGCGCGGTTGGCGAAGCTGCGGGTGCGGTCGAGACGGGTGCCCCAGATCGGCACCGGCGCACTGTCGGCGATCAGCTTGAAGCGCTGCTCGCTCTCGCGCAGCATCTCACGTGCGACGGCACGATCGGTGATGTCGATATGCGCCCCGACCATCCGCACCGCACGCCCCGATGCGTCGCGCTCGATCCGCCCTTCCGCCGCGATCCAGCGCACTTCGCCGTCGTTCGGGCGGATGATGCGATACTCGGCCGAGTAGCGGTCCGAGGTTCCCTTGACGAGATCGAGAAACTGCCGTTCGGCGCGCTCGCGATCCTCGGGATGCAGCCGGCGGACCCAATCTTCATGCGTCTCGTTGACGGCTTCGGGCGGCAAACCGTGTATCGCAAGATATTCCGGGGATCGATGGTTGCGGAACCCCGCGGCCAGATCCACCACCACACCGCCGACCTTGGCGATACGCTGGACCTCCGCGAGCTCCCTTTCCCGGTCGATGAGCGCCTGCTCGGACGCCGACAGCTTGCTGGTCACCTTCGCCTCTGCTGCGCCTGATTGGTGGAGCCTAGCCCAAACGCCCGGTTGGCGTCGACGGCGATAGAGGGAGGAGATTTGAGCTCGGTCAACAACGGCATACGATCCTACCTGCGCCGCCAGTCGGCTCGCCAGTTTGAACAAACAACCGTCGCCGCCTGCACATTGTTTGTGCGGTGCGATGCTTCCAAACGCCGGTGAGTTGAGGCAACAATCTGCCCAGAGTTGGCGGCTAGGGTTCCGGTCTGTTTCAGACGCTGGTCCGAGAGCTGCCCCCCGGAGGGAGAAATCCTTCGGACGCACGGCGGGACAAAAGCCCGGGAGACCTCGTAAGCCGAGGAATTGGCAAACGATGGTCCATGTCAATTCCTCATCGTGACCAGATTCTGAGGAATGATCCGATGCGGAAAACACGTTTGCTGTCTTCTCTGATCCTCGCCGGTTCGATCGTCGCGCTGAGCGTCGCCGGAGCCTCCGCCGCCCCCAAGAAGGACTTCAAGGTCGCCTGGTCGATCTATGTCGGCTGGATGCCGTGGGGCTACGCCGCCGACACCGGCATCGTGAAGAAGTGGGCCGACAAATACGGCATTACCATCGAGGTGAAGCAGTTCAACGACTACGTCGAGTCGATCAACCAGTACACCGCCGGCTCTTTCGACGCGGTGACGATCACCAACATGGACGCACTGTCGATTCCCGCCGCCGGCGGCGTCGACACCACCGCGGTGATCGTCGGCGACTTCTCCAACGGCAACGACGCGGTGATCCTGAAGGACAAGAAGGATCTGGCTGCGATCAAGGGCCAGAAAGTCAATCTGGTCGAGTTCTCGGTGTCGCACTATCTGCTGGCGCGGGCTCTCGAATCCAACAAGCTGACCGAGAAGGACATCAAGGTCGTCAACACTTCCGACGCCGACCTCGCCGCCGCCTACAAGACCGCCGACGTCACCGCGGTGGTGACGTGGAATCCGATCGTCTCCGAAATCCTCTCTTCGCCCGACGCCCACAAGGTATTCGACTCCTCGCAGATCCCCGGCGAAATCATGGATCTGATGGTCGCCAACACCGCGGTGGTGAAGGACAATCCGAACTTCGCCAAGGCGCTGGTCGGGATCTGGTACGAGACCATGGCGAAGATGACGGCGGAAGGCGCCGAGGCCAAGGCCGCCAAGGAAGCGATGGCGAAGGCGTCGGGTACTGATCTGGCCGGCTTCGAAAGCCAGCTCGCCTCGACCAGGCTGTTCAGCAAGGCCGCGGACGCCGAAGCCTTCACCAAGAGCGCGGCGATCGGCAGCACCATGGACCGCGTCCGCAAGTTCCTGTTCGACAAGGACCTGCTCGGCAAGGGCGCGAAGTCGGCCGACGCCGTCGGCATCGAGCTCGCAGACAAGAGCGTGCTCGGCGACAAGTCCAACGTGAAGCTGCGGTTCGACCCGAGCTTCATGGACATGGCCGCGGCCGGCAAGCTGTAAGCGATCACCTCCACAAGCCAAGCCGGAGCACGACGATGCGATGGGTGAACATCAGGCCTGGACGGCAACTCGCCATCTACATGGCGGCGCTGCCGTTCGTGCTGGTGATCATTGCGTATCTGCTGGGCTCCGGCGCCAGGCTCGCTGAGAATCCGAACGACAAGCTGCTGCCGGCCCTGACCAGCATGGGCCAGGCAGTCAAGCAGATGGCGTTTCAGGTCGACGCCCGCACCGGCAGCTATCTGTTGTGGACGGACACGCTGGCGAGCCTGGAACGGCTCGGCGCTGCGTTGGCGATCTCGACCTCGCTGGCTCTCGTGTTCGGCATCGTGATCGGACTGCTGCCGGCCGCGAACGCGCTGCTCGGCTCGTTCGTGTCGGTGACGTCGATGGTGCCGCCGCTGGCGCTGCTGCCGATCCTGTTCATCGTGATGGGGCTCGGCGAAAACTCCAAGATCGCGCTGATCGTGATCGGCACGCTGCCGGCGATGATCCGGGACCTGGCGATGCGGGTGATGGAGCTGCCACGCGAGCAATTGATCAAGGCGCAGACGCTCGGCGCCTCGACCTGGCAGATCGCGCTCCGCGTGGTGCTGCCGCAGATCCTGCCGCGATTGATCGACTCGCTGCGGCTGCAGCTCGGCCCCGCCTGGCTGTTCCTGATCGCCGCCGAAGCGATCGCCTCCGACTCCGGGCTCGGCTATCGCATCTTCCTGGTGCGACGTTATTTGGCGATGGACGTGATCATTCCCTACGTGGTGTGGATCACGTTGCTCGCCTTCCTGATGGACCTGGCGTTGCGACTGATCCAGCGCAAGGCCTTCCCCTGGTTCGCCGCGGTGAGGGCGGAATGAGCGCGATCCGATTCGACAACGTCTGGAAGGAATACGGCGACCACATCGTGCTGGAGCGGATCACGCTCGACGTCGCGCCGCGCGCCTTCGTCGCCCTGGTCGGCCCCTCCGGCTGCGGCAAGACCACCTTCCTGCGCATGCTGCTCGGCGAGGAGACGCCGACCCGCGGCCGGATCCTGATCGACGGCCGGCCGATGCCGAGCGAACCCGACGCCGATCGCGGCGTGGTATTCCAGCGCTATTCGGTGTTTCCGCATCTCACCGTGCTCGACAACGTGCTGTTCGGCCGCGAGCTGCAACAGTCGCGGCTGCTCGGCCGGCTGTTCGGCCGGGCGCGGCGCGAGGCGACCGAGCAGGCGCTGGCGCTGCTCGACGAGGTCGGGCTGAAGGGCCACGAGCACAAATATCCCGCGTCGCTGTCCGGCGGCATGCAGCAGCGGCTGGCGCTGGCGCAGGCGATCATGCGCGGCCCCAAGATCCTGCTGCTCGACGAGCCGTTCGGCGCGCTCGACCCGGGCATCCGCGCCGACATCCACGTGCTGATGAAGCGGCTGTGGAACGAGACCGAGCTGACGGTGGTGATGGTCACGCACGATCTGTCCGAAGCGTTCAGCCTGGCGACCCGCGTGATCGCGTTCGAGCGCAATCGCAACCGTCCCGAGGAGCGCGAGCGCTACGGCGCCACGATCTCGCGCGATCTCGAAATCTTTCCGCGGCGCATCGCGCAGCCGCGCACCGACCATCCAATCCGCTCCGGCCGGGACGACCCGGCCGCACAGGGAGCATGAGCCGGGACGACCCGGCGTTTGTTCACCGTGAGGACAGCATGATCCTGACCGAGCAAGAGAAGGCCGAAGTCGAGGCCAACCGCCAGCGCTACGAACAGCACAAGGCACTGGGCCAGCAACAGGCACCGAAGGCCTTGCCGCCGCCGACGCCGCGCGACGGCGCGCCGATCGCAGCGGACGCGATCATCCATCGCGAGACCGTGCCGGGTGGCTGGTACTACGTGACCAAGCTCGGCCGCGGCGAAGCGCTGCGCCTCGTCAACACCAGCGGCACGTCCTGCGTCAGCATCCAGGCATGGAATGCGTTTGATCCGAGCGAGCGGCTGAACCATGCCGACACCATCAAGGTGCAGTGGGCGGCGTCCTTGCGCAAAGGCCGGGTGATCCTGTCCGACATGGGCCGTGCGCTGCTGTCGATCATCGAGGACACCAGCGGCGCGCACGACACCATGGTCGGCGGCTCCACCGCGGCGACCAATGCGGCGCGCTACGGCGCCGGCAGTTTCCGCAACACCCGCGACAATTTTGTGCTCGCCGCCGGCAAGCTCGGGCTCGATCGCCGCGACCTGCACCCGTCGATCGGATTCTTCGCTCCGGTCGCCGTCGACTCGCAGGGCCGGTTCGAATGGCACGGCGAGCGTCGCAACAAGGGCGACTTCGTCGATCTGCGCGCCGAGCTCGACCTGCTCGTCGCGGTGTCGAACTGTCCGCACCCGCTCGACCCATCCCCCAGCTACGCGCCGGGCGACATCGACATCATCCGCTATCAGGCGCCTCAGCCCGCCGCCGACGACCTTTGCCGCACCGTGTCGCTCGAAGCCAAACGCGCGTTCGAGAACAACGCCTTCTATCTCGCCGGCGTCGCAGGGAGGGCCTGAGCATGACCGCGATTCCCGCTTCCGCCCGCATCGTGCTCGACACCGAGATCCCGGCGCGCGTGCCGTGGTCGGCGATCATCCGCAAGGGCCAGACGCTGCGCATCGTCGACAGCCACGGCCAGCAGGCCGTCGACACCCTGTTCTACGCCGCAGATGATCATGGCGAACGCTACAGCGGCCAGGACACGCTGCGCGCCCAGGGCTCGGCCTACGTCACCACCGGCACGCGGATCATGTCCACCGAGGGCCGCACCATGCTGCGGATGGTGGCCGATAGCTGCGGCCTGCACGACACCTCGGCCGGCGCCTGCTCCTGCGAGAGCAACACCGTGCGGTTCGGGCACCAGACCAAATATCTGCATGCCTGCCGCGAGAACTTCGTGCTGGAGGCCGCCAAGCACGGTCTGTCGAAGCGCGACATCGTGCCGAACCTCAACTTCTTCATGAACGTGCCGCTCGACACGTCCGGCAATTTCACCGTGGTCGACGGCGTCTCCAAGCCCGGCGACTACGTCGAGATGGTCGCCGAGATGGACGTGCTGTGCCTGATCTCGAACTGTCCGCAGGTCAACAATCCCTGCAACGGCTTTTTCCCGACGCCGATCCAGGTGGTGATCTACGAGGCAGGCGAGGACTGATCATGTTCAGCAAAGTTCTGATTGCCAACCGCGGCGAAATCGCCGGGCGGATCGGCCGCACCTTGCGCCGGATGGGGATCGCATCGGTCGCGATCTATTCGGACGCTGACCGTTTCACCCGTCCGGTGCGCGAGGCCGACCAAGCGGTGCGCGTCGGCGGCGAGGCCGCCAGCGACAGCTATCTCAATGTCGACGCCGTGATCGAGGCCTGCCTCTCAACCGGCGCGCAGGCGGTGCATCCCGGCTACGGCTTTCTGTCGGAGAACCGCGGCTTCGCCGAGCGGCTGAAGCAGCACGGCATCGCCTTCATCGGTCCGCGCCCCGAACATCTCGAGGCGTTCGGCCTGAAGCACCGCGCCCGCGAACTGGCGCAGACGAGCAAAGTGCCGCTGCTGCCCGGCACCGGGCTGATCGACAGCATCGAGGAAGCTCTGGAAGCCTCGGCACGGATCGGCTTTCCGCTGATGCTGAAGAGCACCGCGGGCGGCGGCGGCATCGGCATGCAGCTCTGCCACGACGAGGCGACGCTGCGCGAACGCTTCGCCACGGTGCAGCGCACCGCCCGCGCCAGCTTCGGGGACGCGCGGGTATATCTGGAGCGGTTCGTCGCCGACGCCCGCCATATCGAAGTGCAGATCTTCGGCGACGGCCAGGGCAACGTGATCGCGCTCGGCGAGCGCGACTGCTCGCTGCAGCGGCGCAACCAGAAAGTCGTCGAGGAAACCCCGGCGCCCGGCATCTCGGACGAGATGCGGACGCGGCTGCATCAGGCCGCGGTCGCGCTCGGCCGGAGCGTGAACTACGAGTCCGCCGGCACCGTCGAATTCATCTACGACGTCGCCCGCGACGAATTCTACTTCCTCGAGGTCAACACCCGCCTGCAGGTCGAACATCCCGTCACCGAAGCGGTGTTCGGTGTCGATCTGGTCGAATGGATGGTGCGCCAGGCTGCCGGCGACAGCCCGATCGCGACCTACACGCCGCGCCCGCCGCAGGGCGCGGCGATCGAAGTGCGGCTGTATGCCGAAAATCCAGGCGCCGGCTTCCGGCCCTCGGCCGGCCGGCTGACCCAGGTGGCGTTTCCGGACGACGCGCGCGTCGACGGCTGGATCGAAACCGGCGACGAGGTAACGCCGTTCTATGACCCGATGCTGGCGAAGCTGATCGTCCACGCGGCCGACCGCGACGCCGCGATCGACAAGATGATAAGCGCGCTCGCCGCCACCACCGTCGCGGGCATCGAAACCAATCTCGATTACTTGCGCGCGATTGCGGCATCCGATCTGTTCCGCAGCGGCAAGGTCGCCACCAAGGTGCTGGCGGACTTCAGCTTCGCGGCGCGCACCATCGACGTGGTGGCGCCCGGCGCGCAGTCCGGATTGCAGGAGCTGCCGGGCCGGTTGCATCTGTGGCACGTCGGCGTGCCGCCGAGCGGACCGATGGACGAGCGTTCGTTCCGCCTCGCCAACCGCATCGTCGGCAATCCCGAAACCACCGCGGCGTTCGAACTCACCGTCAGCGGTCCGACGCTGCGCTTCAACGCCGACGCCGTGGTGGCGCTGTGCGGCGCTGGCATGATGGCAAAGCTCGACGGCACAGCGGTTGGTAACGACGCGCCGATCACGGTGCGTGCCGGGCAAATGCTGGCGATCGGCAAGATCGAGGGACCGGGCCAGCGTTGTTATCTCGCCATCCGCGGCGGCTTCGACGCGCCCGAAGTGTTCGGCTCCCGCGCGGTGTTCACGCTCGGCGCGTTCGGCGGCCATGCCACCGGCGCGCTGAAGGCCGGCGACGTGCTGCATTTCGGCTCGATCACGCCTGTCGCGGAGCCCCGTGCGCTCACCGACGACGAACGGCCAGCTCTGACACGAGAATGGCAAATCGGCGTGATCTACGGCCCGCACGGCGCGCCCGATTTCTTCCGAGACGACGACATTGCGACGCTGTTTTCCTCGGACTACGAAGTCCACTTCAACAGCGCCCGCACCGGCGTGCGGCTGATCGGACCGAAGCCGCAATGGGCGCGCACCGACGGCGGCGAAGCCGGGCTGCATCCCTCCAACATCCACGACAACGCCTATGCGATCGGCGCGATCGATTTCACCGGCGACATGCCGATCATCCTCGGCCCCGATGGCCCGAGCCTCGGCGGCTTCGTCTGCCCGGCCGTGGTGGCGCGCGACGAATTGTGGAAGGTCGGTCAGCTCAAGCCCGGCGATAAGCTCCGCTTCGTGCCGGTGACACGCGCCGATGATCCGGTCGCGGGGCCGACCGTGATCGCCGCGCCTGCCGAGCTCGGCTCGGCGATCGTCGGCCGCCGTGACGATGGCGAGATCCCGGTGGTGTATCGCCGCGCCGGCGACGACAACCTGCTGGTTGAATACGGCCCGATGGAGCTCGACATCGCGCTGCGGCTGCGGGTGCATGTGCTCGCCGAGGCGGTGGAGAAAGCCAAGCTCCCGGGCCTGATCGATCTCACGCCGGGAATCCGCTCGCTGCAGATCCACTACGACAGCACGGTGATGCCACGTCGCAAGCTGCTCGACGCGCTGGCGAGGATCGAGCGCGAACTGCCCTCGGTCGAAGCGATGGCGGTGCCGAGCCGCATCATTCATCTGCCGCTATCGTGGAACGATCCGCAGGCGGTGCTGGCGATGCGCAAGTATCAGGAGCTGGTACGGCCGGATGCGCCGTGGTGCCCGTCCAACATCGAGTTCATCCGCCGCATCAACGGCCTCGCCAGCGAGGACGACGTCAAGCGTATCGTGTTCGACGCCAACTACCTCGTGCTCGGCCTTGGCGACGTCTATCTCGGCGCACCGGTCGCCACGCCGGTCGATCCGCGGCACCGCCTGGTCACCACCAAATACAACCCGGCCCGCACCTGGACGCCCGAAAACGCCGTCGGCATCGGCGGTGCCTATATGTGTATTTACGGCATGGAAGGCCCCGGTGGTTATCAGCTATTCGGCCGCACTATCCAGGTCTGGAACACCTGGCGCAGCACCGAAATGTTCAAGCCCGGTCATCCCTGGCTGCTGCGGTTCTTCGACCAGATCCGGCTCTTCCCGGTGACGCCGGAACAACTGCTCGACGCCCGCGCCGCCTTCCCCCACGGGGCCTATCCGCTCAAGATCGAAGAGACGACGTTCTCCTACGCCGACTACAAGGCGTTCCTGGCGCGCGAAGCCGATGGCATCACGGCGTTCAAGACCCGCCAGCAGACCGCGTTCGAAGCCGAACGCCAACGCTGGCGCGACGCCAAGCTCGACGAGGTGGTGGAGGACGACACCGCGGCCGCGCTCGGCTCCGGCGGCGACGTGCCGGACGGCTGCGTCGGCCAGTTCACCGAGGCGCCCGGCAACGTCTGGAAGCTCACGGTCGAGCCGGGCGAGCATGTCGAGATCGGCCAGACCCTCGCAGTGATCGAGTCGATGAAGATGGAGATTGCGATTCCGGCGACCGCGCGCGGCATCGTCAGGGCGCTCAACGCCAAGCCGGGGCAGACGCTGCGCGCCGGCGATCTGATCTGCGCGCTGGAGGAAATGTGAGGGGAAAGCCGCCATGAACGGCGGCGGGGCCACATCGGGCGTGCGCCGGCCAGACAAAGTTCCTTGAAATCAGCGGCTTGGCCTGGCTGGGGCGGGAGGGTACTCAGCCAGCAACCAGCCGGATCCAAATTATTGAAATAACTGCGTTTCTATTCGCGACACGCGGCTTGTGCAGCATCAAGGTGTAGCATGATTAACCCTGAGCAAACCTCGAGTGCCGCCGCTCGCCCTGTCGAAGTTCCAATGTCGGCCGCTGCGATGGCAGCATAGCCTACACCCTCGAGGCAATGTGAGTGCGGCATGTCCGGCTTCTGACCCGGAACGGACATAGCGCAAGAGCTGATGCACTAGCTCGAAGAAACCTGGTCTCGATGCCCTTGAAACTCGCGATCACGCAGCTGGCGGCGCCAAGCGTTCGGAGTTGCGCCGGTGAAGCGCCGAAATATCCGCGACAGGTGCGCCTGATCGCTCAGCCCGCACGCCAGCGCGATTTCCGACAGCGGCAGGTCGGTGCCCTGCATCAGCAACTTGGCGCGCTCAACCCGGCGCTCGAGCACGAAATTGCGCGGCGCGACGCCGACGCTGCCGCGGAAAGCCCGGGCGAAATGGCTGGCGCTGAGATCGACGAGCTGGGCCAGGTCTTTGATCCGCAAGCTGCGATCGATGTTGTGGTCGATATGCGCCACCACCCGCTTCAGCTGCCAGCGCGCCAGGCCCGGGCCGTCCGGCGTCGGCGGCGGCGCCTCGTCGAGCAAGTCGTGCCGCGCCTGCACTTCGCGCAGCAGCGCCGCGGCGCGCTCGATGCAGGAGCGCGCCGCGGCCGGATCGCGTTGCACCGTCTCCGCCGCCTTCTGCAGGATCTCCGCCAGGTGCACGAACGCCCTCGCCGTGCTCGGCCGATCCCCGCTGCTGGTGAGGCGCTGCATCGACCCGAAACTCCTCATCCCCGGACGGCGCGCGAGCGCGGTCCACTGCCATCGCCGGACAGCAGACGACGGCGGGCCGCCGTCCGATAGTCGGACTATCGTGCCGCCGCGGCCTGCAATGGTTTCGCCGATAGCAAACCAAGGTTTATCGTCGGCGCCGCGGTCCGCGCCCGATCCGGCCGTGCCGACGCGGCGACGATTGGCATCCGCCGGGGGCTGACATAGAGTACGGCGATGACGATGCGTACGTCTTCCCAGCCAGCATGACCGCCACATCCAGACCATTGATCGTCGTGGTCGATGACGACGCCGGCATCAGGGACGCGCTGGCCGGCCTGTTCAAATCCATCGGCAACCGAGTGGTCTCGTTCGAATCGGCGCAGCATCTGCTCGCGGCCGGGGTTCCGGACGAGGCCAACTGCCTGATTCTCGACGTCCGCCTGCCCGGCACCAGCGGCCTCGACCTGCAGACCATGCTGACCAAGCTCGATGTCCGGATTCCGGTGATTTTCATGACCGGCTACGGCGACGTACCGATGACCGTGCGCGGCATGAAGGCCGGCGCCGTCGACTTTCTCACCAAGCCGTTCCGCGACCAGGAAATGCTCGACGCGGTGTCGGCTGCCGTGTCGCTGGACCGGCGGCGTCGCGAGAGCGACAGCCGCCGCGACGACATCCTGAGCGCTACGCGGCGCTGACGCCCCGCGAGAAGCAGGTTTTCGACATGGTGTCCGCCGGCTCGCTGAACAAGAATGTCGCCGCCGATCTCGGCCTGAGCGAAATCACCGTCAAGATTCATCGCGGCCGGGTGATGAAGAAGATGGGCGCCCGCTCATTCGCCGATCTGGTGCGGATGGCCGAGGTGATCGCTCCGCAATCCCGCGAGGCGACGTAAACCATCGTATGACTTATAAGCCCGGGGTCGCTGCCGCAGAGTTGGTCGACGTCGGATCGCGCTGCATCACCCTTGAGGATGGCCGAAATGACCATCGGCAAGATCATAACGGTGATCGACGACGACGAAAACGTTCGGGTCGCCATCGAAGGACTGGTTCGCTCGCTCGGCTATGCGGCGCGCGGCTTCGCCTCGGCGCGGCAGTTTCTGGATTCCGGCATCGACGGCGCGACCGCCTGCCTGATCACCGACATCCAGATGGCCGGGCTGAACGGCCTCGACCTCTACGCCGGGCTGATCGCCGCGGGCGGCGCGCCGCCGGTGATCTTCATCACCGCTTTTCCCGACGAACGGATCGAGGCACGGGCCCGGGCGCTGGGCGCGCTCGGCTTTCTCAGCAAGCCGTTCGAGGCGCAGGCGCTGGTGCATTGCATCCAGAAGGCTGTAGCGCCGCGCGCCGGCGGGCCGGGCTGATGCAGCGATCGCCGACCACGACCGGAGCGGCGCCGTGACGGACATCAGCGCCGCACTGGAACTGGTGACGCGCTGCGGCGACTTCGGCGTCTACCGGGTGCAGGAAGATCGGTCGCCGCCGCGGCTGCTGCTGATCGCCGAGGCCGACGAGCCGTGCCCGCTGGAGCGCGCCAAGCGCGAACTCGCCCTCACCCGCGACCTCGATCCGGCGATCGTGGTACGGCCGCGCGCGTTGGTGTCGGCGCAGGGTCGGCCGGCGTTGCTGATCGACGATCACGGTGCGCGGCCGCTGTCGGAATCGCTGGCGGAGCCGCTCGCCGTGCCGAAGCTGTTGCGCCGGGCGATCGGAATGGCGCACGCGCTAGGCCACATTCACGAGCGCGGGCTGGTGCATCGCCATCTCCGCCCCGACACCGTCTGGGTCGACGATTCCGACCGGGTGTGGCTGACCGGGCTCGGCGGCGCTTCGCGCTCGCGCCGGGAGCGCCGAGAACTCGCCTTGCACGAGGCCCCGTCCGGTTCGCCGATCTACCTCTCCCCGGAGCAGACCGGCCGCGTCAACCGCTCGGTGGACAGCCGCAGCGATCTCTACGTGCTCGGCATCATCTTGTACCAGATGCTGTCCGGCGGCAGCCTGCCGTTCCACGCCTCAAGCCCGGCGCAATGGATTCACCAGCACATCGCTCGCCGGCCGCATCCGCTGCCGACCGCCGGCGCCGCCACCGCGGCGATCGAGCGGCTGGTGTTCCGGCTGCTCGAGAAGTCCGCCGACGACCGCTACCAGAGCGCCGCCGGCGTCGAGCGCGATCTGCGCGCCTGCCTGGCGGCGTGGGAGGTGCACGGCCACACCGCGGGCGTACGTCTGACCGCTCACGATGCCGCCGGCGTCGTGCGCATGCCGGAAAAACTGTACGGCCGCGACACCGAGATCAACGCCATCCTGTCGGCGTATCACCGCGCCGCGTCGACCGGCGCCACCGAATGGGCGCTGATCTCCGGCTATTCCGGAGCCGGGAAATCCTCCGCCGTTAACGAGCTGCGCAAGAGCCTCACCCCAACCAACGGCTGGTTCATCGCCGGCAAGTTCGACCAGTACAAGCGCGACACCCCGTTCGCGACGCTGGCGCAGGCGTTCCACTCGCTGGTGCGGCAGATCCTCGGCCAGGACGCCGCCGCGTTCGAAGGCTGGCGCAGCACGCTGCAGGCGGCGGTCGGCGAGCACGGCGAGCTGATGGTCAATCTGGTGCCGGATCTGGCGCTGGTGATCGGCGATCAGCCGCCGCTGCGCAGCATGTCGGCGCAGGAGAGCCGCGCCGCGTTCCAGGCCGTGCTCGGACGCTTCATCGCGGCGATCGCCCGGCCTGAGCATCCGCTGGTGCTGTTTCTCGACGACCTGCAATGGCTCGACCGGGCGACGGCCGACTTCCTGGTCCGGCTCGCGGACGACATCGACACCAGCCATCTGCTGGTGATCGGCGCCTATCGCGACAACGAGATCGACGATGGCCATCCGCTCGGCCTGACGTTGCAGAGCATCCGCCAGCGGGTGCCACACATCGAGGAGATCCGGCTCGCTCCGCTCGGCCAGGCCCACATCCGGGCGTTGGTCGCCGACGTGCTGCGGTGCGAGTCCGATCAGGTCGCGCCGCTGGCAGCGCTGATCCACCGCAAGACCGGCGGCAATCCGTTCTTCGCGATCCAGTTCTTCTCGTCGCTGATCAACGAGCAACTGGTCAGCTTCGACGTGCTGAACGAGCGCTGGAGCTGGAACGTCGAGCTGATCGAAGGCAAGGGCTTCACCGACAACGTCGTCGATCTGATGAGCCGCCGGCTCGACCGGCTACCGCCGCGCACCCGGGCAATCCTGCGGATCTTCCCCTGCCTCGGCATGGCCGCGGACGCCGCCTTGCTCGGCCGGCTGTGCGACATCGCCACAGAGGCGGTTCATGACGGGCTGCAGGAGCTGGTCGCCGCCGAACTGGTGCTGCGCACCGACGAGGACTATCGCTTCGTTCACGACCGCGTCCGCGAAGTCGCCTACCGGCTGATCGACCCGGTCGAGTTGCCGGCGATCCATCTGGAGATCGCCCGCCACCTCGCCACGAGCATCCCGACCCGGCCCGACGCGCTGTTCCAGATCGTCGACCACTACAATCTCGGCGCCGCGCTGATCGACTCCGACGCCGAGCGGCTGGCGGTCGCCCGGCTCAATCGCGAGGCCGGTCGCGCCGCGATGAAGGCGATCGCCTACGGCTCGGCGCAGGCCTATCTGACCACCGCGCTGGCGCTGCTCGGCGACTCCGCCCTCGAATGCGAACCTGACCTCGCCTTCGACGTCGAGTACCTGATCGCCGAATGCGAGTTTCTCACCGGCGCGATGGCCGAGGCCGAGGCGCGGCTGCAACGTCTAGCGCCGCTGGCGCCGACGCCGCACGCCCGGTCGTTCGTGGTGGCGCTGCAGGTCACGCTGTACACCGCGATCGATCGGAGCGACCGCGCGATCGAAACCTGCCTCGCCTATTTGCGCGACTTCGGCATTATCTGGCCGCAGCATCCGGACCGCGACCAGGCCAAAGCCGAGTATCGCCTGCTGATGGAACGGCTCGGCGGCCGCAGCATCGAGTCGTTGATCGATCTGCCGGCGATCACCGACCAGTCCCGCGCCGCCCCCATGGCGGTGATGAGCGCGGCGCTGGCGCCGGCGTTCTTTACCGACCTCAACCTGGTCTGCGTGCTGCTGTGTCGGATGGCCAACATCAGCGTCCAGCAGGGCAATTGCGACGCCTCGGCGCTCGCCTACGCCTATCTCGGCATGGTGGTCGGCCCGTGCTTCGACGACTACGACGCGGCGTTCCGGTTCGGCGATCTAGGCCTCAAGCTGGTCGAGACCCGCGGCCTCGGCCACTACAAGGCCCGCGTCCACCTGACCTACGGCGCCCACGTGCTGCCCTGGGCACGGCCGCTGCACGAGGCCCAACCGTATCTGCGCCGCGCCTTCGAGGAAGCGGTCGAGACCGGCGATCTCACCTATGCCGGCTTCTCGTCCTGCACGCTGATCACCAACCGGCTTTCGGCTGGCGATCCGCTGGACGACGTCGAGATCGAAGCGGTCGCGCGGCTGGCGCTGATGCGGCGCGCCAAGTTCGGCCTGATCGTCCACATCATCACCACGCAGCTGCAGTTCCTCCGGTCGCTGCGTGGCGACACGACCGCGCTGGGCTCGCTGAACGGACCCGACTTCGACGAAGCGGCGTTCGAACGCGAGCTCGCCGCCAATCGCAGCCTCGACATCGCCGCCTGCTGGTTCTGGATCCGCAAGATGCAGGCGAGCTACTTCGCCGGCGACCAGGCGGCCGCCTTCGCGGCGCTGCTGCGGGCCGAACCGCTGCTCTGGACCACCGTCGGCCACCACGAATATTCGATCTTCCACTTCTACGTCGGCGTGATCTGCGCCGCGCTCGCCGACTCGCCCAACCCGCCGGAGACCCGCGCCGCGCTGGAGCGGCGTCTCGCCGGTGCACACCTGCAGATGTCCGGCTGGGAAGTCCACAATCCCGGCAATTACAAGGGCGCGACGGCGCTGCTCGCGGCCGAGATCGCGCGGTTACAGGACCGGCCGTTCGAGGCGATGAAGCTCTATCAGCAGGCGGTGTCGTCGTCGCGCCGGGTCCGGGTGTCGCAGGTCGAAGCCATCGCGCACGAGCTCGCCGCGGAGTTCTGTCGCCGCCAGGGATTCGACACCGCGTATCAGGCCCACCTGATGAAGGCGCGCGACTGCTATCAGCAATGGGGCGCCGCCGCCAAGGTCGAGCAGCTCGACCGCAATCACCCCGACGTCGCCGTCAACTTCCCGGCGGCCGCGCAGGTGCCGCTCGGCCTCGCCGAAAGCTTCGATCTCGCCGCGGTGGTGAAGACATCGGAAGCAGTCTCCAACGAGCTCGGCGTTCCGCGACTGATGGAAACCCTGATGTCGCTGGTGCTGGAACACGCCGGTGCCGAGCGCGGGCTGTTGATCCTGCCGCAGCAGGCCGAGCTGACGATCCGCGCCGAGGCCCGGACCGGCGGCGGCGGCATCCAGGTCACGCTCCGCGACGACCTTGCCACCGCGGACGACCTGCCGACCACGCTGGTCAATCTGGCGGCGCGCACCGGCGAAGCGATCACGATCGACGACGCCGGCTCCAGCCCGTTCGCCGACGATCCCTACATCGCCAGGACGGCATCGCGGTCGCTGTTGTGCCTGCCGCTGATGAAGCGCAACAAGCTGATCGCCGTCATTTTCCTCGAGAACGATCTCGCCGCCGGCGTGTTCACGCCGTTGAAGCTATCGGTGCTGAAATTACTCTCGTCGCAGGCGGCGATCTCGCTGAAGAACGCCTTCCTGGAAGAGAAGGACGCGCTGGTCGAGGCGCTGCAGAAGTCGCAGTCCGAGCTGATGCGGATGTCGCGGCTGACCGCGATCGGCGAATTGGTGATCTCGATCGCGCACGAGATTAACCAGCCGCTGACCGCGATCATCACCAATGCCGACGTCTGCCTGCGCTGGCTCGGCAACGCGCAGCCGTCCATCGCTGAGGCCCGGAGCGCCGCCCGCCGGGTGATCGAGAACGGCCGCCGCGCCGCCGACGTGGTGCAGACCATCCGCGGGCTCGCGGTCAAGGCTGCCCCGATGATGTCCGCGGTCGACGTCAACGCGGTGATCCGCGAGATCCTGTCGATCCTGCAGGTCGAGTTGCGACAGAACGCCATCCACCTGGAGACGCAACTCACCGAGTCCGACGCCACCGTGGCCGGAAACCGCGTGCAGTTGCAGCAGGTGCTGCTCAACCTCTGCATGAACGCCATCGAGTCGATGGCGGCGATCGAGGGCCGTCGCACCCTGACCGTCGCCAGCACGACCAACGATGCAGACGGCGTGGTGGTCACGGTCGCCGACAACGGCCTCGGCTTCGACGAAGACCGCATCGACCAGTTGTTCGAGGCGCTGGTCACCACCAAGCCGCAGGGCATGGGAATGGGCCTGTCGATCAGCCGGTCGATCGTCGAGGCACACGGCGGTCGGTTGTGGGCGATCCCAGTGAAACCGCACGGCGCTCGTTTCCAGTTCGCGCTGCCAAGGCCGACCTGAAATCCGTCGCCCCGGCATCGCGATCGTTCAAGCCGCCGCGCGAAGCGACAAGAGCCGGCGTATCCGGTGCAGTACAGCTGGCGTGAAACAGCGGATGCCCGGAAGGACGATGTCATGGCCACCTCACCCACAGCACTTCCCACGGTCGTGCTGGTGCACGGCGCGTGGGCCGACGGATCAAGCTGGCGCCTGGTGGTGCCGCTGCTGCTCGACAAGGGCATCTCGGTCGTCGCCGTACAGAACCCTACGACGTCCCTCGCCGCCGACGTCGAAGCGACGCGCCTCGTGCTCGATTCGATCGACGGCCCGGTGGTGCTGGTCGGCCACAGCTGGGGCGGCGCGGTGATCACCCAGGCCGGCAACGATCCGAAGGTCAAGGCGCTGGTGTTCGTCGCCGCGCTGCCGCCGAAGGCCGGCGAGTCGGTCGGCGACTTGGTCGGCTCCCACCCCTCTCCTCCCGGCCTCAGCCAGATCATCGATGATGGCCGCGGGATGTTGAAGCTCAGTCCGGAGGGCTGGGTCCGCGACGTCGCGCAGGACATTCCGGAACAGGACGCGCGCGTGCTCGCCGCGGTGCAGCCGCCGCTTCCCGCCTCCACCTTCGGCGACCGGATCACCGAAGCGGCGTGGACGACGCGGCCCAACTGGTTCATCGTCTCGGCCGCGGATCGCGTCGTCAGCATCGAGCTGCAGCGCGAGCTGGCGACGCGCCTGAACGCGCGAACGACCGAACTAGACAGCAGCCATCTGTCGATCCTGTCGCAGCCCCGCGCCGTCGCCGACGTGATCGTCGGGGCGGTCGACGCGGTCGCGGCGGCCGGCTGAGCGCCCGCATCGGAGTTCCGCCATGACGCACCATGAACAGCACGACACCGAGACCACACCGCCGACGCGCCGGTCCGATCTTCAAATCTCGCGCCGGGACCTGATGGTCGGCGCCGCCAGCCTCGCCGTTCTGCCCGGCAGCGCGATGTCGCAACCGATCCACCCAACCCGTACTTCACCAGGAGGCCACCCGATGAGCAGCAGTTTCGCCAAGACCAAGGACGGCGTCGACATCTACTACAAGGACTGGGGCCCGAAATCGGCGCAGCCGATCATGTTCCATCACGGCTGGCCGCTGTCGGCCGACGATTGGGACGCGCAGATGCTGTTCTTCCTCGCCAACGGCTATCGCGTCGTGGCGCACGACCGCCGCGGCCATGGCCGCTCGTCGCAGGTCGATTTCGGCCACGACATGGATCACTACGCGGCCGACGCTTTCGCGGTGGTGGAGCATCTCGACCTCAAGAACGCCGTGCATATCGGCCACTCGACCGGCGGCGGCGAGGTAGCGCGCTACGTCGCCAAGTTCGGCGAGCCGAACGGCCGCGTCGCCAAGGCGGTGCTGGTCAGCGCCGTGCCGCCGCTGATGCTCAAGACCGAGAAGAACCCGGGCGGTCTGCCGATCGAAGTGTTCGACGGCTTCCGTCAGGCGCTGGCCGGCAACCGCGCGCAGTTCTTCCTCGATGTCCCGGCCGGCCCGTTCTACGGCTTCAACCGTCCCGACGCGAAGGCGATGCCGGGCGTCGTCAACAACTGGTGGCGCCAGGGCATGATGGGCAGCGCCAAGGCCCACTATGACGGCATCAAGGCGTTCTCCGAGACCGACCAGACCGACGATCTGAAGACCATCACCGTCCCGACCCTGGTGCTGCACGGCGAAGACGACCAGATCGTGCCGATCGAGGACTCCGCGAAGCTGTCGGTCAAGCTGCTGAAGAACGGCAAGCTGAAAACCTATCCGGGCTATCCGCACGGCATGCTCACCACCCATGCCGACGTGCTGAACGCCGACCTGCTGGCGTTCGTAAAGGAATAAAACTCCGCGATAACCACACCGCGGCCCGGCCCGACCCATCGTCGCGCCGGGTCGTTGCGTGTTGCCTGACGTCTACCACCCGTATTGTAACCGGACGCCGAGATAGTCGCTGCTGCGGCCACCGGCGGTGCGGATGGTGTCGCCGACTTCGAAATGCACCGCTTCGATCGCGCCGGTGAGATGCGCATCGAAGGCGTAGTCGAGGCGGAGCTGGCCGTAGGTGCCGGTCCAGGCGCTGCCGGCCCCTGCTGTGCCGGCCACCCGGCACACTCGGCTGCACGTAAATCGCATCCGCCGTCGTGGCGCGCCATTGCAGGCCGACCGCGGCCATCAGCTTCAGCCGGCTCGCCGGCGAGATGGTGATCGACGGCTTGAGGTGGACGAGGTTCGCATAGCCGGAGAAGCCCGCCAGCGTGAAGTAATAGCCGTTCGGGAACAGCGGATTGAAGGTGCCGAGCACGCCGTCTTGCGGCCGGTCGTCGCCGGATGCAGCATCGAACTGCAATCCGAGCCGAGGCTGCCAGGCGGCCGGCAGCGTGTAGCCGGCGCGGGCTCCCACCGCCCAGGCCCGCGCCGCCGAGGCGCCTACCTGCCCGGTCTGCCCCATCGCTTCGAGGTCCCAATCGAGCGGGCCCTGCTTGCCGGCAAAACGGATGTCGAAAATATGCCGGCGCTCATAGCCGGTGGCATCGAGATAACGCGCGCCGGCGCGCTCATACAGCGAATAGTACGCCGACAGCTCGTTATCGCCGAGCACCTTGCGTTCGATGCGGAGCGTGCTGAAACGGAACTGATCCGACGAGCGATCGTCGAACGGCCGATCGTCGAAATACTGCACCGGCCGGCTGACGAAGCCGATGAACCGCCAGGTGCCGGTCTCCCAATCGGCCCACACCGCATCGAACGATTGCCGCACGTTGGGGCCGTCGCGCGACGACACGAAGCGCTGCAGGTCGAACGCGAAGTCCTGCCGGCCGACCCGGGCCTTGAGCAGTCCGCCGGAGAACTGCTTGGTGTATTCGAGAAACGCCAGCCGCAGATCGACACGATCCTGATCGACCGAGGTGACATTCAGCTTGTCGAACGCCCGATCGTCCTCGAGGGTGCCACATAGACATGTGTGGTGTCGTATTGCGGCGCGACCGCAACCGATGGGGTGGCATGGCGCGCTTCCTTCGCTGCCACCGGCGAACTCAGCACGGCGGCGATCGCCAGCAGCAGAAGAGGTTTCGAGATCTGTTTCACGGAAGTCTCCTCGCCAATATCAGGACATCGATCGCCGTTGGTCGGACAGCATCGCCACCAGCACCAAGCCGGCGATCAGTCCGAGATGTTCGAAGAAGGCGTTGGCCTGCATCCATCGGTCTGCGGCCGGCGCTGACCAGAACGCATTCGCCGTAAGCATCGCCACGAAGGTCAGGACGCCGAGCGCGCCGGCGCCAAGCCAGACCAGCCGGTCCGTCAGCACCAGGAGCGAGCCGCCGAGTTCGACGACAATGGCGAGCATCGCCCACAGCCATCCGGGATCAAGTCCGAACCTCTCCTGTTCGGCCACAGCGCCGGCGAAATCGAACAGCTTCACCGCGCCGCCGAGCAGATACGCGGACACCAGTGCGACGCGCACGGCATGCCACAGCAGTTGCGACGACAGAATCGTCGCCACCCACCGCGGCTCGCCGGCGAGCCTCACCTCACACCGCCCAGCAAGCGCAGCCGAGCGCGCCCCAGAAGCTCTTGAGATCGGAGACCGGCAGCTTGCTCGACCACGCGGTGGCGTGATCGTGGCCATGCAGCGTGCAGCTATTGGCGCAGCCGCATGACGTCATCGCCTGCACCGCGACCTTGCCGGCGGCGTTTTGGTCGTCCGCCCAGGCTGCATAGCCGCCGAACCGGCGCACCGGCGACCAGTCCGGCATCGCCGGCGGCGGCGCGCTGTCGTCGAGAGCAGCGAACTCGCCGGCGCCGTACACCACCTTGCCGCCGACCATCGTCAGCAGTGCGGTCGTATCCGCGATCTCGGCTTCGCTGCAGGAGAAGTAGTCGCGGTCGGGCACCACCACGTCGGCGAGCTGGCCCACGGCGATGCGCCCCTTGTTGCCTTCCTCGTTGGAGAACCAGGTGACGTTCTCGGTCCACATCCGCAGCGCGGTCTCGCGGTCGAGGCAGTTGCGCTGCGGCGTGATCCGCAGGCCCCCCACGGTGCGGCCTGTCACTAGCCACGATAGCGACACCCACGGATTGTACGATGCGACCCGGGTCGCATCGGTGCCGGCCGACACCTTGACGCCGCTGTCGAGAATGCGCTTCACCGGCGGGGTCGCCTCCGCGGCGCCGAAGCCGTAGCGCTCGACGAAATACTCGCCCTGATAAGCCATCCGGTGCTGCACGGCGATGCCGCCGCCGAGCGCTGCGATCCGGTCGATCGAGCGGTCCGAAATCGTTTCGGCATGATCGAAAAACCAGTGCAGACCGTCGAGCGGCGTATCCTGGTTCACCTTTTCGAACACGTCGAGCGCGCGGGAGATGGTCTCGTCATAGGTCGCGTGCAGACGCCACGGCCATTTGTTCTGCACCAGGATGCGCACCACCTCTTCGAGCTCGCCTTCCATCTCCGGCGGCATGTCGGGCCGCGGCACGCGGAAATCCTCGAAGTCGGCGGCCGAGAACACCAGCATCTCGCCGGCGCCGTTGTGCCTGAAGTAGTCGTTGCCCTGCTTGTATTTGGAGGTCTTGGTCCAGTTGAGAAAGTCGTCCTTCTCGCCCTTCGGCTTCTGCGTAAACAGATTATAGGCGAGCCGGATCGTCAGCAGCCCCTCTTCGTCGAGCTTCTGGATCACCGCGTAATCGTCGGGATAATTCTGGAAGCCGCCGCCGGCGTCGATCGCACCGGTGACGCCGAGCCGGTTCAGTTCACGCATGAAGTGGCGGGTGGAATTGACCTGATAGTCGAACGGCAGCTTCGGGCCCTTCGCCAGCGTCGCATAGAGGATGTTGGCGTTCGGCTTGGCGAGCAACAGGCCGGTGGGATTGCCGTTGGCGTCGCGGGTGATCTCGCCGCCGGGCGGTTCCGGCGTGTCCTTGGTATAGCCCACCGCACGGAGCGCAGCTCCGTTGAGGATGGCTCGGTCATACAGGTGCAGCAGAAACACCGGCGTATCCGGCGCCACGGCGTTGAGTTCGTCGATCGTCGGCAGCCGCTTCTCGGCGAACTGGTGCTCGGTGAAGCCGCCGACCACGCGCACCCATTGCGGTGGCGGCGTGATTGCCACCTGGCGCTTCAACATGTTCATCGCATCGGCGAGCGAGCGGACACCGTCCCAGCGCAGCTCCATGTTGAAGTTCAGGCCGCCGCGGATGATGTGGAGATGGTTGTCGATCAGACCAGGCAACACCCGCCGGCCCTTCAGATCGATCACGCGGGTCGAGGGACCCGCGAGCGGCAAGACATCGCGGTCGTGGCCGACCGCCGTGAACCGTCCGTCCGCGATCGCCACCGCACTGGCGGTCGGGTTGCTCCGGTCCAGCGTCGTGAACAGGCCGCGATGCAGGATGAGATCGGGTGCGTCGGTCATGAGTGCTTCTCCGGAGCGTTGGCGCGCGCGGACCGTTCGGGCGATCCGGCGTCGTCCCGACCCGGCAGCATCCCGAACATGTGCGGCGCGCATTTCGCCTGCCGCCACGCGGCGGCGAGGCCGTGGCCGGCGATCATCTGGCGGGCCACCGGTACGATCTGCTCGCCGGCGAGGATGCCCAGCAGCCCGACCAGCGCCACCAGCGGCGGCGCCGGCGAGCGCACGTTGAGCACGCTGTAGATCACGCCGACCAGCAGGCCGACGGCGAGCGACAGCAGATAGACTTTCATCGTGCGCCCCCCGGCGTCGCGTCAGGCGGCCTTGCTGCCGCCCTCGGAGGCGTGCTCGCCGAGCGCCCATTTGGAGAAGCGAACCTGGATGCCGTAGGGCGAATGCGCCCGCAGGATATCCATCATGCCCTCATAGGTTTCCGAGCGCGCCCAGTCCTGCTGCAGCTCGAAGGCGTACTGGCACGAGGTGATCGGCACCGCACCGGCCTGGATCGCCCGCTCCATCGAGCGGTTGTGCGCCTCCATCGACAGGTCGCCGCAGGCGTCGGCCGGGATGTAGATCTCGTAGCCTTCCTTCAGCATGTCGAGCGTCGGGAACATCACGCAGGCCTCGGTCCACAGTCCGGCGATCACGAACTTCTTGCGGCCGGTGGCGGCGACGGCCTTGCGGAAGTTCGGATCGAGCCACGAGTTCATCGAGGTGCGATCGATGATGTCGAGGTTCGGAAACAGCTCGGTGACTTCCGGCATGAACGGGCCGGAGAACGAATCCTTGGCAACCGTGGTCAACACCGTCGGGATCTTGAACAGTTTCGCTGCCTTGGCGAGGATCTGGATGTTGTTGAACACCACCAAGCGGTCGTGCGACTGCACGCCCTGATACATCGCGGGCTGATAGTCGATCAGCGCGATCGCGCTGTTCTCGGGGGTGAGCATATCCAGTTTCGACATCGAAGGACTCTCCAGGTTGACGGCCCGACAGGCGATGGAAAACGAGTTGGCGCGATCATGCCCGCCCGGCGCCCGCATCGCTTGGACGAACCCGTCACCGATTGCACGAACCCGCGGCGCCGTCGGCAGGCGGCGGGCGACAGATCGTCGCCTGCGGTCCCTCCGCGACGGAAACGTCCAAACCGCGGCAAGGCGCTGCAATCGCCGCATGGCCCCGGCGGCTAGGCTGCCCGCGGCCGCGTACCGCGCGGGCTCGCGGCGTGTGCGGCCGCGGATCGACGCTTGACCACCGAAGGCGCGTTGCGATGACCGACCGGTACCGCCCGCCGAAGCGAGGACCCGATGAGCACCGTGCAGGGAGAGCTGCCGACGGCGACGCCGCGACCGTCGGCGTGGGCAGCGTTTCGTCACACCGCCTTTGCGGTGGTGTGGACCGCGACCGTCGTCGCCAATATCGGCACCTGGATGTACAACGCCGCCTCCGGCTGGCTGATGACCAGTCTCGAGGCGGATCCGCTCACGGTTTCGCTGGTGCAGGTGGCGTCCAGCCTGCCGATGTTCCTGTTCGCGATTCCGGCGGGCGCGCTCGCCGACATCGTCGACAAGCGTCGCTTCTTGATCCTGATCGAGATCGTTCTGACGGTGTTCGCCGTCGCCAGCGCCACGCTGGTCGGGCTCGGCCGGATGGACCCGGTGTTGCTGCTGCTGTTCACCTTCCTGCTCGGCGCGGGCGCGGCGTTCGCGGCGCCGGCCTGGCAGTCGATCGTGCCGCTGCTGGTGCCGAAGCCGGATCTCGGCTCGGCCGTCACCAGTAACGGCGTCGGCGTCAACGTCAGCCGCGCGATAGGGCCGGCGCTCGGCGGCGTCGTGATCGGGGTGATCGGCATCGCCGCGCCGTTCTGGATCAACGCGCTCAGTAATCTCGCGGTGATCGGCGCGCTGCTGTGGTGGCGACCGCCGGCGGCGCGCACCACCGGGCTGCCGCCGGAGCGCCTGTTCGGCGCGATCGTGATCGGCTTCCGCCACGCTCGTTACAATCTTGACCTGCGCGCAACCCTGATGCGCGCGGTCGCGTTCTTCTTCTTCGCCAGCGCCTATTGGGCGCTACTGCCGCTGGTAGCCCGCTCGCGTATCGCCGGCGGCCCCGAACTCTACGGCATCCTGCTCGGCGCGATCGGCCTCGGCGCCGTCGTCGGCGCGTTCGTGCTGCCGTGGCTAAAGGCGCGGCTCGGACCGGATCGCGTGGTCGCGGCCGGCACGCTCGGCACCGCACTCTGTCTCGCGCTGCTCGGCGCGGTCCACCGCGTCGAACTCGCTGTGCTGGCCTGCGTTATCGCCGGCCTGTCGTGGATCGCGGTGCTGGCCAATCTCAACGTCTCGGTCCAGGTCGCGCTGCCCGACTGGGTGCGCGGCCGCGGCCTGGCAATGTTCGTCACCACATTCTTCGGCGCGATGACCGCCGGCAGCGCGCTGTGGGGCCAACTCGCATCGCTGTTCGGCCTGCCGGCCGCGCATTTTGCCGCCGCCGCTGGCGCGGTACTTGGGATCGCAGCGACCTGGCGCTGGAAGCTACGCGGCGGCGCCGACAGCGATCTGTCGCCGTCGATGCACTGGCCGTCGCCGGTGCTGACGCTCGACACCGATGCCGATCGCGGCCCGGTGCTGATCACCGTCGAGTACCAGGTCGCGGCCGGCGAGCGCGACGACTTCCTCCAGGCGATCCGCCGGCTGAGCCGGCATCGCCGCCGCGACGGCGCCTATGCGTGGGACGTCTTCGAGGACGCCGCGCAGCCCGGCCGGTTCGTCGAAGTGTTCAAGGTGGCGTCGTGGCTCGAACATCTCCGGCAGCACGAACGCGTCACCAACGCCGACCGCGTCCTCCAGGATCAGGTGCACCGATTCAGCGCGAGCGCGGAGCCCCGCGTAACTCACCTTTTGGCAGCAAAGTTTCTCCAGTAACGCGGGGCAATGTTTCGCATCAACACCACCGCAACTGGGCTTCCGCTGTTCTAGCCAGCCCTTTCGCCATCACAACGCCTTCTCGTCATTCCGTCGTCGATCGTTCAAGCAAATCCTGAAGCCATTCGAACCAAGCTTAGTCGTCCGCTCCCTTTTGCTTTTCCCGGCGGATCGGCCGAAGTCGAAGAGCGTCCATGAATTCATGGACGCATTGATGCGAGCTCGTTGAGCGCCGTTACCAAAACGGATCGCGTTTCCCGAGCGGAAGTACAAGGCGATAGCAACGACGCGGCGCTGGAGGCGCACACCACGATCGCGTCAAGACGAACTGCCTCCACCATCATCGATGATGTTGAAATAGAACCGTCTCGCAATTCAGCCACCCGCTAATGTCCGCTTATGGACCGACAATGACCGACGGGTTTGGACGTGGACTGAGCGCGTCTTAGCTACCTCGGCAGCGATGTGCGTTGCAGCATCAGCCGCGCTTCCTTTGGCCCGATGGCTGTAATCGAAGTTGGCTCCGAACGGCGATTTTGGAGCATCCCTCTAGAACGCATAAAATGGTGAGGCTCATACTGCCCCTCTCGTTCCATGCACATTGAGATTCCGAAATAGGTCAGCAAACGTGACCAACACATCATTTTCCAGGGACTGCGAGGTCACCCGACAGCTTCTAGGGATGGATAGGATTGTTGCGGCAGGCGTCGAGGATGGATGCCGATCCACGACCGTCCGAAGCATGGCATCGATCTGGGATTTGTGTCGCAGGGTTGTGCATCAGCCCCCCAGCTCGGAAATTTAACACAACATTATCAATAAAATAGACCAATCTGGCTGGGGCGGGAGGGATCGAACCTCCGCATGGGGGAATCAAAATCCCCTGCCTTACCGCTTGGCTACGCCCCAAAAAGGCCTATCCCGGCCCGCGCATTGCGGCCGGGCGGCGGATTCGCCTCGGCTCCGCCGGTCTATCGAGACAAAGGCGGCTTTTCAACCGCCGAAAGCCCGAAATCCGGCCCGATCGCGCAGCCGCAGCCGCAACATCGCGATCCCCGGCCGGCTCGTCCGGCGATCGCGACCCCACGGACGGTTGAGAGGAGCGGCATTTCGTGGAAAAAGGCCGGCATCCTTCCGTCAGCCGAGACACTGTCATGACCTATCGCGCACCGATCGACGACATCCTTCTTTCGCTGAACCACGGCGCGGGATTGCAAGCGGCGGTCGCCGCCGGCCATTTCGGCGACTACGACGGCGAGATCACCGCGCAGGTCCTCGACGAAGCCGGTAAATTCGCCAGCGACATCCTGGCGCCGCTGAACCGGGTCGGCGACAAGCACGGCATCAAGCTCGAACACGGCAAGGTCACCACCGCGCCGGGCTGGCCCGATGCCTATCAGCGCTGGATCGCCGCAGGCTGGAACGCGGTGTCGGGGCCGGAGGATTTCGGCGGCCAGGGGCTGCCGATGGCGGTCAATGCGGCGTGCACCGAGATCTGGGCGTCGTCGAACATGGCGTTCGGACTGTGCCCGCTGCTGACGCTGTCGGCGATCGATGCGCTGCACACACACGGCAGCGACGAGCTGAAGCAGATCTATCTGTCCAAGCTGGTGTCGGGCGAATGGACCGGCACGATGCAGCTCACCGAGCCGCAGGCCGGCTCCGACGTCGGCGCGCTGCGCACCCGCGCCGAGCGGGCCGAAGGCGGCAGCTACAGGATCTTCGGCAGCAAGATCTTCATCACCTACGGCGATCACGACATGACCGACAACATCGTGCATTTCGTGCTCGCCCGGCTGCCGGATGCGCCGGCCGGCACCAAGGGCATCTCGCTGTTCCTGGTGCCGAAGTTTCTGGTGGGTGCCGACGGTACGCTCGGTGCCCGTAACGACATCTATCCGAGCGGGGTCGAGCACAAGCTCGGCATCCACGCCTCGCCAACCTGCACCATGACGATGGGCGACAATGGCGGCGCGATCGGCTATCTGATCGGCGAAGAAAACCGCGGCATGCAGTGCATGTTCACGATGATGAACCAGGCGCGCCTCGCCGTCGGCCTCGAGGGCGTCGGCATCGCCGACCGCGCCTATCAGCAGGCGCTGGCCTATGCGCAGGAGCGCAAACAGGGCCGCGCGATCGGCAGCACCGGCTCCGGATCAGATCCGATCATCAAGCACCCGGACGTCAAGCGCACGCTGCTGACGATGCGGGCCCTGACCGGCGCCGCGCGCACGATCTGCTATTCGACCGCGGTCGCGCTCGACATCGCGGCGCGCAGCTCCGATCCCAAGGTCAAAGCCGCCGCCGCCGCCCGCGGCGCGCTGCTGACGCCGATTGCCAAGGCGTTTTCCACCGACATCGGCATCGAGGTCGCCTCGCTCGGCGTGCAGATCCACGGCGGCATGGGCTTCATCGAGGAGACCGGCGCCGCGCAGCACTATCGCGACGCGCGGATCGCGCCGATCTACGAAGGCACCAACGGCATCCAGGCGATCGACCTCGTCACCCGCAAGCTCGGCAACAATGGCGGCGCCTCGGTGTTCGCGCTGCTCGACGAGTTGAAGCTGATCGTCAAAAGTGTCGAAGCGTCGAACGACCCCGGCTTCGGCCTCACCGGCCTGCGGCTGCGCGAGGCGCTGGAATCGCTCGATCGCACCAGCCGCTATCTGCTCGACAAGCTCGGCGGCGCCACCAACGATGCGCTGGCCGGCGCCACGCCTTACCTGCGCCTGTTCGGCGCCACGCTGGGCGGCTGCACGCTGGCGGCTGAAGCGCTCGCGGCGCGCGATCTCGACGGCATCAGCGCGCCGTCGCGCTATGTCGCGCTGGCGCGGTTCTTCGCCGAGACGGTCGCCGTCCAGGCCCCGGCGCTGGAGCGCAGCGTGATCGACAGCGCCGAAGCAGTGGCCGGTGCCGAAGCGGTGCTGTCAGCCTGATCCGCCGCGCAAGCGGCCATACCGAAGCCCGCCACCGCGAGCGGGCCGTTCCTGGGGGAAATCATGTCCGAGCATCTGATCGTCGCCGATGAAGAGGGCGTGCGCGTGATCACCATGCGCCGTCCGGAAAAGAAGAACGCCCTGACGCAGGGCATGTATCGCCGGATGAGCGATGCGATCCGTTCGGCGCAGGACGATCCCACCGTCCGCTGTCTGGTGATCACCGGCGGCTCCGGCGTGTTCACCGCCGGCAACGACCTCGACGATTTCCTCAAAGCCGGCACCGACCAGAGCGGTGCGCCGCGGGTGACGGCGGCGACCGATTTTCTCTACGCACTGGCGCACAACCAGAAGCCGCTGATCGCCGCCGTCGACGGGCTGGCGATCGGGATCGGCACCACGATGCTGTTTCACTGCGACGTCGTGCTGGCCTCTACCGCCGCGACGTTCTCCACGCCGTTCATCCAGCTCGGCCTGGTGCCGGAAGGCGCCTCGAGCCTGCTGGCGCCGCGCACCATGGGCCACCAGCGCGCCTTCGCGATGCTGGTGATGGGCCAGAAGCTCAGTGCCGAACAGGCGCGAGAAGCCGGCTTCGTCAACGCGGTGGTGCCGCCCGGCCAGACCGAGGCCGATGCGATGAAAGCCGCCCGCGACATCTGCGCGCTGCCGGCCGAAGCGGTGGCGATCTCGCGCAAGCTGATCAAGCCGTCACCGGACGAGCTGATCGCCCGAATCGATCAGGAGAGCAAACTGTTCGGCGAGCGCATGACATCGCAGGAAGCGGTCAGCGCGTTCATGAAGTTCTTCCAGCGGAAGAAGGGATAGCGGGGTTTTCGAGCCAGCCAGAAGCAGGCGTGGTTGAACAGGACGCATCAAGGAAATGCAGCGGCGAGCCGCACGATCCGGCGAAGCCGATACCAGGCGGAATCCGACATTCCCGTCCTATCCGGACTGATTAGGCCCGGGGCTCGTCGTCGCCCCCGATGCGGTACCCGATGCCCGGTTCGGTCAGGATGATCTGCGGCTCGTCGGCGCGAGCCTCGATCTTCTGGCGAAGCTGGCCGACATAGACTCGCAGATATTGCGTATCCGAGGTGTGCGCCGGCCCCCAAACCGCCGCGAGAATCTGCCGATGAGTGACCACGCGGCCGGCGTGCCGCGCCAGGAACGACAGCAGCTCGAATTCCTTCGGCGTCAACTTCAACTCGGCTCCGTCGCGGACGACGCGATGGCGCACTGCATCGATCTCGATACTGCCGACTTTTAGTCGCAGGGGCTCCGCGTTGCGCCGCTGTCGGTGACGCAGCGCTGCGCGCATCCGCGCCATCAACTCGCCGATGCTGAACGGCTTGTTGACGTAGTCGTCGGCGCCGAGATCGAGCGACTCGATCTTCTCGATCTCGCGCTCGCGCGCCGACAGCACGATGATGGGGACCTCCGACCAACCGCGAACCTGGCGGATGACGTCCTTGCCATCGCCATCGGCGAGACCGAGATCGAGCAGCACCAGATCGGGCGCGTCGGCGGCGATACGCTTGACCGCATCGGTGACGGTCGCGGCGCTCGCCATCTCGTAGCTGTTGGCTTCCAAGGCCGGCCTGAGGAAGCGCAGGATCGCCGGTTCGTCGTCGACCACCAGCACGCGCGGCTTGATGCTCATGGCTCGGTCGCCTCCCGCGGAAAGCTGAGGATGAAGCGGGCGCCGCGCCCCTGATCGACCGGACTCTCGGCGCTTATCCCGCCGCCATGCGCCGCCATGATGCCCTTGGCGATGGCGAGGCCGAGCCCGGTGCCCTGACCGCGATGCGTCGAGTCCTGCCCGGCCGGCGTCCTTCGGGTGAAGCGCTCGAACAGCATCGGCAAGTCCGCCGGATCAATTCCCATGCCGTCGTCTGTGATGCGCAAATCCACGGTCGCTGACGACAGGGTGGCATCGATCGTGACACGGCTCGCCGGAGCGGTATGTTGAAGCGCGTTGTTGACTACGTTTCCGACCGCCTGCTCCGCCAGCGTCGCATCGGCGCGGACCAGCGGCAGGTCGGAGGGCAAAGCGATCTCGATTTGTTGTTGGGCCCCGCGCCGGCGGGCCGCCGCTGCTACCCGCGCCGCGATCTCGCGAAGGTCGAGCCAGTCGCGGCGCAACTCCAGTGCACCGGCCTCGATTCGCGTGATCGACAGCAGATTGCGAACCATCTCGTCGAGCGCCTCCGCTTCCTGCCGGATATTGCCCAGCAGGTCGCGCTGTCCGGCGGCATCGATCTTGTCGCCGTAGCTGAGCATACTCGTCGCCGAGCCGAGGATCGAGGCGAGCGGCGTGCGGAAATCATGCGAGATCGAGGCCAGCAGCGTATTGCGTACCCGCTCGGTCTCGGTGGCGGTGCGGGCGCTGACCATCTCGCGTGTCAGCGAGGCGCGTTCCAGCGCCGCGGCAGTCTGCTCGGTCAGCGTATCGAGCAGCGCGCGGGATTCGGCATCGAGCGGCGCCGTCTCCTTGTTGCGGCCGACGCCGATCACGCCGTAGGTGACGTGGCCCGTCCGCACCGGCAGGAAGCGCCATGGTAACATCGGCAGCGTGCCGGTGTCGGTGCCTGCGGGCTCATTGTGGGTGTAGGCCCAGCGCGCCGCGGTAATCGCCGCCGCATCCAGCTCGTCTTCCGGCGGCCATGCCGCCGCCAGCTCGAGATCGTCGCCCGCCGGCAGCAGCACCACGACCCCGCGCGCCAGCGACGCGTAGATCTCGCTCGCCGCGCCTTCGGCGATCGTCTCCGGTGTGGCGAGACCCGACAGCCGGCGGGTGAACTCATACAACCGCCGCATCGCCCGGACACGGTTGGCCGAGACCCGGACCTGTTCGCGCAGACGCCCGGCCAGCGTCGCAGCGACGAACGCCACCACCAGATACATGATCAACGCCAACAGCTCGTAGGGCTCGGCGATGGTGAAGGTGTGGACCGGAGGAATAAAGAAGAAATTATAGGCGAGAAACGACAGCACGGATGCGTAGATCGCCGGTCCGACCCCGGACTTGATGGCACTGAACAGCACCGCCATCAGAAACACGATCGACAGATTCGGCGTCGGCACTGCCCCCACGATCAGCTTGCCGACACCGACTGCGCCCGCCACCGCGACCGAGGCATACAGGAGATGGGCCGGCGTCGATGCGTTCAGCCGTACCGACAGCGGCACCCTCGGCAGCGGCCGCTGATCGGATTGCCGCGGCACCAGATGCACGGCGATGTCCTGCGAGCGGCGCACCAATTGCTGCGGCAATGAAGGCCACAACATGCCGCGTAGCCCGCTGCCCTCTGCGCGTCCGATCACGATCTGGGTGACGTTTTCGAACCGGGCGAAACGCAGCAGCTCCTCGGGAAAATCGACGCCGGTCAGGGTATGAACCTCGGCCCCCAGACTTTCGGCGAGCTTGATCGCGTCGTCGCAGCGCTTGCGCGAGGCGGCATCCGGATTGGAACCGGGCCGCTCCACCGTCACGGCCAACCATGGCGCATCCATCAGATCGGCGAGTCGCTTTGCGGCACGTACCACTCCTGGCGAAGACGGGTCAGGCCCCACACAGGCCAGAATGCGCTCGCCCGCCGCCCACGGCCCTTCAATCGCCTGCGCCTGCATCCGCTCAATCAGCGCCGCGTCGACCCGTTCTGCGGCGCGTCGCAGCGACAGTTCGCGCAGCGCGGTGAGGTTCTGCGGCTTGAAGAAGTTCTCCACCGCGCGCACCGCGGTGTCCTGAACATAGACCTTGCCCTCGGCCAATCGCTTCAGCAGTTCGTCCGGCGGCAGGTCGACCAGCACGATCTCGTCGGCGCGATCGAACACCTTGTCGGGCACGGTTTCGCGCACCCGCACCTTGCTGATCTTCAGGACGACGTCGTTGAGGCTCTCGAGGTGCTGGATATTGAGGGTGGTCCAGACATCGATGCCGGCGGCGAGCAACTCGTCGACGTCCTGCCAGCGCTTGGGATGGCGGCTGCCCGATACGTTGGTGTGGGCGTATTCGTCGACCAGCAGCAGGTCGGGCCGGCGTTCGAGCGCGGCGTCGATGTCGAACTCGCGCATCATCTGGTTGCGATAGACGATGCTGTGCCGAGGCAGGACTTCGAGACCGTCGAGCAGCCGCTCGGTCTCGTGGCGGCCGTGGGTCTCGATCAGCCCGGCGACGACGTCGCGGCCACCGGCCTTTTCGTGGTGCGCGGCAGTCAACATGGCGAACGTCTTGCCGACGCCCGGCGCCGCGCCAACAAAGATCTTCAGGCGGCCGCGTCCCTCCTTGCGCGCCAGCTCCAGCAGCGCGTCCGGCGATCCCCTGGCGGTGGCGGTCACGTTCGACATCTCGCCTCGATCGGTTCAGAGCCCCATCCTATCCAGCGCAAGGTTCAATTTCAGTACATTTACGCGCGGTTCGCCGAACAGGCCGAGGTCGCGGCCCTGGGCTTGGCTGTCGACCAGCGCCCGGAGTTTTCCCTCATCGACGCCCCGCGCCTTGGCGACTCGTCCAACCTGAAACAGCGCGGCCTCCGGCGAAATGTCCGGGTCGAGGCCACTGCCCGAGGTGGTCACCAGATCGATCGGTACGGCGGCGCCCGGGTTGGCGGACTTCAGCACCGTGACGTCGGCGGCCAGCCGTTCCTTCAGCGCCGCGCTGGTCGGGCCGAGATTGGCGCCCATCGAGTTCGCCGCATTGTAGGGCGCCGGCACGGTCTTGGTTGCGTCCTGCGGGTCCGGCGCGGTGGTGGCCGAAAGGCGGCCGTGAAAATATCTCGGGTCGGTGAACGCCTGACCGATCAGCGCCGAGCCGATCACCCGACCGTTCTGCTCGACCAGGCTGCCGTTGGCCTGCGTCGGCAGCAGCACCTGCGCAACGCCGGTGATCGCCAGCGGATAGAGCAGACCGGTGAGCAGCGTGAGCACGGCGAACACCACCAGCGCGGGACGGATTTCCTTCAACATGACGGCCTCCTCTTTACACGAGATGCAGCGCGGTGACGGCGAGGTCGATCGCCTTGATGCCGACAAACGGCAGCACGATGCCGCCAAGTCCGTAGATCAGAAGATTCCGCCGCAGCAGCGCCGCGGCGCCGATCGGCCGGTAGGTGACGCCCTTCAACGCCAGCGGAATCAGCGCGATGATGATCAGCGCGTTGAAGATGATTGCAGACAGAATGGCGCTCTGCGGCGTCGACAGACCCATGACATTGAGGGCGCCGAGCTGCGGATAGAACGCCACGAACATCGCCGGAATGATCGCGAAATACTTCGCGACGTCGTTGGCGATCGAAAACGTCGTGAGCGCGCCGCGGGTCATCAGTAGTTGCTTGCCGATTTCGACCACCTCGATCAGCTTGGTCGGATCGGAATCGAGGTCGACCATGTTGCCGGCCTCGCGCGCGGCCTGCGTGCCGCTCTGCATCGCCACCCCGACATCGGCCTGCGCCAGCGCGGGGGCATCGTTGGTTCCATCGCCGCACATCGCGATCAGGCGCCCCTGCGCCTGCTCGCCACGGATATAGCGCAGCTTGTCCTCGGGGGTGGCCTGGGCAATGAAATCGTCGACGCCGGCTTCGGATGCGATCGAGGCCGCGGTCACCGGATTGTCGCCGGTGATCATCACCGTCTTGATTCCCATCCGCCGGAGCGCGGCGAAACGGTCCCGGACGTCCGGCTTGACCACGTCCTTGAGATGGATGACGCCGAGCAGTCTCCCTCCCTCCGCCAGTCCGAGCGGCGTGCCACCGGAGCGGGCGATGCGGTCGACCGCGGCGCGGAACGCCGGCGGCTCGCTTACCTCACTGCCGGATTGCTCCCGCACGAAGCCGAAGACCGAGTCGATCGCCCCCTTGCGCAAGCGGCGGCCGCCACTGTCGACGCCGGACAACCGCGTATTGGCGCTGAACGGAACGAACTTCGCTCGCTGGTCCGCCGGTTGCGGCGCTACAGCATATTTCTCCTGCGCCAGCGCCACGATGGAGCGCCCCTCGGCGGTCTCGTCGGCTTCGCTGGCGAGCAGCGCCGCAGTGGCCGCTTCTTGTTCGGTGACGCCCGGCACCGGGATGATCTCGGTGGCGAGTCTGTTGCCGAAGGTGATCGTGCCGGTCTTGTCCAGCAACAGCGTGTCGATATCGCCTGCCGCCTCGACGGCGCGTCCCGACATCGACAGCACGTTGAAGCGCACCAGCCGATCCATGCCGGCGATGCCGATCGCCGACAGCAATGCGCCAATGGTCGTCGGAATCAGCGTGACGAACAGCGCCACCAGCACGATCACCGAGATCGATCCGCCCGCATAGGAGGCGAAGCTCGGGATCGAAGCGGTGGCGAACACGAAGATGATGGTGAGCCCGACCAGCAGGATATTGAGCGCTATCTCGTTCGGCGTCTTTTGCCGCTCGGCTCCCTCGACCAGCTTGATCATGCGATCGAGAAACGAGGAACCGGGCTGCGAGGTGATGCGGACCACGATGCGGTCGGACAGAACCGTCGTGCCGCCGGTCACCGCCGAGCGGTCGCCGCCCGACTCCCTGATCACCGGCGCGGACTCACCGGTCACCGCGGCTTCGTTGACCGAAGCGATGCCCTCGATGACCTCGCCGTCGCCAGGGATCACGTCGCCGGCCTCGCACACCACCAGATCATCGACCATGAGACGCTCGGCCGCGACCCTCTCGAAGAGTTCATTGTTACCGGGCATCAGCAACCGCTTCGCGACCGTGCTGGCGCGCGTCTGCCGCAGCGTATCGGCCTGCGCCTTGCCGCGCCCCTCGGCGATCGCTTCGGCGAAATTCGCGAACAGCACGGTGAACCACAGCCAGATCGCGATCTGGAGTTCGAAGGCGAGCTCGCCGTTGCCCGTCGCCATGTCCCGGATCAACAAGACCGTGGCCAGCACCGTCACGACTTCGAGTACGAACATCACCGGGTTCTTCACCAGCGTGCGCGGATCGAGCTTGACGAACGCCTGACCGATCGCCGGCAACATGATCGCGGGATCGAGCAGTGTGGTCTTTCTCGCCCGCTTGCGGAGTTTGGAAGCTTGCATGATCTTGCTCCTAGAACACTTGACCCGCCGCCATCGCCAAGTGCTCGACGAGCGGCCCGACGGCGAGCGCCGGAAAAAACGTCAGACCGCCGACGATCAGGATGACCCCGATCAGCAGCCCGACGAACAGCGCACCGGTGGTCGGGAAGGTGCCCGACGACGCGCGGATCGATTTTTTGCCAGCGAGCGAGCCAGCAATCGCCAGCGCCGGCACGATCACCCAGAACCGGCCGACGAACATCGCCACCGCACCCGCGAGGTTGTAGAAGGGTGTATTCCCGCTCAGCCCGGCGAATGCCGAGCCGTTGTTCGCCGTCTGCGAAGTGAAGGCGTACAGCACCTCGGAGAAGCCGTGAGGCCCGGCATTGGCCATCGACGCCACCGCCGGCGGGTACACCACGGCGATTGCGGTCCAGCCCAGCATCATCAGCGGCAGGATCAGGATCGCCAGCATGGCCATCTTGACCTCGCGCGCCTCGATCCTCTTGCCGACGTATTCCGGAGTGCGGCCGACCATCAACCCGGCAATGAAGACCGTCAGGATAGCAAACAGCAACATGCCGTAGAGGCCGGCGCCGACGCCGCCGATCACAATCTCGCCGAGCTCCATGTTGACCAACGGGATCATGCCGCCGAGCGCGGTGAAGGCGTCGTGCATCGAATTGACGGCCCCGCAGGATGCCGCAGTGGTAACCACCGCGAACAGGGCCGAGGCGGCGATGCCGAAGCGGACTTCCTTGCCTTCCATGTTGCCGCCGGCAAGTCCGAGCGCGTGCAGGGCCTGGGTGCCGTTGGCCTCCGCCCAGTAGCAGACCGTGACTCCGACGATGAACAACACGCCCATAGCCGCGAGGATCGCCCAACCCTGGCGCTGGTTACCGACCATGCGGCCAAACACGTTGGTCATTGCCGCGCCGATCACGAAGATCGCCAGCATCTGCACGAAATTCGACAGCGCGGTCGGGTTCTCGAACGGATGCGCGGCGTTGGCGTTGAAGAAACCGCCGCCATTCGTGCCGAGCATTTTGATTGCAACCTGCGACGCCACCGGACCGAGCGCGATCGTCTGCCGCGCGCCTTCCAGCGTCGTCGCCTCGGCATAGGGCCCCAGCGTCTGCGGCACGCCCTGCCACACCAGGAAAAGCGCCAACGGCACGCACATCGGCAGCAGCACATAGAGAGTGCAGCGGGTGATATCGACCCAGAAACTTCCCACCGTCGTCATCGACGCACGGGCAAAGCCTCGGATCAGTGCCACCGCCAGCACGATCCCGGTCGCCGCCGAAAGAAAATTCTGATGCGTGAGCCCGAGCATCTGGGTGAGGTAGGACAGCGTGGTCTCGCCGCCGTAGTTCTGCCAGTTGGTATTGGTGATGAACGAGATCGCGGTGTTGAGGGCCAGATCGGGGGCCACCGCGCCCTGCGCCGCCGGATTGAGCGGCAGTCCTGCCTGCAGCCGGAGCAGCGCATAGAGCAGCAGGAATCCGCCGACGTGGAACAGCAGGAGCGACAGCGCGTAGCTCAGCCAGTGCTGCTCGTGCTGCGGATCGACACCCGCGGCGCGATACAGCGCGCGCTCGACCGGGACGAGAACGGGCGACAGCCACGTGCGGCGACCATCGAACACGGCGGTCAGGTAGGCGCCGAGCGGCGCCGTCAGCGCCACGACGACGGCGCCGAACAGGAGAATTTGTATCCAGCCGATCAGAGTCATGGCTCTCTCCTCAGAACCGTTCCGGACGCAGCAGCGCATAGGTGAGATAGAGGAGGAGCCCGGCGGTCACCGCCGCAGCGAGTGCGAGATCGAGCGACATGGTGTGCCTCTCAAATCCGCTCGCAGGTGTAGGCATAGCCAATGGTCAAGACGAACAGTCCGGCACCGGTCAGCAACATGAACAGATCGAGCATCGAAGCCTCCTGAAAGATTGCGTCAGGAGGCAGGTATCGATCGGCACGTAAGGAAACGATGCGGAAATGACGGTCGGAGCATAAAGACGGGATAAAGATGCCCGCCGGACCCGGGCGCAATCATCAGGGCTGCTGCCCACGGAGGCCACGGCAGAACGCGGCTGGCCCATCTTCGCAGCGCCATGCGGCTTCGGCCCGCAAGCAGGACGCTCCGGCCAGGAGGCGACGATCGGCGAGCCGACCGGCGCAAGGGCGCAGTCGGGGCGCGACGCGGGACGCGGGTATCGAATAAGCGGGCTTCGTTCGCCGCCCTGGCCGCTTACTTCTTCCCCGCCCCGAATTCTTGGTTGCTGAACGGATTCGCCGCAGGCGTCTGCATCCTGATGAAGCCGAGCTTCACCGACTGGTGGCAGGAATTGCATCCCGCGGTGAGTTCACCATAGGCGCGGACGAATTCCCGGCGATCCTTGGCGGCGATCGCCGCCGATATGGCGTCGAGCGGCTTGGCCATGGTGGTGACGTCGTTGACCGGCAGACTCTGATACAGTGCTGCGGCGTCTTCCAGCCTGGTCTTGAGCTGCTTGGTCTCGTAGGTCGCCAGTCCCCAATTGCCGGCCTTACCGGCGAACCACAGCTTGATGTGCCCGACCTGTGCGCCCTGCATCAGATCGGCGAGGCGCGGCTGGGGCCTCTCGCCTTCCCGCGGTTGCTGCGCGCCGGCAAGGGAGACCGTGCCGACCAGTGCCATGGCACCGATGACCACAGCAGCGGGCTTGGCGAGCGAGAACCTCTTCATGCGTCATCCCCGGGATTGTACGAGCGTCGCGACTCGGCGACGCGCCGATGGAACGGCATCAGTAACGCGCCGCCGACGTCCAATTCAATCGGCACGGCCGCAAGGTTGGTATTCGGCGAAGGATCGATAGCGTTCGCGATGCGGCAAAGCGACGCCACGCCGCGCTTGCATTCGGACACGCGGCAGGCGATGCGGGGCCTCCAACAGCTCTGTCCGGATCGCCGATGACCAAGCTTCGCCACCGCACCGCCCTGCTCGCCGCCGCGACCGTGATGATGCTCGCCGCGGCGCCGGCGACGCGCGCCGCCGAATTGCTGCCGCCGCCGGTCGATCTGCGCATCCTCGCGATCAACGACTTTCACGGTAATCTGCAGCCGCCGCCCGGCGGCATCATGATCGACGATCCGGCGGACCCGGCCAAGAAGATCCAGGTCGCGGCCGGCGGTGCCGAGCATATGGCGACGCTGGTCAAGGAGCTGCGCAAGGGACGCCGCAACACGATCTTCGTGGCCGCCGGCGACCTGATCGGCGCCAGCCCGTTCCTGTCGGCGATGTTTCACGACGAGCCGACCATCGAGGCGCTGTCGGTGATGGGACTGGCGTTGTCTTCCGTCGGCAATCACGAATTCGACGAAGGCAAGACCGAACTGCTCCGGATGCAGAACGGCGGCTGCCATCCGGTGGACGGCTGCCGCGGGCCGCATCCGTTCAAGGGCGCAGCGTTCAACTATCTGGCCGCCTCCACGGTCGAGACCGCGACCGGCAAGACGGTCTTTCCGGCCTACGCGATCCGCAAATTCGGCGGCGTGCCGGTGGCGTTCATCGGGCTGACGCTGAAGAACACCCCCAACATGGTGTCGCCGCCGGGCGTCGCCGGCCTGTCGTTCAGGGATGAGGCGGAGACCGTCAACGCCTTGATCCCCGAGCTGAAGGCCGAAGGGGTCGAGGCGATCGTGGTGCTGATTCACGAAGGCGGCTTTCCCACCGGCGACTACAATGCGTGCCCGGGAATCTCCGGCCCGATCGTCGAGATCGTCAACAAGCTCGATCGCGCCGTCGACGTGGTGATCAGCGGCCACACCCACCGCGCCTATAATTGCCGGATCGACGGCCGCCTCGTGACCAGCGGCGACAAATACGGCACCATCGTCACGGCGATCGATCTGAAGCTCGACCCCACCACCCGCGACGTGATCAGCGCCACGGCGAATAACACCATCGTCCGCACCGACACGCTCGCGAAGGATCCGGCGCAGACCGAACTGATCGCCGCCTACGACAGGCTCGCCGGTCCGATCGCGGCCCGGCCGGCAGGCTCGGTCACCGCGGCGCTGTCGCGGATGCCGAATATGGCCGGCGAAAGCGTGCTCGGCGACGTCGTCGCCGACGCCCAGCTCGCCGCAACGATGGACCAGGACAAGGGCGGGGCCGAGATCGCATTGACCAATCCCGGCGGTGTCCGGTCGGATATTCTCGGCGGTGAAGGCGGTGCGGTGACCTTCGGCCAGGTGTTTGCCGCGCAGCCGTTCCGCAATCAGCTCGTGACGATGACGCTGACCGGCGCACAGCTCAAAGCGGCGCTGGAGCAGCAATGGGCGGAGCCGGCGCGACCGCGGATACTGCAGGTGTCGAAGGGGTTCAGCTTCGCCTGGGATGCGGCCGCAGCGGCCGGCTCGCGAATTCCGCCCGACAGGATGACATTGAACGGAGCGCCGATTGATCCGGAACGGGCGTACCGCGTCACGGTCAACGCCTTTCTCGCCGCGGGCGGCGACGGCTTCACCGTATTCAAGGCCGGTGCTGCACCGCAAACCGGAGTCTACGACGTCGATGCGCTGTTCGCTTATTTCAGGACCGGCAGCCCGGTGGCGCCGCCGGCCGCCGATCGAATCGTGCGACTGAATTGAGCGACGCGACGGCTAAGCCTTAAGCGGCCCTTTCGCTCGCGGCGACGAATAACTACATTCATCCGAGTATATTCGAACACAGACTGACCGGCGCCGGGCTCATTCCGAATGACCACGCTTTTTCTGACCCATTCCGCGTGCCTCGATCATGACACGCCGGAAGGACATCCCGAGCGCGCCGCGCGGCTCGTCGCCATCAACAAGGCGCTTGGTGAGGAGCGGTTCGCGGCGCTGGCGCGTGCGGAATCGCCGATCGGATCGCTCGAGCACATCGCGCTGTGCCACACCGATCACCACATCGTCGAGCTGCGCCACATGTCGCCCTCGACCGGCATCGTCTATGTCGACGGCGACACCTCGATGTCGCCGGGCACGTTCGAGGCGGCGCTGCGCGGCGTCGGCGGCTCGGTCGCCGCGGTGGACGCGGTGATGAAGGGCACGGCCGCCAACGCCTTCGTCGCCACCCGCCCGCCCGGCCACCATGCCGAGATCACCAAGCCGATGGGGTTCTGCTTCTTCGGCAACGCCGCGATCGCGGCGCGCTACGCCCAGCGGCAATACGGCATCGAGCGCGCCGCGGTGGTGGATTTCGACGTGCATCACGGCAACGGCACCCAGGACATCTTCTGGGGCGACCGTACCGTGATGTATTGTTCGACCCACCAGATGCCGCTGTTCCCCGGGACCGGCTCCCAGGGCGAACGGGGCGAACACGACAATATCGTCAACGCCCCCCTAGCCTCCGAAGACGGCGGCACCGAGTTCCGTTTCGCGTTCGATCAATTGATCCTGCCCCAGCTCAAGCGGTTCTCCCCGGAACTGATCGTGATTTCGGCCGGCTTCGACGCTCATTATCGCGATCCGCTGGCGAGCCTGAACCTGCGCGCAGAAGATTTCGCCTGGGTCACCGAGAGGCTGATGGAGGTGGCGGATCAGACCGCCGGGGGCCGCATTGTATCGGTGCTCGAGGGGGGATATGACCTGCAGGGACTGGGTGAATCTGTTGCGGCTCATGTGGGCGCCCTGATGGGTGCTTGAACCAGCCGCCCCGTCAGGCGACCAAAAACCAACAACGAGAATATGCCGCCGCGTCCCGCGCGGTGCAGCCGGAAGTGCGAAATGGCCGAAGCCGCAACCGCCGATATCAAAAAACTGAGCTTCGAACGTGCCCTCGAAGAACTCGAGACCATCGTCAAGCGACTCGAAGACGGCAAGGTTCCGCTCGAGGAGTCGGTGACGATTTACGAGCGCGGCGAGGCGCTTAAGCGGCGCTGCGAGGATCTGCTGCGGCAGGCGGAAGCGCGCGTGGACAAGATCACCACCGACGCGCAGGGTGTTCCGACCGGAACCGAACCGCTCGACGTGCAATAACGCCGAGACTTCGCGAAGGTATTTTCTTGCGCTGCCGGGCCGGCACCACGGTGTTTGCGGCGCAACACTGGAGTTCCGCAAGTACCCCCATCAACCCTGTTGGCCGAAAGTTTACGCAGCCTGACCAAGCCTTGGGCGGCCGATGGTTGGCTTTAAAGACGGGTTTGTGTAAAGGTATGAGCTTATGCGCCGCGCTTGACACTCGCCGCGATGGCACTGTCAAGTTCGGTGGACGTGTGCAGCCGCAATAAGTGATCGAGGTCACTTCGACGATCGGGAGCGCACACTACGCTTCGATCGTTGATTTCTCCTGACGTAGGAGTGCGGGAGCCGGGTGAGGCTCGCGCAGACTGGACACTCGGACCATTCGTCGAGGGACTCACCACCCTATAGTTATAGACTGGAATATCGCCGTGACCGAATTTAGTAAGACGCCGCTTCTCGACACCATTCGTACTCCGGAAGATCTGCGCAAGCTGCGGATCGATCAGGTTCGGCAGGTTGCCGACGAATTGCGATTGGAGACGATCGACGCGGTCTCGGTCACCGGCGGGCATTTCGGCGCCGGTCTCGGCGTGGTCGAGCTGACCACCGCACTGCACTATGTATTCGACACCCCGCGCGACCGCCTGATCTGGGACGTCGGTCATCAGGCCTACCCGCACAAGATCCTGACCGGCCGACGCGACCGCATCCGTACTTTGCGTACCGGCGGCGGCCTGTCCGGCTTCACCAAACGCACCGAAAGCGACCACGACCCGTTCGGTGCCGGTCACTCCTCGACCTCGATCTCCGCCGGTCTCGGCATGGCGGTGGCCAGCGAGCTCGCCGGCAAGAAGAACAACGTGATCGCAGTGATCGGCGACGGTTCGATCTCGGCCGGCATGGCCTATGAGGCGATGAACAATGCCGGCGCGATGAATTCCCGTCTGATCGTCATCCTCAACGACAACAACATGTCGATCGCCCCGCCAGTCGGAGCGATGTCGGCCTATCTGTCGCGGCTGTATTCCGGCAAGACCTATCGGTCGCTGCGCGAGGCCGGCAAGCAGATCGGCAAGCATCTGCCCAAGCTGATCGCCGATCGCGCCGCCCGCGCCGAGGAATATTCCCGCGGCTTCATGATGGGCGGCGGCACGCTGTTCGAGGAGCTGGGCTTCTATTACGTCGGCCCGGTCGACGGTCACAACCTCGACCACCTGCTGCCGATCCTGCAGAACGTCCGCGACGCCGACACCGGCCCGTTCCTGATCCACGTCGTGACCCAGAAGGGCAAGGGTTACGGCCCCGCCGAAGCCGCTGCCGACAAGTATCACGCCGTGGTCAAATTCGACATCGCGACCGGCGCACAGTCCAAGGCCAAGTCGAACGCGCCGTCCTACCAGAATGTGTTCGGCCAGAGCCTGGTCAAGGAAGCCGAGAAGGACGACAAGATCGTCGGCATCACCGCCGCGATGCCGTCCGGCACCGGCATCGACATCTTCGAGAAAGCGTTCCCGAAGCGTACCTTCGACGTCGGCATCGCCGAGCAGCACGCCGTCACCTTCGCGGCAGGCCTCGCCACCGAGGGCTACAAGCCGTTCTGCGCGATCTATTCGACCTTCCTGCAACGCGCCTACGATCAGATCGTGCACGACGTCGCGATCCAGAAGCTGCCGGTGCGCTTCGCGATCGACCGCGCCGGTCTGGTCGGCGCCGACGGTGCCACCCACGCCGGTTCGTTCGACAACGCCTATCTGGGCTGCCTACCCAACATGGTGATCATGGCGGCGGCCGACGAAGCCGAGCTGGTGCATATGGTCGCCACCCAGGTGGCGATCGATGACCGGCCGAGCGCAGTGCGCTATCCGCGCGGCGAAGGCCGCGGCGTCGAGATGCCGGACGTCGGCGTTCCGCTGGAAATCGGCAAGGGCCGCATCATCCGTCAGGGCAACAAGGTCGCGCTGCTGTCGTTCGGCACCCGGCTCGCCGAGGCCGAAAAAGCCGCCGACGAACTCGCCACCCTCGGCCTCTCCACCACCGTCGCCGACGCCCGCTTCATGAAGCCGCTCGACATCGAGCTGGTGCTGAAGCTCGCCCGCGACCACGAGGTGCTGATCACCGTCGAGGAAGGCTCGATCGGTGGCTTCGGCAGCCACGTGATGCAGGCGCTGGCCGAGCACGGCATGCTCGACGGTCAGGTGAAGATGCGGTCGCTGGTGCTGCCGGATGTGTTCATGGACCACGACAATCCCACCGCGATGTACGCCCGCGCCGGCCTCGACGCCAAGGCGATCGTCAAGAAGGTATTCGACGTGCTCGGCAACGACGCCAAGGCCGAGACCTCGAAGCTGGCCTGAGCGTGAGCAGCATCGATATTTCCGCGGTGTCATTCCGGGGGCTCACCAACGGGTCCGGCCTTCGGCCGGCCCGGTGACAGGCTCCGTGAGCGAGCCCGGAATCTATAACCACCGCCGGGAATATGGATTCCGGGCCTTCGCCACGTTCGGCTGACGCCGACCGAGGCAAATCCCGGAAATGACGAAGAAGATCTACCTCGCCGGCCCCGACATTTTCCTCCCCGATGCGCTTGAGATCGGCCGGCGCAAGGTTGCGCGGTGCGCGGACCACGGGCTCCAGGGGCTGTTCCCGCTCGACAACGCGGTGGCGCTGGCCGCCCACGACGCCTCGCTGCAGATCTTCCGCGGCAACGAGGCGATGATGAATGACGCAGACGCCATCATCGCCAATCTGACACCGTTTCGCGGGCCCAGCGCCGACGCCGGCACGGTGTACGAACTCGGCTACATGGCCGGACGCGGAAAGCTGGTGCTCGGCTATTCGAACGACCCGGCGAGTTATGTCGCGCGGGTCCAGCAGTTCGAGACTGTCGAGAGCCGCGACGGCCTGCTGATCGGCGCCGATGGCCTTGCGGTCGAAGACTTCGGCCTCGCCGACAATCTGATGCTGATCCACTGCCTCGATCTGCACGGCGCACCGCTGGTGACGCCGCGTGAACGTCCGTCAGATCTGTGGTACGACCTCGATAGCTTCACCGCCTGTGTCCGGATCGCGGCGGAGCGGCTGCGGCCACAACAGGCGCGCTGATCGATGGCGAAGTCACCAGATCCCCGCCTCCGGAAGCGCGCCGATGTCGTGCTGGTGGAACGCGGCCTGTTCGACAGCCGCGCGCGAGCGCAGGCGGCGATCGAGGCCGGCCTGGTGGTCGCGGATGGCAAGCCGGTCACGAGGGTTTCTGAACCGATCGCGCTTGATGCAGCGATCGAAGCGCAGCCGGCGCATCCATGGGTGTCGCGCGGCGGAGTGAAGCTCGCCGGCGCGCTGGAGCGCTATCCGATCGAGATCGAGGATCACGTCTGCCTCGACGTCGGCTCCTCCACCGGCGGTTTCACCGAGGTGCTGCTGGCGCACGGTGCCGCGCTGGTGTACGCGGTCGATGTCGGCCGCGATCAGCTTCACGCTTCGCTGCGCGGCCATCCCAAGATCGTCTCCATGGAAGAGACCGACATCCGCAAGCTCGAAGGCACCCGTCTGCCGCAACGGCCGGATGTCGTGGTGATCGATGCCAGCTTCATTTCGCTGAAGCAGGTGCTGCCCGCTGCGCTGTCGCTTGCCGCATCGCCGATGAGTCTGCTGGCGCTGATCAAGCCGCAGTTCGAGGCGCCCTCGAAGCGCGGCATCGTCCGCGACGCCAAGGTGCATCGCGCGGTGTGCGACGCCGCCGCTGGTTTCGCCGCCTCGCTCGGCTGCCGCGACATCGAGGTCTTTGCTTCCTCGATCGCCGGCGGAGACGGTAACGCCGAGTTCTTCCTGGGCGCCCGGCGCGGCTGACCACGCCGCAGCCGGCTGCCGGAACCAAAGTCTTACTCCGGCCGCAACTTCGACTATGGTGCGCGCCATGACCTTTCCTGGCTCCAACATCGCCGCCGGCGCGCTCGCGCCGGCGAAATCGTCTGCGTGGCGAACCGAGCTCGTCGAAACGCTGTGGCTCGCTCTGCCGATGGCGCTGACGCAGCTCGGCCAGATCGCGATGATGACCACCGATCTGGCGCTGATCGGCCGGCTTGGCGATACCGCCGTCGCCGCCGCCGCTCTGGCGCATATCGTGCTGTTCTCGACCTTCACCATGGGTCTTGGTCTGGTGTCCGCGGTGACTCCGCTGGCCGCGCAGGCGGTCGGTGCCCGCGCCCCCCGGCAAGTGCGCGCTTCGCTCCGGGTCGGGCTATGGGCGGGCATGATCGCCGGCGTGCCGCTGACGCTCGGCCAGCTTTATGGCGAAGAACTGCTGGTCGCCCTCGGCCAGGATCCTGCGACCTCGCGGCTTGCGGGCGATTACCTCGACGGACTCGCATGGTCGCTGGTGCCCGGCTGGCTATTCATTGCGCTGCGCGGCTTCATGGGCGCGGTGAACCGACCCGAGCCGGCGCTATGGATCATGCTGACGGCGATCCCGATCAATCTCGGCCTCGCTTACGCGTTGATTCACGGCTCGTTCGGCCTGCCGCGGCTGGAGATCTTCGGCGCCGGTCTCGCCACCACCATCGTGTCGTGGGGGATGTGCGTCGCCGCCGCTGCGGTATGCGTGACGATGCGCCCGTTCCGGAAGTACCAGGTGTTCGGCGAACTGTTCCGGTTCGATCGCGAGCTGATGCGCCGGCTGCTCCAGCTCGGCCTGCCGATCTCCGGCGCCTCAGTGCTGGAATACGGCGTGTTCGGCGCCGCCGCATTGCTGATGGGCTGGTTCGGCACCACCGCGCTCGCCGCCCATCAGATCGCGCTCCAGATCGCGGCTATCATGTTTATGGTGCCGATGGGAATTTCGGTCGCCGCCACGGTGCGGGTCGGCCATGCGGTCGGGCGCGGCGATCCATCAGCCGCACGGCGGGCAGGCTTTGCGGCAATCGGTCTCGGCCTGGCGTTCATGGCCGCGATGACGCTGCTGGTGGCACTGACCAGGCACCAGATTCCGTATCTGTTTCTCGGCGACTCCGAGACGGCGGCGGCGACCGCGGCCCTTACTGCCGCACTGCTGATCGTCGGCGCCAGCTTCTTTATCGCGGACGGCCTGCAAGTGGTCGCCAACGGCGCACTGCGCGGCCGTAACGACACCAAAATACCGCTGTTGTTCGCGGTGCTCGGGTTCTGGCTGATCGGCTTTCCATGCTGCTGGGTGCTCGGCTTCCACACCGACCTCGGACCGTTCGGTGTCTGGATCGGGCTGGCGATCGGCCTGATCGTCTATGCGACGCTGCTGGTGTGGCGTTTCCACCGGCTGACGCGCGACTCGATGGCGGCGGCCGTCGCCGCCTGATCACTTCCGGCTTTACGGCCTGCCGGCCGGGGACTATCGCATCGCCATGATCCAGACCATGACGATCGATCGGCTCGGCCACCGCGGCGACGGCGTCAGCCTGTCGCCAGGCAGCGCGACTTACGTGCCGTTCGCGCTGCCCGGCGAAACCGTCGAGGCCGAGGCGGTGCAAGGTCACCCCGACCGCCGCAAGCTGCTGCGCGTCGAAGTGCCGAGTCCCGATCGGGTCGTACCGCTCTGCCCACATTTCGGGGTGTGCGGCGGCTGCGCAATCCAGCATTTGCGTGACGAGCCGTATCGGGCATGGAAGCGCGATCTGGTGATCGAAACGCTGGCGCAAGCGGGGATCGATGTTCCGGTCGATCCGCTGATCGATGCCCACGGCGCCGGACGGCGACGCGCTACGCTGCACGCCCGCCGCGGCACGCACGACATTCTCAAGGTCGGCTTCAGTGCCAACGCGAGCCACGACATCATCGCCATCGATCACTGCCCGATCCTCGATCCGGCGCTGAACGGCGCACTGGAAGCGGCCTGGGCGCTAGCCGAAGCGCTGACGCCGGTCGGCAAGCCGCTCGATATTCAAGTCACCGCCACCGAGAACGGCCTCGATATCGACGTGCGCGGCTCGGGGCCGCTGCCGCCGAAGATGATCACCGCGCTGTCGCAGCTCGCCGAGCAGCACAAGCTCGCGAGGCTTACCCGGCACGGCGAGTTGGTGCTGCTGCGCCGACCGCCGGTCGTAGCGATCGGCAAGGCCAAGGTGACGCTACCGCCGGGCGCGTTCCTGCAGGCGACCGCGCTCGGCGAACAGACGCTGGCGGGGCTGGCGATGGCGCATCTCGGCCGCGCCAAGCAGGTCGCGGATCTGTTCTGCGGCGTCGGCCCGTTCGCGCTGCGCCTCGCCGAGAAGGCACGGGTGTTCGCCTGTGACAGTGACGCGCCCGCGGTGACGGCGCTCCAGAAGGCTGCTCCGGCGACGCCGGGACTGAAGCCGGTGAAGGCCGAAGCGCGCGATCTCTTCCGTCGCCCGCTGGCACCGCCAGAACTCCGCGATTTCGACGCCGTGCTGTTCGATCCGCCGCGCCAGGGCGCGCAGGCGCAGGCCGCGCAGCTCGCAGCGAGCCGGGTGCCGCTGGTGATTGCGGTGTCGTGCAACGCCACCACCTTCGCCCGCGACGCCAAGCTGCTGATCGACGGCGGCTACAGGCTCGAAGGCGTGAGCCCAGTCGATCAGTTCAAGTACACGCCGCATGTCGAACTGGTGGCGAGCTTTCGAAAGAAGTGACTCTCACAGTGTCATTCCGGGGCGCGAACGTAGTTCGCGAACCAGGAATCTAGAGCGGTTCATCATTTGATTGAAACGATCTGACCTTTCCGAAGGCACTGAGTCCTCATCCTGAGGAGCCCGGCGAAGCCGGGCGTCTCGAAGGATGGGGCAACGCATTCCCTGCGTCATATGGTTCGAGACGGCGCTACGCGCCTCCTCACCATGAGGTTGTGCGTGTGGCAGGCGGTGCGGATCAACTCTGATTCGATGAAAAGAAGAACTGCTCTGGAGTTGTTGCGGAGCCCGCATGTCATCACGGCGAGATTCCGGGTTCGCGCGTTTCACGCGCGCCCCGGAATGACGTGGGATCAACTACCCGATCGCGATGCCGCCGCCGATGGTGCGGTTGAGCACTTGGGTGGTGCGTTCGATGCGTTCGGCGGCGCTGTTGAGCGCGGCGGCGACGGCGCGGTTGGTGGTCACGGTGCGATCCAGCGAAGCGGCGCGGTCGTTGCGTAGCGCCTCGACTTCCTGCTGCAGGGCGGCGATGCGGCCATGAGCGTCGAGCAGTTCGTCGGCCATCATCAGCGCCGCCATCACAGTCAGCCTCGCATCGCCGATCTCGCCGAACCGGCCGCGCAGGCTTTGAATTCGCGTCTCGAGATTTTCAGCAAGGCCGAGCAGTTGCGGCTCCTGGCCCGGCTCGCAGGCCATCCGGTATTGCCGGCCGTTGATGGTGACGCTGACGTGGTTGGCTGAGCCTGCGGAGTCGCTCGAACTCATGACTCCTCCTCGGCCGGTTGCGGGTCTCCCGCCGGGGTGTCGAGCACCTGGCGAATGGTGACGATGGCCACATCCAGCCGCTGCGCGATTTCGCGGTTGACCCGCTCAAGCTTGCGACTGCGAACCAGCGCACCGTCCAGCTCGTCCGCGAGCCGCGAGCGGTCGGCGCCGAGCGCTTGGATCCGCGACGCCAGTTCGTCCTCGTCGCGGTCGGCCTCGGCCCGGCGCTCCACCGCGCTTTCCAGCGCTTCGAGCGCCGCGGCAAGGCGACGCGCCGCGGCGACGATCTCGGCCGGCGCCTGATCGGTAGCGATGGAACCGTGGGCAGGACGATCCGTCATGCTCGTTGCGCGCCCCCTCGCAATCTCCCACACCCGAGGCCTTGCCGACCCCTAACAAAAGCCACGATTGAACAAGCCTTTAGAGCGCGAAATTTACGTGGCGAGGAAGCCGAGCGCAACGCTGCCGCTGAACTATGCACTGCAAAGCGCCCGCATTGGCGCCAGTTCCGCGACGCCGCGCTCGCTTTTGCGGTATCGGGTGCCATACCGAACTGGCTTCGGAGCCATTCGACCCCATCTGTTCTGTTCATCGCCTTGCCATGGAGGCAGGGCACGTTCCGATTCTCCCGGAACACCGGCAACCTCAATTCTCAGGCGGACATCATGGCGCAGCTCGATCATTCCCGTATGGCAAACGCAATCCGGGCGCTGGCGATGGATGCGGTGGAGAAGGCCAAATCCGGCCATCCCGGGCTGCCGATGGGCGCCGCCGACGTCGCGACCGTGCTGTGGGCGCAGTTCTTGAAGTTCGATGCGGCCGACCCGCACTGGCCTGATCGAGATCGCTTCATCCTCTCCGCCGGCCACGGCTCGATGCTGCTCTATGCGCTGCTGTACCTGACCGGCAACGAGGAGATGACGCTGGATCAGATCAAGAATTTCCGCCAACTCGACTCCAGGACCCCGGGCCACCCTGAGAACTGCATCACCTCCTCGGTCGAGACCACGACCGGTCCGCTCGGCCAGGGTGTGGCCTCCTCGGTCGGCACAGCGCTGGCGGAGCGGCTATTGCAGGCGGAGTTCGGCGACATCGTCGATCACTACACCTATGTGCTGTGCTCGGACGGCGACCTGATGGAAGGCGTCAGCCACGAGGCGATCGCGCTGGCCGGGCATCTCAGGCTGAGCAAGCTCATCTTCCTGTACGACGACAACGGCATCTCGATCGACGGTCCGCTGTCGCTGACCGACAATGTCGATCAGGTTGCGCGCTTCCAGGCGCACGGCTGGAATTCGTTCCGGATCGACGGCCACGACCACAAGGCGATCGCCGATGCGATCCGCAAGGCGCAGACCTCCGACCGGCCGACCATGATCGCCTGCAAGACCACGATCGGCTTCGGCGCGCCGCACAAGGCCGGCACTTCGAAGGCCCATGGCGAGCCGCTCGGCGCCGAGGAACTGGCCGGCGCCAAGAAGGCGCTCGGTTGGGATTACGGCCCGTTCGAGATCCCCGACGACGTGCTCGGTGCCTGGCGCAATGTCGGCAAGCAGGGCGCCACGGCCCGCGCCGACTGGCTGGCCCGGCTCGAGGCGCTGCCGGCGGACAAGCGCGACGATTTCAGGCGCCGGGTGATTGATCGCAAGCGGCCGGCGGCGATTGCGGATGCGATCCGCGCCCTGAAAGACAGATTGGTCACCGAGCCGCAGACCATCGCGACCCGCAAGGCCAGCGAACTGGCGCTGGAAGCGCTGACCCCGGTGGTACCGGAACTGCTGCTCGGCTCCGCCGACCTGACGCCCTCCAACAACACCCGCGTCAAACAGGCCAAGGACGTCACGCCGGACGATTTCTCGGGCCGCTACATCCACTACGGCATCCGCGAGATGGGCATGGCGGCGGCGATGAACGGCCTGGCGATGCACGGCGGCTTTGCGCCGGCGGGCGGCACCTTCATGTGCTTTGCCGACTACGCACGGCCGTCGATGCGGATCTCGGCGCTGTCGCATGTGCCCGTGGTTTACATCATGACCCACGACTCGATCGGGCTCGGCGAGGACGGCCCGACCCATCAGCCGGTCGAACACCTCGCGTCGTTGCGGGCGATGCCGAACATGCGGGTATTCCGCCCGGCCGATGCGGTAGAGACCGCCGAATGCTGGCAGCTCGCGCTGGAGAACACCTCCGGCCCGACGGTGCTGGCGCTGTCGCGGCAGAACCTTGCCCAGGTCCGCACCGCGACCTCCGAGGCCAACCTCTGCGCCACCGGCGGCTATGAGCTGATCCGGGCGCCCGGCAAGCCGCAGGTGTCGATCTTTGCCACCGGCTCCGAGGTCGAAATCGCCGTTGCGGCGCAGAAACTTCTGGAGGTGCAGGGCATCGCGGCCCGGGTGGTCTCGGTGCCGTCACTCGACCTGCTGCTGGCCCAGGACGAAGCCACCCGGGCCGGAATCATCGGCGACGCGCCGGTCAAGGTTGCGGTCGAAGCGGCGGTGCGGTTCGGCTGGGACGCGGTCATCGGCCCGGACGGCGGCTTTGTCGGGATGTCGAGTTTCGGCGCCAGTGCCCCGGCGAAAGAACTCTACAAACATTTCGGCATCACCGCGGAAGCGGTGGCCGACGCCGCCAGGCAGCGGATCAGCGCCTAATTTCGCGCCTGTCGCGAGCAGCGACTAAGGATCGCGCAAACCGTCCGACGTGGCGCACCCCACCGCCGATGCGTGCGCCGCCTACGGTAAGGCTTTGATCTGAATCACAAACGAGCGGATTGCAACTGCTCGGCATTTTGGGCATGACACCGCACAAGTACGGAGGACCACTCCGTCGCAACAATTGAGTATCATTAGCACGAGGAGAAATTGGATGGCAGTCCGGGTCGCGATCAATGGGTTTGGCCGTATCGGCCGCAACGTTCTGCGGGCGATCTACGAGTCCGGTCGTAAGGATATCGAAGTCGTCGCGATCAACGATCTCGGCCCGGTCGAAACCAACGCCCATCTGCTCCGCTTCGACTCCGTCCACGGCCGCTTCCCGTTCGAGGTCAAGGTCGACGGCGACACCATCGACATCGGCCGCGGCAAGATCAAGGTGACGGCGATCAAGGATCCGTCGGCGCTGCCCTACAAGGACATCGGCGTCGACATCGCGATGGAGTGCACCGGCATCTTCACCGCGCGTGACAAGGCTGCCGCGCTGCTGACCGCCGGCGCCAAGCGCGTCCTCGTCTCGGCCCCGTCGGACGGCGCCGACGCGACCATCGTGTACGGCGTCAACCACGCGACCCTGTCCAAGGACCACATGGTGGTGTCGAACGGCTCGTGCACCACCAATTGCCTGGCCCCGGTCGCCAAGGTGCTGAACGACACCGTCGGCATCGAGACCGGCTTCATGACCACGATCCACGCCTACACCGGCGACCAGCCGACGCTGGACACCATGCACAAGGATCTCTACCGCGCCCGCGCTGCGGCGATGTCGATGATCCCGACCTCGACCGGCGCCGCCAAGGCGATCGGCCTGGTGCTGCCGGAGCTGAAGGGCAAGCTCGACGGCGTCGCGATCCGGGTGCCGACCCCGAACGTCTCGGTGGTCGACCTCAAGATCATCGCCAAGAAGGCCACCACCAAGGAAGAGATCAACGAGGCGATCAAGCGCGCCGCCGAGCAGGAGCTGAAGGGCATTCTCGGCACCACCGACGCGCCGAACGTCTCGATCGACTTCAACCACGATCCGCACTCGTCCACCTTCCACATGGACCAGACCAAGGTGCAGAACGGCACGCTGGTTCGGGTGATGTCGTGGTACGACAACGAATGGGGCTTCTCCAACCGCATGGCCGACACCGCCGTGGCGATGAGCAAGCTGATCTGACGACCTGATACTTGTGAACTCATGGTTCGAGACGCGGGCTTTCGCCCGGTCTCACCATGAGGACTTTGTCTGGCGCGAGGAGCTCGTCTCCTCGCCGCTTTGGAAACCTCATCCTGAGGAGCCGAGCGCAGCGAGGCGTCTCGAAGGATGGGCCCCACACACAGGGTTCATCATGACCAAATCATTCCGTACCCTCGACGATGTCGACGTCAAAGGCCAACGCGTGCTGCTGCGCGTCGATCTCAACGTGCCGATGGATTCCGGCAAGGTGACCGACACCACCCGGCTGGAGCGTGTCGCGCCGACCATCACCGAGATCGCCGGCAAGGGCGGCAAGGTGATCCTGCTGGCGCATTTCGGCCGGCCGAAGGGCCGCGACGACAAGAACTCGCTGAAGCCGGTGGCTGCCGCGCTCGCCGACGTCATCAAGAAGCCGGTAGGCTTCGCCGAGGACTGCGTCGGCGAGCCGGCGGCGAAGGCGATTGCCGCGATGGCGGACGGCGATATCCTCTGCCTGGAGAACACCCGCTTTCATCCCGAGGAAGAGAAGAACGACCCGGCGTTCGTCGAAAAGCTCGCAGAGCTCGGCGACATCTGGGTCAACGACGCGTTCTCGGCCGCGCACCGCGCCCACGCCTCGACCGAGGGCCTCGGCCACAAGCTGCCGGCCTATGCGGGCCGCACCATGCAGGCCGAGCTCGACGCGCTGAACAAGGCGCTGGAAGCGCCGGCAAAGCCGGTGATCGCGATCGTCGGCGGCGCCAAGGTGTCGAGCAAGATCGATCTTCTCGAAAACCTTGTCACCAAGGTGCAGGCGCTGGTGATCGGCGGCGGCATGGCCAACACCTTCCTGCATGCTCAGGGCGTCAAGGTCGGCAAGTCGCTGTGCGAGAAGGATCTGGCGGAAACCGCGCTGCGGATCATGAACAAGGCCGAGGCCGCCAACTGCGCCATCATCCTCCCCGTGGACGCCACCGTGGCGTATCACTTCGAGGCCAACGCGCCGTCGTTCGCCTATGGGCTCGACGCAATCCCGCCGGACAGCATGATCCTCGACGTCGGCCCGCGCTCGATCGAGCGCATCCACGCCGCGATCGACGACGCCGCCACCCTGGTGTGGAACGGGCCGGTCGGCGCGTTCGAACTGACGCCGTTCGACAAGGGCACGGTCGAAGCCGCCAAGCATGCCGCCAAGCGGACCAAGGCCGGCAAACTGGTGTCGGTCGCCGGCGGCGGCGACACCGTCGCGGCGCTCAACCACGCCGGCGTTGCCGACGACTTCACCTACATCTCGACCGCCGGCGGCGCCTTCCTGGAGTGGATGGAAGGCAAGCCGCTGCCGGGCGTGGAAGTGCTGCGGGCGAAGTAGGCCCAACTCACGCCCACTCGGTCTCGAAGAACGCCCAGGTTGTAGATACCTCGCTCCGCACCTACATTCCGAACAGGATGTGGTGCGGATCGCAGGACCGAGTTCCGCAGAGGTCATCACGGTGGGCACCAGTGACGATCGCGATTCTGAAGAGCGGGCTCGGGAGGCTGCGCGGCAGCTCCGAGCCGAGATGACGGCGCCTGGACTGCGGCCGACCGACCCGCCGCTCCCTGACTTGGACGCTCCAGAGATCAAGGCAAAAATTCGCCGGGCCTGCGCCGCCATCAACGCAAGTGCAGAAGAACAAGAGCTCCTTGAGCAGCTTGGCGATATGATGATCGAAGTCTGGGGCGACGACGGGAAATGACGCGCCCGTCCTTACTGCATTCTTTCTCGTCATCGCCCGCGAAGGCGGGCGATCCAGTATGGCAGTGAACGGCGGATCGAACACGAGCGCTCTGGAATACTGGTTCCCCCGCCTTCGCGGGGGATGACGTTGGCCGCGGTTCTACCGACGACATGGCCGCGGTCAATCGTGCCCTCGCCATCTTCCTCGGCATTGTCTAAGACGCTGTCCGAACGGCTTCCCGAACCAACAAGAACAGCCAAAGGAGAGACGCGATGAACCTCGCTGACTTGAACCAGATCGCTCGCGCCATGGTCGCGCCCGGCAAGGGCATTCTCGCCGCCGACGAGTCGTCGGGGACGATCAAGAAGCGGTTCGACGTGATCGGGGTGGAGTCGACCGAGACCAACCGCCGCGACTATCGCGAGATGCTGTTCCGCTCCAACGAAGCGATGAGCGACTACGTCTCCGGCGTGATCCTGTACGACGAGACGATCTGGCAGAACGCCGCCGACGGCACCCCGCTGGTGAAGCTGATCGAGCAGGCCGGCAGCATCCCCGGCATCAAGGTCGACGAAGGCACCCAGCCGCTGCCGAACTGCCCCGGCGAGACCATCACGGTCGGCCTCGACAAGCTCGCCGAACGGCTGGCGAAATACTACAAGCAGGGCGCCCGCTTCGCGAAATGGCGCGCGGTGATCGACATCGACACCGCCCGCGGCGTGCCGACCCACACCGCGATCATGACCAACGCCCATGCGCTGGCGCGCTATGCGGCGCTGTGCCAGCAGGCGCAGATCGTGCCGATCGTCGAGCCCGAGGTGCTGATGGACGGCGGCCACGACATCGACACCTGCTACAACGTCACCGAATGGGTGCTGAAGGAAACCTTCCAGCAACTCTACTTCCAGCGCGTCGCCCTCGAAGGCATGATCCTGAAGCCGAACATGGCGGTCCCCGGCAAGAAATCGGCTAAGAAGGCGTCGGTGCAGGAAGTCGCCGAAAAGACCGTGAAGCTGCTGAAGGCCTGCGTGCCGTCGGCGGTTCCGGGCATCGCCTTCCTGTCCGGCGGCCAGTCGGACGAAGAAGCGACGGCGCATCTCGATGCCATGAACAAGATCGGCGGCCTGCCCTGGGGCCTCACCTTCTCGTACGGCCGTGCCCTGCAGGCCGCGCCGCAGAAGGCGTGGTCGGGCAAGGCCGAAAACGTCGCGGCCGGTCAGGCCGCGTTCACGCACCGGGCCCGGATGAACTCGCTCGCCGCCAAGGGCGAGTGGAGCGCCGAGCTCGAAACCAAGAAGGCCGCCTGAGCCGTATGAACGCCAAGCCTGCTCCATCGCGTCCGGCGCCGCGCCTGTATTTGGCGACGCCGGTGACTGCCGATCCCGCCGCCCTGGTCGCGGCCCTGCCGAAGCTGCTCGCCGCCGCCGATATCGCGGCGGTGCTGCTGCGGCTGGAGCCGTCCGATCCGCGAACCCTGACGTCGCGGATCAAGGCGGTGGCGCCGGTGGTGCAGGCAGGCGGCGGGGCGCTGCTGGTCGAGGGCCACGCCGATCTGGTGGCGCGCGGCGGCGCCGATGGGGCGCATCTGTCCGGCCTCCAGGCGATGCAGGAATGGCTACCGCAATTGCAGCCGTCCCGCATCGCCGGGGTCGGCGGACTGGAAACCCGCCATGATTCGATGATCGCCGGCGAAGCCGGAGCCGACTACGTGCTGTTCGGTGAGCCCGGCGCCGACGGAACCCGGCCTTCGGCCGAGGCGATTGCCGAGCGCCTGGACTGGTGGGCAGAATTGTTCGAGCCGCCTTGCGTCGGCTATGCGACCAGCCGCGACGACGTCCATCAATTCGCCACAGCGGGTGCCGATTTCGTGCTGGTGGGCGACTTCATCTGGAGCGCCGACGATCCCACGGCCGCGCTGGCGGACGCCGGCGAAGCGCTGCGCCAAGGCTTCGCTGCCGCCCCCCGGCAATGACACATTGGATTCGATGATGAAGGCGCTGCGCGCGTTCGCGATTGTTGCGGCTTCGTTGCTGCTTGCCACCGGCGCGGCGGCGCAAGTCTCGCTGTCGCCGCCGTCCGGGCCCAACCCGTTCCCAAAGCCGCTGGAGCCGGAAAAGCCGAAGCCCAGGCCGCCGGCACCGGCCAAGGCACCCGCCACCGAGGCGAAGGACAAGGCCAAGAAGCCGGCCGACAAACCCGACGCCAAGGCCAGTCCTGAGGGTGGCGGCGCGACCGCGGCCGAGGATCCCAACGTCGATCTGGTGTACGGCGCCTATCAGCGCGGCTTCTACAAGACCGCGTTCGAGCTGGCGCAGAAGCGTGCCGCCGACAACGACGCCAAGGCCATGACCATGCTGGGCGAGCTTTACGCCAACGCCCTCGGGGTCAAGCGCGACTACAAGAAAGCCGTCGAATGGTACGCGCGCGCCGCCGATCTCGGCGATCGCGAGGGAATGTTTGCGCTGGCGATGGCCCGCATGGGCGGCCGCGGCGGTCCGCCGAACCGCGAAGAGGCCGCCAAATGGCTGGCGCAGGCCGCCAAGCTCGGCGAGCCGAAGGCTGCCTACAATCTGGCGCTGCTGTATCTCGACGGCCAGACCTTCCCGCAGGACGTCAAGCGCGCCGCCGAATTGCTCAGGATGTCTGCCGACGCCGGCAATCCGGAAGCCCAATACGCGCTCGCGACCTTCTATAAGGAAGGTACCGGGGTGACAAAGAACATCGAACAGTCGGTGCGGCTGCTGCAGGCCGCCGCGCTCGCCGGCAACGTCCCGGCCCAGGTCGAATATGCCATCGCGCTGTACAACGGCACCGGCACTCCGAAGAACGAACCGGCCGCGGTGGCGCTGCTGCGCAAGGCCGCACGCGCCAACAACCCGATCGCCCAGAACCGCCTCGCCCACGTTCTGGTCACCGGACAGGGCGCGCCGCGCGACATCAACGAGGCGATGAAATGGCATCTGGTCGCCAAGACCGCCGGTAAGGGCGATCTCTTGCTCGACCAGACACTGGCGCAGATGTCGGCCGAGGACCGCGCCAAGGCCGAAGAAGCGGCGCGCACCTGGATCGGCGGCAGCAAATGATCCGGGGTTGACGCCGCCCGCCGCAAAGGGCACCCCTTGCGGCCGCAAACTCCACACATCCCCTTCCGACCAGACCGTTTTCAGGTCGTCACGAGACCAGACCATGATCCATTCCGCCCTCATCAACGTCATGGTCAAGGCCGCGCGCCGCGCCGGCCGCAGCCTCAAGCGCGACTTCGGCGAGATCGAGAATCTCCAGGTCTCGCTGAAGGGCCCGGCGAACTTCGTGTCACGCGCCGACAAGCGGGCCGAGGAGATGCTGTACGAGGATCTGACGAAGGCGCGGCCGGGCTACGGCTTCCTCGGCGAAGAAGGCGGCACGCGCGAAGGCGCCGACAAGAGCCATCGCTGGATCGTCGACCCGCTCGACGGCACCACCAACTTCCTGCACGGCATCCCGCACTTTGCGATTTCGATCGGTCTCGAGCGCGAGGGGACGATGATCGCAGGCCTGATCTACAATCCGGCCAATGAGGAGCTGTACATCGCCGAGCGCGGCAAGGGCGCGTTCCTCAACGATACGCGGCTGCGCGTCGCCAATCGCCGCGAACTCCACGACTGTGTCATCGGCTGCGGCCTGCCGCATATCGGCCGCGGCGACTTCGCGCAGAACCAGCGCGAGATGGTGGCGCTGCAGCCGAAGGTCGCGGGCCTGCGCCGCATGGGCACCGCCTCACTCGATCTCGCCGCAGTCGCGGCCGGCCGGTTCGACGGCTTCTGGGAACGCAACCTGTCGCCCTGGGACATCGCGGCCGGCATCGTGATGATCCGCGAGGCCGGCGGCACCGTCGGCGACATCAACGGCGGCGACGTGCTCAAGACCGGCGACATTGTGTGCGGCAACGAGACCATCCACGCCGAACTCGCGCGGATCCTGAAGCCGCTGACCTGAAGCGCTGAGCAGACGCTGATCGCAGACGGCTACCCCTGAACGGTCGTTATCGCCGGGCTCGACCCGGCGATCCATCTTCTTCACATGATGCTGTTGAGCGCGCTGACGTACGCGATGGATGCGCGGGCCCTCGCCGCGCCGAAGGGGCTGCGGCCCCGCAGGCGGGTCAAGCCCAAGCATGACGTGGAAGCGTGGTGCTCCGCATTGCCACACCAAGGGTCGTCATCGCCCGCGCAGGCGGGCGATCCAGTATTCCAGAGCTTTGCTTCACGGATCAGCGCACCGCCGTACTGGACCCTCCGCTTGCGCGGAGGGTGACGGTTATTTGTGCCGCGAGGCGCCGAACCTCAACTAGTCCGCGTGCTTACGCCGCCGGCACGATCCGCCGGACGTCACCGCTGTCGGTGACGAACGCCGCACCCGGCTTGGAGAACAGGAAGCCGTTGGACTTCTTCAGCGGGTAGAGCTGGTCGAGCTTCTGCGCGCCTTCGGCCACTGCGATCTTGCCGTCGATCACGTCGCGATACAGCTTGGCGACCGCCACCATGTCGCACTGCTGCGGCGACAGCCGCATCGAGGAGACGCCGGCGTCCTTCAGTTTGTCGATATCTCCGAGCAGGCTGGCGCAGGTGTAGGACAGCGTCTGCACGCCGTTCATCGCCAGGAACGGCTCGTCATCGAGCGTCGTCACGGCGAGACCGTCGGGGTCCTGCTCGCAGACGAATTTGCAGTTGTCCTTGGCGAGCTTGTTGAGCCGGGCGTGATAGCAGCGCGCCGAGATCGCCAGCGGCACTCGGCCGAACGAGAACACCTCGAACGACACATTGGGCAGCGACTTGGCGATGCTGCGGATCGCCGACAGCGGCAGCTCCGGCGGCAGGCAGATCCGGCTGGCGCCACGCGAGGCGAAATACGCAGCGGTCGACTCGTTGTAGATGTTCACGAACGGACCGATGGCGTGGGATTTGCCGCCGAGCATGCCGAGGCAAGAGAGGTCGTTGACCTCCATCATGAAGCCGTCGTCGTCGGCGAGCTCGGCCATCGCCTTGCGCTCGCGCGGCAGCGACATCAGCACCAGCGAGCCCATCAGCACTTTCTTGCCGGCGCCGGCAAGGCGTTCGACCACCGCCGGGATGTGCTCCTCGAGGAACGGCTGACGCTTCGAACACACCACCTCGCCGACCACGACGGTGTCGACCGGCGCTTCGTCGGCGATGCGGAAATAGAAGTCGCGCCACTCTTCCGGCTTCCAGTTGAACAGCACCGGTCCAAGCGTGAGTTGCATGGGAGTAGCCTCGCTGTGGGTGGTTCGCGAAAAATCACTCGGCGCCGACGGGCGTCGGCGCCACGCTGTCAGCGCCAGGTCTTTTTGTAGGCGCCGGTGGTGGTGGACTGGCCTTCGGTGAGGCCGCGCAGCGCGTCGACCGGCAACGGCCGTCCGTCGTCGAGCGCAGCGAGCACGTCCTTGAAGGTCTTCACCACCCGCTCGATATAGGCTCGGCCGCGCTGGCGGCCTTCGATCTTCAACGCCGCGACGCCGGCGGCGCGCAGGTCCGGCAGCATCGTGGTGGCATCGAGACTGGCCGGGTCTTCGAACAGATAGCCGCAGCCTTCGTCGGTCTGGTAGCGGCCCTTGCACAGCGTCGGATAAGCCGCAGCCTCGCCCTTGGCGAATTTGTTGATGGTGAAATCACCGAGCCGCGACACCAGCGACCCGTTCTCTTCGCGATACTGGATCGAGGCGGCCGGGGAGCAGACACCGTCCATGTTCGGCGACTTGCCGGTGGCGTAGGACGACAGCGAGCAGCGCCCCTCTTCCATCACGCACAGGCCGCCGAAAATGAAGACCTCGGTCTCGACCTTCACCTCTTTGGTGATTGCGGCGATTTCCTGGACGCTGAGCACGCGCGGCAGCACCACGCGCTGCGCGTTGAAGCTGTCGACATAGAACCGAATCGAATCCGGATTGGCGGCCGCCGCCTGCACCGAGACGTGCAACCGCTGCTCCGGATGGGTCTTGGCGCAATAATCCATCACGCCGACGTCGGCGAGGATCACCGCATCGGCCTCCGCTTCGACCGCGTCGTCGACCGCGCGCTGCCACAGCTCGACATTGCCGGCGCGCGCGAAGGTGTTGATCGCGACCAGCACCTTGGTGCCGTAGCGATGCGCGTGTGCGATCGACTCCCGCATCTCCTCGCGGCTGAAGTTCAGCCCGGGGAAGTTGCGCGCGTTGGTTTCGTCGTTGAAGCCGCAATAGATCGCATCGGCACCTGCGGCGACGGCATCGTGCAGCGCCGCCGGCGTACCAGCGGGACAGATCAGTTCCATGCTCTAACCTCCGCCTCCGACACCCAGCTCTTCGCGATAGCCGGGTTGCGCGCCGACCAGGCTGCGCAAGATCCGTTCGATCGGCGCCGCCAGCGGGCCGAACCACGCCACCGACTCTTTCAGGAAGTCGACGCGGGAATCGTCGATCGCATTGCGCAGCGCGACCACCGCTTCCATGTCGCCGTCGATTTCGATGTCGCGTGAGAAGAACAGCGCGTCGCCGTCATAGGAGCCGTCGGTCATACCGATCAGCGCCGACAGCGGCCCCGCGATCCGCGCATGGATATTGGTCGGCAGCGTACGCACCACCGTGACCCGCGGATTCATCCGACGCGGTTCGAGCACGAACGCAATCGGCAGATCGGTCGGCGCGAGGCCGTAGCGCTTGCCGGTGTGCGGACCGAGGCGATCGAAGATCCGGGGATGGCGCGCGCGAATTTCGCGCAAGCAGATTCCGAGCAGCACCTGCAGCGGCAACAGCGGCAACACCCGCGTCGCGAGGGCAAGCGGCACGGGCATCCTGGAGACGGATGAATTGGATACCGACATGGGCCACCTTATCGTGAACAACCCGCGTAACCCGGCCCTGACGGTACTTCTTTGCGCCTGATCAAAGACAGGGGCGATGGCAGGTGCTGACCAGTTGTCTCCGCAGGGAGACATCATGCTGAACCGCGTCAAACCGCCGTTCCCGGATTTGCGGGCGTTCAGCGCCTATCTCGAATCCCGCGGACAATTGCAGCGCATCCGCAAGCCGGTGTCGGTCGTTCACGACCTCACCGAGATTCATCGTCGCGTGCTGCATGCCGGCGGTCCCGCGCTTCTGATCGAAAACCCGATCAAGGCCGACGGCAGGCCGTCGGAGATGCCGATCCTGGTCAATCTGTTCGGCACGGTCGAACGAGTGGCCTGGGGCCTCGGCATCCTGCCGGAGAATCTGTCGCGGCTCGGCGAAGCGCTCGCCGAGATGCGCGAACCTGCCCCGCCGCAGAGCCTGACCGACGCTTTGAGCAAGCTGCCGATGGCCAAAGCTGCGCTGGCGATGCGGCCGAAGCTGGCGAAATCGGCGCCCGTGCAGGAGGTCGTGCTGACCGGCGATGCGGTCGATCTCGGCCGGCTGCCGGTGCAGATCCCGTGGCCGGGTGAGCCGGCGCCGCTGATCACCTGGGGGCTGGTCTTCACCAAGCCGCCGCCCGACGCGCACGGCACCGACAATGTCGGCGTCTACCGGATGCAGGTGCTGGGCAAGGACCGCCTCATCATGCGCTGGCTGGCGCATCGCGGCGGCGCCAAGCATCACCACCAGTGGAAAGCCGAGAAGCGCGAGATGCCGGTCGCGATCGTGATCGGCGCCGATCCGTCGATGATTCTCTCCGCAGTGCTGCCGCTGCCGGAGACGGTGTCGGAGATCAAATTCGCCGGCCTGCTCGGCGGCGAGCGGCCAAGCCTGATCCCGTGCCAGACCATTCCGCTCAGCGTGCCGGCCGACGCCGAGATCGTGCTCGAAGGCTTCGTGTCGCCGACCGAGACCGCGCCGGAGGGGCCGTATGGCGACCACACCGGTTATTACAATGCGGTCGAGGAATTCCCGGTGATGCGGATCACCGCCATCACCATGCGGCGGCATCCGATCTATCTGTCGACCTATACGGGACGGCCGCCGGACGAACCGTCCCGGCTCGGCGAAGCCTTCAATGACGTGTTCCTCCCGGTCGCGCGACGGCAATTCCCTGAGATCGTCGATCTGTGGCTGCCGCCGGAGGCCTGCTCCTATCGGATCGCGGTCGCCTCGATCAAGAAGCGCTACCCCGGCCAGGCGCGGCGGCTGATGATGGGGCTGTGGTCGATGCTGCCGCAGTTCAGCTACACCAAGCTGTTGATCATCGTCGACGACGACGTCGATGTCCGCGACTGGGCCGACGTGATGTGGGCGGTTTCGACGCGGTGCGACACCTCTCGCGACATGGTGTCGATCAGCGACACCCCGATCGATTATCTCGACTTCGCCTCGCCGAAATCCGGACTCGGCGGTAAGCTCGGCATCGACGCCACCAACAAGATCGGCACCGAAACCGAGCGCGAGTGGGGCAAGGTGCTGGAGATGGACAAGGACGTGATCGCGCGGGTCGATGCGATGTGGACGAGCCTCGGGCTGTCGCCGGAACATCAGCCGGCGGCCGGGCAGCGCCGACTGATCCGATGAGCACGCAGCACCGCATCGTGGTCGGCATCAGCGGCGCCTCGGGCGCCGCGGTGGGGCTGCGGGTGGTCGAACTGCTGGCCTCGGTCGATTGCGAAGTGCATCTGGTGGTGTCGAAAGCCGCAAGGCGGACCATCGCCTACGAGGTCGGCCCCAACGCGCTCGATCACGCCGCCGACCTGGTGCATCGCTTTCACAAGATCGACGATGTCGGCGCCTGCATCGCCTCCGGCTCGTTCCGCACCTCCGGCATGATCGTGGCGCCGTGCTCGATCCGCACCCTGTCGGCGATCGCGCATGGCGATCTCGACAATCTATTGGTACGCTCCGCCGACGTGCAGCTCAAGGAGCGGCGCCGGCTGGTGCTGATGCTGCGCGAGACGCCGCTGCATCTCGGCCATATCCGCAGCATGGCGCAGGCGACCGAGATCGGCGCCATCGTGGCGCCGCTGTCGCCGGCGTTCTATCAGCGGCCGCGCTCGATCGCGGAAATGATCGACCACATGGCGCTGCGCGCAATCGGATTGCTCGGATTGCACGATCTGGAGCTGGCCGCGCCGGAATGGTCCGACGACACGCCGCCGACCTGCCCGAAGAATTGAGCTGCATCATTCGATGCACTGCCTGCTCCTTCTCCCCGCGCGCGGGGAGAAGGGTGGGATGAGGGGACGTTTCCACGCCGCCGAGCGCGGATGTCGGTCATCTGGACTTACGAACTCACAGGTCGAGACGCTCGGACTCGCGGAGACGCCCCCTCACCCGCCCGGCTTCGCCGGTCGACCTCTCCCCGCGCGCGGGGAGAGGTTGGGCCGCCCGCGCGTTAGCCGCAAAGCGGAATCCGTTCAGGGACGGCCTCTTTCGGCACGTCCTTGCGCAGGTCGACGTCGCGCGTCAGCGGGAAGAAGTCGCCGGCGTGTTCGGTCTTCAGATAGGTCGTGATCAGCGTCTTTGCCGGCAGCGTGCCGGTGCGGCACGCTTCGGCGCCGACCCCGATCGTCAGCGAGCCGCGCTCGCCCTTCGCCTTGTAGGCGGCCATCTCGTCACGAACGGCGAGCAGCCGCGGCACGTCCGCGGGTACAATCCGGAAAGCATAGATCATGGTGTCGCTCGTCACTTCACCCGCCAGCGACAGCAATTCGCCGGGATCGTCCAGATCGGCCAGCACAAACGCCTGCTCGCGTTTCTCCGCGCCGACCGCCACGGTGACGCGCAGCGTCACGCGGCGCGGGCGCAGGCCCTGCGGCAGCCGCACCGCAATGCGCAGCGCCGCCGGATCTGTTGCCGACAGATCGGTGCGCGCGAGCTTGACCATCGAGGTGACCGGAACGGAGCTGCAGGCGGCCAGGGCGCCGAGCGCCATGGCGGCGGCAGCGAATTTGAACGAGGCGGGGAAGCGCATGACGCTCATCCTATCTTGACGATGATAAATTATCGTTTTACGATAATTTCATCTCGAAATAGATGATGGAGCTTCCCGATGCAAGCACGAACATCCGCCGGCGCCGCGCTTGGATTGGCTGATCCAGCCGCCGCCAGACTCGTACGACTGTCACGGGCGATGGGATGGGTGACCACGATTGGAATCGTGCTGATCGGCGCGCTGGTCGGCGCCGCGTTCGTGGTGCCGAGCTGGGCACGCAATCTGCTGCTGGCGAAGCTCGGCGAAGTTGGCAATCAGTTGCCGCTCGACGCCGGCAATCAGGCGCTGGCGGCGATCATCATCGCCGTGCCGATTGCTGTGATGCTGTGGGGGCTGTTGAACGTGCGAGCGCTGTTCGCCGAGTTCGCCCGCGGCCAGGTCTTCACCGCCACAGCCGCAACCCACCTGCAGCGCTTCGGCATCGCGGTGCTGGCGCAGGGCGCGCTCGGCCCGATCACGGCAACTGCGTTGGCGCTCGCGCTGTCGCTCGGCAACCCGCCCGGGCAGCGGCTGCTGGTGCTGACCTTCTTGAGCAACGATTACGTCTCGGTGATCGTCGGTGGCGTACTGATCGCAGTCGCGGCGGTGATGCGCGAGGCGGCACGACTTGCCGATGAAAACGCGAGCTTCGTCTAGTCGATGGCGATCGTGGTCAATCTCGACGTGATGCTGGCGCGGCGCAAGATGCGTTCGAAGGAACTCGCCGAGCGCATCGGCATCACCGAGCAGAACGTCTCGCTTCTGAAGTCAGGCAAGGTGAAGGGCATTCGCTTCGAGACGCTGGAGCGGATCTGCGCCGCGCTCGACTGCCAGCCCGGCGACATCCTCGAATACGTCGCCGACGAATAGAAAAAGCCGGCATCCGCTGAGCGCGGACGCCGGCTTTCGGAATGTTCGACGCTGCGCCACTGGCGTTGCAGGCGCAGAACGTCCAATCAGGCCGTGACGGCCTGCGACGTGCGCGTTTGCTCGTGCGGCCGCCAGTCTTCGGCCGCATCATCCCAGTAATGCGCGTCGTCGAAGCGCTTCCAGTGCGCGTTCTGCGCCACGACCTCACGGCCGCCGATGATCAAGGCCACCAGACCGATCAGGCCGACCAGCCCGTAGATCGCTGCGATCAATGCAACAATGGTCAAGGCTCTTTCCTCACTGTTTGCGATGAGCACCCGTTAGGCTCGACGGCGGGTGCGCCCGTCTTGAACGCGAGACTCGGCTCGTAGAACTCAGTTAGCCCAGGCGAACCAGCCGCTACGCTTCGCAGGCTGCTTCGCCGTCACCACCGGAGCCGGCGGCTGCGGTTGGGCCCGCTGGGTCGCCTTTCGCCACAGATCGTCAACGACGAGATACGCTATCAACGCAGGGCCGACGGCGCACGTCAGGAACAACACGAGCGATCCGACAGAATCCAAAAACACGTCACACCTCCTGCTTTCGTCGAAGGCAAAACTAGGGAAAGTACCGCTACCCGCATTGCGCCGGATCAATTTTGCCGTGGCGGCGAGGGAACCAAGAACCGATTAGTTCCATGTAGTTAGCTGTTTCTTAAGCGGGATTTTGCGGCCCCGGATGACGCAGAAACGCTGTAGTTCACTGTGTTGTGAATTGGAGCGGCCGAGTTGCGCTGCAACGGACGCGCGAGCCACTGAGGTTTGCACCATGAGCAGAGCGACAACAGGTCGCGCCCTTGCGGAGCCGTCAAGCCGGCTTCAGACGGTAGTGGCTGACGCCCCATTCGTCGCCGTCGGCGTAGCCGAACAGGCCCGAGGTGGCGAGGAAGAGCCAGCGCCAACGCTGCATCCACAACGCGGTGTCGTCGCCGTACACCGGCCGCAGAATGGTTTCGATCTCGCCCCGGTGCTTGTCGAAATTGATCAGCCAGTCGTCCGCCGTGCGCTGGTAGTGACGGCCGCTCCAGCGCCATTGCTCGTCGATCTTGAACAGATCGGCATACTGCTGGATCAGCCGATGGCTCGGCATCACTCCGCCGGCGAAGAAATGCCGTGCGATCCAGTCGGCACGGTCGGCGCTGTCGAACAAGTAAGCACCGCGGCGGTGGCTGAAGACGTGCATGAAGAACGACCCGTCCGGCTTCAGCCCGCCCCGGATCCAGCCCATCAGCTTGCGCCAGTTCATCATGTGCTCGAACATCTCGACCGAAACCACCCGGTCGAACTTCTCGTGCGGCTCGAACACGTTCATGTCGCTGGTCACGACGCGCAGATTCATCAGCCGCCGCGCCGCGGTCTCGCGTTCGATGTACTCGCGCTGCGACACCGAGTTCGACACCGACACGATCCGCGCATGGGGAAACTGCTCGGCCATCGCCAGCGACAGCGAGCCCCAGCCGCAGCCGAGTTCGAGAATCGACTGGCCGTCACGCAGGTCGGCGTGCTCGATCGTCAGCCGCAACGCCTCCGCCTCGGCCTGCGCCAAGTCGGTTTCGTCATCGCGATAGAAGCACGACGAGTACTTGCGGTGCGGCCCGAGCACCTTGCCGAAGAACACCGCCGGCACCTCATAGTGCTGAGCATTGGCCGCATCGGTATGCTCGGCGACCGCGCGTGCGGCCATCGCCTGCGCGAGCGCGGCGTCAGTCGCCGGATTGCCGCGCGACATCTTCGCGGCGGTCCGCGCGCACAGCGCCCGGATGCCGAGGCGGATCACAGCATCCGGCAGCGGCACCCGCTCGGCGATGTCGATCAGCGAGGCGAGCGCGTTCATGATGCGCCGGAGCGCCGCGGTGGCAGCGGAAAGAACATCGAGGTTCGGGCCTGGTAGTCACGGTAGCGGTCGCCGCGCGATTTCAGCATCTGCTCCTCGAGCGGCGGAATGCCGGTGACGTACACCAGGATCCAGTACATGAACAGCGGTGCCAGCAGCGCCGCGTAGCCCCAGAGGTACGACAGCGGCTCGGCGAACGGAATCGCGATCACCGGATAGGCCAGCCAGCCGAACCACTGGAAGAAGTAGTTCGGATGCCGCGACCACCGCCACAAGCCGGCGTCGCAGACCTTGCCCTTGTTGGCCGGATCTTCGCGGAACGCCTTGAGCTGGGAATCGGCCAGCCCTTCGCCGGCGATCCCCACGATCAGGATCAGCGCGCCGACATAGTCCTGCAGCCGCAGGCTGCCGGCCGGCGCATGCGCGGCGACGAAGATCGCGAACACCAGCGGGATGCTGCCGTAGGCCTGATTCTGCAGGAAAAAGAACATCTTCTTCGGCGCGTCGGCACCCCATTGCGCCGCATAGGCGGCGTAGCGCGGATCGTCGGTGACGTGCCGGGTGCGGGCGGCGATGTGCGAACCGAGCCGGGCCGACCACGCCGCGACCAGCACCGCGACCAGCCATTGCCGCGCGTCCGGCGCCGTGCCGTCGACCGGCGCCAGCGACGAGACCGCGCCGGTCAGCCCAAGCGAGAACGTCCAGATGGTGTCGACCCAGCCGGAATTGCCGGTGCGCTGCTGCACCACCCAGGCGCCCGCCATCAGCACCGCCAGCGCCACCGCGATTCCCGCCAGCGCTCCGAGATACACACCTGTCATCATCCACCCGTCGTTCGACTGCCATGCTGAACCGGCAGATACGTCTTGGCCGCGTCGACGTTTCGGATTCGAGTTCCTCGGCCCACGCGGACGCGGATAACCGCCGCGGCGGCTTCCTTCCGGGCCGCGCTGTGCCATATTGGGTGAAACAGCCGCTTCCGGCAAACCGGAGACAGAACCGACGATGGCTTCAGGCCCTTCCCCGCACCGCGCGATGGAGATCGAACTCGACAAGCTGTCGTCGCCGCGAATCTTCCTGGTGCGGATGCTGGTGTTCCTGGTGCTGTGCGCGCTGATCGTGGTGGTGCTGTACAAGCAGATCCTGGCCGCGTTCATGGCCAATCCGGGCCTCAACGGCCTGATCTGCGCGGTGCTGGTGATCGGCATCGTGCTGGCCTTCCGCCAGGTGGTCCGGCTGTATCCCGAGGTCAGTTGGGTCAACAATTTCCGCCTCAACGATCCCGGGCTGGCGCTCGACAGAAGGCCGAGCCTGCTGGCGCCGATGGCGGCGATCCTCGGCGGCGAACGTTCGGGACGGATCGCGATCTCGCCGCAGACGATGCGGCACCTGCTCGACTCGATCGCCACACGGCTGGACGAGGCCCGCGACATCTCTCGCTACATGACCGGGCTCTTGGTGTTCCTCGGCCTGCTCGGCACCTTCTGGGGCCTGATCGAAACCGTCGGCTCGATCGGCGCGGTGATCGGCAGCCTGAAGGTCACCGGCGATGCCGGCTCACTGTTCGACACGCTGAAGGAGGGGCTCGCCGCGCCGCTCGGCGGCATGGGGATTTCGTTCTCGTCGTCACTGTTCGGTCTCGCCGGATCGCTGATCCTCGGCTTTCTCGACCTGCAATCCAGCCAGGCGCAGAATCGGTTCTATACCGACCTCGAAGACTGGCTGGCCTCGGCCGTGCGCGGCCAGACGGGAGACGGCGTGCTCGCCGGCAGCGCGGATCTGCAAGCCGCGCTGGAGCGGCTCCGGCTGACGCTGGAAGACGGCGGCGCCAACCGCGCCACCACCGCCGCGATGGCCAACCTCGCCAACGCGATCCAGAGCCTGGTGGCGCATATGCGCAACGAGCAGCAGATGATCCGCGAATGGGCCGACGCCCAGGGCGAACAGAACCGCGAAATCAAGGAACTGCTGACCGAACTGGTGCGCCAGCCGGAGAAGGGCTGATGGCGCTCGCCCGTGGCCGCCGGCAGGAGTCCGGCTTCAACTACTGGCCCGGCTTCGTCGATGCGCTGTCGACGCTGATCCTCGGCGTCGTGTTCCTGCTCACGGTATTTCTCGTGGTGCAGTTCTTCCTGTCGCAGGAGGTCACCGGCAAGGACAAAGCGCTGGCCGAGCTGAATGCCAGGATCGCGCAGCTCAACGACATCCTGTCGCTCGAGAAGCTCGGCAAGCTCAATCTCGAAGAACAGCTCGCGCAGATGCGCGCGGGATTGTCGGCCGCCGAGAGCGAGCGCGACCGCGTCAAGGGCCTGTATGACGGCCTCGCTGGCGCCGGCAACGACGCCGCCGGCCGCGCCGGCGAACTGAACAAGGCACTGGATTCGGAGAAGCAGATCTCGTCGCGCGCGCTGGCGCAGGTCGAGGTGCTGAACCAGCAGATCGCCGCGCTGCGTCGCCAGCTCGCCGCGCTGGAAGACGCGCTCGACGCATCCGAAAAGCGCGGCAAGGAGTCCCAGAGCAGAATCGCGGACCTCGGCCAGCGCCTGAACGTCGCGCTGGCGCAGCGGGTGCAGGAGCTGTCGCGCTACCGCTCGGAGTTCTTCGGCCGGCTGCGCGCCATCCTCGGCGACCGGCCCGACATCCGCATCGTCGGCGATCGTTTCGTCTTCCAGTCCGAAGTATTCTTCGATACCGGTCAGGCGCTGCTGCTGCCGGAAGGCCGCGCCGAGCTCGACAAGGTCGCCGACGCGCTGAAGGAGCTCGACAAGCAAATCCCGGCCGAGCTGCCCTGGGTGGTGCGGGTCGACGGCCACACCGACAGGCGGCCGATCACAGGTGCGTTCAGGTCGAACTGGGAGTTGTCGAGCGCCCGCGCCATCTCGGTGGTGCAATATCTGATGTCGCGCGGCGTGCCGGCGCAGCGCCTGGTCGCCGCCGGCTTCGCCGAATTCCAGCCACTCGACACCGCCGACACCGAAGACGCCTACAGGCGCAACCGCCGGATCGAACTGAAGCTGACGGAGCGGTGAGGTTGTTCTTGTGGTCGACCCCTCGTTGGTCATTCCGAGGCGCCGCGAAGCGGCGAACCCGGAATCTCGATCGGTGCGCGTGTCAGTTTCCGGGTTCGTGCGCAGCTGCGCTGCGCCCGCCCAGGAATGACGGCACTTGGTGACGGCGATGCCCACCTTCACCCTCCGCCCCTACACCGAAGCCGACGAAGACCCCGCGATCGCGCTGTGGCTGCGGACCTGGCAGCTCGCCTACCCGGCGATCAACTTCACCAAGCGGGTCGATTGGTGGCGCGAGCGCTGGCGCACCGAGCTGGTGCCGCAGGCCGCGATCATCGTCGCCGAACAGAGCGCCGCGCTCATCGGCTTCGTCACCATCGACGCGGCCGGCTATCTCGACCAGCTCGTGGTTGAGCCGGAACATTGGGGCTGGGGTGTCGCTGAGGCGCTGGTCGATGAGGCCAAGCGCCGTTCGCCGACCGAGGTCACGCTCAAGGTCAACGCCGACAACTACCGCGCCATCAAATTCTACCGCCGCAACGGCTTCGCAGTGACCGGCGAGGAGCTCAACAGCTCCGGCCGGCCGGTGCTGAACATGCTGTGGCGTCCCTGAGCTTCCGCAAGCTGCCGAGAATTGCTAGTCTCAGGCGATGACCAAGCTGCTCGATCAGGCGCTGGAAGTGGCCCGCAGTCTTCCTGCCGAACTGCAGGACGACATTGCGCGGGTGGTGCTGCAGCTCACCGGCGACGATAACGTCGTTGTCGAGCTGTCGGACGACGAGCGCGCCGCAATCGAACGCTCGAAAGCCGCGGCCAAGCGCGGAGCCTTCGCTTCCGATGAAGATGTCCGCATGCTTTGGACCAAGTACGACCTGTGAAGGTCCGGTTCACCGAGCCGGCTCTCGCCGATCTCAGTGCCATCCTCGCCTATATTGCCGAACAATCGCCGCACGGCGCAAAGCGTGTCCAAGTGCGAATTCGAAGCGCGATCGAATTGCTTTGCACGCATCCGAGAGTGGGCACGCGGACAGACGACGCAGCGGTCAGGCGTCTGGTCACGACGCCCTATCCGTATCTGATCTTCTACGAGGTCGGCGCAGACGAGATCACCATCCACGCTGTCCGTCATGCCGCGCGAGATCCGAACCTACCCAGCCGTTCGGAGTAAACGCGAACCTACGCCGCCTCGAACTGCAGCTTGGCGAGGCGGGCGTAGAGACCGCCGCGGGCGACGAGTTGGGCGTGGGTGCCCTGCTCGACGATCCGGCCGTGTTCCATCACCACGATGCGGTCGCAAGACAGCACGGTGGCGAGGCGGTGGGCAATCACCAGCGTGGTGCGATGACGCATCAACTGCTGCAACGCAGTCTGCACCAGCACCTCGCTTTCGGCATCGAGCGACGAGGTCGCCTCGTCGAGCAGCAGCAGCGGCGCGTCGCGCAGGATGGCGCGGGCGATGGCAATGCGCTGACGCTGGCCGCCCGACAACGTTACGCCGCGCTCGCCTAGCTTGGTGTCGAAGCCTTCCGGCAGGCGCGAGATGAATTCGGTGGCATGGGCCTGCTGCGCCGCGCGCTCGACATCGAGTTCGTTGGCGTCGTCGCGGCCGAACCGGATATTGTCGCGCGCGGTCGCGGCGAACACCACCGAATCCTGCGGCACCAGCGCGATCCGCTCGCGCACCGCCTGCGGATCGGCGGTGTCGATGGCGACCCCATCGAGCGCGATCTTGCCGGATTTCGGATCGTAGAACCGCAGCAGCAGGTGGAACAGCGTACTCTTGCCGGCCCCGGAAGGTCCGACAATCGCCACCTTCTCGCCGGCCTTGATAGTCAGCGACAGGCCGTCCAGCGCCAGGAAGTCCGGACGAGTCGGATAGGAGAAGCTGACATTGTCGAAAACCACCTCGCCGCGCACCGGCATCGGCAGTGCCTTGGGCTGCGCCGGGGCTGCGATCTCCGGCTTCACCCGCAAAATCTCGAACAGCCGTTCGGCTGCGCCGGAGGCCGCCGAAACTTCGCCCCACACCTCGCTGAGCTGACCGAGGCTGGAGGCGGCAAACACCGCGTACAGGATGAACTGGCCGAGCCTGCCGGGGGTGATGGCGCCGGTGGCGACGTCGTGAGAACCGACCCACAGGATCGCCACCACGCTGGCGAACACGATGAAGATGATGATCGCGGTGAGTAGGGCCCGCGCCGCGGTCGATCGACGCGCCGCATCGTAAGAGTATTCGACAGCGCCGCCGAACCGGGCATTGGCGACCCGCTCGTTGGTATAGGCCTGCACCGTGCGGATCGCCCCGACCAGTTCGGCCGCGTAGGCCGAGGCATCGGCCAGCGTATCCTGCGCGTTGCGCGACAGCCGGCGGACCCAGCGCCCGAACGCCACCAGCGGAATCACGATCAGCGGAATCGCCGCCAGCACGAAGCCGGACAGCCGCGGGCTCGAGATCACCATCATCGAGATCGCGCCGGCGAACAGCAGCATGTTGCGCAGTGCGATCGACACCGAGGCGCCGACCGCCGATTTGATCTGGGTGGTGTCGGCGGTGAGCCGCGAGATCAATTCGCCGCTGCGGGCGGAATCGAAGAACGCCGGCGACAATGCGGTGAGATGCCGGAACACGTCGCGGCGGACGTCGGCGACGATCCGCTCGCCGATCGTCATCACCAGATAGTAGCGGGCGGCGCTGGCGACCGCGAGCACTGCAACGACGCCGAGCATCACGGTGAAGTAACTGTTGATCAACTCGATGCCTTCGGCGCTGAAACCAAAGTCGATCAGCCTGCGAACCGCGATCGGCACCATCAGCGTAGTGACCGCGGCGACGATCAGCGCCATCAGGGCGAGCATCGCGCGACCGCGATAGCGGACCACGTAGGGCGCCAGGGCCAGCAGCGGCTTCAACCGGCTGCGCTTGACGACTGCCGCCACCTCCTCGACCTGGCTGGGGTCGGCGTCCGCCCGCAACGTGCCGGTGCGCGGACCGACGTTCTCAGTCGCCGCGATCGCGTCCAGCGACAGACTGATCGCCGAGGCGTCGGAGTTGGAGCTCTGCGGTTTGTTCGGTGCCGTCATTCGGAACTGCCAAATCGATGGAAAACGCTTCAGGCGGCATCACATAGGCCGCAATCGACGCGGCTTGCAAATCCGGGACACCCCGGTCACCGGATCGTGTGCTGCGCCTTGTGCACGCGGCGCGGCTGGGATATAGAGCCCGGCAAATTCGCCCGAAATCATCGCGATGCAGGCGCCGGCGAGCGCAAGGGATCACCCATGAAGACCGAAATTCACCCGGACTATCATACCATTACCGTCGTCATGACTGACGGAACCGAGTACCAGACGCGGTCGACCTGGGGCAAGGAAGGCGACAAGCTGAACCTCGACATCGACCCGAAGTCGCATCCGGCCTGGACCGGCGGCACTCAGCAGGTGCTCGACCGCGGCGGCCGCGTGTCGCGCTTCCAGAAGAAGTTCTCGGGCTTCCTCAAGAAGGATTGAGCCGGCGCCGGCCTTTCGCCGGCTGCTCGCCGCTTCTTCGAGACCCAATACGACAAACGCTCCGCTCGCGCGGGGCGTTTTGCGTTGGCGTATCAAATGGTTGCAAGCATCGGCGACACTTGGGGACAACCCGCCCCCAAAATGCCAATGGCCGGGACGAACCCGGCCACAGCCACTTCGATTCCGACCGGGGGCCGAGACCTCAGTTCTCGAACGCAGCCTTCAGCATATTGAGCTGCGGCACCAGCGGATTGCCGACCGCAACCGGCTCCGGCGGTGTGTGCATGCTGGAGTCCAGCCGGCGGATCCGGCTCTGCAGGTTCATCGACCGCGCGATCAGCGACTGCAACTGTTCCGGCAACCGCTCGAGCACGTCCGGCGCGCCGGGGTCAGCGGCCGACAGCTTGACCTTGGTCTTTTCGCGGTTGGCCTGAATCAGCGTCATCTCGCCTTCCTTCACCGCCCGGTGCAGCAACAGCCAGGAGGCGAGCTGCATCAAACGGGTGGTCAACCGCATGCTCTCGGTGGCATAGGTCAGACTGACCGCTCGATCGAGCAGCTTGGCTTCGGCGCGCCCCTCGCCGTCGAGATAGGCGGCGGTCTCCTCGACCAGATCCATGCCTTCCCGAAACAGAGCGGTGAACGCAGCCGAACTGGTCAGCCGCTCGCTGAGCACCACCAAGGCGGATTCGCCCTGCGCGACATCGGACATGATCAACGCCTCACACTACCGGGTACTTTGCCGGGTCGCGAAGCTGCGCACCGACTTATGATGAACAAATCATTACGCCGCCTTCGCACGGAGTCCAGCGGACCCGCGCGCAAAGGTTAACGCAGCTTCAGACACAGCATTGTGGCGGTCAATGACCAAAGCGTGACGCCGGCACTGCGGACGATACCGAGGCCAAAAAAGAGCCGCCGTTTCCGGCGGCTTTTAAGTTGATAACAGGGAGGCGTCAAAACAGAGTGGACAGGAGCCACTCGGTCCAAAGATGGACATCCACAGTAATAGGCGGGAAAGCTTAATCGCGCGTAAATGAGCGAATTTGTTTACGCTCGATTTGCCATGACAGCGCCCTTGCGACCGTCCCAGAACGAGACAGGCGCACGGCCTGCTATCAACTTTTCGTTTACGATCTGAAGATGCGATCCGCAGCCTCGCGTGTCGCGCGCTTCATCGTCAGCGCGGTTTCCAGCCGGGCAATCTCGGCTTTCAGCAAAGCGATCCGCGCGTCGAGTTCCTCCACCGACAACAGCGACAAATCCTGTCCGATCTCGTGGCTGGTCTTGGTTCTCGGCTTGTCCTCGTCATCGATCGCCATCTGGTCCTCGCCCGTTCGTGATCCGCTGCGGTTGCCAGCCGAGCTCCGGCTGTCTAATCAACCCGTGTTCCGGCAGATGACACCCACCCGCTCCGCCAGCCAAGGAAAAACCATGGAACCGATCCCTTCGCAAATGACCGTGGTCGGCATCAGCAAGCCGGGCGGCCCCGAGGTTCTGAAACCGGAAACGCGGGACGTGCCGGCTCCGGGCAAGGGGGAACTTCTCGTCAAGGTCGCGGCCGCGGGCGTGAACCGTCCCGACGTGGCACAGCGCTCGGGCTCCTATCCGCCGCCGCCCGGCGCCAGCGACCTTCCTGGGCTGGAGATCGCCGGCACCGTGGTGGCGCTCGGAGACGGTGCCAGCCGGCACAAGCTCGGCGACAAGGTGATGTCGCTGGTGGCCGGCGGCGGCTATGCCGAATACTGCATCGCCCAGGACGCCCAGGCCATCAGGGTGCCGGCGGCCTATTCGATGATCGAAGCCGGCGCCACGCCCGAGACGCTGATGACGGTGTGGCACAACGTGTTCGAGCGCGGCCGGCTGGTATCCGGCGAAACGCTGCTGGTGCACGGCGGCTCGTCGGGGATCGGTACGATGGCGATCCAACTGGCGGTCGCGCGCGGCGCTACTGTGATCACAACGGTCGGCTCGCAAGACAAGGCCGATGCCTGTGTGAAGCTCGGCGCCAGCCGTGCCATCAACTACAAGACCGAGGACTTCGTCGCCGCGGTGAAGGAAGCGACCGGCGGCAAAGGCGCCGATGTGATCCTCGACATGGTCGGCGGCGATTACATCGAACGCAACTACGACGCCGCCGCGATCGACGGCCGCGTCGTGCAGATCGCGTTTCTCGGCGGCGCCAAGGCCAACGTCAACTTCGCCAAGCTGATGACCAAACGGCTGCAGCACACCGGCTCGACGCTGCGGCCGCGCTCCAACGCCGACAAGGCCGCAATGGTCGCGGCGATCGAAGCCGAGGTGATGCCGCTGCTCGACCAGGGCCGGATCAAGCCGTTGATCGACGGCACCTTCGAGCTACGCGACGCCGCCGATGCCCACCGGCGGATGGAAACCAGCCAACATATTGGCAAAATTGTGTTGACCGTGTGAGTGGGGCGAGCCCGAGGCTTGCTGTAAAGTCTATGTTTTCACTCGCTTTCATGTCATCTATCGGTCGCTCACGGTGCGCGGGGCCGCGCCGTTCGGACTGGTGTGAACGCGGAGAACCGACTTGCGTCTGATCCGATGCCTCGCGCTGCTGGCGCTGGGCGTGATGATGATTGCGGCTGCCCCGCAGGCACACGCGCTCGATGCCGTCAGCGTCCGCAGCGACGCGCCGGCAATCGATCTCACCGGGGTGCTGGAGCATCTGCACAGCGACAACGACCGGATTCAGATCTCGACCGCTCCCGGCAACGACGGCATCGTCCGCCGCGTCGAGGTGCGCGCCCGCGAGGGCGGCCAGAACTGGGTGGTGTTCGCGCTCGCCAACAACACCGACGATCAGCTCGACCGTCTGATCGTGGCGCCGCACTACCGGATGGTCGGCTCCGGCCTTTTGTGGCCAGATCTCGGCATGTCGCGCATCGCCACCATTACGCCGTCGACCGGCGACCGCCCGGAGCGGCAGGAAAGCCCGACCGCCGACACCTTCCGCATCACGCTCGATCCCGGCTCGGTGATCACCTTCGTGGCCGAGCTGCGCACCGACAAGTTGCCGCAGCTCTATTTGTGGGAGCCGGAGGCCTACAAGGACAAGGTCAACTCGTTCACGCTGTACCAGGGCATCGTGATCGGCATTTCCGGCCTGTTGGCGCTGGTGCTGACCATCCTGTTCGTGGTCAAGGGCAGCATCATGTTCCCCGCCGCGGCGGCGCTGGCATGGGCTGTGCTGGTCTATATCGGGATTGATTTCGGCTTCTGGGGCAAGGTGCTGGACATGTCGTCCGGTGCAGAGCGAGTGTGGCGCGCCTCCGGCGAGGCGATCCTGGCCGCGACGCTGCTGGTGTTCCTGTTCGCCTATCTCAATCTCAGTCGCTGGCATGTGCGCTACTCGCACATCACGCTGGGCTGGCTCGCCTTCCTCGGCTCGCTGGTGGCGCTGGCGCTGTTCGATCCCGCGGTCGCGTCCGGCATCGCGCGAATTTCGCTGGTGCTGATCGCATTCGCCGGCTTCGCTCTGATCGTCTACCTGTCGACCCACGGCTTCGACCGCGCCGTGTTGCTGATCCCGACCTGGTTTCTGCTGGTGGTGTGGGTGGTGGCCTCGGGCATGGCGGTGGCCGGCGCCGTCACCAACGACATCGTCGGCCCGGCGCTGCTCGGCGGCCTGGTGCTGATCGTGATGCTGATCGGCTTCACCGTAATGCAGCACGCATTCTCGGGCGGCGGCGCCACCGGCGGGGTGATCTCCGACGTCGAGCGCCGCGCGCTGGCTCTGATCGGCTCCGGCGATCTGATCTGGGACTGGGACGTCTCGGCCGACAAGGTGTTCACAAGTCCCGAGACCGAGGCCCTGCTCGGCCTCAAGCGCGGCGCGCTGGAAGGCTCGGCGGCGAGCTGGCTCGAAGTGCTGCACCCGCTCGACCAGGATCGCTTCCGCGCCGCGCTCGACAGCGTGCTCGACCAGCGTCGCGGCCGGCTGACCCAGGACTTCCGGCTGCGAACCCCGGACGGCCACTTCATGTGGTTCTCGCTGAAGGCGCGCCCGGTTGTCGGCACCGACGGCGAAGTCACCCGGGTGGTCGGTACGCTGACCGACGTCACCGATATCAAGAACGCCGAAGAGCGGATGCTGCACGACAGCGTGCACGACAACCTCACCGGCCTGCCCAACCGCAAGCTGTTCATCGACCGTCTCGGCGCGGTGGCGAATTTCGCCAAGACCATGCCGACGCTGCGGCCGACCCTGATGGTGATCGACCTCGACCGCTTCAAGCAGGTCAACGACTCGGTCGGCATCGCGGTCGGCGATTCCATTCTGCTGACGCTGGCGCGCCGGCTCAGCCGCATCCTCAAGCCGCAGGACACGCTGGCACGGATCGCCGGAGATCAGTTCGGGCTGATCCTGCTGTCCGAGCAGGATCCGGCCAAGATCACCGCCTTCGCCGAGACCATCCGCAAGACCATCAAGGCGCCGATCGCGTTCAATGACCGCGAGATCTTCCTCACCGCCTCGATCGGCCTCGCTTTGAGCGATCCGCAGACCCAGCTTTCCGACGAGATCATCAAGGACGCCGAGCTGGCGATGTATCACTCCAAGCGGATCGGCGGCGACCGCATCGACGTCTACAAGCCGGCGATGCGGGCGCGTAAGTCGGACCGCCTGACGCTGGAATCCGAATTGCGCCGCGCGATCGAGCGCAAGGAAATCACCATCCTGTACCAGCCGATCGTGCGGCTGGAAGATCGTTCGATCGCCGGCTTCGAGGCGCTGGCGCGCTGGGATCATCCCAAGCTCGGCCGGATGTCGCCGAGCGAGTTCATCTCGATCGCCGAGGAAATCGGACTGATCGTCGAACTCGGCACTTTCGTGCTCGACCAGACCGCCAAGCAGCTCTCGATCTGGCAGCGCGCGATGCGCGCGCGAGAGCCGATTTTCGCCTCGGTCAACGTGTCGTCCCGGCAGCTCCTGCGCCACGATCTGCTGCACGACATTCGCACCGTGACGTCGCGCTCGTCGGTGGCGCGCGGCACGCTGAAGCTCGAACTCACCGAGTCGCTGGTGATGGAGAATCCGGAGCACGCCGCCCAGATGCTGCAGCGAATCCGCGAACTCGGCATCGGGCTGTCGCTCGACGATTTCGGCACCGGCCATTCGTCGCTGAGCTACCTGCAGCGCTTCCCGTTCGACACCATCAAGATCGACCAGTCGTTCGTCCGCACCACCAGCCGCGGCACCCGCCCGGTGATCCTGAAGTCGATCATCGCGCTGGCGCACGACCTCGGCATGGACGTGGTGGCGGAAGGCGCCGAAACCGATTCGGATGCGGTGGAGCTGTATCAGCTCGGCTGCGAATACGCCCAGGGCTTCGCCTTCGGCGAACCCATGGACGTCGACGCCGCGATGAAGTTGCTCACCGAAGAGCAGCGCCTGGAAGCCGCGAGCTGAGGCGACTACGCTGTCAGCATGTGGCGCATGGCAAATCGTGGCGGCTTGTAGCCGCCGCGCCCTCCCGAAACACCCACATCATCGCCCGTATACGCGGGCGATCAGTACGGCGGTGAGTTCGCGATGGAGTAAGGGCGGCCCTGGAATACTGGGTCGCCCGCATGCGCGGGCGATGACGTCAGTGCTACGCTACGCGTGCCCTGCCTCCGCGGACAGCATCCCGGGCTCGATGCCGAGCTTGTGCAAGGCGCGGTCGTATTTGTCTTCGATGTCGTCGCCGAAGACCAGGTCGGCGTCGGCATCGCAATGCAGCCAGCCGTTCTCCTGGATTTCGTTTTCGAGCTGCCCCGGCGCCCAGCCGGCATAGCCGAGCGCCAGGATGGCGTGCTTCGGGCCGGTGCCGCCCGCAATGGCCTTGAGGATGTCCACCGTGGCGGTCAGACAAATGCCGTCATCGATCGGCAATGTGGCATCCTTGATGAAGAAGTCGCTCGAATGCAGCACGAACCCGCGGCCGGTCTCGACCGGCCCGCCCCTCAGTACCTTCATGGACTCGGCGTGATCGGGCAGCTTGATCTGTTCGGGCTTCTCGACGATGTCGAGCTGCACCAGAAGCTCGGGGAAATCGATGCTGCCCGCCGGGCGATTGACGATGATCCCCATGGCGCCTTCCGATGAATGCGCACAGATGTAGATCACCGAGCGCGCAAACCGCTCGTCTTCCATCACCGGCATCGCGATCAGGAGCTGGCCGTCGAGATAGCTCGGCCCATCGCCGCGCGCCTTGGTGGCGGCGGGCTTCTTGGCTGCGCCGGACTTCGGCCTTTTGGATGCAGTCTCCATCAGGGGATCCTCGCGTTGCACCGTCATCCTGATATCGGGTGCCGATCCTGTCAATCAATCTCGGGACGCCGAATACCTACCGTTTCACCGTCAATTCAGTGGCTCCGCCGCTCCACAAACTCTAGATACGCCAAGATGACCACAATCGTTCCGTCACGTGCCGTCCTGTTTGCCGCTGCCGTCGTCGCAGCCACCGCTTGCGGCGCGCGCGCCGACGATGTGTCGCCCTGGATCAGCGAACAGTACTCTGCGGTTCGGCTGCTGGCCGGATCGCGCAGCGGTGCCGTGCTGCTCGGTGGGATCGCTTTCCAGTTGCAGCCGGGCTGGAAAACTTATTGGCGCACCCCAGGCGATTCCGGTGTGCCGCCGCGGTTCGACTTCTCCAAATCCGAGAATGTGGAGGCAGTGACGATCCTGTGGCCGGCACCGCAAGCGTTTCCTGACGGCGCGGGGGGGACTTCGCTCGGTTACAAAGGCCAGGTGGTGCTGCCGTTGCGTATCGTGACCAAGCATGCCGACAAGCCGGTGACACTGCGCGCCACGGTGGACTACGCGGTCTGCGACAAATTGTGCATTCCGGTGGTGGCGAATCCTGAACTCGAATTTGCCAGCGTCGCATCGACCCAAGACGGCGCGCTCGCTGCGGCGCTCGATACCGTCCCGGTGCCGGCCAATATCGGCGATGCCAATCCGGTCGCGATCCGCGACGTGGTGCGCAAAGGCGACAAGGAGGTCGAGGTCGATGTCGTCGCTCCGGCCGCTGCGCAGGTCAGCCTGTTCGTCGAAGGCCCGACTCCGGAATGGGCACTGCCGGTGCCGAAGGAAATCAAGGGAACGGCACCGGGCGTGCGCCGCTTCGGCTTCGCGCTCGAGGGGCTGCCGTCCGGCGCTCAGGCCTCCGGCGCCGTGCTGAAATTCACGCTGGTCGGCCCCGACAAGGCCTACGAGGTGAACGTCACACTGGAATAACGCGGACGCGCGGGTCAGCGCCCGCTCCGCCGCATGCGACCCAAGCGGCCAAGCCGATCGGCCAGAAAGTCCGACAGCACCTCGACCCGCGCCGGCCGCGGCCCGCCCGGCGGCGTCACCAGATGCACCGCGCCCTCGCGCTGGTGCCAGCCGGCCAGGATCACTTCGACCTCGCCGGCCGCAATCGCTTCGCCGACGATGAACTCCGGCAGGTCGGCAATGCCGAGCCCCGCGATCACCGCCGGCAGCAGCGCCTCGCCGTTGTTGACGCGCAGCGGACCGCCCGGCCGCACCGCGACCTGATCGCCGGCGTCGTTGCTGTAGTGCCAGGTGTTCGGCGTCGACAGATAGGCGTAGCCGAGGCAGCGGTGCTGGGCGAGATGCATCGGATGCGTCGGCCTGCCGTGCGCCTGCAGATAGGATTTCGACGCCACCGTATAGCGCGGCATCGCACACAGACGGCGCGCCACCAGCGAGGAATCCGGCAGCGAGGCGATCCGGACACCGGCGTCGAAGCCGTCGCCGATCAGATCGACCATCGCGTCCGACAGATGCAGGTCGATCGACACGTCCGGATACGCGGTCAGAAACTCCGGCAACAGCGGCGCGATCACCTTGACGCCAAACGTCATCGGCACCGCCAGCCGCACCAGCCCGCGCGGCGCCGCCGATTGCGCCAGCGCTTCGGCCTCGGCGGCCTCGCCGTCGGCGAGCAACTGCGCGGCGCGCTCGGCGAGCCGGTGGCCGGCATCGGTCAACGCCAGCCGGCGTGAGGTGCGATTGAACAGACGCGCTCCCAGCCGGTTTTCCAGCCGCGTCACCGCTTTCGATACGGTGGCTTTCGACAATCCGAGTTCGGTTGCGGCTGCCGCGAACGAACGCAGCTCCACCACCTTGGCGAAGATCGCCAGCGCTTCGAAGTCCGGCAGCTTGGTCAAGATACCACCTTAGCTCAATTTCAGAAACAATGAGTTTCGATCATTTCTATTTATGAAACGATTGGTCATCCCTATTCAAGAGCCAACGCAAGTCACTGGCGCCAACCCGGCGCCGACATGAGGAGGCTTCAATGATTGAACTCCGTCCCTTCGCTCGGCTCGGCGGCGCCGACCATGGCTGGCTGAAGGCCAAGCATCACTTCTCCTTCGCCAGCTATTACGACCCCAACAACATGGGCCACGGCGCCCTGCGGGTCTGGAACGACGATGAGATCGCCCCCGACACCGGCTTTCCGCCGCATCCGCATCGCGACATGGAGATCATCACCTATGTGCGCGACGGCGCCATCACCCATCAGGACTCGCTCGGCAACAAGGGCCGCACCGAGGCCGGCGACGTTCAGGTGATGAGTGCGGGGTCCGGCGTGCGGCACTCCGAGTACAACCTCGAACCGGAGACCACCCGGATCTTCCAGATCTGGATCGAGCCGACGCAAGGCGGCGGCCAGCCGACCTGGGGCTCCAAGCCGTTTCCGAAGGCTGACCGTTCCGGCAAGCTCGTCACCATCGCGTCTGGCTTTGCGTCCGACACCGACGCGCTGCCGATCCGTGCCGACGCGCGGGTGCTGGCGACGACGCTGAAGGCCGGCGAGACCGCCACCTACGAGGCCGACAAGGCGCGGCACCTCTATCTGGTCCCGGCAGTCGGCAGCGTCGAGGTCAATGGCGTCAAGGTCGAGGCCCGCGACGGCGCCGCGATCCGCGACGAGGCCAAGGTCACCATCACGGCGCTCGCAGACGCCGAGCTGGTGCTGGTCGACGCGGCGTGAGTCATTAGCGCGCCAACCACCACCGTCATGGCCGGGCTCGACCCGGCCATCCATCCCCTTCACCTCGACTCTTCCGAAGACGGATGGATGCGCGGGTCAAGCCCGCGCATGACCACCAACTAACGACACACTCCCACCCCATCACCAACCAAACGGAGACACCCCATGGCGAAGGTTCTGGTTCTTTACTACTCGGCTTACGGTCACATCGAAGCGATGGCCAACGCGGTCGCCGAAGGCGCGCGTGAGGCCGGCGCTCAGGTCGACATCAAGCGCGTGCCCGAGCTGGTGCCGCCGGACGTCGCCAAGGCCTCGCACTACAAGCTCGATCAAGCCGCGCCGGTCGCGACCATCGAAGACCTCGCCAATTACGACGCGATCGTCATCGGCACCGGCACCCGGTTCGGCCGCATGGCGTCGCAGATGTCCAACTTCCTGGATCAGGCCGGCGGCCTGTGGGCGCGCGGCGCGCTGAACGGCAAGGTCGGCGGCGCCTTCACCTCGACCGCGACCCAGCACGGCGGCCAGGAGACCACGCTGTTTTCGATCATCACCAACCTGCTGCACTTCGGCATGGTGGTGGTCGGCCTCAACTACGGCTTCGGCGACCAGATGCGGCTGGACCAGGTGACGGGCGGTGCCCCCTATGGCGCCACCACCATCACCGGCGGCGACGGCTCGCGCCAGCCGAGCGAAACCGAACTGGCCGGCGCGCGCTATCAGGGCAAAACCATCGCCGAAACCGCCATCAAACTGCACGGCTGATCGGACGGCGGGGCGCCAGGACCGCGCCCCGCCACCATCCGGCCAGTTTTAATGCAGATGCATGTATCGCATGCCTGCTGCGCTGCAACGGGGCTACTGCGCCCGCTGCTTCGACCCCATCTCGACGTTGCTAGTGGGGAGACGACGACATGCTCGAGATGGTTTTCATGCTTCAATTGGCGCGCAGCCCGCTGCAGGCGATGGCCAAGCGTCTAGTTTGCAGGAGCCTCAGCATCGCGACCTATGGCAAGCGGCAGTGCCGAAGCTGCACCGGCGCCACACCGTCCGACGAAGAGTAATCCGTCAGGCCGCCGCCATCCAGAAAGCCGCTGAGGGCTGCGTCACGCGGCATTGCCGCTCCCTCCCCTCAACCTTCAGCAAGAGACGACCTAACCGGAGCGAGACGAACGGGCCGCAAGCATTGCTGCGGCCCGCGCTCTCTCACATCAGCTTGTCGAGCGTCAGTGGCAAATCGCGAATGCGCCTGCCGGTGGCGTTGAACACGGCGTTGGCAACCGCCGCGCCGACGCCGGTGATGCCGATCTCGCCGATGCCGCGAGCGCCCATCGGGGCACGCGGATCGGGGATGTCGGTCCAGATCACGTCGATCTCCGGCACATCGAGATGGACCGGGACGTGATACTCGGCCAGACTCGGATTCATGATCCGGCCGTTGCGCTCGTCGAACTGCGTCTCCTCCATCAGCGCCAGGCCGAGGCCCATGATGATGCCGCCGCGGAACTGACTCGCCGCGGTCTTCGGATTGAGGATGCGGCCGCAATCGTAGGATCCGAGGAAGCGCCGGACGCGGGTCTCGCCGGTGACGCAGCTCACGCCGACTTCGCAGAACAGCGCGCCAAACGAGTGCATCGACCAGTGCATGGTTTCGAGCGGCGCCGACGCGCTGCCTTCAGCCGAAACATGGTCGCGCCCCGAACGCGTCAGGATCGACACGTAGCTCTCGTGACGCGACGTGTCGTCGAGTTTGGCAAGGCCGCCATTCACGGTACCGACCTCGTCGGCGCTGAGGCCCGCGAGCGGCGAGTCGTTGCCGGCGAGCTTGAGCAGCTCCTTGATCAGCACATGGTGCGCCGCGATCACCGAGGCGCCGATCGATGCGGTCTGCTGCGAGCCGCCGGCCAGCACCACGCCGGGGAACGTCGAGTCGCCATAGGCAAATGTCACCTGATCGCGCGACAGACCAAGCCGTTCGGCTACCACCTGCGTATGCGCGGTCGCGGTGCCCATGCCCATTTCATGCGCGGCGATCTCGACCGTGGCGCTGCCGTCGCGGGTCAGCGTGATCCGCGCCGCACCGCCCGGCATGCGATGATACGGATAGGTCGCGGTGGCGCAGCCCATCCCAACCAGCCACTCGCCATCGCGAAAGCTGGCGGCGGTCGGATTACGCTGCGACCAGCCGAACCGTTCGGCGCCGGCCCGCCACGCCTCGGCGATATGCCGCGACGAAAACGGCGTGCCCTTCAGCGGATCTTCCGTTGGCTGATTGAGGATGCGCAGCTCGACCGGGTCGATACCGAGCGCCACCGCCATCTCGTCGATCGCCGATTCCATCGCGAAGGTCCCGACCGCTTCACCCGGCGCCCGCATGAAGGTGTTGGCCAGCATGTCGAGATGCACGGTCTGGACATCGAGCTTGATGTTCGGCGAGGCGTAACTACTCATCGTCGGCAAGATGAAGGGTTCGGGAAACGCGTTCTGTCGCGACGTCGGGGCAACGCCGGTGTGGATCAGCGCAACGAAGCGGCCATCCGGCTCGGCGCCGATCGCGAAGCGCTGTTCGGTGAGCGTCCGGCCGCCGATCATCCGGTACACGCCCTCGCGCGACAGCGCGATCCGCACCGGCCGGCCGGCGAGCTTGGAAGCCGCCGCGCCCAGCACCTGATGCTGCCACAGACATTTGCCGCCGAAGCCGCCGCCGACGAATGGCGAAGTGAGGTGGACCTGCTGCTCGGCGATGCCGAACACATCCCCGAGCGACCACGCGGTGTGTTGCACCGCCTGCGAGGCATCGTGCACGATCAGTTTGTCGCCCTGCCACATCACGGTGGCGGCGTGCGGTTCGATCGCATTGTGATTGTGCCGGGGCGTCGAGTAGCGGCGATCGACGCGGACCGGGGCGTCGGCGAACGCCGCTTCGGCGTCGCCCTTCTCGGCCTTGAGCGGCTGGCCCATGAACAGGCCTGGCTCGGTGCCCTTGGCTTTGGCGGTGGCGAGACTGGTCAGCGCCGCTTCCGCCTCGTAGGTGGCGCGGATCAGCGAGACGGCGTGATCGGCCTGCTCCTGAGTTTCCGCCAGCACGACCGCGATCGGCTGGCCGTTCCAATGGATGCGATCGTCCTGCATGATCGGCAGATTGTCGCCGCCGCCGGCCTTTTCGGCGGTCATGAACAGCGGCATCGGCTTCATCCGCGGCGCGTTGCGATGAGTCATCACCAGCGCGACGCCCGGGGCGGCTTCGGCCGCAGCCGTGTCGAGCGTGGCGATCCGGCCCTTCGGCACGGTGCTGAACATCAGCGCGGCGTAGAGCATGCCGTCGAGCGCGAACTCCGCGGCGAACGGCGCCGCGCCCCTCACCTTCAGCGGGCCGTCGATCCGCGGGACCGAGGCGCCGATCGAGCCGTGCTTGGCGCGGATCAAAGGATCGGGCTCGCCGCCCGGCACCCAGCTATCGGGCGCGAGCGCGACGGCTTTCTCCATCACATCCATCGCGGCGCCGCGCACGGCTTGTTTGGCTTCGTTGACGATGCTCATCGGGCATCTCCTGCAAGTTCGGCCAAAACGGCAGTGATGGTTCGTTTGGCCAGTTCGATCTTGAAGGCGTTGTCGCGCAGCGCGACCGCGTCGGTGAGTTCCGCCTCGGCCGCGGCGCGGAACGCCTCCGCCGTTGCTGCCCCGCCGCGTAGCGCCTGCTCGGCCTTCAGCGCCCGCCACGGCTTGTGCGCGACGCCGCCGAGCGCGAGCCGGACGTCCTTCACCTTGCCTTCTTCGAGCTCGAGCGCGGCTGCGACCGACACCAGCGCGAACGCGTAGCTCGAGCGGTCGCGGACCTTGCGATAGGTCGAGCGCGCCGCGATCGACTGCGACGGCAGCTCGATCGCAGTGATGAGTTCGCCGGGTTGAAGCGTCGTCTCCTGATCCGGGCGGTCGCCCGGCAGGCGATGGAAGTCGCCAAACGGCAGCGCCCGCTTCCCGGCGTGCCCTTCGACGTGCACCACCGCGTCGAGCGCGGCGAGCGCCACGCACATGTCGGAGGGATGCGTCGCGACGCAGGCCTCGGACGCGCCGAGGATCGCGTGGTTGCGGTTGAAGCCGTCGATGGCGTCGCAGCCCTGGCCCGGATTGCGCTTGTTACAGCACGAGCCGGCATCGTCGTAGAAGTAAGTACAACGCGTCCGTTGCAGCAGATTGCCGCCGACCGTCGCCATGTTGCGGATCTGCGCCGAGGCGCCCGCCAGGATCGCGCGCGACAGCATCGGATAGCGCCGGCGCACGGCGGGGTGCTCCGCGAGGGCGGTGTTGCGCACCGCTGCGCCGATCAGCAGGCCGCCATCGTCGCGCTCGGTGATGTCCGCCGGCAGACCGGTGATATCGACCAGCGCGCCCGGACGCTCGATGGTCTCGCGCATCAGGTCGACCAGATTGGTGCCGCCGCCGAGAAATTTGGCCTGCGTGGCGGCGCCGAGCCGCACCGCGTCGGCGACGTCGCCGGCTCGTGCATAATCGAAGGGAGTCATTCCGCAGCCTCCGCGTAGGTGTCGCGGATTGCCGCGATGATGCCATTGTGCGCGCCGCAGCGGCACAGATTGCCGCTCATGCGTTCGCGGATTTCGTCGTGGCTCGGCACGACGTGCTCGTCTGCAAGATCGCGGGTGACGTGGCTTGGCACGCCGCGCTGCAGCTCAGTCGCCATGCCGATCGCCGAGCAGATCTGCCCGGGCGTGCAATAGCCGCACTGGAACCCGTCGTGTTCGATGAACGCTTGCTGCAGTGGATGCAATCCGTCGTCGCCGGCGAGGCCTTCGATGGTGGTGACGCTGCGGCCGGCGTTCTGCACGGCAAGCGACAGACACGACACGATGCGCTCGCCGTCGACCAGCACGGTGCAGGCCCCGCAGGCGCCTTGGTTGCAGCCCTTCTTGGTGCCATGCAGATTCAAGGTCTCACGCAGCAGGTCGAGCAGCGAGACCCGCGGATCGGCGGGGACCGGACAGTCGACTCCATTGATGCGGATCGTCGCGGCAGGCGCGGCAGTTCGATCAGCGGTCATAGGACCTCCCTGGGGACGAGATGAGAGCGCGCAAGCGGCCGTGTTCGCGCGCGCACGTTGCGCGAGACGAAGAATGCGAGACGAAAACTCGCTAACCGCGGAGCGGCTGGTTAGTTCGGAGCGTTGGTTGTTTGAGCGTGGCCGGATAGCCCGGTGGGGTTCGATATGAGATAACGAACCAGCAACTCCTTATACGGAACATCGTTCCGTTTATCAAGAGGTATTCTTGTGCCCGAAAAGCCGCCTCGACAAGGCACCTCCGCGGCCCGTGCGCCGCGCCGGGTCCGGGCGGACGCGCAGCGCAATCTGAAGACGCTGATCAAGGCGGCGCTGGACGTGTTCGCCGCCTCGGGCGTGGATGCGCCAGTGCGGGAGATCGCCGAAAAGGCCGGCGTCGGGGTCGGCACTCTGTACCGCCACTTCCCGCAGCGCTCGGACCTGATCGTCGCGGTTTTCCGGAGCGGCGTCGATTGCTGCGCCGACGCGGCCGAGACGCTGGCCGATGAGCATCCGCCGCTCGAGGCGCTGTCGCGCTGGATGCAGCATTACGTCGACTTCATCGCGACCAAGCGCGGTCTGGCGGCCGCGCTGTATTCGGGTAACCCGGCCTATGACAGCCTGCCGGCCTATTTCGAACAGCGGCTGGTCCCGGCGCTGAAATCCCTGCTGGATAAGGCTGGCGCGGCGGGCGAGGTTCGGCGTGACGTCGATCCGTTCGATCTGCTCAAGGCGGTGGCTCAGCTCTGTAATTCGGCGCCCGGCGGCGATCCAGAGCATACGAACCGTATGGTGGCGCTGCTGATCGACGGCCTGCGCTACGGGGCGGGCAAGGAGACCCGGCCCGGCGATTGATCGCCCCTCGCCATCGACCGAATCGGAGACGATGCTTCGACGCGAGCCGACCGGATGCAGGTGAGGTAACGGGGATAGCGGAGCGATCCGCCGAGGGATGGTGGGCGCGACAGGGATCGAACCTGTGACCCCCTCGATGTCAACGAGGTGCTCTCCCGCTGAGCTACGCGCCCTCAGATCGTCTTCACGGGTGGCGTCCCTATATCGGCTCCGGGCCGGTCAGGCAAGGACACCAAAGCAGGATTTCGACGCCAATCTCAGGCGGCGAGCATCTTATTCACTTCGCTGACCAATTCCCGCAGGTGCACGGGCTTGGCCAGGACCTTGGCATTCTTCGGTGCATCCGAATCGGAATTCAGCGCCACCGCAGCGAATCCGGTGATGAACATGATCTTGATGTCGGGATCGAGTTCGGAGGCGCGGCGCGCCAGCTCGATCCCGTCCATCTCCGGCATCACGATGTCGGTCAGCAGCATTTCGAACGGCTCTTCGCGAAGCCGCTGATAGGCCGACATGCCGTTGTCGAACGAGGAAACCTGGAACCCGGCGTTTTCCAACGCCTTCACCAGGAAGCGGCGCATGTCGTTGTCGTCTTCGGCGAGGAGAATCTTGTGCATGGTGATTGGAACTTCAAATCCGGGCGAGGAGAACCGATCGATCCACTTAGACCGAAGTCTGGTAAATTTCGGGTGAAATTCCCGCATCCAGCGGGAGGAGGTCCAGATAATCCTGCGCCCGATCAGATTCCGAATCAACAAACCTGCAGGCCGGCACTTTTGATGGGCTTCGGCGTTTTCGACACCGCTCCCTGGAATGATTTTGCTTGGCAGCGCCGGTCCGATTGCCGACAATACCTCTCAACAAATCACCAGACGCGCTGTCCGACAGACAGGAGAACGGCGGATTTGACGGGTGGCGGACGACGATGACCGAATTCGACGGTGAGTTCTCCCCCGCCTTCGAGATCGCCGAGCCGGCGGTCTGGCGTGCTCCGATCATTTTCAATTCGCCACATTCCGGCTCGGTCTATCCGAATGCCTTTCTGAACGCGTCGCGAATCGACCTCGAAGTGCTGCAGCGCTCCGAGGATTCGTTCATGGACGAATTGATCGGCCACCTGATCCACGACGGATTTCCGGTGGTGCGGGTGCATTTCCCGCGCTCCTATATCGACGTCAATCGCGAGCCCTACGAGCTCGACCCGCGGATGTTCAGCGGTCGGCTGCCTAGCTTCGCCAACACCCGCTCGATGCGAGTGGCCGGCGGACTGGGGACCATCCCGCGCGTGGTCGGGGACGGCCAGGAGATCTATCACGAGCGCCTCTCCATCGACGATGCGCTCGGCCGGATCGAGACGCTGTACAAGCCGTATCATCGCGCGCTGCGCCGGCTGATCAGCCAGGCGCACCAGCAGTTCGGCTCAGTCGTTCTGGTGGATTGCCATTCGATGCCCTCGGTCGGGCTGTCGCGCGACGAGCCGAAGCGGCCGGACGTCGTGATCGGCGACCGCTACGGCACGAGCTGCGCCCCCTTGATCGCTGCGGTCATCGAGGAAACGATGGCGGCGCGCGGTTATTCGACCGGCCGCAACAAGCCCTATGCGGGTGGCTTCATCACTGAGCACTACGGCAATCCGGGAAGCGGGCTGCACACCGTGCAGGTCGAGCTCAATCGGGCGATTTACATGGACGAGCGTCTGCGACTGCGCAGCGACCGCTTCGGTACCGTGGCCGAGGATTTCAGCCGCCTCGCCGAAGCGCTGGCGGCGATCCCGCTCGACGATCTGCGTCCATTCCAGGCCGCGGCCGAATAGCCCCTGTCGCTCCCGCCGACCGACGTCGGCGCCGGAGATCACGGCCGCAAACCAACGGCTGATTGCATCCGCAAGGCGGCCCTCCGACGGGGGCCAAAAGAAAACCGCACGACAAGAAAAAAGGGCCGCTTGCGATGGCAAGCGGCCCAAGTCTAGGGAGGAAACGCCCAAGGAGGGCAGCGATAGCGCGAGGCGCTACCGCACCGCAACAATATGCGACCGCGCCGCACAAAGCGCAAGTGTTTTCGGGCGATTCTCCATGCAAAAAACGCATGTCAGAGCACCGTCCACGCCGCGGAACTGGTCAGAATATTTGAGGTGGATCAATGAGATGGGAGCGGTCGCGACCAAAGGCCGCTCGACCTCCGCGGGCGAATCCGAGCGCTCGTGTCGCACCCGGTTCCACCTCGCTACGGCCCGCCTCAAAGCTGTGAGTGCGGCTTATTATCGATGATTCAGCCTATGGACCGGGACTCGCCCGCCATAATAAAGGAGGCAGGGTTCGATCGCGCGCGGCTAAGATGAGGCCGCGATTCCATCTCCTGCCCGCAATGCTCGCAAAGGATCGCCCGTGACGGTCATCGATTTCGCCGCCTTTATCGGCCGCCTTGCGACCTCGTCGGGCGACACCATCCTGCCGTTCTTCCGCACCTCGCTGACGATCGACAACAAGCAGACCGGCCGCGATTTCGATCCTGTGACCGAGGCCGACCGAGCCGCCGAGGCGGTGATGCGGCGACTGATCAAGGCGAGCTTTCCCCAACACGGCATCATCGGCGAAGAATTCGGCAACGAGCGCGAGGACGCCGATTACGTCTGGGTGCTCGATCCGATCGACGGCACCAAATCTTTCATTGCCGGGTTCCCGGTGTGGGGAACGCTGATCGCGCTGCTGCACAAGGGCGTACCGGTGTTCGGGATGATGCACCAGCCGTTCATCGGCGAACGGTTTTCCGGCGACAACGGCTCCGCGAGCTACAAGGGCCCGTCCGGCGAGCGCAAGCTCGGCGTGCGGCGCTGCGCGGCGATCAAAGACGCTGTGCTGTTTACGACCTCGCCGCTGCTGATGAACGACGCCGACCGAGCCATCTTCGAACGCGTCCAGGCCCAGGCGCGGCTGACCCGCTATGGCGGCGACTGCTATTCCTACTGCATGCTGGCGGCCGGACAGCTCGATCTGGTGATCGAGACCGAGTTGAAGCCTTACGACGTCGCCGCCCTGATCCCGATCATCACCGGCGCCGGCGGCATCATCACCACCTGGGAAGGCGAACCCGCCCAGAACGGCGGCCGCATCATCGCCGCCGGCGACAAGCGCGTGCACGAAGCCGCAATGAAGATCCTGAACGGCTGAAACCCGAAGCGGCGGTCATCGCCGCAGCCCCTCGATCAGCGCCCGCAGCACGGCGAGACAGTCGCCGCGGTCGCCGCCATGTGCGATCTCCAGCGCCGCACGATCGAAAGCGGCGCCGAGCAGTTTCGCTGCGGCGTCGATCGGAATCGGCGCGATCGCGCCAGCCTCGACCGCGGCCTGAAGCCCATCCCGTAATGTCCCGACGCCGTGCCGGGCGTCGATTGCGTCGGCCTCGGCGCGGCCGAGCACCGCGGGGGCGTCGATCAGCAGCAGCCGGGTGCGGCCCGGTGCGGCCATCGCGTCCAGATACGCCTGCCCACCCGAAATCAGCGCTGGGATCGCCGAGCCCTCAGCCGCGCCGGCCTCGACTTCCGCCGCCACCGCGGCGGATTCGGCCTCGACGACCGCCCGAAACAGCGCCTGCTTGTCGGCGAAGTGGTGGTACAGCGCGCCGCGGGTGACGCCCGCCGCCTCGACCAGGTCGGGAGTGCTGGTGTCCGCATAGCCGCGGGCGACGAACGCCTGCCGGGCAGCGGCGATCAAGGCCGCCTGGGTGGCGCTGGACCGTTCGGGATTGGTGCGTCGCTTGGTCGCCTTCATACATACAACCTGCATGTTTATACATACACACTGTATCTTTTTATTGGCGAGGAGGAAAGCGATGCGACCGACCAGCTACTACCCGGTGATCATGACCTCGGACGTCGCCGGCACGGCGCAGTTCTACGCCGCGCATTTCGGCTTCCGGCCGCTGTTCGAAGCGGACTGGTACGTCCATCTGCAATCGGCCGAGGATCCCGCCGTCAACCTGGCGATTCTCGACGGCCAGCACGCGACGATCCCCGCCGGCGGCCGCGGCCGGGTGTCGGGTTTGATCCTGAACTTCGAAGTCGACGATCCGGACCGCGAGTACGAGCGGCTGCAGCGGGCCGGCCTGCCGATCCTGCTGGCGCTGCGCGACGAGGATTTCGGCCAGCGCCATTTCATCACCGCCGATCCGAACGGCGTGCTGATCGACATCATCAAGCCGATCCCGCCGAGCGCGGACTATGCGGCGCAATATGCCGACGGCGCCGCCTCCGCACAGCCATGAGCAGACTGCGGGTTGTGTGACACCGGACGAGCATGCAATTTGCTCTCGTGTCCGATCCGTTTCTCCTGATCATCGCTGCGGTCTTCGCGTTCGCCGGTTTCATCAAGGGCGTCATCGGCCTTGGCCTGCCGACCGTGTCGATCGGCCTGCTCGCGATCGCGATGCCGCCGGCCCAGGCGGTCGCCATCGTGATCGTGCCGGCGATCGTCACCAACATCTGGCAGACCTTCGTCGGCAGCTATCTGCGCGACATCCTGCGCCGGCTGTGGCCGCTGCTGCTCGGCACCGTGATCGGCATCCGCCTCGGCGCCGGCCTGATGACCGGGCCTTACGCCCGCTACGGCGCGCTGGTGCTCGGCGTGCTGCTGGTGGCCTACGGGATCCTCGGCTTGAGCAAGCGCCGCTTCCACCTCGCGCCCGGCCGGGAGAAATGGGTCGGCGGCCCGGTCGGTCTGATCACCGGGGTGATCTCGGCCGCGACTGGTGTCCAGGTGATTCCGTCGATGCCGTATCTCCAGGCGATCGGAATGGAGAAGGACGAGCTGGTGCAGGCGCTCGGCGTGTTCTTCACCACCGCGACGCTGGCGCTGGCCGTCAACCTCACCGATGCCGGCCTGCTGTCGACCGCCACCGCCCTGCCCGGCGTGATCGCGATGGTGGCCGCCTTCGCCGGCATGTTCGCCGGCCAGGCGGTGCGCACCCGGATGCATCCCGACACGTTCCGGCGCTGGTTCCTGTTCGCGCTGATCGGGCTCGGCATCTACCTCGCCGCCACCACGCTGGTGAAGCTGATCGGCTGACTGCCGGGGGCCCCGATCAGGCACGCGCCAGCGCCACCCGCACGCCGAGCGCGACGAACAGCGCCCCGAGCCCGCGGTTGATCCATTGCAGCACCGTACCGGAGCGACGCAGCCGCTTCGCCGCCCGCGCCGCGAAAGCGGCGAGCCCCAGGCAATACAGCGTGCCGTTGACCACGAACACCAGCCCGAGCAGCAGAAAGGCCAGCGCCTTGTGCGGCGAATCGGCGGCGACGAACTGCGGCAGGAAAGCGAGAAAGAACAGCGCCACCTTCGGGTTCAGCACATTGGTGAGCATGCCCTGGCGAAACACCGCCGGCAGCGACAGCGCCGGGGCGGCACCTGCGCTCGCGGCGAAATCGGCGGGCCGGGACAGCAGCATCCGCACCAAGCCAGATCAGATAGGCGGCGCCGGCCAGCTTGAGCACGCCAAACGCCAGCGTCGATGCCATCAGCAGCGCCGACAACCCCGCTGCCGCCGCGGCGACGTGCACCAGACAGCCGGCGCCGACGCCGAGCGCAGCCGACGCCCCGCCCCGCCAGCCGAACTGCACGCCGCGGCCGACGATGTAGGCGGTGTCCGGCCCGGGCGTGACATTGAGTAGCAGTCCGGCGGCGACGAACAGACCGAAATCATGAATGCCCAACATCGCGGTTGCACCTGTCCTGCGGCAGCTTCAGGCATCTCGGCCGCGAATCTCGCGGGCGGTCAAGTCCGCCGCGCCGGCCGCCGTTCGGTACGGCCGCTGACGCCGGAAAAACGCTTTGTTAAGCTGATTGAAACGTGAAGCTGGCCTCCTCGCGCAGGGGGGCTCGGACGAGCAGACGGGATCAAGCGATGACGGTAACTCACAATCGGCTGGCACGCATGGCAACGGCGGCGCTGATCGGCGCCGCGCTGCTGCCGGCGCCTGCGGCGGCGCAGACCGGCGAGCGCAGCAATCCGTTTGCGATCTTCGACCTGTTCACCGGCGCGCTGCCAAGCGGCCGCCCCGCCGCCCCCGCCACGCCGCAGCCGGTGGCCGCACCGGCGCAGGCACCGATTCCGGCGCCGGTTCGTTCGACGCCGCAATGGAGCGGCGAGGATGGGGCCTCCGGCCATCCGCTGATGACCGCAGCGGCGATCCGGCAGGCGGCGGCCAATTTCGACAATTGCGTCGCCTCGATGTGGCCGGACGCCGCGCGCCGCGGCATCTCGCGCGAGAGCTTCGCCCGCTTCACCGCCGGGCTCAGCCCCGATTTGCGGCTGATGGACCTGATGGATTCGCAGCCCGAATTCACCAAATCGATCTGGGATTATCTCGACATCCTGGTCAACGACACCCGGCTCGCCAAGGGCCGCGAGATCCTGGCGCGCTATAAGGCGGAGTTCGACGCCGTCGAGCGCGCCTACGGCGTCGACCGCTACATCATTGCCTCGATCTGGGGCATCGAATCGAACTACTCGACCCAGATCGGCGACCGCTCGGTGGTGAACTCGACCGCGACGCTGGCCTGCGTCGGCCGCCGCCAGAATTACTTCAAGGACGAATTCCTCACCGCGCTGGAGATCCTGCATCGCGGCGACCTGCGGCCCGAGCAGCTTCGCGGCTCGTGGGCCGGCGCCTTCGGCCCGACACAGTTCATGCCGACCTCGTTCAAGCGCTTCGCGGTGGATGCCGACGGCGACGGCCGACGCGACGTCGTCGACAACCCCTACGACCTGATCGCCTCGACCGCCAACAACCTGAAGAAGGACGGCTGGCAGAGCGGCGAGACCTGGGGCTACGAGGTCGCGGTGCCGAAGGGTTTCAACTACATGCTGGCCGACCGCCGCCGCATCCAGTCGCTGGCGCAGTGGCAGCAGATGGGGGTGCAGCGCCCGACCGGGCAGCCGTTCCCGCGCCCGTCCGACAAGGCCTATCTGCTGGCGCCAGCCGGCGCCGATGGCCCCGGCTTCCTGATGCTGACCAATTACCGGGTGATCATGAAATACAACCCGGCCGAGGCTTATGCTCTGGCGATCGGCCATTTCGCCGACCGGCTGCGCGGCGGCGCCCCGTTGGTCCAGGACTGGCCGCGCCAGGAAAAAGCCCTGTCCCGCACCGAAAAGCTGGAATTGCAGCAGCTTCTCGCCAACCGCGGCTTCTACCGCGGCACCCCCGACGGCCAGTTCGGCAGCATGACACGGGAAGCGCTGCGGAATTTCCAAGCCTCGATCGGCGCGCCCGCGGACGGGTTCGCGACCGGGGAGATGCTTGAGAGGTTGAGAGGAAGGTAGCCGCTGCTTTAAAGAAAGTAGCTGCTACTCTCCCGGGCCGGCGCAGCTCGATCTCTCAATTGACATCGAGCTTTCTACCGCCCATCCTCCGCCGCATGATCGTTCGTGCCGCCGCCTCGAAATCGAAAGCCAGCGCTCCTTCAGGGGCCGGTGGCTTGCGCGCGCGATAGATCAGTTTCGCTTTCAACGCACGCACCCCAACCCCGCCGGTTTCGACGGGGTTTTTTATTGCTGCTCCGTCTTCCGGTCCGCCAAGGAGATCGAAGATGGACACCTGCACCGACCAGCCCGAGGAATCGCCACCGCCGCGCGGGCTATGGCTGCCGCTGATCACGCCGTTTCGCGATGGCGAGCTCGACGCCGCATCGCTGCGCCGATTGATCGCCCACTACGCGCGCGCTCCGCTCGACGGGCTGATCCTCGGCGCCACCACCGGCGAAGGGCTGACATTGAATGAAGACGAGCTCGAGCGCCTGGTGATGCTGACCGCCGACGCGCTGGCGGCGAGCGGCCGCGAGCTGCCGGTGTATCTCGGGCTGTCCGGCAGCGACACGCGCAAGCTTACCAAGGCACCGGGGCGGACCGTGCGCTGGCCAGTCGACGGCCTGCTGATCGCATGCCCGTATTACACCCGCCCGTCGCAGCACGGAATGGAACTGCATTTCGAAGCCGCAGCCGACGCCACCGCGCGGCCGATCCTGATCTACAACATCCCGTACCGCACCGGCGTCAATCTGCACAACGAGGCGATGCTGCGGCTCGCCGAGCGCGCCAACATCGTCGGCGTCAAGGATTGCTGCGCTGATCCGGCGCAGACCGCGGAGCTGCTGCGGCTGCGGCCGCCGGGCTTTGCGGTGCTCACCGGCGAGGACGCGCTCGCTTTCGATGCGCTGAGCCGCGGCTGCGACGGCGCGATTCTGGCCTCGGCGCATCTGGAAACCGAAGCGTTCGCCGCGATGATGCATCGGCTACAGGCCGGCGACCGGCTCGGCGGGACGACCGAATGGCAACGGCTCGCCGACCTGCCGAAGCTGCTGTTCGCCGAGCCCTCGCCGGCGCCGATCAAGCATGCGCTGTGGCGGCGCGGGCTGATCGACAGCCCCGAGGTGCGGCTGCCGATGACGCCGGTCTCCGCGCCGCTCGCCGCCGCCCTCGACGCCCGGCTGTGGCCCGGCCGATCGGCGGCCTGATCGGCCCGCACGGCCCGGCCGAAGCCCTTGACGGGGATCGCCGGGCTCGCCTTATAGCGACGAAAGCTGCCCGGTTGCGGCCCGAATCCGCTAGTATAGGGATCAGCTCCCGTTCCGAACGGTAGCGATTGCGCAAGATCCGTATGTCCGACAAGCCGAGATCGTTTTTTGGCGTCTTCACCGAGCGCGGCCCGCTGGCCGTGCTGGCGGTCGCCGGCGTGCTGCTGTTCGGCATCGCTGCGCCGGCCTCGGCGCAGTTCTTCGATTTCGGCGGCGGCCCGCCGCAGCGCCAGCAACGCGGCGGCGGAGGAGGCGGATTCGGCTGGTTCGGCAACGATGTGTTCCAACCGTTCCACCAGAACCAGCCGCAGCGCCGCGCCGCGCCGCGCGAGGACTATTCCAAGGCGCCGGCCCCCGAGAAGCGCGAGACGATCCCGGACCGCACCGTGCTGGTGCTCGGCGACTCGATGGCCGACTGGCTCGGCTATGGCCTGGAGCAGGCCTATGCCGAGCAGCCCGAAATGGGCGTGGTGCGCAAATTCAGGACCATCTCCGGGCTGTTGCGCTACGCCCCGAAGGGCGAGCCATCGGACTGGGTCGGCGCCGCCAAGGAGGTGATCGCCCAGGAGAACCCGGACGCGATCGTGGTGATGCTCGGCCTGTCGGACCGGATTGCAATCCGCGAGCAGGCGACGCCCGACAAGGACAAGAAGAAGGACGACAAGGCCGCCAAGCCCGGCGAGGAAGCCAAGCCGGACGACAAGGCCGCCGACAATGCGGCGGACGACGACGAGGACGACGACGATTCGCTGCGGATCATGACCGAGAAGGGCAAGCGCGCCGCCAGCGGCGTCGCCCAGTTCCGCGAGGATCGCTGGTCGGAGCTGTACGCCAAGAAGATCGAGGACCTGATCAACGTCCTCAAGGCTAAGAACGTGCCGATCCTGTGGGTCGGCCTGCCGGCGGTGCGCGGCACCAAGGCGACCTCGGACATGCAGTTCCTCAACGCGCTATTCCGCGACGGCGCCGCCAAGGCAGGCATCACCTATGTGGACGTCTGGGACGGCTTCGTCGACGAAGGCGGCCGCTATGTGCTGCAGGGCCCGGATTTCGAAGGCCAGATCCGGCGGCTGCGCTCCTATGACGGCGTGTATTTCACCAAGTCCGGCGCCCGCAAGCTGGCGCACTATGTCGAGCGCGAGATCGCCAGGTTGCTGGCGGCGCACAGCGGCCCGATCGCGCTGCCGACCGAGCCGGCAGCCCCCGAAGAGGCCAAGCCTCCGAGCGGCCCGGCGCCCCGCCCTGCCGCTGGTCCGATTCTGCCGCTGGTCGCCTCCTCGGTCTCGACCGACCGCCTGCTCGGCGGACCGGGCACGCAACCGGCGCCGGTCGATGCGCTGGTCGCCCGCACGCTGGTGAAGGGCGAGCCGCTATCGGCGCCCGCCGGCCGCGCCGACGACGACGTCTGGCCGCGCCGGGAAGTGTCGATCGAAAAGGCCCAGGAGCCGCCGCCGCCGAAGGAGCAGCCGAAGCCGGAGACCCCGGTGGCAAGCGCCAAGCCCAGTGGCGGCGCGCCGAGCGCCTCGGCGGGATCGCAGCCGCAGCAACAACAGCAGCGCCGCGTCGCCCGCTCCGCACCGCCGCCCCCACCGCCGACCGCGTCGGGATTCTTCGGCTTCGGAGCGCCGCCGCCGCAACAGGGCCGCCGCGCCCCGCCGCCGAGCGCCTCCGGATTCTTCTCGATCTTCCGCTGAGTAGGCGCGGCGGCGCCCCTTACAAAATCAGCCCGCCGTCGACGACCAGCGTCTGGCCGAGCACATAGGCCGACAGCGGCGAGGCCAGGAACAGCGCGGCGCCGGCCATGTCTTCCGGCGTGCCGAGGCGCTTCATCGGAATGCCTTCGATCGCGCCGGCGAGCCGCTTCGGATTGTCGGTGGTGACCTTGGTCATCTTGGTATCGACCAGGCCCGGCGCGATGCCGTTGACGCGGATGCCGTCCTCGGCCCAGGCCTGCGCCAGCGTCCGGGTCAGGCCGTAGGCGCCGGTCTTCGAGGCGTTGTAGGCGGGATTGCCCTTGGTGGCGTGGAATGCCGCGGTCGACGACACGATGATCAGCTTGCCGGACGCCGCTTTGAGCTGCGGGTGGAATTTCGCCGCGCAGGCCATCAGGCTCATCAGGTTGACTTCCATCACGTGGCGGAAGCCGTCCATCTCGAACTCGCCGCGGCGATAGATCACCGCGCCCTGCGCCAGCACCAGCACGTCGAGCTTCTGAATCGGCGGCGCGAACGCATCGACCGCCTGCGGCTTGCCGACGTCGAGCTGGACGTAAGTCAGTCCATCGAAGTTGCTGCCGTCTTCGACCGCGTAGTCCGATGGCGCCGCGCGCGTGCCGGTGACGCAGACCTCTGCGCCGCGGGTGCGAAACGCCTGCGCGATGCCGTTGCCGATGCCGCTCGAGCCGCCGACCACCAGAACCTGCTTGCCGCTGAAATCGAGATCGCTCACGCGCGTCCTCCTGTTTGTTTGTTGTTCGTCGTCTGCGCGACGTTTGACCTGTGTGTCGATCGATGTCAGCCTTGTCAATCGGAAGGCAGCGCGCCGCGCGCCCGCACATTCCGCAACAAGAAACAAACCGGAGGAAACCGATGTCGTACAAGCCCCTCAGCCGTTCGGTCAAAGACTTGCGCGTTCTCGTCACCGGCGCCGCGAGCGGCATGGGCCGCGCCACCGCGCATGTGTTCGCCGACGAAGGCGCGCGCGTCGCCGTCACCGATGTTACCCTCGCCGGCGCGCAGCCGGCCGCCGACGCCATCAAGGCGCGCGGCGGCGATGCAACGGCTTTCGCGCTCGATGTCGGCGACGCGCAGGCGATCAAAAGCGGCGTCGAACACATCGCGCAGTCACTCGGCGGGCTCGACATCGTCATCAACAACGCCGGCATCTCGGCGGCGCTGCCGATCGACGATGCGAATTACGACGCGGTGTGGGAGCGCGCGCTGAATATTCTGCTCACCGCGCATCCCCGCGTGATCCGCGCCGCGCTGCCGTATCTGCGCAAGTCGCAGAGCCCGCGCATCGTCAACATCGCCTCCACCGAAGCGCTCGGCGCCACCGCGCCGCACAGCCCGTATTCGGCGGCAAAGGCCGGCGTCACCGGATTGACGCGCTCGCTCGCGGTCGAGCTCGGCCCCGAGGGCATCACCGTCAATTGCATCTGCCCCGGCCCGATCACCACCGGCATGACCGACCGCATCAGCGCCGAGCACAAGCAGAAATACGCCCGCCGCCGCACAGCTTTGCACCGCTACGGCGACCCGGAAGAAGTCGCCCACATGACGCTCAGCCTGTGCCTGCCCGCCGCATCGTTCATCACCGGCGCGGTGATTCCGGTCGACGGCGGGCTGATGGCGCGGAATGCGTGAGGGATATCCGCTAAGGGTTAGCTCGGGCGATTAGTCGTCCGCGCCGCGCTTCTCCCTGCACCGTCGTTCCGGGGCGCTCGCAACGCGAGCGAACCCGGACCCCCGAGCTGATAGCAAAGAGATTCCGGGTTCACGCAGCTTCGCTGCGTGCCCCGGAATGACTCGTGGATAGTTTGCAAACCCGTGGATAGTTTGTACCTCGTAGCGTCGCTCCGCCCCCAACCGTCATCCCCGCGCAGGCGGGGATCCAGTATCCCGGAGCGCTCGCAGCAAAGCACCGCATCGCCACAGGCGCTCTGGAATACTGGGTCGCCCGATCAAATCGGGCGATGACGCCGTGAGTGAGGCAGGCGCCCCGCATCTCCACGTTGTCCGATCCACACTGTCAAACAGCCACGGCCAATCGCTCTCGCGGCTCGATGAGCCCGAGCTGTGCGCCCGTCGCTATCGCAGCGAGGGGCGGGGCGCGCCGTGCGGCGCTAAGGGTGGATCTTGTCGCGAGGGCTTGCGATCCCTCGCGCAACGCCTTACGGCGCGCCCACCGCGGCGATCTTTGGGCCGAAGGACCGTTCTTCCGGGACACAGCGAGCTTGCGGGCTTTCCCCGGCCTCCACTGTACCCGTCCAGCCTCTGAAGCGGCGGCCGCTCGTAGTAGCGGCGGACGGTGACCCTCGGCCTCCCGGGCCACGTGGCTGCGAACCACGCGACGCAGGACGCCGCCCCTCTCCCCGCCTCAAGACGCCTCCGGAGGCGCCCCTCGATGGGAGAGGTGATGAGCATTTATTCCTATTCGACATGCTTGTCAACGTTGATTTTTGCCGCTTGGCGGCGGGCGCATTTCCACTGCGCGTTTCGAGCCCGGTCGACGGCGGCCTGATGGCGAGGAATGCGTGAGGGCTATCCGCTAAGGGTTAGCTCGGGCGATTCGTCGTCCGTGCCGCGCTTCTGCCTGCACCGTCGTTCCGGGGCGCGCGCAACGCGAGCGAACCCGGAACCCCGAGCCGATAGCAAAGAGATTCCGGGCTCGCGACCTTACGGTCGCGCCCCGGAATGACGCGTGGTTAGTTCGCCTCGCGCGTCATGGCCGGGCTTGACCCGGCCATCCATCGGCCTTCGTCCTAAGCGATTTCGATGATGCCGCGCTGTGCGCGCGATGGATGCGCGGGTCGAGCCCGCGCATGGCGCCTGTGTGAGTGATCGTCTGTAGGATGGGTCGAGCAGCGCGAAACCCATCGCTTTACGGCGCGTCGAGGAAAGGATGGGTTTCGCTGCGCTCAACCCATCCTACGGCGTTGCTATTGCGCCGCTTACCGCGGCAGCGTGGTCGCGCCCATCAGGAACCGGTCGATCGCTTGGGCGCAGAGGCGGCCTTCGCGGATCGCCCACACCACCAGCGACTGGCCGCGGCGCATGTCGCCGGCGGCGAAGACATTATGGACTTACGACAGCCGATACGAATTGGCGGCGAGACGGCACCGCCGAAGCCCAGCTAGTCATCGTCATCATTTTTTGGTTCGAATTCGAATTCCCCCTGCACAGGTGGCGAACTCTTCTTCGCTTGGGATGGCTCGACATGCTCTTGATAGGCTGCAACAGCAACGTAACTACTGGGACGATTGGGCAGAGGCCTCAGATGCGGAGGCACGTACCGGCCCTGAAGCCGCCCCTTTCTTTTGTTCGCCATGAGGTCCAACCTAAGCTCGATCGATGGAACACCCGTACGAGGAACAACGCATTCGAGTTACTTGGCGACGATTCGGCAAGATGCCAAACTCTTCTGTTTAGAAACCGCATGCCTCCTGGAGGGATGACTAATTTCAGCCATCTGACGAGCTCAGCTCAACCGTCCTCAATGCAATGGTATTTGGTGCCGGCAATCGGCATCTTGGCCATTGAGGCGTGTTTCAATCACCCTCCGCTGGCAAACTTTGGCATCGGAACTTTGGATCAGAGCTGCAAGCGGCAGTCCCGGATTGCGGAGGCCCGCTCTTGCCCACACGAGGAACGGTGAAAGAAGGAGCCGTAGTTTCGCAGCATCTAATGGGAATAGCGGGCTGATTGGCGGGCTTGACCCGGCAATCCATCCTTCGAGGCGCCCCTGCTACGCTCTTCGAGCTGCGCCGCGGCTCCTCAGGATGAGGCCGTGCTGTTGGGTGAGTTGGGCGCTACGCGCTGATGGCGCGGCGTACGGTCGCACCCCTTACCCCACGTCATTCCGGGGCGCGCGAAGCGCGAGCCCGGAATCCATACGCCGCAGTATCGGCGATGTGGCAGAGTCGCAGTGACGCCCGCCTCGACGTTACCACGAACGCAGGGGTTATGGATTCCGGGCTCACGCGCTGCGCGCGTGCCCCGGAATGACGGGTCGAGAGTCCGTCGTGGTTCGCGCAGCATGGTTGTGCTACCGCGCACGCCTCACCACCACCCGTCATCCCCGCGTAGGCGGGGATCCAGTTTTCCAGAGCGCTCGCAGCAGAGCACTGCATTGCGACCGACGCTCTGGGATACTGGGTCGCCCGATCAAGTCGGGCGATGACGGTGTGGGAAGGGTCGTTTCGACGCCTACCTCGGCAGCGTCGTGCTACCCATCAGGAACCGATCGATCGCCTGCGCACACAGGCGGCCTTCGCGGATCGCCCACACCACCAGCGACTGGCCGCGGCGCATGTCGCCGGCGGCGAACACCTTGTCGACCGAGGTGGTGAAGTGCGACAGGTCGGCCGCGACGTTGCCGCGCGGATCGAGCGCGACGCCGAGCTGGGTGAGGAGACCTTCCTTGACCGGCGAGACGAAGCCCATCGCCAGCAGCACGAGGTCGGCTTCGAGCACGAATTCGGTGCCGGGGATCGGCTGGAACTTGGCGTCGACGCGGACGCAGTTCAGCTTCTTGACGACGCCGCCCTCGCCTTCGAACGACTGCGTCATCACGGCGAATTCGCGCTGCGCGCCTTCGGCCTGGCTCGAGGAGGTGCGCATCTTCATCGGCCAGTTCGGCCAGGTCAGTCCCTTGTTCTCGCGCTCCGGCGGCGCCGGCATGATCTCGATCTGGGTCACCGACTTGGCGCCCTGACGGATCGAGGTGCCGATGCAGTCCGAACCGGTGTCGCCGCCGCCGATCACCACCACGTTCTTGCCGGCGGCGAGGATGTCGGTGCCGTTCACGGCTTCGCCGGAGACGCGGCGGTTCTGCTGGGTGAGGAAGTCCATCGCGAAATGGATGCCGGCAAGCTCACGGCCCGGGATCGGCAGATCGCGCGGCGCTTCGGCGCCGCCGGTCAGCGCCACGGCGTCGTACTGCTTCAGGAGCTCGGCCGGATCGACCGCGCCCGGAGCGCTGCCGCCGACCGGCGCGCCGTAATGGAAGGTGACGCCCTCGGCCTCCATCTGCGCGACACGGCGGTCGATCAGATGCTTCTCCATCTTGAAGTCCGGGATGCCGTAGCGGAGCAGACCGCCGGCCTTGGCGAACTTCTCATAGACGTGGACGTCGTGACCGGCACGCGCGAGCTGCTGGGCGCAGGCGAGGCCGGCCGGGCCGGCGCCGACGATCGCGACGCTCTGACCGGTCTTGACCGCGGCAATCTCCGGCTTGACCCAGCCGTTGTCGAACGCGGTGTCGACGATCGCGCATTCGATCGTCTTGATGGTGACCGGGTTGTCGTCGATGTTCAGCGTGCACGACGCTTCGCACGGCGCCGGGCAGATCCGGCCGGTGAATTCCGGGAAGTTGTTGGTCGAGTGCAGGGTGCGCGCGGCTTCCTGCCAATAGCCGTTGTAGACCAGATCGTTCCAGTCCGGGATCTGGTTGTTGACCGGGCAGCCGGTCGCTCCCGGCTGCGGCGAGCCGGTGCCGTGGCAATACGGGATGCCGCAGTTCATGCAGCGTGCGGCCTGGTCGCGCAGGTCTTTCTCGCTGAGCGGGACGACGAATTCGTTGTAGCCCTTGATCCGCTCGGCGACCGGCGCATAGGCGCGATCATGCCGCTCGATTTCCAGAAACCCCGTGACCTTGCCCATCGAACTCTGACGCCTCGAATTCTTGTCTTCGACTTTAAGTCTTCGTTTCGTGGCCCTCATGGTTCGAGACGGCGCTTCGCGCCTCCTCACCTCGAGGGGACTGTGCTGGTTGCCGGACAGCGGCACGCCGCGCGTCCGGCCCTCATCCTGAGGAGCGCGCCTGCGGCGCGCGTCTCGAAGGATGAGCGATCGAGACCCTACGCCCCGATCGCGATCTTCGGCTCCTCGGCGGCGCGAGCTTTCATCTCGCGCAAGGCGCGGCGATACTCGACCGGCATCACCTTGCGGAATTTCGGCAGGTAGCTCGCCCAGTTCGCCAGGATGTCCTGGGCGCGCTTGGAGCCGGTGTACTTGGCGTGGCGCGAGATCAGCACGTGCAGCCGCTCGACGTCGGCGCCGAGCAGATCGGCGAACACGTCGACCTTGCCGTGCGCTTCGAGATCGCCGGCCTGATGGAACGCGCCGGCGTTGATCATCTCTTCCGACAGCACCGGCTCGAGCTCGACCATCGCCATATTGCAGGTCTTGGTGAAACAGCCGTCCTCGTCCAGCACGTAGGCGACGCCGCCCGACATGCCGGCCGCGAAATTGCGCCCGGTCTTGCCGAGCACCACCACGATGCCGCCGGTCATGTATTCGCAGCAATGATCGCCGGCGCCTTCGACCACCGCGACCGCGCCCGAGTTACGCACCGCGAAGCGCTCGCCGGCGATGCCGCGGAAGTAGCACTCGCCCTCGATCGCACCGTACATCACGGTGTTGCCGACGATGATCGACTCTTCCGGCACGATGCCGGAGATCGCAGGCGGCCGGACGATGATTTTGCCGCCCGACAGGCCCTTGCCGACGTAGTCGTTGCCTTCGCCTTCGAGATCGAAGGTGATGCCGCGCGCCAGCCAGGCGCCGAACGCCTGACCCGCGGTGCCCTTGAGGTGCACCTGGATGGTGTCTGCCGGCAGGCCGGCGTGGCCGTAATGCTTGGCGACAGTGCCGGACAGCATCGCGCCGGCCGAGCGGTCGGTGTTGTTGATCTCGATCTCGAACTTCACCGGCGCACCGCGGTCGATCGCCGCCTGCGACTTGGCGATCAGCTTGCGGTCGAGCACGCTGTCGAGATGATGATCCTGATATTCCGAGTGGAAGATCGTCTGCCCCTTCTCCGCCTTCTGCTTGAAGAACAGCTTGGAGAAGTCGAGGCCCTTGGCCTTCCAATGCGCCACCAGCGCGGCCTGATCGAGCATCTGCGACTGGCCGACCATCTCGTTGAAGGTACGGTAGCCGAGGCTCGCCATCAGCTCGCGGACTTCTTCGGCGACGAAGAAGAAGTAGTTGATGACGTGCTCGGGCTGGCCGGTGAAGCGCTTGCGCAACACCGGATCCTGGGTCGCGACGCCGACCGGGCAGGTGTTGAGATGGCACTTGCGCATCATGATGCAGCCGGCCGCGATCAGCGGCGCAGTGGCGAAGCCGAACTCGTCGGCGCCGAGCAGCGCACCGATCACGACGTCACGGCCGGTGCGGAAACCGCCGTCGACCTGCACGGCGATACGCGACCGCAACCGCTCGCGCACCAGGGTCTGGTGGGTTTCGGCAAGGCCGATTTCCCACGGGCTGCCGGCGTGCTTGATCGAGGTCAGCGGCGAAGCGCCGGTGCCGCCTTCGAAGCCCGAGATGGTGACGTGGTCGGCGCGCGCTTTCGCAACACCCGCCGCGACGGTGCCGACGCCGATTTCCGACACCAGCTTCACCGAGATCGCGCTCGACGGATTGACGTTCTTCAGATCGTAAATGAGCTGCGCCAGATCCTCGATCGAATAGATGTCGTGGTGCGGCGGCGGCGAGATCAGGCCGACGCCGGGGGTCGAGTGGCGCACCGCCGCGATGGTCGCGTCGACCTTGTGGCCGGGCAACTGACCGCCTTCGCCGGGCTTGGCACCCTGCGCCATCTTGATCTGGATCATGTCGGAATTGGCGAGATATTCCGTCGTCACGCCGAACCGGCCCGAAGCGACCTGCTTGATCGCCGAACGCATCGAATCGCCGTTCGCCATCGGCTTGAAGCGATCCGGCTCCTCGCCGCCCTCGCCGGTGTTCGACTTGCCGCCGATCCGATTCATGGCGATCGCCAGCGTGGTGTGCGCCTCGCGCGAGATCGAGCCGAAGCTCATCGCGCCGGTCGCGAACCGCTTGACGATCTCGGCCGCCGGTTCGACTTCGGCCAGCGGCACCGGCTTGCGGCCTTCGGCCTCGGCGCCCTTGATCTTGAACAGGCCGCGCAGCGTCAGCAGCTTTTCCTGCTGATCGTTGAGCAGCTTGGCGAAGGCGCGGTAGCGCTCCTGCGAGTTGCCGCGCACCGCGTGCTGCAGCGTCGCGACAGAATCCGCCGTCCAGGCGTGGTCTTCGCCGCGGGTGCGGAAGGCGTATTCGCCGCCGACATCGAGCGCGGTCTTGTACACCAGCGCATCGCCGAACGCGTCGCGATGGCGGCGCACGGTCTCTTCGGCGATTTCGGCGAGGCCGACGCCCTCGATCTGCGAATGGGTGCCGGCAAAGTACTTGGCGATGAAGTCGTGGCGCAGGCCGACCGCATCGAAGATCTGCGCGCCGCAATACGACTGGTAGGTCGAGATGCCCATCTTGGACATCACCTTCAAGAGGCCCTTGCCGATCGACTTGATGTAGCGCTTGACGATCTCGTAGTCGTCGAGCTTGGCCGGCAGCCGGTCCTTGAGCGCGATGATGGTCTCGAACGCCAGATACGGATTGATCGCCTCGGCGCCGAAACCGGCCAGGCAGGCGAAGTGATGCACTTCGCGCGGCTCGCCCGACTCGATCACCAGTCCGACCGAGGTGCGCAGGCCGACGCGGATCAGATGATGATGCACGGAGGCGCAGGCCAGCAGCGCCGGGATCGGAATCCGATCGGCACCGGCGGCGCGGTCGCTGAGGATGATGATGTTGACGCCGTCACGCACCGCGGATTCGGCGCGGGCGTTGAGGTCGTCGAGCACCTGCTCCATCGCAGAGGCGCCGAGCGCGGAATGGAACGTGGTGTCGAGCGTGCGCGACTTGAAGTGCGGATCGCCGATCTCGGAGATCGAGCGGATCTTCTCGAGGTCGCCGTCGGTGAGGATCGGCTGACGCACTTCCAGACGCTTGGTGCCGGCGAGCTCTGCGGTGTCGAACAGATTCGGCCGCGGGCCGATGATCGACACCAGGCTCATCACCAGTTCTTCGCGGATCGGATCGATCGGCGGGTTGGTGACCTGGGCGAAGTTCTGCTTGAAATAGGTGTAGAGCAGCTTCGGCTTGTCCGACAGCGCCGACAGCGGCGTGTCGTTGCCCATCGAGCCGTTGGCTTCCTCGCCGGTCGAGGCCATCGGCGTCAGCAGGATCGAGATGTCTTCCTGCGTATAGCCGAACGCCTGCTGCCGATCGAGCAGCGGCAGGTTGGAGCGCTGGCCCTTGACCGGCGCTTCCTTCAGCTCTTCGAGCACGATCTGGGTGCGATGCAGCCAGTCGGCATAAGGATGGCTGGCGGAAAGCTGCGCCTTGATCTCTTCGTCGGGAATCAGCCGGCCCTGCTCGAGATCGACCAGCAGCATCTTGCCCGGCTGCAGCCGCCACTTGGTGACGATCTGGTCTTCCGGAATCTTCAAGACGCCCATTTCGGACGCCATCACGATGCGGTCGTCCTTGGTGACCAGATAGCGCGCCGGGCGCAGGCCGTTACGGTCGAGCGTGGCGCCAATCTGGCGGCCGTCGGTGAAGGCGAGCGCGGCCGGACCGTCCCACGGCTCCATCAGCGCGGCATGGTACTCGTAGAACGCGCGGCGCTTCTCGTCCATCAGCGGGTTGCCGGCCCACGCTTCCGGAATCATCATCATCACCGCGTGCGGCAGCGAGTAGCCGCCGCGCACCAGGAATTCGAGCGCGTTGTCGAAGCAGGCGGTGTCGCTCTGACCCTCGTAGGAGATCGGCCACAGCCGGCTGATGTCCTTGCCGTACAGCTCCGAATGCACCGAGGCCTGCCGGGCGGCCATCCAGTTGACGTTGCCGCGCAGCGTGTTGATCTCGCCGTTGTGCGCGACCATGCGGTACGGATGCGCCAGCGACCAGGTCGGGAAGGTGTTGGTCGAGAACCGCTGATGCACCAGCGCCAGCGCACTGGCGAAATCGTCCTCGTGCAGGTCGGGATAGTACTTGCCGAGCTGGTCGGCCAGGAACATGCCCTTGTAGATCACGGTGCGGCACGACAGCGACACCGGATAGTAACCGGCGAGGCCACGCTCGCGGCGCTGATAGATCGCGTTCGAGATCGACTTGCGCAGGATGTAGAGCTTGCGCTCGAATTCGTCCTCGGACTTGATCGCACTGCCGCGGCCGATGAACACCTGCATGTTGGCAGGCTCGGTGGGCTTGACGGTCTCGCCGAGCGAGGAATTGTCGGTCGGCACGTCGCGCCAGCCGAGGAAGGTCAGGCCCTCGGCCTTGATGCGGTCCTCGATGATGCTCTTGATCACCTTCCGCCACGAGGTCTCGCGCGGCATGAACAGCGCGCCGACGGCGTATTCGCCGGGCGCCGGCAGCGAGAAGCCGAGCTCGGCGGCCTTGCGGCTGAAGAAGGCGTGCGGGATCTGCACCAGAATGCCGGCGCCGTCGCCGGCACGCGGATCGGCACCGACCGCGCCGCGATGCTCGAGGTTGCAAAGAATGCGCAGCGCGTCGCAGACGATCTGATGCGACTTGACGCCCTTGATGTTGGCGATGAAGCCGACGCCGCAGGCGTCCTTCTCGCGCGACAGGTCGTACAGACCTTCGGCGGCCGGGCGCCAAGTGTGCTCATGCGCGTGTTCGGGCACGGCGGTTTTGACAGCCGAGTCCGCCGTCAGCGCATTGGCAACCATGTTTTCGCGCGCAAGCTCAGACCCGCTCATCTTCGTCCTCTTCATCCCGGGAGGGGATACTCCAGTGTCGGCGCAGCTCAGGCGGTCGCGGCACCCTCCGGGCCACCGCTCGCGCTCTGCGAGCCACGATTTGCGTATTCAGACCCCGGTGTCCATATCGCCCAACGGACAATGAGGTGCCGCGCGCGACGTCCATCGCCTCGCGTGACGCTGCAAACCCCGTGCCGGGATACCACCGTAAATGAGACAGCGATGCTGTCCTAGCACGACTTTGCCAAATTTTTGTCTAGCACACAAGCGCGCCCGAGTCCTCCGTTGGATCGATCCGCCGTCGCCGCGGATTCACGCCAAATGCGCCGCGTTTGGGCCAACCCCCGGTCAAATTCCCCCGCGAGGCTCCCGCCCGCGCCACGCCGGAGCGGGCGCTGCAGGGAGCTTCGAACCATGAAATTCAAAGGGTGGGTGATGTCGGCCGGTCTAGCCGCGACCGCCGCAACCACGGCGATGGCCGATCCGCTGCCGGCCGGCGGCGCCGCACGGCCGCCCGTCACCAGTGTGTCGGACATTCAGGGCTCTTACGCGGCGATGCCGCCGCCGCGAGAGACGCGCCGCGCGGCGCCGCCGGTCGACGCGCTCGATGTGTTGTCGCCGGATGCAGTCACCCGGGCGGCACGCGCCGAAGGTTTCGCGCCGCTCGGCTACCCGCGCCAACGCGGCCTCGTCTACACCATGGCGGTGATCAATCCGGACGGCGACGATGGTCGCCTGGTGATCGACGCCCGCACCGGCAGGCTGGTCCGGTTCATGCCGGCGTGGCAGATGGGCGACCGGATGGAAGAGGTGACGGTCGCCAGCTACGGCCGGATCCAGGGCCTGCCGCGCTTCATCGAACGCAATCCGCCGCGGCCGCCGAAGCCGGTCGCGCGCGTCGCCGCCCGAAATCCGGCCACCCCGCTCCCCCGGCCGTCGCCGCAGCACCCTGCGGGTGAAAAGGCGGCCAAGGCCGCTGGCGCCGACGCCGCCAAGGACGGCTCGAAGCCGGCGCTCGATCAGGCCAAGCAAGACGGAGCCCGCGCGCCGAAGCAGGACACCGCCACGGTCCAGACCTCGCCGGCCGTAACGCCATCGGCCGCGGGTCCGGCACCGGCCCAGGCAAAGTCATCCGCCACCATCCTCCCGACCGAACCGCTGCCGCCGGTGCAGACGCTGGAGTGAAGACGGCAGACCATCACACAAAGGCGCCCCGGTTGCCCGGGGCGCCTCAGACTGCTGACAAACTCCTCGCCATTGGCGGGGAGTTTTGATTCCATGGGTGATGCTTCGCAAACCCTCACCGCAACAGACTTCGATCGAGATGGTCAGTCTCGACGGTCTGGTTCCGAAGGATCACCTGCTTCGCAAGATCGACGCGGTGATCGATTTTTCGTTCATCCACGATCGGGTCGCCGGGCTGTATTGCCCAGACAACGGCCGGCCGCCGCTCGATCCGACGCTGATGTTCAAGGCGCTGTTCATCGGCTACCTGTTCGGCATCCGCTCCGAGCGGCAGCTGGTGCGCGAGATCGAGGTCAACGTCGCCTATCGGTGGTTTCTGGGGTTGAAGCTGACCGATCCGGTGTTCGACGCCTCGACGCTCAGCCAGAACCGGCGGCGCCGCTACAACGACACTGCGGTCGCGCAGGACATCTTCGACGCGATCGTGACCCAGGCGATCGCCAAGGGGCTGGTCGATGGCACGGTGCTCTACACCGATTCCACGCATCTGAAGGCCAACGCCAACAAGAACCGCTACGACACCGCAGTGGTCGCCAAATCGCGGGCCGATTACTGGGATGATCTGGACGCCGCGATCGAGGCGGATCGCGCGGCCCACGGCAAGAAACCCCTCCCGGAGAAAGAGCGACAGCCGGTCGAGAAGGAGACCAAGGTGTCGCGGACCGATCCGGATGCCGGCTACATGGTGCGCGAAGGCAAGCCGAAGGGATTCTTCTACCTCGACCACCGCACCGTCGACGGCCGGCTCGGGATCATCACCGATACACACGCCACGCCGGCCAACGTCCACGACTCGATCGTCTATCTCGGCCGGCTCGATCGCCAACGGCAACGCTTCGGCTTTGATGTCGCCGCCGTCGGCCTCGACGCCGGCTATGCCACCTCAGGAATCGCCCACGGCCTGGAACAGCGCAACATTCCGGGCGTCATCGGCTATCGCCGGCCAACCCCGCCGCGGCCCGGCATGATGCCGAACAAGGCCTTCGCCTATGAAGCGGAGCTGGACAGCTATCGTTGCCCGCAGGGACAGTTACTCAGCTACTCCACCACCGATCGCACCGGCTACCGCCACTACAAGAGCGATCCTGCGATCTGCAAAGACTGTCCGCTGCTCGCCTCGTGCACGTCGAGCCGCAACGCGGTTCGTCTGATCACCCGCCACGTCTGGGCCGAGGCCCGCGAGCGCACCGACGCCAACCGTCTAACGCCCTGGGGCAAGCGCATCTACAAACGCCGCAAGGAGACGGTCGAACGTTCCTTTGCCGACGCCAAACAGCTCCATGGCCACCGCTACGCGCGCTTCAGAGGCCTGGTGGCCGTCAAATGCCAGTGCCTGCTGGCAGCCGCCGCCCAGAACATCAAGAAGATAGCCCTCGCACTGGCCACCGGGCCAATTCCCGCGCCAGGCTGAGACACCGGGCGCTGCGCCACTCGCCAAAAACAAAACCCCGCCGAAAATCGACGGGGTTTGTCAGCGGTCTGAGGCGCCCCGGTTGCCCGGGGCGCCTGCTTGGCTAGAGGTCTATGTAGCGACAGGGATTCGCCGAACGGCTCGCGGCGTTACGCGGCAGCCTTCTCGGTGTTGCTGGTGACCACCTGCGGGGCCGCCTGAGCATTGATGCTGATCGGAATGCTGCGCGGTTTCTTCGCCTCGGGGATCTCGCGCACGAGGTCGACGTGCAGCAGCCCATTTTCGAGGCTGGCGTTCTTCACCGTGACGTAGTCGGCGAGCTGGAACGCCCGCTCGAACGCGCGCGCGGCGATACCGCGATAAAGCACCTCAGCCTTGCCGGCCTCTTCACCGCCCTTCTCGCCCTTGATGGTCAGCGTGTTCTCCTTGCTGACGATCGACAGTTCGGACGGAGAGAATCCAGCGACCGCAACGGTGATGCGATACGCGTTCTCGCCGGTGCGCTCGATGTTGTAGGGCGGATAGCCGGGAGCCGCCGCGTCGGCGGACGTCTGGTCCAGCAGATTGAACAGCCGGTCGAAACCGATGGTGGACCGATAGAACGGGGTGAGATCGAAGCTACGCATGGTCAAAGTCCTCCTAGAAGCGACTATGTGACGACCCGCCCGCCATCGGGCCGGGCCATTCGTGCAGCCGGGAAGTCAGTTCCTGACCCCTTGGTGTGGCCTGCACCAAGATGATATGGGAGGGGTGTTTCGGGGTTCAAGAGGGGGCCCGAAGCTGTTCGCGCCAGCCGCATTCATCCCAATTTTCCAGGCATTTGCGCCCCTCCGGACCGGTCCATGACGCTCGTCTCGACTCCTGCCAATCCGGTGCCCGAAAACGCCGTCTCCGGTTTCATCAAGACGCCCGACGGGGTGAGCTTGCGGTTCGCGCGGTGGGAGCCGCCGGGGCATCGCAAGGGTACCGTGTGCGTCTTCACCGGACGCACCGAGCAGATCGAAAAGTACTTCGAAACGGTGCGCGACCTGCGCGATCGCGGCTTCGCGGTCGCGGCGCTCGACTGGCGCGGCCAGGGCCATTCGGAACGACGGCTGCGCGACTATCGCAAGGGCTATGTACGCAACTTCGCCGACTTCGAGGTCGACGTCGAAACCTTCGTCCGCGACGTGGTGCTGCCGGACTGCCCACCGCCACATTTCGCGCTGGCGCATTCGATGGGCGGAGCGGTGATGCTGCGAATCGCGCGCTCCGGCAAGCGATGGTTCGACCGCATGGTGCTGTCGGCCCCGATGATCGACCTCGCCGGCAACACCACCGCACTGCCGATCAGGCTGCTGCTGCGCGCGATGCGGCTGGCCGGCCAGGGCGGCCGCTACGTGCCCGGCGGCAACGACGTGCTCGCCAACACCGAGCCGTTCGTCGGCAACAAGCTGACCTCGGACCCGGTGCGCTACGCCCGCAACGCCGCGATCGTCGTCGAAGACCCGACGCTGGGCCTCGCCTCGCCGACCGTGGCCTGGGCCGACACCGCGTTCCGCGCGATGCACGCCTTCAAGGCCACCGACTACCCGTCGCAGATCCGGCAGCCGATCCTGATAACCGCCGCCGGCATGGACAGCGTGGTTTCGACTCCCGCGATCGAGGAGTTCGCCTATCATTTGCGAGCCGGTTCGCATTTGGTGATCCCCGGCGCCAAGCACGAAATCCTGCAGGAGCAGGATCGTTACCGCCAGCAGTTCTGGGCCGCGTTCGATGCTTTCGTACCGGGGACGCCGCTGTTCTGATGTGACATTCTGTCTCCGGCGACGCTGCACGCCGCGTTTCGGAACTTCACACATCCGCCTTGGTTGCAGGCTGCAAGACCGTCCGGTTTCGCCCTCACGTCCCTCTCGAAAGATTCCCAGCTCATGAAAATCCGCAAAGCCGTCTTCCCGGTCGCCGGCCTCGGCACCCGCGTTCTCCCCGCCACCAAGGCGATGCCGAAGGAGATGCTGACGATCGTCGACAAGCCGTTGATCCAGTACGTCGTCGACGAAGCGCGGGAAGCGGGCATCGAACACTTCGTGTTCGTCACCGGGCGCAACAAGGGCATGATCGAGGACCACTTCGACCGTCAGTTCGAACTCGATGTCACGCTGGAGAAGCGCAACAAGAAGAACGAGATGGAGATCCTGGCGCGGGACCAGCCGGAGGCCGGCGCGATGAGCTTCACCCGCCAGCAGGCGCCGCACGGGCTCGGCCACGCGGTGTGGTGCGCGCGCGACATCGTCGGCAACGAGCCGTTCGCGGTGGTGCTGCCGGACGAATTGGTGCTCAATACTCCGGGCTGCCTGAAGCAGATGATCCAGGCCGCCGAGAAGCTCGGCGACAAGGCCAACGTCATCGCCGTGGAAGAAGTGCCGGCCGACCGCACCCACCAGTACGGCATCTGCGGCGTCGGCAAGCGGACCGGCAAGGTGTTCGAGGTCGACGGCATGGTCGAGAAACCGGCTCCCGGCACGGCGCCGTCGAACCTGTCGATCACCGGGCGCTACATCCTGCAGCCCGAGATCTTCAAGATCCTGGCGACGCAGGAGCGCGGCGCCGGCGGCGAGATTCAACTCACCGACGCGATGATCGGGCTGTCGAAGACCCAGAAATTCTATGGCGTGGAGTTCGAGGGCGAGCGACACGACTGCGGATCGAAGGCCGGCTTCCTGCGCGCCAACATCGCGTTTGCAATGCAGCGCGACGACCTGCGCGACGCCCTGATCGACGACATGAAACGTTATCTCGACAAATAATCGCGCGGTACCGAAGCGCCGGAGAGGTTACGCCACCAGCGTGACCTCGCCCCGCACGGCGACGACGCAGCGGTTGCGGCCGAGCTCCTTGGCTGCATACAGCGCGCGGTCGGCGGCCTCGACCAGATCATGCCACTGATGCGCGGCAGCCGGCGTGGTGCTGGCGACCCCGACCGACACGGTCACGCCGCCTTCGATATCCGACCATTCCTGGACCTTGCGCCGGATGGTTTCGGCCACGGCTTCGGCCGCCGATGCCGTCAGGCCAGGCAACAGCACGGCAAATTCCTCGCCGCCGAATCTCGCGGCGCAGTCGCCCGCGCGTTGCACGGTATCTGCGATGCACACTGCGATGCCGACCAGCATCTGATCGCCGGCCTGATGACCGAAGCGGTCGTTGTAAGCCTTGAAGTGATCGGCATCGATCATCAGCAGCGCGATCGGGGTGTTCTGCCGGATGGCGCGGCGCCATTCTGTGTCGATCGCCGCATCGAATTTGCGCCGGTTGGTCAGGCCGGTCAGCGGATCAGTGATGGCGAGTTCCTCGAGTTGGCGCTCGGCCTGAGCCCGACGATCGATCTCGCGAAGAAAGAACACCGTCACGGCGGCCACGAAAGTGGCGAGAACCAACAGCACGATGCCGATCCAGGTCGCCTCGCGGCGCCACATCGCGTAGATGTCGTCCCACGACTTCGCCACCAGCACCACCAGCGGCTTGGTGCTGTCGCTCCAGACGAACATCCGCTGCACGCCGTCCACCGTTCCCACACCCGCAAACCAGCCGTTGCGACGTTCGAACATCTTCTGGACGCCCGGCGTGAACATCATGTTCTTGCCGATCAGCTCCTGGGTGAACGGGTTCCGGACCACCAGGGTGCCGTCCTGGGCGAGCACCGCGATCATGTCGTTGGGCCGAAGCCGCAGCCGCTTGAACAGATCCTGGAAGTAGCCGAACTTGATCGAGCCGGCGACGACGCCGAGGAACTGCCCGCCGGGACCGTTGATCCTTCGGCTGACCACCACCGAATATTGACCGTCGAGCTGCTGCGGGCCGCTGATGTACAGCCCGAAATACGGCTCGTCGCGATGGACGGCGAAGAACGGCTGGTCGCTCCGGTTCTCCTTTGCCGGGTGCAGCACCGCCGAATCGCGGGTCAGGTCGCCGTGCTCGTCATAGACCCGGATCGCGCCGAGATGCGGAGCCGGAACGAGATGATCGAACAGGATCAAGCGATCGATCGGCGGGGAGACGGAACGCAGTTCGGGCAGCAGCAGATTATTGGCGACCGAACGCAGCGAGGCGTCGTACAGCTCGATGTTGCGATTGATGTCGGCATCGATCGATGCGGCGAGATTCTCCAGCGTCTGTCGCGCCAGCTCTTCGGCGCCACGCCGCATATCGAGCAGCACGCTGCCGCACACCGCGGAAAAACCCAGCACGGTCACCAGCGAGAATCCCACCATCAGCCTGGCCGAGATCCGGCGGCGGCGGTGGATCTCTTTCTTGATGGTGTCGAGAAGACCGTGCGTATCCATCGGAACAGGTTCTACGCAATGTCTTGCGGAGCGCTTAAGTTGAGCTATTGACATAGCGTGCGGTTAACACCCGCTTTCACCCCGGGCCGTAAGCCCTGGCCGATGAACGAACCCGGCGACACGCCGAGGCGTTCGGTCGCCCTCCTCCCTTTCGAACCATCTTGACGTGGCCGATGAAGAACTTCGAACCATTACGAGAGTACCTTGCCCGGCAGACCGTACCGGAGCTTGTGCTGAGCATGGCCGAGATCGAGGAGATGCTGGGCTTCGACCTGCCGCGCGCATCGCAACGTGCCGCCTGGTGGGATTCGACCTATGCGCCGGACGAGCACATGCCGCAGCGGGAAGCCTGCCTCGCCGCCGGCTACATCGCCACCCGGCTGCCGGACGGTTCCGGCGTGCGCTTCAGGCGAATGAAGACCGATCGTTCGCGCTGGCGAGGCTGATGTAGCGCGTGCGCCGGAAGGCCTGCCCCGTTTGCAGTTCCCCGGCGTGTCTCGGGTACTCTGACGATGCCGCTTCAGTTCTGCAGCCGGACGCTGAGCATCACCACGGTGGCGTCGTAACTGCCGCCGACGACATTGGAATCCAGCTTGTCGTAGCGGAGCTGGCCCTTCACCCATAACGACCGGTTCAGCTTGTAGATCAGATTGCCTTCGATCGAGTTGAGCCGATCGGAGCGGCCGGAGCCCCGGTAGTCGTAGGTGGCGTAGGTGAATTTGCCGATCGCGGTCAGCCAGCGTCGCAGATCGTGGTCGACCTCGGCCGTATAGGTGTGGGTGAACACGCCCGAGACCCCGGGCAAAGGCGATTCGGCGATCGTGGTGTCGGCGTTGAACTTCACCGTGGTCAGCGGCGTCACCGTCCACACCAGCGAGGCGGCAGTGAGCAGGCCGCCGAGCTTTTCCAGTCGTGGATCGACATAGGTCCGCGCTGCGTAGCCAATCGAGACTTCGCCGGTCAGCAGCCGCGTCAGCTCGAAGCTGGTGCCACCCTTGGCGTAGCCGCCCTCCGAACCACGCAGGTATTTGTAGCGGTCGACCGGAAGGTCGTGCACGCGGGTGTCGCCCTCGACTTCGACGAACGGCTTCAATCCCGGCTTCAGTTCATAGCTGACCCGGCCGACGGCTCCGTATTGATTGTAGTTGCGGTCCTTGTTGGAGTCGCTGGTGCCGTCGGTGAGCTGTGAATCCTGATACATGGTGCGATCGAAATTGCCGACCACCGTGACCTGCAGACGGTTGAAGCTCTGATCGATGCCGCCCGAAAATCCGGTGGTGGTGAACACCGGATATTTCATCAGGCCAGCCTGGATGTTCGGGCTGCCCGGGTTGTCGGTGCCGACGATCAGCCGGCCCTGGCCGATCAGGCGGGTGTCGCGGCTGGCATCGATCCGGCCGTCGACATGGCCGTTGAATTCCGGCCGATCGAGACTGATCGGCGCCGGCGAAACCGTGCCGGCCGGCGGATTGAAGTCGTGGCCGTACCCGGTGAACGCGCCGCGCAGATCCGCGACCAGCGCATGCCGTTCCCAATCCGACGTGATCATCAGTTCCGGCGACACTTTGTAGAAGCCGGAGCCGCGCGCGGTGTTGGTGCGGGCGGGGTTGGAATCGTAGCCGCCCCCGACTTCGAGCGCGCCCTTGATCAGAAAGCTGCCGGCGTAGTCACCGACAGCGCCGAACGGATCGTTGTCGAGCTTGAGCTGCCGCCGGGGTGGCTGGCCCGGCACCCGGCCGGCAAGCGCGGGCGGCAATGGCGGCTTGGCGGCGGTCTGCGACGGCGGCAGCGGGCGCGCGGGTGGCGGCGTCGGGGTCACCATCGGCGAGGCGGGACCGATCGACTTCGGCCGAGGCGCGCCGGGATAGTAGGTCGGCTTCTGGCGCCTGCGGTTGAGCGCGTCATAGGCGACGCCGGTGTTGCCCCGATTGGCATCGTCGGAGCCGGACTTCCATCCGGTCGTCGAGGTCGAGCGCAGCGGCGGGCCGGCATCATCGCCCGGCTGCACGAAGACGTTGCCGGCCCGAAGCGTCCCGGCGGTCGCGCTGCCCGGAGTCGGCCGCAACGGCAAGTCCTGGGCTGCGACGAAACCGCCCCGCTGGGGATTGAACAGATCGCGCGTCAGACTCTGCGCACCCGCGGGAGCTGTGGCAACCGCAGCGAGCGACAGGCATGCGGCGCCGGCGCACAAACTTGCGCGGGGGCGGCGGCCCGGTGCTGGAGCCCACGTCACGACAGCAAAAAACTCCAACGAAATCAGAATTCTGGACCAAGGCGGCGGGAGCGCACGGCGCTCCTCATCGTTAATGGAGTTAAAACAACTATGGTTAAGGAGCGGTTGAGAAACGGGTGGAGCCGCGACGCGCCGCGTCGCATCCCGGCCGGCACCATGCTAGGAAGGGCCCCGGCCGCATCGCGGCCCATGCCGGAGACCCTGCATGGCACTGTCCAAAACCCGCATCACGACACACGCAATGAGCGAGCAAGCCGCCGCCGCAATTCCCTCGGCCCTGCGCACCCTGGAGGCCGAAGCCAGCGGGGTGACGGCGCTCGCCACCGCGCTGCAAGCCGATCTCGGCGTGCGCTTCGCCGCCACCATCGACCTCATTCAAAACGCCAAGGGCCGGTTGATCATCACCGGGCTCGGCAAGTCCGGCCATATCGGCCGCAAGATTGCCGCGACCTTTGCGTCGACTGGCACCCCGGCATTCTTCGTGCACGCCTCCGAGGCGAGTCACGGCGACCTCGGCATGATCACCGCCGACGACATCATTCTGGCGCTGTCGTGGTCCGGCGAGCAGCCGGAAATGAAGAACCTGATCAACTACGCCAAGCGGTTCAAGATCGCGCTGGTGGCGATGACCTCGGATCCGACCTCGACGCTGGCGACCGCGGCCGATGTGTCGCTGACGCTGCCGAAGGCCCGCGAGGCCTGCCCGCACAATTTGGCGCCGACGACCTCGTCGCTGATGATGCTGGCGCTCGGCGATGCGCTCGCCATTGCTCTTCTGGAAAGTCGCGGCTTCAGCCCGAGAGACTTCAGCGTGCTGCACCCCGGCGGCAAGCTCGGCGCGATGCTGAAATATGCCCGCGACCTGATGCACACCGGCGAGGCGGTGCCGCTGAAGCCGCTCGGCACCCGGATGTCGGACGCGCTGGTCGAGATGTCCGCCAAGGGCTTCGGCTGCGTCGGCATCATCGATGCGAACGGCCAGATCGCCGGCATCGTCACCGACGGCGACCTCCGCCGCAACATGCGGCCGGACCTGATGACCGCGACCGTCGACGAGGTGATGACGCGGAATCCAAAGACGATCAGCCCGAACCTGCTCGCCGGTCAGGCGCTGGAACTGCTGAACTCCTCGAAGATCACCGCGCTGCTGGTGGCCGAAGGCAAGAAGCCGCTCGGCATCGTGCATCTGCACGACCTGCTGCGGGCCGGGGTGGCGTAGGCTACCATGAGCTGGCTGTTCTTCATCGACGAGAGCGGCCACGATCACAAGAACACGCCGCTCGAAGTCAGAGGCGGGATAGCGCTCCACACGGGGAAACTCTGGAGCTTCGTGCAGGGCTGGCAGCGGTTAGAGGAAGACGCCTTCGGGACACGGCTAGCTGTGGAGCCTCAACAGGTTGTCCTCGGAGAGTCCGAGTCTGCTGATTGGCGGCTGTGATTTTATGCCGCCGTGAGGGCGGTGCCAATTGTATCGATGCAGCCAGATCGGCAGTTCCTCGGCCCTGCGTGTCGAGGTCGGATAGGCCTGCGCGTAAGCCCATTCCCTGAGAGCACTTTGGATGAAGCGCTCGGCCTTGCCGTTGGTTTTAGGTGTGTATGGCCTGGTGCGGATATGCTTGAGCCCGAGAGCGTGGCAGGCGTTTCGGAAATCAGTCGATATGTAGCAGCTTCCGTTGTCGGTCATGACGCGTCTAACGGTGACGCCGAGGCTGGCGTAATAGGCGATCGCGGCCTTGAGGAAGGCGATCGCGCTGACGGCCTTCTCGTCCGCGAAAATCTGCGAGAATGCGACACGTGAGGCGTCGTCGATGCAGACGTGGACGAACTCCCAGCCGACGCCGCGGCTGTTGCTTTGGCCGGTGCGATCGCCGGTGATGCGATGGCCGATCTTGTCGAAGCGGCCGAGCTTCTTGATGTCGATGTGGATCATGTCGCCGGGATGGGCGTACTCGTAGCGGCGGGCTGGTTCGGCCGGCTCCAGGTCACGCATTCGGTTGAGCCCCAGGCGTCGCAGGATACGGCTGACGGTGGCTGGCGACAGGCCGAGATCGGCGGCGATCTGCTTGCCGGTCAGACGCTGACGGCGCAGCCGTTCGACCTGCTCCACGGTCGCCACTGGCGTCGGCTTGTACAGCCGCCGCGGCCGCGACGAGCGATCGGCAAGCCCTGCGCGCCCTTCGGCCTTGAACCGGGCAACCCATTTGCGGGCCGTCCGCGGGCAGACGCCTGCGGCTTGTGCGGCGGCCTTCGGCGTCTGCCCGCTCAACACCGCCTGCACCAACCGCTCTCGACCAATCGGCGTCAAACGGGCATTCTTGTGAATGTTCATCCGGTCCCTCCTTGGACACTGAAGCTTCGCAACCTCAGCATCCTCGGTCCGGACCGGATGGACAACCTATTGAAAGCTCACAGCTAGCTGTATACCAGAAGGAAGCCAAGGGCGCGAAACTGCTGAGCGGAGACCGCTTCAATTGGGCCGCTCAGGGCGAGCCACTGATCGGCCAGGAACGCCGAAAGCTTGCCCGCGCTTTTCTCGACAAGGGAGTTCGTCGGCAGCCGCCAACGCGGCCCGAGTTCACCGCCTACGGACAAGCCTGTTTGGAGATGGCGCGCGGCGCGTTCGAACTGATGATCTCCCACGAAGCCAGACTGTTCGCCTGCGCGATTCCGAGAGGGACCAAACAGCCGAGCGGGTTCAAGCACGTTGACTATCTCCGTAAGGATCACGTCTTTCTGTTCGAACGCGTCTACTATTTTCTCGAAGCCCAGCATGAACATGGGCTGATCGTCATGGACGAGAGCGAGAAAACGCTCGACAAGAAGTTCGTTTCAAGGATGGAGAGTTACTTCACGAGAACCGCAACAGGGCGAAATCGCTCCTATTGGATCGTTCCTGCGCCACTTTTTGTATCATCGGAGATGACAGTTGCCGTCCAGGCTGCAGACATCTGCCTTTATTGCATAAACTGGGGCTTCCGCCCTGTGGCATGGGGAAAAGAACTAACGAGCCGCTCCGAGATCGCTCGAGAGTTCGGTCCGAAACTAGCTCGCTTGCAGTGGGAGGGAGATGGATACAGGGACCAACAGGTCTTCAAGACACGGGGAATAGTCCTCGTGCTCGATCCGTATGGAGACGCCTCCAAATAGAAAAGGAGGCAATGCTCCGACTGATCTCCGCAAGGGATTTCAACCGGACCGAGCCTCCGTGTTAAATATGATCATAGCTGCGACCTATGTCAATGTGGCCATCTTTCGCGGCCAGAACGTTCGAGTCTAAACCGCAGCCACCGTCAGCTTCGCTCCATCCGCCGCCACGATCCGCACCCGGCTGCCGGCTGGCGTATCCGGGCCGAACACCCGCCAGACGGTATCGTCGATCCGCACCGCGCCGACGCCGCCTTCGATCGGCTTTTCCAGGGTGAATTCGCGCCCCACCAAAGCATCGGTTCGACGGTTGAGGTGCGGGTTGGTCGCATGAACCTCGACATCGCCGCCGCGCGCCAGCCGCCGCCACAGCGGCACCGCAGCCGCTGCGAACAGCCCGAACAACAGTATCTGGAGCTGCCATCCGGGCTCCAGCAGCAGCGCCAACAGACCAACCAGCAACGCCGCGAGTCCGAGCCAGAACAAAAACACCCCCGGCGCCAGCAACTCCAGAGCCATCAGCGCCAGGCCGAGAATCAGCCAGTTCCAGGCCCCGAGCGCGGTGAACATTCCGGTCATGGCGGCAACCTCCGTCTCACCGTGCGGGCGGCACCGGCGTCGTCGGCGGCACCGAACCGCGGCGGGCTGCAGCCTGCGCGGAGGAGGCTGCGCTCTCGCCGAAGGTCGCCTTGGCGATCTCGCCGATGCCGGCAAGCGAGCCGAGCATGCTCATCGCCTCGACCGGCAGCATGATCACCTTCTGGTTCGGCGATTCGGCGAGCTGGCCGAATGCCTTGATGTATTTGTCGGCGATGAAGTAGTTCAGAGCCGCGACGTCGCCCTTGGCGATCGCTTCGCTGACCATCTGGGTGGCGCGGGCCTCGGCCTCGGCGGAGCGCTCGCGCGCCTCGGCATCGCGGAACGCCGCCTCGCGGCGGCCTTCAGCTTGCAGGATCTGGCTCTGCTTGGCGCCCTCGGCGCGCAGGATTTCCGACTGGCGCTGGCCTTCGGCCTGCAGGATCTCGGCGCGCTTGACGCGCTCGGCCTTCATCTGCCGGCCCATCGCCTCGACCAGATCGGCCGGCGGCGCGATGTCCTTGATCTCGATGCGGTTGACTTTCAGTCCCCAGGGCGACACCGCGGCGTCGACCACTTCGAGCAGCCGGACGTTGATCTCGTCGCGATGCGACAGCACCGCGTCGAGATCCATCGACCCCATCACCGAGCGAATGTTGGTCATGGTCAGCACCACGATCGCCTGATTGAGATCGGCGACCTCGTAGCTCGCCTTGGCGGCATCGAACACCTGATAGAACGCGACGCCGTCCACCGTCACGGTGGCGTTGTCCTTGGTGATCACCTCCTGTTCGGGAATCTCGATCACCTGCTCCATCATGTTCACCTTGCGGCCGACACGATCGAAATACGGAATGATCAAGTTGAGCCCGGGAGGCAGCGTCCGGGTGAACTTGCCGAACCGCTCGATCGTCCAGTCGAACCCCTGCGGAACCGTCTTGACGCCGGCGAACAGCGTCAGGATCACCAGCAGGACGAGAACGATGACGAAGACATCGAACCCGCTGAGATCATAAAACATGCAAACTCTCCTCGCCGGATTTCGCCTTTCGCGCCGGCATGGTGATGGCTGCGCCGGCCGGACGCAACCCTGGTGAGTCGCCGCCGCAGCGAGACAGGTTCGAGAGTGACGGAATTGAGCAGAGGCTGACTGTAGCCGACAACCAGCAGCCAGCCTCGACTAAGGCTGGCCTTGATCAAAGCCGGCCTTGATTCGAGCCAGCCTTGATTAGAGCCAGCCTTGCAGTTCGCGCAGCACGAGCTGGCGGATCACCTGAATGCCTGCGTCGGAATCGTTGAGGCAGGGGATCGCGGTGAACTCCTCGCCGCCGTGCTCCATGAAGATCTCGGCATTTTCCTGCGCGATCTCCTCGAGGGTCTCCAGGCAATCGGCCGAGAATCCGGGCATCACAACGGCGATCTTGCGCACGCCTTTGCTGGCCAGCGCCTCGATGGTCTTGTCGGTGTAGGGCTGCAGCCATTGGTCGAAACCGAATCGCGACTGGAAGGTCAGCAGCAGCTTGTCGTCGGCGAGGCCCATCCGCTCGCGCAGCGCCTCGACGGTCGCCACGCACTGCGCCTGATACGGGTCACCCTTGTCGATATAGGCCTGCGGCATGCCGTGGAACGAGGCCACGATCAATTCCGGCTCGAACGACAGCGAACCGAGGTGCGATCTGATCGAGGTCGCCAGCGCGTCGATATAGGCCGGATCGCGATAATACGGCGGCGTCACCCGCAACGTCGGCTGGGCGCGGAGTTCGCGCAGCACGCGGAACGCCTGATCGCACACCGTCGCCGAGGTCGCGGCGGAATATTGCGGATACAGCGGCACCACCAGCAGCCGGGTGCAACCCTTGGCCACCAGCGCCTCGATCCGGTCGCGCAGCGACGGATTGCCGTAGCGCATCGCCCAGTCGACGATCAGATGGCCACGGTCGGACAGCGATGCGGCGACCTTTTCGGCCTGGGCGCGGGTGATGGTCTTGAGCGGCGACTCGTTCTTTTCGTGGTTCCAGATCTTCTGGTAGTCCTTGGCCTTTCGGGCCGGACGGGTATTCAGGATGATGCCGTTGAGCGCCAGCTTCCAGAACAGACCCTGGTTTTCGATCACCCGCGGATCGGACAGGAACTCGCGCAGGTAAATGCGCACGCCCTTGGTGTCGCAACTGTCGGGGGTGCCGAGGTTGACCAACAGCACACCGACCCGCTCCGGCGCGGGCGCCAGGGCGATCGCAGGTCCATGGATCGGAACAATGACGCTCATATTGCTGCTTGGCTTCGCGCTTTGGACTATCGTTGTCAAGACGATGCGGTGACGTTCGGTGCGTCGTGCACCGCGGCATCCCGCTCGGCGGACCGTGGTGTCCTGATCATCTACGCACGAAACGCCGCTGGGTTTTGCCGCAGCCGCTCGAGACGCAGATTTGCAGGCCGGTGGTTAAAGACACGTCACACGTTCGGCTGCGACATATCCTAGGAGAAGTCCGCAGCCGAGCAGCAGCACCACACCGGCTGCGCCAAACTCCAGCCCGCGCATCACCAGCATGCCGCCGCCATCGCGCTGGGCGGCGAGCTTGCGGGCCAGCCCCTTTGCCGACACCGCAGCCACCGCGATGGTCGCGACCGTGATCGCGGTGCCCAGCGCCATGACGAAGGTGGCGACGATCCCGGCCCAGAACAAGCCCTGAGCCAGCGCAAACACCATCAGAAGGATCGCGCCGGAACACGGGCGGATGCCGACCGTCAGCACCGCGGCCAGTCCGCGCCGCCAGCCGCCGGGGCCGGCGAGCGCGCTGGGTTCCGGCCCGTGCGAATGGCCGCAATGGTCGCAGGCTTCGCCGGGGCCGTGGTGATGGTGGTGTTCGTCATGGGCATGGTTGTGCGCGGAACCGTGGTCATGCCCGTGGTCATGGTGGTCGGCGTGGGCCGCGCGGGCATGGGCATGGCCGTGCGCGCCATGGTGGTGATCATGATCGTGGTGATGGTGGTCGTGGTCCACCAGCGCCGCCGGCACCCCGGCCATCGCGAGCTGCGGCTTGCGCATCGATACCTGCAGCGCGCGGAAGAAGCCACCGCCCTTGATCCAGACCAGCCGGGCGCCGAACAGTGCGATCAGCGCGTAGCTGCCGATCTCGATGGCCCGCTCGGCGCTGCACATCGTGCTGGCGGTGGCGTTGAGCAGCCAGGCACAGACTCCGACGATCGTCACCGCGACCACCGCCTGCAGCATCGCCGAGACGAACGACAGCGCGATGCCGCGCCGCGCGGTTTCCTCGTTGGCGACCAGATAGGACGAGATCACCGCCTTGCCGTGGCCCGGCCCGGCGGCATGGAACACGCCGTAGGCGAACGAAATGCCGAGCAGCGTCCACACCGCACTGCCATCGGCCTTGGCGGCGCGGATCGTCGCCGACATCTGCTTGTAGAACGCCGATTGCTGCGCCAGCAGCCAGCCGACGATGCCCCCGGCCTGCGGCTCCGGCGCCCCCTTCGGCGCACCGAACGGATTGTGCGCGAATGCCGCATGCAGCGTGGCGTCGCCGAGCACGAGCGCGGCGATGCAGACGAACAAGGTGACAAACGCAAACCGGCGATGAGACGTCATGGGCAGGTCACCGCGATCTTGTTGGCGAACATCGCGCCATAGTTGGAATTGTCGCCGCTCAGGAAGTTGTCCTCGCTCATCCGCTGTGCGGTCGCGGTGCCGTCGTTCGGTCGCTGGAAACTCACCGTGCAGCCGGGCGGCGCGCCAACCAATCCGACCGGATTCTTCTCGACGAACGAGAAGTCGATGAAATAGCTCGGATCGAACACCTCGACCGACAATTCGTTGCTCTTCACCGGGGTCTTCAGCGGCAGGAAGAAGTGCAGCGTCAGCACGCTGTCCTTGTAGGACAGATAATAGTCGACCGGTTCGCCGAATTTCTGCTTCTTGCCGCCGGCCTTGGCGAAGGTGAAGTAAGCGAATTCCTTCAACGACTCGACGTTGGTCTGCGCCAACGGCGCCAGATCATCTCGGGTGTAGACGCCCTTCTGCTTCGGCTCGATGCCCTGGATCGCATACGCCGTGAACATGTCGTCGAACGCCCAGGAATGCCGCACGCCGGTGAACGTGCCGTCCGGCGCATAGACCAGTTCGCTCGTCGAAGTGACCCAGACGTGCGGGTGCGCGTCGGCGGTGCCGAAGCCGACCAAGGCCAGCACGGCCGCGACCAGCGCGGAACGGACGGCGACACCGCGAACGAGGCCGATCATGCGGCTACGCGGCCTCCGGTGTGTCGAGCAGGCCGCGGCGGCGCAGCAGCGCGTCGGGCTCCGGCTTGCGGCCACGGAACGCCACATAGGCTTCCTCCGGATCGCGCGAGCCGCCGGACGCATAGATGTCGTCACGCAGCCGCTTCGCCACGTCGGCTGCGAAGATATCGCCGGCCTCCTCGAACGCCCCGAACGCATCGGCGTCCATCACCTCGCTCCACATGTAGCTGTAGTAGCCCGAGGCGTAGTGATCGCCGGAGAAGATGTGACCGAACTGGGTCGGCCGGTGCCGCAGCGCGATCTCTTCCGGCATACCGATCTTGTCGAGTTCCTTGCGCTCGAAGGCGCGGATCTCGCCGATGCCGGCGGCGGGCTGGGTGTGGAATTCGAGATCGAGCAGCGCCGAGGAGACGAATTCGACGGTGGCGAAACCCTGGCCGAACTTGCGGGCCGCGATGAAGCGTTGAAGCAGATCGTCGGGCAGCGGCTCGCCGGTCTGATAGTGCCGGGCGAACTGCCGCAGCACCTGTGGCTGCTCCTGCCAGTGCTCGTAGAGCTGCGACGGCAGTTCGACGAAATCGGTGAACACGCTGGTGCCGGACAGCGACGGGTAGGTCACATCCGACAGCATGCCGTGCAGGCCGTGGCCGAACTCGTGAAACAGGGTGCGGGCATCGTCCGGCGACAACAGCGACGGCTCGCCACCGGCGCCCTTGGCGAAGTTGCAAACGTTGATGATCAGCGGCGCCACCGCGCCATCGAGCTTCTGCTGATCGCGCAGCGACGTCATCCAGGCGCCGGAGCGCTTCGAAGGCCGGGCGTAATAGTCGCCGTAGAACAGACCGCGATGCGCGCCGTCCTGATCCTTCACCTCCCACACCCGGACGTCCGGATGCCACACCGGCACGTCCTTGCGCTCCTCGAACGCGATGCCGAACAGCCGGGTGGCGGTGTCGAACGCCGCGGCGATCATGCCGTCCAGCGTCAGATAGGGCTTGATCGCGGCGTCGTCGAAATTCGCGCGGCGCTGACGCAGCTTCTCGGCGTAATAGCGCCAGTCCCACGGCGCCAGCTTGAAGTTGCCGCCCTCTTCGGCGACCAGCTCCTGCAGCGCATCGCGGTCGGCGAGCGCACGAGCCCGCGCCGGCTTCCAGACCCGCTCGAGCAGGCCGCGCACCGCCTCCGGGGTCTTGGCCATCGAGTCTTCAAGGCGGTAAGCCGCAAACGTCGGATAGCCGAGCAACCTGGCGCTTTCCTCGCGCAGACTCAGGATCTCGCCGATGATCGCGTTGTTGTCGTTGCCGTTGCCGTTGTCGCCCCGGGCGATGAAGGCCCGATACACCTTCTCGCGCAGGTCCCGCCGGCTCGACATCTTCAGGAACGGCTCGACCGACGACCGCGACAGCGTCACCACGGCCTTGCCGGACAGGCCGCGCTCTTCAGCCGCAGCGCGCGCCGCCGCCACGAAGCTGTCGGGCAGGCCCTCGGTATCGCCGTCGCCGAGCTCCATCATCCAGTCCTGCTCGTCGCCGAGCAGATGATGGCTGAAGCTGGTGCCGAGCTGCGCCAGACGTTCGTTGATCTCGGCCATGCGTGCCTTGGCGGTCTCGTCGAGGCCGGCGCCGGCACGGTGGAAGCGGGTATAGGTGCGGTCGAGCAGCCGGCTCTGCTCCGGCGTGAGCTCAAGGCTGTCGCGCTTGTCGCGCAGCGCCGCGATCCGGCCGAACAGCACCGCATTCATCATGATCGGATTCCAGTGCCGCGCCATCCGCAGCGACACCTCTTCGTCGATCTTGAGCAGTTCCGGGCTCGAATGCGCCGACACCAGATCGTAAAACACCGCAGCGACCCGGTTCAGCAGCTTCCCGGATCGCTCCAGCGCCGTGACGGTGTTGTCGAAGTCCGGCTCGGTCGGATCGTTGACGATCGCAGCGATCTCCGCAGAGTGGTCGGCGAATGCCTGCTCGAACGCCGGCATGAAGTGCTCGGGCATGATCTCGGCGAACGGCGGCGTCTCGAACGGAGTGGCCCAGGCGGCCAGCAGCGGATTGCCGACGTCAGCGGGTGCGGCAATCGGTCCGAAGCTCTCTGACATCGATCCATCCTGAATTCGGGTCTGGGAAACGTCCGACATATACCATCGGGTGAGGCTTTTTTGCGCCCAGTTTCCCGTGGCCGTGCGGGTAATCTGCGCAGGTTGAACCGGACGCCCCACTGCTGACACTTTAGGAGATCATCCGCTTTCGCTTGCCGATGCGGGCGATTTCGCTAGATTGCGCCCGCCAGAAGGACCTTCCAATCATGAGCAAGCCTGCCACCGCTACCGGATCTCGCCAGATCGCCTGGCCGAGCGTCATCACCGTCATCAGCGCCGCGATCCTGATCGGCGCCGAGGTGTTCGGGGCCGCGTTCGCCGGCGGGTGGGCATTGGCAATCCTGTTCGGCCTCGGTGACAACGCCACCCACATCCTGCAGGCGGTGCTGTTCGTCCTCGGCGTGGTGATCATGATCGGCTTCGTTCGCAACGCCCAGCGCATCGAACCGTTCTTCAGGCGCGCCTGATCCAATCCGGCCCGGAGCCTCGGGACCGACGCGCCGCCGTCATAATTGTCCCCGTCGTTATTGAAAAACTTGAACAAACGTTCAGCTTCGTAGCTGCCGGTGTGGTGGATCGGCAACTCTCCGCGACGACGGCGGATAATTGTCTGGTTAAGACAAAAAAAATCTTGCGACCCGGCATCGAAACACCTATTTGCACCCTTGCCCAATTTCGCACGTGCCCGTGGTCGTGTGTCAGTCGGTAGGTATCCGGACAAGAGGCCGGACAGCCGCCAAGGGATGAAGAGCCGAGGGTCTCCCAGCGTTCACGCGACGAGGCCAGCATCTCTCTCAAGAGATGCCGTTGAAGGTGGCTTCCTCTCTTGCAACCGTGACTGACAGCCGGAGGCGAACCGGCGCACCTCGTTCTCAACGGGGGACGCGACTTAAAGCAACGACGGAGCGGGCTTTTTTGGTCTCTGCCGGCTTTCCATCAGCCGGCGCGAATACCGAAGAGGCTTGTCCTTCATTGCCAGTGAGCGGGCGGGATCCTTCCCAACCAATCCAAGGCAGAACTGCTTGTCCGAGCTGATCGCTCGCCGCGCCTCCATCGCGCGACGGCGCTGAAGCCGTCGGACCAGCGCCATCGTTTTGGTTCGCGCCCGTCGCTGGGCGCGTGGGAGAGTGCCATGACCGAACGTATCCGCGAATTCCTGCGCGACCGCCGCGCCAAGGGTCTGGACGTCGAGCCGTGCCTGGTCGTCGACCTCGAAGTGGTCCGCGACAACTTCATGCATTTCGCCAAGGCGCTGCCGGACAGCCGCGTGTTCTATGCGATCAAGGCCAACCCGGCGCCGGAAGTGCTGTCGCTGCTGGCCTCGCTCGGCTCGTGCTTCGACTGCGCCTCGGTGCAGGAAATCCAGATGGCGCTGGCCGCGGGAGCGACCCCCGACCGCATCTCGTTCGGCAACACCATCAAGAAGGAGCGCGACATCGCGCGCGCCTACGAGCTCGGCATTCGCCTGTTCTCGGTCGACTGCACCGCCGAGGTGGAGAAGATCGCGCGCGTGGCGCCCGGCTCGAAGGTGTTCTGCCGCATCCTGTACGACTGCGCCGGCGCCGAGTGGCCGCTGTCGCGCAAGTTCGGCTGCGATCCGGAGATGGCGGTCGACGTGCTCGACGTCGCCAAGCGTCTCGGCCTGGAAGCCTACGGCATCTCGTTCCATGTCGGCTCCCAGCAGCGCAAAGTGAAGGCGTGGGACCGTGCGCTGGCGATGGCCGCGCAGGTGTTCCGCGACTGCGCCGAGCGCGGCATCAACCTGTCGATGGTCAACATGGGCGGCGGCTTCCCGACCAAGTATCTGAAGGAGGTTCCGCCTGTGGTGCAGTACGGCCGCTCGATCTTCCGGGCGCTGCGCAAGCACTTCGGCAACCAGATCCCGGAGACCATCATCGAGCCGGGCCGCGGCATGGTCGGCAACGCCGGCGTGATCGAGACCGAAGTCGTTCTGATCTCGAAGAAGAGCGACGACGACGAGACGCGTTGGGTGTATCTCGACATCGGCAAGTTCGGCGGTCTGGCCGAGACGATGGACGAGTCGATCCGCTACGCGATCAAATCGCGCCACGACGGCGCCGAGATGACGCCCTGCGTGCTCGCCGGCCCGACCTGCGACTCCGCCGACGTGCTGTACGAGAAGCTGCCGTATCCGCTGCCGGTGACGCTGGAGATCGGCGACAAGCTGCTGATCGAAGGCACCGGCGCCTATACGTCGACCTACTCGGCGGTGGCGTTCAACGGCTTCCCGCCGCTGGCGACCTATCACATCTAACTCCGTTCACCTCTCCGCTTGCGGAGGAGGTTGGATCGGAGGCGGTCCGGGTGGGGGAAGGGCGACTCGCCCTCATCCCCGGCCCTCTCCCGCGAGCGGGAGAGGGAGAAGAAGAATCGAGGCCGGCTTGCCGGCCTCTCCCTGTCACATCGCTGTTTGCTGACAACACGCTGCCGGTGCGGTTCACCGGACAGTGTGGGGATCGACGTGCCATGACGAACACCCTCGCCCCCCTGACTGCCTTGAACGTCGCAGCCGTTCCGTTCGCGATCCGTGCGGAAAAGAGCTCCGACATTGCCGCGCGTGAGCGCCTGCTGGATGCGTGCTTCGGCGAAAACCGCCACGCGCGCACCTGCCAGCGTTTGCGTGATGGACGCGCGCCCGCGGAAGGCCTCGCCTTCTCCGCGGTCCGTCAAGGCCGGCTGGTCGGCACCGTTCGGCTCTGGCATGTCGACGCAGGGGGCCGGGCCGCACTCGTGCTCGGCCCCCTCGCCGTCGATCCGTCCTGCCGCGAATTCGGCGTCGGCGGCGCACTGATGCGCGCGGCGCTGGCGGAAGCCGCCGCGCGCGGCCACGGCGCGGTGATCCTGCTCGGCGACGCGCCGTACTACGCGCGGTTCGGCTTCACGACTGATAAGATGGATGCGCTGGCGCTGCCCGGCCCATTCGAGCGCGACCGCCTGCTCGGCCTCGAACTGCGCAAGGGCGCGCTCGACGGTGCCGCCGGCCTGATCGTCGCCACCGGTACCACCGCCAAGCCGGCGCGCGCCGAGCGGGCGCGTCTTCGTCGCGCCGCGTAAGGAGGGGCCGATGCGTTTTCTTCGATTGCCGCGCCCGACTCACCGCGTCTTCGCACCGCGCGATCCGGCCAAGCGCCCGCGTGTCACGGTGCTGGTGCTCGCCGTGTTCGCTCTCAAGATCGCCGTCGACGCCTTGCGCCGGCGGCGCGGCCGCGGAGCCGAAACAACCGCAGCTTAACCCGATCGTGTGTCAGGGCTGAGACAGTCTCGGCCTTGATTTGCAAAACCAGACGCGGCATTGGCTGCCGTCTCTCTCAGTTCCAGGATTGCTTCAATGTCGCGTCGCCTGATTTCCACCGGATCGCCGTTCGAAAAAACTGCCGGCTACAGCCGCGCCGTGGTCGACGGTGATTTCGTCTTCGTTTCCGGGACCACCGGCTACGACTACACCACGATGACACTGCCCGAGGACGTCACCTCGCAGACCCGGAACTGCTTCAAGACGATCGGCGCAGCCCTGAAGGAAGCCGGTTTTGCGATGGAAGACATCGTGCGGGCGACCTACTACATCACCGACCCGAAGGATGCCGATGCGGTGTTCGCGGTGTGCGGCGAGAACCTCTCCGAGATCCGCCCGGCGGCCACGATTGTCGCGGTCGCCGGCCTGTACAAGCCGGAAATGAAGATCGAGATCGAAGTCACCGCCAAGCGCCGCAGCTAAGTCCATCTATTTGTACGATAATCGGCTCCCCGTTGACTTTCGGGCGGGGAGCCCTACGTTCCGACGATCATGACGATCTTGCCCCGCAACCGTTTGATGCTGCGCGCCGGTCGCCTTCACGCAGGAAGGTGACCCGGGCGCGCGCGTGCGCCGTCCGGGCTTAACGATCTCGTCGACGACCTCTCCCCTTTTTTCAGACTGCTACTTATCCCGTGAATGCCGATGCGCATCAGGCGCGCGGCGTGACAAGGACCCGTGAAAGACATGATTCAGACCATTCGTACCCAGCGCCCGCCGATTACCCTCCGCAGCCGTGATGCCGAACGGCTCGGCCAACTCGCCGAGGTCGCCGCGCAGCGCTATCCGGCCACGGCCGAATTCCTCGCCGGCGAGGTCGCCCGCGCCAGTGTCGCCCCTGACAGCGCCCCCCTGCCGGGGATCGTCTGCATGGAATCCGCCCTGACCTTCCGGGACGATACCACCGGCAAGGAAAAACACGTGACGCTGGTATATCCGACCGAGGCGGACGTCGAAGCTGGTCGTATTTCGATATTGACCCCGATCGGTGCCGCCCTTATCGGCCTCTCGGTCGGACAGTCGATCAGTTTCGAGACCCCGTCGGGCGAACGGCGTTCCCTGACGGTACTCAGCGTGTCCGAACCGAACTGACCACTCGTCCTACGGGTCGCAGGTGACATCCGAAGTTCACCTCGCCGTCACATTCCCGAACTGTCCTGTCCGCACATAGCGGCGTGATCCCTGTCCCACTGTCCGGAGTTCAAACCTGATGTCGTCCACTTCGAAGATCCACGCCAAGATCACCGGCCCCATCGTGATGATCGGCTTCGGCTCGATCGGCAAGGGCACGCTGCCCCTGATCGAGCGACACTTCGAGTACGACAAGAAGCGGTTCGTGATCATCGATCCGCACGCGGACGGCGAACTCGCCGAGAAGCACGGCGTCCGCTTCATCAAGCAGGCGGTCACCAAGGACAACTACCGCGAACTGCTGGTCCCGCTGCTGACCGAAGGCGGCGGCCAGGGCTTCTGCGTCAATCTGTCGGTCGATACCGGCTCGGTCGACATCATGACGATGTGCCGCGAGATCGGCTCGCTGTACATCGACACCGTGGTCGAGCCTTGGCTCGGGTTCTATTTCGACAAGAATGCCGGCCCGGAGAAGCGCTCCAACTACGCGCTGCGCGAGACGCTGCTGGCCGCCAAGGCCAAGAATCCCGGCGGCACCACCGCGGTGTCGACCTGCGGCGCCAACCCCGGCATGGTGTCGTGGCTCGTCAAGCAGGCGCTGCTCGACATCGCCCGCGACACCGGCACCGAAATCAACGAACCGAAGAGCCGCGAAGGCTGGGGCCAGCTCGCTCAGAAGCTCGGCGTCAAGGGCATCCACATCGCCGAGCGTGATACCCAGCGCGCCAAGACCCCGAAGCCGATGAACGTGTTCGTCAACACCTGGTCGGTCGAAGGCTTCGTGTCCGAAGGCCTGCAGCCGGCCGAACTGGGCTGGGGCACGCACGAGAAGTGGATCCCGGACAACGGCCGCAAGCACACCGAAGGCTGTCAGGCCGCGATCTACCTGCTGCAACCGGGCGCCAACACCCGCGTCCGCACCTGGTGCCCGACCCCGGGCGCGCAGTACGGCTTCCTCGTCACCCACAACGAGTCGATCTCGATCGCCGACTACTTCACGGTGCGCGACGGCCAGAACGTGGTGTACCGGCCGACCTGCCACTACGCCTATCACCCGGCCAACGATGCGGTGCTGTCGCTGCACGAGATGTTCGGCGCAGAAGGCAAGATGCAGCCGAAGTGGCACATCCTGGACGAGAACGAGATCGTCGATGGCATCGACGAGCTCGGCGTGCTGGTCTACGGCCACGCCAAGAACGCCTACTGGTACGGCTCGCAGCTCTCGATCGAGGAAACCCGCAAGGTCTGCCCGTATCAGAACGCCACCGGCATGCAGGTGTCGTCGGCTGTGCTGGCCGGCATGGTGTGGGCGCTGGAAAACCCCGAAGCCGGCATCGTCGAGGCCGACGAGATGGACTTCCGCCGCTGCCTCGAGGTGCAGATGCCGTATCTCGGCCCGGTGAAGGGCTACTACACCGACTGGACCCCGCTCACCGACCGCCCCGGCCTGTTCCCGGAGGACATCGACACCTCCGATCCGTGGCAGTTCAAGAACGTCCTGGTGCGCTGAGTCGCCGGACGGCCTTTGGGCGGACAGCGTTCGCGTTGTCCGCCTTCTGCCAGAACACCTCGAGATTCCGGGTTCGCGAGCTGCGCTCGCGCCCCGGAATGACGGTGTGATCCCAATTGCCCCACCCCGAGTCATTCCGGGGCGCGCGAAGCGCGAACCCGAATCTCCTGCCGACCGCGCGATCGCTGCCGTGCGCACAGCAAAGAAAGACCGGGCTCGCGAAACGCGGCCCGGCCAGGTTCAATCTTCCGTTTCTAACTGTCGTCGGTTCAGCCGCCCTTCGGCTTGATCGGTTCGCCGATCTTCTCCGGCGGCGCAGGCGGCAGCGCCGGCCTGGCGCCGGACTGCACCGCGTCCTGGTCAGGACGGGCGGGCTGTGGCGGAATGTCGTGGGGCCGCGCGCCGGTCGGCTGCGCGTCCTGCGATGCAGCCGGCCTGTGCTCCGCGCCGGGTGTCGAACTCGGCGGCTGCGGGGTCGCCTGGGCGAACTGCAGCCCGCCGGTGCGGGTGTCGATCTGGGTCAGCGACAGCCCGGACAGTGCCACGCCCGCGGCGATCAGCACGCCGGCCAGCACCAGATCCCGCCTCAGACCGCGCTCCTTGTCGTTGTCGTCTGCTGTCATGATCCTCGTCCCTTCCTCGCCCGAACCAACCGGCGCGCGGGGGCATCGTTCCGGGTTCCGGTGTCGCACCGGGTTCCGGAACGGTCGCATTTGCCGACAAGGTTAAATCAATCTTTAGTGCTGGTTTCCCAGGCGGCGTGTTCGACGCCCGGCTCCTTGCCGAGTTCTGCCACCACCGCATCGAGCTCATTGGGCTCCACAGCGGTCGAGACCAGCGTGGCGACGATCTCGACCTTGTCGTCGGCGTGCTCGACGGATTCGACCTCGACATCCGCGACCGGATAGTCGGCCTGCTCCAGCTTTTCTTCGAGATGCTCGCGCAGCCGGCCGGCGGCGGCGCTCCCGGCGGTGAGACGCACCGAATAGGTCGCTTCCGAGGTGCGCTCGTCGAACGGGATACGGTTGATGGCATTGACCAACGGCCGCAGCAGCGTGTTTCCGGCGATCACGAATACGGTCAGTGCCGCGGCCTGCGCGGCGAGGTCGGCGCCTGCACAGCAACCGACCGCGGCCGAACTCCACAGCGTCGCCGCGGTGTTGAGGCCGCGGACGTTCATGCCCTCTTTCATGATCACCCCGGCGCCGAGAAAGCCGATGCCGGACACCACATAGGCGATCACATGCACCGTGCCCTCGACACCCTTGAGGTGCATCGCCAGGTCGACGAAGGCGGCCGCGCCGACCGCCACCAGGACGTTGGTGCGCAGTCCCGCGGCACGGGTCCGATACTGCCGTTCGGCTCCGATCAGCATGCCGAGCACGAAGGCCACGGAGAGGCTGACCAGCGTGTCGAAGAAATCGGCGGTCTGGAAGGTGGTCAGGAAACGCATCGGAAGTCGTCCGCAGTCGAAAGACGGCTTCCTCTTACAGCGGAAGGATGCCGGCCGCACCATCCTCGTCGGAAAACGCCAGCAGCGTGCCCTTGGCGTTCCAGGCCAATGCGGCGACCGGTGGGGTGCCGTTGCGCCGGGCGAGAATTTCGGCGCCGTCGCTCATCCGCACCAGCAGCACGGTGCCGTCGCTGTAGCCGGCGGCGAAGATGTCGTTCTTGGGATGACAGGCGACGGCGCTGACCCGTGCCTCGAGCGGCCCCAGCATCGCCGGCTGCTTGCCCATCGGCCCGTCCTTGCTGGCGAACGGCCAGATGATCACCGCATCGGCGCCGGAGGTGGCGAGCCCCTTGCCGCCGACCGTCCAGGCCATCGACCGCACCCGCCCCGGATAGCCGGTCATCCGCATGTGCTTGGAGTCCGCGAGTCGCCAGCCGTGCAGCGCCGGCTCGTGCATCGCGGTGACCAGGAAGCGGTTGTCGGGACTGAACATCACGCCGAGATGCGAGCCCGCCCATTCGAGCACTTCGGCGTTGCCGGCCATGTTGGGAAACCACAGCGTCACACCGTTGTAGTGCGCGATCGCGAGCCGCAGCCCCTTTGGCGCGAAGGCGAGGCCGCCGACCGTGGACGGCACCTCGAAAGACTTGTCCTCGGCCTTCGGAGCGCGGACATAGGCGATCTTGCCGGCCGACCACGCCACCGCGCCGTCCGGATGCAGCGCGACATTGTCGATCCAGCGCCGCTTGGCATCGGTGGCGAAGGTCTCAGACTTGCCCGAGCCGTCCAGCAGCATCACCTTGCCGTCGTCGCCGCCGGTAACGATGCGCTTGCCGTCGCAGGCCACGCTGAGGATGCCACCGCCGTGCAGCGCAACGGTCGAGACGGTGCCGTCTGCGGTCACCAGTGTCGCGTTCTCCTCGGTGCCGACGAACACCGCGGTGTCGCCGAGGAAGTGAACCGCGCCGGCGCCGCCTTCGACCGTGACCGGCTTCACCCGATCGGTGACCGAGGCGATCGACCCGGCTTCGCCGGGCGTATCGAAGCCGCTCATGACGCGATGCACTTGTCGAAGCCGTCGCGGATCGCCTGTTCGGGCAGATCGCGACCGATGAACACCACGCGGCTCTCGCGCACCTCGCCGTCCCGCCAGGCGCGCTGATGATCGCCTTCCAGCATCATGTGCACACCCTGGAATACGTAGCGGTCGTCATCGCCCCTGAAGGCGAGGATGCCCTTGGAGCGCAGGATCTTGCCGCCTTCGGTCTGCACCAATTGCTGCAGCCAGGGCATGAACTTGGCAGGGTCGAGCGGCTTGTCGCTCTTCAGCGACAGCGATTGCATGTGCTCGTCGTGGTAGTGCTTCAGACCGTGGCCGTGATGATGGTCGTGGCCGTGGTGATGGTGACCATGGTCGTGATCATGATGGTGGTCGTGATCGTCGGCCTCGAGGAAGTCCGGCTCGATCTCGAGAATCCGGTCGAGATCGAACGCGCCGCGCTCCAGCACATCGGCGAGCGCGACCTGGCAGCGCTCGGTGCGATGCAGCTTGGCGTAGGGGTTGATCGCGCGGATCCGGGCCTCGACCTCGGCGAGTTCGGCGGGCGTCACCAGATCGGTCTTGTTCAGCACGATGACGTCGGCGAACGCGATCTGGTTCTTGGCTTCCGGCGCATCCTTCAGCCGCTCGCTCAGCCATTTGGCGTCGGCGACGGTGACCACCGCATCGAGCCGGGCGGCGTTCTGCACGTCCTCGTCGACGAAGAAGGTCTGCGCCACCGGCGCCGGATCGGCGAGCCCGGTGGTTTCGACGATGATCGCGTCGAACTTGCCCTTGCGCTTCATCAGTCCGGCGAGAATCCGCACCAGGTCGCCACGCACGGTGCAGCAGACGCACCCGTTGTTCATCTCGAACACTTCTTCGTCGGCCCCGATAATCAGGTCGTTGTCGATGCCGATCTCGCCGAACTCGTTGACGATCACCGCATACTTCTTGCCGTGATTCTCCGACAGGATGCGGTTCAGCAGCGTCGTCTTGCCGGCACCGAGATAGCCGGTGAGGACGGTGACGGGAATCTTCGAGGCGGCGGTAGAGGTCATCAGCACTTGCTCCAGCACGGAGCCCCGGCCTGAACACACGGCTTGCGCGTCTCGAAGGTCGGGGCCGGAAATGGCGGGGACCGCGCTCCGCCGGGTTGCCGGATGCAGCGGGACCGGGGCCGCTAACTGCTCAGCGCGCCGGTCAGCGTCTTTATATTGTGCCTGACCATGTCAATGTAAGTGGGAGCTTCGCCGTTTTCGGCCGTCAGACTGTCGGAATACAGCGTGCCGCCGATCTTGGCGCCGGTCTCGGCGCTGATCCGCTGCATCAGCCGCGGATCGCTGATGTTCTCCAGGAACACCGCCGGCACCTTGTCCTTGCGGATCTGCTTGATGATGGTGGCGACATCGCGGGCGCTGGCCTCGGATTCGGTCGAAACACCCTGCGGGGCGATGAAGGTCACGCCGTAGGCGTCGGCGAAATAGCCGAACGCCTCATGGGTCGAGATCACCTTGCGGCGGGCGGCGGGGATCGCCGCGACGGCGGCGCGGACGTCGCGGTCGAGCGCATCGAGCTTGGCGAGATAGGCCTCGGCATTGGCCTTGTAGGCATCGGCGCCGGCCGGATCGGCGGCGATCAGCGCATCGCGGATGTTCGTCACGTAGATCTTGGCATTGCCGACCGACTGCCAGGCGTGCGGGTCGGTCTTGCCGTGGTCGTGACCACCGTGACCGTGATCATGGTCGTCGTCCGCGGCGCGCGGCTTGACGCCCTTGGTCGCGGTCACGATGGTCGCCTTGCCGCCGGACGACTTCACCAGCCGGGGCAGCCAGCCTTCGAGACCGAGGCCGTTGACCACCACCAGCCTGGCGTCTGCGATGGTCTTGGCGTCGGTCGGCGACGGAGTATAGACGTGGGCGTCGCCGTTCGGCCCGACCAGCGTCGCGACCTCGATCCGATCACCACCGACGTTGCGGACGAAATCGCCGAGAATCGAAAAACTCGCGACCACACGGACCCGGTCGTCCGCCTGCGCCGGCGCCGCCATCAGCAGCGCCGCAATCAGCATCACACCCCAACGAATCATCGCACTCAAGCCTCCAGGTGGCGACCGGGAAAGAGCTTGCGAACCACGCCCCCGGACCGGCCGAAGAAAAGCGAAAACAGATAGATCGCCGCAGCGACCAGAATGATCGCGGGCCCCGACGGCAGGCCGGCGTGATACGACAGCACCAGGCCGCAATAGCCCGACAGCATCGCGCTGCCGACCGCCACCAGCATCATCCCGGAGATGTCGCGCGCCCAGAATTTGGCGATGCCGGCCGGCAGGATCATCAGCCCGACCGCCAGCAGCGTGCCGAGCGCGTGAAAGCCGTTGACCAGATTGATCACCACCAGCGCCATGAAGATCAGATGCGCTGGGGCGCCGGCGCGGCTGACGGTGCGCAGGAACAGCGGATCGACGCACTCGATCACCAGCGGTCGCCAGATCACCGCCAGCGCCACCAGCGTCAGCGTGGCATTGAAAGCAATCACCAGCAGGGTGCGGTCGTCCATCGCCAGGATGTTGCCGAACAGCACATGCAGCAGATCGATATTGGTGCCACGCATCGACACGATGGTGACGCCGAGCGCCAGCGACACCAGATAGAACGCCGCCAGCGAGGCGTCTTCTTTCAGTTCGGTGACGCGCGACACCAGGCCGGCGAGAATCGCCACCGCGAAGCCGGCGATCAGGCCGCCGAAGGTCATCGCGAACAGGTTCAGCCCGGACAGCAGGAAGCCGATCGCCGCGCCGGGCAGAATGGCGTGGGCCATTGCGTCGCCGACCAGGCTCATCCGGCGCAGCATCAGGAACACGCCGATCGGCGCGCCGCCGAGCGACAGCGCGACGATGCCTGCGAGTGCCCGGCGCATGAATTCAAACTCGGTGAACGGCGCCACCAGCGCCTGATCCAGCATCATCGGTCTCAGGCTGCCTGCGACGCGGCGGTGCAAGCGGCAGCGCTGTCGTCGAACGCCTCGCACATCCGCCGCGCCTCGGTCTGGTTGTCGGTCGTCAACACCTCGGCGGTCGTGCCCCAGGCCACCGCGGTCCGCGCCAGCAGCAGCGTCTGCGGGAAGCTGGCATGCACCAGATCGAGATCATGCAGCGCCGCGATCACGGTTCGCCCCTCCTCGTGCCAGCGCCGCACCAGATTGACGAGGTCGGCCGTGGTCCGTGCATCAACGGCGTTAAACGGCTCGTCGAGCACGATGACACGGGCGTCCTGCAGCAGCACGCGGGCGAACAGCATGCGCTGCATCTGGCCGCCCGACAGGGTGCCGATGTTCCGGGTTTCGAATCCCGACAGGCCGACCGCCGCCAGGGCGCGAGCGATCCGGTTCTTGGCGTCGCGGCCGAGGCTGCCGAACGCACCGGTCGACCGCCACAGCCCGGTCCCGACGAAATCGAACACGGAAATCGGAAACGAGCGATCGATCTCGGCGCTTTGCGGCAGATAGGCGATGTCGCGGACATCGATGCCGTTGCGATCGATCGAGCCTGACAGCGGCTTGAGGATGCCCACGATCCCGCGAAACAGAGTCGATTTTCCGGCGCCGTTCGGGCCGACCACGGCCAGCAGCGTGCCGGCAGCGATCTGCCCGGAGAGGTGATGCACCGCCGGGTGGCGGTCGTAACCAAGGGTCACGTCATGGAAGGAGAGTTGCGCCGGCATCGTCACCTCATCGCCACCAGCACCAGCGCCCACAGCGCGGCGCTCATGGCCAGCGCCGCGGCGATTCGGCTGGCGAGGCCCATCCTCAGGAGCGACCAAGGGGCGGCCTGCGGTGGGTGCGGCGATTCAACGCCGTGAACGTGCACGCGGACATTCCCGGCCGGGTGGGAAAGAGAAGAAGGAGATTTGCTCACGCCCATCCATCCGGAAGGTATCGTCGATCACTCGTTATACTATAACATCATCACGCCAACTGCTGGCAAGCGTCCACGAGCGCACATAACCGTCATAAATCAAAGCCTTAAACACGCCCTCCCGCAGCGCCGCAAATTTGAGCAGATGTAAAAATCTGACGCCCTTTCGGGCGGCAGGCCCGGTTCCGAATTAAGGCGGAATTTAGATCTATTTAAGGTTCCATTAGCCATAAAAAATTGTGCCCAGTCATGAGGTTAGTTCCAAACGGAGTGTGGCCTCCCGGTGACAGCATTTTGCGTCAAATCCCGCTAAGTCATTCGGCAGATGGCGCCGACGAACGGTGCGTCTGACAAAGTCTGGAGACAATGACATGAAGAAGATTCTGCTCGGCACCGTGGCCCTGATCGCCCTCGGCGCGGCCCCGGCCGTCGCCGCGGACCTCGCCGCCCGCCCGTACACCAAGGCTCCGGCCTACGCCCCGGCCCCGATCTACAACTGGACCGGCTTCTACATCGGTGGTCACATCGGTGGCGCCTTCTCGGGCGACAACAGCATCGGCACCGGCGTCACCGCCTCCGACAACGGCAAGTTCCTCGGCGGTGTGCAGGCCGGTTACGACTGGCAGTTCGCTCCGAACTGGGTGCTCGGTGTTGAAGGCCAGTACTCCTGGCTGAGCGGCACCAACCAGTCGGTGGCGTTTGTTGACGGCCTCGGCAACAGCTACCTGTTCTCTGACAACCAGCGTGGTCTGGCCTCGGTCACCGGCCGGCTCGGCTACACCTGGGGTCCGGCGCTGCTCTACGTCAAGGGCGGTTGGGCTTACGCCGACTACAGCACCAGCCTGACCGTCAACGGCTTCGGCGTTGCGGTCGACAGCAAGACCGACGGCTACACCGTCGGTGGCGGTCTCGAATACCTGTTCGCTCCGAACTGGTCGGGCAAGATCGAGTACCAGTACTACGACTTCGGCAACGTCAACCTCGGCAACGGCTTCTCGGCCAAGAACGACGAGCACGTGGTCAAGGCCGGCCTGAACTACCGCTTCAACTGGGGCGGTCCGGTCGTCGCCAAGTACTAAGACCTGATCACTTCCTCTTCTGGAAGTTGGAAAGGGCCGGCCTCGCGCCGGCCCTTTTTCATTTTTGAAACCATGCCAGACGGTACCGAACCAATCGCTCAAACAGCGACCAATCCTCGTAAGAACACGTGAAGAATATTAACCCCCTAATCTGATACTTCCGCCGGCATCCAGGCGATCGACGCAAGTTTGCAGAGAATCGCAAAGAGTCAGGTGGGGGAAATATGTCCGGGAAATTCGCGAAGCTCCGACGTCTGCGGCCGACTTTTCCGCAATTCGGAATTCGCGGCAGTTTGTTCGCCGCATTCACCGTGATTGCCGGCATGGCGATCCTGATCAGCGCCTGGGCAGGATTCAGCCTGCACCAGCTCGGTCAAACCATGTCCGGGCTCAGCGGACGCGACATTCCCAAGCTCGCAGCCAGCCTGCAGCTCGCCGCCGAGAGCGAGAGGCTCGCCAGCCAGGCGCCGATCCTGCTCGAATCGATGTCGGACGAACAGCTTCGCGCACGCTCGTCACGGATGAAGGCGGCGCAGCAGGTCGCCATGGAAAAGCTCGCCGACATCACCACTTTTGGCGGTGAAAAAGCAGTGGTGTCGGCCCTCACCGAGACATTGAGGAGCATCGACGACACCATCCGCAGCCTCGGCTCCGCGGCCCAGGAACGGGTCGACCTGACCACCCAACACGCCAAACTTTACGAGGAGCTGCGCCGCTCGCACGACGCCTTCATCGCGGTCGCCAATCCGGCGATGCTCGACGCGCAGACGCAGATGAACGCGGTGCTCGGCTCGGTCGACCTGTCTCAGGACGAAGCAACCGCCGCCGGACGGCGAATCGAACAGCTCGGCACCATCATCGCTCTCAGCAATCTGATCGCCTCTGACCTGATGGCAGCGCTGTCCGCCTCGGGCACCGACCAGCTCGACCCGGCCGAAGCCAGCTTCAAGGAAGCCCGTCAGGTGGTGAACGCCAATCTCGACGGTCTCCCCGAGAACCAGACGACGGCCGGGATCAAGGCCGCAGCGCAGAAGTTGATGGCGCTCGGCGACGGCAAGACCGGGGCATTCAAGCTGCGGCAACTCGAGCTCGACGCCCGCGACTATCGCGATCTGCTGCTCGACGAGACCCGCAAGCTCAATGTCGGCCTCGGCATCAGCGTCAAGCAGCTCGTCGACAGCGTCCGCAACGAAACCACCGTTGGAACGTCGGAGGCGCAGGCGCAGATCTCGCTCGCCACGCAAGCGATGATCACGCTCGGCGCGCTGACCCTGATCGGTTCGGCCTTGTTCGTCTGGCTGTATGTCGGCCGCAGCATCCTGCGCCGGATCGGCGGCCTGCAGAAATCGATGCAAAGCTTGTCGGCCGGCGATCTCGACACCACCATCGAGCGAGGCCAGCGCCGCGACGAGATCGCGGTGATGGCCGAGTCGCTCGAAGTGTTCCGCGACAACATGGTCCGGGCCAGGACCCTGAGCGCCGAGCAGGACAAGGACCGCGCCGCCAAGGCCGAGCGGACGGAACGGATCGAGGCACGGATCGCCGAGTTCGAAGCCACCGTGCGCAGCACGATGGAGAAGCTGCAATCCTCCGCCGACCAGATGCAGGAGACTGCGCACGCGATGGCAACGACGTCGGAGCAGTCGAGCGCGCTGGTGACCACCGTCGCTTCGGCCGCGGAGGAAACCTCGGTCAACGTCCAGACCGTGGCGACGGGAACCGAGCAGCTCGCCTCGTCGATCGCCGAGATCAGCCGCCAGGTCACGACCTCGGCGGAGATCGCCACCCGGGCGGTGCGCGAAGCCGGCGAAACCGACACCACGATGCAGGGCCTCGCGGACAATGCCGAACGGATCAGCGCGGTCATCGACCTGATCCAGAGCATCGCCTCGCAGACCAACCTGCTGGCGCTCAACGCGACGATCGAAGCCGCTCGCGCCGGCGACGCCGGCCGCGGCTTCGCCGTGGTTGCAGCCGAGGTCAAGGATCTCGCCAGCCAAACCGCCAAGGCGACCGAGGAGATCAGGGCGCAGATCGCCGCGATGCAGGGCGTGACCAGCAACGCCGTCGGCGCGATCCGCAACATCGGCCAGACCATCACCTCGATCAACGAGGTGACGACTGCGATCACCGCGGCGGTCGAGGAACAGGGCGCGGCGACTCGCGAGATCGCCCGCAACATCCAGCATGCGGCCGGCGGCACCAGCGAAGTCTCCAGCAATATCGTCGGCGTCAGCGCCGCGGCCTCCCAGGCCGGCTCGGCCGCCTCCGAGGTGCTGAACGCCTCCGGCTCGCTGCGCCAGGAAGCGGCGCTGCTGCGGCAGGAAATCGACGCCTTCCTGGTCAATATCCGCGCCGCGTGACCGACATCCGGATCGAACGGCCGATGGCGTACGCCCCGGCCGTTCGATCCAGCCCTGTGATCGCCGCAACCGGCCCGGCGGTTTTTCGGCTGGCGCCGCCGCTCCGCTCCCGCTAAGCCGGATCAGGGAGCCTGCGCCGAATGCATAAGAAGACCGACGCCACCACGCCGCACGACGAACTCCATTATCTGCTGGAAAGCCACCCGGGACCGGAGCAGGCGGTCGAGATCGTGCCCGGCGTGCTTTGGCTCCGGCTAAAGCTGCCGTTCCGCCTCAACCATGTGAACATCTACCTGCTCGCCGATGGCGACGGCTGGGCGATGGTCGATACCGGGTTCGGCAACGACGCCACCATCGCGGCCTGGGAAACGCTGTTCGACGGCGCCCTCGCCGGCTTCAAGATCAGCCGGGTGATCGTCACCCATGCGCATCCCGATCATGTCGGCATGGCCGGATGGATCGTGCAGCGGTTCGGCTGCCCGTTCTACATGTCGCAGATCGAATATCTGCAGGGCGTGTATCACCAGAACCGGCGCACCGACGAACGGCTGGTCAACAATCGCGCATTCTTCCAGCGGCACGGCATTGACGAAAATGTGATCGAGCAATTGGTCGGACGCGGTCAGGACTATCTGAAGAAGACCGTACCGCTGCCGGCAGCCTATCGTCGCCTCTCGAAGGGGCAGGACATCACGATCGGCGAGCGAACGTTTCGCATCATCACCGGCGCCGGCCATTCGCCGGATCAGGTGATGCTGTATTGCGCGGCCGACAAACTATTTGTTTCCGCCGATCAGGTGCTGAGCAAGATCTCGCCGAACGTCAGCGTCTGGGCGCACGAACCCGACGAAGACGCGCTCGGCTCGTATCTGGCCTCGCTTGCCGAGCTCGAGACGCGGCTTCCCGACGACGTGCTGGTGCTGCCGGGACACGGCCTGCCGTTCACCGGCGTGAAGATTCGTATCCGCCAGCTCGCCGATCATCATGAGGAGCGTTGCGGACTGATCGCCGACGCTTGTCGCGAAAGGCCGATGAATTCGGCCGAACTGGTGCCGGTGGTGTTTCACAAACACGTGCTCGATGCGCACCAGACCGGTTTCGCGGTCGGCGAGCTGATCGCCCACGTCAACTACATGCTGGGCCAGAATCGCCTGCAGGTGGCACCGTTCTCCGATGGCGTGCTGAGGTTCACGACCACTTGAGGTTTCGCCCCCGCTGTCCGCGTGTTCCCGGACAAGCCGCCACGCCGCTCTCCGCACCATTGATCTTCATCAAGCAATCACCTGCGAAAGCAGTGATATGGATCGCATCCGGCGCGGCTCGATGGTCGACTTGCGCCTCGACTTCGGTGATGGAAGAGTTCAAATAGTTCGCCGGCCGATACGGCGTTCTGTCGTTCGATCCGCCTCCCCAACAGGTCATCGCGATGCAGTACAATCAGTTCTTTCAAGACGCTCTCACCCGCCTCCACGACGAGCGTCGTTACCGGGTGTTCGCCGATCTCGAGCGGATGGCCGGCAGGTTCCCACACGCCACCTGGCATTCGAACTCCGGACCTCGCGATGTCGTGATCTGGTGTTCGAACGATTACTTGGGCATGGGCCAACACCCGAAGGTGGTCGGCGCCATGGTCGAGACTGCGACCCGGATCGGTACCGGTGCCGGCGGCACCCGCAACATCGCCGGCACGCATCATCCGCTGGTACAGCTCGAGCAGGAGATCGCTTCGCTGCACGGCAAGGAAGCGGCACTGCTGTTCACCTCGGGCTACGTCTCCAACCAGACCGGCCTGTCGACGCTCGGCAAGCTGATCCCGAATTGCCTGATCCTGTCGGACGCGCTGAACCACAACTCGATGATCGAAGGCATCCGCCAGTCGGGTTGCGAGCGCGTGGTGTGGCGCCACAATGATACGGCGCATCTCGAGGAACTGCTGATCGCCGCCGGTCCGGACCGGCCGAAGCTGATCGCCTTCGAGAGCCTGTACTCGATGGACGGCGACACCGCCCCGCTGGCGAAGATCTGCGACCTCGCCGAGAAGTACAACGCGATGACCTATTGCGACGAGGTGCACGCGGTCGGCATGTACGGCGCGCACGGTGCCGGCGTCGCCGAGCGTGACGGCGTGATGGCCCGCATCGACATCATCGAAGCGACCCTGGCCAAGGCGTTCGGCTGCCTCGGCGGCTACATCACCGGCAAGACCGAAGTGATCGACGCGGTACGGTCCTACGCTCCGGGCTTCATCTTCACCACCGCGCTGCCGCCGCCGATCTGCGCCGCGGCAACTGCGGCGATCAAGCATCTGCGCGCCTCGACCTGGGAGCGCGAACGTCATCAGGACCGCGCCGCCCGCGTCAAGGCGGTGCTGAACAACGCCGGCATTCCGGTGATGCCGACCGACACCCACATCGTGCCGGTGTTCGTCGGCGACGCCGAGAAGTGCAAGAAGGCGTCCGACCTGCTGCTCGATCAGCATGGCATCTACATCCAGCCGATCAACTACCCGACCGTCGCCCGCGGCCTGGAGCGGCTGCGGATCACGCCGTCGCCGTATCACGACGACAAGCTGATCGACGCGCTGGCGGAAGCGCTGGTGCAGGTCTGGAACGATCTGGACCTGCCGCTCGGCGCCAAGGCGATCGCAGCGGAGTAATCCCGCATCGCTGGCGCGACGCGGTGACGAGTTTTCGGCGGGGGCGCCCGCGGCTGGGAAAATCCCTGTCGCGGGCGCCCCTTCGAGTTTGGTAGAGTGGCGACCGCGTCCCGTGGGCCTCTGTCGGCCCGGGCGGGGTGACCGTTCATCCGCCTGGCGCGAGGGAGCACGACCGCGATGCTGCACGACTGGGGCGTGATCGCAGCCGCCCTCGCCTACATCGGGTTTCTGTTCTACGTCGCGAGCTGGGGCGATCGGCTGTCGCAAGGCCAGCGCGAACGTGCCGGCGTCCTGATCTATCCGCTGTCGCTGGCGATCTACTGCACCTCCTGGACGTTCTTCGGCTCGGTCGGTTTCGCCAGTCGATCGAGCTTCGATTTTCTGGCCATCTATCTCGGCCCGATCCTGCTGGTCGTGGCCGCGGCGCCGCTGCTGCGCCGCGTCATCCGGCTGGCTAAATCGCAGAACATCACCTCGATCGCCGACTTCATCGCGGCACGCTACGGCAAGAGCCAGAAGGTCGCCGCCGCGGTGGCGATCATCGCCATCATCGGCTCGGTGCCCTATATCGCGCTGCAACTGAAAGCGGTGTCGTCATCGCTACAGACCATCCTGGGCGACAATCACAACATCGCCGACATCCCGATCGTCGGCGATCTTGCGCTGATCGTGGCGATGGCGATGGCGGTGTTCACCGTGCTGTTCGGCACCCGCCAGGCCAGCGCCACCGAACATCAGCACGGGCTGATGCTCGCGGTCGCCACCGAGTCGATCGTCAAGCTGGTGGCGTTTCTCGCCGCCGGAATCTTCGTCACCTTCTGGATGTTCAGCCCGTCTGCGCTGATCGAGAGGGCGATGCAGATGCCCGAGGCGGTCCGCGCCCTCGACCAGACCTCGCCGGCCAACTTCCTGACCATGACGGCGCTGTCGTTCTGCGCCTTCATGATGCTGCCACGGCAATTTCACGTCAGCGTGGTCGAGAATTCCAACGATGCCGAGGTCGGCCGCGCCCGCTGGCTGTTTCCGCTGTATCTGGTCGCAATCAACCTGTTCGTGATTCCGATCGCGCTCGCCGGACTGGTCAAATTCCCGTTCGGCAAGGTCGACAGCGACATGTACGTGCTGGCGCTGCCGATCGAAGCCAACGCGCCGATGCTCAGCGTCGCGGTGTTCATCGGCGGATTGTCGGCCGCCACCGCGATGGTGATCGTCGAATGCGTGGCGCTGGCGGTGATGGTGTCGAACGATCTGGTGATGCCGCTGGTGCTGAAGCGCCAGGGCGCGCCGCGCCCCTACGAGCAGCGCAATTTCGGCAGCTTCCTGCTGACGGTGCGGCGGGTCGCGATTTTCGCGATTCTGATCCTGGCCTATCTGTACTACCGGGCGCTCGGCAACACCCAGCTCGCTGCGATCGGATTGCTGTCGTTCGCGGCGATCGCGCAATTCGCCCCGGCATTCTTCGGCGGCCTGATCTGGCGCCGCGCCACCGCACGGGGCGCGATCGGCGGGCTCGTGGTCGGATTCGTGGTGTGGGCCTACACGCTGTTCATCCCGAGCTTCATGGAGAACTCGACCGCCGGGCTGCTGCTGTTGCAGCACGGCCCCTGGGGCATCGAGGCGCTGCGGCCGCAGGCGCTGTTCGGCGCCGACCTGCCGCCGTTGCTGCACGGGGTGCTGTGGAGCCTGTCGCTCAATCTTGTCGCCTACATCGTGCTGTCGCTGCTGCGGCAACCGTCGTCGATCGAGCGGCTGCAGGCCGAAGTGTTCGTGCCCGACGCGTTGACGCCGATGACGCCGGCGTTCCGGCGCTGGCGCACCACCGTCACGGTGCAGGACATCGTCGGCGCAGTGTCGCAATATCTCGGCCCGGAGCGTGCCCGGGACTCGTTCCGCAGCTTCGCCACCGGCCGCCGCATCACGCTCGATCCGGCCGCGCCGGCGGATTTCGAGCTGCTCAAGCACGCCGAGCATCTGATCGCCTCGTCGATCGGCGCGGCGTCGTCGCGGCTGGTGCTGTCGCTGCTGCTCCGCAAGCGGACGGTGTCGGCGGAAGCGGCGCTGAAGCTGCTCGACGATTCCCACGCGGCGCTGCACTTCAATCGCGAGATCCTGCAGACCGCGCTGAACCACGTCCGGCAGGGCATCGCGGTGTTCAATCCCGAGTTGCAACTGATCTGCTCGAACCGGCAGTTCGGCGAGATCCTCGGGCTGCCGCCGCACATCATCCAGATCGGCATTCCGCTGATCGAAATCCTGGAATTCCTCGCCAGCAACAGCATCGCCCCGACCGACGCCGAAGCTCACACCCAGATGCGGATGGCGGCCTACACCACCGAGGGCGAGCCGTTCATCGAGCGGTTTCCGGACCGCCATTTGGTGGTCGAGGTCCGCGCCAACCGGATGCCCGACGGCGGGCTGGTGATCACCTTCTCCGACGTCACCCCGAGTTTCGAAGCCGCCGAGGCGCTGGAGCGGGCCAACGCCACGCTGGAACGCCGGGTGCGTGAACGCACCGAGGAGCTGACCCGGCTGAATTCGCAGCTCGCCTTGGCCAAGAGCACGGCCGAAGAAGCCAACATCTCCAAGACCCGTTTTCTCGCCGCCGCCAGCCACGACATCCTGCAGCCGCTCAACGCGGCACGGCTTTACGCCACCAGCCTGGTGGAGCGCCAGAACGGCGGCGAAGACTCCCGGCTGGTCGAGAATATCGACGAATCGCTGCAGGCGATCGAGGAAATCATCGGCGCGCTGCTCGACATCTCCCGGCTCGACGCCGGCGCGATGACGCCGTCGCTGTCGAACTTCGTGATCGGCGATCTGATGCGATCGCTGGAGATCGAATTCGCCCCGACCGCGCGCGCCAAGGGGCTGGATCTGACCTTCGTGCCGTGTTCGCTGCCGGTCCGGTCGGACCGGCTGATGCTGCGGCGGCTGCTGCAGAACCTGATCTCCAACGCGATCAAATACACCCCGCAGGGCCGGGTGCTGGTCGGCTGCCGGCGTCAGGGGCAGTCGCTCCGGATCGGCATCTACGACACCGGCGTCGGCGTGCCGATCCTCAAGCGCGGCGAGATCTTCAAGGAGTTCCACCGGCTCGAACAGGGCGCGCGGATCGCCCGCGGTCTCGGCCTCGGGCTGTCGATCGTCGAGCGGCTGGCGCGGGTGCTCGACCACGGCATCGCGCTGGATTCCAATCGCGGCGGCGGCTCCTGCTTCTCGGTGACGGTCCCGGTCGCCGAAGTGGTCAACCACACCGCGGCGGTGACCAGCGCGACGCCGCTGTCACGCGCCTCGATGAGCGGCATGCTGGTGGTGTGCATCGAGAACGATCCGGCGATCCTCGACGGCATGAAGACGCTGCTGACCACCTGGGACGCCAAGGTGATCGCGGTCGCCGATCCGGAAGCCGCGATCCGGGCGATCGAGAGCAGCGAGCACCGCGTCACCGGCCTGTTGGTCGACTACCACCTCGACCGCGGCAACGGCATCGCCGCGATCCGCGAGATCCGCCAGCGCTTCGGCCAGAGCATCCCGGCGATCCTGATCACCGCCGACCGCAGCCCCGGCGTCCGCGCCTCCGCGCGTCAGGAAGAGATCGCAGTGCTGAACAAGCCGGTGAAGGCCGCCTCGCTGCGCGCGCTGCTGAGCCAGTGGCACGCCCAGCAGCAGGTGGTGGCGGCGGAGTGATCACTTATCCCGGCACACGGACCTCAACCTGAGGAGACCGCGCGGCGCGCCGTCTCGAAGGATGAGCTGGGTACAAAACGACTGACTTTACGACGCGATCGGCTCTTCCTGGCGCCACTGGCTGCCGGAGATCTTGGCGGCGGCGATCACCGCCTGGGTGCGGCTTTCGACCCCGAGCTTCTGCAGGATCGCCGAGACGTGGGCCTTGATGGTGGCTTCCGAGACGCCGAGCTCATAGGCGATCTGCTTGTTGAGCAGGCCTTCGGACAGCATCATCAGCACCCGGACCTGCTGCGGCGTCAGCGTCACCAGCCGGTCGCGAAGCTTGGAGGTCTCGGGATCGGCCGCCGCCGACAGGTCGACATCCGGCGGCACCCAGACGTCGCCGTCCAGCACCCGCAGGATCGCCTCGCCGAGCTTCTCGACGCCGAACCGCTTCGGCACGAAGCCGGAGGCGCCGAAATCCAGCGAGCGGCGGATGGTCTCGACGTCGTCGCTGGCGGACACGACCACCACCGGGATCGCCGGGTATTGCGCCCGCAGATAGATCAGCCCGGAAAAACCGCTGATCCCCGGCATCTTCAGGTCGAGCAGCACCAGGTCGACATCGCCCTCGCGCTCGAGCATCGCCGTCAGATCCTCGAACGACCCGACCTCGTCTATTTTCGCCGCCGAGACCACGCTCGCGACCGCCAAACGGAGCGCATCGCGGAACAACGGGTGGTCATCGGCAATGATCAAATGCGTGCTGGCGGGGGTGCTCATGATGTCCCTTACTCGCAAGCTGGAACCAAACCATCACCGCTCCCGGCTCGCCTTAGCGAACCGATGGCAAGATGGGGAGGCAAGTGTCGCCCTGTGCTGGACGGCTGGCAAGGCGGACGTGACTGCCTTGTCCATACCATCATGCCCTCACACGCAGCCGAAAACATTGAGCAAGCGCAACTATGCGGGTTTTCGGCGTCGAAAGTCGTAATGCCGCAGGGCGGCAGCGGTGCTAGCGTACACTGACGCACGATGACCCTGCGCCGCAAAGGCGCGGCCGGTCTCAATAAAAACAACAACATAGCCCTCGAAACAACCCAGGGAGGCACCCTCTGATGGCTACACTTGCCGCGACGAGCAAGCGTTCGGGCGGAATGACCCGCGATGAGCGCTTCGTCATTCTCGCATCTTCGCTCGGCACCGTTTTCGAATGGTATGATTTTTATCTGTACGGCTCGCTGGCCGCGATCATCGGCGCGCAGTTCTTCAGCGCCTATCCGCCGGCCACCCGGGACATCTTCGCGCTGCTGGCCTTCGCCGCCGGCTTCCTGGTCCGTCCGTTCGGCGCGATCGTGTTCGGCCGGGTCGGCGACATCGTTGGCCGCAAATATACCTTCCTTGTCACCATCCTGATCATGGGCCTGTCGACCTTCATCGTCGGCCTCTTGCCGAATGCGGCAACGATCGGCATCGCCGCGCCGATCATCCTGATCAGCCTCCGCCTGCTGCAAGGCCTCGCCCTCGGCGGCGAATACGGCGGCGCCGCGACCTACGTGGCCGAGCATGCTCCGCCCGGCAAGCGCGGCTACTACACCTCGTTCATTCAGACCACAGCAACGCTCGGCCTGTTCATGTCGCTGATGGTCATCCTCGCGACACGAAGCATCGTCGGCGAGGCCGCGTTCGCCGACTGGGGCTGGCGAGTCCCGTTCCTGGTCTCGGTGCTGCTGCTCGGCGTCTCGGTCTGGATCCGGCTGCGGCTGAACGAGTCGCCGGTGTTCAAGAAGATGAAGGAGGAAGGCAAGAGCTCGAAAGCGCCGCTGACCGAAGCCTTCGCCAACTGGGGCAACGCCAAGATCGTCCTGATCGCGCTGCTCGGCGCGGTGATGGGCCAGGGCGTGGTCTGGTACACCGGCCAGTTCTACGCGCTGTTCTTCTTGCAATCGATCCTGAAGGTCGACGGCTACACCTCGAACCTGCTGATCGCGTGGTCGCTGCTGCTCGGCACCGGCTTCTTCATCATCTTCGGCTGGCTGTCGGACAAGATCGGCCGCAAGCCCATCATTCTGGTCGGCTGCCTGATCGCGGCGCTGTCGTTCTTCCCGATCTTCCGGATGATCACCACCTACGCCAACCCGGCACTGGAACGAGCGGTCGAGACCGTCAAGGTCCAGGTCGTCGCCGACCCGGCGGGCTGCGGTGACCTGTTCAATCCGGTCGGCACCCGGGTGTTCAGCGCACCTTGCGACACTGCGCGCGACTTCCTGTCGAAATCGTCGGTCAAGTACTCGACCGTCAGTGGACCGGCCGGCTCCGGCGTCAAGGTTCTGGTGAACGACAAGGAGGTGCCCTACACCGACGCCAAGACCTCCAATCCGCAGGTGCTGGCGGCGGTCCAGGAGGCCGGCTACCCGAAGGCCGGCAACCCCGAGATCATCAAGATGTCGCATCCGTTCGACATCTTCAAAGCCAACGTCGCCGCAGTGATCGGACTGCTGTTCGTTCTGGTGCTGTTCGTCACCATGGTGTACGGGCCGATCGCGGCGCTGCTGGTGGAGCTGTTCCCGACCCGGATCCGCTACACCTCGATGTCGCTGCCCTATCACATCGGCAACGGCTGGTTCGGCGGCCTGCTGCCGGCGACCGCGTTCGCGATCGTCGCCTCGACCGGCGATATCTACGCCGGCCTGTGGTACCCGATCGTGTTCGCGTCGATCACCGTGGTGGTCGGCCTGATCTTCCTGCCGGAGACCAAGAACGTCGACATCAGCAAGACCTGATGATCAGCGGTCCGGCAGTAGTGCCGGACCGGCCAAATAACAACGGCCGCGGAGCGATCCGCGGCCGTTTGTTTTGGAACGCCGGAATCCGCCACGCCGCGATTGCGAAGAGCGAAGCGACGAAGCCGGCGAGAAGACAGACTACACCGTCGTGCCGATGAACTGCAGCACGACCTCACGGCGGTGGGGCCTGGCACGGTGCTCGACCAGATAGACGCCCTGCCAGGTGCCGAGCGCGAGCCGGCCCTGCAGTACCGGGATCTGTAGCGACACCGAGGTCAGCATGGTCTTGACGTGGGCCGGCATGTCGTCCGGCCCCTCGGTGTCGTGCCGCCAGCCGGCATTCTCCGGCGCGAGCTTGTTCAGCACCGTGGCAAGATCGGCCAGCACCGTCGGATCGGCGTTCTCCTGAATCGTCAGCGACGCCGAGGTGTGACGCACGAACACCGTGACGCCGCCGTCCTTGGCCTGCGCATCGGCGACGAACGCCGCGACTTCACGGGTGATATCGGTGAAGCCGGAGCCGCCGGTCTGCACCGTGAGCACCGATGAGGCGACGCTGGTGGCGGTCGCACGCGCCAGCGGCCCGCGGCTGAGGGGACGGGATGAACTCATCGAAGGCCTCGCATCGCGGCCGGTCAGATCTTGTCGCCGCTGATGTCCCGCTGCACCCGGGTCGCCATGTCGATCAGCTTGCGCCAGGCGCGCTCGAGGAAGCCCATCACCCGATCGACGTCCTGATCGCTCGGCAGCGGGATTTCCAGTTTGCGCTGGCCATCTTTCTCGGTGATCTGCGGCTGGGGCAGCTTGTCGCTCTTCGGCAGCGCCTCATCGGTCTTGCCGCCGGGCTGGCCGGCACTGGCGAGCTGCGCTTTCAGGCTGTCGTTGGCGGCGCGGAGCGCGCCGGCCTCCTGCTTCAGCCGATCGATCTCGGCCTGCAGCCGCCCGGTCTCGGCATCGAATGCAGCGCGCTCATCGGCAATCGCATAGCAGGCCCAGCCGCTGCCCTTGTCGGTGCAGGTCGAAACCTTGCCGGTGCGGGTGTCGAGCCGCACCACGCCTTCCGCCGAAGGCGTAAAGGTGTAACGACCATTCTCGCTGTCCGGCAACGGGGTCTCGGCCCATGTGCCGCCGGCGCTGCCGACCGCGAGCAGCAAGGTCAGCGCTGCGATGCGGGGGCCGCGCCGCGCACGGCCGGGCGAGATCGCAGCCAAAGGTGCAAAGCTCATCGGAAATGCTCCGCCTCTCGGATGAAGCCCCGTCTGCAGCGGAGCCTCGGCCTATATGGGGCCTCAGCGCGCCGGACGGTACGGGCTACGGCCGGATTTCAACGCATCCTCGAGCAGTTCGATCCGGTCCTGCCCCCAGAACACCTCGCCGTCGAGCACATAGGCCGGCGACCCGAACACGTCGGCCGCGATCGCATCCAGCCGGTTCTGCTCATAGGCGGCGCGAATCTGGTCCGAGCCCGCATGCGCCACCAGCTTCTCCCCGGGCAGGCCGGCCGCATCGGCGAGCTCGGCCAGCACCGCCGGCTGCGCCAGGTCGAGCTCCTGCTGCCACACCGCGGCATAAGCACGCTGCAGATACGGCTCGGGATCGAGCCCGGCGGCGAGCGCCGCGATCACCACGCTGTCCGCCAATCGCGCGTCGAACGGCCAGTGTTTCGGCCACAATTTGAAGTCGAGCCCGCGCTTGTCGCGCCAGCGCTGCAACTCGACCAGACGATAACGCTGCCGCGCCGGGTGGCGCTTCGCCAGCGGCATACCTCCGGTCTCAGAGAACAGGCCGGTGAGCAGCACCGGCTTGTAGGCGAGCTGCAGCTCGTAGGTCTCGACCAGCCGCCGCAACGGCTGGTGGCCGATATAGGCCCAGGGCGATTGAAACGAGAAGTAGTAGTCGATCCGGCGCGGCATATGGTCTCCGATGGCGAGGGGCTTCCGCCGAACCACTGCGAACGGCTTGCCGGAAGCCGCGGCATCGGATCAGAGCCATTCCCGCCGTGCAAGCCGGATCATGGCGCAGCGCCGCAAATGCACTGCGGACAAGTTATCGCACGGACTCGCAAATCCTCAATAAAATCAGCCAAAACAATGCCCTAAGAGGCTGCGACCGAATCTTGACTTGCCTACAGGCGGTCAGTATGGTCCGCGCGGCTTTTAAGGGTTTCTGGGGCGTTATTTCATCGTTAGCGGCAGCTAGTTCGGGTCTCCACGACATGGCGGACGACACGCACGACAGCAGCCGACGAGCGCATGGAACGCGCGACGGATCGCCCGAGGAGGCTGCGCTTTCCGCACGGCTCGGAAGCCTGGAGCAACGGTTGGCCCATTCTCGGGCGGGCCGAAAACTCCAGACGGATCAATCCGAAACAGAAAGTGAAACCGGACATGCCAAAGCCTCGGCAATGGCGCTCGGATTTCGGCTTTCCTCGGAATTGATTGCGGGTGTTCTCGGCGGAGCGGCTCTCGGCTGGGGTTTCGATCGTTTGTTGTCGACCTCGCCCTGGGGCCTCATCGTGTTTTCGCTGCTCGGCTTCACCGCCGGCGTGATCAATGTGATGCGGGCAGCGGGCGTGATGGCGAAGCAGTCCGAGCGGCTCTGAACGGGATCCAAGGCGCACCGATCGTTCGAATCCCGCGCAAGCTCGCGACACCGACAGACTGAGAGACGAATGGCCGCCGATCCGATCCATCAGTTCCAGATCACCAAGCTCTTCACCCTCGGTCACGTTGGCGGACAAGAAATCGCGTTCACCAATTCGTCGGCCTACATGTTCGGCACGGTGGCGCTGATCGCCATCCTGATGCTGGTGCCGGGCCGCCAATTGGTGCCGGGCCGGTTCCAGTCGATCGCGGAGCTGTCCTACGAATTCGTCGCCAACATGATCCGGTCGACGGCCGGCAAGGAAGGGCTGAAGTTCTTCCCGCTGGTGTTCTCGCTGTTCATGTTCATCGCGGTGTCGAACCTGATCGGCATCGTGCCCTACACCTTCACGGTGTCGAGCCATCTGATCGTCACCGTCGCGCTGGCGCTGTTGGTGTTCTTCACGGTGCTGATCTACGGGTTCTCGAAGAACGGGCTGAAGTTCTTCAAGCTGTTCGTTCCGTCCGGCGTGCCGATCTACATCCTGCCGCTGGTCGTCTTCATCGAAGTGATCTCGTTCTTCCTCAAGCCGGTCTCGCACTCCGTGCGTCTGTTCGCCAACATGCTGGCGGGCCACATCGCGCTGAAGGTGTTCGCGAGCTTCGTGGCGATGCTCGGCGCGCTCGGCGTCGTCGGCTGGTTCGGCGCCGTGCTGCCGCTCGGCCTGACCATCGCGCTGACCGCGCTCGAACTGCTGGTCGCGTTCCTGCAGGCCTATGTGTTCGCCATTCTGACTTGCATCTATCTCAACGATGCAATTCATCCGGGCCACTAAAGACCCACTCGCAAACGTCTACACCCAACCCCAACAGGAGTTCGTTACATGGATCCGATTGCCGCGAAGTACATTGGCGCTGGTATTGCCTGCATTGGCATGGGCGGCGCTGGCGCTGGCGTGGGCATCATCTTCGGCAACTACCTCGCCGCTGCGGTGCGCAATCCGTCGGCTGCCCAGGGTCAGTTCGGCAACCTGATTTTCGGCTTCGCGGTGACCGAAGCGCTCGGCATCTTCTCGCTGCTGATCGCGCTGCTGCTGCTGTTCGCCCTCTAAGATCCAAAATCCGGTCCTGACCTTCCGGGGTCGCGACCGGCCGAACAGGAGAAGCCCGTGGCTCAAGGTCATGGCGACGCCAAGGGCAGCACTGCCCACACGGAAGCGGACGGAGGCCACAAGGCGCCGTTCCCGCCCTTCCAGCAGGAAACCTTTGCCTCGCAACTGGTGTCGCTGGCGATCGCATTCGTTGCGCTCTACCTGATCGTTTCCAAGATCGCACTGCCGCGCGTCGGCGGTGTGATCGAAGAGCGGCAGAAGACCATCGACGGCGATCTGGCGGCGGCGCAGAAGCTGAAGGGCGAGGCGGACGACGCGCTGAAAGCCTACGAGGCCGAACTCGCCGATGCCCGCGCCCGGGCCCAGGCGATCGGTGCCGAAACCCGCGAGAAGCTCAACGCGCAGGCGGACGCCGAGCGGAAGACTCTGGAACAGCGGCTCGCGGCGAAGCTCGCCGACGCCGAAAAGACCATCGCGGCCACCCGTGCGGCGGCGATGGGTAACGTGCGCAACATCGCGTCGGACGCCGCTTCGGCGATCGTCCAGCAGCTCGCCGGCGTCACGCCGGACGGCAAGGCGGTGGACGGCGCGGTCGATGCTTCGTTGAAGGGCTGAGCTGATGGCAATCTTCGCAGAAGCAGAAACCTGGGTCGCGATTTCGTTTGTCATTCTGCTCGGCGTGTTCGCCTATCTGGGCGTGCATCGCACCGTGCTGCAGGCGCTGGACAAGCGTCGGGACCGGATCAAGGCGGAACTGGACGAAGCGCGCAAGCTGAAGGACGAGGCCGCCAAGCTGCTCGCCGACTATCGGGCGCGCCGTGCCTCTGCCGAACGCGAAGCGCAGGCGATCGTCGAAAGCGCCAAGGCTGACGCCGAACGGATCGCGGCGGAAGCCAAGGCCAAGCTGGAAGACTTCGTCGCTCGCCGCACCAAGAGCGCGGAAAGCAAGATCGCTCTCGCCGAAGCTCAGGCGCTCGCCGACGTCCGCGCGGCGGCCGCCGAGGCCGCCGTGGCTGCGGCCTCGCGAATCCTGTCCGAATCGGTCAAGGGCAACCTCGCCGACGAGCTGGTCACCAAGGGCATCCAGGAAGTCCGCGGCAAGCTCAACTGAGCCGACGCCTCCTCGACCCAATCAAACGCCGGCGCGAGCGATCGCGCCGGCCTTTTTCGTTTGATTTGCCGATCGTCTCCGCCATCCCGTGGAGAGGAAAGGTCGACCAGCCGCCTGCGGGGCAGGATGCTGGGCGACGGCGCTACGCGCCTCCTCACCATGAGGTTGTGCGTGTGGCAGGCGGTGCGGATCAACTCTGATTCGATGAAAAGAAGAACTGCTCTAACGCGCGGAACGAGCCCGCCGGAACAGGCGTGCGCATGCCTCTCGGTGTTCTCACCAACCCACCCCGCTCGGTGCGCGAGCACCCCTCCCCCCTCCGGGGAACGTGAAGGGCGGCGTCTCGCTTACTTCCGCCTGCTTCGCGGCTCCGGCTTCAGCGCCTGAGGATCGAAGCCGACATAAAACACATAGGCATCGTTGTCGGAGACCGATGGCGCCGGATAGGCGACGTCCTCGGCCACCAGGCTGAACGGCACGCTGCCGTCCGGCTGCATCGACACGCTGGTGCGATATGCCTTGGTGAAGATCGTCTTCGGCGATACGCCTTCCTGCACCACCGCGACGCGCAGCGGCACATCGACCGAGGTCGGCGCCCCGGCCGGGCCGGCGATAATCCGACCCTGGATGCCGATCTTGGCGGTGACGATGCCGCCGTTGAGGTTGCATTCGCGCGCTGTGCGGCTGATCACCGCCTGATAGCGAAGATCGGCTCCGGCCGCTTCCTTGCCCGGCAGTCCGATCGCATAGGTCGAGGCGCCGGAGCGCACCGTTACCGACGGACAGGTGAGCTGGCTCTCGACCGGCGGACCGCCCGAGACATTCGGCGGTGGCTCTTGCTCCGAAGAGCCGCCGAACAGGCTCTTGAAACGATCGGTAATCGACTGCGACCACGCCGGGGTCGCCGCCATCACCGCACCGCAGATCGCCACCGCGACAGTGACCTGCACCGCACGCAAAGCCCGGCGCCGCGTCGCCGCCCGTTCAATCTCCTGAACCATTCACCCTACCCGGCTGCAATCCGTTTCGACCGCCGGGGTTATAGCAAAGCAATGCAGGCGAACCAAAGGCCGCAGGTGTTCGCTGCCGAGCCGCATCAACCGCGGAAATCCTCGTGCAGCAGGCCGAACAGCAGATGGTCCTGCCAGACGCCGTTGATGCACAGATAGCGCCGCGCCAATCCTTCGCGGGTGAAGCCGCATTTTTCCAGCACCCGGATCGACGGGGCATTGGTGGGGATGCAGGCGGCCTCGACGCGGTGCAAATTGAGCTCGCCGAACAGCGTCGGCAGCAGCACGCGCAACGCAGCCGTCATGTAGCCCTGTCGGCCGAACGGCTGACCGATCCAGTAGCCGATGGTGCCGGCCTGGACGATGCCGCGGCGGACATTGGCGACGGTGACGCCGCCGACCAAATGGCCGTCCTCCTCCCGAAACACCAGAAACGGATAGGAGCGGTCGGCAGCAATATCCTCGGCGTAGCGCCGCAACCGGCGACGAAAGCCGGAGCGCGTCAAATCATCGGACGGCCAGATCGGCTCCCAAGGCGTCAGATAAGCCCGACTGTATTCGCGCAGCTCGGCCCATTGCGGAAAATCCGCCATCTGCGGGGCGCGCAGCAGCAACCCGTTGCCACGCGGCGCCAGAGCGGCGGGTCCGACGGACGGCATGCGAAACAGCGCCATGGACGACACTCCCGGCCCGCGGGATCGCCGGGCCCCGAACGCCGCAGCCGCGGCGTCACCTCAATGATAGGACGTCTTGGCCTTGGATTGTGTCAAGCCTTCAGCGAACCCGACCGCCCTGTCGAGGCCGCGGCCGCTGCCGAGCGCCACCACCGCCGGCCGGCTGCGCGACAGCAGTGTGCGGCCCGCCTCGCGCGCGGTGTCGATGGTGACGGCGTCGATCCGCCCGACCAGCTCGTCGACCGGCAAAGGCCGTCCGTAGGCCAGGATGTGACGCGCGAGCTGTTCGGCACGCGACGAACAGCTCTCCAGCGCCATCAGCAGCCCGGCCTTCATCTGGGCCTTGGCTCGGGAGATTTCCGCATCCGTCAGGGTGTCGACCGCGTCATTGATGACGTCCACGATCACTTCCATCATCTCCGGCGCATCGGCCGGATCAGTGCCGGTGTAGAGCCCGAAGAATCCGGTATCGCTGTAGGGCGCGTGGAAGGTGTAGATCGAGTAGCACAGCCCGCGCTTTTCCCGCACCTCCTGGAACAGCCGCGACGACATTCCGCCGCCGAGGATATTGGTGAACACCTGCATGCTGAACAGCGTCGGCGCGCCTTGCGGCAACCCCTCCAGCGCCAGCGTCAGATGCGCCTGTTCGAGATCGCGATGCACCACGCGGGAGCCGCCGGCCCCGAACATTGCAGGCTGCGGCTTCGGTGCCGGCGTGGCGTCGAAACTGGCGAAGCGGTGCGACACCTCTTCGATGATGCGGGCGTGATCGACCGCGCCGGCCGCCGCCACCACCATGTCGGGCCCGCGATAATGCGTCGACAGGTAGGATTGCAGCTTCTCGCGGCTGAAGTTCTTCAGCGTCTTGGCAGTGCCGAGCAGAGACCGGCCGATCGGCTGCTCCGGGTAGCACAGCTCGTTGAGGTACTCGAACACGACGTCGTCGGGCGTATCCTGCGAGGCACCGATCTCCTGCACGATCACGCTCTTCTCGCGTTCGAGCTCTTCGGCCTCGAACGACGGATTGGCGAGGATGTCGGACAACACGTCGAGCGCCAGCGGCACATCGGCCTTCATCACCCGCGCGTAATACGCCGTGGTCTCGGTCGAAGTGCCGGCGTTGAGATCGCCGCCCACCGCCTCGATCTCCTCGGCGATCTCGCGCGAGCTGCGGCGCGTGGTGCCCTTGAACGCCATGTGCTCCAGCAGATGCGAAATGCCGTGTTCGTCGGGCTTTTCGTCGCGGCCGCCGACCCCGGTCCAGACCCCGAGCGAGGCCGTCTCGAGATGCGGCATGGTGTCGGTGACCACCGTCAGGCCAGAAGGAAGTTTGCTGACTTCGACGGTCATCCGGCTGCTCCTTGCTTGGCGGCACGGCTGACCGCCAGCACGTGACGTTCGATCGCGACCGGATCGCGCGGCATGATCTTGATCGATTCCGGCTTGCTCATCAGCCCGTCGAGCCAGGCCGGCAGCTCCGGCCGGATGCCGCAGGCGGCTTCGACCGCGTCCGGGAACTTTGCGGCGTGGGCAGTCGACAGCACGATGTTCGGCACGGTCGAATCGGTGGTGTCGCGGTCGGCCACCGCCAGCGCCACCGCGGTGTGCGGGTCGATCAGGTCACCGGCCTCGCGCCAGGCGGCACGAATCGCGGATTCGGTTTCCGCCTCGTCGGCGCGACCGGCATCGAATTCGTCGCGCACCGCGGCCAGCACCGCATCCGGCAGCACGAAGCGGCCGGACTGATGCAGCGAACCCATCAGCGAGCGAATCAGCGCGGCGTCGCGGCCGGAGGCTTCGAACAGCAATCGCTCGAAATTCGACGACACCTGGATGTCCATCGACGGCGAACGGGTGGCATGAACCTCGCGGACCTCGTAGATCCCGGTCTTCAGGGTGCGGACGAGAATGTCGTTGACGTTGGCGGCGATCTTCAGCCGGCGTACCGGCAGGCCCATCTTCTTGGCGACGTAGCCGGCGAAGATGTCGCCGAAATTGCCGGTCGGCACGGTGAAGTCGACCAGCCGGTTGGGCGCGCCGAGCGCCACCGCGCTGGTGAAATAGTACACCACCTGCGCGACGATCCGCGCCCAATTGATCGAGTTGACGCCGGACAGCGCCACCTGATCGCGGAATTTGTGGTGATTGAACAGCGCCTTCACGATCGCCTGACAATCGTCGAAATGGCCTTCGATCGCCAACGGATGCACGTTCGACGCGCCGGACGTCGTCATCATCATCCGCTGCACGTCGGAGATCCGGCCGTGCGGAAACAGCACGACGAGGTCGACATTGTTCAGGTTGGCGAAGGCGTCGACCGCGGCACCGCCGGTGTCGCCGGAGGTCGCCACCACGATGGTGGTGCGCTGCTTGCGCTTCTCCAGCACATGATCCATCAGCCGCGACAGCAGCTGCATCGCGACGTCCTTGAACGCCAGCGTCGGGCCGTGGAACAGCTCGAGCACGAACTGGCTCGGGCCGGTCTGGCGCAGCGGCACCACCGCGGGATGGCGGAAGGTGGCGTAGGCCTCGTTGGCCATGCGGCCGAGTTCGGCGTCGGAAATCTCGCCGGCGACGAACGGCCGGATCACCTCGACGGCGACCTCCCAATACGGCCGGCCGAACAGGCTGGTAATGGTGTCGGGGGTGAGCTGCGGCCAGACTTCAGGGATGTAAAGCCCGCCGTCGCGGGCGAGCCCGGTCAGCATCACGTCGCAAAAGCCGAGGCGCGGGGCATCGCCCCGGGTCGAAACATAGGTCGTCAAGGGTGCCTCCAAAGGCCCGGCCTAACGCCCAAGCCTTTGATATTGATCGAGTTCAGTCTCACGCGCGGGTGAAATCGGCCTCACCATAAAGGAGTTTGAGGCGCAGGGGAAATCGCTGCCCGCGGAGAAGCCCCCGATCGTGGCTCTGACCGGCAACGGGACATTGTCGCTGCACGTTGCCCCCTATGCAGCAGGGGTGACGCCGCTTCAAAGAAGGTCGTTGAACTCCTCCACCGTCAGCCCGGTCTGCCGGATAATCGATCGCAGCGTGCCCGGCTTCAGATCTCGTCCTGCATGGACCGGAACCGTCACGGTGCGCGCCGGATCGCCCGGATAGACCAGAACATGGTGGCTGCCAACGATCCGATCGACGACAAAACCCGTTCTCATGAGCGCCTGGATCACCCGCCTGCCGCCGATGACTGGCAGCCGGCCGTCGCCCATGTCAGGCAGCTACGGTCACGTAGCGAATTTCGGGATGGGCATCGGATGGAGGCGCCCTTCCCTGGTCCCGTCGGTAGGCGAGGACTGCACGGATCGCCTCCTCGGCGTTAGCCAGCGCTTCCTGCTCGGTGTCCCCCTCCGTCACGACCTCTGGAAGCGCCGGGACGAGCACCGTGAAACCGCCGCCTTCCTGGGGCTCGAGAATGACCGAGTAGCTATAGCTTGACGGCATGAGGTGGCTCCTGGGCCCACAAGGACTGAACCGGACCAATGCTTGCAGGAGATCCTACACGATATGCCGGGAGCCGGCCAAGCCCGCGGCGTCAACCGGGCACGGGGGCGGAACGCCGCCGCTGGCCGTGCAGCCAGAACGCGAATGCGACCGCAACCGCCAGCGCCAGGCCAAACCAAGTGATCGCGTATTGCAGATGGTTGTCGCGCAGATGTACGCCCAGCGGCCCAGGCTTCGGCACGCCGCTCGCGGGTACCGGCGCTTCCAAATCGACGTAGAACGGCGCCAGTTCGGCCGGTCGGTCCCAACCGAGCGCGGCGGCCATCGCCGGGACGTCGCGGGTGAACCAGAGTCGCTTGTCGACGTTAGGCGAAGCGGCGAACAGGCCGGGGTGCTCGGGAAACCGCAAATAGCCGGTCAGCGTCGCCGGCTCGCCGGTGAGCAACGGCGCGATCGCGCGATCCTCGGTGCCGCGCTGCTGCATGGTGTTGGGGACGAATCCGGCATTGATCACAATCGTGCGGCCATCCGGCAACCGTGCCGGCAGGAACGCCCAGGTGCCGGGTCCGGCGACGTCGTCCCGCACCGCCGAGCCGGACGAATACACCATCGCGTCCGGCAGCTTCCGATAGGTCGCGATGAAGCGGACCCGGCGGAACTCGTCATGGGCCGGATCGAGTACCGGCCAGTCGCGCGCGATGGGCAGCGCCGCCGGCTCGGCAGCCAGGCGCTCGTGCAGGGCCCTGATCAGCCGATGCTTCTCGTCGCGCCGCTGCATCTGCCAGAACCCGAGCGACAGCAGCACCGCCACCATCGTCAAGGCGATCAGGCTCATCCCGGCGATGCCGCGCCGGCGCGCCGCGGCCGTCATTGCGGCTCGCGACCGGCCAGCCGGCCCTCCTGCGCCTTGTGATGGAATTGCAGCGCAATCAACAGTCCCTTGATCGAACGCAGCGGCAGCAGCGTGGTGACCAGCACCAGCGGCAGCCACAGCACCGCATGCAGCCAGAACGGCGGTTGATATTTCACCTCGACGATCAGGGCGCACAGCACCACGATCGCGCCGCCGATCAGGATGGTGAACACCGCAGCACCGTCGCCGACGTCGGTGAAGCCGAAGTCGAGATCGCAAACCTCGCAGCGCGGCGCCAGCGTCAGGAATCCGGCATACAGCCGCCCCTCGCCGCAGCGCGGACAACGGCAGGCCACGCCGCGCAGCGCACTCCGCAGAACGGTGGGAGCCTGGTCAATCCGCTCCGTCATTGCGAGCCGAAGGCGAAGCAATCCAGGCCCCGGTGCCCGGCGTTCCTGGATTGCTTCGTCGCTTCGCTCCTCGCCATGACGGATTCGTGTCGGCTCATCATCGTTCAGCCTTGAAAACACGGCGGGCGGTCGTGCAAGCCGCCCTTCTGCGTATCGGCCCGGCTCAGCCGCCGTGCGCCATGGTCGAGGCGCCATGGCCCCAGACGTAGATGCAGACGAACAGGAACAGCCACACCACGTCGACGAAATGCCAGTACCAGGCGGCAAACTCGAAGCCGAGATGCTGCTTCGGCGTGAAGTGACCGGCATAGGCGCGGATCAGGCACACCAGCAGGAAGATGGTGCCGACCAGCACGTGGAACCCGTGGAAGCCAGTCGCCATGAAGAAGGTGGCGCCGTAGACGTTGCCGGCGAACGAGAAGCTGGCGTGGGTGTATTCGTAGACCTGCACGCAGGAGAACGTCGCGCCGAGCAGGATGGTGAAGATCAGCCCCTGCTTCAGCCCCTTGCGGTCGTTGTGCAGCAGGGCGTGGTGCGCCCAGGTCACCGTGGTGCCGGAGGTCAGCAGGATCAGCGTGTTGAGCAGCGGCAGATGCCACGGATCGAACGTTTCGATCCCCTTCGGCGGCCACACCCCGCCGAACAGTTCGGCGCGGGCGGCGTGCACCGGATCGGCCGGGAACAGCGCCGCGTTGAAGTAGGCCCAGAACCAGGCGACGAAGAACATCACCTCCGAGGCGATGAACAGGATCATGCCGTAGCGGTGGCTGAGCTGCACCACCCGGGTGTGGTCGTGCTGATACTCGGCCTCGCGGATCACGTCGCTCCACCAGCTCGCCATGGTGTAGAGCACGCCGACCACGCCGATGCCGAACACCATCGGGGCGCCCTGGAACATCTGGTGCATCCAGGCGACCGCGCCGAGCGCCATGACGAACGCCGACACCGAGCCGACGAACGGCCACGGGCTCGGATCGACGAGGTGGTAGTCGTGGTGCTTGACGTGCGCCGTGGCCATTGTCGCTCTCCGTTTCGGTCCCTCCGGGACGGCGTTGCTTGAGTCCCGGTCTGTTCTTGTTGCAGCGTTTCCTGTCAGAGATTGCCCTTGCGCGGCGCCTGCTCGCTGGAAGCCACCGGCTTCGGCGCCGGATCGCGCACCGGGTAATAGGTGTAGGACAAGGTGATGGTCTTGACGGTGTCGTTTTCCGGATCGGCGGCGAACGCCGGATCGACGTAGAACACCACCGGCATGTCACGGCTCTCGCCCGCCGCCAGGCTCTGCTCGGTGAAGCAGAAGCAATTGATCTTGGTGAAGTACGAGCCGACCGTCAGCGGCGTGACGTTGTAGGCCGCCTGCCCGGTGGTGTCGGAGCGCGACAGATTGGTGATGCGGTAATAGATCGTCACCACCTTGCCGATCGGCACCTCGATCTCGCGCTGCTCCGGCTCGAATTTCCACGGCAGCCCGTTGACGTTGGAATCGAAGCTGACCGTGACGGTGCGGTCGAGCGGCGCCGAACTCGGCGCAGCGCGGGCAACCTGCGTGGTGCCGTTGAAGCCGGTGGTGCGACAGAACCAGTTGTAGAACGGCACGGCTGCGAACGACGCCCCGACCATCAGGGCGACCACCAGACCGCACACCGCCGCCACCGCCGTGTCGCGCCCGAGGCCGCGGCGCGGTGCCGGCTGCTGCGGAGCTTGCGGAAGCGGGGGCGACATCGGCGGCACCTTTCTCACATCGGCCGGTGCAGCACCGCTGGTCCTTTGACCAGCGTGACGGCGAAGAACAGCACCACCAGCACGCCGAGTGCCACCGCGATCGCGATCGAGCGCTCGCGCCGGCGCTTCTTCTGCGCATCGGTGAGGACGATACCGGGCGGCGGCTTGTGAACTGGCTCCATCGCGTCCTCCGTCATCCGATCAGCCGCAGCACAGCCGCCACGACGACCTCCACCAGCAGGATCGCGAACAGCGCGAACAGATACAGGATCGAGAACTTGAACAGGTTGCGAGTGGCGCGCAGCGCGGCACTGCCGGTGCGATGCCGATACACCCGCATCGCCAGCACCAGCATCCAGCCGCCGAGCGCCAGCGAGGCGACGCCGTAAATCGCATCGAAATAGCCGAGCGGCCACGGCGCGGCGGCGACCGCGACCAGCGCCACGGTGTAGAGCAAGATCTGCAGCCGGGTGTGATCGGGGCCGGAGACCACCGGCAACATTGGCACCCCGGCGCGGGCGTAGTCGTCGTTCCGAAACAGCGCCAGCGCCCAGAAGTGCGGCGGCGTCCAGAAGAAGATGATCAGGAACAGCAGGATCGGTTCGACCGCCAGCGATCCCGTCACCGACGCCCACGCCACCACCGGCGGCAGCGCACCGGCGGCACCGCCGATCACGATATTCTGCGCGGTCCAGCGCTTCAGCCACATCGTGTAGATCACGACGTAGAAGAAGATGGTGAAGGCGAGCAGCGAGGCGGCGATCCAGTTCACCAAAATGCCGAGCGTGACCACCGAGAAGAACGCCAGCGTCATGCCGAAGGTCAGCGCCTCCGGCCGCGTCACCCGACCGCGCGGGATCGGACGGTTGGCGGTGCGGGTCATCTTGGCGTCGATGTCGTCCTCGTACCACATGTTCAGCGCGCCGGCGGCGCCGCCGCCGACCGCGATACAGATGATCGCTGTGATCGCCAGCACCGGATGGAAGCTGCCCGGCGCCATCAACAGGCCGACCAGGGCGGTGAATACCACCAGCGACATCACCCGCGGCTTCAGCAGCGCGATGTAGTCGGCGACGCCGGCTTCGGAGATCCGGGGCGCAAGCGGGATCGGATTGACGTCGATGACCGACACGGGCTCACCTCTTCTTTCGAGCTGCATCCGCTGCCGCAACAACGGCGGCGGATGCAGGTTCCAACACCGGCCTCAGCGCACCTGCGGCAGCACCTCGAACTGATGGAAGGGCGGCGGCGACGACAGCGTCCATTCCAGCGTGGTGGCGCCGGCCCCCCACGGATTGTCGGCCGCGCGCTCCTTGCGGATGAAGGCGAGCGCCATCCCATACAAGAACACCAGCACGGCGAACCCGGAGACGTAGGAGCCGATCGACGACACCAGATTCCAGCCAGCGAACGCGTCCGGGTAGTCGACGTAGCGCCGCGGCATCCCGGACAGGCCGAGGAAGTGCTGCGGGAAAAACACCATGTTGACGCCGATGAAGGTGAGCCAGAAGTGCAGCTTGCCGATGGTCTCGTTGTACATGTAGCCGGTCATCTTCGGGAACCAGTAGTACCAGCCCGCGAAGATGGCGAACACGGCGCCCAGCGACAGCACGTAGTGGAAATGCGCGACGACGTAGTAGGTGTCCTGCAGCACCCGGTCGACGCCCGCATTGGCCAGCACAACGCCGGTGACGCCGCCGACGGTGAACAGGAAGATGAAGCCGACCGCCCACAGCATCGGCGTCTTGAACTCGATCGAGCCGCCCCACATCGTGGCGATCCACGAGAACACCTTCACGCCGGTCGGCACCGCGATCACCATGGTGGCGGCGACGAAATAGGCCTGCGTCGTGCTCGACATGCCGACGGTGTACATATGGTGCGCCCACACCACGAAGCCGATCACGCCGATCGCCACCATCGCGTAGGCCATGCCGAGATAGCCGAACACCGGCTTCTTGGAGAAGGTCGAGACGATCTGGCTGATCATGCCGAAGCCCGGCAGGATCAGGATGTAGACCTCTGGGTGGCCGAAGAACCAGAACAGATGCTGGAACAGCAGCGGATCGCCGCCGCCTTCGGCCGAGAAGAAGGTGGTGCCGAAGTTGCGGTCGGTCAGCAGCATGGTGATGGCGCCGGCCAGCACCGGCAACGACAACAGCAGCAGGAACGCGGTGATCAGCACCGACCAGACGAACAGCGGCATCTTGTGCAGGGTCATGCCCGGCGCCCGCATGTTGAAGATCGTGGTGATGAAGTTGATCGCGCCGAGGATCGACGACGCGCCGGCCAGATGCAGCGCCAGGATGGCGAAATCGACCGCCGGCCCGGGATGTCCGGTGGTCGATAGCGGCGCATACATCGTCCAGCCGGCGCCGACGCCGTTCGACGACGGCTCGCCCTCGACGAAGGTCGAGATGACGAGCAACGCGAACGCCGCCGGCAGCAGCCAGAACGAGATGTTGTTCATCCGGGGGAACGCCATATCGGGGGCGCCGATCATCAGCGGCACAAACCAGTTGCCGAAACCACCGATCATCGCCGGCATCACCATGAAGAAGATCATGATCAGGCCGTGCGAGGTGACGAATACGTTGTAGGTGTGGCTGTTGTGGAAGATCTGCACGCCGGGGAACATCAGCTCGACCCGGATCGCGATCGACATCGCCGCACCGATGATGCCCGCCATCACGGCGAACACCAGATACATGGTGCCGATATCCTTGTGGTTGGTCGAATACAGATAGCGTCGCCATCCGGTCGGATGCGCATGAGCGTGATCGTCGTGCGCATGATCGGAATGAGCGACCCTTGCAGCTTCCATTGCCATCTTCAGATCCTGACTTGAAAACCTCGGACCTTACGGTCCCCGTTCGACGTCTTGCGATCCCGCCGCGCTCAGCGCGTGGCGGCAGCGGCCGAGGCGTAGGAGCCGTCGCGCGTGCGCGAGGCGACTTGCTGCTGTTTCTTCCAGGCTTCGTACTCCTGATCGTTCACGACACGAACGACGATCGGCATGAAAGCGTGGTCGCGGCCGCACAGTTCGGAGCACTGGCCGTAGTAACGCCCCTCCTTCGTGGCCTTGAACCAGGCCTCGTTGAGTCGACCGGGAATGGCGTCGATCTTCACGCCGAAGGACGGGATCGCCCAGGAATGGATCACATCGGAGGCGGTGGTCTGGATCCGCACCACCTTGTCGACCGGCACCACCATTTCGTTGTCGACGCCGAGCAGCCGCGGCGGCACCGGATTCATCTTGGCCCGCTCTTCGTCGGTCAGCATGATCGAGGTGAACTCGATCTTGTCGTCAGGGTAGGTGTAGGTCCAGTTCCACTGATTGCCGGTGGCCTTCACGGTGAGGTCCGGCTTCGGAATATCCAGTTCGAGAAACAGCAGCCGGAATGATGGAACCGCGACCGCTACCAGGATCAGCACCGGGACGATCGTCCAGGCGACTTCGATCAGCGTATTGTGCGTGGTCTTGGACGGGATCGGATTGGCCTTGGCGTTGAACTTCACCACCACGATGACCAGCAGCGCCAGCACGAACAGCGTGATCAACGTGATCAACCACAGCATGAAACTGTGAAACCAGACGATATTTTCCATCACCGGTGAGGCGGGCTGCTGCAGGGTCATTTCCCAGGGTGCAGGCTGTCCGGTCTGGGCGAATGCGGCCCCGCCGGCCGTCGCCACACAGCAGGCGATCGCGAATCCCAGCGACCACCGGCCCATTCGCCCCTTCGACATCCTCATGCCGCCGCGCTCCCTATGACTAGTCACAGCAAGCCCGCCGTATTCGGCGTGACCGGCCGTGCAGTTTGTTGCGCTCGGCACAAGAGCGTAGCCAAAGTGCGAACGCTTCTTATTCTACTTTTCAAATCACAATTCGAAGCCCCTCGCAATGCAGGAGTGAGGGATCGCGCGAGCAAACAGCCCTGGCCTGCGCGGCGCCGGAGATTCCGTCTCGGGGAGCTGACACAGCGGCGCGCGGACGCGCCGTCCCATGTGAGGCCGGCTTGACAGATGTGCCCCTCGCTGTAGGCAAAGCATCGGGACGTCACGGAAGCCTGATTCGCTGGCGCGCGAGCTGCCTTCATGGCGCCGTCATTGCCGGTCAGTCGGAACCCGCCGCCGACCACGCCGTTCAACCGTCACCACCTCGGATACATCGCTGATGGGCTTCGCCAGACTTTCGCCGATCCTCGCCTCGAGCCGCCGCGCTGCGTCCGGGGCCATGTTGGCGGCCGGGTTGATCGCACTGGCCGCTGCAGTCGGCAGCGGCACGGCCCTCGCCCAGGGCGCGGTGCGGTCGGTGCACGGCGACTGGCAGATCCGCTGCGACACCCCGCCGGGCGCCAAGGCCGAGCAGTGCGCGCTGATTCAGAGCGTGGTCGCGGAAGACCGCTCCAACGCCGGCCTCACCGTCATCATCCTCAAGACCGCCGATCAGAAGAGCAAGCTGATGCGCGTGGTGGCGCCGCTCGGCGTGCTGCTGCCGTCGGGCCTCGGACTCAAGCTCGACAACGCCGACATCGGCCGCGCGGGGTTCGTGCGCTGCCTGCCGAACGGCTGCGTCGCCGAAGTGGTAATGGACGACAAGTTGCTCGGCCAGCTCCGCACCGCCAAGACCGCGACCTTCATCATCTTCGAAACGCCGGAAGAAGGCATCGGCTTCCCGCTCAGCCTCAACGGCATCGGCGAAGGCTACGACAAGCTGCCGTAGGCAGCGTCGATCGAGATGCCTCGGCGTGTTTCATCGCGACGCCTCAACTAATTGCAGCGTATCCCCGTAAGCACCGTCATGGCCGGGCTTGTCCCGGCCATCCACGGCCACAAGCACAGCCTCGCCCGAAATCGTGGATGCCCGGGACAAGCCCGGGCATGACGATCTTTGCGACGAGAAGGGATTGAGCTTCGCCTGCCGCCGAAAGGCGGCAGCGAGCCATTAGACCAGCGTCAGCGTGACGTCGATGTTGCCACGCGTGGCGTTGGAATACGGGCAGACGATGTGGGCGCGGTCGACCAGCGTCTGCGCCTGGGCCGGATCCATGCCCGGCAGGCTGATCTTCAGCTCCACTTCGATGCCGAAGCCGGTCGGAATCGGGCCGATGCCGACCGAACCGGTGACGCTGACGTCCTTCGGGATCGGCAGCTTGTCGCGCCCGGCGACGAACTTCATCGCGCCGAGGAAACAGGCCGAATAGCCGACCGCGAACAACTGCTCCGGATTGGTGCCGGCGCCGCCTCCGCCGCCGAGCTCCTTCGGCGTCGTGAGGGCGACGTCGAGATGCCCATCGCTGCTCACGCCGCGGCCGTCACGGCCTCCGGTGGCGGTCGCGGTGGCGCGGTAGAGAACTTTCTCGACTGACATGGTGTGGTCCTTCTCGGGTTGAGGGTTCTGGAACTCTGGTGATCGATTTAGATCGCCCACATAATTATCGCGCACGATATTTTTGATACCGCTTGTCGATTTGTCCGGCCGCCCTTTCCGCATCAGGCGGCCTGAAACAACTTGGATCGGACCTTGGTCAGCTTGTCGCGCAGCTCGACGATGTCGTCGAGCGAGCCGCCCATCGCGGCGCCGAGACAGTCCGGAACATGCTTGAGCTGCTGGCGCAGGGCGCGTCCCTCCTCGGTGAGGCCGACGATCACCTGCCGCTCGTCCTCGGCAGACCGCCGCCGGCTGATCAGCCCGCGCGCTTCTAGCCGCTTCAACAACGGCGTCAGCGTGGTGGTCTCGAGATAGAGCTGATCGCAGATCTCCGAGACATTGAGCTGGTCCCTTTCCCACAGCACCAACATCACGAGATACTGCGGATAGGTCAGGTCGAACTCGCGCAGCAGTGCGCGATACACCTTGTTGACCCCGAGCAGCGTCGAGTACAGCGCGAAGCAAAGCTGGTTCTCCAGCTTCTGCTTGTCCGCCGATCGCGGCGCGCGTGACGATGTCGAAGGTGGCTTCATGCAGGGTAATTTATATCGCGCGCGATATATTGTCAAGAAGCGCTGCGAAGCGAGCCTTTCGAAAGCCGCTGCGATTCCCTCTTTGTTGAAGACGACGAAGCTTGGGCCAACCGATTTTTGACCGCAACCATCTTGGCCGCAGAGTTTCCTCACCGGGAAGCGATCAGCTTCACCGACTGGAGGAACTGAAAATGGCTCGATCAAAATTCCCGATGGATTGGAATCGCGCGCTGGACGTATTGCGTACACTAGTGAGCTTAGTCCGCGAGATCATCGAAATTCTGAAGTCGTGTCTCGGCGCGTGACCCTCAATGAACCACTCGACGTTCACGATCCGCCGCATACGCGTGCGCCGCACGGATGTCCTGTTCGGTCAGCTCCGGGAAATCGGAGATAATCTCTTCCGGCGTCTGGCCATCTGCCAGCCAGCCGAGCACATCCGCGACCGCAATTCGCATATGGCGAATGCACGGCCGACCGCCGCGCTTCCCCGGCTCGATGGTGATGATCTCCCGGTAATCCATCTGAACACCATAGCATGCTTTTTCGGTGGGGCGCAGGCGTCGCTCCCAAATCCGCCAACCCCTCGCAGAACCAGGTCAGACCACCTATGTTGTGCCCCAAACAACTTCGGGAACAGGATCTCATGACCAACCCAGCCCAGACCTCGCTCATCGACCGCGCCAATCTCGATCGCGACGAGGTGAGGCGCGAGATCGCGCGGGGGCTGGCGGGGGCGGACGATGGCGAGCTGTTTTTCGAATACAGCCAGACCGAGGCGCTGGCGTTCGACAACGGCCGGCTGAAGCAGGCGACCTACGACACCGCGCAGGGCTTCGGTTTACGCGCCGTTAAGGACGACGCGGTCGGCTACGCGCATTCCTCCGACGTGTCACTGCCGGCACTGATCCGCGCCGCGGACGCGGTCGCGGCCGTGCGCGGCGACTACAGCGGCACGCTGGCGGTGGCGCCGGCGCACACCAATGTGCGGCTGTACGGCGACGACAACCCGCTCGACGCGCCCGGCTTCGAGGCCAAGGTCAAGCTGCTCGGCGAGATCGACGCCTATATCCGCGACAAGGACCCGCGGGTGCGGCAGGTGTCGGTGTCGGTCGGCGCCACCTGGCAGGTGGTCGAGATCCTGCGCCCCGACGGCGAGAGCTATCGCGACATCCGCCCGCTGGTGCGCGTCAACGTCTCGGTGGTCGCCGGCCAGGGCGACCGTCAGGAGAGCGGGTCCAAAGGCTATGGCGGCCGCGAGCCCTATGCGCGCTTCATCGAGACCAAGGCCTGGCGTGACGCCGCCGACGGCGCGTTGCGCGAGGCGCTGGTTAACCTGGAATCGGTGCCGGCCCCGGCCGGCGAAATGGATGTGGTGCTCGGCCCCGGCTGGCCCGGCGTGATGCTGCACGAGGCGGTCGGCCACGGCCTCGAGGGCGATTTCAACCGCAAGAAGACGTCTGCTTTCGCCGGCCTGATGGGCCAGCAGGTCGCCGCCAAGGGCGTGACCGTGGTCGACGACGGCACGATTTCGGCGCGGCGCGGCTCGCTGTCGATCGACGACGAGGGCACTCCGACCAGCCGCACCGTGCTGATCGAGGACGGCATTCTCACCGGCTACATGCAGGACCGCCAGAACGCCCGGCTGATGGGCATGAAGCCGACCGGCAACGGCCGCCGGCAGTCCTACGCCCATGTGCCGATGCCGCGGATGACCAACACCTACATGCTGGCCGGCCAGCGCGACCCGGCCGAAATCCTCGCTTCGGTGAAGAACGGCATCTACGCGGCGAACTTCGGCGGCGGTCAGGTCGACATCACGTCGGGCAAATACGTGTTCCAGTGCACCGAGGCCTATAAGATCGAGAACGGCAAGATCGGCGCGCCGCTGAAGGGCGCGATGCTGATCGGCAACGGCCCGACCGATTTGCACCGCATTTCCATGATCGGAAACGACATGCAGCTCGACGACGGCATCGGCACCTGCGGCAAGAACGGTCAGGGCGTACCGGTGGGCGTCGGCCAGCCGACGCTGCGGATGGACAGGATCACGATCGGAGGCACCGGCGGATGACGTCGGAGACGAATTCGGAAAGCGCGCCGGCACGGCGCTGGGGCTCGCAGCTCACGCAGCTCGTCGCCGTGGTGGCGATCGTGCTGGTCGGCAAGGCCGCGCTGGCCGAGCCGTTCTACGTGCCGTCCGGCTCGATGGAGCCGACGCTGCTGATCGGCGATGCACTGCTCGCTTCGAAATATCCTTACGGCTATTCGACCGCCTCGCTGCCGATCCACGTTTCGGTGCCGGAGAGCGGCCGGGTGTTCGGCGCCACGCCGCACCGCGGCGACGTCGTGGTGTTTCGCTGGGCCGGCGACCGCTCTCAGGTCTGGGTCAAGCGCGTGGTTGGTCTTCCCGGAGACAGAGTCGAGATCGACGGCGGCCGGGTTTTCATCAACGGCGAAGCCGCCAAGGTGACGCCGGACGGCGTCGGTCGCGCCGAGGACGACAACGGTTCCTCCGAAACGGCCGCGCGCTACATCGAGACACTGCCCGGCGGCGTCGCCCACCCGATCTTCAAGCTGTACGATAACGGCCGACTCGACAACATGCCGGAAGTGACGGTACCTCCCGGCCACCTGTTCGTGATGGGCGACAACCGCGACAATTCCTCCGACAGCCGCGTCCCGGTGCGCGACGGCGGCGTCGGCATGGTCCCGGTCGACGATCTGGTCGGCCGGGTCGATGCCATCGTGGGCTCGTGGAATCCCGGCGTCCGCCACCAGCCGGTCAGCGACTGGCTGTCCGGCTTCCGGGTGGCGCGGTTCTTCACCAAGGTGCATTGAGACGCAGCGTTTCGCGCGTCAGCGTACCACGCCCGAAATAAATCCGGGCTTGCGCCGCGGCGGCTTGATCTGGCTTTTCAGGAAACAGCGGGCGTTGCGGCCGACATAGCCGGGACGGGCATAGGTCCAGGCCCGGCATTTGTGCTCGTCGACGCACGCCGCCTTGCAGGCCTCGTCGCCCTCGCCGGACTTCAGCTCGAAATTGCGATAATCGCCGCCGAAGCGGTCGATCGAGACCTCGTTGGAATCGTTGCGTGGCTCCAGCACTCCGGCACCGCGGACGCCGGACACGCAGCAGGAATTCGGCGTCCGCGGCGGCACCGTGCTCTTCAGCCAACACATCGCACCGTCTTCCGGCGAGCGCGGATAGCTGAATGTCCACGACCGGCAGCGCTTGTCGCGTTCGCACATCAGCGCGCATTCGGCCGGATCTCCGCTTGTCACCGGCGTGCGCAGATAGTCGCCGCCGATCCGGTCGATATTGGCCTGCGCGTGCGAGGCGTGCGGCGACAGCGCCGCCGCAGCCACGGCGAGCACGAGCCAACATGCCCTGAGCAGGCCGCTTCGCATTCAGACTTGCTTTCGCGTTAGGCCCGGACCCCTGGCCGATAGACATCAGGCCGGTCCGCGGCGCAGCCCCGAGGCCGCATCTGACGGCCGGCAACCTGTATGGCGGATGAACGGCACAGGCCAGCGCGGCCTCGGTCCGCTAGCGTTCAGAACGCATATTCCTCGTAGGCCGGCTCCACCGAGCCCCGCCAGGCGCCGTGGTACTTCTCGAGCATCTCCTCGGCCGGGGTGTGGCCGCTGTCGAGAATCCGATCGAGCGGCGCCAGATGCCGCGATTCGTCGAGGCCGGTGGCATCGATCCGGGCGCGGCGACGCAGCCCGGCATGCGCCAGCACCATGCAATCCTTGGCGATCTCGAACAGGAAGCGATTGCCGATCTTGGCCTTGAAGCCGAGCCGCGGCACCTCGTCCCGCAGCGTCTGACGCTCCTCGGCGCTCCAGCCCTTGACCAACTCCCAGGCCGCATCGAGGCTGGTGTCATCATACAGCAGTCCGACCCAGAACGCCGGCAGCGCCGTCAGGCGGCCCCACGGCTGGCCGTCGGCGCCGCGCATTTCCAGATACCGCTTCAGCCGCACCTCGGGGAAGATCGTCGACAGATGGTTGGCCCAGTCCGACAGCGTCGGCCGCTCACCGGGCAGCTTGTCGTTGTTGCCGTCGAAGAAATCGCGGAACGACGAGCCGGCAACATCGATATAGTCGTCGCCACGCTTGACGAAGTACATCGGCACGTCGAGCGCGTAGTCGACCCAGCGCTCGAAACCCATGCCGTCCTCGAACGCCCAGGGCAGCATGCCGGAGCGATCGTTGTCGGTATCGCGCCAGATTTCCGAGCGGAACGACAACAGGCCGTTCGGCTTGCCTTCGGTGAACGGCGAATTGGCGAACAAAGCGGTCGCGACCGGCTGCAGCGCCAGCGACACCCGCAGCTTCTTGACCATGTCGGCTTCGGAAGAGAAGTCGAGATTGGTCTGCACCGTGCAGGTCCGATACATCATGTCGAGGCCGTAACGGCCGACCTTCGGCATGTAATTGGTCATGATCTTGTAGCGGCCCTTCGGCATCACCGGGATTTCCTCCCGCGACCAGGATGGCGTCAGGCCGAGGCCGAGGAAGCCGATCCCGAGCGGCGTCGCCACTTCGCGCACCTGCGCCAGATGGGCCATCAGCTCGGCATGGGTCTGGTGCACGGTCTCGACCGGCGCGCCGGACAATTCGAACTGGCCGCCCGGCTCCAGCGAGATCGCGCCGCCGCCGGTGACGTCGTGCAGTCCGATGATGTGCGCGCCTTCCATGATCGGCTCCCAGCCGAGCAGGATCTGCATGCCCTCGAGCAGGGCGCCGATGCCGCGCGCGCCCTCGTAGGGCACCGGTCGATGGCCGTCGAGCGTGAACGGGGTCTTTTCGTGCTCGGTGCCGATGCGGAAGTCAGCCGGCGATTTCACGCCCGCTTCGAGCCACGCGACCAGTTCGTCACGCGAATTCAGCGGGGTCATATCGAGTTGGTCACGCGCCATGGGGGGTCCGGAAGTAGCGCGCGGGATCGGGCGACGCGAGGTGGTGGAAGCCGCGGCCGGAAGCAACCGCGAACACGAAGCGAGAGCTGTTTATCATCGCGAGACTGCGGTGTCTCGCGCATCGAGCGCAGCGGCGGAGCCGTCGCACGAGCAGCCGAGCCGGTCGAGCAGCCCGCACAGCCGGACGGCGTCGGCATCGGATAATTTCGAGCCGACGTGCTTTTCGATCGCCGCCGAATAGGCGGCCCACATCTTCTTCTGCAATTCGCGTCCCGCCTCGGTGATTTCCACGAACTGGCCGCGCTTGTCGCTGCGGCATTCGCGGCGCACCACCAGCCGCTCGTCGACAAGCCGGTCGACCAGACGCGAGGTGGAATATTGCGGGATCAGCATCTGCTTTTCGAGCTCGACCGGGCGCATCTCGCCGCCCGGCGCCCGCGACAATTCGAGCAGCGCGTCGTACCAGGCCAGCGGCGGGAAGCCCGCCTTCTTCAGATCCTGCTCGACCGCGTCCAACACCCGGCTCCGGACCCGCATCAGGCGGACCCAGGCGGCAGTGGCCTCAGTCGACGGCTTGCGTTTCATCGCTCCATCCATGGTGCGCACGAACTCTAGCGCACGGGCCGCAAAGGCGGCAATCGCGTGTCTTCCATGCACTCGCATTTAATGCCAGCCGCCGGGAAAGCCAAGATCGCAGCCTCACAATGCTGCTTTCGGCCCAGGATCGGGTGACGGCGGCTCGGACTGGATGGGCGAGCGCGATAAATGGCGCCAAGGCCGGAAGACACCGGTGCAACGACCGGGTGCTTCCGGCTTCCGGCCGCGTGGGCGGTGCGATCAGCGCGGCTCGAAATAGTCGAGCGGAATCTTCAAGTACGAGCGCCCGTCGGCTTCCGGCGCGGGCTTGCGACCGCCGCGGATGTTGATCTGCAGCGCAGCCAGCATCAATTTCGGCAGCGGCAGAGACGCGTCGCGCTGATCCCGGACAGCGCAGAACTCCGTTTCGGTGCGACCGCCGGCAAGATGGATGTTGCGCGCTTTGTGTTCGGCAACCGTCGCCATGCACTGCGCGTCGCGCCCCTCGGGCGCATAGTCGTGCCCCACATACAGCCGGGTATCGTTGGGAAGCGCCAGAATACGCTGCAGGCTGGCATATAATTGCTTCGACGATCCGCCGGGAAAATCGGCGCGGCTGGTGCCGCTGTCCGGCATCATCAGCGTATCGTGGACGAAGGCGGCGTCGCCGGCCACATAGGTCACCGACGCCAATGTATGCCCGGGTGAGAACATCACCCGCACCGGAATGTCGCCGACCATGAAGACGTCGCCGTCCGCGAACAGCCGATCCCATTGGCGGCCGTCGGTCGGAAACGACTCCGGCAGATGATAGATCTTCTGCCACAGCTTCTGCACCTCGGTGACGCGCTCGCCGATTCCGGTCGGTGCCTTCAGGCGTTCGGCGAGAAGCGGAGCCGCCGAGAAGTGATCGGCGTGCGGATGCGTGTCGAGCACCCACACGATGTCGATGCCGGCCTCTCGCACATAGGTCACGATCTCGTCGACGCTGCGGGTGAATGTGGCGCCGGCTTTCGGGTCGTAATTCCAAACCGGGTCGACCACAGCGCCCTGCATCGTATCCGGATCGTGAAACACGTACTGCCAGCTTCCGGTGGATTGGTCCCAGAACGGCTTCACGATCGGCTTGCTCATCGTTCGATTCTCCTGTGTCGGTAGACCGCGGCGCCCGTCGTTCAGGAAGGGCGCCGCGGCGATCTTCAGGCGCGGCTGGCTTTCATCATCCAGAGCTGCTTCTGGTGCCAGGCCAAGCGATCGCTCAACAATCCCACCGTCGGCTCGTCCCCGGCCTGTTGCGCCGAGGCGAGCGCGCGGCGCAGCTCGTCGGTCAGCGCCTCGTGGCCCGAGGTCAACGCACCGACCATGGCTTCGGCAGATTGCGCCGGCGCGGGCGCCGGCCCCGCCAGGGCGGTCAGTTCAGCCAGCGAACCAGGAGCATGAGCGCCGAGACTGCGGATTCGTTCCGCGATGTCATCGAGCGCGTTCCAGAGGTTGTTGTATTGCTCCTCGAACGCAGCGTGCAGACGGCGGAATTCCGGGCCGACGACGTTCCAATGGTAGCCGTGGGTTTGCACGTAGAGGCCGAAGGTGCGGCCGAGGACGCGGGAGAGAGCTTCGGTCGTGGTCTGCGCACTATTGATCATGGCTTGATCCTCCGTGGTGATCAGACGAGTAGGTTGAAGGAGAAGCCCCGGCACGTGCCGGAGCTTGCGCGAGCCTCAGAGGGGGCGGGTCGAGTAGTACCAGTCGACCGTGTCGTAGCCCTCACCGGCACGGGCGAGCGCGGCGGCCGCCGTCGACGGCGGCGGCACGATCACCGCATCGCCCGGTTGCCAGCTCTCCGGCATCGCGCACTTGTTGGCGTCGGCCGTCTGCAGCGCCACCAGCAGCCGATAGATCTCGTCGACCGAACGGCCGGCGATCATCGGGTAGTAGACCATCGCGCGCAGCTTGCCTTCGGGATCGATCAGGAACGTGGCGCGCACCGCGGAAGTGTCGGACGCACCCGGCTGGATCATGCCGTAGGCCCGAGCCACGGTCATGCTGAGATCGGCGATGATCGGAAATCTGATCTCGACCCCGAACTTCTCCTTGATGTTGAGCATCCAGGCGATGTGCGAGTAGTGGCTGTCGATCGACAGGCCGAGCAGTTCGGCACCGCGCGCCGCAAACGCGTCGTGCTTTTTAGCGAAGGCGATGAATTCGGTGGTGCAGACCGGGGTGAAATCCGCCGGGTGCGAAAACAGGATCAGCCACTTGCCGGCGTAGTCGGCCAGCGTCTTGGGGCCGTGGGTGGTCGGTGCATTGAATGCAGGCGCGGGGGCGTTGAGCTGTGGGGCGGGCGTTGCGAATTCGATCATCTGCAGTCTCCTGGCGGTCGGGAGGTCCCGGGCACTGCGGATGTAGGCGAGGCGATCTCATTTGTGAAATTGATTATATTTGTATCTGTGATAGTCTATCTCTATGTCTCCTGCCATCACCCTGCGGCAGCTCGGCTTCCTGGTCGCCGTTGCCGACACCCTGAATTTTTCCCGCGCGGCCGAGGCCTGCTTCGTGACCCAGCCCAGCCTCAGCGCCGGGCTGAAGGAACTGGAGGACCGGCTCGGCGTGGTGCTGGCCGAACGCACCAAGCGCTCGGTGCTGCTGACGCCGATCGGCGCGGTCATCGCCGAGCGCGCCCGCGCGCTGCTGCTGGCCGCGCAGGAGATCGAGGCGCTGGCCGCCGCCGAGGGCGCTCCGGACAGCGGTGACCTGCGGCTCGGCGCGATCCCGACCATCGGCCCGTATCTGATCCCGCGTGCGCTCCCTGAAATCCGCCGCGTCTTCCCGAAGCTACGCCTGCTGCTGCGCGAAGAGATGACCGAACAACTGCTCGACGGACTGCAGCGCGGCCGGCTCGATCTAATTCTGTTCGCGCTACCGTTCGAAGCCGAAGGGCTGGAGACGATCGAACTGTTCGAGGACGGCTATCACCTGGCTGCACCGCCGGGCAGCTTCGGGCCGGAGCCGGTGCGCGGCGCGCAGCTCGACGGGGCGCGGCTGATGCTGCTGGAGCGCGGCCATTGCCTGCAGCGCCACGCCCTCAGCGCCTTTCCGGATCGCAACATCGAGCAGGACGAGAGCTTCTCGGCCACTTCGCTGCCGACGCTGATCTCGATGGTCAGCGAGGGCCTGGGGATCACCCTGCTCCCCGATCTGGCGCTCGACGCCGGCGTGATCGGTGGCCAGGACGTGGCGATCGCGCCGCTACCTGACGCTTGCCCGCGCCGGGTGGTGCTGGCGTGGCGGACCACCAGCGCCCGCGCCGCTCTGTTTCGCCGGCTCGGCGACATCTTCCGCCGCACCCGCGGGCTCGTCGGTCCATCGCAGGCTTGACCGGCGACCGGGCCGCGCTTGACAGTTTCATGCATCTGCATTTCATCGCCGACACTCACCCCGGCTCGGAAGGACCCGCCCATGAAGCTGTATTATTCGCCCGGCGCCTGCTCGCTGTCGCCGCACATCGCGCTCAGCGAGGCCGGCCTGCAGTTCGACCTCGTCAAAGTCGACCTCCGGGCGAAGAAGCTCGAGAACGGCGATGACTACGCCGCCATCAACCCGAAGGGCTCGGTGCCGGCGCTCGGCCTCGACGACGGCGGCGTGCTCACGGAGGGACCGGCGATCGTGCAGTTCATCGCCGACAAGGAAGGCTCCGGAAAGCTCGCGCCCAAGGCCGGGACGATCGAACGCTACCGGCTGCAGGAGTGGCTGAACTACATCTCGACCGACCTGCACAAGAGCTTCGGTCCGCTGTTCGCCCCGACGCTCGGCGACGATGCCAAGAATTTCTTCAAGGACCGCATCGCCCGCCACCTCGGCTATGTCGACAAGCAGCTCGCCGGCAAAGACTATCTGATGGGCTCGTCGTTCACGGTCGCCGACGGCTACCTGTTCGTGATCCTGAGCTGGTGCGACCGGATGAAGATCGACCTCGCCCCCTACCCCAACCTCGCCGCCTTCAAGGCCCGCGTCGCCGCACGCCCGAAGGTGCAAGAAGCGATGCAGCGCGAAGGGCTGATGCAGAAGGCGTGAGGGCTTTCCCCGCAGCGTCACTGCGAGCGCAGCGAAGCAATCCAGCGCCGAGCACGAAGCTGGATTGCTTCGTCGCGGAGCCTGTGCTCGGACGGCGCGAAGCGCCGATCCGAGCGCTCCTCGCAATGACGGAGTGAGACGACGACGAAAATAAAGAGGGCCGGATCGCGATGATCCGGCCCTTGTTATTTGCAAAACCCTCATGGTGAGGAGGCGCGTAGCGCCGTCTCGAACCATGAAGCCCCGGGCTCCTCATCCTTCGAGACGCGCGCAAGAGCGCGCTCCTCAGGATGAGGGCTGTGCCCGGCCCTTACGCCGCCGCCTGCTTCTTCGGGGCGAAGCGGTGGTAGAAGGTGTCGCCGGTCTTGGCCATGTCTTCGAGCAGCTTCGGCGGGGTGAAGCGCGAGCCGTATTTGCCCTCGAGCTTGTGGCACAGCGCCACGAACTCCTTGGTACCCATGAAGTCGATGTAGCTGAGCGTGCCGCCGGTGAACGGCGCGAAGCCGAAGCCGAGGATCGAGCCGACATCGGCCTCGCGCGGATCGACGATGACGTTGTCCTCGACCGTGCGCGCCGCTTCCACCGCCTGGACGGCGAGGAAGCGCTGCTTCAGCTCTTCGACGTCGATGGTGTCGGGGTCGAGGTGCTTGGGCTGCAGCGCGGCGATGCCGTCCCACAGGCTCTTCTGACCCTTGCCCTTCTCCGGATAGACGTAGAAGCCCTTGCCATTCTTGCGGCCGAACCGGCCCTGCTTCTCGACCAGCTCGACCATCAGCTTCTTCTGCTGCTGATCGACCGCCTGTTCGCCGAGGTCGGCTTCGGTCGCCTTCATGATCTTCAGGATCAGGTCGAGCGCGACTTCGTCGGCCAGCGACAGCGGGCCGACCGGCATGCCGGCCATCTTGGCGGCGGTCTCGATCATCGGCGCCGGGACGCCTTCCATCAGCATCTCGAGGCCTTCGGCGGTGAAACGCAGCACACAACGGTTGGCGAAGAAGCCGCGGCTGTCGTTGACCACGATCGGGGTCTTGCCGATCTGCCGGGTGTAGTCCAGCGCTGCCGCCAGCGTGGCGTCGCTGGTGTTGTTGCCGAGGATCACTTCGACCAGCATCATCTTCTCGACCGGCGAGAAGAAGTGGATGCCGATGAACTTCGACTGATCCTTGAACTCTTCGGCCAGCGAGTTGATCGGCAGCGTCGAGGTGTTGGAGGCGAAGATCGCGCCTTCCTTCAGCAGCGGCTGCGCCTTGGCGTAGGTCTCGGCCTTGACCTTGCGATCCTCGAACACCGCTTCGATGACGAGGTCGGCATCCGAAATCGCATTGAAGTCGGCGGTCGCGGTGATCCGCGACATCAGCGCGTCACGGTCGGCCTCCTTGGCGCGGCCCTTCTTGATGAGACCTTCGATCACCGACTGGCAATGCGCCTTGCCCTTGTCGGCGCTCTCCTGGTCGCGATCGATCAGCACCACCTCGATGCCGGCCTTGGCCGAGACGTAGCCGACGCTGGCGCCCATGAAGCCGGCGCCGATGATGGCGAGCTTCTTGACCTTGGTCGGCGGCACGCCCTGCGGGCGGCGCGCGCCCTTGTTCAGCTCCTGCATCGACAGGAACAGGCTGCGGATCATCGCCGCCGCTTCCTTGGTCTGCAGGACGTGCGCGAAGTAGCGCGACTCGATGCGCAGCGCGACGTCCATCGGCACCAACAGGCCCTCATAGACGCAGCTCATGATCGCGCGGGCCGCCGGATAGTTGTCGTAGGTCTCGCGACGATAGATGGCGTTGCCGGCCGGGAACATCATCATGCCCTGCTTGGAGAACACCGGGCCGCCGGGCAGCTTGAAGCCCTTCTCGTCCCACGGCGCCACCGCCTTGCCGCCGCCCTTGATCCAGTCCTTGGCGGTCTTGATCAGATCGGCCGCCGGCACCACCGCGTCGACCAGCTTCAGCGCCTTGGCCTTGTCGAGCTTGATCTGATCGCCCTTGAGCAGGATGGTCATCGCGCTCTGCGGATCGACAATGCGCGGAATCCGCTGGGTGCCGCCGCCGCCCGGGAACAGGCCGACCTTGATCTCGGGCAGGCCGAGCCGGGTCTTCGGATTGTCGGCTGCGACGCGATAGTGGCAGGCCAGCGTCACTTCGAAGCCGCCGCCGAGCGCCAGACCGTTGATCGCCGCGACCCACGGCTTGCCGCAGGTCTCGATGCCGCGCAGGATCTGCGACAGCTTGCGGCTCTCGTCGAACAGCATCTTCTGGGCGGCTTCCTCGCCCTTCTCCTTCCGGATCTGGGCGAACTGCTGGTTCATGCCTTCCAGCATCGACAGATCGGCGCCGGCGCAGAACGCCTCCTTGGCCGAAGTGATCACCACGCCCTTGACCGCGGCGTCCTTACTGGTCTGCTCGGCGATCGCGCCGAGTTCCTCGATCGTCGTGGCGTCGAGCACGTTCATCGACTTGCCGGGCAGATCCCAGGTGACGAGCGCAATGCCGTCGGCGTCGGTGTCGACTTTGAAGTTCTTGAAGGTCATCTGATTAGCTCCTTCGCTGCCAGCAGCCATTACGGCGCGGCGGTTGTTGTTCATCTCCCCTCCCCCTTGCGGGGAGGGGTCGGGGGTGGGGGTCCACATCGGAAGCTTCGCCTCGGGGCACCCCCCACCCCGACCCTCCCCGCAAGGGGGGAGGGAGCAGGCCGGCGCGCGTGGCGCGGCCCACCGCGCTATCGAATCCTCACACCCGCTCGATGATCGTCGCGGTGCCCATGCCGCCGCCGATGCACAGCGTCACCAGCGCGGTCGCCTTGCCGGTGCGCTCCAGCTCGTCGAGCACGGTGCCGAGGATCATGGCGCCGGTGGCGCCGAGCGGATGGCCGAGTGCGATCGCGCCGCCATTGACGTTGATCTTGTCGTTGTCGATCTCGAACGCCTGCATGTAGCGCAGCACCACCGAGGCGAACGCCTCGTTGAGTTCGAACAGATCGATGTCGCTCTTCTTCATGCCGGAGCGCTCGAACAGCTTGTTGGTGACGTCGACCGGACCGGTCAGCATCATCGCCGGCTCCGAGCCGATATTGGCGAAGGCGCGGATCTTCGCACGCGGCTTCAGGCCGTGCTTCTCACCGGCTTCCTTGCTGCCGAGCAGCACCGCACCGGCGCCGTCGACGATGCCCGACGAGTTGCCGGCATGGTGCACGTAGTTGACCTTCTCGACTTCCGGGTGCGACTGGATCGCCACCGCGTCGAACCCGCCCATCGCGGCGATCGGCGCGAACGACGGCTGCAACTGCGCCAGCGACTGCATCGTCGTCGAGGGGCGCATGTGCTCGTCCTTGGCCAGGATGGTCAGGCCGTTGATGTCCTTGACCGGCACCACCGACTTGTCGAACCGGCCTTCGTCCCAGGCCTTCGCGGCGAGCTGCTGGCTCCGAACCGCATAGGCATCGACGTCGTCGCGCGAGAAGCCGTATTTGGTCGCGATCAGGTCGGCCGAGACACCCTGCGGCATGAAGTAGGACGGAATCGCCATCGACGGATCCATCGGCCAGGCACCGCCCGACGCGCCGAGGCCGATGCGGCTCATCGATTCCGCGCCGCCGCCGATCACCAATTCGTGCTGGCCGCTCATGATCTGCGCCGCGGCGAAGTTCACCGCATCGAGGCCCGAGGCGCAGAACCTGGAGATCTGCACGCCGGGCACCGCTTCGCCGAGGCCTGCGTTCATCGCGGCGAACCGCGCGATATCCGAGCCGGCCTCGCCGACCGGATCGACCACGCCCATCACGACGTCGTCGACCACGTCCTTCTTGATGTTGTTACGCTCTTTCAGTGCCTTCAGCGGCACGGTGGCGAGCGCCAGCGCGGTCACCTCGTGCAGCGAGCCATCGGCCTTGCCGCGGCCGCGCGGAGTACGAACGTGATCGTAGATATAGGCTTCGGGCATGGGACCTCCCTCGATAAAATGTGACGCGATGCTCTTGCAGGAGTCATCGCCCGGCTCGACCGGGCGATCCAGTCATCATGGCACCGGCGATCAAACCGCCGGCGCCCGGCTTACTGGATCCCCGCCTTCGCGGGGATGACGGCAGTGTCAATGTCAGAACGCTTCCGCCGGCAGTTCCATCAGGGTGTTACAGCCGGCTTCGATCCGGGTCAGCCGCAGCGCGGTCTCGGGTAGCATCCGCTCGGCGAAGAACCGGCCGGTGACCAGCTTTCTGGTCAGATAGGGCGTCGCGCCCTCGGCTGCGATCTTGTCCTGCGCCACCTTGGCCATCTTGGCCCACATGTAGCCCATCGCCACGAGGCCGAAGAGGTGCATGTAGTCGGTGGCGGCGGCACCGGCGTTGTCCGGCTGCGCCATCGCGTTCATCATCAGCCAGGTGGTGGCCTTCTGCAGATGGCCGAGCGAGGTCGACAGCGGCGCAACGAACGGCTTCATCGCCTCGTCGCCGCCGTGCTCCTTGGCGAAGGCGCCGACCTCGGCGAAGAACGCCATCACGGCGCGGCCGCCGTCACGCGGCAGCTTGCGGCCGACCAGATCGAGCGCCTGAATGCCGTTGGCGCCTTCGTAGATCATCGCGATGCGGGCATCGCGGACGAACTGCTCGACGCCGTTGGCGGCGATGTAGCCGTGGCCGCCGTAAACCTGCTGGGCCGCAACCGCATTGGCGAAGCCGCCGTCCGTCAGAACGCCCTTCAGCACCGGCGTCATCAGGCCGAGATGATCGTCGGCCACCTGGCGCTCCTTGGCATCGCTGGAGCGATGCGCGACGTCGCTCTTCAGCGCGGTCCACAGCACCAGCGCCCGCGCCGCCTCGTTGAAGGCGCGCATCGTCAGCAGCGCGCGGCGGATGTCGGGATGCACGATGATCGGATCGGCCGGCTTGTCGGTCGCCTTCGGTCCCGACAGCGCCCGGCCCTGCAGCCGCTCGCGGGCGTATTCGACGGCGTTCTGATACGCGACTTCCGACTGCGCCAGGCCCTGCACGGCGACGCCGAGGCGAGCCTCGTTCATCATCACGAACATGCCCTGCATGCCCTTGTTCTCTTCGCCGACCAGCCAGCCGGTGGCGCCGTCGTAGTTCATGGTGCAGGTGGCGTTGCCGTGGATGCCCATCTTGTGCTCGATCGAGCCGCAGATCACGCCGTTGCGGGCGCCGACGGTACCGTCGGGGTTGACCAGGAATTTCGGCACCACGAACAGCGAGATGCCCTTGATTCCGGCCGGTGCGCCTTCGATCCGCGCCAGCACCAGATGAATGATGTTATCGGCCATATCGTGCTCACCGGCCGAGATGAAGATCTTGGTACCGGTGATCTTGTAGCTGCCGTCCGCCTGCTTCACCGCCTTGGTCCGTAGCAGGCCGAGATCGGTGCCACACTGCGGCTCGGTGAGGTTCATGGTACCGGTCCACTCGCCGGACACCATCTTGGGCAGATAAGTCTGCTTCTGCTCCGGCGAGCCGTGCACCGTCAGCGCCGCCGCGGCGCCCATCGTCAGGCCCGGGTACATCGCAAACGCCATGTTGGCGGAGTTCAGGAATTCCTGCACCATCTGGGTCAGCGTGATCGGCAGGCCCTGGCCGCCATATTCGGCCGGCGACGACAGGCCCATCCAGCCGCCTTCGGCGATCTGCTTGTAGGCGTCCTTGAAGCCCTTCGGCGTGGTGACGCTGCCGTCGTCGTGACGGGTGCAGCCTTCGTGATCGCCGACCGCGTTGAGCGGATGCAGCACTTCCTCGCTCAGCCGCGCCGCCTCGTTGATGATCGCGTCGCGCACGTCGGCCGCAGCATCGGCGAACCCGGGCAGGTTGTTGTAGCGGTCGAACTGAAAAACGTCGTTGAGCAGGAAGCCGACTTCTTCAACCGGGGCCTTGTAGATCGTCATGCGGTTCTCTCGATCGGGATCAGGTGTGAAGTGTGCGCCGCCTGAAACAACTTCAGGCGACGGCGAGATGAATTCGACCAGTCGCCGGCGCGCTTATTGCTGCGCCAGCTGTTCTCCCATCAAGCGATGCAGCAGGTTGATCGCTTTCAGGGGTCTTACCATGACCTTGAAGTGGGTAATACGTCCGTCGTCGGCGAAGGTGATGATGTCGACGCCGTTGATCTTGATGCCTTCGATCACGTTCTCGAACTCGAGCACCGCGCTGTTATCGCTGCGCCATTCGCCCACATAGGTGAAGCCTGGGCCGCCCAGCACCATTTCGGCCCCCTTGAGGTACTTGAACACGATGTCGCGACCGACCTGCGGGGTGTGAACCACCGGGCTTTCGAACACCGCATCGGGATGCAGCAGATCCCACAGCGCCGCCGTATCGTGGGACTTCATGAAGGCATACCAGGTGTCGAGCCCGTTCAAGGCCATCGGCAGTTCTCCGGATCAGCGAGATAGAATTGCGGCGAAGACGCAAGGCGGGGCGGATGTTCGACCATCATCGGTCGCGACATCAAGCGCGATGACGCCGCGGCGCGCACGGGCGCCGGCACGTCTCCAAATCTCTGCAAAGCACCGGGGCGGCGGCTCGGGACAGGTCGACCATCGGCCGCTGGACCAACATGGCGTGCACGAGCGCTCCTCCGATGTGATGATTTCCGGCGGCCGCAACGCAGCAGCCTGCCAGTTCATCTCCATACACCTCTGAATGGCATCTAACGGCGCGCCTTGGCCGTGTCAATACACACGTGTATGGTGCGGGCATGGATTCGGATACCAAAGATCGGCTGACGCGCGCGGATTGGCTCGCCCATGGGCTGCGCACACTCGCCCGCCAAGGCGCCAATGCGCTCAAGGTCGGCGATCTCGCGGCCGGCCTGGAGGTGTCGCGCGGTAGCTTCTACTGGCACTTCAAGGACGCGACCGACTTCCGCACCCAGCTCCTGCAGCTCTGGAAAGAACGTGTCACCGAGCAGGTATTCCGCGACATCGATGCCGCGATCGTCGGCCCCGCACGGCTGACACATCTGATGAAGCTCGCCTTCAACGAGGACCGCAGCCTGGATCGCGCGATCCGCGAGCTCGCCGCCACCGATCCGGCCGCCGCCGAGATGGTCGCCGCGGTCGACGCACGGCGGGTCGAGTATCTGTCCAAGCTGATGATCGAATCCGGCGTCGAGAGCCGGCATGCCCGGCCGCGGGCCGAGTTCCTGTACTGGGCCTATATCGGCCAGACCGCGGTGATGAACCCGGCGCTCAATGCGGTCACCGAATCCGACATCGACGACCTCAGCGCCCTGTTCACCCGCGCGGGTGGTTAGCGTTTCCGGTGGTAACAGGCGGCAGCTCGCGACATTCTGGCTGCACTCGACGCCTCGGGGCCAAACCGGGCTTTTTGCACCGATCGTTAAGTTTCGTGGCCGTCCACGCCGATCCTTAACTCGGTATTTACCCTAACGGGAAAAAGTCGATCCAGAGGCAGACTTCCGCGTCGTGTCGATGTTCCTTGGAACTGACGCGGAGGTGTGCAGGCGCGGCTGGGTGCCGGCTTGGTGCGGACAAGAGCATGAATCGCGTGTCGTGGAGTGTCGAGGAGATCGAACCGTCAGTGCGCGAGAGGGCCGAGGCCGCCGCCAGGCGCGCCGGACTGTCGCTCACCGACTGGATCAATGGTCAGCTCGGCGAAGCTGCGCCGCAGCCGACGGCCGATCATCCGCGCGTGCCGAATCGTCCGGCGATGCCCGAGCGTAGCGCTACCGAGGTCGCCGAGATCCATCAGCGGCTCGACGCCATCGCCCGCCAGATCGACCATATCTCCCGAACCCCGACGCGCAGCGAGCCGCCGGTCGCCCGGCAACTCAACGATGCGATTTCGCGGCTCGACGCCCGTTTGGCGCGGATCACCGAGCCGAAGCCCGCGGCGCGGCCGGCCGATACCGTCGCGGTGCCGCCCCAGACGCCGACCGAGCGTGTCGAACGCGCTGCCGAACAGGTCTACGCCACCTCGCCGACGCTCGACCCGAACGCCCTCGACAAGGCGATCGCCGAGATCGCCGCACGCCAGAGCGAGCTCGATGCCGGAATCCGCCGGGTGCCGCGACAGCCGGCGTCGTTCGCCCCGCCGATCGCGCCGGCGATGACCCCGGCGCCCCCGCCCGCGGGGCCGGACTTTACCAGCCTCGAGCAGCAGCTCCACAAGATCACCAACCAGATCGACGCATTGCAGCGCTCCGACAAGGTCGAGCAGTCGATCGCCGCGTTCCGGGCCGACCTTGCGGAGATCCGTCAGACCATCACCGAGGCGATGCCGCGCAAGGCGATCGAGACGCTGGAAGGCGAGATCCGGTCGCTGGCACAGCGGCTCGATGAGAGCCGCGCCAACGGCAGCGACCGTGAAGTGATTGCCGGCATCGAACGGGCGCTCGGCGAGATTCACGCCGCGTTGCGCTCGCTGACGCCGGCCGAACAGCTCGCCGGTTTCGACGAAGCGATCCGCAATCTCGGCGGCAAGGTCGATATGATCGTCCGCAACGCCGACGATCCCGGCACCGTGCAGCAGCTCGAGAACGCCATCGGGGCGCTGCGCGGCATCGTCTCCAACGTCGCCTCCAACGAAGCGCTGGCGCAGCTCAGCGCCAACGTCCACACGCTCGGCGAGAAGATCGAGCAACTGGCCCAGGCCGACAGCCACAGCGTCTCGTTCGCCGCGCTGGAGCAGCGCATCTCGGCACTGACCGCAGCGCTGGAAAGCCGCGAGCGCCCGGCGCCCAGCGAGTCTACCGAGCAACTCGAAAGCGCGGTGCGGGCGCTGTCGGAACGAATCGACCATCTGCCGATCGGCAACGACAATCAGTCGGCGTTCGCGCATCTCGAACAGCGCGTCACGCATCTGCTGGAGCGGATGGAAGCCGCGACCGAGCAGCGCGGCGGCAGCGCCAATCTCGGCCGGGTCGAAGAAGGCCTGCACGACATCCTGCGGATGCTCGAGCGGCAACAGTCGCAATTTGCGGTGCTGACCGACCTCGACCGCCGGCCCGCGCCAGCGCTCGATCCGAGTTTCGTCGACACCATCAAGCGCGAACTTTCCGACATGCGCTTCAGCCAGTCGGAGACCGATCGCCACACCCAGGATTCGCTCGAGGCGGTGCACAACACCCTCGGCCACGTCGTCGACCGGCTGGCGATGATCGAGGGCGATCTGCGCGCCGCGCGGGCAACCCCGCCGCTGGCGCCGCAGCCGGTCCCGGTGGCGGAGCCGGCGAAGCCGTCCTTCCTGGCCGCTGCTCCGATCGCGCCCGCCTCGGCAGCGCCGGTCGCGCCATCGCCCGCAGCGCCTACGGCCGCGCCGATGCCGCAGCCGCAATCCCAGCCGCAGCCGGAGATGGCCAATCCGGCCGCAGAGCCGTTCGCGGCCGCGCCGCGGGAATTCGCTTCCGCCAGACCCGCCACCGAGCCGCCGGCCCCGGCGGCCGAGTCGCGAGGGCCGCGCGCCTTCCACGACATCATCGACCCGGCCGCAGGTCCGCAGCAACCGGCCAAGATCGAGCCGGTGATCGCCGCGCCGCAGCCGCCGCGGCGTGAAGCCTCGCTGCCGCCGGATCATCCGCTCGAACCCGGCACCAAGCCGCCGAGCCGGGTCGCGTCGCCGTCGGAGCGGATCGCCGCCTCGGAGAGCGCCCTGAGCGGAATCGGTCCGGCGCAGCCCGAGCCGGCCAACGCTACCAGCTTCATTGCCGCCGCGCGGCGCGCCGCACAGGCCGCCGCGGCCGCCGGCTCAAGCGCCGCCAAGGCCAAGCCCGGCAAGCCGAAGGCCGACGGCGACAATCCCGATCCGGACGGCGGCACGCCGGGCTCGCCGCTCGGCTCCAAGATCAAATCGCTGCTGGTCGGCGCCAGCGTGGTGGTGATCGTGCTGTCCAGCTTCCAGATGGCGATGAAGCTGTTCGACAGCGGCGAAGCGCCGCCCGTCGCCAGCGTCGGCACGCCCCGACCGGCGCCGGCACCTGAGCGGCCCGCGGCGCCCGTCGATGAGCAGGAATCCGATCCGACCGAGCCTGCCGCCCCGCCGGCGGTCGCGCCGGTCGCACCACCGCCGTCGATGATCTCCCCGACGCCGGTCGAGCGGCAGTCGCTGTACATGTCGCCGACGACGCCGCAGGGCGCGCCCGCTGCGGCCGAAGACATCACCGGCACGATCCCGACGGCGCAGCCGCCCGCACCGGCGGAGAAGTTCGGTACCATCCCGATTCCGTCGGCCGAACGCCTGCCCGAGGCGATCGGCGGACCGGCGCTGCGCACCGCCGCGCTGAAGGGCGACGCCGCAGCCGCCTATGAGGTCGCCACCCGCTACGCCGAAGGCAAGGGCGTGCCGACGAATTACGACGAAGCCGCCAAGTGGTATCAGCGAGCGGCGGATGCCGGCGTAACCCCGGCGATCTTCCGGATCGGCACCCTTTACGAAAAGGGGCTGGGCGTGAAGAAGGATCTCGACGCAGCGCGCAAGCTGTATTCGACCGCGGCCGACCGCGGCAACGCCAAGGCGATGCACAATCTGGCCGTGCTGTACGCCGACGGCGGCAGCAAGGGCGCGAACTACAAGACCGCAGCCGCCTGGTTCCGCAAGGCCGCCGAGCGCGGCGTCGCCGATAGCCAGTTCAACCTCGGCATCCTGTACGCCCGCGGCATCGGCGTCGATCAGAACCTCGCCGAATCGTACAAGTGGTTCGCCCTCGCCTCCGCCCAGGGCGACGAGGACGCCGGCCGCAAGCGCGACGATGTCGCCAAGCGGCTGGACCCGCAATCACTGGCGGCCGCCAAGCTCGCGATCCAGACCTTCACGGCCGAACCGCAGCCCGACGCCGCCGTCAAGGTGGCCGCTCCGGCGGGCGGCTGGGACGGGCAAACCGGCGCGGCCGCCAAGCGCGGGACTGCGCAGCGCGCCGCCCGCTGAGCCTTCCCGTCCGCCAGGTGGACGCGACGCGCGGCGCCCGCCAAAAAATCCGGCCCGCGACAGAATCTGGAATCCCGGTGCGAACTAATTTCGGCTATGCAGAGGCGTATCGGACGGGCCGCAGTTCGGCGTGCGGCCCGGATCCGCGCCAGATCACCGACTAGGAGCATCTCCACGCCGAAGCGGCAGCCCGGGGATGCCGTCGTCACAGCGAGAACTCCGAAGCGAACCGCGCGTGCAACTTTATCTCCCGATCGCCGATCTCCCGGTCAACGTCCTGCTCGTCCTGGCGATGGGCGCCGCGGTCGGGTTCGTGTCCGGGATGTTCGGGGTCGGCGGCGGCTTCCTGATGACCCCGCTGCTGATCTTCATCGGCATCTCGCCCGCGGTCGCGGTGGCCTCGGTGACCAGCCACATGGCGGCGTCATCGTTCTCCGGCGCGCTGTCATACTGGCGGCGCCGTGCGATCGATCCGCTGCTCGCCTTCATCCTGCTATGCGGCGGCATCGCCGGCACCGGGCTCGGCGTCTGGTTCTTCGTGCTGATGCGTTCGGTCGGCCAGCTCGACCTGGTGATCGCGCTGTCCTACGTCGTGCTGCTGACCGCAGTCGGCGGCTTGATGGTGTCCGAAGGCATCCGCGCGATCCGCCGCACCAGCCGCGGCGAGGTGGCGCTGCCGGGCCGCTCCGGCAACCGCAACTGGCTGTACGCGCTGCCGTTCAAGGTCCGGTTCAAGCGCTCCAAGATCTATCTGTCGGTCCTGCCGGTGATCGCGATTGGGGTGATGATCGGGTTCATCGGCGCGGTGATGGGCGTCGGCGGCGGGTTCCTCCTGGTGCCGATGCTGATCTATCTGCTCCGGGTGCCGACCAGCACCGTGGTCGGAACCTCGATGGTGCTGACCCTGGCGACGATGCTGATCGCCACCGTGCTGCATGCCGCGACCAGCCATCTCGTCGACGCCGTACTGGCGCTGATCCTGATGATCGGGGGTGTCGCCGGCGCGCAATTCGGCGCCCGCGCCGGCCAGCGTATCCGCGGCGAACAGCTCCGGCTGCTGCTCGGCCTGCTGGTGCTGGCGGTCGGCATCCGGTTCGCGATCGAACTCGGCATCCGGCCCGCCGAGCTGTTCACGCTGCGCGAACTGGGCCCGGCGTGATGGTGCGGCGGTTCGCATCGCTCCGTGCCCTCGCCGCTGCCGCGCTGCTGGCGGCACTGCTGCCGTCGGCCTCGCCGGCCAAGGCCGAGCGCCTGATCGTGTCGGTCTCCAACGCCCGCGTCACCGTGACGCCGAACTATTCGGGCGGCGAACTGGTGCTGTTCGGCGCCATCGAGAAGGACCATCCGGCGTTCACCGACCAGGCCAAATACGACCTGGTGGTCACCGTGCTCGGTCCGCGCGCCAACATGGTGACGCGGCGCAAGGAACGCAAATTCGGGATCTGGATCAACACCGACTCCCGCGAATTCCTGATGGTGCCGAGCTATCTGGCGGTGTTCGCCAATCGGCCGATCGACGCGATCGCGCCGCTCGAGGTGCGACGGCGTCAGCAGCTCGGCATCAATCACGTCCTTCTGACGCAGCGGATCGGCACCGACTATGCCGACGTCGTCGCCGACGACCAGTTCCGCCAGGCGTTCGTCCGGTTGCGCGAGGACAACAAGCTGTATCGTGAAGATGCGGCGGCGGTGAAATTTCTCACCCCGACGCTGTTCCGCACTGGAATTCCGCTGCCGGCCGAGGTGCCGATTGGCAGCTACGAAATCTCGATCAAGCTGTTTGCGGCCGGCGAGCTGCTGACCGAGACCGACACCTCGTTCGAGATCGCCAAGATCGGCTTCGAGCAGTTCGTCGCCACCGCGGCGCGCCAGCACGGCATCATCTACGGCCTGGTCACCGCCCTGATGGCGCTGGCCACCGGCTGGCTGGCGTCGGTCGTGTTCCGACGGGATTAATGGCGCCCGGTCATTCCGGGGCGCTTGCGGCAGCGAGCGAACCTGGAATCTCGAGATTCAGGGCACCCGGCAGCGCCACGTGTGCCGGCCTCTCGGCCTGATAACTTCGGTATTCCGGGCTCGGTCGCTTCGCGACCGCCCCGGAATGACGGCGTGTGGGGCCCGTTAAAGCAAATACCCCACCGCCATCGCGATGACGCTGAGCCCCATCGCGGCAGTCGACAGCCAGCCGAGCCAATACAGCGGGCCGCCCACGGTGAAGCGGTGCATCACGTCGCGGCGCCGCGCGATCAGCATCAACAGCACCATCACCGGCACCGCGAGCACGCCATTGATCACCGCGCTCCAATACAGCGCCGAGATCGGATTGATCGGCGCGAAGTTGATGGCGATGCCGAGCACCGCCGACAGCGCCAGCACGCTGTAGAACGCCACCGCCTGCTTCGGCTTGCGCGCCAGACCGACCGGCCAGCGCCGTCCCTCGCCGACCGCATAGGCGGCGGAGCCGGCCAGCACCGGGATCGCCAGCAGGCCGGTGCCGACGATGCCGAGCGCGAAGATCCATTCGGCGAACGGACCGGCGATCGGCTTCAGCGCTTCGGCGGCCTGAGCCGAGGTCTCGATGTCAGTCCGGCCGCTGGCGTGCAGGGTCGCGGCCGCCGTGATGATGATCGCCAGCGCGATCAGATTCGAGAACGCCATGCCAACGATGGTGTCGGCCCGGATGCGCTGGAATTCCCGCGGCGCATCCTGCGGCGATTTCGTCAGCGGCTTCTTGTGCGGATCGATCCGCTCGTCCTCGGCCTCCTGCGAGGCCTGCCAGAAGAACAGATACGGCGAGATCGTGGTGCCGAGGATCGCCACGATGGTGGTGAGATAACCGCTGCTCCAGGTGAGCTGCGGGATCAGCACGCCAGCGGCGGCCTGCGGCCAGTCCACCTTCGCCACCGCCAGCGCGCCGACATAGGCGAACAGACACAGCGTCAGCCATTTCAGCACCGCCACGTAGCGTTTGTAGTCGAAGAAGACCTGCGCCAGAACCGAGATCGCGCCGAACGCCACCACATAGAGCAGCGGGTGGCCGCCGACCAGAAGCTTGGTGGCGTCGGCCATTGCGGCGAGGTCGGCAGCGATGTTGATGGTGTTGGCGGTGAACAGCAGCACGACAATCGCCGCCAGCAGTTTGCCGGAATAGTGCCGACAGACGTTGCCGGCGATGCCGTGTCCGGTGACGCGGCCGACCCGGCCGGAGATCTCCTGGATCGCCACCATCAGCGGAAAGGTCAGCAGCATCGTCCAGCTGATGCCGTAGCCCAGCTGTGCGCCCGCCTGGCTGTAGGTGCCGATGCCGGAAGGATCGTCGTCGGAAGCGCCGGTGATCAGGCCCGGCCCGAGCGTCTTGAAGAAGCCGCGGAGCCGAAATGTCTCGAGCCGCTGAACCTTGGGGACGTCGCCGACCCCAGACCCGAAAGAAGCGGGGTCTTCGGCATCGCCTCTGGCGCTGTGCTTCACACTCGGTCCCCGGCTCGCCGATCTCGATCTCAACGTAGCCGAGACCGGCCGGTTCCGGCAATGCAGCGACACCGCGGCTCAAGCCGCCTGCGTGCCTCGCCGGACCGGCCGCGTGACCAGATAGATCCCGATCGCCACCGGGATGACGCCGAGCAGATCGCGGAGGTCGATCAATTCACCCAGCGCCAGCCAGGCGAACAGCATCGCCAGCGGCGGCATCACGAAATGCCAAGCGCTGGCGGCAGTCGCGCCGTACAGCGTCAGCAGGCGAAACCACAGCCAATAGGCGACGATCGAACCGCCGAGCACCAGGAACGCGAAGGCGCCTGCAAGCCGCCAGCTCGGCACGATGTCGCCGACGCTCGACAGCGAGAAAGCGAGCGGCGTCAGCACCAGTCCCGCGGCGAGATTCTGAATGCCGTTGCCGATCCACAGGCTGCCGTGCGGCGCCAGGCGCTTGAACAGAATGGTGCCGGCGACGATCGACGCCAGCGAAGCCAGCGTGAAGCCGACGCCGTGCCACGCCTCGGTGCCGATCGCGATGCGGTGCCAGACGATGAAGGCGACCCCGGCGACGCCGAGCACCAGGCCGACGACCTTTCGCCAGGTCAATGCCTCGTGCAGCACCAGCGCCGCCAGCACCGCGGTGAACACCGGATTGGCGCTGACGATCAGTCCGCCGATGCCGGCCGAGACGGTCTGCAGACCGATATAACCGAGGCCGAGATACAGCGCGTTGTTGATGACGCCCAGCAGCGCGCAGAGCGCGATGTCGCGCGGGCGCAGATTCCAATGCTCGCGCATCAGCGCCGACAGCCCGAGAATCAGCACGCCGGCGAGCGTGAACCGTCCGGCCAGCAGGATCAACGGCGGACAGTCGGCGACGCCGGCCTTGCCGGCCACGAACGCAAAGCTCCACAGCGCGCAGAACAGCGCGATCTGCAACGGGCGGGTGTTGAATGTGGGGGTGATGAGCGAGGTGGTGGGCGCGAGCGACATCGTAGCCTCCTGAACACCACTCCGATCTAGGCGCGCGCGTTGTCATCTGGAAATTAAATGATAAGATCGATGTCAGTGGAATTTCAAATAGTGAGCAGCCGGTGCTCGACCTCGAATTGCTGCGCAGTTTCGTCTCGGTGGTGGAAGCCGGCGGCTTCACCCGCGCCGGCGAGCGTGTGCACCGGACGCAGTCGACGGTGAGTCAGCAGATCAAGCGGCTGGAAGACGATCTCGGCCGGCAACTGCTCGACCGCAGCGGCAAGGACGTGATCCCGACCGAGGCCGGCGAACGGCTGTTGTCCTACGCGCGGCGCCTGCTGGCGCTCGCCGAAGAGGCGCGCGACGTGGTGGCGCGGCCGGGCAACGAGGGCGCGGTTCGGCTGGGAATACCGGAAGATTTCGCGCTCTACCGGTTGCCGCGGCTGCTCGGCAGCTTCTCGCGGGCGCGCCCCGGGCTGCGGCTCGACGTCCGCGCCGACCAGAGCCTGAATCTGAAGCGCGATCTCGAACGTGGCGACCTCGATCTCGCGCTGCTGAAGCGCGAGACCGGCGGCAGCGGCGCGATCGCGGTGTGGCCGGAGCGGGTTTACTGGGTGAACAGCAAGAACCACCCGTGCAACGCCAAAGCCAGTTCGGTGCCGCTGATCTTCTTTCCCGGCGGTTGCCTGTATCGCACCCGTGCGATCCACGCGATCGAAACCACGGGCCGGCGCTGGCACATGGCCTATACCAGCTCCAGCCTCGCCGGGATTCAAGCCGCGGTCGCGGCCGGGCTCGGTCTGTCGATCCTGTCGGAGATTTCGATCCAGGCCGACCACCGCAAGCTGACGGCGCGCGACGGTTTCCCGCCGATCGACCGCACCGAACTCGCCCTGATCGCCGGCCCGCAAGCCAGCCCGGCGACGCTGCGTCTTGCCGAAACGCTCGCCGAATTCTGCGACCAGATCCACGCCAAGGTGGCGTGATCCTTCTTCCTCGCTGTCATTCCGGGGCGCTTGCGTAGCAAGCGAACCTGGAATCCCGAGATTATTGCAAAGAGAGATTCCGGGTTCGCTCACTTCGTGAGCGCCCCGGAATGACTCGTGGATAGTTATCTCGTGGATAGTAGTATCGAGGATTGTTATGGGGTCAGCAGCAGCGCGCGGCGGCGATGGCGTGGAGGCGATTGTCGCCGAGCACATGGGCGGTGAAAGCCGCGCCGCCGAACAATCGCGCGAAGGCCGCATCGCGAATGTTGAGGCCGCCCGTATAGGCGCCGAATGCCGGCATCACCACGCGCATGCCGTCGCCGGCAAAGCAGCGGCGCTCGATGCTGCGGCCGCGGCGACTGACCCGCGCTTTCGGGTGCAGATGGCCGGCGATCTCGCCGCAGGCGCCAGTCGGCTCGTGACGGAACGCGACGTCGCCGATCAGCACTTCGGCCGCGACGCTGCCGCCGAGGCTGCACGGCAGCTCGGAATCGTGGTTGCCGGCGATCCAGATCCAGTCGCGCCGCGCCTGCAGCGCGGTGAGAATATCACGGTTGGCATCGGACAGCCGATGATGCGCATCGCGATCATGAAAGCTGTCGCCGAGCGCGATCACGCAGCGCGGATCGAACCGCACGATCACCTCACCTAATCGGCCGAGCGTCGCCACCGTGTCGTAGGGCGGCAGCAGCACGCCGCGCATCGCGTAGCTGGAGCCTTTTTCCAGATGCAGATCGGACACGACCAGCAGCCGCTCGTCTTCCCAGTACAGCGCACCGGACAGATCGGCGACGAACGTAGCGCCGGCGATGGCGACGCTGCAATCGGTGATCGGGAGCGGATCGGGAACCATTGTCGTCATGGCCGGGCTTGTCCCGGCCATCCACGATGAGCTCGGGGGAATGCTGTATTCGTGGATGCCCGGGACGAGCCCGGGCATGACGGATAGTGCAGTGCACGGCGCGATGGGTTTGCTTGCGCTCAACCCATCCTACGCCTTGACGGACCTTCCATCGCCTCGCGCACCAGTTCGTCGGCGGCTTCGGCGAGCAGTTCGTCACTGGCTTCGCCGTACACGGCTTCGCGGCCGATTTCCAGCATGACCGGCACAGCGAGAGGTGAAACCCGGTCGAGTTCCTTGTGGACGATGTGCCCTCTGATTCGCGTTAGCATATCACTGAGGCGGCGCAGATCGAGCAGGCCGGTGGCGGCGTCGGCGCGGGCAGCGCGGAGCAGCACATGGTCCGGCTGGTGCTTGTTGAGCACGTCGTAAACGAGGTCGGTCGAGAACAGTACCTGCCGGCGGCTCTTCTCCTCGCCGGCGAAGCGCCGCGCGATCAGTCCGGAGATGATCGCCGCGTAGCGGAAGGTACGCTTCATCAGCGCCGATTCGGCCAGCCAGGCTTCGAGATCGTCGCCCAGCATGTCGGGATCGAACAGCGCGTCGAGATCGAGCCGGCCGTGCCGGATCATCTGCGACGTATCACCGAGCCCCCACACCGCCAGCGCGTATTCGTTGGCGACGAAGCCGAGCGGCCGGGCGCGGGCGCGTTCCAGCCGCCGCGTCAGCAGCATGCCGAGCGTCTGATGCGCGAGCCGCCCCTCGAACGGGTAGCACACCAGATAGTACTTGGCAGCGCGCGGAAACGTCTCGACCACCAGCTCGCTGCGCCCCGGCACGCGCGACGCCTTGGTCTGCAGCGCCAGCCAATCGCGGACCTGGTCGGGAAGCCCCTTCCAGGTCCGCTTGTCGGCGAGCAGGCCGCGGACGCGTTCGGCCAGATAGGTCGACAGCGGGAACTTGCCGCCCATGTAGGACGGCACCCGCGCGTCCTTGTCGTTCGCGCGCGAGACGTAGACCTGATCCTCCACCAGCGCCTCGTAGCGCACCACCTCGCCGCCGAACACGAAGGTGTCGCCGGGCGTCAGACCCTCGATGAAGTACTCCTCGATCTGGCCGAGCATCCGGCCGCCGCGCGCGATCGCGCCGGTATGGCCGCTGCCCTTCGACTTGGCCGAGCGCACCAGCTTCACCTTCAGCATCGCCTCCTCGACGATGGTGCCGACGTTGAGCCGATAGGCCTGCCGCACCTTCGGATTGGCGACGCGCCATTTGCCCTGCTTGTCCTGCTTGATGCGGGCGAAGCGCTCGTAGCTCTTCAGAGCGTAACCGCCGGTGGCGACGAAATCGAGGGTGTCGTCGAAATCGGCGCGCGGCAGATCCGCGTAAGGCGCGGCGCTGCGGATCTCGGCATACAAATCATCGGCCAAGAACGGCTCGCCGCAGGCGCAGCCGAGGATGTGCTGCGCCAGCACGTCGAGCGCGCCGGTGCGCTGCGGCGGTGTATCCTGCGCGTTCTCGGCGACGGCATCGATCGCGGCGGCGCATTCCAGCACTTCGAACCGATTGGCCGGCACCAGCACGGCGCGCGAGGCTTCATCCAGCCGGTGATTGGCGCGGCCGATCCGCTGCATCAGCCGCGACGAGCCTTTCGGTGCGCCGACATTGACGACGAGATCGACATCGCCCCAGTCGATTCCGAGATCGAGCGACGAGGTGCACACCACGCCGCGCAACCGGCCGGCCGACATCGCGTCCTCGACCTTGCGGCGCTGCGCGACGTCGAGCGAACCGTGATGCAGCGCGATTGCCAGATTGTCGTCGTTGATCCGCCACAGCTCCTGAAACAGCATCTCGGCCTGGCTGCGGGTGTTGACGAACACCAGCGTCGTGGTGTTGCGCCGGATCAGGTCGTAGATTTCGGGCAGCGCGTGCCGCGCCGAATGCCCGGCCCACGGCAACCGCTCCCTGGTATCCAGCATCTCGACGATCGGTTGCGCCGCGCCGCTGGCGACCACGATGTCGGCCGACTCCGGTGTGCCGTCGGGCTGCGGCACCAGGAAGCGCGCGAGTTCGCCCGGATCGGCCACCGTCGCCGACAGGCCGATGGCGCGGAGCTGCGGGGCGATCCGCCACAGCCGGGCAAGACCGAGCGACAGCAGATCGCCGCGCTTCGAGGTCACCAGCGCGTGCAGCTCGTCGAGCACGATGCGCCGCAAGCTGCCGAACAGATACGGCGCATCGTCGGAGGCGAGCAGCAGCGCGAGTTGCTCGGGCGTGGTCAGCAGGATGTCGGGCGGATATTTGCGCTGCCGGGTGCGCCGCGACACCGGGGTGTCGCCGGTGCGGGTTTCGACCCGGATCGACAGCTTCATCTCGCCGATCGGGGCTTCGAGATTGCGGGCGATGTCGACCGCGAGTGCCTTGAGCGGCGAGATGTACAGGGTATGCAGACCGCCGGAGCGCGGCGCCAATCCTTCCCCCCGCGTGCGGGGAGAAGGTGGCGCGGCAAGCGCAGCTCGCGACGGATGAGGGGGCGTCTCGGCATCACGCGCAGCTTCGTCGAGCGGAGGCTCATCAGCCCCCTGACCCGACCGACCGGCTTCGCCGGCCGTTCGAACTCTCCCGGCAAGCGAGGAGAGGTTTGCGGGCCGCGGCGCGCTCAACTCGACAAGCGTCGGCAAAAATCCGGCCAGCGTCTTGCCGGCGCCGGTCGGGGCGATCAGCAGCGCCGAGCGCTGGGTGCGAGCTCTTTCCAATAGTGCGAGCTGATGATCGCGCGGCGCCCAGCCGCGCGCGGCGAACCAGCGCCGGAACAGTTCGGGCAGCAGATCGGGGCACGGGGCGGAATCGACGAAGCTCACTCTGCCAAAGTAGGCATTGCGGCCGCGCCGGTCGAGGTCGGCCACAACGCAGAAGAACTGTCAGGAGAGGTTCTGCCGAAAACCAGAACGCCCGCCGGGATGGCGGGCGTTCGCAGCAACATCGGGTGTCAAGCGATGGTCATTCGGTGACCGGCTTGTCGGAAATGTCCCAATCGGAGCCGTTGAAGGTCGCGATGTAGAGCGTCTTCATCGGGGTGTAGTCGTCCGGAGTGTAGCTGTAGGTGATGCCGTCGAGGAAATAGGGCGAATGGAAGCCCTTCAGGTTTGACGCCTGCTTCAGCACGTTTTCCCGGGTCAGGTTGTCGCCGCAGCGCCGCAGGATCTCCGCCATCGTCGCCGCCTGACCATAGCCCGCATAGGCGATGGTATTGTCCTTGTCGACGTTCGGCAGATACTTGGCCCGGAACGCCTCGAACGCCTGCACCTCCGGGTCGTTCTCGAACCGCGGCACGCCGACTTCCTTCGAGTAGCGGATCGCCACGATGCCCTTGGAGTTTTCCAGACCGGCGGCGTTGAGGATCGAGCGCCCCGTCGATCCGGCCGACAGCAGATGCAACGGCTTCCAGCCGACTTCGGAGATCTTGCGGATCGATTGCGAGGTCGCCTTGCCGGTGGTGATGTTGAAGAACACGTCGGCACCGGACTTCGACAGATTGATGATCTGCGAATCGATCGTCGGCTCGGTCAGGTCGTAGCTGGCTTCGGCCACCACCTTGGCCTTGCCGCCGGCCTCCTCCAGCACCTTCTTGAACGGCGCCAGGAAGTCGCGGCCGAAATCGTCGTTCTGGTACAGGATCGCGATCTTGGCGTCAGGCTTCACCGCGACGACGTGCTTGGCGAGAATCCGCGCTTCAGTCGGATACAGCGGCAGGCCCGCCATGGTCCATTTGAAGTTCTTCGGGTCGTTCCACTTCGACGCGCCGGTGTTCAGCAGAAGCTGCGGCACCTTCTTGGAATTTAGGTATTTATGCACCGCCGTTTGCGGGGCGGTGCCGAGCGAGCCGTACAGCGCCAACACTTCCTCCTGCTCCACCAGCTTGCGGGTCGCCTCGACCGCCTTCGGGGCGCTGTAGGAATCGTCGAGGGTGAGGAACTTGACCTTGCGACCGTTGATGCCGCCCTTCTCGTTGAGCATCTGGAAATAGGCTTCACCGACGCGGCCGAGCACGCCGTACAGCGAGCCGGGCCCGGAATGCGGCACGGTCTGGCCGATCTTGATCTCGGTGTCGCTGGCGCCGGGATCGTATTTCTTGTCGGCCGCTGCCGCCGCACCGACGGCCAGCGTCAAAGCCGCGATCGCCGTCACGGAGGTGAGGACGGAGCTGTAGCGTAGATTCATCGAGTTTCTCTCCCCTTGGTGCCGGATCGCAAAGGTCCGGTTCTCGTTCTGCCGCGGCGTGTTTCGCTTCTGCGGCACGCTATCCTGAGCACAACCACCCCGGACCGCAACCCTTCTGTGAATTGCATGCGGCTGTTCTGCGCGTCTGAGGCGAAGGTTCTCCCGCGCGGCGGGCAATCGGAGAGCGACGAGTCGCCGCAGCGGAACCTGCCCGGCTGGAAATTCTCGGCGTCAATCAATTGTTTACCTGCGAATTTCAGCGAGTGTGGCCGCGCGGGTACAGACGACTCGTCGGCCGGCCCATAATCTTCGCGCCAGATCGAAGAGGGGATCCTTCCATGAAACGAATTCTCGCCGGCGTCGTCCTGGCTGGCACCGCCGCCGTCAGCGCCCAAGCGGCCGACCTTGCCGTCAAGGCTCCCTACATGAAGGCCCCGGTGGCCGCGGTCTACGACTGGACCGGCTTCTACATCGGCGCCAACGTCGGCGTCGGCCTGGGCCGCGACCTGCAGACCCACTCCTATCCGGGCGCCGGCACGTTGAACTCCACCTATCTGCAACCGCAGGGCGCTATCGGCGGTGGCCAGATCGGCTACAACTGGCAGTTCGGCTCGATGTTTGGCCCGATGCTGATCGGCGTCGAGGCCGACATCCAGGGCAGCGGCATGAGCGATGGCTACACCTCGCTCAACGGCCTCGCCACCAACTACAATCAGAAGCTCGATTGGTTCGGCACTGTCCGCGGTCGCGTCGGCCTCGTGCGCGGTCCGGCATTCGGCTACTTCACCGGCGGTTACGCGGTTGGCAACGTTAAGACGACCGTCACCGAAGGCGGCCTTGTGGCGTTCGAAAACAGCAAGACCCGCTCCGGCTGGGTGATCGGTTCGGGTGTGGAAGCCGCGCTCGGCGGTAACTGGAGCGGCAAGATCGAGTATCTGTATCTCGATCTCGGGAACCAGACCGATTTCTTCGGCAACCAGAGCCTGCGCACCGAAGCGCGCGAGAGCATCTTCCGCGTCGGCCTGAACTACCGGATCGGCGGCAACGGCATGTATGTGACGCCGCCGCCGGCGAACTGGGCCGGTCTTTACATCGGCGGCAATTTCGGCGGCGCCACCGCGCGTGACCGCTCCAGCGTGACGATCGCGGGCGTGACCGACGCCTTCAACCTGGCGCCGGACGGCTTCTTCGGCGGCGGTCAGATCGGCTACAACTGGCAGGCGGCGAACTGGGTGTTCGGCGTCGAAGCCGACTTCCAGGGCTCGACCCTGAAGGATCAGCGCGCCGCGGTGCTGGGCCCGGCGGTGTTCTACGACGCCAAGCTGCCGTGGTTCGGAACCGCGCGCGGCCGTATCGGCTACTCGCTCGGCTCGACGCTGTTCTACGGCACCGCCGGCTATGCCTATGGCAACATCAAGACCGACATTGTCAGTGCCATCGGCAACTACAGCTTCAAGACCACCAAGGGTGGCTGGGCAGCCGGCGCCGGCATCGAGACTCCGTTCCAGCTGTTCGGCCTGCTCGGCCCGAACTGGACCTCGAAGACCGAATATCTCTATGTCGATCTCGGCTCGACCACCGACGCGTTCGGTGCTACCGGCATCAACACCACCAAGGTCACCCAGCATACGCTGCGCACCGGCATCAACTATCACTTCAATCAGCCGGTGGTCGCGAAGTACTGATCTTCGCGCCGCAGCGACCGACACCGAACCCCGGCCTCGCGGCCGGGGTTTTTGTTTGCGCGGAACAAGCACGGCCGGGCTCGTTTGCGGTTCGGCCTTTCCTATATTGCCTGCATGCGTCCGCACGACATCCTGCTGCCGACCGCCGCCGGCCTGTGCTGCAAGCCGGGCGGTTTCCACATTGATCCGGTGCGGCCGGTTGAGCGCGCGCTGATCACCCATGGCCATTCAGATCACGCCCGCGCCGGGCACGGCGCCGTGCTGGCGACCCGGCCCACGCTCGCCATGATGCGGCTGCGCTATGGCGACAATTTTGCCGGTGCGACCCGGGAGGTCGCGTATGGCGAGGTCATCCGGCTCGGCGACACCACGGTCACGTTTCATCCCGCCGGCCATGTACTCGGCTCGGCGCAGATCGCGGTCGAGGCCGGCGACCTCCGCATCGTCGCGTCGGGTGACTACAAGGACGCGCCGGACCCGACCTGCACGCCGTTCGAGATCGTACCGTGCGACGTGTTCATCACCGAGGCGACATTCGGTCTGCCGGTGTTCCGGCATCCCGACGCGGCTGGCGAAGTCAGAAAGCTGCTCGACTCCGTCGCGCTGTTTCCGGAGCGGGCGCATCTGGTCGGCGCCTATTCGCTCGGCAAAGCGCAGCGGGTGATCGCGCTGATCCGGCAGGCCGGCTACGACGCGCCGATCTATCTGCACGGCGCGATGGAGAAGATCACGCATTACTATGCGGAGCAGGGGGTGCCGCTGGGCGAGCTGCGCCCGGTGAAGGGCGTCAAGAAGGCGGAGCTGGCCGGCACCATCACGCTGGCACCGCCGTCGGCGACCTCGGATCTCTGGACGCGGCGCTTTCCCGATCCGCTCACCGCGTTCGCCTCGGGGTGGATGCGGGTGCGCGCCCGCGCCCGGCAGCGCGGCGTCGAACTGCCGCTGGTGATCTCCGACCACGCCGATTGGGACGGACTGACCGCCACCATCAAAGCCACCGGCGCCAGCGAAATCTGGGTCACCCACGGTCAGGAAGACGCGCTGGTGCATTGGTGCAAGTCGCAGGGCCTCGCTGCCCGGCCGCTTGATCTGGTCGGCTATGGCGACGAGGACGAAGACGTCGGCATGCCGGCCGGCGATGAGGCGAACGACGCATGAACCGCTTCGCCGAACTGCTCGACCGCCTCGGCTACGAGCCAGGCCGCAACAACAAGCTGCGGCTGATCACCAATTACTTCCGCGCGGTCGAAGACCCCGACCGCGGCTGGGCGCTGGCGGCGCTGACCGGCGCATTGTCGTTCCGCCACGCCAAGCCCGGCCTGATCCGTGCCCTGATCGCCGAACGCACCGATCCAGTGCTGTTCGGCCTGTCCTACGACTACGTCGGCGATTTGTCCGAAACGGTGGCACTGATGTGGCCCTCGCCCCATGCGCAGCGCAACTCCCCTCCCCCTTGCGGGGAGGGGTCGGGGGTGGGGGTCCACACCGGGACGCCATCCTCGGGGCGCCCTCACCCCAACCCTCTCCCGCAAGCGGGAGAGGGAGTCCGCTGTGCATCGGGAGAGGACGTCGCTTCTGCCGAGGGCTCAGTGAACACCGGCCACAACAATCCCCCGCCGCCGACGCTCACCGAGATCGTCACCACGCTGCATAGTCTCGGCAAGGCCGAGCTGCCGGCGCGGTTGGCGCGCTGGCTGGATGAACTCGACGAGACTGGGCGCTGGGCGCTACTGAAGCTGGTGACCGGGAGCTTGCGGATCGGGGTATCGGCGCGGCTCGCCAAGACCGCGGCTGCGGCGCTCGGCAACAAGGATCCGCACGATGTCGAACTGGTGTGGCCCGGCATCGAGCCGCCATACGACGAACTGTTCGCCTGGCTCGAAGGCCGCGGTCCGCAGCCGGCGAGCCGCGATCCGGCGCCGTTCCGCCCGGTGATGCTGGCCCATGCGGTCGACGACACCGACTTCGCCGGAATGGACCCGGCCGACTACATCGCAGAATGGAAATGGGACGGCATCCGCGTCCAGGCCGTCAGCGGCCTGAACGAACATGGCGACTGCGTGGTGCGGCTGTATTCGCGCAGCGGCGAAGACATCACCATGAGTTTCCCCGATCTGTTGCCGTCCTTGCGCCTGCCGGGTGCGATCGATGGCGAACTGCTGGTGCTGCGAGACAAGCGCGTGCAGTCGTTCAACGTGCTGCAGCAGCGGCTGAACCGGAAAAGCGTGACGCCGAAGCTGACGAACGACTATCCGATCCATCTGCGCGCCTACGACCTGCTCGGCGACGGCGACGAGGATCTGCGGACGCTGCCGTTCGCCGAACGCCGCACCCGGCTGGAAACCTTCATCGCACGGCTCGGCGATCCCAAGGTCGATCTGTCGCCGATGGTCGCGTTCGACGACTGGGATGGCCTCCGTGCCGCGCGCCGCGATCCGGCAAGCGCCGGCGCTGGGCTCGATGCCGACGCGGTCGAAGGCGTGATGCTGAAGCGGCGCGATGCGCCGTATCTGCCCGGCCGCCCCAAGGGCCAGTGGTGGAAATGGAAGCATGACCCGCACATCATCGATGCCGTGCTGATGTATGCGCAACGCGGCCACGGCAAACGCTCGTCGTATTATTCCGACTACACCTTCGGGGTCTGGACCGAGGGCGATGGCGGCGATCAGCTCGTACCGGTCGGCAAGGCGTATTTCGGCTTCACCGACGAGGAGCTGCTGCAAATCGACCGCTTCGTCCGCCGCAACACCACCGAGAAGTTCGGCCCGGTCCGCCACGTCGTGCACGAACCCGACAAGGGGCTGGTGCTGGAAGTGGCGTTCGAAGGGTTGCAGCGCTCGCCGCGCCATAAATCCGGCGTGGCGATGCGGTTTCCACGCATCAGCCGGCTGCGCTGGGACAAGCCGCCGAAGGATGCCGACCGGCTCGAGACACTGGAGCGGATGCTGAAGGCGGAATCCGCGAAACCGCACCCGGCCGGCGCCCGCGGGCATTGACGGCAAACGGCCGGTTCCCCATCTGCCCTGCACCGAATATGATGCGCAAGCCACGCGCGCGAGGACCATGACGATGCGAGACGACATCCGGGATCTGCCGGCCAACGACGACAGGATGACGCGTTTCCTCGGCGGCTCGCCGATGGCGGTGGCATTTCGCCTGATCCTGATGTCGATCCTGGTCGGCGTCGTGCTGGCGGCGATCGGCCTCGATCCGTGGAACATCGTCACCAGCATCCGGCTGCTGTTCGAGCGGATCTGGGAGCTGGGATTCGACGCGATCAGCGGGCTGTGGCGCTACTTCCTGCTCGGCGCCGTGATCGTGATCCCGATCTGGCTGCTCAGCCGCTTGTTCAGCACGCCGCGCGGACGCTGACGGCCGCCTGCGCCTCGCCGTGGAGTCCGCAAATTCGGCCGTGACCACCCGGCAGGTGTTCTCCATCGCCGGGCCGGCGATGGTCGCCAATCTGACCACGCCACTGCTCGGCGTCGTCGCCACCACCGCAATCGGCCGGCTCGGCGAGGCCGCGCTGCTCGGCGGCGTGTCGATGGCCTCGGTGCTGTTCGACTGCCTGTTCTGGCTGTTCGGATTCCTGCGGATGAGCACGCTGGCGTTCACCGCTCAGGCGATCGGCGCCGGCGAGACCCGCGAAGTGCCGGCGCACCTGCTACGCGGGCTGCTGATCGCCGCCGCAATCGGGCTCGGGCTGATCGCCCTGCAGGCGCCGCTCGCCGCGGTACTGATCGGCGCGATGGGCGGCAGCGACGCGGTGAGCGCAGCAGCCGGCACCTATTTCTCGATCCGGATCTGGTCGGCACCGCTGGTGCTGGCCAATTTCGCGATCCTCGGCTGGCTGGTCGGACAGGCACGCGCCACGCTGGCGCTGGCGGTGCAGATCGCCATCAACCTGATCAACATCATTGCCACGGTGCTATTGGTGCTGTGGTTCGATTTCGGCATCGCCGGAGCCGCGATCGCCGCGGTAATCGCCGAAGGCTCCGGTCTGCTGATCGGATTGGCGATCGCGGCGCGACGCCGCCGCCTGTTCCAGGTGCCGCGGGCGATGCTGCTGGACCCGGATCGCCTGAAGCGGATGTTCGCGGTCAATCGCGACATCATGATCCGCACCGCGGCGCTGATCGCGGTGTTCCTGTTCTTCACCGCGCAGGGCGCGCAGGGCGGCGACGTGATACTCGCCACCAACGCGGTGCTCAACAACTTCCTGATGATCAGCGCGTTCTTTCTCGACGGCCTCGCCAATGCGGCCGAGCAGCTTTGCGGCCGCACCCTCGGCGCCCGCGACCGCGCCGGCTTCGTCAAAGCCACACGGCTGGTGATCCTGTGGGGGTTCGGCTTCGCGCTCGTCGTCAGCGCAATCTACGCGCTCGCCGGCCCGATGCTGATCGACTTCATCACCTCGAACGAGGAGCTGCGTCGCACCGCGCGCGATTATCTCTGGCTGGTGACGCTGGCGCCGATGCTCGGCGTGTTCGCGTTCGCCTATGACGGCGTGTTCATCGGCGCCACCTGGGCGCGCGAGATGCGCAATCTGATGCTGCTGTCGCTAGTCCTGTTCCTGGCATCGTGGTTCGCGCTGCGGCCGCTCGGCAACACCGGACTGTGGATCGCGCTGTTGTCGCACTACGTCTGGCGCGGCGGTCTGCAGGCGCTGCGCTATCCGGCGATGGTGCGAAGCTCGTTCACGGCGCACTGAATTTTCATCAAATCCTGCCGCCGCAATTAACACGATATTGATACCCGCATCACGTGCGAAGAAACGTCTCTTCGCATCTCGAAACTCCGCAAATACCATCGCTCCCAGATAACAGATCGAACAAGGGAGAGACGGAATGTGCCAGACGTGTTCGAGCAGCATGTCGCGACGTAACCTGGTTGCCGGCGGGCTGGGTCTTCTCGCTGCGGCCTCTCTGCCCCTCGCCGCGCGGGCGCAGACCCAGGCGAATGCGCCGAGCGATACGCCGGACGCCGCGCTCGACAAGCTGATGCAGGGCAACGAGCGCTACATCGCCGGTCAGATGCGCGAGCGCGACTTCTCCGCGGGCCGCGCCGCGCGGGCGGAAGGCCAGGCACCGTTCGCCGCGATCCTCGGCTGCGCCGATTCCCGTGTGGCGCCGGAGCTGGCGTTCGATCAGGGTCCGGGCAGCCTGTTCGTCGTCCGCGTCGCCGGCAACTTCGTCACCCAGGACGGCCTCGCCAGCCTCGAATACGGCGCCGCCGTGCTCGGCACCAAGGTGATCATGGTGCTCGGCCACAGCAATTGCGGCGCCGTGAACGCCACCGTCGCGGCGCTGCAGAAGGGCAACGGCCTGCCGGGCCATATCGGCGATCTGGTGCGGGCGATGAAGCCCGGCATCGAGCCGGTCCTCCAGAAGAAGGAGGACGATCTGCGGCATCAGGCGGTGATCGCCAATGTGCGGGCCAATGTCCGGCAATTGCAGGAGTCGAAACCGATCCTCGCCGACATGGTGAGCAGCAAGAAACTGCGGGTGGTCGGCGGTGTGTACGATCTGGCCAGCGGCAAGGTCGAACTGGTCTGACCGCGCCTGTGAGATGCGCGCCGGGGCGAACAGCATCGTCCCTGCGCGCAACGGTCGCGGCATCCGGCGATGGTACGGGTTACGTTCCGGGCACAGACAGCCTAGACGTGGGCGATGGCATCTGAGCCAGATCGACGGAACGCGAAATGCAGGTACGATTTGTCGGCTGTGGCGACGCGCTCGGCTCCGGTGGGCGCCTCAACACCTGCTTTCACGTTTCCGGCCAGACCGTCAACTTCCTGATCGACTGCGGCGCCACCTCGATGCCGGCGCTGAAGCGCTACGGCATCCTGCGCGAAGATCTCGACCTGATCCTGATTACGCATTTCCACGGCGATCATTTCGGCGGACTGCCGTTCCTGATGCTCGACGCCAAGTTTCTCAAGCGCAAGCGTCCGCTGGTGATCGCCGGCCCGCAGGGCATCGACATCCGCCTCACGCGGCTGATGGAAGCGATGTTCGAGCATTCCTCCGCCACCAAGCCGAGTTTCGATCTGCAAGTACTGGCACTGGAGCCGGGCGTCGCACGACAATTCGGTGCCGTAACAGTGACGCCGTTCCCGGTCGTCCACGGCGATTCCGGCGGGCCGTTCTTCGCCTATCGGATCGAAGCGGAAGGCCGCATCCTCGCCTATAGCGGCGACACGCAATGGACCGATCAGCTCGTCGCCGCCGCGCACGACGCCGACCTGTTCATCTGCGAGGCCTACACCTACGATCGCACGGTGAAGAACCACATCAGCCTGAAGGCGCTCGAGACGCATCTGCCGGAGATCAACCCGAAGCGCGTGATCCTCACCCATATGGGCGACGAGGTGCTGCACAAGCTCGACACCGTCCCGCACATGGCCGCGAGTGACGGTCTGATCGTGCCGCTGTAGAACTCTCAACGAGTCATTCCGGGGCGCGCAGCGCGAACCCGGAACCTCTGTGCCAGATAACTACGGGATTCCGGGGTCGCTCACTTCGTGAGCGCCCCGGAATGACACCCGTGACTGGAGCGCTACGCGCGCCCCAGGATGACAGTCGTGTTGTGTGGGGAGTCATTCCGGGACGCTCGCGCCAGCGAGCGGACCCGGAATCTGGAGATTCTGGGCACTACAGCGATTCAGCGGGACAGACTTCTCGGCCAGGTAACTGCGGGATTCCGGGTTCGCTCGCTGCGCGAGCGCCCCGGAATGACGGGGGGTGTGAGTAGCAGAACGTCGAACGCTCAGACCGGCCACTCTTCGGCAGTAATCATCGGGGCGTCGGCGCCGACGATTTCGGCCAGCGAATCGCGGCCGGTGCGGAGCAGCGTCGAGGCGAGGTCGGCCTTGATGCTTTCGACAAGACCAAGCCCCTTGTAGACCAGCGCCGAGTACAACTGGACCAGCGTCGCGCCGGCGCGGATCTTGGTCAGCGCGGCGCCGCCGGAATCGATGCCGCCGACGCCGATCAGCGGGAACGCACCCTCGGCGCGCACATAGGTCTCCGCAACCATCCGGGTCGACAGTCGGAACAGCGGCCGGCCGGACAACCCGCCCTGCTCGCCGATCCGGGTCCGGTCGCGCAAGGTCGGCGAGCGCGACAATGTGGTGTTGGCGACGATCATGCCGTCGACCCGCCGCGACCTTGCGATGTGCACGACGTCGTCGAGTTCGCCGAGCGACAGATCGGGCGCGATCTTGAGCAGCACCGGGGTATCGCCCGCAGCCGCCCGCACCCGCTCGCGGGCGTCGATCACCCGCGCCAGCAGATCGTCGAGCGCGGCGGCCTGCTGCAGATTGCGCAGGCCCGGCGTGTTTGGCGACGACACGTTGACGGTGAAGTAGCTGGCCAGCGGCGCGAAGGTCTCGATCAGCTTGACGTAGTCCGCCACCCGATCGTCGCTGTCCTTGTTGGCCCCGACATTGACCCCGACGATGCCGCCATATTGGGCGCGCGCCGCGAGCCGGCGCAGCACCACCTCGGCGCCGTCGTTGTTGAAGCCCATGCGGTTGATAACAGCTTCGTCGCGCTCCAGCCGGAACAGCCGCGGCCGCGGATTGCCGGCCTGCGGCTTCGGCGTCACCGTGCCGACCTCGACGAAGCCGAAGCCGAGCCGCAGCAGCGCATCCGGCGCCTCGGCGTTCTTGTCGAAGCCGGCGGCGATTCCGACCGGATTGGGGAAGTTCAGGCCGAAGGCGCGCACCGCGAGCCGGGGATTGTCGGGACGCGGCTTGGCCGGCGGCCACAGTTTAAGGCCCTGGATCGCCAGCCGGTGCGCGTCTTCCGGATCGAGCCAGCGCAGCAGCGGCAGCGAGACGGCATCGAAAGCGCGGATCACGGCGCGAGCTCCGGCACCAGATGGCTGCCATCGGGGCGGGTGGCGAGATCCTGCACGCCGGTCACCGCCGATATCGGCAACTCGCCATAGAGATGCGGAAACAATTCGCCGCCACGTGAAGGCTCCCAGCGCAGCCTGTCTCCGAGAGCAGCGGCGTCGACCGCGATCAGCTTCAGATCGGCCTTGCCGGCATAATGCCTGGCGAGCGTCCCGGCGAGCTGCGGCGCCGTCGAAAAATGGATGAAGCCGTCGCGGGCGTCGTCGGCACTGCCCCGGTAGACCGCGGCCCGTTCGGCGTCGCGCCAGGCCGCGGCGTCACAAATCTTGTAAATCGTGCGCAACGGCGCGAGTTCCCGTCTTTGCGGCTGGTTCCAGGGGCGGCGGCGATCGGTCCCGCAAATTTCTGGGCGACCGAAACATCCGCTGAAACAATAAGTTGCGCACGTCGGAAGCGCAAAATCGAATCCCGCATAGCGGACCCGCGCGCATTCGGTCGCCCGGCCATCGGCCGAACCTCGGCTCGACCGTATCGGCCGCTCCGAGGCTCCGCAAGAGCTTGTGTTTTTGTTGCCGGACAGGATTGCATATCGACGCCAATTAAGGCAATAATTCCTAGTATAAAGTTCGTTTCGCCTCGCCGAAGCAACGGCGCATTCGGGTGCCTCCGATGCAAATGCTGACGCACGATCAGATCTGGACTGCGCTCGACCGGCTGGCCGAGCGGTCCGGCCTGTCTCCCTCGGGACTCGCCAAGAAGTCCGGCCTCGATCCGACCACCTTCAACAAGTCGAAACGGATCACCAACGACGGCCGCGAACGCTGGCCGTCGACCGAGTCAGTCGCCAAGGCGCTGCAGGCCACCAACACCGCGATCGATACTTTCGTGCAACTGATCCACGACCGTCCCCGGGTGGTGCAGTCGGTGCCGCTGCTCGGCCTCGCCCAAGCCGGCTCCGGCGGTTATTTCGACGACGGCGGCTTTCCGGTCGGCAAGGGCTGGGAGGAGATCGGCCTGCCGTCGATCAGCGACGAGCACGCCTACGCGCTGCAGATCTCCGGGGATTCGATGAAGCCGGCCTATCGCCACGGTGACATCGTCGTGGTTTCGCCCAGCGCCGCGGTGCACCGCGGCGACCGGGTGGTGGTGAAGACCACCAAGGGCGAAGTGATGGTGAAGGAATTGAAGCGGCGCACCGCCAAGGTCATCGAATTGGCGTCGCTCAATCCCAGTCACCCGGACCGGACGTTTGCGCCGTCGGAGGTCGAATGGATCGGCCGCATCGTCTGGGCCAGTCAGTAAAAAGACACCGTCATCGTTCATTCGTCCCACTTCACTTTTTCTCCCGAGCCGCGCAATGCTGGTTCCGCGCAGCAACCCGGGAGACGTCCGATGGACCGTCGCAATATCCTGAAGGCCTTTGCCGGCCTCGCTCTATGCCCCCTTTGCACCACCGCAGGCGTCGCCGCCGAAGGCGCCCATCATTGGGGCTACGAAGGCGACGGCGCTCCGGCGAAATGGGGCGAGCTAGATCCCGCCAACCAGATTTGCTCGATCGGCGTGCAGCAATCGCCGGTCGACATTCGCTCGACCGTCGGCGCCAACCTGTTTCCGCTGCAGGTGCAGTGGGCCGACACGGCCGACACCATCGTCAACAACGGCCACACCATCCAGCTCAACATGGCAGAGGGCTCGACGCTCAAGCTCGGTGGCGCGACCTTCAAGCTGGTGCAATTCCATTTCCATCGTCCGAGCGAACACCTGATCGACGGCAAGTCGTTCCCGATGGAAGTGCACTTCGTCCACCGTATGGATTCCGGCACGCTCGGCGTGGTCGGTGTGCTGATGCAGGAAGGCGCCAGCAACGCGGCTTTCGCCAAGATCGTCGCGACCATGCCGCACAGCGAGGGACCGGCGGTGAAGGCCGACGCAGCGATCAACCCGAATGCGCTGCTGCCGGCCAAGCTCAGCTACTATCGCTACGAAGGCTCGCTGACCACGCCGCCGTGCTCGGAGATCGTCGACTGGATGGTGCTGACCGATCCGATCACGGTCGCTGCCGAGGACGTCGCGGCGTTCGCCAAGCTGTATCCGATGAACGCCCGTCCGGTGCAGAAGGACAACCGCCGCTTCGTGCTGCAGTCCAACTGAGCCATCACAGCATCTGCTCAAACCAAAGACCTGACGCGGGCGCCGCGTCAGGTCTTTTCGTTTCAGCCAGGATGATGTGCGGAAGGCTGCTCAGCCGCCGGTGTCGGGCGTCGCATCAGCGATCGGCACCAGCGGCACGTCCGCGACCAGCGACGAAGTCATCGACGGCACCTGGGCGCCGTTGGTCGCCTTGATCACCGCCGCCCGCGCCTGGGCGAACGCTGCCTCGGCGCCTGCGGGCGACGCCAGCGAGCTGAGCAATTCCCCGACCAGTACGCTGTGGGCGCCGTCATTGTCGTCCGCGACCTGACCCGGCGTCGCCGCCGACATCACCAGCGCATTGGCGGGCGTCTCGATCGGCGCCAGTCCGTGCGAATAGGTGCGGAAGCGGCGCTCGAAGGGATTGCGGCGCGAGGCATCGAGCACCGCGAGATTGACGTTTGCGCCGGCGGCCCTGATCTCCGCCAGCACCTGCTCGACGCTGACGCCGCTGCGGCGCACGTCCATCTCGGTCCAGATCTTGGCGTCGACCGGGATCATGTAATTGTCGCGGCCGGACTGGATGCCGTAGCCGCCGAAGAACAGCATCACGGTCGCGTCCTTGCGCGCGCGCGCCTTGAGGCGTTGAACCGCACGCAGAATATCGTCGCGGCGGGCGTCCTCGATCATGTCGACGTCGTAGCCGTCGCCGCGCAGCCTGGCGCTGAGCGCACGGGCATCGTTGATCGGCTGGACCAGCGGCGCTGCGGCATCGGGGTAATGAGCGTTGCCGATCACCAGCGCCAGCCGTGACGAGGTCGCGGTTGCCTGTTCGGTGGCCGTCGCGGCAGCGCCGGCGGATTCGACCGGACGCTTGTTCAACGCCGCATTCGCACCGATCGCCAGCGACACGACGCCCACCAAGGCCGTTGCCGCGGTAAGGGTCCGCCGTGACAAGCGATGCAACCGGATCTTCATCGTCAATCGTCCTTATCGGCGCGCGCAGGCATTCGTCGCATCGCTACCGTTCAGGTTCAGGGGATGACCGGGTCTTCTGCTTATGAATTGCGCTCAATTTGCGGCGCCGCACAATAACAATTCATTAAACAGTTCAGCTCGCTCCGGCAAGCGATCAGGAACTCCGACCGTCGAACGAGGACAGCCCTCCTGCCCTGCCGTACCGCTGATCTTTGCTATTCAACCGGCGCTCCATCGCGACAACCGCGAGGAACATCACGCAGCGCCGCGAATGCTTCACTGATCTGTACTGCGACAATTTTCATCTTTGGCGGGCGTTCTGTTCTGTCTTACGCCTTGACGATCCGGATCAGGGGCGAAGCCGGACGCGGCGGTTTGTAATCCCCGCCCGTCCATGCAATTCCTCAATGACTGGAAGACGTTCAGGCGCGCGGAAGACGATCATGGATGTGCTGAAGATGGCCGGCGCGGCGTACCGCGCGCTGACCGCCCGGAAGGAAGCGCCGACGCTGTACGACCTGTGCGACCCGGTGTTCCGCGGCCACAAGCACGGCGACCCGCACATCTCCAAATTCTACAACACCGCGCTCGGCAACCCGGTGCTCCGACCGCTGCTGCGCAAGGCCGGGCTGCCGGAGCTCAAGGATCCGGTTCGATTCCGCAGCCTTCGCGACGCACTAATCAGCGCCCGCGACGACGCAGAGCCGGATTGGGCTGCGATCGGGGCACCGATCGCAGAGCTGATCGACAGCGTCAGGCTGGAGCACCCGCATCCGCCGGTTTGGGTGGCGCCGCCGCAGACGCCGCGCCTCGCCGATATCGACAGCGCGATCCGTGCCTGCGGCGATCATTTGCTGCAATCATGGAGCCGCAACGGTTTCATCCCGGCCTACGCGGCGTTCAATCTGATCGGCGATCCGGATTTCGACGGCCGCGCGTTCCTGGCGGCGCTGACCGGGCTGAATGCGCGCAGCTACAAGAATTCGACGCTGCTGTTCAATCTGGCGCGGGTGTTCATCGCCCGCTCGCCGGCCGCAGGTGTGATCAATCCGCGCTGGCGCGGGATTGCGGAGCCGATGTGGTCGCCGGTGCAGATCCGCCATCGCTCGGCCTATTACGACGCGTTCTACATCGAGGCGCTGCTCGGCTTCATCGATACCGGTCTCGGCACGCCCGACGACACCCGGGCGGCGCGGCGGATCATCGCCGACATGGCCGAGTTCTGCCTGAAGACCAGCCGCGAGCGAGTGCGCACGCCGGACGGCGAGCCGTTCGACGTGATCACCGCACTGGCGCCGCCGCCGCATCCGCGGTTTTCCCGGTTCTTCACCAAGGTCAAACACAACCTCGGTTTCGGCGTCTACGTTCCGGACTGCGACACCACCGCCTGCTCGATTTCGGCCGCGACCCAGGCGAATTCGTCCGATCCGATCATCGATCAGCCGCTGATCGACTTCTATCGCACCTATCAGGTGCGCGCGGGCGCCAACGCGCCGATGGTCACGGTGCCGCTCAACGACAATGTCGACTACGACGGCGGCATCGTCACCTGGATCGACAGCCTGGCCGGCGAGCGCCCGTTCGGCAACGACCTCGACCCGACACTCAATCTCGACGTGCTCGAGGTCAGCTTCCGCAACTGCGCGCGCTGGCGGATCGTCGAGACTCCGGCACGGCTGGAGACGGTGCGCCGCATCGTCGATTTCCAGCGCCGGCTGGTGGCGAGCGGCGCATTCGCCGATCCGAAATCACACGTCTACTATCTGCCCGAACTGTATTGCGCGTATTTCGGCCGCTGCTACGCAGCGTTCCGGGCGCTGGACGAGACCGCCAGGCGAACGATCGATCCGGACGGCGTGTTCGAAGCGATCCGGCAGCGCGTGCTGGCCTACGTGCAGGACGAACTGATCGCCAAGGAGATGAACGTGTTCGACGCCGCGCTGGCGCTGATCGCGCTCGGCCATCTCGGCGGCGATCCTGCGCAATTCGCGCCGGCCCTGCATTGCATCCTGAGCCATCTCGGCGAAGGCGGCGGCCGCGCCCCGTTCAAGGCCTATGAATGGAACAAGATGAAAACGCCGACCCGCATCCTGGTCGGCGGGCCGGAAGTGACCTCTGCATTCGTGCTGATGGGCTTGGCGCTGGCCCGCAAGGCGCTGCTGCAGCCGGCGCACCAAAGCTGAGCTTCGCGCGAAGTTGAAGCACCGCATGGCCGCGGCGCTGGCCCGGCGGCCCAAGATTCAGCACAATCGGCGAACCTGGTGAGCGGCAAGGATGACTGCCGGGAAGGTCGACGCATGGTCAAGCTGATCAAATGGCTGCTGCCGCTTCTACTCCTGCATCTGCCGGTGACGGCACAGGCCGCCGACGTCAGCGGCGTGCCAAAGATCCGAGACGGCGACCATGCGCTGATCGGCAAGACACGCATCCGCCTCGCCGGCATCGACGCACCCGGGCTGGATCAGCTCTGTCTCAATCCGAAGGGCGACCGCTGGACCTGCGGGGTCGCCGCACGCGACGCGCTGGTTCAGCATACCGCCGGAAAGAGCTGGATCTGCCATGTCCAGCGTGTCGACAAGGCCGGCCGCGCGATCGCCAAATGCGACGTCGACGGCGAAGATATCGCCCAATGGATGGTGAAGAGCGGCTGGGCGCTGGCCTATCTGCAGCATTCGCGTGCCTATGAGCCGGATGAGAAGGCGGCGCGCGACGCCAAGGTCGGGCTGTGGCAGGGCTCGTTCATCGCGCCCTGGGCGTGGCGGGTGCGCAGCAGCAAGACTCCGATTCTGGGCGCCACCAAGCCGCCGAAAGATGCCCGGCGGACCTTGCTCGCCTCGGCCTCCGGTCCGGTGGCGCCGTCGCCGGATTGCACAATCAAGGGGAACGTCAACAAATCCGGGTTCTGCATCTACCATAAGCCGACCAGCCGCTGGTACGCAAAGATCCGGATGAAGATCAGCAAGGGCACCCGCTGGTTCTGCTCGGTCGAGGAAGCCGAAGCCGCCGGCTGCCGCGAAACGCGGCGTTAGTCCGCAAGGCCGACCTTCGGGGACGAACGTTGAAGCAGACAGCACACGATCCGTCGCATCCGCAGCGGCCGCGCAGACGCCGGCTGCGGCGGGCTTGGCAGATCTCGGTGGTGCTGATCGGCTGCTACGCGATCCTCGCCTATATGGCGCTGCCGCTGTTCTGGACCCATTACGAACATCAGCGCCGGCTCGCCGACATGCCGATGGTGACCCGCACCGCGCAGGGCATTCCTGGCGATCCGATCAATGTCGGGCTGATCGGCGATCAGCACGAGGTCGTCTGCGCGATCCTGGCGGCGAACTGGCACCCGGCCGATCCGATCACGCTGCGCTCCTCGATCGCGATCGCCGGCAGCGTGCTGCTCGACCGCCCCTATCCGGACGCGCCGGTGTCGAGCCTGTACTACCTCGACCGCCGCGAGGATCTGGCATTCGAGAAACCCGACGGGCGCAGCGCCGACCGGCGCAATCATGTGCGGTTGTGGAAAGTGCTCGACAGCGGCCAGGAAGGCCGCCCGGTCTGGCTCGGCAGCGCCACCTTCGACCGCGGCGTCGGCGTCAGCCACTATACCGGCGCGGTGACGCATCACATCGCCCCCGATATCGACGCCGAGCGCGACCAATTCGCCGCCGATCTGGAAGCCGCCGCGATGGTCGACGCGAAATATCAGATCACCGGCGTCGGCCCGACCATCGTCGGCCGTAACGGCGAAGGCGATTTGTACTACACCGATGGCGAGGTTTGGATCCTGCGGCTGGCCGAAGGCTGCAAGAAGCGCGGAAGCCCGGCCGAAATTCTGCCGAGCCCGCTGGCCACCGAGATCAAGGACCAGATCTTCCGCACCGTCACGAGCGCAATCGAGCCCGGCACGACCGCGCCTTGAAATCGGCTCCGCGGCCCGGCATGGTCGCGCAACCTCTCATCACAGGGACAAGCATCATGGTCGTCAGCGCCGGACGGGAATTCTTGGCGATTCCCGGCCCCACCACCATGCCCGACGAGGTGCTGCAGGCGATGCACCGCCCGGCGCTCGACATCTATTCGAAAGAAATGGTGACGCTGAGCGAGGGGCTTCTGACGGATCTCAGCCGGCTGTTCGCCACCAAGGGCAGGTCCTACATCTACATCGCCAACGGCCACGGCGCCTGGGAGGCGGTGATCAGTAACGTGCTGTCGCGCGGCGACAAGGTGCTGGTGCTGGAAAGCGGACGATTTGCGGTCGGCTGGGGCAACGCGGCCCGCGCGATGGGCTGCGACGTCGAAGTGCTGCAAGGCGACTGGCGCCGCGCGGTCCGCCCCGATGAGGTGGAAGCGCGGCTGCGCCGCGACACCGAGCACGCCATCAAGGCGATCGTGGTGGTGCAGGTCGACACCGCCTCCAGCGCCCGCAACGATCTCGAAGCGATCGGCCGCGCCATCAAGGCGGCGGACCATCCGGCGCTGTTCATGGTCGACGCGGTGGCGTCGCTCGGCTGCATGCCGTTCGAGATGGACGCATGGGGCATCGATGTGGCGATGTCGGCGTCGCAGAAGGGACTGATGTCGCCGCCCGGGCTTTCGTTTGTCGCGGTCGGCGACCGCGCCCGCGCCGTGCACCAGCGCGCCGGCCTGCGCACGCCGTATTGGGATTGGAGCGAGCGCGACGGACCGGAGCATTACCAGAAATACGCCGGCACGGCCCCGGTGCATCTGTTGTTCGCGCTGCGCAAGGCGCTCGACATTCTGTTCGCCGAAGGGCTCGACAACACCTTCCGGCGTCATCATCTGCTCGCCGGCGCGGTGCGCCGGGCCGTGGACGTCTGGTCCGAAGGCAACGTTCTCGGATTCAACATCGAGCACCCGGACGAACGCGCCGACACCGTCACCACGGTGCGGGCCGCCGGGGGTCACGACATCGCGGCGCTGCATCACTACTGCAAGGACAAATGCGGCGTGGTGCTCGGCGTCGGCATCGGCGAATTGCAGAACAAGGCATTCCGCATCGCCCATATGGGCCACGTCAACGCCCCGATGGTGCTCGGCACGCTCGGCGTGATCGAGATGGCGCTGACCGCGCTCGGCATCCCGCACAGCCGCGGCGGCGTCGACGCGGCTGTGGCGTGCCTCGCCGAGAACGTGCCGGCTTAAGCCGCCACCACCACGGCGCGGCGCATCCAGCGCAGCAGCCCGATGCAGCCGGCGATCGCGAGCCCGAGCAGCGCCAGCGCGCCAAGCAGCGCCAGACGGCCCGAGCCGTTTTGCGCCAGCGTGAAGTACACCGAGCCGAGCGCCGCGACGCCGGCCGCGCTTGCGATCTGCGTGGTGGTGCCATACAGACCCGAGCCCGAGCCCGCGCTGGTCGCCTGCACGCTCGACAGCACCACGCCCGACAGCGGCGCCATCACCAGCCCCTGGCCGTAGCCGGCGACAAGCAGCGCCAGCGCCAGCTCGAACGGCGTCGGGGTCGCGATCACCGTCACCGTTACGGCGATCAGGCCGAGACCGGCGATCTGCAGCAGGCAGCCCTCGATCAGCACCAGCGCGCCGCGGCGCCGGGCCCGCGCCCCGGAATGCCGCGACGCGATTACGAAGGCCAGTGCCAGCGGCAGGAACACCAAGCCGGCCTGCAGCGGCGGCACGTTCAGCTCGAGCTGCATGTACAGCGTCATCACCAGATAGAACGACTGATTAGCGAAGAAGAAGCAGAACACCGCGCCGAGGCCGCGGACGAAAGCGCGATCGGCGAGCAGCGTCAGGTCGACCACTGGCATGCCGCCATGCGCAGCGATGCGGCGCTCGTAGCGCAGGAACAGCGCCAGCATCGCGCCGCCGCCGGCCATCACGGCCCAGACCCAGCCGGCCCAGCCGACATCGCGGCCGAACAGCAACGGGCCGATCACGCAGACAAGGCCGGCGAACAGGATCACGGCACCGCCGAGATCGAGCCGCGTGCCCGGCCGCTGCGGCGTCTGCGGCATCACCCTGGCGGCGGCCGCGATGATGATCAGCCCAACCGGACCATTGACGTAGAAGATCGAACGCCAGCCGAAGCCGCCGAGATCGAGCGTCACCAACAGGCCGCCGAGCGCAAAGCCGGTGGCGCCGGCAAGCCCCAGCACGGTGCCGTAAATCGCAAACGCCTTGGCGCGCGCTGCGTCCGGAAACAGAACGTGCAGCGTCGCCAGCACCTGCGGCACCATGAACGCCGCCGTGGTGCCCTGCGCCAGCCGCGCCAGGATCAGCTCGGGACCGGAGCGCGCCAGCCCGCACCACAGCGAAGTGAACGTGAAGCCAGCGACACCGAGCAGGAACACCGTCTTGGTGCCGAAGATATCGCCGAGCCGGCCGCCGGTGACGATCAGCGTCGCATAGCCGATCAGGTAGATCGCGATCACCGCCTCGAGCTGCGACGATGACGCGCCGAGTTCGGTTGAGATCGTCGGCAGCGCGACGTTGACGATAAAGGCATCGACCCCGAACATGAACTGCGCGGCGACCACGATCGCCAGCACCCGCCAGCGGCGGGAGGTATCGATCGTTGCGGTGACGGTCGTGTGCATGGCGACGAATCCCGGCGAGGCTTGAGCTGCCTCACGTTCGCAGCCCGCCATCATCGGGTCGATTACCAGTCAGGTAAACAGCCGTCGCTCGGCAACAGTCTCTCGGCGTCATTGCGAGCGCAGCGAAGCAATCCAGGAAGCACGCGCACAAAGCGGCTGGATTGCTTCGTCGCCTTCGGCTCCTCACAATGACGGATGAAGTTCACCGATCAGCAAGAAGGCCCCGGCAAACCGGGGCCTTCGAAGCATCGATCACTTGGCAGGGACTAACCCCACGGACCTCGGCCACGCGGCTGGCCCCCCCAGGGGCTGCGGCCGGTGCCGCGCGGGGTGCCGCTCCAGGGCGCAGCGCTGCTGCGCGCGAACGCCGGCGCCGAGCGGGCCGAACCGCCGATTTCGGCGGCGAGCCGCTGCAACGCCGCGATCCGGTTGTCGGTGGACGGGTGGGTGGCGAACAGATTGTCCATGCCCTGCCCCGACAGCGGGTTGATGATGAACATGTGCGCGGTCGCCGGCGAGCGTTCGGCGTCGACGTTCGGCACCTGATGCGCGGCGGCTTCGATCCGGCCGAGCGCCGAGGCGAGCCACATCGGCTGACCGCAGATCCGCGCGCCCATCTCGTCGGCGGCATATTCGCGGGTCCGGCTGATCGCCATCTGCACCAGCATGGCGCCGAGCGGGGCGAGGATCATCAGCGCGATCGAGCCTATCAGGCCCGGGCCGCTGTTGTTCTCACGGTTGCCGCCGAAGAACATGCCGAACTGCGCCACCATCGAGATCGCACCGGCGATCGTCGCGGTGATGGTCATCAGCAGCGTGTCGTGGTTCTTGATGTGCGCGAGCTCATGCGCCACCACGCCGGCGAGTTCTTCACGGCTAAGCTGGTGCATCAACCCGGTGGTCACGGCGACGGCGGCGTTCTCCGGATTGCGGCCGGTGGCGAACGCGTTCGGCTGCGGGTTGTCCATGATGAATACCCGCGGCATCGGCAGCGAGGCGCGGCCGGCCAGTTCCGCCACCATCCGGTAGAGATCCGGCGCGGTGCGCTCGTCGACCTCGTGGGCGCCGTACATCGACAGCACCATCCGGTCGGAATTCCAATAGGTGAAGATGTTCATCGCCGCGGCGACGACGAGCGCAATCAGCGCGCCGTTGGCGCCGCCGATCAGATAGCCGACCCCCATGAACAGCGCGGTCAGGCCGGCCAGCAAGAGAGCGGTCTTGAAGTAACTCATGGTCCTCCTCCTGCGTCTTCCGCTCCTTGAGGGAGCCGGGATAACGCATCCGTGAGATGGGGAATGCCGCCGGCCGGGGCAAGATCGCCTTGTGCGGCAGGCCGTCGCGGCTCGCTGCCGCCGCAATCCTCAACGAAAGTTCATGCGTGACCGATCCAACCGCTCCACCCGACGCGATGCGCGTCTATCCCGCCGGCGTCAGCATCATCCGCCGCAGCCAGCGCGGCCGGGCCTGCCTGCCCGCCAGCATCACGCTGGCCGAGCTGGACACCTGGCTGCTGCACGAAGCCTCCGCCGAACCGGAAATGCTGCTGACATTCGAATCGCTGATGTGGCGGATGACCGCGGTCGGGCTGCCGGTGCATCGCGCCTCGCTGCACATCCGCACCCTGCATCCGCAATTGCTCGGCTTCGCCTGGAACTGGCGCGCCTCCGACGGGCTGTGCGACGAAGTCCAGGTCAACCAATCGACCGCCGATACCGACGCGTTCCGACTCAACCCGCTGCACAACCTGTTCCAGGGCGGCAAGGCAATCCGACGCAATCCGCAGGATGCCGCCGCGCAGGCGGAATTCCCGATCATGCGCGACCTCGCGGCCGGCGGTTACACCGAGTATCTGGCGCTGCCGATGGGCGGCGACCGCTTTCGCCACGCCGTCACGCTGGCGACGACGCAACCCGGCGGGTTCAGCGACGACCATCTGGCGCAGTTCCAGCGTCTGCTGACGCTGTTCGGCCTGCATGTCGGCCGTCACGTCGCGACCCGGATCGCCATCAACGCGCTCGGCGCCTATCTCGGTCCGGTGGCCGGCGCCAAGGTGCTGAGCGGCGATATCAAGCGCGGCGCCGGCGAGCCGATCCGCGCCATCATCTGGATGTCGGACCTGCGCGGCTTCACCGATTTGTCCGACCGGCTGTGCGGCAACGACATGATCGCGCTGCTGAACGCTTACTTCGAGGTGTTCGCCGACGCGGTGCTGCGCAACGGCGGCGACGTCCTGAAGTTCATCGGCGACGGTCTGCTGGCGGTGTTTCCGCTCGGCGACAATCCGCGCGCCGCCGGCAACGCCGCGCTGACGGCGGCGATGGAAGCGCAGGCGGGCCTGTCGCGGCTCAACCTGATCGATCCGGCGGGCGTGAACTGCGACGGCTGGCGGCCGCTGCGCGCCGGCATCGCGCTGCACGAGGGCGAAGTGTTCTTCGGCAATATCGGCGCCGCCGAACGGCTCGACTTCACCGTGATCGGACCGGCCGTGAACGAAGCCAGCCGGGTCGAAGCACTGCAGAAGAGCATCGGCCGCAGCATCCTGGTGACGGCGGCGGCCGCGGCCCATATCGACGCACCGCTGGAGCCGCTCGGCGACTACCCGCTGCGCGGCGTCACCGTCCCGATGACGATCCTGGCGCCGCCCGAACCGCCGCTGCGCCAGCCGCTGGCCGCTGCGTCATAATCCTCGGTGCGTCGGTTTGGCCTTGCCAAGCTACGCGGACGCCTCCTATTTTCAACTGCAACGCGCCGCAGAACGGAGGCACACCTCCGCATGGCCGATACAACATGCCCCAGGGAGGCCCCATGTCGATCCAGGTCGCGGATTCGTCACTCGTCGCTCGGCCAGTGCCGCCGAAGCGTAGCGCGCTCGCCCACATTCCCGGTGACGAAGGTTGGCCGATCATCGGCCGGACCCTCGCGGTGCTCGCCGATCCGAAGGGCGAGGTCGAGAAGATGGGGCGGACCTATGGTCCGGTCTATCGCAGCCGCGTGCTTGGCGAGACCTCGATCACCCTGCTCGGACCAGAAGCCAATGAGCTGGTGCTGTTCGACAATACCAAGCTGTTTTCCTCGACCCATGGCTGGGGCCCGATCCTCGGGCGGCTGTTCCCGCGCGGCCTGATGATGCTCGATTTCGACGAGCACCGGCTGCACCGGCGCACCCTGTCGGTGGCGTTCAAAGCCGGCCCGATGCAATCCTATCTGGCCGAGCTCAATGCCGGCATCGCCCGCCGGGTCGCGCAGTGGCGCGACCAGCCCGGCGAAATGCTGTGCTATCCGGCGATGAAGCAGCTCACCCTCGATCTTGCCGCGACCTCGTTCCTCGGCACCGCGATCGGCGCGGAGACCGAGGAGGTCAACCGCGCCTTCATCGACATGGTGGCGGCCTCCGTGGCGCCGATCCGCAAACCGTGGCCAGGCACCGCGATGGCCCGCGGCGTCAAGGGCCGGCAGCGCATCGTCGCCTACTTCGCCGAACAGATTCCGATCCGCCGCGCCAGGGGCGGCGACGATCTGTTCTCGCAGCTCTGCCGCGCCACCCACGACGACGGCGCGCTGCTGTCGAACCAGGCAATCATCGATCACATGAGCTTCCTGATGATGGCGGCGCACGACACGCTGACCTCGTCGCTGACCTCGTTCGTCGCCGCGCTGGCGGCGCATCCTGAATGGCAGCAGAAACTGCGCGAGGAGATCGCCGGCCTCGGCCTGGAGCCGGGCGAGCCGATCGGCTTCGAACAGCTCGACGCGCTGCCGCTCACCGAAATGGCGTTCAAGGAAGCGATGCGGCTGCGGCCGCCGGTGCCGTCGCTGCCGCGACGGGCGACGCGCGCCTTCAGCTTCAAGGGCTATACGATTCCGGCCGGCACCATGGTGGCGGTCAATCCGCTGTACACCCACCACATGCCGGAGATCTGGCCGAACCCGGACAGGTTCGATCCGCTGCGCTTCACCGACGACGCCTCCCGCGGCCGCCACCGCTTCGCCTGGATTCCCTATGGTGGCGGCGCCCACATGTGCCTCGGGCTCAACTTCGCCTACATGCAGGCGAAGTGCTTCGCCGTACACCTGTTGCAGAACCTCGACCTTTCGCTGCCGCCGAACTACCAGACCGCATGGCAGATGTGGCCGATCCCAAAGCCGAAGGACGGGCTGCGGGTCCAGGTGGCGCCGGCGAAGTAGTTCGCGGAGCAACTTCGACCCTCATTGAGAGCGAAGCAACGCAATCCAGAGCTCAGGGCACCGAGCCCTGGATCGCTTTGTCGGCTTTGCTCCTCGCAATGACGGGCGCGTTCTTCGCCGTTATCTCACCCCTCGCCGTGATCGAACGCCTTGCGCAGCGCGACGTAGCCCTGCTGCTGCGCCGTCCAGTTGCGGCCACCGGTGATGCCGCCGTCGACCACGAGGTCGTGGCCGTTGATGAAGGCCGACTCGTCGCTGGCGAGAAACACCGCTGCGTAGGCGATATCGTCCGGAATCCCCGCACGCTGAATCGGCTGTGCGGTCTTATAGATCTCGCGCATGACCGCCGCAGTCTTTTCGGCCGCATCGGTGGTCAGCCCGAGCGCCTTGCCGAAGATCCCGGTGGCGATCGCGCCGGGCGAGATCGAATTGACGCGGACGCCGGATTCGCCGAGCTCCATCGCGACGCATTTGGTGAAGTGGTTCACCGCCGCCTTGGCGGCGCCGTACACCAGCGACGACGAGAACCCGGCGAGCCGGCCGGCGATGCTGCCGTTGTTGATGATCGAGCCGGAGCCCTGCTTCTTCATCACCGGCGCGGCGTGCTTCATGCCGAGCATCACGCTGCGCACCAGCGTCGCCATCGCCGCATCGAAGCGATCGACCTCGAGACCTTCGACTCCGCCGGTCTGCGCCGGGCCGCCGGCGTTGTTGAACAGGCAGTCGAGCCGCCCGAACCGGTCGAGCGCGGTGCCGATCAGCGCCTGCACCTGGGCCTCGTCGGTGACGTCGGTCTGCTTGAAGACACAGGACGAGCCGAGCTGCGCCGCCAGCGCCTCGCCTTCGGCGACCCGGCGCCCCGCGACCACGATCCTGGCGCCTTCGGCGACGAATACCTCCGCGGTCCGCCAACCGATTCCGCTGGTCGCGCCGGTGATCACCGCCACCTTACCGTCGAGCCGTCCCATTTCGCCTCTCCCTGATCCGGCAGGGATCGCCTGCCGCCATTTTCGTTGTGGATGTTGATACTCTGTTAATGACAAATACTCGACTGCGATTCAAATCCCCAAGGGATGCAGCATCGTACCGGCATTGACGGTTGCACTTAACCATTATTACAGCGGACCTCGCCATCCTTCGCGCGCATGACGAGCGCCGAACCAATCTCTCCCTCGAACGCGGCGACCGGCGTCGCCGAGAACGATGAGACGCTTGCCGCGGCTCCTTCCGATGCGGTGGCCGGCCCCGACGCGGCGGAGCTGCGACTGTTCAAGGAGATCGTGCGCGCGCTGCCCTCGGCCGTCACCGTGCAAGACGAGCAAGGCCGGTTCATCTTCGTCAACGATGCCGCCGCGACGCAATACCGGATCGCACCCGCAGAGGCCGCCACCGGTAATCCGCAACTCGATCGCCGCCGCACCGACGGCGCCGCGCTGCTGGCGCAAGGCCGATCCGGCACACGGGAGGAACGCATCGCGTTCGGCGAAACCGCGCGCGCGCTGCTGACCGCGCACAAGCCGTTCGAAATCGCCGGCCGAAAGCTGCTGCTGTCGAGCTCGCTCGACGTCACCGATCAGAAGGCGATCGAGGACGAGCTGTTCCGGCGCGCCTATTACGACGAACTCACCGGCCTGCCCAATCGCTCCGTGATGGAGCGCCACGTCACCGCGCTGCTCGAGGAGCCGCAACCGCAGCATTTCGCGGTGGCGTTTCTCGACGTCGACAATTTCAAGCACATCAACGATTACTACGGCCATTCGGTCGGAGACGCGCTGCTGGTCGGGATCGCCAAGCGGCTGTCGCTGGAACTGCGCGAGACCGACGTGCTGTCGCGGATCAGCGGCGACGAGTTCCTGCTGCTGCTCGATCCCATCACCAGCGAGGCGGAAGTCGCCGAGCACATCGAGTTCCTGTTGCAGCGATTGAAGGCGCCTTTCTACATCGACGGCTCGGAAGTGTTCGCCTCGGCGTCGATCGGCGTCAGCCTGTATCCGGACCATGGCCGCAGTTATGAGGCGCTGCGGCAGAACGCCGACATCGCGATGTACCGGGTCAAGAGCGAGGCGAAGGGAGCCACCGCAATCTTCACCGCCGCGATGGAGCACGAAGCGCTCGAGCGGATGGCGCTGGAGCAATCGCTGCGCCAGGCCATTCTCGACAAGCGATTCTGCTGCGCGTTCCAGCCCAAGGTCGACATCCGCACCAACGAGATCAAGGGCATCGAGGCCCTGGTCCGGCTACGCAACGACAACGGCGTGATCCAGGCGCCGGGGACGTTCGTCGATCTCGCGGTCGAACTCGGCCTGATCGACGAACTCACCCATCTGGTGCTCGGCGAGATTATGAAGTCGATCGACTTGATCAACGACAGATTCGGCGAGCGCGCCAGCATCAGCGTCAACGTCGCCGCCAGACAGGCCGGCTCGCCGGACTTCATGCGCTCGTTCTGCGCGGCGCTGGCCGCGACCGAATGCCCGACGCGGTTCATGGTCGAAATCACCGAGGACGCGTTCGTCGCAAAGTCGCATTTTCAGAAAGAGATTCTGCCGATGCTGCGCCGGATCGGCGTCGGAATCTCGATCGACGATTTCGGCATCGGCTATTCGTCGCTGTCGGCGCTCGCCGACATCACCGCCGACGAGATCAAGATCGACCGTTCGTTCATCACCGACATCCACAAACGCCCCCGCAGCCAGGGAATCCTGCGGGCGATCGAATCGCTCAGCGAAGCGCTCGGCATGACGGTGATCGCCGAAGGGCTGGAGACGTTCGAGGAGCTCGCTTACTTGCAGGCGATGACCCGCATCCGCTACGCACAGGGCTATTACTACTCGAAACCGATCTTCCTCGAGGAACTACGACCGACGGCAACGTCCTACACCAGCGCCCGCCCCGAGGCTCCCGGCCGCCACCTCGAACAGGCTCGCCACACGCTGAGCCGCGCCACCTACGCGCGGCGCTGAGCGAAGCGATCAGCGACACCGCGCGTAGCGATGCGGGAGCTTATTCCGCACAGCGAACGTCCAACTGATTTGTTAGCTCGGCGGCGCTGTCACCTCCGGTGATTTCCGAGGGCGGCTTGCTTGATCTATCGCAATGTGATTCGGGAAGCGTTCGGCGATTGTACCGCCACCGTCAGACATCCTGGAGGGCGAAATGCCTGCCCATAGCCGCCCCTATCCGCTCGTCGACCGGCTTCTCGAAACCTTCGCCGACTGGCTGAAGCACCGGCGTGAAGTCGTCGAAATGTGTCAGTTCGACTCCGCGGAATTCGGCCGTATCGCACACGACCTCGGCGTCACCGCCTCCGACCTCGACGAGCTGGTCCGTCAGGGTCCGCACAAGGTCGAAGAGTTGCCGCAGCTCCTGAAAGTCCTCGGCATCGACGAGGACGCGATCGCCCGCGCCCAGCCGCTGGTGATGCGCGACCTCGAGCGGGTGTGCGCGCTGTGCCGTCACAAGGCCGAATGCGATCACGATATCGCCGACGGTTCGCTCGCCGAGCACTATCAGGCGTACTGCGCCAACAAGGTGACGCTCGACGCGCTGGACAAGGACTTCCACGTCGCACCCGGCACCGTTCGCCACTAAGCGCGACGATGTCGCACGGGCGGGTTCGGCTGCTGATCTCCGGCATTCTGATCGTGGCGGTGCTGCTGGTGGTCCGGCAGCACCGGGCGGAGGGTGCGATGCCGGACGGCAGCTCGGCCGGTCACAGACTGGCCGCCGGATGGTGTGCGGAGTGCCACGCCATCGAAGCCGGCGACATGCGCGACGGCAAGGGCCCTGCGTTCGAGCGGATCGCCAATCTGCCGTCGACCACGGCGCTGTCGCTGAACGTGTTCCTTCGCTCCAACCACACCAACATGCCGAACTTGATCATCGCGCCCGGCGACGCCGCCGAGATCGTGCAGTACATACTCAGCCTGAAGCGCAATTGATGCGGGGCGTCGCGACGCCCCGCCCCGGCGCCGCCGGCTTCGGCGGATTGCACCGCCGTCCTTCCCGCCTGAGAGCCCGTAGATGGATTTCGATCACAGCGACAAGGTGCAGCGGCTGCAAGCGCAGCTCTCCGACTTCATGCGCTTCCACGTCGAGCCCGCCAATGTCGCCTGGCATCGCGAAGTGGCGGCCGGGCGCTATCCGCTGGACCTGATCGAGCGACTGAAGTCGAAGGCGTTCTCCGAGGATCTGTGGAATCTGTTTCTGCCGGGCCTGCGCGACGAGGATCCCGGCCAGCGCCTCTGCAATGTCGAATATGCGCCGCTGGCCGAGATCATGGGCCGGGTGCATTGGGCGTCGGAAGTTTTCAACTGCAATGCGCCCGACACCGGCAACATGGAGCTGTTACATCTGGCGGCGACGCCGGAGCAGCGCGCGCGGTGGCTCGACCCGCTGCTGATCGGCGAGATCCGGTCCTGCTTCGCGATGAGCGAACCCGACGCGGCCTCTTCCGACGCACGCAACATCCGCACCACCATCACACGCGACGGCGACGACTACGTGGTGAACGGCCGCAAATGGTTCATCACCGGCCCGGCGCATCCGAACTGTAAGCTGGCGATCGTGATGGGCGTGTCGAGCGACAGCCTGCCGCCGACCTCGCACGAGCGACACTCGATGCTGCTGGTGCCGATGGACACGCCGGGCCTGTCGATCATCCGCAATATCCCGATCATGCACTATCATTCGCCGGAAGGGCATTGCGAGCTGGTGTTCCGCAACGTCCGGGTGCCGGCCGCAAATCTGCTCGGCGAGGAAGGCAAGGGCTTTCGCTTGGCGCAGGATCGGCTCGGACCCGGCCGGGTGCATCATTGCATGCGGACCATTGGACAATGCGAAGTCGCGCTGGAACTGATGGCAGAGCGGGCGCTGGAGCGCGAGGCATTCGGCAGGCACCTCGCCGACTTCGCCAACGTGCAGGACTGGATTGCGGAATCGCGGCTCGAGATCGATCAGGCCCGGCTCTTGGTGATGCAGGCGGCCCACCGCATGGACCGCGACGGCAATGCGGCAGCGCGGATCGACGTCTCGGCCATCAAGGTGGTGGCGGCGCGGCTGCAGACGCGGATCGTCGATCGCGCCATGCAGGTGTTCGGGGCGATGGGGCTGACGCCGGACACGCCGCTGTCTTATCTATGGACCTGGGGGCGGGCGATGCGGTTCCTGGATGGGCCGGATGAAGTGCATCTGCGGGTGGTGGCGCGCGCCGAGCTGGCGAGAGCGAAGACGCTGGCGGGCCAGAACGCTCACCACTTCGTTCCGCCGGCGCAATTGCAGTGCGACTGATCAGCGCCGCGGCGGCTGCGACAGAACCGTGACGATCCAGCGCGGCTTCTCGCCGGTTTTGTCTTCCTTGACGGCGCGGACGATGCCAGTCACCGAAGATCCGCCGACCTTCAAGGTCGCCGCCCGACCGCTGAACTGCGCGATTCGCGACCGGCGGGCTTCTTTCAAATCCGTAGTTTCGAGCGTCTGCAGCATGGGTATTCTCCCCCTCGGGCTCGACTATTCGCGGTCGTCGTTACGCAGTCATTAAGTCGACCGCTGGTAAGAATACCGATGCCGCTGCGACGAAAGACGTAGACGCCCCGGAAGGAACGCCTCACGATACCAACCACGCGTAGCGCAGCACGGCGAGGACACGGACGCGACTTTTGGTCACCACCGCGGGGGCGAGCAGCGCTGTCAGCAATTCGCCTGACTGGCGGGCGTTTCTCATTTGTCCTATTTCAACGGAGTTAGGAATCGGCGCGCGCCGGCCGTTTCGCGCAGGCGATCGTGACGCACATCGAGGACGACGACCTCCGCGGCAGCGTGCGCGTGCCTGACCGTTCTTCCACCCCACCCGCGGCGACGCGTGCGTGGACGAACCTGAAGGGGCACCCGCGAGCGCCGGGTGACAATAGGTAAATCAATGCAATATTGGATCGGTGCTTTCGCAATCGCCCTCGTGGTCGTGATCGGCTATGCGGGCGGCCCGCCTGCCGCCGTCGTCACGATCGTCGCCTTCCTGGTCGCGCTGTTCCTGCTGTGGGCGCGCGACCTCGGCTTCAAGGGCGCGTGGGAGAAGTTCGGCCTGCAGACCCTGGAGCTGCCGCTGAAGGTCGACAACTGGGATCGCTTCAAGCTGATCTTCGCCGACGAGAACAAGCTGGTGAAGGCCTGCGCCACGGCGGTCGCACTGATCGCGCTGGCGATGATCCTGCCGCGCAATCTGGTGGCGCTGGTGTACATCGCCGCCGCCGCCTGGGGCGTGTTCGAGGTCTATCGTGCCAATAGCGCCTCTGCGCCGCGACCGGGCACTCCGATCAATTGATCGTCGGCGGTCGGATCGCCAGATCCGCGCTCGACCGTAGCTGTTGACAGGCCGGCGGAGATCGTACCGCCGGTCTTTTTCATCGGGACGTCCCGGCGGGCCGACGCGACACCACGCCTGCGAGCAAAATTGACCAGGACAGGCCGCCGGATTCAAGTTTCGCTTACCCTGATTGCTAACCAGCCTCTCATCTGTGTCCGGTAGTTCTTACCGGATGCAGAGCTTCCGGCCCCAGGATCCGGCCTTCCCCCCAGCGGACGTCAGCGAGCGATTGCCCTTCGTCGGGGCGCTCCATCATCGCCCGATTCTGTGGCTGATCCTGAGTGGCGCCATCCTGATCGCAGGGATCGCCATCACAACGGTTCTGACCGTCAACAATTTCAAGGAAAAGGCGCTGCGCAACGGCGAACGCGAACTCGCCAACACCGCCATGTTGCTGGCGCTGCACTACGATCGCGAGATCGACGACTTCATGGCGATGCAGCACGACATCGTCGCGATGGCCAGACAATCACCGGAGCCTTCGGCCGAGGCGTTCAGCGGCGCGATGTCGACGCTGGCGATGCACCAGACGTTGCAGTCCCGCGCCAGGGGCGCGACCGAGATTACGGCGCTGAAGATCTTCGATGCCAAAGGGCACCTGATCAACGCGTCCGACGTGTGGCCGGTCCCCGAGGCTTCGATCGCCGAACGCCCCTACTTCCTCGACCACAAGACCGGCGCCACGCAACGCCCGACGGTCGCACTGGAGCACGATGCGCTGGCGGGCGGCTGGACGATCGTGCTGGCGCAGCGACTGAGCAATGCGGACGGCGAGTTTCTCGGCGTCGTCTCCCGCGCGATCACGCCGGTTCATTTCGACCGATTCCTGTCACAGGTCTCGCTGATCGGCGACTCCGCCGTTTCGATCCACCACAGCGACGGCACCCTGCTGACGCGCCACCCCTATGCCGAAGGCATGATCGGTCGCAACTTCCGCGACGGGCCAGCGCTGCAACAGGCGATGTTCGACCAAGACACCACCGCCCGGCTGCCGAGTCCGGTCGACGGTCAGGATCGCCTGGTGGCGTCGCATGCGCTCGATCAACTACCGATCGTGATGATCACCACGACGACCATCGAAGACGCACTGGCGAGCTGGCGTACGCAAACCCGGCTGATGGTTTCGGTTGCCGCCGTCTCGGCGCTGGTGGTGACGGTGATCCTGCTGCTGATCATCAACCAGATCGGCAAGCACCATCGCGCGACCCAGGAACGGCTGAAGCTCGACAAGCAACGTCTCGACACTGCGATCAACAACATGTCCCAGGGCCTGTTGCTGTTCGACGCGCAGGCGCGGCTGGTGGTGTGCAATCGGCGCTATCTGGACATGTACGGACTGTCGTCGGCCATCGTGAAGCCGGGCTGCTCCCTGCGCGACGTGCTCGAGCACCGCAAGGCCACCGGATCCCTCTACGGCAATGTCGACAACATCACCGCAGACCTGATCGACAAGCTGTCCAGCAGAAAGGTCTCCGAGGTCCACAGCATTCTCGACCGTTCGATCGAGTTCTCCAGCGTCCCGGTTCCCGGCGGCGGCTGGGTGATCACCCACGAGGACGTCACCGAGCGCACACGCTACGCCGAGAAGATTTCCTATCTGGCGCATTTCGACAGCCTCACCGATCTGCCGAATCGCAGCATGTTCCGGCAGCGGCTGGAGAATGAACTGCAGCGCGCCGGCCGCGGCGCGCCGTTCGCGCTGCTGTACATCGACATCGACGAATTCAAAAACATCAACGACACCCTCGGCCATCCGGTCGGCGACGAACTGTTGAAGCAGGTCGCGGTCCGACTGCGCGATTGCGTCCGCGAGACCGATTTCGTCGCCCGGCTCGGCGGCGACGAATTCGCCATCATCCAGATCGCGGTGAGCGGCGCCGACGACGTCACCACGCTGATCGAGCGGATCTATGAATCGATCCGCTTGCCGTATCAGTGCCTCGGCCACCATCTGTCCACCGACGCATCGATCGGAATCGCGATCGCGCCGCGCGACGGCGCCGATCTCGACCAACTGGTCAAGAACGCCGACCTCGCGATGTACAGCGCCAAGGCCGAAGGCCGGCGCACCTTCCGGTTCTTCGAGCCGGAAATGGACGCGGTCGCCAAGGCCCGCCGCCAGCTCGAATTCGACCTGCGCGGCGCGGTCGGCAAGCGCGGCTTCGAAATTCACTACCAGCCGCTGGTCGATCTGCGCAGCGGCGCGATCACCGGCTGCGAAGCGCTGCTGCGCTGGCGGCACCCCAGCCGCGGCATGATCTCGCCCGCCGAATTCATCCCGATCGCCGAGGACACCGGCCTGATCAACGAGATCGGCGCCTGGACGCTGGCGACCGCCTGCGCCGAGGCGGCGAAATGGAGCGCCGACATCACGCTGGCGGTGAACATCTCACCGGTCCAGTTCCGCCAACCGTCGCTGGCGCTGCTGGTCGCCTCGGTGCTCGGCGCGTCCGGCTTGCCGGCGAACCGGCTCGAGCTCGAAGTCACCGAGGCGGTGCTGATCCACGACGACGACGCGGCGCTGTCGACGCTGACCCAGCTCCGCGCCCTCGGGGTTCGGATCTCGCTCGACGATTTCGGCACCGGCTATTCGTCGCTGAGCTACCTGCAGCGTTTCCCGTTCGACAAGATCAAGATCGATCGCAGCTTCGTCGACGCCATCGACACCACCGACGGGTCGACCGCGATCGTGCAGGCGGTGGTCAACATCGCGGCGGCGCGCCACATGACCACCACCGCCGAGGGCGTCGAGACCGAGCGGCAGCGCGAGATCCTGAGCGTACTCGGCTGCACCCAGATGCAGGGCTGGCTGTTCAGCCCGGCGGTGCCTGCCCCTGCGTTCCGCAAGTTGCTCACCTCGCACCTCTCAACCTGCGCCGCCTGACGAGCATGGCTGCTTCTGCGTCGTAGCAGCCGCTCGCAGCAGGCCCTACACTCGCCGGTGCCGGTCCCCTCGCCGGCCCTCGCCGCGTGTCGTCCCTCCCAGCGAAAGCCTGCGCATGACCGACCAATTCAGCAATCTGCAGCACATCCGCAAGCCCGCGATCACCGCCACCGGCGGCATCGTCGCGGCGCAGTCGCGCCGGGCGGCCGAGATCGGCGCCGACGTGCTGGCGGCCGGCGGCGATTGCATCGACGCGGTGATCGCGACGACGTTCGCGCTCGGTGTGGTCGAGCCGTGGATGAGCGGCATCGGCGGCGGCGGCGCGATGGTGCTGTATCGTGCCGAAGAGGACCGCACCGAGGTGATCGACTACGGCATGCGGACCCCGCAGAGCCTGCGGGTCGAGGACTATCCGCTGACCGGCGCCGGAGCGGCGTCCGATCTGTTTCCGTGGCCGCGGGTGAAGGACGACCGCAACATCCACGGCGCGGCCGCGATCGCGGTGCCGGGCGTGGTCGCCGGCATGGAGGAGGCGCACCGCCGCTACGCCAGGCTGCCGTGGCGCGATCTGGTGGCGCCCAGCGTCGCGCTCGCCGGCGACGGGCTGGCGGTCGACTGGTGGACCACGCTGATGATCGGCAGCGTGGCGGCGGATCTGCGCCGGTATCCGGCCAGCGCCGCCTCATATCTCATCGACGGGCTGCCGCCGCACGCCCCCTGGGGCATCAAATCGAATGTCGTGCTGCCGCAGGACCGGCTGCAGGCGACGCTGGCGCAGCTCGCCGAACAGGGGCCGCGCGACTTCTACGAGGGCGATCTGGCGCGCAGCCTCGCCGCCGACATCCAGGCCGACGGCGGGACGCTGTCGATCGAGGATCTGGCCGGCTTCCGCGCCCAAATGCGCGCACCGCTGACGATCCCGTATCGCGGCGGCAAGGTGTTCGCGACACCGGAGCTGACCGCCGGTCCGACTCTCGCCCACACCCTGCGGGTGCTCGGCAACAGCCTGACGCCGGCCGGCAGCGAGCCCGACGCCGCGGCCTATCAGGCCTACGCGCTGGCGCTGCAATCGGCCTATGCAGAGCGGCTGCGCGACATGGGCGACGCCGACGGCCGCCGCGCGCTCGGCGCCGAGCATCTGGCGCCGGCCTGCACCACGCACTTCTCGGTGGTCGACCGCGACGGCAACATGGCGGCGGTGACGCAGACGCTGCTGTCGACCTTCGGCTCGAAATTCGAAACGCCGCACACCGGCATCATGATGAACAACGGCATCATGTGGTTCGATCCCGAGCCGGGCCGGCCGAACTCGCTGGCGCCCGGCAAGCGCTGCCTGACCAACTACACGCCGGTGCTGGCGCAGGCGCCGGACGGCCGCAGGCTGGCGCTCGGCGCCTCCGGCGGCCGCCGCATTCTGCCGGCGGTGGCGCAGATCCTGTCGTTCGTGATCGACTATGGCATGGACCTCGACGCCGCGATCCACCAGCCGCGGATCGACGCCAGCGAAGGCGAGGTGGTGATCGGCGACGTACGCCTGCCGGCTGCGACGCGCGAAGCGCTGCGCCGGCAGTTCGACTACGAAGAGGCGCGGGTGCAGAGCTTCCCGATGAAATTCGCCTGCCCCAGCGTGGTGCTGCGGCAGGGCAGCAGCAACAGCGGCGCGACCGAAATCGCCCAGCCGTGGGGCGACGCCGTGGCGGAAGGCTAAAGCGGCACGAACTTCGTCCGCGCGCAGCAGACTTAGGCAGGCATCGCCTCGGGCGCCGACCGAGCACGCGCAGTCGTCGTGCGCTCGGCGCGCGACCTCTGCGCCGGCACCTTCATCGGCTTCGGCCCGATCAGATCATCGTCGTCGATGCCAAGCTCCGCGCCATCGAGCGACCGATACGCCGCCACATGAGCATCGAGCTGGGCGGTGCCGAACGTGCGGCCGTCTTCGCCGGCGACAACCACGTCCCAGCCCTCGCTCTCCCAAATCCGCACCTTGGCCAGCGCGATCAGCGCGCTGTCGCGCACGCAGCGCATCTTCTCGTCTTGTCGAATGGCTGTGATGGTGTAGGGCAAGTCGCGATTCCTCGTGAACGAGGATTGCCGATACCCCGCAGCTTTGACCGCAATTCGCCGCCATAATGGCGATTTCGGGCTTAGGGAACCGGCTGTGGACATCTGCCTGCCGGGCCACGATGCTCGGCATGATTCCCGAGCCGACTGCGATCTTGCCGGGGCACGACGCAGACGTTGAAACGAACATCGTTTTCCGGAAGGATTGGCCATGTCTCCCGTCTCGCTTCTGCTGAATATCCTTTGGATCGCGCTCGGCGGCTTCTGGATGGCGGTCGGCTGGGCGGTTGCGGCAGTCATCATGGCAATCACGATCATCGGTCTGCCGTGGGCACGCGCGGCCTTCAGTATCGGCGTCTACACGCTGTTTCCGTTCGGCCAGACCGCTGTGCCCAGGGAAGCCGTCACCGGCCGCGAAGACATCGGCACCGGCCCGCTCGGGGTGATCGGCAACATCATCTGGCTGGTGTTCGCGGGCTGGTGGCTGGCGATCGGGCACGTCGTCACAGCCGTGCTGCTCGCGGTGACGATCATCGGCATCCCGTTCGCCTGGGCCCACCTGAAGCTGGCCGGCATCGCGCTGTGGCCGATCGGCAAGGTCATCGTCCCGATCGACGACTTTGGCACAAGGATGTAGAGCGGCCTGGGCAAGCTACGTCGCGGCACGCCTGGGCCGCTTGGCGCGCCTGAGTTCGGGGCGCCCGACACGATTCGAACATGCGGCCGCCGCCTGAGGGGGCCTTCCCCCTTGAAAGAATTTCACTTTTCTCTCCCGTTGCCGATCCCCCTGCGATCGGCTACAGGAACGGGGCACGCACCCGTAGCTCAGCTGGATAGAGCGTTGCCCTCCGAAGGCAGAGGTCACAGGTTCGAATCCTGTCGGGTGCGCCAATGATTTCAAGGGGTTAGCCCTTAGTCTCTATCCACTGAAATGCTCCGGGTAGCACCGGGGTAGCACGCTGTATCTGTCGACTCCTGCTGAGGTTTTCCACAGCTTCGGCCTATGGCGATGCCTCTGACGATATCCCTATAGAGAGTTAGAGATAGAGCACCGAGGGTAGTTCGCTTTCCTCGGAGCCGCCTTCGCGCCCTCACATAGCGCTGTAGAAGGCGGGGCCGAGGAAAGGGAACGGGTGCTTTCTTGGTGGGCAGGAGTGATAAGAACAGGGTGAATCTCGAATGGGCTATATTTGTTGAGAGTTGGATAACGGATGACAAAGTATGCTTGCCTTCAGGAAGGGCATGAATGAGCAGAGATTCCGGGATGCTTCGTGACGCGTGCATTCGTGCGCCTCTAGTCGATTGGCTGCGGGCTTTGCATCCGGATGACGGTTCGACGGGGCTGCTACAGGAATTCAAGATGCCTCGTCCTTCCGCACGCATCGACTTGGCTCTCGTTAATGGTGAATTGGCCGGGTTTGAGATTAAGAGCGACGCGGACACCCTCCGCCGATTGACGTTCCAGGTACCGGCTTTCTCGCGTTTCTTTGACCGGGTCAGCTTGGTAACAACTCGGAAGCATTTGGCCGCGGCAAGGAAGACTGTTCCCGCTTGGTGGGGGCTCATGGTCTATCGAGACGACAGTAGCTTCTGGATGGCTCGAACCCCAAAACGGAATCGTAATGTCGACGTGAGCTCGTTACTCTATGCTTTGTCGAAGAAGGAGCTCGTGGAGCTGGGGCGACGAGCAGAGGTTTCCATGATAACGTCGGCGAGCAAAGACGCTATGATCGAGCGCGTCATGAACAGCATCTCCAAACGAGAGATTTGCAATCTCTCTAGAGATATTCTTCGCCTGAGGAGCCAAGATTAGGGCTCACCGCCCCCCAACTTCGCTTGGGCATGTCGGATTTGGCGATGAATGTGCATATTGATCTTAGCGCCGTGCCAAAAACGGGCGGAGCCGACGCCATCTATATTGCCACTCTTAGCCTTCGCCAATAGTTCGCTACCCCAGCATTCATTCTTCTTATCACAACTGGGACTATCCAACACCGCCTTAGCGCCCTCGATCCAGCCTTGAGCATCTTGCGCATCAGGATGCTTGTAGACGAGCCACGCCTCCTCCATCGGATATACCACCTGCGCCTTCCAATCCCCCGGCATAAATGTGTTAGTCTTTTTGTATCGGTAGTTGGAGCCGTAGTCGCCGAATAGAAATGGAAATTTTTCGCTTGCCTGCGACCATAGGTGCCAAGAACAGGATTCGTATAGCTTGAGTATGCCGTCAGGCGGACTGGTGTAGGAGTCATTCAAGCATACGGCTGTGAGAACAAGCGCCTGTGACGGTTCCATTTCCTCGTGAATGCGAGCGATTGCGAGCTTCGCGAACTCAGCGCGCTCAGATATGCGTTGCCTGCCTTGTCCGCAGTCAATGATGATGAGGAGCTGCGACGCTGAATCGAGAATAGCCGCAATCTGTCCGATTACGGAGAAAAGCGCCTCATTTGTTTCTTGTGTGATGCGAACAGCTAATCGCGCATACCCATCCTTTGAAAGCTGTGCAGCTTGCCGCAAAATCTGATTGCTCTGCGTTTCCGGATCGGTGAATTGCAGTACGGGGATTGCGTTCGGGAAGTTTGCTACCAGCGTGCGCCAGGTAGAAAAGCCGTCCGTCGGCGTCAGGAGTGAGGTAAGAGCCTGATTATAGGCATCCTGAGCGGCTTGGATTCTAGCGATCCTCGCGTGATCGGGATTGTTCTTGGCGACGTACGCCGGCGGTGCGCGGTCCTTTGATAAGTCCAAAACGAATGGCCGATCCTGCAACATCGAAGAAATGACAGCTACAGTTTCCTCAAAGGAAGCTTCGTACTTAATTTGGCTGAGTTCGATGATCGGCAGAATCGCGTCTTTGTCCTCGTTGGTCAGCTCGCTATAACCGATTTGCTCCGGCTCGGAGCATTGGAGGCAAGGAAAGTAGTAGTATTGGGAAAAATCTACTTGCATTGCTGTCTCCTGCGAATCGTATTGATGCTACGCAGCTAGAGCCGGACCTGCAATCATCACTTGTATTTGTCGCCCTGCTCTTGGCAGTGCGCCCGCACACGGGCAACCCACGCATCAAACCAAACCCATGTCCCCTTATAATCCCCGGCACAACCAAAGCCCTTGGCAGGGTCTTTTGCATCGAGGCTTTTCCACAGTTGGGTGTGATAATGCTGAGTGAACGCCGGGTACCCCTCGCCTTGCATGATCTCGACAACCTGCTTTGGAGTGAACCGCTTCTTGTTGACCTCCTTCAGCAGCACTCGGCTAACTTCCTTCGCTTCCTCGGAATCCGCCTTAATAAACTCGACGGCAAGGTCGGCGTTTGACGCGCGATTGCCGACCTTCGGAACAAAAGCCACACGGTAAGCGAAACGCGGGTCAGCTTGCTCCTCTTCGGTAAGTCCGTGATGAAAGTCATTCATCATCGCTTCGATATGGGCTGGAAGCGAACTCGCCTTTTTGAGCACCGCACGCTGGTCTGAACTGAAGGTTACGAACTGGAGTGCTATGGGCAAGCGCCGCTCCAGACCGTACTGGGTGCCGAAATGGGATTTGATAGCGTCGTTGAAATTGATGCAGCAGGCTTGAAGTTTGGCGCTGATCGCGTCGTCTATTCGGTTGGTAGAACGATGCTCGATTTCGTGTCGAATTTCCAGAAGGAACTCAAGGTTCTTAATGACACCCGCAGATACAGGGCAACGCTCGTGTTTTAGACACTTGCCCAACTCCCAATAGCAGTCTTCGCCCTGCTTTGTTTTCCTTATGGCGCCGTCCGCATCCATATAGCGATAGTCGATGCCTTCCCTCCGAAACCATGCGTGCAGCAGGTAGGTCCAAGCGATGATGCTGCTCACGATGAACAGTTCCGCGCGAAAGGTTAGGCCGGCTCCGTTGAAGATGTGAACGGCGGCAATCATTGCCTCCCGCGCCTTTATTAGAAGCTCATCTCCTCGAATGCTTAGGCCCGTCTGCGGGTCCACGTCGGGCCATGTCGCTAAGAATTCGCTCAAAGCCTCATCGGTTGCCGCTTTGACTGCCGTGTGTTTCTCGTTCTTCCTGATTTCAGCGATGGCTCGATGGTTCACCGAGCGCGTTGGACGTGTAAAGTATGCAAGAATGTCTTGGTCATTCGGCCAATCCCCTCGCGCAACCATCGCCTTGATAAGCGCGATTTCCCATTTTTCGAGACCATTTCCCCTTCTGCGGATCGGCACGTATTTCTGTCCCCCCAAATGGCCAACCAGGGTTGCCCCTACTCTTCAACTGCCACCGCCAACCGTCCCTCATACCCGATAGTCAACAGCTACTGGACTGGCGTAAAGGCCCTCCGCGCTCGTTGCTGTCATCACCGCTGCTCTTACTTTTTCGTTCTTCATGTCGAGCATTCGGTAGGCTCCGCTCTTGGTCTTTGAGACAGCCTCGATACGTCGATAGTTTTCCAGATTGCCCGCAGCATACTCAGCCAGCCCTTTTAGCTTGGGCAGCGCGTCGGCTAAATAGTCCCCATGCGGGTCAATAAGGTCGGCTGCAACGCTGCCATCATCCAGCCGAGCGAAAAAGATGAAATCCGGGCGTAGAATCCTGTTCTCGCCAGCTTCCTCGTAGATCACCCCCAACGAATCCTGGCTTGCGCGGTCTGGATTCCGATACCAGCCGATGCTTCCTTCCCGTTGAAGCTCGGCATTGAGCACGGCAGGTTCCCATGTCGAACCAGCGCTGTAAGGAAACATGCCATCCTCGTCACATAGCAAATGACGTTCGTATCGGGGCAGGTCATATTCCTTCCCGTTGGGTTCTCTCGCTGTCGTCGGTTGCAGCCACGTATGCGGACGCGCGATGTCGATTGGTAGCGGATTGGCGCTCATTTCGCTGATCTGCCGATAGACTTCCTGCCGTTCATCGGTGAGCGCCTTGATGTCGTCGTGGTATTTGCCCAGCCAATCCTTCGCCAGACTCTCGGCGGCTGCCTCAAGGTCGCTTTTGACACCCGGCACAAGTCCGATTGCGGCGATAGTGGTATGAGCTTCGATGAGAGCTTCTTCCTCGTCCTCCGCGTCTTCGACCTGCGAGGCAAGGCGCTCGGCATAGGTCGTGGCCAAGTCGGGGCTGATCGCTCGGCCGGCGCGCTTGTATGCGTCTTCGATCACGGCATAGTCAGCGGCTTCTACGAAATCATCGAAGGTCATCGCCTGCGTCTGCACATCCGTCTGAACGGTCTTGCCTTCAACAGTCAGGACAGACTGGCGCGCTTTCTTGATCTCGTCAGCGTACCGCGCTTGCGCGTCGTCCAGCACCTTGTGCATCTCGGCATGGGCCTTCTTGCCCGCATCGGGCAGAAGCGCGTCCATTGCCAGTTCATGGGCAAGCGCGGTGAGGCGCTTGACTGGGCGGGCTTGCTTCCTCGGCAGGGTTTGCGAGGGCAAGGACAGAAGCTTTTCCCACACATCCTCGGGAATCGCGGGATTCGGCTTCATCTCGCGCGGATTGATGAGGACGCGACGGCCCGGCAATTCCTCTCCGCTTTCGCCGCCGGTCATCAACTCGGTGACGACTGCTGTGACGGATTGCTTGTTGAAGTGCGGCAGGAGGCAGTCCACGGCATTCAGGCGGTCATTGCCCGAAATACGGCGCGCGAGCGGGGTTCGCACCATGCGCCCGAGTAGCTGCGTGATATGGGTCTTGTCGGTCGCGGCGCGGAACGAAACCATCACTTCGGCGCGGGGGCAGTCCCAGCCAGTGCTTATTGCGTCTTTGGCCACCAGAATGCGCACCCAATCGGATTCCTGCACGCGCTGGGGCTCGATGTAGGGAGCGGTTCGGCTGCCGAAGGTCTCTGTCTTGTGCTCTCCGAAGACATTGGCGACGCAATCGGGCGGCAGGTCCGGCCATCGCTCAAAGATCGTATCGAGCCATTTGCCGATGTCCTTGTGGTCTGGTGCGTTCGGCACTTGCAGCACCATCAGGGGCAGCACCTTATTCGTGTCGCCCTGCTCTTCGGCGTAGGCCGCCCAAGCCTCCGTGATTTCGCGGAGCTTGTCCGTGCCCCGACGCAGCAGCACCGTCTCAAAGTCACCGATTTCGTCCGGCACGTCGAGCGAGATGGTGTCCTTCAAAAGACCGGACGCCTGCACCAGCTTTGGGTCCACGACCACATGCGACATGATCGAACGCCCCTGCATTCCGGCCATCGCATCGTTGAAACGCTGAACGGTGGCCGAGATTCCCCAGACAATCGGAACGCCGGGCACTCCGCCCGTTCCGTTGATGAGCTGCTTGACGATTGTGGGTCTGCCGGTTGCGGTGGTTATCCCCCCGTCCTTCATCCCCCGGTGCGCCTCGTCCAACACGAGGTAAAGCGTCAGGTCCGGGTCTTCGATTGTGTTGCGGATAATGTCCCATATGGTGAAGGCGCGCATATCGGGCATGATCTTCTGCCCGTCAGCCGTTTCCAAACCGGCATCATCGGAATCGTGCCCGCGCACAAGGAGGCTGTTCTTGGAGAGCTTTTGCGTGTTTAGGAAATAGACCTTCCCGGCTTCCAGCCTCTCACGGTTGAAGGTGTTGCCGATCGTCACCAGGTCGGAGATTGTCAGCTTGTCGGACGCCTGCTGCAAACGCCAACGGGACTGTTCGTTCAGTGATGGATCGTCACTGAACCAGATCACTACAGCGCCGGGGTCGGCTTCGAACTCGAATTCGTCATTGCCGAAGAATAGCGCCTCGATCACCGCCGCCGCCATTACGGTTTTGCCCGCGCCGGTGGTCGCCGTGAGTGAAAAGCCGTGCTTGTCTCCGTCCTCGTGCCAGCGCTTGCGCGCCTTGCGCAGGTTTTCCAGAACCTCCTTTACGGCGGGCGTCTGATACTCGTCTTTGAGCGTAAACTTCATCGCTCACCGCCCCATCGAAAATCGAAAATTGGTCAGGTAGGATTCATAAAGTCGGACTGGCTCGACACCGTCGGGCAACTGACGGGCAACGGACTGGAACCGGCGCTCGTCGTCGGTGACGATATACGCGATGCGGATAGCCTTGTTGGCTGCAATGGCCGCGCAGTATGGTGCGGCCATATCCAGATCGGTCAGCAGGCCATAGGTATCAGCGACCTCCCACCCCTCGCGTGGCAGCTTGGCGATCCGTCGCCCCTCGCTTCCAGCTCGCATCCAAAGCAGCGGTGCGATGCGCTCGAAGGCGCGATTGTGGCTGACAGCAACCGGGGATTCGTAGGTGAGAGTGAAGAATTCGGCGTTTTCCTGGAAACCGTCGGCCATGGGGAATTCGTCGGTGAACTTGTAGTCACCTTCGACGGGTTTGCCTTCGCTGGTCCTGCCGGTAATCGCGGCTGCGATGCGTGGCTTGGTAATGAAGTCGCAGATGCCCCACTTCTCCCAATCGGCGTCGCCGGGGCGTAAGCCAGAATTACGCAGTGTGGCCTGTTCCTCAGCGGCGACTTCGTTGTTGGTGACGCTGATGCACTGACGATAGCCGCCGTCCTGCTTGTTCAGGCGCATCACGGCATGGGCAGTGGTGCCGGATCCGGAAAAGAAGTCGAGGATGATAGCTTTCGGTTTGTCGCCAACGAAGAAGCGAAGCGAATCTTCCACTGCGTAAAGTGACTTTGGAAACGGAAATCGACGGTCCGGAAGCAGTTTGGACAGGATTAGCGATCCTCCATTCTCCGCATTATGAGATGCCATGTTCCAAACGCGCTTTGGGATAACACCCTTGCGTTCGCGGTGAACAGCCTGGACTGCACCGTCCGGATCGCGGCCAACAATGTCGATTCGACCATCTTGGATCGCGCTCACCGTTCCGCCAGGCAGGTAGTGAATAGCAACCTGCTCAAGCTCTGGCTTGTAGCTGCGAGCGCGGATGTATCCAGCTTGGAGATATCGCTTCGCCGTTTCAGGCGTGATACCCCAAAGACCTTCGCCACCGTTCGGTCTCAAGGGCCAGACAGCAAAGGTTCCCTTTGGGGTTTCGACACTCAGGCGGTCAACGTCATCCGAGATCGGTTCGCCAATGGACGCAATGTAGCCGGTCTCTCTACTAACGAAGATTGGGTAGAATTGGTTAGGTCGCGCTCCACGTTTCGCCGTTGGTTCTCGGCGACGAAGTCCAAGCCAGTCGATGCTTTTTCCGATCTGCGCCGTTGCCGAACGCGAATCGTCCAGCATGTTTTGCTCGCCAAGCTGGACCGTAGATTTTCCAATTCGCGCGAAGAAGATGAACTCCTCGACTCGTGAAAACTGCCCGAAACGAGCCACGCCCTTCGCACTGATCACCGTGGTAATCATCTCGATTTGAGCGTCAGGGAGAACCTGCTCCAACAGCAACCCCAACCGCAGGTATTCTTTTTCGTCGATAGTGACGATCAGTACCGAATCGTCGGTATTCAGCAATTCCTTGGCTATCAGGAGGCGACGTTCCATCATTGCCAACCACTTGCTGTGCCGATAGAGATCGTCGCCTTCGACATAATCGTTGTTGTATTTCCAGTCCTTCGCCCCGGTATTGTAAGGCGGATCAATATAAATGGCGTCGATCTTGCCCCTATGGGTGTAGGTCAGCGCCTCAAGAGCGTGGAAGTTCTCGCCGTTGATGACGGTATGAAAGGGCTTATCGCCGCCACGATCCACCTTCCCGGTGCTGACAAGGCCGGGGTAGATGTAGTCCTTGAATTCTGCGACCACGATCAGATCGTCTGTCGCCACGGTCGCCCGTTCCGCCTCGGTCTCGTATATCGTCGCCAGATAGGCGAGGCGTTTGCCGTTCTCGCGTCGGATCGCCAGCACTCTCCAAAGCCGCGGGTCGCCCTTCTTGGTCTCGCCCCTCGGAGGCAGGATGCGTACCTTGTCGCCTTTGCGGATCGGACGCCCCGGCAGTTCGACGCTTTCCGGGCGATGCCGCTCAAAATTCAGCCCGAACGAGCGACGGGACGACAGAACCTTGAATTCGCGCTCCAGTTCTGCGCCCAA